>NZ_JAJUBB010000013.1 GCF_028683135.1 Enterovibrio qingdaonensis
GATTAATCCGCGTACATTTGTGCTAATTTACTATATAGATGCATAAAATCAGTGGATTAACTTCTATGATTGTGACCTGAATGGGAGAAAGCGGGCGTCCCTGACTAAAAACAGGCGCATTTTTACTATGTACATTGTTCAGTGTATTTATACAGCGGAATACATAAGGGAAATTTAAGCGTTATGGGGTAATTCGAGCACTCAGAGGGTCGAAACGATAACTCACTTTGGTCAGCAATGCGTTCCCCCCCCCTCTATCACTCTCTTCTTAAAACGCTGATTTATGACAAACAAAAAAAGCCCCGACGGACTCGGGGCAAACAAACAACGGCTAGGACAAAAAAGAATTAAGGCGCAATTTTCTCCGCGATTTCTCGCAAGTCTTTGCGAAGAATTTTTCCAACAGCAGTTTTCGGCAGTTCAGTTACGGTTACAATTTCTTTGGGCACTTTGTAAGGCGTGAGGTTTTCTCGGCAGTACGCTTTTAACTCATCCACGTCCAGTTCAGGTGTCGCGGTAATATACGCACGCACGGACTCACCCGTATTGTCATCGGGCACACCAATCACGGCTGCTTCTAAGACATCACCGTGTGAACAAAGAACATGTTCCACTTCGCTGGGGTAGACGTTAAAGCCGGAAACAATGACCATATCTTTAAGGCGATCGACGATTTCAATGCAACCATCTTCGAGAATTCGGCCCATATCCCCCGTTTTAAAATACCCATCGGATGTAATCGCTTGTTTGGTTTCCTCTGGGTTATTCCAGTAACCCTTCATCACCAAATCACCTTTCACGACAATCTCGCCCACATGACCGTCTGGTAGCTTTCTGTTGTTGATATCCCATATTTCCAACTGCGTACCTTTCAGTGGCGGCCCCACGGTGCCGTAATGTTCTTCACCTGGATGATTTAACGAGATAACAGGCGATGTTTCAGACATGCCATAGCCTTCGGTGATCGAGCAGCCGGTGACTTCTTTCCACGCCAACCGTGCACTTTCCACCAGTGCCGTACCGCCAGAAAGGGTTAATTTCAGCTCGGAGAAATCCAATTGTTTAAACCCTTCGTGGTTACAAAGCCCTACAAACAAGGTGTTGATACCCGCAAATCCCGTGAAACGATGCGGTTTGATTTGTTCGACAAACGCATCGAGATCTCTTGGGTTTGGAATAAGGATGTTGGTGTTCCCTTGAGAGAAAAACAGGATAAGGTTCACTGCAAAGGCGTAAATATGGTAAAGCGGCAACGGGCACACATACAATTCATTACCTGGGTCAGCATTGTCCGCCAACCTATCTGCGGTTTGAAGTGTGTTGAAAATCACCGAGCGATTAGTCAAACAAGCACCTTTTGCCAGTCCAGTTGTGCCCCCCGTGTATTGCAGCATACATATATCTTCAGGCCTCACTTCTGTTGGCTTCAGGGTCATACCTTTTGTCAAACTAATAATGCTGGCCATGTCTTTTTGAATGGTCGTGCGTTGAGTCGGTATGTTAGGTATGTCTCCGCCATGAGATTGCACCACGACGCCAATGTCAGTGTCGTTAATAATTTCAGCCAGTTTTTTCGATAACGGAGAAAAAATAACGATAGCTTTAACACCTGAATCTCGGAACTGATGGAGCATCTCGCGCTGCGTATACAGTGGATTGGTATTCACCAATATTAACCCAGCCCTTAATGCTGCAAACGCCGCAATGGGAAACTCAAGGATATTGGGCAATTGAATGGCGATTCGATCGCCAGGTTTCAACGGCGTATTGTGCTGAAACCAGCAGGCTAAGGCACGAGACTTTTCTTCCACATCGCGATAAGTCAGTGTTTCCGCACCACATATAAAGGCAGTGCTATCTCGGTAGTGCTCACAGGCCGTTTCTATCAGATTCGCGAGACTTAAGGCCCTCACTTGATTTGATTCTTGATTCACGTTTTTGTCCTCCATTACGACGTTAGATCCGTTGTTCTAGCTAATGAAAAAACGGTAGAACAACTCGTGTATCTTCTTTCCATATGGAGGAAACAACATATCACTGAAAAAGAGCCGTCCCCGTTTCAATAGTGCTTTCGAATGAGAAAATGTGCGAAACCCTTCAATCCCGTGGTAACTCCCCATACCCGATTCACCAATACCGCCAAATGGCAAGTCATCGACAACAACATGAAATGCAGCATCATTAATGCACACACCACCCGCATGAGTTTGTGTAAGAAGTTTTTCTTGGAAGGCTTTGTTAAAGCTCTGGATGTAAAGACCTAGTGGCCGTGGTCCCGCATTGACTGCATCAATGACGTCTTGGATTTCGTCATAGCCGACAATGGGCAATATTGGGCCAAAGATCTCCTCACGCATGACACGCATTGTTGGATCTGTATCCGTAACAAGCGTAAGCGGCATGAAGCAGGTAGCATCATCTGCGGGTAACCCACCGAGTGAAATGACATTTGCTCCTGACGATTTTGCTTCATCAATGTAGCCTTTAAGGCGCAGATATTGGCGAGTATTGATAATACGGGTTCGCTTACTGCTCCCTTCATGTTTGGGATACATGATGTTGTATTGCTTCTCTATCGCACCGACCAGTTCGTCTACCCTTCCCTTTGGGCAAAAAATATAGTCAGGGGCAACACATGTTTGCCCTGCATTCATGGTTTTGCCGTATATAAACCGAGATACAGCGTCGTCTACGGGCATTTCATCATCCATAATCACAGGAGACTTCCCGCCCAATTCTAAAGTGACGGGCACTAAGTTCTCTGCTGCCGCTTTCATCACATGTCTTCCCACTTGTGTCGAGCCAGTAAAAAGCAAGTGGTCAAAAGGCAGAGATGAGAACGCCTGAGCGATATCAGTTTCTCCTTGGACAACACTTACCTTGTCGGCGGCAAAAACGTCAGCAAGCAGGTGAGTTAACACCGCATTGGTATGCGGCGTGAATTCGGACACTTTTATCATTGCCCTGTTACCCGCAGCGATAGCTGCAACCAGAGGACCGATGGTCAAAAATACCGGATAATTCCATGGAGAGATGATGCCGACAACGCCACGTGGTTGATAAATGACTTTCGCTTCTGCAGGCTGGAACACCACGCCAACGTGACGCTTTTGGGGTTTCATCCAACGACGAAGATGCTTAATGGTGTAATCAATGCTTGATAAGGACGAAAATATATCTCCGAGCAGGCTTTCGTCATGGCTACGGTAGTGGAAGTCTTTTTCTAATGCCGACAACAAGGTTTTCTTTGAGCTCAGAATGGCCTTTTTCAACGATTTAAGATCTCGCACTCTCTGGTCATAACTTGGATAGGCATTAGCGTTAAATGCCGCTTTTTGTTGAAGAAAGATATGTTGCAGGTGCGACTCAAACGGCATGGCACCTTCACCGATTGTCGTTACCTCAGAGATTTGTTCAGCATTCGTCATTGAAAAATCCTCGTCTCAAGTTCTGACTTTCCAAACAATTCATCCGCTCTTTTTGACAGAACAATGAAAGACAGAAAGTATCCGTTGCATCACTATGATCGAAAACTAGGCGGATCCCTTTGTTCATTCATGCCAAAGGTTTGTCATTGAAAATGAGCGACACGCGTGAACAGCGTGGGTTTAACACGCTGTAAGATAAGAGGTAACGTGAGAGGTATTGTTATTGTCAGCGAGACGCTTGCGCGGAATGATCAGGCTCGGAGATAGTGTTTTCTGAAAGATAACTTTGGCGGTACTCGCCGGGAGCAGTTCCCAACCAGCGTTTGAATGCGCGATTAAAATTGGCAACATTCGAAAAGCCCACAAGGTAACTTATTTCGCTGATGCTGAGATGAGGTTGCTTAATATAACTGAGAGTCAGTCGCTTGCGAGTGGCATCCAATATGTCTTTATAACAGGTGCCTTGCTCGCTGAGTTTGCGTTGCAAATTTCGAAGGCTAAACCCTAGATGCTTCGCGACATCAGACTGCGATGGCGCGCCCATCGGCAGCTCTTCAATGATCTTGTTCTCTATAAGGTAACTGAGATTGGTTTTATCAACCCTGCTCATAAACTGGTTCAACATTTCCATGTGAATTTGGTTCATAACCGGGTTATTGCCCAAGCAGCGCTCTTTACATGCCGCCAAATCGAGCACGATGGCATTTCGTTCGCATCCATACTGCACCGGACAATTGAAGAACGACGCAACGGCTTCACTGTTTTCTCGTGGAGACGGTGTCGACAACTGCACTTTCAAAGGTTCTAAATTTCCACCGACCATATCTCTCGCAACTTGCACCAGCGTCGCAAGAAAAGACTCTATAAGATCAGGCGACAGCACTTGCCTCCCACTGTCAGGATAACGATAAACGACAAACTCAACGATCAGTTCATCGCCATCTTCGTAGGTTTCCATATTGCTGCAATTTGATACAACGCGTTTGTACTTAGATACGCGCTCTAGGGCTTCTTGTAGGCTAAATGCTGACTGTATGGCATAACCAAGGGCGTGTAACGCGGAGGGGTGGAAGTGCCTCGCGACTTCAATATTAAACTCGCGATCATCGACAACTTTATTGCAATACTCAAACAGATTACCCAAGCTGACTACACAAATGCGCCCTTCAGGGTCGTTCACATCTGCGGGGTCAATATTGAATTTTTCCAATGTCTCGTTAGGGTCAATATCCAGTGCTTTCATTGCACGAGTTACGGGGATAATCCAACCACTTAACGTAGAATAATACGCACCCATCTCAACTACTTCACATCATACAACTCACTCAAGTGTTGCAACGATGTAGCAGTCTGTAAAGTTACGCCTACTCATAATTGAGAACAACCGTCGGTTGACAGCCTGCATCTTCGTCGATCATGTCGACATAATTACAGAAAAACAAACGAAGTAAATGCGGTCGCTGACAGCAAAACAACGAATCCTGACAGGAGCAACTTACGAATCAGCTCCCGCCTATTGGTTACGTTGTAACTAATGGCAATCATGTTTTTTCTCATCATGCTCGAGTTAAGGGCAATCCAAGAGACAACAATCAGGCTTATCATCCCTATCGTTGATAACACACTCAGTTTTAGTAAAAGCATGACCGCCGTTGCTAACGCAAGGCTTGTTCGGGTCCAAGCAAGTTGGCTCCGCTCTCTTTGTAACCCGGGGTCTCTTTCAACGACTTTTGACATCAAATCGACAGTACCGCAATGATCAAACCCACCATGGTGACGATGACGGTTAATAAGACCAAGCTTTTGCTGTAGTGAAAAGGCTCTTCAAGGCGCATTGCTCTTTCGTTTTGATACCACCGGAAAAATGCCCAACAGCCCGTAATCACAGAGACCAAAGAGAGTAATGCAGGCAGCCATTGCGTATACAGCGGCATGTTTTCACCCAAATGGGCCGACAAAATGTCCACACCAATGGCCGTTGCTAGAAAAGCTAGAGATGTTCTAATCCACGCCAAAAACGTTCGCTCATTTGCCAAAGAGAAACGGTAATCGGGCTCTTTTCCTACTTTCATCCTCTGCGACCTATTTTTGAATGGTTCTAATCGAGCGAAGGGCTTTAGACATTTTGCCCTGATCTATGAGGGTATTTAGTTTGAAGTACAAAACGTCAAACGCCACCATTTGCAACAGTTGAGATGTGACCATCCCTAATTGCTCATGCGTTTCAGAGTAGCTGTAAGGAATGAGGTAATCGGACATGAGTGCGACTTTTCCTTTGCCAAAACGCGTTAAAGCAATGACCTTTGCCCCAGACTCTTTTGCCTTTTCTATTGCGGTAATCACTTCTTGCGTTTCACCACGCGCAGATATCACGATCAAAAGATCTTTCTCTGTCAGTAACGAGGCCTGAACAATTTGCGAATGGTAGTCAGAATTAAAATGCACGTTTAGGCCGGTGCGGATCAATTTATGGTTGATATCCGACGCGACGATTGCCGATGCACCAATCCCCGTTAGCACAATCTTTCCGCTTGAAAGCATCACCCGTGCGCATAGATCGATGACATCCGGCTCAATCAAGCTCAGAGACTGTTCAATTTTGTCGGTAAACAGTTGCTTAGATTTGCTGAGAATGGCGGCAGTAGAATCATCAGATGAGATTTCTTGGTACAAGGTGTGCGTGGTGGTCTCTGAGGCTAACTGCTGCGCTGAAGCTGCTAATTTCAGTTTTAAATCAGGGAAGCCCGAGCAGCCCAAACTTTTTGCATAGCGAATGATTGATGAATCACTGATACCCAGTTGCGCACCGACTTTTGTTGCACTTTGATCGGCTAAATCAAATGCCACATCCACAATGAACTGAGAAATCTTTTGCTCGTTTGCATTCTTTGAATGCAGCAAGGCTTTTACTTTGTTTACGAGGGTATTCATTCGCTTCCTATTGATCTTTTTTCTATACCCAAACAACGTAATATCGCGTTGTTTGGGTATAGAAGCCGAGACAGGCTCGGCTCCGTTTCATGTCGTTGCCATTTCACACAATGGCATTAACGCGTTTTTACTCTTTTGGCTCTGCAAAACCAAGAACGATGGATGCAATGAAACCTACTACCCATGCGCTAAGTACCGCAATCATAAAGTGAATTATTTGTCCCTCACCCACAAGTGGGATCAAAGACAGACCTGCCGTACCGAATGGGATGATGATACCAACTTTGAAGGCTGCCATCACCGCACCACCTGCAAATCCACCAATACAACCCGCAATAAATGTCTTACCAAGTGGCAGAGACACACCAAATAGCAGCGGTTCACCGACCCCTAGAATACCGACAGGTAATGCACCTGTGATGGTCTTCTTCAAGCGCTCATTTTTGGTTTTCAAGTAGACATAAGCTGCCGCGCCTACTTGTCCCATACCACCCATCGCAAGAATTGGGAAAAGGTAGTTCAAACCAAACGTTTCAAGAATTTGCGCATGAATAGGAATAAGGCCTTGGTGCAAGCCAGTAAGCAGCAGGAACAAGAAGCCACCACCTAGCACACCACCAACGGCAACTGAGCCTGCTGAATCGTTTAGCAATGCGACTGATACCATGCTGCCAAGCCACATATTGACTGCATGCGCGATTGGCTGCAGTACCATTAAAGCAACGGCGGACGACACGATGATCGTTACTGTTGGCGTCAAAATGAGGTCAAGACTTTCTTTACAACGGCTGCGGAACCACAGCTCAAACTTCGAAGAGAAGATACACACCAACAACACAGCAAACATGCCGCCGCCCGCTGGCACCATTTTATTGCCGAAGAGTTCAATGTTCGCCAATGCAGGGCTCGCCAAGATCGCGGCCATGACGGCACCAATCGCTGGAGAAGCCTGAAGCTCTTTCGCTGTGTTCATGCCAATCATGATTGATAGGACGGCAAAGACGGCACGCCCTACCACATTGAACAATTCGAAAATATTGGCATGTGCGGTAACAAATTCTGGTGATACCAACTTAAAGATATTCACCAGACCAAGCACCAAGCCACAGCCAATTAACGCAGGAATTGTCGGAACAAAAATAGCTGCCAGCGTGTTCAGGGCTTTTCTAACCGTCATTGGTTGTTTTTCTGCGTCGGCTACAGACGAGGTTGAACCCGTTTTATTTAGGCGCTTCGTCAATACACCCGCTACTTTGGCAGCGGTTCCCATGCCAACAATAATTTGAAATTGCTCGCCTGCATCAACCACACCTTTAACGCCTTCAATTTTCTTTAGCGCATCGGCGTTAAACATTGAGCGGTCTTTCAATACAACACGCACTCGTGTCATACAGTTTGTTAATGTTGCCACATTTCCAAAGCCACCGATGTATTGCTCAATGCCATCGGCAATGATTTCCAGATGTTCTATCTTGTTAGCCATACTACTTTCCTTGGTCTAATTGCTCATTGAGCGAACGGTAAGGTTGAGATGCGATCTCTTTTGCTTCGCTAGCGGAAATATCAAGGGAATAAAAAAGGACTGCTGCGCGAACGTTGTAACCCACGTTTTCCAGCAATTTGATTGCCACTGCTTCTTTTACATCACAAATCTGCATGACCATGTTTTGAGCACGAACTCGCAGCTTTTCGTTGGTCGGTTTCACATCAATCATTAGGTTGCCGTGAACTTTACCCAATTGAATCATCACGGCCGTGCTTATCATGCCTAACAACATCTTCTGTGCGGAACCGCTTTTCATTCGGGTTGAACCCGCGAGAACTTCCGGCCCTACGTCGGGACAAATCGAGAGATCTGCAGACTCGCAAACCAAACCACGTCCGCGTGTAGAAATGGCTACCGTTTTCGCACCAATATCGCGCGCATATTCTAAGCCAGAAATCACAAACGGTGTTCTACCACTCGCAGCAATGCCGATAACGACGTCATTACTGCTCAACCCACGCAGTTTCAGCTCTTTAGGTGCTGATTCCACGCAGTCTTCAATGTTTTCTACCGCTTGCAACATGGCTTGCTGACCGCCAGCAATAATTGACTGTACCAACGAAGGATCCGTGCCAAATGTCGGCGGACATTCCGCCGAATCAAGCACGCCGAGTCGGCCACTTGTGCCTGCGCCAACATAAAAAAGGCGCCCGCCGCAGCGAATCTGTTGGGTGATCAATTCGACCACTTTTTCAATTTCAAACAGCTCATGTTTGATGGCCTTCGGAACTTCTGCATCATTCTGATTTAAAAGGGATAACACCTCAATCAGTGGAAGCTCTGAAAGCATTTGGGTATCAGGGTTTTGCTCTTTGCTAATGGTGAGTGACAGATTGTCCATATCACTTTCTCGTTGTTATTCGACACATGAAATATATATAAATGTCGAATTCCGACAACAACGAAAAACAACTAATGAGATTTAGATCACCGAAGAAATCAAAATGCCGTTTCAATTGAGATTCAAATGAAAAAAGAGGGGAAATGAGTGCTTCTCATTTCCCCTCTTTGTAAGCGATGAACTTTAGTTAACCATTGTATTTAGTTAACGACGGTTTTCTAATCAAGAACCTGGTTGTTCAGCAATATCCGCCATGCCATTGTGATTATTGTCTTGACCACCAAAATCATCTTGGCTGTTTAACATGCCATCACCGTTACCGTCGAAGAACGAATATCCACTATTATAGATATCAAATGCCGTCCCATCGTTTGCAGGATTCAGGCTTTCCAAATCCAAATAGTCAGGGATACCATCGTTATCTGAATCTTGCGGTGCAAATACACTGCCTTCAAGATCAGCGGTGTCTACTTTGAGGTCGCCGTTTGCATCGGGTAAGCCTACTTCGATCAAATCAGGAATCGCATCATTATCGCTGTCCAGATCGATGTCATTGGTAATGCCATCACCGTCCATATCATCGTTTAACGTAGTCGTACCTAAACGACTCAAGGTGATATTGGCGATTTCAAACACGCCACTGTAGAAACTGCTATCGACGTAATAGTCGACTTCGGTAGAGGCAATGTTAACCTCTCTAACCACTTCGCCATTTCTTAGGTAGCGTACAGCATTGTCACTGACTTCAATGGCATACTTATCACCAACAGCTACACGCCCAAACGACCCACGATACGACCCGCTTTCGTATATATAAAGCGTTGTACCCGCGAAATAGAACGCAAAATCTATATCGGTATAAGACGCCCCGATTTCTTGGTCTCCCAAACCAACCATGTTGTAAGTCCCCAACTTGCTGAGAACAAAACTGAATTGGTAGTTACGTCGGAAGCCAAACGTAGAGAAGCGGTCCGAGTTGGCCTGATGAGACCAAGACCCGCCATTTGCACTTAGCTTGCCGTCTGCATATCCTGCATTGCCAACAAGAACTGGCCAGCGCGTTATGGAGACATCGGCATGCGTTTCGACGAGATTACTGATGCCATCATTGTCTCTATCCAAATCGGCATTATTGCCTACACCATCTAAATCAGTGTCTTGCGTCTCATCCGCATTGTTGGGGAATGCGTCCGCATTATCGCCGACTCCATCATCGTCTGAGTCACGGGTTTCATCTGGGTTAAACGGCAACGCATCATCTAGATCACGAGTGCCATCGTTGTCATCGTCGTCGTCATTTCCATTAAGCACTCCGTCTCTATCTGCATCCTCAGCGCGATCATCGACACCGTTTCCGTTCGAATCGACTCCCCCTTCTCCGTCTTGGAGGTTCAGCATGCCATCAGCGTTGGTGTCATAAGACGCGTAGATGAATCGGTGCATGTCATAATCCGTTCCGTCGTTCTCGGCGTTGTGACTCTCAAGGTCGAGGTAATCTGGAATACCGTCACTGTCGCTATCAGGAGCTGGACTGACAATGCCCTGCTGGAAGATATAATCGACCATCAGGTCACCATCTCTGTCCGTTAGGCCCGCTTCCACTACATCTGGGATCGTATCGTTGTCGCTGTCCAAATCGAGGTCGTTAGCGAAACCATCACCGTCTGCATCCACCGCAAAACCTGAGCCAGACGCTGGAGTCAGTTTGATGTCGGTCAGGCGTATAGCCCCGTTATAGAAGCTTGAATCCACGTAGAAGTCTGGCGTGTCACCGCTGTAGGTGGTTTCACGCAGCACGTCGTCATTCCTTCGATAGGTAATGGTGCCGTTATTCACTTCAATCGACAGTTTGTCGCCTACCTTCACGCTGCCACTGCCGAAGTTGGTGATATACGCACCGCTTTCGTAGAGATACAGGTAGGAATTAACGATGTAGAAGGCGTAATCCACATCTGAATAGTACGCGCCACCTTCAACGTTACCTAGCCCGAACATGTTGTTCGCACCCAGCGATGTCACGGTAAAGTTCAAGCGATAATTGTCGCTGTAGCCGTACTCAGAGAAACGGGCTGAGTTGGCTTGATAACCCCATGAACCGCCGTTTGCAGAGAGTTCACCGTTCGAGAAGCTTGCACCATACAATGTTGGCCAGTCGACGATCTCCGCTTCAGTGCGCAGCTCAAGTTCATCAGACAAGCCATCGTTATCGCGGTCTATGTCGGCATTGTCACCAATACCGTCATTATCCGCGTCAGCCGTCTCGTTCGCATCATTCGGGAAGGCATCTGCATTGTCGCCTATACCGTCACCGTCCGAGTCTTTAGTCTCTGACGCATCTTCTGGGAAGGCATCGGCATTATCGCCCACACCGTCACCGTCTGTGTCTTTGGTCTCGGTTGCATCTGTTGGGAAGGCATCGCCGTTGTCGCCGACACCATCGCCATCGGTGTCCGCATCTTCATTCGGATCAAACGGGAAGGCATCGTAGATATCGAGCGTGCCGTCGTTATCGTCATCCTCGTCATTCGGGTTGGAGATACCATCACCATCCGAATCTTCGGCGCGGTCATCAACACCGTTTCCGTTGATGTCTGCGCCACCCTCGCCGTCTTGCTGCGTGAGCTTGCCGTCGCCATTGGTATCAAACGCCGCGAAGTCGTAGCCATGCATATCAAACGCCGTACCGTCGTTCTCTGGGTTATTACTTTCGAGGTCAAGGTAATCGGGAATACCATCGTTATCTGAATCTGGTGCTGGATTCACCGTACCTTGCAGGTTGTTTTGATCAACCATCAGGTCGCCGTCCGCATCCGTCAGGCCTGCTTCCACCACATCTGGGATGGTGTCGTTATCCGAGTCCAAATCCAGATCGTTAGCGACACCGTCACCATCTGCATCCACCGCTAAACCAGAACCAGAGGCCGGTGTCAGCTTGATATCAGTAAGACGGATCGCGCCGTTGTAGAAGCTTGAGTCGACGTAGAAGTCTGGCGTGTCACCGCTGTAGGTAGTTTCACGCAGTACATCGTCATTTCTGCGATAGGTAATGGAGCCGTTATTCACTTCAATCGACAGCACATCGCCTACCTTCACGCTGCCACTCCCGAAGTTGGTGATATACGAACCGCTTTCGTAGAGGTAGAGATAGGAATTAACGATGTAGAAGGCGTAGTCCACATCCGAGTAGTACGCCCCACCTTCAACGTTACCTAGCCCGAACATGTTGTTCGCACCCAGTGACGCTACGGTAAAGTTCAGGCGGTAATTGTCGCTGTAGCCGTACTCAGAGAAACGCGCTGAGTTGGCTTGATAACCCCATGAACCGCCGTTCGCAGAGAGTTCACCGTTCGAGAAGCTTGCACCATACAGGGTCGGCCAGTCGACGATCTCTGCTTCGGTGCGAAGCTCTAGTTCATCAGACAGCCCATCGTTATCGCGGTCGATGTCGGCGTTGTCACCGATGCCGTCGTTGTCTGCGTCATTGGTCTCGCTCGCATCGTCTGGGAAGGCGTCTGCGTTGTCGCCAACGCCGTCACCATCGGTGTCTTTAGACTCTGACGCATCGTTCGGGAAGGCATCGGCATTATCCCCCACACCGTCGCCATCCGTGTCTTTGGTCTCGGTGGCATCTGTTGGGAAGGCATCGCCGTTGTCGCCGACACCATCGCCGTCCGTGTCGGTATCTTCATTCGGATCAAACGGGAAGGCATCGTAGATATCTAAGGTGTCGTCGTTATCGTCATCCTCGTCATTCGGGTTGGAGATCCCGTCGCCGTCGGAGTCTTCAGCGCGGTCATCCACACCATTTTTATTGACGTCCCCGCCGCCTTCACCATCTTGAAGGTTCAGCATGCCGTCGCCGTTAGTATCGAAGGCTGCAAAATGGTATCCATGCATATCAAACGCAGTTCCATCATTTGCCGCATTCTGGCTTTCAAGGTCGAGGTAATCTGGAATACCATCGTTATCAGAGTCCGGTGCGGGGTTCACTGTGCCTTGTAGGTTGTTCTGATCAACCATCAGGTCGCCGTCTGCATCTGTCAGGCCGGCTTCCACCACATCTGGGATGGTGTCGTTATCTGAATCCAAATCCAGGTCGTTCGCGACACCATCACCGTCTGCATCCACCGCAAAACCTGAGCCAGACGCTGGAGTCAGTTTGATGTCCGTCAGACGGATCGCACCGCTGTAGAAGCTGGTATCGACATAGAAGTCCGGCGTATCACCACTGTAATTAACACTGCGGATCTCACTGTCGTTATAGAAATAACGAATGGTGCCATTATTTACTTCAATCGATAATGTATCGCTTGCCGAAACAGAATTGTATCCACCGATATAGCTGCCACTTTCATAAATGTATAGGTAGCTGCCAGACAGGTAGAAGGCATAATCAATGTCACTGTAGGAAGCACTGCTTTCCGCATTGCCCAATCCGAACATGTTGTAGGATCCCAACGACGCAACCGTAAAGTTCAGGCGATAGCTGTCGCTGTAACCGTAATTGGAGAAACGCGCAGAGTTGGCTTGATAACGCCAAGAACCGCCATTCGCAGAGAGTTCACCGTTCGAGAAGCTTGCACCGTAAAGGGTTGGCCAGTCGACGATTTCCGCTTCAGTGCGCAGCTCAAGTTCATCAGACAGCCCATCGTTATCGCGGTCTATGTCGGCGTTGTCACCGATGCCGTCGTTGTCTGCGTCATTGGTCTCGCTCGCATCGTCTGGGAAAGCGTCTGCGTTATCGCCGACGCCATCACCATCGGTGTCTTTGGTTTCTGAGTCATCCTCTGGGAAGGCATCGGCATTATCGCCCACACCGTCACCATCCGTGTCTTTGGTCTCGGTGGCATCTGTTGGGAAAGCATCGCCATTGTCGCCGACACCATCACCGTCCGTGTCGGTATCTTCATTCGGATCAAACGGGAAGGCATCGTAGATATCTAAGGTGCCGTCGTTATCGTCATCTTCGTCATTTGGGTTGGAGATACCGTCACCATCGGAGTCTTCGGCGCGATCATCGACACCATTGCCGTTAACGTCTGCGCCGCCCTCGCCGTCTTGCTGCGTAAGCATGCCGTCGCCATTGGTATCAAACGCGGCGAAGTCATAGCCGTGCATGTCGAAAGCGGTACCGTCGTTCTCTGGGTTATTACTTTCGAGGTCAAGGTAATCCGGAATACCATCGTTATCAGAGTCAGGTGCTGGATTCACCGTACCTTGCAGGTTGTTCTGATCAACCATCAGGTCGCCATCCGCATCCGTCAAACCTGCTTCCACCACGTCTGGGATGGTGTCGTTATCCGAGTCCAAATCCAGATCGTTAGCAACACCGTCACCGTCTGCATCCACCGCAAAACCTGAACCTGACGCTGGAGTCAGTTTGATATCAGTGAGGCGTATAGCCCCGTTGTAGAAGCTTGAGTCGACGTAGAAGTCTGGCGTGTCACCGCTGTAGGTGGTTTCACGCAGTACATCGTCGTTTCTGCGATAGGTAATGGAGCCGTTGTTTACTTCAATCGACAGCACATCGCCGACAGCCACACTGCCACTGCCAAAGTTGGTGATGTAGGAACCGCTCTCGTAGAGGTAGAGATAGGAATTCACGATGTAGAAGGCGTAATCAACGTCTGAATAGTACGCCCCACCTTCAACGTTACCCAAGCCGAACATGTTGTTCGCACCCAGCGATGCCACGGTGAAGTTCAGGCGGTAATTGTCGCTGTAGCCGTACTCAGAGAAACGGGCTGAGTTGGCTTGATAACCCCATGAACCGCCGTTAGCAGAGAGTTCACCGTTTGAGAAGCTCGCACCGTAAAGGGTCGGCCAGTCGACGATCTCCGCTTCGGTACGAAGCTCAAGTTCATCAGACAGCCCATCGTTATCGCGGTCGATGTCGGCATTGTCACCAATGCCATCATTGTCTGCGTCATGGGTTTCTGAGGCATCTTCAGGGAAGGCATCTGCGTTATCGCCGACGCCGTCACCGTCCGTGTCTTTGGTCTCAGAGGCATCTTCAGGGAAGGCATCCGCGTTATCACCCACACCGTCGCCGTCTGAGTCCTTGGTCTCGGTTGCATCTGTTGGGAAGGCATCGCCGTTGTCACCCACGCCGTCGCCATCGGTATCCGTGTCTTCATTCGGGTCGAATGGGAAGGCATCATAAATATCGAGTGTGCCGTCGTTATCGTCATCCTCATCATTCGGGTTGGAGATCCCGTCGCCGTCGGAGTCTTCAGCGCGGTCATCCACACCATTTTTATTGACGTCCCCGCCGCCTTCACCATCTTGAAGGTTCAGCATGCCGTCGCCGTTAGTATCGAAGGCTGCAAAATGGTATCCATGCATATCAAACGCAGTTCCATCATTTGCCGCATTCTGGCTTTCAAGGTCGAGGTAATCTGGGATTCCATCATTGTCTGAGTCCGGAGCAGGATCCACAGAACCTTGGAGGTTGATACTGTCTACCGTCAGGTTTCCATCTTCATCTGCCAATCCAGCCTCAATAACATCTGGAATCGTGTCATTGTCACTGTCGAGATCTACGTCATTGGCATACCCGTCGTTGTCTGCATCGGCAGAAATGCCGGCACCTTCGATAGGCACCAACTGAAGCTCTGACAATCTGATAGCACCACTGTAGAAACTAGAATCAACGTAATAATCTGGCACTTCGCCACCAAGATTAACGGTACGGATAACATTGTCATTTCTCAGGTAGCTGACCACACCCGCTTTCACTTCAATCGCTAGCGTGTCCCCAACAGAAACTGCGCCGAGGCTTCCTCGCGATGCGCCACTTTCATAAGCGTAAAGTGTTGAGTTAACGAGATAGAATGCGAAATCGATGTCCGTATAACTCGCCGAGCTCTCTACCGAGCCCAAGCCAATCATGTTGTAGGTGCCTGTCGCTTCTACTTTGAACTGGAAACGATAATTGTCGGTAAAGCCGTAATTAGAGAAACGAGCGGAATTAGCCTGATATCCCCAGCTTCCGCCATTTGCCGTTAACGCACCTTCGTTAAACGCCGCATTTCCCGTTAATAGTGGCCAGTCAACGATGTCTGCCTGAACACGCGATTCCAGCGTATCGCTCAGACCATCATTGTCACGGTCTACGTCTCCGTTATCGCCGACGCCATCGCCATCAGAGTCTGTCGTTTCATTTGGATCGTTCGGGAATACGTCACTGTTGTCACCGACACCGTCATTGTCTGAATCCGTCGTTTCTTCTGGATCAAGCGGGAATGCATCGTTTTCGTCAGACACGCCATCGTTGTCATCGTCTGTATCTTGTGAGTTGCCAACACCGTCCCCGTCAGTGTCGTATTGTTCGTTTGGATCAAGGGGAGCCCAATCATCCTCATCATTCACGCCGTCGCCATCATCATCACGGTCAGCGTTATTGCCAATACCATCCCCGTCGGTGTCCACCGACTCTTCAGGATCTTTAGGGAATGCGTCATCGACGTCTAACACACCATCGTTGTCATCATCAGTATCAACATCGTCGAGAATCCCATCACCATCAGTATCGACAATCACAGACTCCACCAGCCTTTCCATGTCGATGATACCTTCAGATACCGTCAAGCCCTGCCATGCTGCAACGGGACGTGCCGTATCTAAAACCAGTCGCTTAATATCGCGGTAGGTCATTGAGGGATCCATTGACCACGCCAATCCCACGATACCTGTCACGACTGGCGTTGCTTGAGATGTACCGCTAAAACCTGAATAACTCCCAGACGAGTTGGCGGTGTTAAATTCTGTCGGTGCAGCAATATCTACGCTCGTACGACCGTAGTTCGAATAACTAATACGCCCTTCACTTTGATTGGATGCAGCGATACTCAGAATGTTTTCGTTATCGTAAGAAGCGGGATATACCGGTGATGCATCAATATTTGAATTGAAATTGTGTGAAGCGATGACCATCAAGTGATCATCGCCAGCGATTTGCGTGATCACATCCTTAAACGCTTGGGAGTAATCGTTTCTGATCCCCCAGCTATGGTTTGATAGGCGAGAGCCTTTGTTTGTCGCATATAACAATGATGCCATGGCGTCAGACACTGCAGCCGAGAAGCTTAACGGCCCGCCAGTATCCATTAGCTGACACCGCCACGCGCTACCTACGTAGCCGATGCCATTATCACCACGACCACAAATGGTGCCCGCAACAGGTGTACCGTGACCACCAAAAACCTGATTGGTACGACCATTTATGTCATCGACAATGCCGTTGTTATCATCATCCACGCCATTTCCGGCAATCTCATCTGGGTTTATCCAAAAGTTTCCCTGCAAGTCCTCGTGGCTGCGAAGAATACCTTGGTCATAGACCGCAATTGGCCCAATGGCCGACGCGTCAGTAATAGTATCCCACGCTTCATACGCATTAATTTGGTTTAGCCACCAAGCGTTTCCACTGCTAATGCCACTGTTAGATTCGTTCGGTGCTAATGCCCATTCAATTTTGTAGTCAGGCTCGGCATACGCCACATTGTGATGCGCATTGACAACCTCTACAGCCTCTCGCATCGACATGCTTTCAGGTAACGAGTAAACATGGAGGCGAGAATCAGGCAAGGCAGGGTTGAGTGCTTGTTTATGTTCGAGGCCGATGTCAGAAAGTGCCGTAAATGTGTCTACACCATCAGCAATGCGAACTGTGATAACGCCGGGAATATGCTCCGACTCAGCCATACGATCAAACGTGGGAAGTTTTAACGGGTCTTGCCCTTTTTGCAATTGATAGCTTTCAAACTTTAGCCAACCAGGCGTGCGCTCTTGCGCAATATGTGCGTTAACTTGCTTGAGCCAATATTCACTGTAAGGGTGCATTCTTAATGAAGCTTGAAACCAAGGCTTTTCTGGGTCGACTGGATACTCAACCCCCTGCCCGATAAGACTCTCTTCATAAGGAATTAAAGACGGAGATGTGAGGTATTGGTCAGATTGAGAGGCGGCGGGAGGATAAGGTTCTTGGGCAACGGGACGTTGGGAACGAGAGGCTTGTTGATTTTCCAATTTGCTTTCATTCATTGGTAGTAAGTAAGCCGCAATACCCGTAGCGACAGCAATTGCCACCAAAACACCAACTTTGACGAAGCCAAATTGCGGATTTCTCAACGTCACACAAGAGTGAGAAGTTTTACTCTTTTCGTTATTCGAAGCAGTCATATAGCAACCCCTATGAAGTAGGCCGACCTGCAGCTTCTGCAATCCATTTTATGCTAATATACTGAATTGCATGCTGTATAAAGAAGCCTTTCACGCACGTAAATATCCTCTGTGCTGAAGCATATGCTCGAACCAACTTCGCAATATGTCGCATTAATACGATTTACAGTAAACAGAACTTTAAACTGGGCCCACTACTACATTTCCCTCATGTTTTATGCGGTAATTCAGCCTCATTCATACGGGATGCCATTTCCTAACTCACTGTTAATTATTAAATATTTATGAATCATCTCCTTTTATACTCATTGAGTCTCGTATCGTAATCAAAATACAATTTCGTTAGTGTTTGCTAATATTCCGTACTGTAACGCGATACACCTTCCTCAGAAATCCCACACTGCTGCCGTGGAATGACCACCCGACTCCTTTTTTTGTGGGTGAGAAGGTTTCTGTTTATGTCTAAAAATGACAGATTTGTTGAATTTCAAGAACATTCACAGCCAAGGCGCAATGAAAAAACGAATCAAAACCTCGGATTTTATTCTTTTAAAACATGATATTAGGCAATCTTCCACTCATGTAATTCACCTAGTTATCCACAGAATCTGTGAATAGGTCACAAGCAACCCCAAAGCTACATTTTCTATATATTTCATGCAGATAGATGCGATTTGACAAAAAAATAAATTTTTCTTGACCTAATGACGATAATTCTGGCGGTTCAAAGCGGTATATCACCATGGTATGAAAGCGTTTTCTTAATGGATTTTTCTATTGCACATCACTGCTTTATGAGCTAGATGTTCAACGCCATATCGCATCAACGTGCACAAGAATGTGGGTAGGTATTTGAAAGGAATCTGAAAGGGAAAGTTACATAAACCATCTAGCTGCGGCTTCGAACAATATACGGTCCTCGCCAGGAAGGGCGAGTAAGGATACGCCCATTGGTGAACCGTTCACACTCACCACAGGCAACGTCAGTTGAGCTAGCCCTGCCACTTCAGCAATAGAATACAATCTGCGCTGGTTAAGCAAATATATGTCATCCACATCACCCAACTGTGGTGCGTGACCCGGTGTCGTTGGAATCATTAACAGTTCGCCACTGGAAAACAAGCCCCTCAATGTTTCCGTGAAGATCTCTCTCTTCTTTTTCGTTTCAACAAACTCTTTAAAACTTTTGCCTCGAATCCGTTTCAAGAACTCTTGTGTTTCATCAGTTAGTTTGGGTTTGTAATGATCCAACCACTGCCCATACTCCAACTCAATCTCTCGACCAAGAATCGTGGTATGAATATTATGGGCTTGGGTCAATATGAGTTTGCTAAAGTTTGATATGTCTTTTCTAGGGACACTATTGTTAGACATGGCAACCTCCCACTCCAACATTGCTTCTATGGGAAGCAATTCCTGAAAGAGCGTAGATGCATATTTTATCCCTTTAAATCTCGTGGCTTTGGGAGGTTTAGCCCAGCACTTTTCCGCAATTTGCTTAACCGTAGGTAGTTTTCGGCCCATTATGCCCACAGAGTCAAAAGAAGGTGATAGAGGAGCAATACCTCTAAGATCAATCATGCCGGCTGAAGGCCGATACCCAATTAGGTTACACAGAGAGGCAGGAATAAGTACACCACCACAGCAGTCGTTCCCAATCCCTATCGTCGCTTTTTTTTTCGCCACCGCCACAGCAATACCAGACGAAGAACCACCAAGACGTGCGCCTCTTACGACAGGATTACCTAACGTCGCTAAAAATGGATTTTGGCCGCTTATACTCGCACCGAAATCATCGACTTGCCCCTTACCAATGAGCTTGCACCCAGACATCAGCAGTATTTTGACAACTTTAGCATCAAATTTTGCGGGTTCATTTCCATCAGACCATGCCGGAATTCCTATACCTGTGACCACATCCTTCACACTCACACCATCACTGACAATCATGGATTGTCTACTAAGTACGCCGCTAGGCACATCGACCCGCTCTGGCGAAAAATGGTGGAGCATGTAATGGTTATCAAGCATAGGCATGAAACTCTAATTCTATCGCATATTCATAAGCTTAAGAGTAAATGCAGCATTTTGCTCAAAACTAACTGATATTTTGGCACTGATCGACAAGTGCGTTGTAATTGGCGCCGAAATCATCACTGGTAAAATATTCATCATTAATTTTCAATCGACGACTTTGCAACCAACTCTCTGGCGACGAGCCTTGCCCATATGGAATTTTATATACGTAAAAATGCTGGTTTTGGTGCATATAGATGAGATTTGCCGCAACCCTCAGTGGCCTATATTGCTCGTTGAGATACAAAGTAAACGCACCGCTACAGTCGTTGACGATGTAGGATCCGTTATCGCTTCTAATCGCAATATAGGGTTGTTCAGATTCAGTATAAGCTGCGAGCGACCAACTGCCTGAACGCTTGGTGAGCTGAAGGAATGGCATTCTTCCCGTATCAAAGTCTTCGGAAACCACTACGTCATCCTGTTCAACTTCGGCTTGATCTTCCTGTTTTTTTTCAACCGCATGTACCACTTTAAGAGCCGGTGCTGGCGGTGGTGGCGGACTCCCAACGAACCAGGATTTTACGAGCAACCAATTTACTTTATTGACACCATACACACCCGCCCCAACCAGTGACAACGTCACAATGAGAGGCATTGCAATTCGCTTAGTCCATGAAGAAATAGCAGCCAGTTGCAAACTCGGTGCATTATCCAATTCCGTCTCTAATACTTCGTTTTCTGATAATGCACGTTTGAGATCAGCAGCAAGCTTATTCTTCTCATTTTTAGTGTCTTCTTTTTGTGCTTTTAACCTGTTTCGTTCGTCTTTCAAAAGTACGAGTTCACCTTCTAACTTTGCTATTTTTCGCTCATATTCCGCGTTAGATCCCGAATATTGCTTTTTGGAACTCGCCTGCGCTTGTGCCAATTGCGCCTTAAGCAACTGATTAAGCGCATTTAACTCATCACGTTCACGTGTGATTTTTTGTAGTTCTAGGTTAGACAAACTGCTATCCCGCATCGATATAGAAGCAGGTGGTGTTAGATAGTTGTCTCCTTTTCCTTTCGACACGTTGTCATAAGCATGATGCACCAATTGCATTAACGCTTTTGATCCCCCCTTGTCTGGGTGAACCCGATGCGAAAGCAATTTATATCTCTGCTTGATAACGGCTTCGGAATCGTTTGATTTCGTGCCAAGGAGTTCGTTAAACGTGGTCATGTAGAGTTAATTAAAAATTCTGGTATCACTATATCGGCTGATTAAAAAGAAACTTGAACAAGCTCAAGTGGCTGACGTGCTACAAATTAATCGCAACGTCTCATATTTAAGATAGCTATAAACCCAACCGACCGCCGACCAATGTGTGGAAATTTTGTTGCATATGCACATTTAGCGATCTACTTGGAAACATCACTAGATACAAATAACAAACAAATAGCCACTTGGATTCACTTTTATCTTTAAATTGCTATTTTTCATTGCAATCTCAAAAACGTGATCTATGATACTTTTGAAAATTTGATGACCCGATGAACGCTGCTGGAGAGAGATGGCATTTGCCATCCGCCGAAGAAGTAAATCTTTCAGGCACTCATTAACACTGTATTTAGTGTTTGAGTAAGGACAGTTGCGGGAGGGATCTCTGGAGAGAGGTAAGCTCGACTTACCCGCCGAAGGAGCAAGCTCATTAGCCTACTATTGGCTGTTTATGAGTGAAACTCTCAGGCAAAAGGACAGAGGAGATAACTGCAGTAGAGCTCGCGCTTTAGTGCTGCTTTTTGCAGCTATTCTCCTCCTTTTAATCTAAGCCCAAACTTTCATCACTTTTCTACGAAAGCTTGGCATTAAAGGGGGAATCATGAACCAACCTATTTATAACTTTTTTCAAACCATCGACAACCTCGTCTGGGGGCCTCCCCTACTGCTACTTCTTGTTGGTACAGGTATTTATTTCACCTGCCGACTGGGTGCAATTCAAATCCTTAAATTGCCGCTTGCGCTGACGTACATTTTCAAAAAAGAAGAAGGCGTAAAGAACAAAGGCGATGTTTCCAGTTTTGCTGCACTTTGTACGGCTCTCTCTGCCACGATTGGTACCGGTAATATTGTTGGTGTTGCTACCGCCATTAAATTAGGTGGCCCTGGTGCGCTGTTTTGGATGTGGATGGCAGCCTTATTTGGCATGGCGACAAAATACGCGGAATGTTTGTTGGCCGTTAAATACCGAGAGAAGGATGCCAATGGCAATATGCTTGGTGGCCCAATGCTATACCTTGAAAAAGGTGCAGGCCAAAAATGGTTGGCCAAGCTTTTCGCCTTTTTCACCATTGGTGTTGCGTGCTTTGGTATCGGTACCTTCCCACAAGTAAATGCGATTGTTGATGCAAGCCACATTGCGTTCAATGTGCCGAAAGAAATCACGGCGATTGTCCTGACTATTTTGGTTGCAGCCGTAACAATCGGTGGTATCAAGTCCATCTCAGGGATGGCCAGTAAAATCGTACCTACCATGACGGTTATTTACGTCACGGCCTGTGTGGCGATTCTGGTTAATAATGCCAGTGCCATTCCTTCTGCCATTAGCCTGATCGTTGAATCTGCATTTACAAGCACAGCGGCTACAGGTGGCTTTGTCGGTGCGAGCATCATGCTTGCTATTCAATCCGGTGTTGCGCGTGGCGTGTTCTCAAATGAGTCAGGCTTGGGCAGTGCTCCAATGGCTGCTGCATCGGCGCAAACCAACTCTTGTGTGCGACAAGGCCTGATATCAATGGTTGGCACATTCCTCGATACCATCATCATCTGCTCAATGACAGGTCTAGCTCTGGTATTGACGGGCGTTTGGTCGATGGAAATCGAAGGTGCCAAGATGACCACTGAGGCGTTTTCATTAGGCCTTAATGAAAGCTTTGGTCCCATGGTTGTCGCCGTCGGTTTAATGTTCTTTGCATTTACGACAATTCTTGGCTGGAACTATTACGGTGAGCGTTGTGTCGTCTACTTGTTTGGTCAACGCGCAGTACTGACATACAAAATCATCTTCATTGGACTGGTGCTATCAGGTGCGTTCATCAAACTGGATATGATTTGGCTGATTGCAGACATCGTCAATGGCTTGATGGCAGTACCAAACCTGGTCGGTCTGATTATTCTTCGCCACGTCGTCGCAGATGAAACTAAATTGTATTTTGATGCACTGAAAAATCGAGCACTGTCTGACGCGAGTTCGCAAGCGAAAGCCTGATTGCTAGGAAAATAGCGCAAAATAAAAAAACAGCACCTAGAAGGTGCTGTTTTTTTATCTTTTTTATTTACGCAGACTTTGCACTGATCATATCTGACAGGCCAAGCTTGCCGAAAATGGCATCGTAGTGGACGAAGTTCGGAATTCTTGTGTGATGTTTCACTTTGTTGCCCACTGCCACAAACTCATACCCCAAGGTATTCGTGGCCATTTTATCCCACTCGCCATCACCAAAATACACACGGCGGTTAAACATTGCGCCTGTATCTTGTTTGGCTCGAAAAGCGGCAAGTGCCATGATTTCACTTCGTGTCATCGCGTCCGAGCAAGAGGCAAAGCTCACACCGCTAATATCAAAACCCGCGGCACGCAATTTCATTTTTGCTGATTCTTCCCAGCCACCTGTTGCGATCGCAAGAACAACATTC
Source organism: Enterovibrio qingdaonensis (assembly GCF_028683135.1). Classification (GTDB taxonomy): domain Bacteria; phylum Pseudomonadota; class Gammaproteobacteria; order Enterobacterales; family Vibrionaceae; genus Enterovibrio; species Enterovibrio qingdaonensis. The sequence continues at coordinate 23,625 of NZ_JAJUBB010000013.1, forward strand.
TCATGCGCTTTCATATCGTTTACGAAGGCGATAGCACCAGGCGTTGCCGCGAGTTCATGACTGTTCGTGGCAATGTAGGCTCTCAGTTTCTGTAGGAATAGTGTTTTCACTTCACGCAAAATGCGCATTCTTTCCTGACGCAAGCCTTGCTGGCCGATCAGCTCTTCTAAAATCCCTACATCAGTGACATTGGTAAAATGCTCCCAATCTGCAAACTCAATACCCATGACTTCTTCAACAGCAGATCGAAAGCACTCGGAGTCAAAATCGTAACTATCGATGAGCGTGCCATCGACATCTAACATAAATAAATACATTCGCGCCTTCCCTCAAATCTCTTTATTTCACAGTTCTCAATGCTGATTTGATACTGCGCTGGCGTTCCCCTAAACAGGCACCCTTTGCGTTTTTCTCTTTGTCGTATTCACAAAGACTATCTAGTGATAGTAGACGCACATCAAAGGCGTCGCACAGTGTATTGAAAAAATGTGATAAGGGAATGACTGTCTGTAAGACAGATGACAATTTTGATTAGATTTGTGAGATAGCCTCGGGCGGACATCACGGAATTGGGATGGTATAAACACTTGAATCGCAAGCCACTTCACCGATCATTTCATCGTAAACACTGTCCAGCTCAAACAGAGCTTCTTGAAAGCCCTTCATGGCCAGATGCGTTTTGGCACGTTGCAGGCAATCGAAAAACATTAACTCGCCTACATCGTCACGTTCATAGATTTTCACACCACTGCCAAACGTAATAGCGGCAAGGTATTTACCAGAGTCCCCACAACTAATAATCATGGCGTTTTGGCTAACCGAGCTATTTTGCATACACGAATCCCCGTTCTGATAGTTCGGGTTTATACGAGGTACACTTACCGACAGATCATTAGGTAGATTATGAACGAATAATGAAAGGAGTGACTGGATAAAAGAAAGCGAGAAATTGATAGGGAATGCTGAACGAAAAGAGATGGAGGCGCGTCCCGGAGTCGAACCGAGGTCCACGGATTTGCAATCCGCTGCATAGCCACTCTGCCAACGCGCCTTTGAGTAATGTAGGGTTCCCCCTGACTACGGGGCGCATTATAGAGATACGGAGTGCTAACGCAACGACTTTTTTCGCGTTTTCTACCAAGTGTTTCTGATTTGATCACTTTGACTAAAAATGCGACGTCGCCTAGTGATTGAGTTGCATTTTGAGAGCGTTAAAATGGTCAACACTCTATCCTGTAAAGATAAGTGAAATTTCTCGCAAAAAGAGTGTTTGTCAAGACTTGAAGATCACACCATATAGTGGTTTGATCTGCGCCCTGCCAAAAAGAGCCACAACATAGTGGCTTTCGCTCAACCAGACGGCATTACATTTGAGGTGCAATTTATAATGGCTAAAACCAAGTCAGCTTCTGATATCGAATCCACAGGCGTACTCGCAATTCCTTACCAAGATACGTCTATGGAAATTTGGGACAGCAAATACCGCCTGAAGAGCAAGCACGGTGACGCAGTCGACGCGACACTGGACGATACGTTCAAGCGTGTTGCTCGTGCACTTGCAGATCTAGAAAACAAATCTGTACAAGAAAAATGGTATCAAGAGTTCTTGTGGGCACTTCGTCATGGTGCAATCCCAGCAGGTCGTATTACGTCCAACGCTGGTGCTTTCGAGCACAAGCCTGCAACGTCAACCATCAACTGTACCGTAAGTGGCACCATTGAAGACTCAATGGACGACATTCTGGGTAAAGTGCACGAAGCAGGTCTTACCCTTAAAGCTGGCTGTGGTATCGGCTACGACTTTTCTACCCTTCGTCCTCGTGGCGCATTCGTATCTGGCGCAGGTGCATACACCTCTGGCCCTCTGTCATTTATGGATATCTACGACAAAATGTGTTTCACCGTATCGTCAGCTGGCGGTCGTCGTGGCGCACAAATGGGCACCATGGATATTCGTCATCCAGATGTGATGGAGTTCATCCGTGCGAAGCGTGAAGATGGTCGTCTGCGTCAATTCAACCTGTCGCTACTGATCACCGAAGAATTTATTGAAGCATTGAAGAACGATGCCGAATGGCAACTGATCTTCCCTGTTACTGCAAAAGAAGCACGTCAAGACGGCACTGATCTGCAAAACGACGAAACCATCGTTTGGGCAGACTGGCCAAGTAACGACGGTCTGGTTGAAGACGATAAAGGCCGTGTTGCGTGTAAAATCTACCGCACCATGCCTGCACGTAACCTGTGGAACGTGATCATGTCGTCTACCTACGACTACGCGGAACCAGGTTTTATCCTGATCGACAAAGTAAACCAGATGAACAACAACTGGTTCTGTGAAGACATTCGTGCAACTAACCCATGTGGTGAGCAGCCTCTGCCTCCATACGGTGCGTGTCTGTTAGGCTCAGTAAACCTGACCAAGTTCGTACGTGACCCATTCACTGAAAATGCGCGCTTCGATTGGGAAATGTACCGCAAGGTCGTTTCAATCTTCACCCGTATGCTGGACAACGTGGTTGAAATCAACCAACTGCCGCTGGCAAAACAACGTGAAGAAATCGAAACCAAACGTCGCCACGGCATGGGTTTCTTGGGTCTGGGTTCTACCCTGACCATGCTGCGCCACAAATACGGCAGCGCAGCGTCTATCGCTTTCACTGAGCAAGTTTCTCAAGAGATGGCAATCACAGGTTGGGAACAAGCGATCGCTCTTGCAGAAGAGAAAGGCGCAGCCCCAGTGATGGACAAAGATTTCGAAGTCACACCTAAGATGATGCGCTTGCGTCCAGAGATGGCGAAAGACGGCATCAAATTGGGTGACAAAGTGAAAGGTAAAGTACTCCACGCGAAATACAGCCGCTACATGCAGCAAATCGGTGAAGTACGCCCTGATCTGATTGAAAAGCTGGTTGCTACTGGTGGTCGTTTCACGCACCACAGCTCAATCGCACCAACGGGTACGATTTCTCTTTCACTGGCGAACAACGCAAGTAATGGTATTGAGCCTAGCTTTGCACACCACTACACGCGCAACGTGATTAAGCCAGGTAAAAAATCGAAAGAAAGCGTAGACGTATTCAGCTTCGAGCTGCTGGCTTACCGTGAACTGGTTAACCAGAAGGCGATGCCTTACAGCACCAAAGAAGACGAGCAACTGCCTGAATACTTCATCACCGCTGATGACATTACGCCAAGTCAGCACGTTGAGGTTCAAGCAGCAGCACAACGTTGGATTGACTCTTCTATTTCGAAGACAGCAAACGTACCGACTGACTTCCCATTTGAAGATTTCAAAAACATTTACATGGACGCATACGACAAGGGCCTGAAAGGTTGTACTACCTTCCGTTTCAACCCTGAAGTATTCCAAGGTGTTCTGGTTAAAGAAGAAGATCTGGAAAACACCACGTACGTGTTCACGCTGGAAGATGGCTCTACTTTCGAAGCGAAGGGTAACGAGAAGATCGAGTACGATGGTGAAATCCACTCGGCAGCGAACCTGTACGACGCATTGAAAGAAGGCTACTACGGTAAATTCTAACTGTAGATAACGTATATAAAAGAAGGCCGCTTTCCGCGGTCTTCTGTGAAAAAGAAGTAACTCGTTATGACACGTAAAATTGAAAGCAAAATCGTTGCTTATAAAGTAAAGAGCAAAGACGCGGTTCAGGCAGCTCCTGTTGCGCCAGTTGAAGAAGTTCCTCAACTGGAAACCATGCATGAAGAAATGCCACGTCCAGAGATCCTGCTTGGCACTACTTACAAGCTGAAAACGCCAGAGCACGTTTCTGAGCACTCTCTGTTCATTACTATCAACGATGTTGTACTAAACGAAGGTACTGACCACGAAGTGCGTCGTCCTTTCGAAATCTTTATCAACAGTAAGAGCCTTGAGCACTACCAGTGGATCGTTGCGCTGACTCGCATCATCTCTGCTGTTTTCCGTAAAGGCGGCGACTGCACTTTCTTGGTTGAAGAACTGCGCTCAGTGTTCGACCCGAAAGGCGGCTACTGGAACAAAGGTAAATACGTTCCTTCTCTGATTGCAGAAATTGGCAACGTGATTGAACAGCACCTGATGAAAATCGGCATGCTGAACAACCCAGAAATGGACGAGCACCAAAAAGCATTTTTGGAAGCTAAGCGCGCTGAAAATGCAGTAAAAGAAGAGAAGAAAGAGGAAGAAGAACCAGTAAACACTGGCTTCCCGCCGAGTGCGACCCTTTGTTACAAGTGCCACAACAAAGCAGTGATCGTGAAAGACGGTTGTCAAACCTGTCTGAACTGCGGTGATTCTAAGTGCGGTTAATGCGCTAATGATTGATGAAAGGCTTCCGATTGGAAGCCTTTTTTATTTTCAGGCTAAACAGCAAAGACCGTGTGCTTTCAAGTTTCTTGGGTAACTCGCTCGCATAATATACTTGTTCAAAAATTTCGAACAAGCATTACAGATTTTTCCGCTTTTTCACCAAAGACCAAACACCTATAGTTTGTTTCAGACAAAAAGAATCCCTTAATTTTTCTGGAGCATCTAATGGCTAACGTACTGGTTCTGAAATCAAGCATCCTTGGTGACTATTCATCATCTTCCAAATTGATTGACGAAATGGTTCAGCAATTTGGCACTGGCACTTCTGTTATCGAGCGCGATTTGGCGGCCCACCCTATTCCAGTTTTGGATGGTGAGTTGATGATGGGGTTGCGTGGTGGTGAGAACCTTTCTCCTCGCCAAGAAGAAGCTTTGGCTCTTTCCGATCAACTAATCAATGAAATTCAGGCGAGTGATACCTTGGTTATCGCCGCACCTATGTACAACTTCAATATCCCTACGCAGCTTAAAAACTGGATTGACCTGATTGCCCGCGCCGGTGTGACCTTTGCGTATACCGAGAAAGGACCACAAGGTCTTTTGAAGGATAAAAAAGCCATTATTGTTACCACGCGTGGCGGCATGCACAAAGATATGCCAACAGAACACATCACAGGTTACCTAACGACCGTTATGGGCTTCGTTGGGATTACTGACGTTCAATTCGTATATGCAGAAGCCCTAGCGATGGGGGAAGAACCTGCGCAAGCGTCTATGACGCAAGCATCCCAAGAACTTGTTAAGCTGGTTTCTTAATCATCCGACTTGATTCACCTACACCTCAAGGGTGTTAACAGTTCTTCGAACTACATTATTCACTGCTTTCAAGGACTTCGAATGAAGTCCTTTTTTTAATTTAGTTCGATCTTTGTCTCACCCTGACCTTTTCGGCATTCACTTTTCCCGCCATTTCCCGTTTTATGTTGGGTCACGAGAGCCTACGTCTCGGATCAAATGAATAAAAAGTACATCTGGAGCATTAAGTGATAAAGCCCAACCCGTTTAAAGGTTCTGACGCAGACCGCGCCGAAATTTGGGACATGTTAGTCGCCAAAGACATTCTCGCTTATACCAAAGCAGACTGGTCAATGGTGGAAAATGACTTTCTTGAAGACGAATTTTTTGCTGTCAACGCAGGGTTTGACAGTGACCCTGGCAATTGGAATCTGGCTTTCTCTCTCTTCGAGAATTATCGTGACTCTTGGTTAGAAGCAGCAAGAGCGAGCGTGGAAACAGAGTATGCTGAGCCGTTAGAAAGTGCAGTTCACAAACTCACCACGCTAGAGCAAATCGAAATAAAAGATGGTAAAGCCATAGCACGCAAACAATTTAATGGCACGATTCAAGTCGTTGGTAAGGAGCCTGAAGTCCTCAATTGGCAGACTCTTTATTACCTAAAAAAGACGCATGATGGTTGGAAAATTGTTGGCTTTACAGGCTACCTACCCTACACCGCATAAACGAAAAAGGAGCGCACTGCGCTCCTTTTCTAAATCCAAACCGCTGAATACTGCATTCTCAGCTTGTTCAGGTATCACTAAAAATCGAATTGCAGGTAAATCGTATTGTAATTACTGCCACCTTTAATTCGACCGAACTGGCTCGCTTTCTCAAATATTGCCGAGCGGTGATGCAGTGAATACCCTAACCACGCCTTATTCCATTCGGGCTTCCCGAACAGATCGCCTAGGTTTACATCGACAGACAAATCTATGTAATTAAGTAAGTGGCTAGGTTCATAGCCTTTTTCATCCAATTCCGTCTGCTCAACATAGGTAATATGATTTACGTAGGATAGGCCTTCTGCAACACCTACTCGCCACTTTGTTGGCCAATCAATGGTGTAGTACGCTTTAATCGCCATAACGATTTCAGCACTGGATGATTGCACCTCGGACTGCCAATGCCAGACAATCCCGGGCGTTAAATAAATATCCAACGGGATCCCAAAAAGCTTGTCGCTTAGCGGGTGACCATAAAACACAGATGTCAGTTGGTTGTTGTACGGGTCTTTTTCCACATCACCAGCGATGATTTCCCCAATGTTTGAGGGGGTTGCCCAGCCATGCGCCACTCTTACATATGGACGCGTGGATATTTCCCTTCTTCCTGTTACCCTGTTGTCGTTAAAGAAACCAAAGCCTGCAAACACTTCACCTTCCCAGCTTTCGCTAATCGTTGGGGAATGTCTGACGTTGGAGTCAAAATAGGTCGCATATGCGCCACCGAGTAGATACAAATTGGAATAGACATGGTATCGACCACTGAAACCAGCTTTAACATCAACGCCCGCTCCTAACCGAACACCTTCATCGCGATATTCGGACAAACCGTAATAGAAGCTATTAAAATCGGCATCTTTATAGATTGCTGAAATAGTCGCATTCAGGTCAAAACTGTCCCCCTGAATATTTTTACCCAGCGTAGCAACACCATGAAGTCGATAGTCTTTATCTGAAAGAAGGTCTAAATCCGAATACCAGCCTTCCCCCCATTGCTTTTTCAATTGAAAGCCAAAGTCGCCCGTATCACCACCGATATCGTTTTGAACTTCTCGGGGTAAATCTATAAATCTCATGCGAAGAATCGTATTCAGTCGCCAGTCACCCTGCTCCCACAGTCTCAAGCCACCTTCAATACCATGAATAAAGAACGCTTCATCTTCATAAAACATCATGGGTACAAAGCTTTGAACATTTTGACTGCCGCCTTCCGTATAAGGAATGGAGGCTGATCGCATCGTCGCTGCAATACCCCAGTTTTCACTGTGTTTTTTTCTTAGCTCAGAAAGAGTGGTAGCACCTGACTCTGTCAGGTCAGTGTCTGCCATTGCGGGTCCTGACAATACACACGCCGCAGCCAGCGAAGCAGCAAGCAAATTCGCCTTCATGAAAGTGTCCATTTGTAATAATTTTAATTGGGGAATTATATTCGGTTCTAACAGAGCATAGACGAAACCAGCATAAGAAAAGACACAACTTAGGTGTAAACAAGGCCAGCGATTAACCAAATCGCTGGCTCTTTATGCTAATGCTCGCGAGCGGTAAGAACAAAGAGGTCGATATGCCCTTTTTCATTTGGATTTAGCGCGCGAATAGGATTGGCATTGTGCCAAACCGCATGGTCATCCAGTAGCGCAACTTCACCCTCATTCATGGCTAACGAAAAGAAAGGTTGTTCTGATTTGTCTTTATAGACGAGTATTTCACCGCCTTGTACATTGTCACGTCCAATAGCCGCGATTGCGATGTGGTCAAACCCATCTTGGTGCACCCCTTCAGGTGACACGGGAGTGACATCATCAAGGGTAATCACGCGCATTTGGTGAATCTCAATATCTTGGTGGTCTTCAAGCTCATTGTTGTCTTTAAACAACTGGCAAAGTTCGTACAAGCCTTCGGAAGAAATCACTGAATCAGGAAGCTCCTCAAAGTCTCTTACTATGCCACCTTGGTGGTGATTGATGGATTCAGTTTGCATGAATGTATGGTGGGGTCTTTGTCGCACTGCGCCATCGTGACAGCGTACGATGGAATAGCGTCTCAACCGATATTGACCGTCTGCATAGGGGGTGGTTGGCAGCGTTTCAAATGTCGGTTCTAGTTCCTTTACAGCCTGGTCGCTGATATGACAAAGCTGCATAAGGTAATCTGGATGGTACATGGTAAGTCCTCCATATTGGCCTTATATTGGTCACTCTTGGGTAAAAAGCACCAACTACAGTTATCACTATCAGTTAACGACATTCCTGCAAAAATCTCAAACTCCTACAGTCTGTAAATTCAATCAAGCGACCTAAAACAACGTTAATCACCACAAATCTACCGTTTTACAGATATATATTTTTGAATATTTGATCTATGCCAAATCTCAAAACGCCAGTATGAGAGGTCAAGCTCGAACATAAGTCTTTCATTCAGCTAACATTCATCCACCACCAGTAGTATTAAACTTGTGGATACTCCCCAGACAAAACCATGAGGTAGCTAAATGGGAAGAATGTTTAAGGCGCTGATTATCGTACCAATTCTGGTAATTCGCATTCCTGCTCATGCTGATCCTGTTGATGTGAAACCATCGACCAATTGCCAGAGCATTTACTATCAGCAACCTGAAGCAACACAACAAGCCGCCCTAACTGAGCTGATGAGCATTTCATCCTTTCGCGCTCAACATCTCCAACAACCCTACTCAGATTTAAGCGAACTCTATGACGTTGCACCTAACGCGCAGGCGGAGCTAGAAACCTTAGCGTCAAACATTGCAGCAAACGTCAACGGCACTGTTCTGACCCCTGGCATTAAAGGCAAACAACGCGCAACGGAAAAAGTAGCGGGAGAGCTCAACGGCGATGCGTCAAAGCTCACTGACATCGTTCGTGTGACCATTGAGACCGATTCTATTGCCGACCTAAACCGAGCATTCGATAAACTTGCTTCAGCGACCAAAACACAGGAAGTGATTAATCGATTCCAAACGCCTCGCCCTTCCGGCTACCGAGACGTTAAAGTACTCGTTACCCTGCCAGAAACAGACCTTGTTGCTGAGGTACAATTACACCTTAAAGCAATCTCTGCCATCAAAAATGGTGAAGAACACAAAATTTATGAACAAATACAGGGTATTGAGCGTCTTGCAAGTTTACAAAAACGCGATTTGACAGAGTGGGAGTTCGCCAAAATTGAAAAATTAAGAAGCCAATCACGCGCACTTTATGATGAAGCTTGGCGAGACTATCACCCTCTAGAAATGGCGGTATAGTCGACAGATGGGGCGGTTAAGCCGCCCTTTCTTCCAATATAAACTGCTTTATTTCCACACTTTCACCCACTAACTCCACCAAGCTTTGAGAGGGAATCGCCTGCCAACCTTGGCGTTCCATTTCGTAAGGCTCCGATGCCAATACAACGCCGCCATCAACTTTTTTCACGAACATTGTGGGAGGCGGACCGAAAGATGCGTAGCGTACCCCCCAAAATTGTAATCCGTTACTGATGCATAACGAGGCTTTGAAAGGGTCTTGAATGCCTTTGGCGCGAATAGCCAATTCAATATCCGTAAACACATGTTTAAGTGCAGAACAGGGTTCGTGCTCTAACCCATGCTGTAACAACAGAAGGAAAATAAGTTCGCTGTCTGTTGTCCCTGTGCGCCTTAAGTAATATTTTTCGTCTAGCTGACGCTCAAGAGCGAAGCGAACCGCTTCGAATTCCGGAATTTGCCCATTGTGCATGAACAGCCAGTTTTCAACGTTAAAAGGATGACAGTTTTCTCTCGAGGTATTGGTTCCTGTCGACGCCCTTACATGAGCCATAAACCGATGAGACTTGGTGTGTTCTGCAATGGATCTGAGGTTTGCATCAGACCAAGCAGGTAACACTTCGCGATAAAGTGCTGGCGTACCTTTTTCCCCATACCACGCGGCACCAAACCCATCAGCATTCACCGCAGTAACCGCTTTTGTTGCTTCCATACTTTGCAGCACTAACGAATGATTTGGCCGCAACAACATATCATCAAGAAAACAGGGTTTACCTTGATACGCTAACCATCGACACATTTCTACCTCCCTTCCTGCGTTACCTACAGTATGAGACAGAAAACCATTTTTACCGTATCGAGTTAAACCATTCTGCTACAACAAACCGATCAGCCGGGGTGCCCATCAGCGCGCGCTTTCAAAAGCATCGGACCAAACCGAAGTACAAATGCACCAAACGCAATACTCCAACCTACCGCTGCAATTACCACCCACTCGTTTATGTATGCGGGGAACAAAATCGGTCCTGCAACGCGAATAACGGTTGCGACGAGTAACGAAACAAAACCAAAAGCAAAACTGGGTTGTTGGTATATCGCGCGCCCAGTATGACCTAAAGTGACGCGCACAATCATTGCGAGGATAACACCACCAAGTGCCCCCATTGCGATGAGATGTATTAAGGTATGAGAAGCCCAAGCATTGGAGATAAACGCGGCTTTCAGAAGCAAACCCAAAGGCAATGCAAAGTAGAATAAATGTAAGCTCCAAACCAAGGGTTCAGATCGTGATTTCAAGCCATTCCAGCGGTATAAACGCACCATCTGTGCCCCACCACAAACCGCCATCACTGCGCTAATCAGCCAAGTATTTACTAACGGAAAGAAACTTAGAATCGCCAATAAGATCAACGGAAAACTTGCCAATACTTCGAGCCAGATTATCGGCTTGGGTTGTTCAATTCCATAACGCTTTGCTGTGAAAAACGGGATAACACGCCCACCCATGATAGATATAAGCAACATGAACCACCAAAGCATTGCTTGCCAAAGCGCATTTGCACTAAAAGGAGGCATACCCTTAACCGTGGCATAGCTGGCGAGGTTAGCGATTAGTGCGACGAGTAACATTGGGATAAAGAATAAGTTTCTCCAACGTTTCGTAATAATCACTCGATAGCCGACTTCTAGCCCAACAACCAATAAGAAAGCTGCATCAACGAGAGCTATCAACGCCAAAGGGGCGTCTGTCCAAAACAACACTCTTGGTACAATCCATAAGCTCACGATAAATAATAGGCGTGCTCCTGACGTACCTTTTACCCCCGTCCAGGTTTGAACTGCAGTCAAAAGAAAACCAGCAACAACCGCAATCGCGACACCAAACAGCATTTCATGGGCATGCCACCAGATCGCAGGGACTTGGAGTGATAAGCCTGCTTGTCCTTGCGAAAACATCCAGCTCCACAGACAAATGGATAACACCGCATAAAGGCCAGCAAGCAGAAACAAAGGGCGAAAACCTAACCTCAACACAGGTGTAATTTTTTCTTCTTGCGCCCTGTCTACGATGTTTATCATGGGGTTGCCTCTTTAAAACTTTAAACATGCATATATATTACATGTTTAAAATTAATATAAAAGCCCCATCTCGAATCAACGGTCCCTTCCTCAATTGTTACACCATGGATTTTGGATCAAGCGCATCTTGCAATGCGTCACCTAAGAAATTGAATGCCATCACTGTCAGCAGAATGGCGATACCAGGATAAATAGCTAGGCCCGGAGATTGCCAAATAACGTCTTGCGCGTTTTGCAGCATATTTCCCCAAGATGGCATGGGTGGCTGAATACCCAACCCTAAAAATGACAAGGCACTTTCCAACAATATCACGCCACCCACCGCCATCGTCGTGGCTATGATCACTGGCGACAGTACGTTAGGCAAAATGTGCTTTCGAATAACTCGCCAAGGCGACGCGCCATAACCAATAGCCGCTTTCACGTAATCACGCTCGCGAACTGAAAGCGTACCTGAACGCACAAGCCTCGCCGTCGCAGGCCAGCCGAACAGCGCAACGATAACAATGATTCGAATAAAACTCGCATTTTCACCTTGCACCCAACTTTGTGGTAATCCCATTTTGCTTAAATCTACCGCCGCGAGAACGATCATCAGCGGCAGAGTTGGAAGTGACAAGGTAAAGTCCGCAATACGCATTAACAATGCGTCTGCCTTACCGCCAAAGTATCCTGCGCAAGCACCAATCAACGTACCAAGGACTGCTGTCGCAAATGCCGCCACGGTGCCGACAGCGAGGGAGATTTGCCCTCCGTATAGCAAGCGAAGAAACACATCACGCCCTAACTCATCGGTCCCCAACCAATACTGACTTCCTGCAGGCTCTAACCTCACGAAAAAATCCACAGCGAAGGGATCGTGACCAAACCACGCAGCGAGGAGGGGCGCACTCAAACAAAGTATCGCGAGGACTAAAATAAAGATGCCACTGACGAGGCCAGCTTTATGCCGACAAAATCGCTTCCAGACCAAATACCAAGGAGAAAAATGGGGAGGTAATGACTGCGTTGTTTTAGTCAAAGGAGAAGCTTTACTCAAGATGACGCTCCTTTGATAAGGCTGATACGCGGATCAAGTTTTGCGTAGACAATATCCGCGAGAAAATTCCCCATAAGAGCTGTGAATGTGATAACCATTAAGCCCAACAGCGCGAGGTTATAGTCATTGCCCATGATGGCATCAAATATCAATTTTCCCATTCCCGGCCATGCAAACACAGTTTCAGTAATCAATGCCCCAGAAAGCAGAAAACCAATATCTAAAGCAATGATTGTTACCAACGGGATCATCGCATTTCGCAATGCATGCTTAAATATCACCCGCGTTTTTGAAGCACCTTTTGCTTCTGCAGTGCGAATGTAATCTTGCCTAAGCACTTCCAACATGGTTCCCCGAACAAAACGCGAGTGGCTGGCAACACTCAATATAGTGAGAGAAGTGACGGGCAGAATGAGGTGTGTTAATTGGACCAAGAACCCTCCGCCTTCCGCTTCACCCGTGCCACCAGCAGGAAGCCAACCTAAGGTGACTGAAAATACCAAAATCAACATAAGTGCCAGCCAAAATGCAGGTGTTGAGAAGCCCACAAACGCGCTAAAACTGATCAGATAGTCAACCCATGTTCGGTGTTTCAATGCGGCAAATACACCGACGGGAATGGCAATTAACAAAGAAAGAATGGTCGCCAATCCGACCAACTTTACGGTGTTCCAAACGGCTGGTAGCAAAACATCTTCTGCAGGTTTGTAATACAGTCTTGAATAACCGAAATCACCTTGAACAGCGGCAAGTAACCATTGCCAATAACGATCTATCAAAGGCTGATCGAGACCCTGCAATGCCTTTAGACGAGCAACGTCTTCCGACGTCATATTGGGGTCCGAGGTTGCCATCAGATCGATTGGATCACCAGGCATCAATCCAATAAGGGCGTAAGAGGCAAACGACACCAGAAAAAGCACCAAAAAGCTTTGTAATGCCCTGCCAAGTAGATACGGTGTCATACAGCCTCCCCTTGAATATCTGGTTCAGCGTATGGCTCACCGCCGGGAAAGTGACAAGCCACGTAGTGCGCTTCATCCCCTAAAAACGCTGTTGATTGAGGCGGTGCAACGCGACAAAGGTCGGTTGCCCTCGTGCAACGAGGATGAAAAGCACATCCACTGGGCGGATTAATCGGGCTAGGTACATCACCCTGCAAGCCCCTCTCTCTCCGCCTTCTCCCTCCACTTTTCGCGGGGTTGCCTAGTGTCGGCACCGCAGCCAACAAGGCTTGACTATAGGGGTGTGCAGGCGTTGAAAAAAACGTACTTCTCGGCGCCTTTTCCACCACTTTGCCTAGATACATCACGACAACGGTATCTGCCACATAATTCACAACGGCCATATCATGGCTGATAAATAGAAAGGCCAAATCACGGGTTTTCTGAAGCCTCACGAAGAGGTTGAGAATTTGGCTTTGTACTGACACATCTAGCGCAGATAAGGGCTCATCAGCAATGATCAAAGAAGGTTCGAGCACCAATGCACGCGCAATACAAATACGTTGTCGCTGCCCGCCTGAAAACTCGTGGGGGTATCGACCTAATACCTCCTCACCTAGCCCTACTGAGTCCAAAACGTGTAGCACTTGGCTTCGCTGATACGCATCATCACCCACACTGTGGGCAGCTAACGGTTCTCCAACGAGCTCATCAACAGACATGCGCGGATTGAGTGCAGAGTATGGGTCTTGAAATACCAACCCAAGCCGCTTGCGCAAGGCTTTCAGTGATTGCCCTTTCACCGTCGCCACGTCGACACCATCGAGATACACAGTTCCTTCCGTTGGCTTTTCTAACAACGCCGCTATACGGCCTAACGTGGATTTCCCACAGCCTGACTCACCGACAATCGCGACAGTTTCACCTTTTTCTATGGTCAGCGAAATGTTGTCCACTGCTCTGAGTGTTTGTGATTGACGATGCCACCATGAGGCTTGCTTGATGGGGTAAAACTGACTGACATGATTCAATGATAAAATTGTCATAAACCACCTCAAACGTAGTGACAAGCAACGGTGTGCTCAGGATCAATGCACTGAATTCGAGGAGAATCGGATAAGCACTTCTCTGATGTTTTGCTGCACCTGTCTGCAAATACGCAGCCGCCGAGGCGTTGCTCAAGTGGCGGCACTGTACCTGGAATGGCATAGAGCTCCCCGCGTGACTCGTCCATTGTCGGAAAACTGGCAATCAACCCTTGGGTATAAGGGTGGCGCGGATTAGCAAATAACACATCTGCCGGTGCTTGTTCGACGATCTTTCCCGCATACATCACTATGACTCTGTCAGCTATTTGGGAAACGACACCGAGGTTATGACTAATAAACATGATGGCGGCTCCCGTGCTTTCTCTCAGGTCTTCGAGTAAATCAAGAACCTGCGCTTGCACCGTCACATCTAACGCCGTTGTAGGTTCGTCCGCAATGATGAGTTCGGGCTGACATGCCAAAGCCATCGCAATCATCACGCGTTGACGCATGCCCCCGGACAGTTCGTGAGGAAAGGCATAAAATCGGGTTTTCGCATCGGGGATATGAACTTGGCGAAGAATGGCAATCGCTTTTTCCTTCGCGGTAGCCTTGTCACATCCGCGGTGTAATTCGAACATTTCGGCCACCTGATCACCAATTGTGATGACAGGATTTAACGCCGTCATAGGCTCTTGAAATATCATAGAGATGCCGTCTCCACGAATTCGCTGCCACTTTTTACGATCGAAGCTCAGCACATTTTGTCCGTTAAAATGAACCTCTCCTCCAACCCGCATTACTGAGGGCTGAAGGCCTATCAAGGCTAAGGACATCAAACTTTTTCCGCAGCCTGACTCCCCGACCACACCAAGAACTTCACCCCGTTTAATCCCGAAAGACACATCATTTACGGCTGGAAAGCCATTAAATGTCACTTGCAATTGATGTACATCGAGAAGCATCTTTGTCATTACATGCTCCTAATTTCCTGCGCGGTGCCACTCTTCAATCCAATGTGTTGAAGGGAACATATGGCCTGTTGGCGTGACACCTTTCAGCCATAGTGGCAACACAAAACTGTCAGAACGAAAGTACAGTGGTAGTGCTGGAAGATCTTCTGCATAAATTCGTTGAATATCAGCAAACAACCCTTCTCTGATTTCCTGGTCGAGTGCGACCTCTATTTCATCCAACAAGGCATCCATTTTGGGGTTGTTGTAAGCCGCATAGTTTTGACCGCCCCAGTTATTTGCCTTTGTGGGAATATTTTCAGAGTGAAGCGTCGATTCAGGGGGGCTTTCCGGCGCGGAGTACCAAGCAAATAATGCGAGTCCTGTGTGTTTGCGCTCTTTAAGTGTTTGCCCAAAAAATACGCGTGCAGGCTGGTTATTAATGGTCACTTGAATGCCCATTTGCTTCCATTGCGACTGCAATACTTGTTGGACGAGCTCTCGGGTTTTATTGCCAGCTGTAGACATCAATTCCAATTGAACAGCTTGTCCATCTTCATCGACCAATTTGCCGTTTTTGATGCTGTAGCCAGCCAGTTCAAACTGCTCTTTTGCCTTTTTAGGGTCATAAGAATAGGTCACCACATCTTCTGTAAATCCGATATCACGAGGGCTGGTATCTGTGTGCGCAAGAATTTGTTTTCCTTCAAACAGCTTATCCACTAAAAGCTGCCTATCGATGCTATACAGAAGCCCCTTACGGAAGGCTTTTTTACTTAGATGGGGGTTGTCCAAATTGACGTCGAGGTGTTCGTACAGCAATCCCGGCTCATAGATAAACTGGTATTTACTCCCAAGCCTATCTTCCAATCTCAATACTTGATCAAGCGTCAGTCCAGACTCTCCGGCAATCATGTCGACCGACCCTGATAGCAAGTGCGCTTCGAGTGCTGCGGTGTTTCCGACGGTCTTAAAAGACACGCTATCAAAGTACGGCGTCATTCCTTTCCAATGGGGATTACGCACCACATTGATAAAACTTCCCGTTGCGTATTTACCCAATCGATACGGGCCGTTATAAAGTCCGGGCGTTTCCGGTGCGGTAACGTACTTGGTTTTCTTGTCGTAGTTTTCAGGGTCAGCGCGATAAATATCGCCTTCGATATGATCTGGAATAGCTGACGGCACAAACGTTCGATAATTAAATACTCGCTTGTTAAGCAGTACCTTGAGACGTTTGTCATCTAGAATGGAAAGGCTTTCAATGGTCTGATCTTCTTCATATCCCGGATTACCTTTTACACGTTTATCCGTGGAGATTTGATACCCAAGAAGCACATCTTTCGTCGTAACTGGCATCCCGTCGGCCCAAAAAATCTCATCCTTCAATTGAACCGTCAGTTCAATGCCTTCCCTTCCATCATCCAAAATGACCTTTTTCGCCAACCCATTTTCAAATGTGGGCACCTGCACGCAAAGGTGACAAATAGGTTGCCACTCCTTCCCATAAATCATCATCGGTCGCCAGTAGGCCGATTGAACATAGCTCCCCACCACCGAAGAGTCCAAAATCGGGTTTAGCCCTGTGGGGTACTGACTGACCCCGATTTTCAACGTTTCAGCATTTAAGGGCGAGAAGGCAAAAGACAGGATCAATACCGCAAACCCGCGCAATATACGCTGCTTGAACACACCAAGCCGAATCATACCTTCCTCCCGAGAAATTAGTGACAACGTCACTAAAAGAAAAACTAATCAACGCTTTAATCATAGCTAAGTTAGATAGTTAGCTCGTGCCAACATCTCGGTTTGATACCTATGCCCAAATAATGTTTTACATCCCTTTATGTATTGCTGGTCTCAAATGCTTTAGGTTGCGTCCCTTCCACAACCACACGATGGAGTCGTCGCGGCGCATCACCGTAGTCGGTCACCGCAAAATGTTGTGTGCACCGGTTGTCCCAGATTGCGACGCTCCCGACTTCCCATTTAAACCGCACTTGAAATGCCTCCTCTCGACAAAAAGAAAACAGAGACGCGAGAAGAGCATCACTTTCCTTGGGCTCTTCGCCATCAATACATTGGGTAAATTGCTCATTTATAAAAAGCGTAGGGTTCCCAGTTTCGAGGTGCTGCACGACTAATGGGTGTAAAACGGCATCGATATCCTTTGATAATTTTTCTACTTGGCTCAATCCCATGCCGTCATGTTTATCAAAGCGGCTACCCACAAAACCCTGCACCGCGTGTACTGCACGTTTATTTTCAAGGCACTGCTTCACTGTCATTGGAAGGGCTTGGTACACTGCTTCCATCGACAACCAAATGGTGTCGCCACCATGATCTGGCAGGTGCTGTGCCACCAGCACAGAGCATTTTGGTGGTACTGCTTGCCATGTCATATCCGTGTGCCAATAGCTTTTTCCGGGAGGGTTACCCCGCTCCGTCTCGATGACGCTAACTTGAGGAAAACCGCTAACATGAGGAAAAAATGGATGTGGTTTTTCTAATGTCCCAAATCTAGAAGCTAATGCTAATTGCGACTCGGGTGATAGGTTCTGCTTACGGAAGAAAATGACTTTATGCTTAAGAAAAGCATCGTATATGCGTTCAAATTCATCCTTGGTAAGCGATGACAGATCAACGTCTTCTATCATCGCACCTACAACCGTATTACTAGGCAATATCCTCACTTACACAGCTCCTTCTCATGAAATCCTCTAGAAACTGACCCGCTTTTTCCAGAAATCACTTCCTCACGATCATTGTAAACACCCCCCAACCCACTCACAGAGATTAAAGAAAATACAGAAACGACGTGGATTGCATCGGTTTTTGTACAATACCCCACCATCACCATCAGAATATTTCATCCTGAACATGCAATTTATTCGTTGAAACGATTAAGAAAAGGTATAGACTCCTCCTCCCTAAACAAGATCCAAGTCACGTTTTTTAGACAATCCCTGTAACCTGAATGGACAATGACGAAAATGAGTTTTCGCACCAAAGTAGAGAAACTAGACATCTTCTCTTTTTTGAAAGTTTGCATGCTCTCGCTTTTAATCGTTTCTACGTGTTATCAAGGCTATAACATGATTCTTGCGAGTCATCTTTCATACGACGTTCAGGACAGCTTAACCAGAGTCTATAGCTCTATCCGTCGATTCGGATCTTTTTATAACAACGCTGAAACGAAAACGCTCACAAAGGGCCAGCATCAAATAAATAATGTGGGTGTTTTTGTAAGAGACAACACCACCGAGGTTAAGTCCTTGAGCGAGGGCATTGCAAAGCTGCAATCTCAACTCGATTCGTACGCACCTAATAGTGTCTGGACAATCGCAGTATTCGAAAACCCTAGCTTCTACGCGCACTTCAGTCCATTGCGACCAAGCTATAAAGCCGTCTTCGAGAAATATACGCTTGGAGATGTCATGTCTCGAATAGTGAAAAGAGAAAAGCTCGACCATACCTATCAGGAATTTTATGGCTGTAACATTCGCCTCACCGAACCGTATGAGGAATCCCAAACTGGAGAGCGTATCCGGACCATTTATTACCCGATCCACAATAAACAGTCTTTAGAAGCTCTGGTTGCAATTGATATCAAAGACTCATTCATCGACTTGCAGGTTCAAAAATACAATCAGAAGTACGAAACCGTTTTAAACGTTGACGGCACGGATAATATCTATCACCAACGGGTACGATTGCCCTGTTCTGATGGCCAGTATTTTGGCATTGGGATTCACTACGTAGATATATTGAAAAAATCCATTATTCCATCGCTGCTGATTGCCTTTTTAGTGCAACTGACTCGGGCATTTGTTCGCCGACACGGACACTATATTAAGCATGATGAAATGACGGGTTTTTATCGACGCGATTACTACGAACCGAAGCTGAAGCGGATGCAACAGTTCTCGATGTTGATCATCGACATCGATAATTTTAAGCAGATCAATGACTCGTTCGGTCACCGAAAAGGGGATGACGTAATTCGAGAATCCGCATCTCTCATTCAAAAACTCATTCGTAGTGGCGACGTTGCCATCCGCTGGGGCGGTGAAGAGTTTATTTTACTTTTCAACGGTATGGCTCAGCACGACCTGCAGGAAAAAGCAGAGAGCATTCGGGCGGCTTTTTCTGAGCAAAAAACGGCGGGTTTAGCCGTCACTGTTTCTATTGGCGGTGTATTCCAGACTGATTCAACGTTTGGGCGATGCTACAAGGCAGCAGATACCGCATTGTACGAATCGAAGCATCGTGGACGTAATAGAGTGACCATCGCGTGAAGTATTACTTATCAGTACCGCAACCCACGTTTTTTAATCGCGTCTGTTGCGTAACACTCTCTTTCGCATTGACGTTATTGAGCACAGAATTTGCCAGCCTTTCCGTGGGGGAAGCATCGACCTTTCAATTGCTGTCAGTGACTGCAGGAATGTTCGTTGCGCTGACCTATATTTATGGGAAAAGCGGCATAGTCGGCGTTTTCTTCGGATT
Source organism: Enterovibrio qingdaonensis (assembly GCF_028683135.1). Classification (GTDB taxonomy): domain Bacteria; phylum Pseudomonadota; class Gammaproteobacteria; order Enterobacterales; family Vibrionaceae; genus Enterovibrio; species Enterovibrio qingdaonensis. Next base: position 43,310 of record NZ_JAJUBB010000013.1, read on the forward strand.
GGTGTTTTACTACAGCTTTATCAATATAAAACCTAGCGGCATTGGGTATCTTTATACGCTTATTGTCTCTGCGATGTTAATGCTCTCTTTGCGTGTCATTGACGGCGTAAAAAATCATCCGCATGCCACGAAATTTGTGTTCGGATATTTTGTCTTTTTGGTGCCAGGCATTACGACAATGCTACTGTCGATTCTTGCCCCTAACGAGCTGAATCGCACGTTGGCCCTGCACCTTTACTTGACTGACTCAATTGGTATTTTGATCACCGCACCTATCATAGCGGCAGGTATATACAGCGCACGTAAACTTCGCAGCCGTCAGTATGTTAAGAAGCTCATTAAGTCTGGCCCACCGCCTCACCTACTGTGTAAGTTCTTATTGGTTGTCACGCTTATTGCTGTACTAAATAAGCTGGGTCACGAGCATGTAGATAAGTACTTGTACTACATGTTACTTGCACCGCTTGTTATTCTAGCTGTCCTGAACTTCTCTGAAATGACACAGGTTGTCTTGATCATCATTGGCTTCAACCTATTGATTCATAGCCATGACATCACTGATTTACGGGAATTAAACAACAAGTTAGCGTTGTTTTTGAACTTCTCGCTCATCATCTACATCATGCTTGATTACAAGTTGTCATTGAGGAAAGAAGTTAAAGAGAATACGCAAAGATTATATTTTGATAAGCAGAGCGGATTTAACTCATACCAGAAGCTAGAAGCGGACACGAATGAGAAGCGTAACTTTGTTGTCGCCGCGTTAGATTTAACACCGGCATTTAAGTACCCAGCGGACAAGCGAGACAACATCCTTCGTCATATATCGGTGTTCTTTCAAAAAGAGACCCATTTATTCGACCAGTGCTTCATTCTGTACGATGTATCTTCGCTGATTATTGTCGTGGATGACAATGAACATGCCATCACGAAACTCGCTGACATTCCATATCGACTCAATGGAGCGATGAATGAGAAGTACATTAACTTCAGCACAGATCGTATTTATTATTGCCGTTGCTCAAAAGGCATTCGAATCAGACATGCTGTGACACAATTGAATACCAACATGAGGTTAGCGGAGAAAAACGCTAATGCGACCCTGATCAATTGTGATAACACAGATTATGAACGATACATTCTCATGCTCGAGGACTTAAGCGACGACAATATAAATATTCTGCGTCAGAACTATTTGGATTGTCAGGATCCCGCAAAGCAACGCTTTGAGCTCCTGTCTCGGTTCACCGTTAACGGCGATATTCTCAATACTGGCCACGTTTTCCATTGCGCGCAAAAGTTGGGACACATGGAAAGCCTAGAGAAAAAAATCCTGTATAAGCAGCTTCAGTACATCAATAGTCTTTCGGAAAACAGCTATGAAACTGCATCGATCAACTTAACACCTGATTTTTTGTGTAACTCTAGTGCTATTCGCACCCTTCTTGCGTTCGTGAAGCATCAACATATTCCAGCGCAGAAAATCTGCATCGAAGTTGTTGAGTCAGGTGAAATCGAAGACCAACAGTTGCTGGTTGATAACCTCAATCGTTTAAAGAAAGCGGAATTTCAAGTGGCATTGGATGACTTCGGTGCAGGTCACTCTACCTTCAACCAGCTTCTTTCTATGCCAATCGACATAGTGAAAATTGATGGCGCGTTGGTGAGGGATTGCGACAAAAACTTTGTGAAACAGCAGATCATCGAAAACTTGCGCACCATTACGAACGTATCTCATATCAAAGTCGTCGCTGAGTGCGTTGAAACAGAAGATGAGCAACGGTTTCTCGCTTCGATGGGGATTGACTATTTGCAAGGGTACTTGGTTCACAAACCGACCTTGGTCAGCATTTTCGATTAATTTTGCATGCACGTAAAACAACAACAGGAGCATCTCGCTCCTGTTGTTGTTTATTCCTGCCACCCGCGCTTATGCCCGCTTAGCCACGTATCCCCCTTCCCTACTTCTTCCAAATCGTAACAAGTCGCATTTGACAACTAAAAAATTATTGTTATGTTATAACATCACACATCAAGGAGGTGTATTATGAAACCAGGTATTCACCCTGAGTACAGAACTGTTGCATTCCATGACACGGGTGCAGACAAATACATTCTTGTTGGTTCCACGGTGCAGACTCGTCGAACCGTAGACATTGACGGCGAAACTTACCCTTACGTGACGCTGGATGTGTCTTCGCACTCCCATCCGTTTTATACGGGTAAACAAAAAATGACCAAGCAAGATGGCCGCGTTGCACGTTTCAACCAACGTTTTGGCTCAAAAAACTTAAAGGCAAAATAGAAGATGAAAGTACTCAGTTCGCTGAAAAGCGCAAAGATGAGAAGCAAAGACTGCCAAGTCGTCAAACGACGCGGAAGGCTCTACGTGATTTGTAAATCAAACCCACGATTCAAAGCTGTCCAAGGGAGAACAAAAAAATAAACACACACCCGAAAAATGCAGGGGCTGATTTTTCTCAATCAGTACCCTGCATATCTGCATGATGCCAACAGCCAACCTGATTCCACGCCTTCTAACAAGATTTTTCCCGACAACTGCGATAATATCCCATGGTCAATCAAACCTTTGGAATACACCGTGGCACAATCCAACGAACCTACATTCTTTTTCTATGATTACGAGACCTTCGGCACAAGCCCTTCCCTTGACCGACCTTGTCAGTTCGCTGGTGTAAGAACCGACAAAGATTTGAATGTCATCGGTAAACCCTTGGTGATCTACTGTCAGCCGCCCAATGATTATTTACCGCAGCCAGAAGCTTGTTTGATCACTGGCATTACACCACAAACAGCGATGCGACAAGGCCTGACAGAGCCGGAGTTTATTGCCAAAATCCACGAAGAGTTGTCCGTGCCCAATACCTGTGGTGTTGGCTATAACAACGTTCGCTTTGATGATGAAGTGTCACGATACACGCTTTACCGTAACTTCTTCGACCCTTACGGATGGAGTTGGCAGAATGGCAACTCTCGCTGGGATCTTCTTGATGTCATGCGGGCCGCTTATGCGCTTCGTCCAGAAGGCATCGAATGGCCAGAAAATGATGAAGGCCTTACCAGCTTTAAGCTTGAGCATCTGTCCGTCGCCAATGGTATTGAACACAGCAATGCGCATGACGCGATGGCGGACGTTTACGCAACGATCGAAATGGCGAAAAAACTCAAAGCTGCTCAACCGAGATTGTTTGACTACCTCTATACGCACAGAAACAAAAACAAGCTAACGCCACTGATTGACGTGGTCTCTATGAAGCCGCTTGTTCACATCTCCGGGATGTTTGGGGTTGAACGCGGAAACACAAGTTGGATTGTGCCTGTTGCATGGCACCCGGATAACAAAAACGCCGTGATCACGGTCGATCTGGCTCGTGATCCATCGCCACTTTTTGAATTAGACACTGACGCGCTTAGGGAACGTCTCTATACCAAGCGAGATGAACTTGGCCCTGATGAACTGCCAGTGCCAGTAAAGTTAGTCCACATCAACAAGTGCCCTGTGCTTGCTGAGGCCAAAACATTGCGCCCAGAAGACGCAGAGCGTTTGAATATCGACAGGATGGCCTGCCTTGAAAACTTGAAGAAGCTTCAAGCGCACCCCGAGGTTAGGGAAAAACTCGTTGAACTCTTTGCGGAAAAACGAGAATACGCAGAATCAAACAACGTTGATGCTGCGCTGTATGAAGGTTTCTTCTCACCGGCTGACCGCTCAACCATGGACATCATCAGACAGACACTTCCTGAGAACTTACCTGCACTAGAGATCCAAGTGTCTGACCCTCGTATTAAGCCACTTCTGTTTAGATATCGCGCACGTAACTATGCGTGGACCCTAACTGAACAAGAGCAAAAGCAATGGCATTTGCACCGAAGGGACTATTTCGAAGCAAATCTTCCTGCCTATATGACGAACTTGGAGTCACTTGCTGAATCACACCAAGATGACCAAAAAAAATTCGGCATCCTAAAGTCTGTTTTTCAGTATGTTGAATCGCTGGTTTCTTAATAAATACAGACCATTAGCAATATTGACTATTTAGTGACTGAACAAATGCGTCGTTGAAATTTCAACGACGTTTCATTTGAATTTTTGTGAATTGCGTCCACACTTTTTAAATAGTGCATGGTGTTTTGGATGAAATAATGGTCACAAAAGTAAACAGCAGATGCTATCGTTTTTCTGACGTCGATTTCGAGCCAGAGTCACGAACGCTTTATTGGAGAGACTGCTCCGTCACGACATTGACGTACGAAGAATGTCGTTTGCTTGAGATGCTTTGTTATCATGCAGGGCAGGTATTATCTGCGCGTGTGCTCTATACATCCACATCATTACCCGACACCACCTTCACTCAGCACCAAAACAGCCTATGCTCGTTACTCGCCAAGTCTTACCGTCAAGGTGAAAAGGTCCTTCCTTTAGATGTTGTTGGGGATCACGGTTATCGCGTAGACCTTCCTCAAAAGACCTATCAACGAGAAATCGAATCAGTTCCCGAACCGTCAGAACCGGACCAGCTTGATGTCCAGTTAAACTTGCCCGACGTTCCATTGGATCCACCAAGCAATAAAAAAGCTATCGTCATTTCAATTGCCTGTATTTCACTGTTTGGTATCGCGACAACGGCATTCTTTCTCCTTTAAATCCCCTTTTTCCTGCACGCCAACACGTATTCCAAAATGACGCAATGCGGGCCTTTATGGCCCTCAATCATTTTGTGCAAAAATAGAAGGATAAAATACGAGATTTTTTTGTGCCCGACGTACTAAAATTGGCGGATCGCTTTTTAGAGAGTTTCCGACGTGAAGTATCTGCTAGGCCTTGTCCTCATATTCGTTTATTACTTGATAGGCACCCTTCTCACTAAGGCCCTTCATTTACCCATGCCAAGCAGCATTATCAGTATGCTGTTGCTGTTTGTCAGTTTGACATCCGGCATTGTTCCTGCGCGCTGGGTTAAAGATGCTTGTACGTTATTGATCACCGTGATGCCGCTATTTTTCATCCCCGCTAGCATGGGGCTAATGGATCATTTCCATCTGCTTATCTCTGAGTCAATGCCACTTCTTGGCGCAACTTTGGTAAGTTCTGTAACCGTACTTGTTGTGATGTCAAAAGTACTCGACAAACTCCATAAGGAGGCTGAGTAATGTGGTTAGTCGCAACACTCATCGTCTATTTTGTGGCGCGTCAGATCGCGCTTAAAGTTCGACACCCTATTTGTAATCCGTTGCTATTGAGCCTATTGGTGCTGATGCCAGCCGTGATCTATTCCGGCAATACGTACCACGATTATTTCAAGCAAAATGAAGCCATCAATTTTATGCTTGGCCCCGCAGTTATCGCCCTTGCTTATCCGCTGTATGAACAAATGCATGTCATTCGACAGCACTGGAAGATCATTCTTGTTGCCTGTTTTGCAGCGAGTATTGCTTCAATGATTCTAGGTGGCGGCTTCGCTTTATTGACAGGCGGCAACTTAAAAATTGCTGCGACGGTATTGCCTAAGTCCATTTCCACACCGTTTGCGCTAAGTACAGCCGGACAAATTGGCGGGATACCAGCTGTGTCTGCAGCACTTGTTGTATTGGCAGGCCTTTTTGGTGCGCTGATTGGCTACCCACTACTTAATATGATGAAAATTAAATCCCCTTTGGCGCGTGGACTGTCAATTGGGGCAGTTTCACACGCTATCGGTACGGCGAAAGCGGCTGAAACGAACTATCAAGAAGGCGCATTGAGTTCACTCTCTTTGGTGATATGCGGCATCATGACGACGATACTGGCACCGTTAGTCTTTCATCTCACGACATGGCTTCTCTGCGAACAGCTTTCGATGTGCCTCACATGAAATCGAATACATGTGAGATCAACCTAAACGATGCAATGAAACTCATGATTGCATCACATAGGTGATCACGATCACGTTCAGTGGTGCCAATTTGTCGATAGAATACTTGCCCATATAACAACAAACGGAGCTGCCATGCGAGTCAGCGTTAAAGAAGCCATTTCTGGCCTTTCTTCTCCTTTAAAAGAAGAGATGGAAAAGATTGTTAGTTCTCCCGATTTCGATGCCACTATCAGTCCCGAAGAATTCGCGTCACTTTCACATGTAAGCGGGTTATCCGATGCGGAATTACGCGTCGCATTGTTGCCTGTTGCTGCTGCTTTCTCCATTGCCCCTATTTCTAAGTTCTACGTTGGCGCGATTGCTCGCGGTGTGTCCGGTCGTCTTTACTTCGGCGCAAACATGGAGTTTGAGGGCGTACAGTTGAGCCAATCAGTGCACGCTGAACAGTCCGCCATCAGCCACGCATGGATTAAAGGTGAAACAGGTCTTACCGATATCACCATCAACTACAGCCCGTGTGGTCACTGTCGTCAGTTTATGAATGAACTCAATGGTGCTGACAAGCTGGAAGTACAATTGCCTGAACGTGATGCAATGCTGCTTCATCAATACCTGCCAGAGCCTTTTGGTCCTGCCGATCTGGGTATCGAAGAGCCCCTGCTCGCACCAGTAAACCATGGCATGGTGGCACACGAAGATGACGCATTGATCCAAGCGGCGATGGGTGCAACAAACCGCAGTCATGCTCCGTATTCTAAGAACATCAGTGGCGTGGCCATTCGCGACAAAAACGGCAATATTTTCTCCGGTATGTATGCTGAGAACGCAGCGTTCAACCCTAGCCTGCCGCCACTTCAAGTTGCAATGATCGCAATGAACTTGGCAGACATCCCACTCTCTCATATCCAAGATGTGGTGTTGGTTGAGAAAGCGAATGCAGCCATTAGCCACTTGCAAGACACGCAAGCCGTTTTGGAAGCACTCAACCCGGATATTCCACTGGCATATTTGGCGGTTTAACGTCGAAAGTTAGGTTATTAATCTGCCCGTAATCAAAAAATCGCCAGTCAGTCTGGCGTTTTTTGTAATATCACTTCCCCTCTAAGAAAATTTCGTTACTATCACGTCTCTTTCCAACAAACCCGAATTCCAATGACTCAACGACACAATCCCGTTCTCGGGGCGACATGGATGCTGACTGCTGGCCTTTGTTTTGCCATGGTTAACAGCCTCGCTCAGTATGTCAGTTTCAAAATGCAACTGCCTTCCACCACCGTTGCGTTCATTCAATATTTTATCGCCTTAATCGCGATGATCCCTTGGCTACGCTCAATGGGCATCAAAGAAGCGTTGAAGACCGAACACTTTGGCATGCACTGTTTACGTGTATTCTTTTCCGTTGTCGGTATTCAATTATGGCTCTGGGCCCTCGCATACCCGGTACCCATTTGGCAAGGCATTGCGCTGCTCATGACGTCTCCGCTCTTCGCCACAATCGGATCTGGCCTTTTCTTAAGAGAAAAAGTCGGCCCTGCAAGATGGATAGCGACGTTAGCCGGCTTTATCGGTGCCATGATCATTTTGGAGCCATGGTCAGATGAATTCACGTGGGCGACGATGCTACCAGTCGGTGCGGCGTTCTTCTGGGCCACCTACTCATTGATGGTGAAAAAGCTCTCTCACCATGACTCACCTACAACCATGGTTGTTTACCTGCTCGTCCTCATCACGCCATTTAATATCGTGTTGGCGATTCCTGAATGGTCGATGCCATCGGGGACTATGGTTTGGGTAATGCTGTTAGGTGCGGGTTTGCTTACAGGTTTAGCGCAGTGGGCAATCGCAAAAGCGTATGACGTGGCTGATGCCTCATTTGTTCAGCCGTTCGATCACGCAAAGCTTCCATTGAACGTACTGTTTGGATTTTTGGTATTTGGTTGGGTTCCGCCAGGCAGGCTTTGGCTGGGAGCAGCAATCATCGTTTCCGCTGTGTTTTTCATTACCCACTGGGAAACCCGAAAGGCATCTGCATCAAAATAAGCGTTGCAGCACGCGAATGAATCGAAGCCACCCTGACAGGTGGCTTTTTTGTTGCCCCTCAGAACAATACTGAATTGCACAAAGAAACAAAGCAAACGCTTGCGCAAACGTTTGCTTTGAGTAAAATCATCTGCAAATTCTCGCTGTTGATGGAAGATAATAATGATTGGAACCGCTACTCGACCTAGTGCAACCCGCGTTCTTTTACTTGGCTCTGGAGAGTTAGGCAAAGAAGTCGCCATTGAGTGTCAACGCCTTGGCATCGAAGTGATTGCATGCGATCGATATGCAGACGCCCCTGCGATGCAAGTTGCCCACCGCAGCTACGTTGTCGACATGCTGGACGGCGACGCGCTGGCTAACATCATCGCGCAAGAAAAGCCACATTATGTCGTTCCTGAAATCGAAGCCATCGCTACCGATAAACTGGTTGAACTTGAACAAGGTGGCCTTAATGTCGTGCCAACAGCACGCGCAACGCAGTTAACCATGAATCGTGAAGGTATTCGCCGCTTGGCTGCTGAAGAGTTATCGGTTCCCACCTCTCCCTATGTATTCGCAGATACGCTAGAAGAGCTTGAGTGCGGTATTGCACACGTGGGTATGCCCTGTGTTGTTAAACCCGTGATGAGCTCTTCTGGCAAAGGTCAGAGTGTCATTAAAACAGAAGCAGACATTGTTAATGCCTGGGCGTATTCGCAAGAAGGCGGTCGAACTGGACGTGGCCGCGTTATCGTCGAAGGCTTTGTAAAGTTTGATTATGAAATCACATTGCTGACAGTGAGTGCCGTTGACGGCATTCATTTCTGTGCACCTATTGGCCACCGACAGGAAGATGGCGACTACCGAGAATCTTGGCAACCGCAAGCAATGAGCGAAACCGCCCGAAAAGCCGCGGAAGATGTAGCAAGAAAAGTCGTTTCTGCACTGGGTGGATATGGTTTGTTTGGCGTAGAGTTATTTGTACGCGGTGACGAAGTACTCTTCAGCGAAGTTTCTCCTCGCCCACACGACACGGGTATGGTCACCTTGATATCTCAAGATCTGTCCGAGTTTGCCTTGCATGTTCGTGCATTCTTAGGATTACCCGTCGGCAACATTCAACAGTTCGGCCCATCTGCTTCCGCTGTTGTGTTGGCGGAAGGAACATCTGAGAACATACAGTTCAGCGGTATGGCACAGGCCCTCAGCTACCCTGACACTCAAATTAGATTATTTGGCAAACCCGATATTGATGGAAGACGACGTCTGGGCGTCGCACTCGCACGAGATACTGACATCGATTCCGCAGTTAAAAAAGCAGTTAATGCTGCGGGGGAAATCAAGGTTACTTTCTAAAAGAAACGCCACCTTCGCAGGTGGCGTTTTTTTATGGTTTTTCTATCAACCACACTTCCTCAGAGAAGTATGTCGCGCCTTTACCTTTTGGTGGTCTTTCGCACTCGTCATCACGATTTAGGTGGGTCACTTTACAAGAAGCAAACAAAGACTGAACTTCACTTGCCGTAACACTAAAAGGCGGTCCATCCATTTGATCTTGTGGATAGTCCAACGTCACCAATAGAATCCTGCCACCCGGTTGCAACAATGAAAGCAAACGCTCTGTGTATTGTTCTCTCATTCCTTCAGGCATGGCAATCAACGCAGCGCGATCATACATTAATGGGTACGTCTCTAACGGTGCGCTGAAATAATCACCGCTATAGATAGATATTTCATCAAATGTATAAAGCTTCATGGTTGGTGCAATTGACGTTACCGTCGGCGTATAGAAATGCTCCGCAAAGAATGCTCTTACCGCGATTTCACTCAGTTCAACGCCAACAACATCTGCATGTTTCGTTGCTAACCAATTTAAATCCTCCGTTTTCCCACACATAGGCACAAATACTGCGTCACTGCGCTGTGGGTTCAACTGGGACCAATACTTAATCAACAAAGGGTTGGTATCTGGCAGATGAAAACCTATTCGATTCTCTGCCCAACGGCTATGCCAAAACTCCTGATCCATATTGTCCGCTTCCTCATGATCGTTTTGCGGCACATGATAACAAGCTTGCTCTTCCGCGCAAATCATCCCGTCCCTCGAGACAAGCCAAACATTTCCGTGATCTGTATCTCGATATTTTTATCATTCCTATTGTTTTTCGATAAAAACACAACTACTGTATAGGCATACAGTATTGGATATTCATACAGGAACCAACATGAAACAGACGCTTGCGCTCTCTCATTCAGTACAAGAATCTTCTTTTTCCCGCTCGGCTGTACGTGATTGCTATGTGCGCGTTGCCGCAGGCTCTAGAAGTACCCGCGCTCCGATGCACCTGCTGAGCAGTGATTCAGCAAGCAATCATTTGGTTTCTGTCACCGTCTATCGCGATAACATGAGTGAACTCGCCTATCTCCTTCGTTTACTCAAAAGCCTCAGTGAGTCAAACAAATGGATCACGCTCATCGCTCCACCAGCAGGTTTCAGTACATCATTACTGACGCAAGCTGGCATTGATGCAAAACGTATTCGTGTTGCGAGAGCAACAAACCAGCACAATGCACAAAGTCTTTTAGAAAAAGCACTGACGTGCAACACATCGGCTGCCGTTATCGCCTTTGGTCAATCCAATGATTTTGCGTCCGCCGATCAATTAGCAGCTTTGAGCAACACACCGGCTTTCGTGATCAGCGGTTTCAATATGCATTACCATTAATCAGACAACATCCAAGATCACACGCCTTCCCACTCTTCATTACCTTTCAGGCATTCAGGTGCATTCCACAGACAGTTTTACGTGGAATGCACAAAACTCGACCTTCCCAAAGGCAACTGTTTCATCCAAAAACAATCCTGCAATCATTAATCCCATTTCTGAGTAATTCTCGACGCACCAACTTTAACTATACTTCCCCCACTTAACTCGTTCGTTATTTTTAGGTAGTACTTTGAGCAATAAACTCGATTTAAAAGCACTGACAGCTCTTGTCATAGGTTCCATGATTGGCGCAGGGGTATTTAGCCTTCCTCAGAATATGGCGGCAGTCGCAAGTCCGGGCGCGGTGACCATTGGTTGGATCATCACAGGGATTGGAATGATATGTTTAGCCCTGACGTTTCAACAATTGATCGAGATTAAACCAGAGATACAAGGGGGCGTTTTTGGCTATGCTCAAGCCGGTTTTGGCGACCTTACAGGCTTCTTTTCTGCTTGGGGGTATTGGCTGAGTGCAACCGTAGCAAATGTTTCCTACTTGGTTATCGTCTTCAGTACATTAGGGCTGTTTTTCGACACAAGCACTTTTACGTTATTTGGTAACGGTAATACCCTTTTATCCGTCGCGCTGTCCTCTATATTGATTTGGCTCGTTCATACATTGGTGCTGCGTGGTGTTCAAACCGCCGCCATCGTGAACTACATAACAACCATCGCAAAGCTTATCCCAATCATCGTCTTTATCGTCGTGGCCTTGTTTGCATTCCACTGGCATACCTTCACCTTCGACTTCACAGGTGCCAATATTCCGGGTAAAGCAAGTCTGTTTGAACAAGTAAAACAAACAATGTTAATCACGGTTTGGGTATTTATTGGTGTAGAAGGTGCAGTGGTTGTTTCTAGCAGAGCCAAAAGTACCTCTGACGTAGGCCGAGCAACGATTCTGGGTCTGCTTATTTGTTTGTTCCTGTATGTCTCTGTTACTTTGCTTTCAATGGGTGTTGTTTCGACTCCCGAACTGGCGAAGTACCAAAATCCATCAACCGCAAAAATTCTACAAGCATTAATTGGTGAAACAGGTGTCGTGCTGATCGGTGTGGGGTTGATCATTTCAGTGACGGGTGCATACCTAAGCTGGACGCTGCTTGCGACAGAAACACCTTACACTGCTGCAAGAGACGGCATGTTCCCCAAGTGTTTTAGCAAAGTGAATAAAAATGGAACGCCCTACAATTCACTGTGGCTAACCAGCATCGTCATTCAATTGTGTCTGTTTGTGATGTACGCCATTGGCGGTGGTTACGATGATTTGCTGACAATCGCCTCTGAAATGATCCTCGTCCCATACCTTTTTGTGGGTGGATACCTGATGAAGGTGGCCTACGGCGAGGGGCATTCTACAAAAGTGAAATTCGTTTCAACGTTGGCGACTTTTTACGGGATTTGGCTGCTTTATGCGTCAGGTATTCACCATTTGTTGTTAGCCGCACTGCTCTACATCCCTGGCATTATCTTCTATATGATCGTCAGAAAAGAAAAACATGAGCACGGATTCACCACAGCCAATAAGCTGATTCTTGGATTTTTGTTAGCAGCGGGTTTAGCCGCTATATATCTGATAATAAAAGGCGTGACTCTATAACAGGCTAACTTGAAGAGATTCGCGATCATCACTGAATTGCTGGATATCAGCCAATGTGTGTTTAGTGATTTTCGCGATTTCTTTTTCGTCCAATGAATATGGCAACATGATATTCAATTGATGAATATTTCGCGTTCGGGCGAGCTCAATAAGCGTAATAAGGTTGGACACATCGCTATTTAGCGATGAGAGTGACTGACTGGCTATCTGTGTAAACTCTTCGCTCGGAAAACACCGTGCATTTTCCTCTTTATCGCGGTTAAACGACCAAGGCGCAAGCTGCAACAACAACGTATGGAAAAATGCGCGCTTGTACTTATTTGACTCACATAAAAACCGCGTGTAATCGTAATTAATCACGCATGTGGGCTTCGTGTCCGTACTATACAAATATCCAGTCATAGCAAGTCCCGTTTGCTTTTATTGTTTTTAGGATAATGTCCAAGTTACCCATCACTATATTTGATATTTTTGTTTTCTCGCGCGAATAAAGTAGAAGTTTGTCCTTGATCGTTTAATTTTTTTCTTTGCCCAAAAATACAACCAGCACACATTACAATGACTTAACACACCCGAAAACTGCGCTTACATTCAGCAACAAAAAAACCAGCCCTGAGGCTGGTTCTAAATTGGGAATATACGGAAGTGATTACAGTGCTTTGTAAATCACTTTGCTACCCATTTGTACGCGCTCAACCATGCCTTCTTCGGCCAGTTTTTTCAGAGCACCTGTCGCCCAAGAAGCCGCTTTCGCATCTTCTTGACCAGCAGCCAGGCCGATACCTTTAGGGTTGATACCCTCCGCATTCTGGCGAACAATATCAAGCACTTGTTGCTGCTTAGGCGTCAGAGCGACGTCTGCTACCACTTTTGGTGCTTCAGCTTTTTTCTCAACAGCTGGCTTAGCTGCCGCTACTTTCTTAACAGCCGCTTCTTTTTTAATAGACGCATTAACCACTGCTTTTGCAGCTTTAATGTGTTTTTGAAGCTTAAGTTGAACTTTGCGTTTGTGAGAGATTTTCATTAAATCGTCCTACCTCGATGCACTGCGTTAAGCATCCCCTGAATACAGCAGGGTGAAAAACAAAGCGCGTTTTATACCAAAAATCACAGTGATTTTGTAGCTCTAACACCAATTCACAGCAAAACTTGCGCTAACTGTCAGAAACCGCATGATATTTTGTTCAACTTATCATCACCTTCTTTATTACGGAGGTGATCGTACTACGCTTAAAGCGAGTAATTAGAAGGACAACTGTACTTTGACGAGAAAAAGATTGCTGATTTACCCGCCAAATCAACGTATAGGAAAGTACTTCACCATCGCGGTCATTCTGCTCGCGATTGTTGTACTGACCTTCATCGTTACCCTGCCCCAAGTCAAAACCGTACCTGCGTTGATCGGTCTGCTGCTTATGGCGGGTTTAGGTATCTATATCTCCCACATTGTGGATGAGCACAGACTATCTTTTTCTCTGTCTGATATGCACATGCAACATCACACGAACAAAGGGGGCTGGAGCGTAAAGTGGTCAGACATTCGTGAAATAGGTGTCCCCAGCGTATCGCTTGATGGCTGGCATCAACCTTTACCTTGGATGGGGATCCGGCTAAATGACTACGAGCCTTTCCTTGATGGCATCAGTTTTCGGCTTGCTAGCCAGATCATTATGGAACAGCGCGGACTATTGCTCAGTGCTTATCGACGTACAGAGGAACCAACTAACACCAAACTTGAAGATATGATGTTCGATGACGAGCCCTACGTGGCAACGTCAGGGAAAGTCTATAAAGGATTGATAGCGATGCTAGCAAACAGAATGTCTTATACGCGGGAGTTACTCGGATACGATGTATTTGTTAGCGAAGACCTGCTGGATCGTCCGCTTGATGACTTTGTGGGATTGACGAGAAGATACTTAGCGTCTGCGGGCACAAAGCCCGCAGAGTGACCTACGTTATGAGGTCAGAGCAACCTGTATTGCGTTACCAAATTGGCATTTCATCAGCAACATAAGGGTTGTTTTTACGCTCGTTACCAAAGGTAGAGTTAGGACCATGCCCAGGAACAAACGTGACATCATTGCCTAAAGGAAACAGTTTTTCTTTAATCGAACGAATCAGCGTTGCATGATCACCTTTTGGAAAGTCAGTGCGTCCGATACTGCCATTAAACAAAACGTCGCCAACCCATGCCATACGCGCTTCTTCACTAAAGAACACAACGTGGCCTGGTGTGTGACCAGGGGTATGAATCACTGCGAGTTTGTTTTCCCCCACCATGACTTCATCGCCTTCATTTAACCACTCAGTTGGGTCAAATGCTTCGGTGCGTGCAAAACCAAACATTTCACTTTGCGCAGGCAGTGCTTGTAACCAGAAAGCGTCTTGCTTCTCTGGACCAATGACAGGCACATTGTAAGCTGCTGCAATTTCTTCCGTTCCACCTACGTGGTCTAAATGACCATGCGTCAACAGAACCTTGGTGACCTTTACACCCAGTTCATTGATTTTAGCTACCAGCTTAGAAACATCGCCACCTGGGTCTACCAATGCTGCCTCATTGGTCTTATCACACCAGATGATTGAGCAATTTTGCTGAAATGCAGTAACAGGAACGATTTCGTACTTCAGAGCCATATTAAATTCCGTATAAATGCGAAAAACTGCCAAAGCATAACACGCCCGCAATCTCATTTTAATGAGAACCTGCTATCGACCGAGACTCTCCTTTTCCTGTGTGTAATCAGCAATGTCATTGGAATGACATCACTTTGAAACAACAACGTCACTGGTCTGAAAAAACATGTTCATCCTCGTTCCGTAACGTAGCCACCAGTGACGTATAACTTTTCGTATCATTACCAAATCAGTGCTTATGAACCCATACTCTGTGCGAACGTTGTGGATCTCAGATCTTCATCTCGGTAATAAAGATTGCAAAGCCGGTTTCTTGCTCGACTTTCTGAATAAGCACGATGCTGAAACTATCATTCTTGTTGGAGACATCGTCGATTTCTATTCGATGAAATCCAGCCATCATTGGCCAGAATCACATAGCCAAGTCCTTTCCTTGCTGATGCAGCGAGCCCATAACGGTACGCGTCTTATTTACATTCCTGGAAATCACGATGCTGTCATCCGTCAATATCTCAAATTTAACTTTGGGCACGTTGAAGTGAGAGCGAGCCATATCCACGAAACCCTCACAGGCAAGAAGATCATTGCTGTGCATGGCGACGAATTTGACAGCGCAGTTTGTCATAAACGTTTAACCGCGATCGCAGGTGATGTTGGCTACGATCTGCTGCTATTTCTCAATCGTTGGTGGTCGCGAGCCCGCCAACGAATGGGCTTTCCGTACTGGTCACTCGCGTCATACATAAAGTCCAAGGTCGCGTCCGCCAATGTCGCCATTCAGCGATTTGAAAACGCAGCAATCCAATATGCCCGCAGAAAAGGCGCACATGCCATCGTTTGTGGCCACATTCATCACCCAGACATGAAGGTATTGGGTGACGAGTTGTACCTCAATGATGGTGACTGGATCGAAAACTGCACCGCTTTACTTGAACAGCATGATGGCACCATCCAACTCATTCGGTGGACCGAACGCTGTGAATTGCTGGCCGAGAGCTATGCATTTGCAAGCCTCCAGCCTGACGCTGTAAGCGAAAAGAAAGACGAAGCGGCATAATGCAACCCCACTTTGTAAAGGACTCTCATGTTCAATATTGATCACGTCATCGCGGCAAATTATCCATCAATCGCAGGAAAGCCTTGGTTGGCACGCCCCGTTAGTTCCACCTTACGTCGATTACTCCACGAAGAAGCGTTTCAGGATTTCGCCATTAAATACCCTTATCTGAAAGGCTTCGAATTTGTTGAGCAGGTACTGGACTACTTTCGCTTTAGTTACACCACCAGCGACAGGCAAAGAGAGCGTATTCCCTCGTCAGGGCGCATAGTCATCATCGCGAATCATCCAATCGGCTCGCTCGATGGACTAGCACTTCTAAAAATGGTTCGAGAGATCAGACCGGACGTTAAAGCGGTCGCGAACAACCTACTTATGCAAATTGAACCACTTCATGGCTGCTTGCTGCCCGTTAACAACATGTCTGGAAAAACGCCCAAAGAGAATTTGCGGAAGATTGATGAATGGCTACAAAGTGAAGGCGCGCTCATTATATTTCCTGCAGGAGAGGTATCGCGATTTGGTCCAACTGGCGTGAAAGACAAAGAATGGCATAGCGGGTTTCTACGCATGGCCTCCAAGGCTAAAGCACCCATTTTGCCTATCCATGTTGATGGCCGAAACTCCGCCATTTTCTACGGTGCCTCTTTGGTATATAAGCCGTTATCAACCTTATTACTAGTCAATGAAATGTTTGGGCAAGAGGACAATAGCATCGCGCTGACTATCGGTGAAGCTATCCCTTTCTCCAGCTATAGCACCAGTGCCAACCTCCCCATAAAAACACGTGTAAAGCTGTTCAAAAAGCATCTGTATAACTTGTCACGAGGAAAAGCAGGCGTCTTTCCAACAGAGTCTGCAATTGCCCCACCTGAGCCTCGTCTGGCACTAAAAGAAGAGTTGGAAAACAGCGAACGTCTGGGCACCACACCCGATGGTAAGGCGATTTATCTCTATCGTTATCGCGATGAATCCCATGTTATGCGGGAAATCGGCCGTCTTCGCGAAGTCGCATTTCGCGCTGTCGGAGAAGGCACAGGTCAACGCCGAGACATAGATAAATATGACCAGCACTACTTTCAACTGGTCCTTTGGGACCCCGATGCGCTCGATATCGTTGGGGCTTATCGATTTTGTGATACACAAGCTGTCATCGCTCAACATGGTATCGATGCGGTCTACACCAACACGCTTTTTGACTTTGAAAATGGCATGCAGCCCATTCTGCAGAGCGGACTGGAGTTAGGCAGGAGCTTTGTTCAACCTAAATACTGGGGAAAACGAAGCTTGGATTATCTGTGGTTGGGTATAGGTGCATTTTTAGCGAAGCACCCTCACTATCAGTATCTCTTTGGCCCAGTCACCATCAGTAATGCAATGCCCCACACGGCGAAAGAGTTGCTAATCTATTTCTATCGTACTTACTTCGGCTCGAAAGAATCGATTGCCACATCTAAGCGCCCTTTCAATATAGAGAATCAAAGACTAAACACACTCTTAAACCAATTCTCCGGTGATGATTATCACGCCGATCTTAAAACGTTAAAAACTCTACTTGATAACTTAGGGACGGCAATCCCAACGCTATATAAGCAATACAGCGAACTCTGTGAGCCTGGCGGTGCACAGTTTTTAGACTTCAGCGTGGACCCAGATTTTGCTGACTGCATTGACGGCTTGGTCATGGTGGATATTTCAAAATTAAAGGCAAAAAAGCAGAACCGGTACATTCATTCCCACAAAGAAGCCAAACCGTGTGAGACGGTACGCTGAACACTAAAAAGGCGCGAATTCATCGCGCCTTCTCACTGGCTTACCACGCCCTTACCGGCCCCGTATCTATATGAATAAAACCACTGTTGGGGTAGTAGCCAACGCCCCCCGCCTTTAAAGACAAAGCGGCATTACGCAACGCAGCCAAAGGGACACCTTCAACAAAGAAATCTATCGCTTGGCCTGTCATGTGATAGCTCTTCTTTGCCTGACCACCACCGCTCTTTCTCAACATTTCGTTAGTCGCAGGCGAACGATAGCCGGATACCATAGTGATCGGATTGGGAGCCTTTACCATGCCACATATCGCGACCAGTTGGTCGTATAGCTTAGGATCCATCTCGGTAGAAAGATTTCGGCGATGATCACGACACAAGTGATTTAACTCACCCAAGCCTTTCGTGAGATATTGTTGACCATCGAAATAGCAAACATCGAGATGTTCACCGGTATTAATACTGGTCATTGCCAAATTTCGCGGTTTCCCTTGAGAAATAGGGAGCGCGAAAGCAGGATTAGGTAACACTGCCGCAGTAAGACACGCGACGCCACCCAACATAAAGCGGCGACGTTGAAGATCCAAACCGTCCATAAAAACCAACAAATTCCCACAAAAGAAAATCACAATAATCAGCGTCTGAACTCAGCTTTAAAACGCATTAACTGTCAGAAACGCGAAAACAAAGGCGAATTTATAGATTTGTGAATTCACAATCAAATGGGGTTTTGTCTCGAAAATGAGCGAAAACATGTAAAACAGCTGTCTTCGTGCTGATATTTCACACAATTTCGCATTTGTCAGAGAAATGTAAATAAATGCAATTATGGCGAATAGAACACAAGGCTGAAATCACTCGTGTTAAAAACAGGCCAACTTAGATGGGCAGACGTTGTGCCGCCAGAGACGTAACTGCGGTGTTATTTCGCTTTGGGCGCGCATCATAGTGATAAACGTCATCACGAAACTCTACGCCCCCCTCTTCATTGACCCAAGCCGTTTGATAAATCGTATGGACTTCAATTTTCTTTCTAAGAGAGACCCATTTGGTCTCGGGAATTTGGCGATAATAATCATAATCACCAAACTCAAGGCCAGATTTGTTCAACAAAATCTGCGCAAGGACCTCGGCCTTTTGAACGCGAATGCACCCTGAACTGTACGCTCGGCGTTCCTTGTTAAACAAGCTTTTCGCGGGGGTATCAT
Source organism: Enterovibrio qingdaonensis (assembly GCF_028683135.1). Classification (GTDB taxonomy): domain Bacteria; phylum Pseudomonadota; class Gammaproteobacteria; order Enterobacterales; family Vibrionaceae; genus Enterovibrio; species Enterovibrio qingdaonensis. Next base: position 62,250 of record NZ_JAJUBB010000013.1, read on the forward strand.
GCAGGTAAATGGCATTTCCATTCGGCGTATTAAACTTGTATCTGCCTAGCGCATTAAAGTTACCTGGAGACTGCTGAAGTTTATACGGGAAATTTCTCGGCGTGACGCTCTCCCAATCAATTTCCTCATAAGGAATGACGCTCCCGTTTACCCAACTACTCAGCACGGTATAGGAATGCTTCGATAGATACTCATTATCTTCCCTGACCTTGGGCAGAATATCCTCTCGCATAATTTTCACAGGAACATTCCAGCTAGGGTTAAACACCACGGAATCCAGACGAGACTCAAACAGCGGTGTGCGACGGCTTGGGCGTCCTACGACCACTTTACTGTCTAAGATAAGTTGGCTGTCTAACCAGAACTCCATCTCATAATTAGGGATATTTACCAATATGATCTTGTCGCGGCCCGTCGGCCACAACCGCAGGCGCTCCATGTTGAGCGCAAGGATCTGAATACGATTATCGACCGATTTATTCAGCCAACGGCGCGTTTTATTACCAATTACACCGTCAACTTTAAGGCCATGTCGTTGTTGAAACTGCTTTACCGCGTTCACTAAGGTTGCATTATAAAAACTGACTTTCGCAATTTTTAGTTGCTGGGCTTCTGCCGTATTCAGCACACCCTGCCTTTCTAAATTGGTAATGAGACTATCCGCGTTATCCAGCTTCTCACCGTGCTTTATCAACCCTCTCTGAACAAACTTTGGCCAGTACGTAGGTTCTAGATCCTGTAACGCAACAATCGCTTTTGCCATTTCTCGATACTGTGATGTGTCCGGACGCAATCCATGGACAAACGAATACAGTTTATTCTTCAATGCAGAAACCAAAAATCGGTTCATCTGTGTAAGTGTCGGGGCAGGTAAAACGGTATCAATGTCGGTCCCAAAAAACCAACTTTTGCCATTTTCAGGTATTGACTCGATATAACCAATCAACGCAAGAAGACTGTCTGTTGCAAACACATCATAAGCACGCCAATCTCCGCTTGCTCTAAGCTCTCTGAGTATGACTGCTCGCCATTCAAAATCCTGGCTGATCCCAGCTAAAGAGATAATATTAATTTGCGTTTCTAATTCGTCCTTGGCGCGGTAATCATGCCAAATAGGAGAAAACGAAAAGCTTTCATAAATACGTGCGACGTCATTTGGATAAGTAACAATGGCCACTTCTGGCTCGGCTTGTTGAACCCAAAGCAACGCTTCTTCAGAGGCACGACGTTCGTCAGCAGCTTGCACAGCCATTGCCACGTGTGGCAATAGGGCAAAAAATATCAGTGCCTTGAAAATCATACGGACAGAAAGCATGCGTCACCTCCAAATAGAGATCTTAGTATGGCAAATGACACAATATTCGTTGGCGGAATTTTTATGAATATTAGAAATCAGAGAGTTAGAAAAGCATGATGTTAAAGCATGACCCAGTGATTATCCCAAGTAACATCAGAGCGATGATAAATAGGGCTTTTTTCTGCTTTTTGTATGACTGTTTGCCCACTTCCAGAGCTCAGCGCAAATCCCTCTTGATTTGCCGAAGCGCCTGATGCATCAAGTAAAGATCCCATTTCCACGAGTTCTTTTGATGACAGGTCCCAAACACCAAAGCAATTGCCTCTCGGTGACGTTGCAACGATCTGTGAATCTGTACAAGCCACACTCCCAATATAGTGATTGAACCTTTGCCATTGCTCCGCCTTCGCATGAAGAGCTTGAAAATGACCATCCGATGACAACATGGCCAGCAAGGGACGTGATATCGTCTCGTCACCTTTGTATTGCTGCGCAATCACAACATCTCCGGTCCCGCTGATAGCAATGTGTCGGATACTCAAATGTCGATCAGCCAATTCATATCTGCCTTTAACCGCCCCACTCTCCTTATCTAACAAAACCAGAGACGGAGCCATGCTATCAATATTCAGTTTTCTCCTGCCTTGCGTTTGAATACCACCAACCGCCACAGCTAACGTCGTGTCATTGACAACCCTTACCTCATGAGGACCGGTGCCAAAGCCAGAAAATTCCCGGACTTTGCGTAACCCGCCCGCAGGTGACACCTCATAGACACCGATAATCCCTTCACTTGTTTCATTAACACCTTCACTGGCATAGAGAAAATCACCAAACACATCACCATGACCATAAAATTTGCGATCCGCTGTTTGGTGATAAACGCCGAGTGAAGATCCATTCTTTGTATTAATGGTCTGAATAAAAGTGCCCGGACGGCGCGCAAAGACGAAACCAAGAGATCGCTCCCGCATAAGCGCAATACCATGTCCACGCGTCGGCAGTGGCGTTCTAAAGCAGGTTTCGCCTTCGCTGGAAATACCAATTACCTCATAGAAACCATTGCTACCTTTTGCGCACCCCAACATACTCGGCACTGGTTCTTCAATCACTCGCTTGGTGGTTCTTACAGCCAACACGGTGCCACCAAAGGATGCTATGCCGATAGCAGACAAGATGATGCGCCTCCTCTTTGGGCATATATTCATACCGTTAGTCACCGTCCGTTGAATTGAAACCGACAATCATGCCAAGCGCGGGCCCTACTTCCTCACGGAGTGCAATATTGATGTACTCGAGGTTATTCAAAAGCGTAATCAAATCACGATAGCCCGCTTTGGTATCTAGCAGTGCTTTTAACCCTTCCCCCTCTGGAATGCTCTCCAGCGCAGTCAACCAATGCACTGAAAGACGTTTCGCAAGCTCAGGATGACCATTATCGATGAGCACAGGACGCATTATCTGTTCATACAGAGTGCGCAGATGCGCAATGTTCTCACGTGTTGCTGTCAAAGACTGCTGTGAACGCCAGAACGGGGCTTGATATGGTTTGGGATAACCGGGTTTACCCATGGGGATCTCAATACTCTTAATTGCAGTTTCAAGCTGTGCTGTTAACAGCCTAAGAGCGTCTGCTTCCAACTGATTTTTATTGGTCTGTCCCCACGGGTTTATCTCCCACGAAGTCACTAACGCTTCGGCGGAATTAACCAGATGTTTAGACGTCACAACCATCAATGAACAATGTGTTTTCACATCCTTCATGTTGCTTGGATCAAATAGCAACCATTCCATCGCACCTAGCCCTTGAACCGCCACACTCTCATTAGAAAGAGACGCCACGGAATAAGGGCCACCGGATTGGATCAGTCGTGACATTTTTCGGCCCGTTGTGTTTTTTTTATCCGGAAAAAACTGTATCTGCCAACTTAATGCTGCCGCTTTCGCGTTGCCAACATTCGCCCCCTGAAGCGGAGCCCACGCCGTTACAGCGTTTAACCACGCCTGTTTTGTTTTCTCTTCTTGCTGCTTACCACTCTTAATTTGGCAGAGCGCACCGGTGGAGATAGCAAGATTTGATACTGCATCTAGAAAGTGCTTTGCGCTTTGTTGCTGGCTCGCCCAAAGTTTGTCTGACATGTCTGCCGTTTTTGCTTCCAATCCACACCCTATTAAAGCGGTGACGCAGAAAACGACAAAGGGCCACTTCAATGCGGTCATGTATCCAGTAAGGTTCATTTAGCCACCTACAAAGAAAGAAGGAATGCGATCAGTGCGTTGCGCTGATTCTCATCAAACCCCAACACCTTTTGCTTAATCGACTCCGCTTCACCGCCATGCCAAAGCACAGCCTCCATCACATTTCTTGCTCGCCCATCGTGGAGGAGCTCAGTATGGCCATTCACTTCTTCGGTATACCCGAGACCCCATAACGGAGCGGTTCTCCACTCGGTGCCTGTCGCGATAAACTCGCCGCGATGATCAGCAAGCCCTGAGCCCATGTCATGCAAAAGTAGGTCAGTGTATGGCGAAATTAACTGGTTGCTGATGGCCGTTCTGTTTTCCACAACACCCGTTCTAATCTCCCGCTGATGACAACTCTGACACCCAATATCCATAAAGAGCATTTCACCCTTAACCACGAGGGGATCATTCATATTTCGACGCTTAGGGACGGCAAGGTGCTGAGTATAGAACTCAACGAAGTTAAGAATTTTGTCGCTGACTTCAGGCGAGCCACCATTCGGTAGCGCATCACACAGGGGCTGTGCTGGGGAACAATTTTCCGACGGGAAGAGCGACGTTGTTAGCCCTAAGTCACCATTAAACGCGGCCGCATTCTGCTGCATCAGGCTCGGCTGCCCCGCTTTCCAACCAAATCTTCCCAACCGAACCGAGCTGGATTCAACGTCCCAAACCTTGTTAGCGCGACCTGATATCCCCTGACCCTGCTGGTCTTGCTCTTGCGCAAACCGCATCAACGTTTCTTCAGGAATGGCTTCAAGCAGCCCTAGCCCGATCATCGGAGGAGCTACCCTAAGAGACATTTGGGTATCCGGGTGCAGTTCACCGTAATTCAGACCTTCGAGAGTGAGCACAGGCTTTCGTAGTTCAACAACAAAACCGTCCTTGAACGTCTCCGTATGCGTCTCAAACGTGATGTTTATTTGCCCTTCCTCTTTCGAACCGGACAGTGCTACATCTTGTAACTGCCCTCCATAGGTAGGTTCAGGCACGTTCCCATGTTTAATCACCCATGCTTTTTGAGCTTTTGTCACCGCAGGTACACTGAGGCGTACTAAGATAGAGACCGCATTCGTATCACCTTCACTGGGTAAGTGGCCACGACCGTCTTTAATATGGCAATTTTGGCACCCGTTGGTATTAAACAGAGGCCCTAAGCCATCTCGGGCATCGGTCGACGCAGGCGCACTCACCCAAGGATTTCGAAAAAAGCTATTACCAACACTGAAGTCTATTTGCTCTGACAGGGGCAGGTTTGATGCGGCTTGCGAAAATGCGTTTGTGCCTTGTTGCGAGGTCGTGGTATCTCCACCCGATTTCGGAGAAGCGGGGAGGCAAGAAGAGAACAAAACAGATAAGGTAAACAAAAAATACTTCATACATCCTGCGAGAAATATTGGCTTTAAGAAATAGGAAAAGCCCCCAAAGCATTGGAGGCTTGTTCTAGTGATACGTATTTAGAACTGATGGTCAGCCGTATCAGGGTTCAAATTGCTTACACCTACAGCTGCCGCAATTTGCTCAATACCTTTTGTTTGTGCGACCAACGCACTAATTGCATCATTAACCAATTGATTCCCCGCTGCATTATCTGAAGCAATGAGCTGATCAAAGTACACATTTCTATTTTCGGCAGACTCCACCAGTCGATAAACTTCTTTTTTGGCATTATCAAAATCGGCCTTAATGGCTTTTGCCGAACTAGGGTCAACCGCTTTCACCATGTCATATAGCGAAGGGCCGGTCAGCATCGTTCCATCCACCCTTTTGTAGGAACCAGTGAATACGTTATAAATACCTAATTCATTGTAATAATGAGAGTTGTGTGTGTTGTCTGAAAAACAATCATGTTCATCTTCCGTTGAATTGGCTTCCAGAGCTACTTTCATGCGCTCTCCAGCCAACTCCCCTAAAGATAAGGAGCCCATACCAAATAGCATTTTGCGCAAACCGTTATCGGTATTTTCCGTGAGAAGCGTGGCCCGATAATTGTCTTTCTGTCCCGATGCCCATTGATTTTCCATCCAATTCAAATCGGCAACCAGTAGTTCCGCAGCAGCCTTTAAATAGGCTCTGCGACGGTCACAATTTCCATTTGTACATGACTCCCCATAGGCAAAGTCACTATAAGAGCGGTTTCCTGCTCCCGCATTCGTCCCGTTTAAATCTTGGCCCCAAAGCAGGAACTCGATAGCGTGGTAGCCAGTTGCAACGTTAGCTTCAGAACCAGCGAGTTCATTTAGTGAAGCAAGGAGGTCAGGTGTGATATTGGAAACATCAAGAGTTTCACTCCCCATTTTCAACGCGTTATTCGCAACAATATTTGCGACTGCACCAGGATTCCCAAGCTCGTATTGATAATCATCCGCTACATAATCAATAAGCCCCTCATCAAGCGGCCATGCATTAAGCTGTCCTTCCCAATCATCGACGATGGCGTTACCGAATCTGAACACTTCTGTTTGCTGATAAGGCACGCGTGATGCAAACCATGCCTCCTTGGCGGCTTGCAGTGTTTCTGCCGATGGTTTTTGGTTTAAAGCATCAATTGCTGCGTTCAAATCGACCGCCGTTGCATGTGCATCACTAAAAACGGCATGAGCAATATCCGCATAATGTTCAACTACATCGATATTTGATGCTGCTGACACGTGAGTCGCAACGCTGGAGAAAATCAACGCAGAGCATGCGATAGCAAGAGATGAGCGATTCATAATTCTTCCTTGAGTAAATACTTCTTAACATACGAACGATATCGTTAATAATTATTACACTCATTTACAATTGCATTCAAATGTAAATGTGAATCAGTCTCATTTTCTATTGGTAATGATCACAACATCACCTTGAAACAACTGAAATGTCTCAACGTTAAGCAAAGGAATAAGAATAAAATCCAAATCGCTTTCGCGAACTCTTTTCTAAATGTGTAAGGTTTGGTAAGAAACGTGCGAAAGGCCTTTTAAAAAAATGGTTTTGCACAGATAATTTCGGCGATTTATACAACTTGCAGTTTTTAAGGAGACGCTTCTATGGAGAAGCACGAAGAGGTATTGGTTGCATTGAGGCAAATCATCCGTGCCATCGATCTGCATTCTAGAAAATTGAATAAAGAAGCAGGACTAACCGGCCCGCAACTAGTGCTAATGAGAGCGATTCATGATCTTGATGAAGTGACTATTCGACAACTGTCAAATCACACCAACATGAGTCAAGCTACGGCGACAACAATTCTCGATCGTTTGGCAAGCCGTAACCTAATCGTTCGCGTCAGAAGCAATCTAGATAAACGCAAAGTGCACGCCCACCTTACTCCTGAAGGTGTTCAAGCATTAGAGCAAGCTCCTAAGCCTCTGCAAGAAAGTTTCATTTCACGTTTTCAGGCGCTCGAAGAGTGGGAACAATCACTTCTAATTTCTTCTGTTCAACGTATCTCATCCATGATGAACGCCGATAGCATTGATGCAGCACCTCTTCTGGAAGTTGCACCATTAACGTCTTCAGAGCACTAATTTTAAAAGCCCTTCGGGGCTTTTTTCATCTTATTTGCTTTCTACAAAAACAGCCTCAACCTATCACTCCCCTTTCATTCCTCTCCCCACCCACTGAAACCACCACTTATTTCTTGACAAAAATTTATTTCACTAAACACATAAAAAATAACGGTCTGGTGTAATATTTTTAGGCATAAACACAAAATAACCATGCAGCGAGTGTTGAAAATTAACCATTAGAATCTAATTTTAATTTGAGACTTTAGTATTAATAGTGAGAGCGAGATGAAACGTTCTAGACGCGTGATGGTTATCGATGATTCAGAATCTATCTTGGCCTTGATGGTATCGATGTTGGATGGTATCGGTTACGAAGATGTCTGTACCCATTCATCTCCTCAAAAAGCACTCGCGCAATTAAAACGCTCACCACAACTCTTCGACATTGTTTTTACCGACCTAAATATGCCAGAAATTGACGGCATGGCCGTTATCAGGGAGCTAGGCGAAGTCAACTATCAAGGGGGAATCTGCATAATTTCCGACCTTGATGTGCGCATCATTGAGCTCGCTGCAGAAGTCGCTAGGCAACAAAAAGTCTGCCTGTTGGGCAACATCGCAAAACCAATAACACCAGATGGACTGCGATTGATTTTCGACCGAATGTCGCAAATAGAGGAACGAAAGTTTATAAATTTCAAAAAGATGTCAAAGAAAGAACTTTTAGATTGTATCGTTCGTCAGCAAATCATCCCGTACTACCAACCTAAACTCAATCCGCAAAACAATCTCGTTGAAAGCTTAGAAGTGCTGGCGAGAATAAAACTCCCTGAAGAAACGGATGCTGTCTTACCAGGTCGATTTATACCTACCGCCATGGAACATGAACTCATGGATCTCCTCACCATGCAGTTGGCAGAGAAAACAGCATCAGACATGGACTCTTTATCCGACATTTTTGGCGATCACGTTAAAGTCAGTATCAACCTTTCCCCCCAACAATTGGCAGATCTCGACATTCCAAACCGCCTTGAGGCTCTTTTTGAAGCCAGACAAATCGATAAAAACCGTGTCGTTTTAGAGATCACTGAAGAATATGCGCTTAAGTCCTCTGAGCAAATGGAATCATTAAACAGATTAAGAATCAGGGGATATGGGTTGTCTTTGGATGATTTTGGAACAGGATTTACCAATATTCAGCAACTAAGGAGCCTTCCCTTTACCGAGGTAAAAATCGATAGAACGCTCATCAACCAGATTCATTCAGACCAATTCAGCCAAGTCATCGTCAGTTCGTTAACGGATATTGCAGAAAAATTTAAAGTAGATCTGGTTGCAGAAGGCATCGAGCATTTTGAAGATTTAGAATACCTTACCGCGCGTTATCCCGGCATTCTTTTGCAAGGCTTTTTAATTAGTCGACCTCGCCCAGTAGAAACATTATCAGGGTGGTACCAGCAATGGTTAAAAGGTGTAGGTGCGTCAATCGTGGAAAACAGCCAAGCATAACCACTATTTAAAGTATTTGTCAGAAGGTTCGTCAGCATACGGGCCTTCACCAAACGCAAATCCACCTTTCATTTTTACCAGACGACTCGCTTTCATATTTTGTTAGTTCAAATCTGAATTTTGTGATACCTCTAATCTAAACGCGTTTTCACAGTGCGCTTTGTACCTGTTTAGTTTTGTTAAAGGAATAATCACAAATGAAATCAATCGGCGTGATCGGTGGTATGAGCTGGGAATCTACCATTGTTTACTATCGTCTGCTCAATCAATACACGAAGCGTCAATTAGGCGGTCATCACTCAGCCAAAATACTGATGAGCAGCGTCAACTTCGCTGAAATTGAAGCATTCCAACGTAGCGGAGATTGGGACAGTTCAGCAAGAATTCTCGCCGATGAAGCAAAAAAATTGGAAGCAGCAGGTGCTGACTTTATTGTTATCGCGACAAATACGATGCACAAAGTTGCCAACCAAGTACAAGAAGCCATCTCAATACCTCTCCTTCACATTGCTGACGCAACGGCTCTGGCATTAAAAGAGAATAATATTCAACATGTTGGTCTTCTCGGCACCCGATTTACCATGTCCCAACCTTTTTACAAAGAGCGTTTAGAACAACACGGTATAACTGTGTCTGTTCCACCTGAATGGCACCAAGATGTCGTTCACGAAATTATTTATCAAGAACTTTGCCAAGGCGAAATAAAGGCGCATTCTCGTCAACAATACTTAGCTGTCATCGACGAGCTACAACAAAACGGTGCGCAAGCTGTTATTTTGGGTTGTACCGAAATCGGGCTTCTCGTTCAACAAAACCACACGGATGTCCCGCTTTACGACACCACAGATTTACATGCTTTTGCGGCAGTAAAGTTTGCATTAGAAGAAAAGTAGTAGAGAGTCAGGATGACAGTACGAAAAGCAACACAGTTGGATTTAGCTGCGATCAACGCGATCTACAACCACTACATTACTAATACATCAATAACGTTTGATTATGATGAATGGTCAATCGAGCAACGGCAAACATGGTTTGATAAAATCAATCACAACAACGATATATACCACGTCCTAGTAAAAGAGGATGAACAAGGAAGCGTGATCGGTTTTGCTTACAATAACGAATTTCGAGAGAAATTAGCCTACCGGATAAGTTCAGAGCTTACGATTTACCTACATCATGAGTATGCATCTAAAGGTGCAGGAACTCAGCTCATGCAGGCTCTATTGGCAGAGATATCTGGGTCTGAGATTCACAGAGTTTATTCTGTTATTACGCTGCCCAACCCTGCATCACTTAAGCTGCATGAAAAATTTGGTTTTAAACAGGTGGGGATTCTGTCGGAAGCTGGCTATAAATTTGAGCAGTATTATTCGGTAGCGATTTTGGAAAAATCGATTTAATTCTAGTTTGTTACAAGAAACCTCCTATTCGCTAGGCATTAATAAATACTAACTTAATGCCTAGCCATTAATACACCCTTCACACCTTTATTCCTCAAGAAAATAAACTTGCATTGGATGCCTGAGTGCCAGTAGCCCAACTTTTACCTATTAACACTAGCTATTATCTAACTGTTATATATAGCTAAAATTTAAAAAACACGCCTTTTCATAGAGTTATACGCGTCAGGCGCAAATCTGAAGACTTCTAGACACTTAACGCAGAAAACCACCTACACTTAGTATGTTATTTATGCAACAGATGCAACATATTTGGAGCGGACTAACATGAAAATTTCCACAAAAATTAAAGCCGCCTTTGTTGGCATGAGTGCATTTGCAGTCATTGCCACTGCAGCATTGTTAACGGTTACTGCAACTAACACATCGAGTAATGCACTCGAAAAACAAGTGCAGAACCAATTGCTCTCAGTTCGTGAAGTGAAAAAATCCGAGATTGAGCATTATTTTGATGGGATCAGCAAGCAATTGACGAACCTCGCAAACTCCACCATGACGGAGGATGCGATGCTACAGTTTTCTAAGAGTTTTCAAAGCGTCAAAACAGAAGCTACTCCCACGCCAAATCAGGCTGAAAAACTGCGCGACTACTATACCAATGAGTTCGGTGCCACTTTCGAAGAAACCAATGCCAAGGATGCGAATGCGCTAGATACACTCGAAAGTATTGGGCTAAATGGAAAACTGCTGCAAGAAGCTTATATCGGGGTTAACGAAAATTCGCTAGGGAACAAACACCTGTTGGATAAAGCGAATGATGGGACCACTTACAGCGAAATTCATGAAGTTTTCCATCCTAATTACCGTACGTTTCTCGAATCGTTTGGATACTACGATATCTTCTTAGTCGATAACGCGGGTAACATTGTTTACTCGGTATTTAAAGAGTTAGATTACGCGACTAACTTGGCGACTGGCCCTTACAAGGACAGTGGGTTAGCGGAAGCATTCCAAGGGGCAAAAAATCTAGCAAAAGGCGAATTCTCTTTTATAGATTTCTCCCCGTACTACCCATCGTATGATAGCCCTGCTTCGTTTATCGCTACGCCTGTTGTCAAAAACGGAACCAATATCGGTGTCCTTGTTTTTCAAATGCCCATTGATAACATCAATGCGATCATGACGTACGGCGGAAATTGGAAAGCGGACGGTTTAGGCGATACAGGGGAATCATTCCTCATCGGTCCAGATAATTTAATGCGCTCCCAAAGTCGACAGCTGGTCGAAAACAAAGCTGCCTACATCGACAGTTTAAGAAAGTCAGGTATCAGCAAAGAACTGATTGATCGGATAGAAATGACTGAATCATCAGCGGGACAGCAACCTGTCAAATCAGTCCATGTAAATGCCGCCCTTGGCGGAGATGCAGGATTTGGTACCGTGATTAATCACGTTGGCTCTGAAGTGTTTGCAGCCTATAAATACGTCAACATTTTGGGTAAACAGTGGGCCTTGGTAACAGAAATTGACAAACAAGAGGCAATGGCTGAGGTCACTTTATTAGAAAATACATTGTCTACTTTTTCCGTGGTTATCGGGGCTGCATTGATCACCATATCTATACTGATGGCTTGGCTAATTGCGGGCAGCATCAGTAAACCCATCTCTAAGCTCACGGACAAAATCTCCCGCATTGCAAGCACGCATGATTTAACGCTCCGCCTCGAAGTTAAAGGCAAAGATGAAATCACCGCACTTTCTACATCCATGAACTCGATGCTTGATGATTTTCTTCTCGTCATCAAAGGTGCTGACACCACGGTGAAAGCGTTAGGTAATGCATCTAATGAAATCCAGAACAATATTGAGTCTATGCGCAGTGAAGTTGACATGCAGGCATCAAACTCAAGCCAAGTCGCTGCTGCCGCGACAGAAATGAATGCCTCGATATCCGAAGTTGCTCAGTATGCAAACAGTGCCTCTCAGTCTTCGGAGAATGTCGTACTTTCTGTCCGCCAGAGTGCCGAAGTTGGCCAACGTTTGGTTTCAGAAATAGCAGAACTCTCTACAAAAATGGGCGATGCAACCAATTCAATGCAGCAACTCTCTGCCGAGAGTAATTCAATCGGGTCAGTATTGGATGTTATCCAAGGGATTGCGGAACAAACTAATTTGCTCGCTCTAAACGCAGCAATTGAAGCGGCTCGCGCAGGTGAGCAAGGCCGGGGCTTCGCCGTTGTTGCCGATGAAGTGCGTTCGCTTGCGATTCGAACTCAAACATCGACAGAAGAGATTCGAGCGAAGGTTGAATCATTGCAGTCAGAAACCAATAAGGTCGTTAATGGTATATCTGGTGCCAATAAATTTGTTGCCAGCAGTGTTGATAACTGCAATAAGAACAACGAAATGCTGGATCAAATTGCCAATATGATGACAGAAATTAACGATATGAATACGCAAATTGCGACTGCCGCAGGTCAACAATCATCTGTCACAGAAGAAATATCGTCTAATGTAAACAACATCGCGAACTCGTCACAGCTAGTGTCCGATAAAACGCACAGCACAGACAGCACGGCGACAAGTATTAACGAACAAGCTAAACAGCTCACAGAACAAATTGGCATGTTCAAAATAGCCTGATGCTTTAAACGAAAAAAGCCCTTACGTATGTAACGTAAGGGCTTTTTGTTTTGAAGCACAAGATAAAAAGCCAGTTTCATTCTGGCTTTTCACGCATTAATCATGCGCTACTGCGCAATCTCCAACGCTTCTTGTACTGGCGTCGTTACCTTTGCAACTTCGCCAAATCCACGTAGACCAACCACATGTACGTGCTCTTTATCGTTAAAGATCTTACGTACAAGTTTATAGGTTGTTCCCTGCTCAGGGCTGATATTTTCAGGCGCGGCAATAAGAAGCTGCATATCTAGACGATGACAAAGCTCAAACAAGGTCGAGATAGATTTCGCATCCAGACGCGCTGCCTCATCAAGGAACAGCAAACGACACGGAATCACATCTTTACCACGTAGGCGACGAGACTCTTCTTCCCAACTTTGTACAACCATCAGGAGAATAGCTTGACCCGTACCAATCGCTTCACCGGTAGACAACGCACCCGACTCTGCGCGTAACCAACCATCAGTTCCACGGTTAACTTCGATACCCAGCTCAAGATAATTGCGGTAATCCAATAGCTCTTCACCCAGAACCTGCGGTGAACGCTGACCCATGTCGATATGCGGATTCAAACGCTGGAACAATTTCGCCATTGCTTCAGAAAATGTCAGTCGGTTATTACCAAAGAGATCCTGATGCTGCTCAGCATTCTCGGCAAGACCCGCCAACAGTTGAGCGTGCGTTTCGCGAATAGAGACGTTTAGGCGAACACCTTGAACCTGACCGAAGGCAATGTTAGACAGGCCTTGGTTCAGCAAACGGATACGATTTTGTTCACGCTGAATGGTCTTACGAATGATGTTTGCCACCGATTCAGAACTGATTGCTAGACGCTTCTCACGTTGCGTCAGCTCTTCGGTCAGACGACCTAGCTCCACTTCCATCTCTTCAATCGCTTCAACCGGATCGTCAGTGCGAATGATGTCATGGCGAATACGCTCACGCAGATGCTGGTATACCGCAACGTAGAACAGAACTTTACGCTCTGGACGCGCCATATCTTCTGACGCTCGCAGCGCATCGCGTAGTGTTTCGTTATCAGCAACCGCTAGGCGCAGCGCACCCAATGATTTATCTGACAGAGAACGCAGTTCGTCAGCAGACATGTACGCCATTTCACGACGATTCAGTTGCTTCTCAACATTGCTGGTGCGAGCAATCTTCAGTACGCCAACCCAGCCTGCTTTTGCGTTCACCACGAAAGTACGCAGATCTGTGTATTCTTTACCCGCTTTTTTCAGCGTTTTCACCAGAGATTTCATCTCTAGTTCAATCGAAGTCAGACCCTTTTCAAGCTCACTCTTACGTGAGCGTGATTGAGATAATTGCGCGTTTAGTTCATCACGTCGAATACGTGCACGCTCTTCTGCTTCAACATCGGCACGAACACCCAACTCCACCAATTCACGTTTGAATTCCGCAACAGTTTCCTGTTTCGCTTGGTGGGAGCTTTTTAGCGATGCCAATAGCTGGTTGTATTGGTTTACTTGATCACGAACCTGTTTCACGTGCTCACGCGAACGCGTACGTGCACGCTCAGCATCTACCAACTTCGCCTTCAACTGTTCATTCAGCTCGCTGCTCTTATCCAATAGAGCCAGCGCGTCTTCATAACCAAAGTGGTGACGACGCTCAACCAGATCAGACAGCGCAAACAGCGTCTTCTTCAGCGTTTGCAGTGACAAATCTGCTTGCTGGTATGCTTCATTCAGGGCATCGAATTGCTCTGGGTCAGCATCCAAGGTAGAAACCAAATTTTCTAACTCAGCCAATGCTTTACCGTGTTCGCGCGTAAAATGGCGAGCCTCATCAGCTTGAGACAGACGGCTTTCCACTTCTTCTAAACGCGATTCCAGTGTCTCGTCTTCTAGCGCACTCACCACGTGTTGAAGTTTATTCAACTGCGCAATGGCTTCTTTCGCGCCCGTCAACTGTCTACGGATTTGCTGCTCGTTATCACGAAGTTGAACAAGCTGACGTTGAACACTGCCGCGTTTCTCACGCAGATCTTTCAGAGCTGCCTCTGGATCTTCGTTAAAAGCAACACTCATGTGGTTAGACACGAACTGGTTAAAGCTTTGGCTCAAACGCTGCAATTTCTGCGCATCAAATGATGCCTTTGCGTAGTTTTCGACCAACTCTTCACGTTTTTCACGCAGAACTTCCAGACGATGCTCACGCGCAGCTCGGCCAAACAACGGTACTTTCGGGAAGCGTGAGTAACGCAATTGACGATCGTTCAGGTGAACGCAAACGGCACCTTCCATCTCGTCAGCATCAAATACGCTATCATCAAAACCTTCGGCTTCGCCTTCGATGATATAAAGGTCTTCTGGGCAATCTTCGATATCAACCAGTTTCTCTTTAATACCTTTCAGGTCAGGTACAACGATGGCGTGACGCGCAGGACCATATAGTGCTGAGAAATACGGCGCATCATGCATGGTGATGTCATCGTAAATTTCTGATAGCAGCGTACCACCAAGGGTATCGGCCAGAGATTGCAAACGCGCATCATCACTACCGCCAGGTTGTGCAAGACGCTCAATCTCTGCTTCCAGAGCCTGTTTCTCAGTCGCCAATTTGTCACGGGTATCAAGCGTTTCACGCTCTTTCGCCATGACTTTCTGCATAGTGTCGAGCACCGCTTGGTTATCGTAAAGTTCTTCACCAGATTGCTCTGATAATTTCTCTAACGATGCCTGTGCCGCAATCCATGCTGGTGCAACCTTTTCAAACTCTGCAATTTTGGCAACGAATTCGTTTTCATTGCGTTGCAGTTCACGTGTTTTCTCTGATTGCTCGCCAACAGACTCTTCTGCAGTTTCCAATCGCTCTTGCTGACGCGCAAATTCAATTTCTACCGCGTCTTCAGTGACAACTGACGTCGAGAATTGACGCTGATATTGCTCCGACAGGGTCTTCGCCTGTTGGAAACTACGCATCTGACGTTCGAGGTCGCGACGTTGCGCTGCAAGTTGGTCAGCATTCGCGGCCAGAGACGCAAACTCGCGGCCTTTTGAAATTGCATCGCGTGCTTTTGCTGCTGCATCGCCACGTTCAACCTGACCCACTACACTGCGCACTAGCTCCAAGCCACGATCAAATTGCTTTGCTGCCGCTGAAGACAAATCCAACTTATGTTTCAGGCTCAAAAGCTCAGAAGTCTGACGCTCTTCGTCGGCTTTCAACGAAGACAGCAAATCTGTCGCGTTGTCTTGTGTCAGCTCGTCGTTTGCAGTCAGTGATTGTGCTTTTTCTAAGGCTTTAACCGCTTGTTGGTATTGCAACGCGCGGGTTTGCTGCATATCCAGTGCTTGTTGATAATCTGCCAACTGTGTTTTCAGGCTATCAACTTCTTCTTCACTGAGATGCGCTTGCTCTTCCGCCATGGCGAGCTGTTCGGTTGCTTCTTCCACAACCATCATCTGCTCTTCTAGACGAACAGCCAGCTCTTCCAGATCTTCCTGGTAGCGCTCGACTTTCTCTTGTTGGCGTACAGCAGTTTGCACCAATTGCAGGTGATCAGATGCTGCCTGATGGTCCAACTCTAAATGCGACTGGCTTTCCGTCAATGCATCCAGCTCGTCGGTCATGCGACCAAATGTGCCTTGGAAGTCATCAAGCTGCCGACGCGCACCCAGCAAGTCACCACGGCGCTTCATTGCCTGCTCAAGCTTGTTGCGACGTTCATTTGCATGGCGCATGTAGTCCGACGCAACATAGTTGGTCGATTCAGTGATCAAGTGTTTGAACAAATCACGGTCACGTTGAGTCAGCTTGATCGCTTCCAACGTCATGCGGTTTTCGCGAAGTGCCACTTCCATGTCTTGGAAAGCTTTCTTCACCCCGCCGTTTTGCGGCAGCAGGTAATCGCGAAGCGACTTGGTAATCGCACTTGAGATACCACCGTAAAGCGATGCTTCAATCAAACGATAGAACTTCGAGCGGTCGGTCGAGTTACGCAGTTTTTTCGGTAATGCACCGAACTCAAACATTTGTGCATGGTAATCAGTCACGGACGTAAACGCTTTAAAATGCGCTGTCTCGTACTGACTTAGTGAGTCTTTGACTTCATTCAATTGACGAACACGCACCTGATTTTCAGACACGCTTTCAATCAAAATATCAGTGACCTTGGCATTCGAAGGCAAGCCTTGAATGATAAACGGCTTGATATCTACTTTCTTGTCGCGACCTGCCACTTGCTGAAGGCGCACACCAAATAGAATGCGTTGGTTACGTGAGTTGATGACATCCAGAGCTGCATAACATGCACCCGGTTTCAACTTACCGTGCAGGCCTTTATCACGTGATGCGGTTGAACTCCCCGCCTCGGTAGTATTGCGGAAATGCAGAAGGCTTTGGTCAGGGATCAGAGCGGTAATAAACGCCGCCATGGTTGTAGATTTACCTGCACCGTTACCGCCTGATAGCGTTGTAACCAAATTGTCGATGTCAAAAGTACGTGCAAAGAAGCCGTTCCAGTTGACCATGGTCAGCGATTGGTATTTACCGCGTTGGATCATGCTCATGCTTGAACCTCCTGATCATCTTCATCACGTTCTTCGTCATGCTCATCACGAAGCAAGCTAGATTGCGCGTGCTCTTGCGTATGGATCACGGCTTCACCGTCACGGATCAGACGCAATTGCGCTTCGCGCATGTCGTCACCAGCACGCACATCAGCACCGAAGCGGAAGGTTGCTTCGCTGACACGGAATTTTCCGTTTTCACCGATCGGCACAATCATGCCCAAACGGCGAAGACGACGTAATGATGTTTTCACTTTGTCGTGAAGTTTTTCACGATCAAGATCAGAGCCGCTCGCACGTAGCGTCACCAATTTCATGAGTTTCTTTTCATCAGCCAAAGAAAGCAGTTCATCGAACAGCTCTTGGGTGGTGAAAATGCCTTCTTGAGCAAGACGTTCTGGGCTCAGATACAGGAAACACAGCACCTTACCCACCAACATATCCAACTCAGACAACACGCTACGTCCAATCAAAGACGTTGAACGAGGACGCAGATAGAAAAAACCTTCCGGTGCACGCACCAACTCAGCGTTATAGCGTTGGTAGAAATGCTGCAATCCGGT
This sequence comes from Enterovibrio qingdaonensis, assembly GCF_028683135.1. Taxonomy (GTDB): domain Bacteria; phylum Pseudomonadota; class Gammaproteobacteria; order Enterobacterales; family Vibrionaceae; genus Enterovibrio; species Enterovibrio qingdaonensis. The sequence goes on from NZ_JAJUBB010000013.1 coordinate 79,977, forward strand.
TTCAAACTCAATCAGATACGCATGATTATCTAAATCTTCGCTGGCGATATGGCGGCCAGCACGCAGCGCACTATCTAAAGCCGGGAAAAGCGGATTAGCAATCGCTTTTGCCAGTTCCTCCGGCATAAATTCTTCAATATTTATCGATGACATTCGCTTGTACCTTGGCTCCGTATTCGTTAATTGCCTGCCAGTCTGGTTGAATTGCTTGCATATCAGATTGCGAGTAACCAAGACGAACCGCTTGGTTGATGACAATTCGCGCCAGATCGAAATGACGAGCGTGTGGGTGTTGAGCCAAATAGTTTTTCAGTACGACGCCCAAATCGATGCCCTCGCCTGTTGCTCTATGACGAGACAGCATGTCAGCAATTTGGTCGCTCAATTGATCGTTAACCAGTGTCAGTTCTTCAAACTCGACTTCCGCAGGCATTTCACCGGTCACTTCGTCATCGCGAAGAACCAACGCTTCGTCACGCAAATCGCGCAAACGCTCTGCATCAGCAAAAGTCAGGAACCATGGGTTATCGAAATATTCTGTCACCGACTGGCGAAGGCGCTGGCTGAACGCGCGGTTCTTGTCCATGTCGATGGCATTACGAATAAATTTATGAACGTGGCGGTCATAGCCAATCCAAAGATCGATGGCTTGTTGTCCCCAGTTCACAATGCGGTCTAGCTTCATTTGCAGGTTGTAAATCATGGCATCGACAAACTCGAGGTCATCACGACCAAGCACCTGCTCTTGAATGTTCAGAAGCTGCGTCTGAAGCTGATCACCTGCCGATTGCAATGTATCTTGCAGCTCACGCAGAGTGCTCGATGTTTCATTCAGCAGGTGCTCACAGTTTGCAATCGCGGCTTGCCAGTCCTGATTCAACAGCGCAGCGATGTCTTCTTTCACTTTCTGCTGTTGCTCGTCCATCGTGCGCTGGTTCAAATCGATACGATCGAAAATTTCGGCCACTGAATATTTCAGAACGCCGTAAACGTTTTTGCGCCAAAAGTCCGCATCACCATCTTCTGATGCTGCTGACAGAGCTTTATCGATTTCATCCGCAACCATAGACAACTGAATGGACAGCTTTAATGAGCTGTATTCGCGATGACGCGCGTAATAATCACTGATACCCAGTGCTAACGGCGTAAGACGATAGATACTTGCACCGTCGGTCATTTCACTCGTGAAACGACTCATCAGGCGGCTTCGCACTAATTCGTTGATTGCATTGTTTGCTCGGAATGCGATGGTTTCGCTGGCTTGCCCGAACTGATCGCTGACAATGCGAAATGCATCAATCAGCTCTCCTTCTCCAAGCTCCTCCTCGAAACGCTCGCTGCTCAATACGGCAACGGCGAGAAGGAATGCCAGCCGTTCCGGTGGCAAATTGAGAGAAAAGTCGTTTTGTTTCACCCAACCTACCAACTCAGGAACAGTCTGAGAGAATTCGCTCATCCGTTTTCCTTGTTGTTTTATATACCCAAACGACCTGATGATGCTCGTATTCAGGTTGTTTGGGTATTATCGTTATAACTCGAGAGGCTTTTGTGCGTACACGTGAATGTAGCGACCTAACGAAATAAAAGGTTCCTGACGGCAGAGTTTTTGCTCCATCGCCACGACCTGTTCAAAGGTGTACTCACCCGTTCTCGTGTCTTTCATGTAGTCATGGAACGTGCGGACACCACTTTTCCCTAAAATGTTAAATCCAGCGTCTTCAATCCACTGATAGACATCTTCAGGTTGAAGGCCTTTTTGTGGTTGAAGTTTAAAACGTTTTCTGTGCGGCATCCCTTCTTCTATATGAGTGAGATTGCCACAAATCAGGTTCTTAAAAAGAAGACCATTTTGGTTATAGAACATCACAGAGACAATGCCACCCGGCTTGACCTGTGACAGTACGACATCCAGTGCTTCTTTTGGATCGGCCAACCATTCCATCACAGCATGGAACAGAACAAGATCGGTCTGTCTTTCCATATGTTGTGCGATTTCCTGCACTGGCGCATGGACGAAGCGATATTGCGCCAGAAGGCCTGCTTCATCGATATCTTTTTCAGCCAGTGCGAGCATCTGTGAAGAAAGATCACACAAGGTAACTTTGTGGCCGCGATGCGCTATCTGTTGTGATAGCTGTGCAAGACCACCGCCAGCATCCAAAATGTCTAACGGAGTAGATTCACCCAGTTGTTTCAATATTGATTCGAGATCTTGCCAAACAACGGCTTGGCGGATTTCTCCTTTGCCCGAGCCGTAAATGTTTTTAACAAATTTGTGGGCAATGTCGTCGAAATTTCTATCCCCTGTCACAGCGCCTTCGTTATCATAATCTGCTAAGGGGTACATTTTGGCATAAGCCTGCCGTTAATAAAGGCTTGATGCACGTATTGACCCCTGTTTGACTATATTTCGGGCGACATTTCATGTTTGAACTAAAAAAACTTATATCAACTTTACTGATGCCCCTTCCTGCGCTACTGCTTATTGGATTTTTTGGCCTGTTCCTTATCTGGTTTACGCAGCGAAAAGGCTTCGGTTCGTTCTTTGTATTTGTTTCACTATTGTTAATTGGATTGGTGTCTTTTCAGCCATTCACATCTTCATTGCTAATGCCATTGGAGCGCAACCACACACGCTTCCTGCCCACTGATGAACCTGTCGATTACGTAATGGTTCTCGGTCATGGTCATGTGGTAGATGACGAAATACCGCCCACTTCTGAGCTTTCTCGGACCGCATTGATGCGTTTAGTAGAGGGCATTCGAATTCATTTTATGTACCCTACATCCAAACTCATTCTGTCAGGTTACGATGGAGGCTATGAAGTCAGCCATGCGCGCATGTTGGCACGTGTTGCAATGGCAATGGGCGTAAACCAAAACAACATTTTGCTGCTTGAGACAGCAAAGGATACCTGGGAAGAAGCCTACCAAGCGGCGTCTGTCGTTGGGACCAGTAATTTGGTGTTGGTGACGTCAGCAAGCCATATGGACCGTGCATTGTATGAGTTTGACTCAGCGGGCCTCGATCCGGTCCCTGCTCCTACCAATTTCATCGCACAGAAAGAAATCAAACAGCCTTGGATTAAATATTCGCCTCGCGCGCAATACCTCGAGCAGTTTGAAAAATACTGGCATGAGCGCCTAGGACAGCTTTGGCAGCGCATGCGCGACAAAGTTGCGCAGCAAGAAGCGCAGTTTCAGGGCGACCCCGTTACTTCTCCTGAAGCCGTAAAGAATAATTAAGGTTATATTCGACACAAAAAAAGCTGCCATAGGCAGCTTTTTTATTAAGATTTTTACTGGTTTGCCACAATACGGCGCACGACCTCTAAGTCTTCAGGCGTATCTACGCCTGCTGGCGGTGCTTCGATCGCCACATCAACATGGATCTTCTCACCGTACCAAAGCACACGAAGTTGCTCTAGGCATTCAATATGCTCAATCGGGCTAGGTGCCCAATTAATGTAAGTATTGATAAAGCCCGCACGGTAACCGTAAATACCAATGTGGCGTTTTAGGTTGTGGTGAATTTCTGCAGGTGCTTTCGCGAAGTTATCACGATCCCAAGGAATCGTCGCACGGCTGAAGTACAGCGCATAACCGTCTTTGTCGGTAACGACTTTCACCGCATTTGGGTTAAACACCTCATCGGCATGATCAATGTTTACGGCAAGCGTAGACATCGGTGCTTGAGACTTCGCGAGGTTTTCCGCGACTTGACGGATCACGCTTGGTGGAATCAGTGGCTCGTCGCCCTGCACATTTACAATGATTTCATCTGCAGCCAGATTGTACTTTTCAACGACCTCAGCCAAACGCTCCGTGCCCGACTGGTGATCCGCACTCGTCAGACACACTTCACCGCCAAAGGCAGTCGCTGCGTCAACGATACGCTGATCGTCGGTCGCGATAATGACTTTATCTGCACCAGATTTCAGAGATTGTTCGTAAACCCATTGGATCATTGGCTTACCACCAATATCAACCAAGGGTTTTGCTGGCAATCGACTCGACGCATAACGCGCCGGGATCACTACCGTGAATTTCATTATTGATTAACCTCGTCAGATGACATCTCACGCGCTTCCGTGGTCAGCATTACTGGAATGCCTTCGCGAATCGGATAGGCCAAACGGTCGAATTTACAGACTAGTTCGTTGTTTTCTTTGTTGTAGTTCAGTTTTCCCTTACATGCAGGGCAAGCAACGATTTCAAGCAGTCGGTGATCCATATCCATCCTTCACTTTCAAAATTGTATTTATCATTTGGGTAGCCGCCTCTTCGCTAAAGCGCGCATCAACCGGCAGATACCACCAATTCTCGATATTCTGGTTTTGCTGAACAAAGCGACGACACTTTACGGCGTCTTTTTCTGTCATCAGCAAATGTTCGCCTTGTTTCGCCAGCGCATTCAATTGTTCAAACTCAAAGGCTTTATGATCGGCAAATGGCTCGCAGTGCACAGGTTTGACGCCCAAGCTCTCTAACGTATTAAAGAAACGTTGTGGGTTACCAATGCCCGCCATTGCGACTGTATTGTTTAATGAGTCTGCTGCCACTTTCTCGCCAGTTTTGATGTTCACCAGCTCGCTGGGTTTCAGGCTCATAGGCAATTCACCACGTTGGGCTTCGCCACCATTACAGACGATAAAATCCACGCTCTTCAAACGCTCGGGTTGTTCACGTAGTGGCCCAAAAGGCATGTAATGCGCATTACCGAAACGGCGCTCACCATCCACAATGACAAACTCAATGTCGCGATCGAGTTTATAGTGTTGTAAGCCGTCATCAGTAATGACGATATCAACGCCTAATGGAAGTAACGCTTTGACCGCATCACTGCGGATGGGTGAAATGGCAACAGGCACACCGGTTCGCTGATATATCAGTACCGGCTCATCCCCTGCCGTTTCCGTGCTGGTCGTATCATCAAGGACAAAAGGGTATGAATCCGCTTTGCCACCATAGCCACGAGACACAACGCCAGGTTTTAACCCTTTCGCCTTAAGCTGTTCCACCAGCCAAATCACAACCGGTGTTTTACCGTTGCCGCCCACGGTGATGTTTCCAACAACAATCACCGGAACAGGCGCACGATAGGCTTCACCTTTGCCATCCAAAAATGCCTGACGACGTTTACGAGCAATCGCGCCAAACACTTTGCTAAGTGGCCACAATAGTGGCGCACCGACGATGCCTAGCGGGTGGTTTTCAAACCAGATTTTTTCAATCAAACCCGCCAATGCTTACTCTCCAAATTGGATACGATATAGCTGAGCGTACGCGCCGTCATTGGCCATCAAGCTGGCGTGATCACCGCGTTCGACAATCTCACCTTCATCAACAACCAAGATCTGATCCGCTTTTTCGATGGTAGACAAGCGGTGTGCGATCACCAGCACGGTGCGGTCTTTTTGCAGCTCATCCAGTGCAGCCTGAATCGCACGCTCTGATTCAGTATCAAGTGCTGATGTCGCCTCATCAAGGATAAGTACTGGCGCATCACGTAACAAAGCGCGAGCAATCGCGATGCGTTGACGCTGACCGCCAGACAGGCTTACACCGTTCTCACCAATCACCGTATCAAAACCGTTTTCCATACCACGGATGAAATCAGCAGCAAATGCCAATTCCGCAGCACGCTCAATTTGCTCACGGCTGTAATCTTCTGTCGCCGCATAAGCAATGTTATTGGCGATTGTGTCGTTAAACAAATGAACGTTCTGAGAAACAATCGCGACGTGAGTACGCAGGTTGCTCAGGGTGTAATCTTCAATCTTGGTGCCATCAATGGTAATTGCACCACTGTCGATGTCATAGAAACGTGTCAGCAGGTTCGCAATCGTACTCTTACCAGAACCAGAGCGGCCAACCAGTGCCAGTGTTTGACCCGCAGGCAAATCGAAGCTCACTTTGTTCAGTGCTGGCGAGTCTTTTGTTGGGTAGGTAAACACAACGTCGTTAATTTGAATGTCGCCTTTAACGCGCTCAATCGTTTTCTGACCGTTATCTTTTTCGGTTTCCATTTCCATCAGTTCGAACAGGCTATTACATGCAGCCATACCGCGTTGGAACTGGGAGGTAACGTTAGTTAGTGCTTTTAACGGGCGCATAAGACCAAACATCGCACCAAAGACAACAGCAAACGTACCGGCAGTCAGTTCGCTACGAATTGCATCGGTATTTGCCAGCATAAGCACAACAACAAGCGCAAATGATGCAATCAACTGAATCACTGGGTTCGCAATAGCCTGCGCAGAAACCAACTTCATGGTCTGTTGACGCATACTGTTGCTGACGCTTTCAAAACGCTTTTTCTCTACGTCTTGACCGCCGAAACTCAGAACAACCTTGTGGCCTTTTAGCATTTGTTCAGCCGAGGTGGTAACAGACCCCATCGCTTCTTGCATGTTTGACGATATTTTACGGAAACGCTTTGAAACCACGCGAATCGCAATCGCTACGATTGGCGCAATCACCAGCAGGATCGCTGAAAGCTCCCAGCTGTAGTAAAACATCAACGCCATCAAGCCGATGATCGATGCACCTTCACGCACCAAACTAACAAGTGCGCCGCTGGTCGCGTTAGCAACTTGCTCTGAATCGTAAGTGATACGCGATAGCAAGGCACCCGATGACTCTTTATCAAAGAAGCTAACCGGCATTTGCATGAAGTGATTGAACATGCGGCGACGCATAACCATAACCACCTTGCCAGATACCCAAGACAAGCCGTAGGCAGACACAAAACTGGATATACCGCGTACCGCCATGAGAAGAACAAGGTAGAGAGGCATCCATTTCAGAAAGTCACTGTCCACACTGTCATAAGTGAAACCTTCGTCGAGCAAAGGTTTGATCATGGAAAGCATAAGTGTGTCGCTGGCAGCATTAATAACCAACGCGATGATGGCAACTACCAAACCTAACTTGTAGTCCGTGATATACGGCCAAAGCTTTTTGAAGGTATCCCACGTGGTTTGATCTTGATAATTTGATGACATTTTATTTGCTTATATTTCTGCAATTAGCGGGCATTCTACTCTTTTCTTTTGGGTGCTCCAAACATCTTACGGTACCAAAATGGCTCCTCATGCTTTCTCTGGCTACTTAATCGCCAACCTTTGTCGGAGAAATACACCGTCGTCTGCCCATATTCAACGGTGTCATACCACGGAATACCCGCTTCTCTGTATCGCTCAATGATATCGGGATGAGGCAAGTTCCAAGGCGTATAACGCCCCGCTGAAGCAATTGCCACTTTTGCGCCTACGGCCTCTAAAAATGCATTTGAAGATGACGACTTACTGCCATGGTGAGGAACAATCATGACTGTAGAGGCAATAACACCCTCTTGTTCGAGTATGCCGAGCTCTTCTTTGTAGGGAACATCACCGGTCAGCAACACTGCGTGATTACCATCTGACACTCGCACCACACAAGAGTCCTCATTTTCTGCTTCAGGCACGAGCTTAGACGGCGTCAACGCGTCAAACGTCAAGCCCTGCCAAACCCACCTTTCCCCCGCCCGGCAGGGCAAGTATCCGGCCTTGTTTTCGGGACTTCTCACCCAACGCGGTGAATACCGCTCGATAACCCATTGCTCTCCACCTGCATGATCGTTATCTCCATGGCTGACAATAAGACCTGCCAAAGATACACCGCGTTTTTGCATCACAGGGTCTAAAACCAATTGCGCCATATTTCCACTTTGCCAAGCAGCACCTGTGTCATAAACAACCGCTTGTCCCTGCTTTTCAATAAGCACCGAGAGACCGTGACCAACATCTAGAACATCAATGCGCCATTCATCGCTGTTTTGGGGTTGAATAAGACTCGCCATCAATGCCATCACCATCGACATTTTCAAGATCGCAAAAGAACGCCACTGCGTGATCAGAAGCAAGAAAGCCAGCCCCCACACGAGTAGAGGCACCTGAATTGGCATTGCTGAGGGGGTATACCAACCAAAATCAAACGCGGTTAGCAGCCACATTACAGGCCATAACGACAGATCGGCTAACTGCCAAAATATCTCGCCCGCATGAAAGAAAGAAAAAACCAACGCCATAAGGATCGCTGGAACAGTGACAAAACTCACCAAAGGTACAGCGATCAAATTTAATACCAGTGCAGGTAAACTGATGCCGCCAAACCACAGCCAGGTAATGGGTAGCATCCCGACCATTAAGTAAACTTGCACCCTAGTTAGCTGACCAACACTATATAAAAATCGGCGTCTTACGGTGTTTTGATGATGGCTGGCATTTTTACTAAATGTCACTGAAACACAAAGTACGGAGACCGCACTAAACGAGAGCCAAAAGCTCGCGGAAAAAACCGATAACGGGTCGAAGATTAACACCACCGCCAAAACAATAACTAACGCTTCAAATACATCAAACCGCGCCCCAAGTAACCGAATAATGCAGGCCACACTTAGCGCAAATAGTGCCCGCTGTGATGTTAATGAGAACCCTGCCATCCATGCGTAAAAAACAGCAAGCAACATGCCTGTGAGCAAAGGAAACCAAAGATACTTATCGGCGTGACTAAGAATTGGCATACACAACTTTGTGACACTGTAACCCAACAAGAAAGCCAACCCAATGTGAAGCCCAGAAATCGCGAGCAAGTGTCCAAGACCCGTGTTTCTTAGTCCTTGCCAATCATCGCTTGAAAGCAGACTGCGCTCTCCAAACGTTAATGCAATTAAAAAGCGTACCGAACGAAACCCGTCGGTTAAACGCACGACCTCATCAAGCATGTCTTGACGGAAAGATTGCGATCCTTGCAATCGCTCAGCTGTTTTTAACGACCCCTTGGCATGAATATGTTTTGAAAGGAAATATACTTCCGCATCGAAGCCTGCTTCATTGACACGACCATAAGGCTCTCGAAGCCTGACCTTTAGTCGCCAACGCTCCCCCTGCTTCGGCTGCTCATCAGAGCGCCAATAAACACGGACACGAAATCGTTCAAAAACGTCTAGATTTCGTCCATCTACCGTATCCACATCAAAAATTACGTTTGTTTGCAGTTTTTGCGCTGTAAAAAGGCTGCCAACTTTCCCCTCTATGGTAGTATCGTGTGCCACTGTTAAGGCGGAATTTGTTTTGAAAAGAAATAGACCCGCTGCACTGTATGCAATAAGGCCGCCCACGGTGAGACCCATTGCAAATGCTGGAAGGCATTTACGCAGCAAGTAAAGGATGACGAAAACCGGAGCAATCGCACTCAGTGACGGAACCTCCGGCCACCATTTAAGCGATACGATAGCAATAACAATACCCAGCAGCATCTTCATGCAGGTATTGAACCCGAAAGAACTGAAGACTTATGCCAAAAAAAATAATTAAAAAATATTTGCCAAAGCATGACGTCATTCGCAAGCAAAAAGCACTGGCAGTGTTCGGCAACTTGCTTTACGACCCGAATCTCTGGTGTTTGAACCGTCGTTCTGCGTCGGGTGCTTTTGCGGTGGGCTTGTTCATGGCATTTGTGCCACTTCCAAGTCAAATGATCATGGCAGCCGGACTGGCTATCATGTTTGGCGTTAACTTGCCGCTGTCTGTTGCGCTGGTCTGGATCACCAACCCAATTACCATGCCGGTCATTTTCTACGGCGCGTATAAGTTGGGTGCTTTCTTGATGGGAACCCCCGAACATCACTTCCATTTCGAGCTTACTTGGGAGTTTTTGTTCAATCAAATGAGCCAAATTGGTCCCCCATTCCTACTGGGCTGTTTCGTCTGTAGTATCATTTTTTCCCTTATTGGGTATTTCGGTTGTCGCGGTGTGTGGCGATACTCCGTCGTAAGAAGCTGGCAAAAACGCCGCCTTCGCCTGCCGAAAATCAAAGTATTGAAAAAGAAAAAATCTGAAGATTAAAAAAATACCCCGCATTCGCGGGGTATTTTTTTATTTCGTAATAGGTTGCGAGGAGGATTGCAGCCTAGCTAGCCACAATGTAACTCGTGAGTTTATCATTGCCGCACCGCATCACGTTCCTCTCCGTAATCACTTCACTCTAATCATTTCGCACTAACTCACTTGGCACTTAGTACAGATGCAGGCTGCAGTTTGCACGCGCGCTGAGAAGGGTACCAGGTCGCCAGCAAGCTCAAAACCACCGCTGTAATCGACACCATGAGAACATCTGAAACATGCAATTGTGTCGGCAAGAAATCGACAAAGTAAATGTCACCAGACAAGAAGTGATGTCCCGTCAGTTTTTCAATCGCACCGACAATCTCGGTAAGATTTAGCGCCACTAAACAGCCTGCAATCGAACCCAGTACGCTGCCCAATAAACCCGAAAGCAAACCGTGCCAAATGAAGATCGAACGGATCAGCCTGTCTTTTGCTCCCATCGTGCGCAGCACAGCGATGTCACCGGCTCTGTCTTTTACTGCCATCATCAAGGTAGAGACAATGTTGAAACAAGCGACACCGATGACCAGCACCATAACGATATACATAATGGCGCGTACCATTTGAATATCTCGGTAGAGAAAGCCGTATTCCTGCGTCCAATTATTGAGGTAGACATACTCTTTCAGCGTATACCCCACTTCGCGAACTACTGCGCGCGCATTTAACGGATCAGTGAGTTTCAGCGCAACGCCAGACACGGCGTCTCCCATATTCTGATAAGCCTGAGCATCCGCGATAGGAATGAGCGCAAGCCCGTGGTCCACCTGACCGCCAAGACTCAAAATACCGGTCACTTGCAAACGAATACGTTTGGGCGCGCGAAGCTTCAATTCAGGGTCCGGTGACGGAACCATCACAGTTAGCCAATCACCCACTTTGACACCGAGTGCATCGGCAATACCTTTACCTAACACAACGGCACTTTTTCCCGGTACCAAGGTTTTCCAACCATCACCAAGAACATAGTCACTGATACTACTGATTTTTTTCTCTTGGACCGGGTCGATACCACGAATCTGCACAGGCTTTAGGTTCGCGCCCTTTTCCAGCAAGCCAGTGAACATGACATACGGCGCACCCGCGACAACGTTCGGGTTCATCTCGGCCGTTTTCTGCATTTCTCGCCATGTTTTTATTGGGGCTTCAACACCCGCTAATTGCGCGTGAGGAATCACGGACAGAACACGGTTTTGAAGCTCTCGCTCAAACCCATTCATCGCTGATAAGCCGATGATGATCACCATAACCCCAACAGATATACCCATCATGGAAGACATCGAAATAAAGGAAACCAGTTTGTTCCTGTGTTTCGCTTTACTGAATCGTCGCCCGATGAAAAGAGACAGCGAATGCATCATGACGGCATCGCCTCTTGCGCTTTGCTTTCGACAAACTGACCATCCAGCATCGCCAGTTGGCGGTCGAGCTTTCCGGCTAACTCTTTATCGTGGGTAACAACCAAAAATGCCGTATTGAACTCGCGGTTAAGTGTTCGCATCAAATCGTAAATATCGAGTGCGGTTTTATGATCGAGATTACCCGTAGGCTCATCCGCCAATACCAACGCGGGTCTATTCACCACTGCACGGGCAATAGCAACACGCTGCCTTTCACCACCCGACAGCTCAGACGGTCTGTGTTCCGCACGATGCGACATACCAACAGCATCCAGCATCTTCATTGCTTGCTCTTTTGCTTCAGCGGGTTTTACGCCCCCAATCAGCAGTGGCATTGCGACGTTTTCAACCGCAGTAAAATCAGCAAGCAAATGGTGGAATTGATAGATAAATCCAATGTGTTTATTCCGCAGTGTCGCCTGATCAGACGAACGCATACTGACGACATCTTGTCCCTCGAAAAACACCTGCCCCTCGGTTAACGTATCTAACGCACCGAGAATATGTAGAAGCGTACTCTTGCCCGAGCCTGACGCACCAACGATCGCCACCAGCTCACCCTTTTCAATCGAGAAGGAAACCCCTTTTAGCACGTCTGTCGTTAGCTCGCCCTCTTGATAAGTTTTTTTAACGTTTGAACAAGATAGCAATGCATTACTCATAGCGAAGTGCCTCTGCTGGGCGAACAGATGCCGCCTTTAACGATGGGAAAAGTGTGGCGAGAAGACTCAGTACGATTGCACCGACCACCACTGTAACAACCTGATCTATACCGAGAGAAACAGGAAGCGAAAGCCCTCCTCCCAGCAAACTCAAATTAAAAAACTGCATGATTTCGTTAATATTCAACGCCAAAAGACTACCTGCGACCCCGCCTAGCACCGCTCCAATGACACCACTGCTTGCACCTTGAACAACGAACACGAGCACAATGCTGCGATGTGTCATTCCTTGCGTTTTAAGGATCGCCACTTCCGATTGCTTCTCCATCACTACCATGATGAGTGCAGAAATAATGTTGAATGCAGCGACCAGAATAATCAGTCCTAACATCAACGCCATCATGTTCTTTTCCATTTTCACGGCCTGGAATAGCTCACCACGTAATGCTCGCCAATCGGACCACTCATACCCCATCGATTCAGCCACTTTTTCAAGCTTTGGCACATCAAAGGGTTCGGTCACAAAAAGTCGCAAATCGGCTGGCTGAGAACGCGGTAAACGCATCAAGCGCGACACATCATTGAGGTTGGCATACATCAACTGCCCGTCCACATCAGTCGCGGTGTCGTATATGCCTGCAATTGTAAAGTTTCGTTGGGAAGGAATGCGACCGACCGGTGTGAATTGGCTGGCACTGGTGATCATTACCCGGACTTTATCGCCCTCAGACACATCCAGATCACTGGCGGTTTTTCTGCCAATAACCAATTTGTAGCTACCCGGTGTCAATTGACTGATCGCGCCTCTTACCATGTACTGCTTAATGGGTTCGTGGCTATCAGGGCTAATGCCTAACAATTTACCGGCACCTATCGCGACCGGGCTTTGCACAATGGCATCTGTGCTGACAATCGGCGCAGTGCCTTCTACACCGTCTAAATGACCAAGGGTATTTACATCCGGTGCATGCTCAGCAGATCCTGAGACAATCGCTTGAGGAATAACCCCTAAAATACGGTGCTTTAACTGTCCTTCAAAACCATTCATCACCGACAGTACCGTAATCAACGACATGACACCGATAGTGATGCCTGCCGTAGACATATAAGAGACAAATCGGCCGAACTTGTCGCCAGAGCGCCCTTTTAAATAGCGCAATCCAATAAACACCGGTAACGGGTGAAACATAAATACTGTTCTCGAAAACTCGTTAGGCTGCGTATTAACACCAATTTTGGCCACAGCGAAGGTTGAAGCAAGAATACCTTTTAGGTCAGATGATTGCCATGAAAGGCCTCTTTTTCTCCCAGCTTTAGGCGGCTTTTACGCCAATTTGTTCCTTTTCTTTTCAATTTGTTGCGCGAGTGATGAACTTTTATCCTTCGCTTGCCTGTCTACAACAAGACAACCTACAAGTATTTGACACCTCATGTAACAACGCGAGATGAAAGTGAGGTTGAGGAATCGCGGTTAGTGCGTGATAATCAACTGATTACAAAGCTATAGGCATGATAATGAGTCAGGACGAATATTTTTCCGTACATGCGCACCTAAAGATTAACGTTGAAGTGCTTGGTGACGATGAGCATGTACCTTCTGACATCGAGTTTGGGCGTGAAATTCCCATCGCGTTCCGTATCGCAAGTCAATGTGGAGACTTGGATAACTCAGTCGAAAAAGAAATACAGGCCATCAGTCACGAAGACGGCCATGCTCTGATGAAGTATCTCCAATCTCAAAATGAAAAAATCAACCTATTGCTTGGATTTATGCTTTCACAGCAAGACGACCCAACCATTCGATATCAAACCGAAACCTTCGGTGCCAGCAGCCTCACGTTTATTGCGAAGCAAGCCTTCCAAAAAGGACAGCATGTTCGCCTAAAGCTCTTTCTTGAGAACCCACCCTCAGCAATTTACTGCTACGGTAGCGTATACGGCTGTAAAGAGAAGAATGGTAAGTATGCAGTCGGTGTGAAATACATTCGACTGCAAGAAGAAGACCGAGATGTACTTATACGTGCCGCGTTACATCAACAACAAAAGCTGCTTCGTCAGCGCGCACTGGAAAGAAATAACTAAGCCTCAATTCGATGACAGACAACCTTCTCTTTAATTTGCCCGCTCCAGAAAAGGCGGGCGACACACGTGTGGTGGCCAATCTCCTTGGTGCGTCGCTGTCTCTTACAATTGCCAGCCTTGCCAATCAGCAACAACGCTTCATACTTCTGGTTGTCCCAGACAACCAAACGGCGTTAAAGCTAAAACCAGAGATACAGCAATTTACCCAACGCGAATGCCATGTATTCCCTGATTGGGAAACCCTTCCCTACGACAACTTTTCACCGCATCAAGACATCATCTCTGATCGTATTGCGCGCTTGTACCAATTACCGCAGCAAAAATCGGGGATTTTAATCGTTCCAGCCAGCACGTTGATGCAACGTGTGATGCCGCGTTCTTTCTTGCTTCAACATGCATTGATCGTAAAAAAAGGCGATAGGTTATCACTGGAAAAACTCCGACATCAGCTCGAAGTTTCGGGCTATAGACATGTTGATCAAGTCATTGAACACGGCGAGTATGCCAGCCGTGGCTCGATCATCGATCTCTTTCCAATGGGCTCGAACCAACCTTATCGCATCGATTTTTTTGATGACGAAGTCGACACCATTCGAGAGTTTGATCCCGAAAACCAACGTTCTGTTCAAGAATTGGATCAAATCAACCTGTTACCCGCACACGAGTTCCCAACAGACGATGACGCTGTTGAAGCATTTAGGGTCAGATGGCGCGAACAGTTTGAAGCCAGACGCGAGCCAGAGTCGATTTATCAGCAGGTCTCCAAGAAGACATGGCCATCAGGCATTGAATACTGGCAACCGCTGTTTTTTAACGAAACAGAAACGCTCTTCGACTACCTGCCTGACAACACCTTACTGGTAGTTAAAGGGGATATCGAAACTGCCGCTAATCAGTTTCTCGCAGACGCGGATTACCGCTATGACCAACGCCGCGTAGACCCACTGCGTCCGCTGCTACCTCCGAATGACCTTTGGCAAAATGTCGATGAACTGTTTGGCCACTTTAAAGCTTACCCGCGTGTTAAGCTTTCCCTAAAACCGGATGATGAGAAATCCGGTCGCCAAAATGCACCTGTCTCATTGCTGCCAGAACTCACCATCAACCAGCAACTGAAAGAACCTCTTGGTGCACTTCGCCAATTTACCGAAGGGTTTACCGGCAACGTCATCTTTTCGGTGGAAACCGAAGGCCGGCGCGAAGCCATGCTGGACTTACTCGCGCGTATTAAAATTCGGCCGATGGTCTGCGATACCTTAGATGAAGCCTTAAATGCGCCAACTCCGCACAGTATGGTGGTTGGCCCTGCAGAAGTGGGCTTTATCTGTGAGTCGCCACATTTTGCATTGATTTGCGAAACTAACTTATTGGGTGAGCGCGTTGTTCAACAGCGTCGCCGAGACAATAAAAAAGCGACCACAAACAGCGACACGTTGATTCGCAATCTCGCCGAACTGGAACCGGGACAACCTGTCGTGCACCTTGAACACGGTGTCGGTCGTTATTTAGGACTGCAAACGCTGGAAGCTGGCGGCATAGAAACTGAGTATGTGACGCTAGAATACCAACAAGGTGCAAAACTCTACGTTCCTGTTTCGTCATTGCACCTCATCAGCCGCTACAGCGGCGGCGCAGAAGAATCGGCCCCACTCCATCGTCTCGGTGGCGAGGTTTGGGAAAAAGCACGTAAGAAAGCCGCCGAAAAAGTCCGAGATGTCGCTGCGGAATTACTGGATGTTTACGCCAAACGCGCGACAAAGCCAGGGTTTGCGTTTAAGCATGACCGCGAAGCCTATCAGGATTTCTGCGCTGGCTTCCCGTTTGAAGAAACGCCCGACCAAATTCAAAGCATCAACGCTGTGCTGTCTGATATGTGCCAACCTATCGCCATGGATCGTCTGGTTTGTGGTGATGTGGGCTTCGGGAAAACCGAAGTGGCAATGCGCGCAACATTCTTGGCTGCAAACAACAGCAAACAAGTTGCCGTCTTGGTGCCAACCACCCTGCTCGCCCAACAGCACTTTGAAAACTTTCGCGATCGCTTTGCGAACCAACCGGTTCGTGTAGAAGTTCTGTCACGCTTTAAATCCGCCAAAGAGCAGAAGCAAATTCTTGCTGATTGCGCGGAAGGCAAAGTCGACATTTTGATTGGCACTCACAAGTTGCTGCAAAGCGATGTGAAGTTTAAAGACCTCGGCCTTCTGATCGTTGATGAAGAGCACCGATTTGGTGTTCGTCAGAAAGAAAAAGTGAAAGCCATGCGTGCCGATGTGGATATTCTCACGCTTACCGCAACGCCAATTCCACGCACCTTGAATATGGCCATGAGTGGCATGCGCGACTTGTCTATAATCGCCACCCCACCGTCGCGTCGATTGGCGATCAAAACCTTCGTCCGTGAGCGTGAAAAGAACCTGATACGAGAAGCCATGTTGCGTGAAATCATGCGTGGTGGTCAGGTGTACTTCCTCCACAATGACATCGATAGCATTGAAAAAACCGCTGATGAGTTAGCAGAATTGGTGCCTGAGGCCCGAATCACTGTTGGTCACGGGCAAATGCGCGAACGCGAACTAGAACGCATTATGTCTGATTTCTACCACCAGCGTTTCAATGTACTGGTATGTACGACAATCATCGAAACAGGTATCGATGTGCCGACTGCAAATACCATCATCATGGATCGGGCTGACCATTTAGGTCTTGCGCAGTTGCACCAACTGCGTGGTCGCGTTGGGCGCTCGCATCACCAAGCCTATGCCTATTTGCTGACGCCGCACCCAAAACGCATGACCAAAGACGCGATAAAACGTCTTGATGCTATTGCGTCGCTCGAAGATTTAGGTGCGGGCTTCACGCTGGCAACTCACGATCTAGAAATCCGTGGTGCAGGCGAGCTACTTGGTGAAGAACAAAGTGGCCAGATTCAATCTGTCGGTTTTACGCTTTACATGGAAATGCTAGAGCAAGCCGTCGAAGCGTTGAAAGAAGGCAAAGAGCCTTCGCTTGAAGATTTGCTCAACCAGCAAACCGACGTCGAATTGAGGCTGCCTGCGCTCTTACCTGACAGCTACATACCCGACATCAACACCCGTTTGTCGCTGTACAAACGGGTGGCGGGCACTAAGACGCAAGATGATATTGAAGAGCTGCGCGTAGAGCTGATCGACCGATTTGGTCTATTGCCAGACGCCGCTTCCAATTTGCTCACCGTGCAACAGATCAAACTTGATGCTGCGAAGCTTGGCGTTCGTAAGATTGATGCTCATGATCGAGGCGGTGTGATTGAATTTAGTCAAAATGCCCAAATTGATCCCGGCTTCTTAGTGGGTCTGTTACAATCCCATCCAAGCCGCTACCGTTTCGAAGGTCCAACCAAGTTGAAAATTATCGAATCTCTTACAGATCGTAGAGATAGAGTGACCTTCATCGAAACACTATTAAGCGACTTTGCTAATAATTTGTTGGTTGCTTGATGACAACGCAACCAAGTTTTAAAATGGAGTAATGCTTTGAAAAAGCTGATTTTCCTGCTGCTGTGTACGCTAAGCTTACCAACCAAAGCAGAACGTTGGTTTGATGTTGAAGTGATTGTATTTAAACGCAATCAAGACCCTACATCCGTAAAAGAAAAATGGCCAGAGACGCAGCCGAACATCAATTTGTCTAATGCCGTATCAGTATTTGATGCCGTTTCACTCAAGGAACGCGGCCTACAGCTACTTCCTCAAAGCGAATGGAAGCTGAATGCCGAGTATAAGAACCTGTCAAAACACGCGGGTTTTAAGCCATTGGTGCATGTTGCTTGGCGACAAAATGACGGCAGTCGCGGTGTAATGCCAAAACTGCGTTTTACGGCGGGTCCAGATTACGGCAAAGATTACTACCTTGATGGCACACCAAAAGATGCGCCTGCGTTTGTTGCTAATCCAAATCAGGGCACAGTAAATGTCACCGGTACTGATGCATTGAATGCCACCAACGCTGCGACGGACACAAGCACCGTACCTGCTGCGCTTGCCGCACCAGCGAAAGAAAGCGGACCAATGTACGAACTGGATGGCTTCATTCGTGTCTACGTTCAACATTACCTGTTTATCGAAACGGATTTAGTACTGCGCGAACCAGGTGAGCGAAAAGTGCTTAAAGATGTGAATGCCGTTCCAGTGCCGCTCGATAATCAGACCGACACGGAAACAGACACACTGATGAACGACAATGCGCAAGTGTCTACCACAAACGAAGGCACTGCTGTAACGGGTCTGCAAAAACTGGAACGTCAGTACGAAGTTGAAAAATACTTAGAACCTTATGCTTTCAAACAGAAACGTCGCATGCGTAGCGGTGAAGTGCATTACCTTGATCACCCACTCATGGGCTTGATCATTCAAGTTACCCGCGTCGAAAAAGACTAAAAATCCGCCCTCCTACGAGGGCGTTTTTTCTTACTATAGTTTTATACCTGAAATCATTAGCCTCCCCTATGCAATCAAATTTAGAGTTCCAAACCGATCGCTTGCTGCTCCGTGCCTTAAAAAGCGTTGATATGAACGCGCTTCAAGATGCCATTAGCCAATCGGCCGACACGATTTCCCCTTGGCTAGATTGGTGTCACGAAGATTTCGATGACATGGACGCCGATGCATGGATTAACCGCAGCCGACAAGGCTGGCTGACAGGAAGCAGTTATGAACTCGCTGCCTTTGAATTGGATAGCGGTGAGTTTGTTGGCTGCGTGTACATTTCCAGTATTGATTCTGTCGCCAACATGGCCAATCTGGGCTACTGGACTGCAACACGTTATCAAGGACAGGGATATGCGCTAGAAGCCGCTGAGATGGCAGCGACGCTCGCATTTAGCCACCTTCTGTTGACACGACTTGAGTTGGTCATGGATCCCGACAACACCCCAAGCATTCGCATCGCAGAAAAGCTGCGTGCTACTTATGAGTGCCGTGCAAGAAATCGCTATATGTATGATGGTGAAGCGAAAGAAGGGTTGGTTTACAGCCTTATTCCGGAAGACATATTTTCCTAACTTCCCGACAATTTGCATTCATCAAATATCAAGCATAAAAAAAGCTGCCTTTCGGCAGCTTTTTCAATTAGTGCAGTTTTAGCGATGGTCGCAATACGCGGTTGATGCGGCTCACCAGCATCATCAAACCGGTTTTGATAAAACCGTGTAGTGCTATCTGGTGCATGCGGTACAGCGATATGTAAACCACACGCGCCAGACGCCCTTCAACCATCATCGAACCGCGAGTCAGGTTACCCATCAAACTACCAACGGTAGAGAAACGGCTCAGTGATACCAAAGAACCATGGTCTTTATAGACGTAATCTTTCAGCTCACGGTCTGTCAGCTTGGCAACGATATTTGCAAAACAACGGCTTGCCATCTGGTGCGCAGATTGTGCACGAGGCGGAACCATTGAGCCATCAGGCTGCTCACACGCTGCACAGTCACCGATAACGAAGATATCTTCATCACGCGTGGTTTGTAGCGTTGGCTTGACCACAAGTTGGTTAATGCGGTTAGTTTCAAGGCCAGCGATGTCTTTTAAGAAATCAGGTGCTTTAATGCCTGCTGCCCATACCATGATTTGCGCAGAAATCTTGTCACCATCTTTGGTGTTCAAGCCGTCTTCTTCTGCTTTGACCACCATGGTGCCAGTGCGTACGTTCACACCCAGCTTAATTAACTCTTGTTGCGCGGCACCTGAAATACGTGGTGGCAATGCAGGAAGAATACGTTCGCCCGCTTCGACCAATGTGACGTTCAGTTTCGAGCTATCCAAGTCCTTAAAGCCGTAGTTGTGAAGCTCTTTGATGGCATTGTGCAGCTCAGCCGACAATTCAACGCCCGTAGCACCACCACCAACAATGGCGATATCAACCGTGCCATTGCCCGAGTTCGCATGAAGCTTCAAAAACTCATTGTTCATTTCATTACGGAAACGACGAGCTTGTTCAGGGCTATCAAGGAAAATACAGTTGTCACGAACACCCGCAGTGTTGAAATCGTTCGACGTTGAACCAATTGCCATAACAAGGATGTCATAGCTCAACTCTCGCTCAGGCATCAACAATTCGCCGTCGGATTTGTCATGCAATGCCGCAAGTTTGATGGTTTTTCTTTCGCGGTCTATGTCTGCCAAACTACCCAATTGGAAATCAAAGTAATGATTTTTGGCATGCGCACGATAGCTGATCGCATCAACACCTTCATCTAGCGAACCCGTTGCTACTTCATGCAGCAAAGGCTTCCAAAGGTGGCTTGCTTTACGATCTACCAGAGTGACGTTGGCGCGTCCCTTGCGTCCAAGCGTGCGACCTAGCTTAGTTGCTAACTCTAAGCCACCGGCACCGCCACCTACTACAATAATATTGGTCACGATTACTTCCTCACCATGAATTTAAAAACGAAAAACTGTGCTGTACCCCGCGGTTAAATAGCGGCATACGAAAAATGTGTTGTAGGTAGTGAGGTAAAAGCACTCTCTGAGAGTGATGTGTTGCGATATTTTGTTTGAATATTCCTCGCAACTTATCTGTATCGTTTTTTACATAACGCTTTTTTCAGACCGTTTCATTATACAGCCAGTTTGATCTCAATCAATTTTTTAATCTAATCATCGACATCGATTGCAGTAAAAATGCCCACTTATGTTATGGATTTACATTCATTGATATCGGAACGAAAGAAAAACGAGCGCATGATGTTGCAACATGCGCTCGCTTATATTGTGTAGTGGGTAAACGGCTAGTTGGTGTCCTTGAAAGACTTCATCGTTTGCAGATGTGCAGATATGCTAGCGAATTTGTGGGTTTGTTGCTCGTCCCAAATGATCTCGTAATTTTTCTCTAACAACGCTGCATTACGCGCATTGTCGAGTACATCATCGTTAGTAGACAGGATCACTAAGCAACGGCCTGCGTTTTTTTGTCGAAAATCTTCAACACACTTGGTGGCAATATCGACATACTCTTCTGGCCGATCAATGCGGCCTTCCATATTTTCTTCAGGGAAAAGGTTCGGATTGAATATCACCTGCTTGATGCCTGACAGGAATCCGATACGCTCCGACCAGTACCCTCCAAGACCCACGCCGCAAATCAGCGGGTGCTTGTCGTCGGAAAGCTCCATATGCTTATTCACTTCTTTCAACAAGTGCTGCATATCGTGCTTAGGATGTAACGTGCTGTAGTTAATAAAACGAATATCAGAGTCAATGAACTGCAGTTGCATGACTTTTTCGTGGTTTCCAGGGCTTGTGGAGTCAAAGCCATGAAGATAGATAATCACAAAAATTCCCTCTTAAACCGTGTTGGCGTATACAGCTCGCCAATTTCTCTTACCTCAAACACATTGTGTGGTCATATGAATGATGATTTCAGACCCTGCTTATGAGTGTTACAAGCCGGCAGGCAATCCCAATTCGCCACTCTCGCCACCTTACACAATGAGGTTGATGTTTTGCTGTACCAAGGTGATAACACAATTACGTACATAATCACATACTTTCATTACGGTTAAATGGGGAAACAATGGCGAACTTCAATAAATCGCCATCGAACTGGTGGTAAATCAGTCAATTCACCAACGCAGAAATATCGCTGGAAATGGAGGCCAACTTCTTACGCATTGTGGTTCGCTGCTCGTCGGAGAGATGCTTGTCGATACGTTGAAGCAATTCATAACGTCTTGCGAGATAAAGGGTAATATCGCTTTGGTGTTCATCACTTTGGAAGGTCACCAGCCGTGCAAAATAATCGTTGATTCGGCTTTCGAGATTTGGGGCATTCCGCTCGGTCAGAATCAAGGTCAGCTCACCCATCAGGTCATCACGAATAGCATAAAATACAGGTCGCATTTCTATCTGATACGTGGCCATTTCAAAAAACTGCTGAGATTGCTTCGAACCGACTGACTCAATCCAAAATTCTGCACGCTCAACAAGCTTCTCTTGACGCCTCTCTTGTTGGGCCTTCAGAGAGCCTTTATTGGCTTTACCTACCGCTTCCTCAATGTTCTCCGACAATACGGCAAGCCATTGCGCAGCTTGTTCATCGTTGAGTGAACGAATCAAGGTTGCTATTGCCGGCGTCAGCCCTTCCAGCGACGCCAGGATCCTTTCATTGGCATACGAGTGATACGCACGCACTTGCGAATAGCTGAGAGGCTGACTCATGTCCCTTTCAAGTTGAACAAGCAGTGCTTGGAGTTTCGGAAGTTCAGTTGCGCGGTGCCATTGATGAAACGCCTCGAGATCGTTATCTAGTTGCGTTTGTTGCTTGGACGTCAACGTAACATAATCAGACAGGTAGTAGTCGATCCAAAACGGTAAGGTGTTATAGGCAAGTTGATTGGTACACGCAGAGAGGAAAACCGTGAGCACGATTACAGGCAACGCTTTCCACGTATTGAGCCTTAGTACTCGCATCATTTCCCTCCCCGAATGCTATGAATGATTGTGTATGTAATCTTCCGTTTTTCGTTGGAAGAACTGCATTCTTTCCCTGTAAATGTCCAAGCCATAGAGCTCAAAGCCCAGTGCATACCATAGGACACCCAGATAATCAGCGACTGGCTGCCAGCGTTGACAATGCGCAAGCCAAGCCCCTTTATCCGCTATACCTTTCGTTTGACAGTACGCATCTACGAAGGTTTCAAGTGCAAAGCCATTCGCCAGTGAGGTCATCACAATATCCATCGCGGGATCGCCCAATCGCGCGTATTCCCAATCAATCACCGAGACATTACCGTCAGGCGTAAGGATCAGATTGTAATAGCCCAAATCGTAATGACAGGTTGTCAAAGGCAGGCCGCTTTCGAAAGCATTGTTTTGAAAATACGTATGAATCTTCGTTAACGATCGGTCAATCGAGGAAGGCGTAAGTTGAGAATAGTAGTACTCACCTTTTTCAAATGGGTCAAAGCGAGAAGACATCGGCGGCAGAGCGTGGATGTCTGCCAGCAATCCCACTGTCAGTTCGAAGTCAGGGGCGGTGAACGTTTCTCCTGCAACCCAAGGGTTTAGGAGGCCACCTTCAATAAGCTGACATGGCGCGCATGCAATCCCCGCCTGACTTGCCAACGTTAATGCCTCAAACTCCGTCGAGCGATTTAGCCCAAACGCCTGCGTAGACATGCCATTTGGACGCCAGACATAAGAGACATCATTGTCATCCGTCACTTTTACACAACGGTTGCTTAAGCCACCATCAAGGAACTCAAGCTCTTGAACGATCAAATAAGGCCGCAACATCGTAACAAGTGCGGCCTTTTCTTTTTCAATATTTGGCACGTATTACCAGCCTAAAAACGCCTTAGATTGCTTCTTACGGATCTCGGTTTCATCAGCCCATTCAATCAAGCCTGTTTCCAAATCCATTAAGCGCATGGTCATTTTGTAGTAAACATCTTCGTCACTGCCGTCACGTTTTACAATGCTCGCGAGGTTGCCATACAACATGTACTGAGCACCTACCATTTTACCGAACTGGATAGCAGTGCCTGGGTTAACCAATGCGTCGTTGTTTTGGAAATCCAGTTGCTCTCGAACTTGCTCAACGCGCGTCATATCAACAAAGCGGAATTTCCCTGATTTCAGCATACGCGTACTGATGCTGTCAGTGACCGATTCTGTATCAATATGCTCAGCCGTTTTATTCTTGATTGACTCAACAAACACGATAGGACGGTTATCACGAGTAATTGCCCCTACGGCACCTGAAGACAGCATGCTGTCCGTCATTTCCACAGCAATGGTTTGAAGGTCTGTTGAGCCAAACTCGATAGTGGTTGTCTCGACTTCCTGCGCATCACCGTAACTCACTTTTTGCGAACAACCGCCAAGTACCAGAGCCGCGCCTACTAGCGCAATCACGCTTTTATTCATTCTGATTTCCTGTTTTCGTATATCACTGAATGTTACGTAATGACACGCGGAAGTTGGTTGCATTGGAATTCAACGCAACGCCCTGCAATGTCACCGAATCACCGGCGTAAACAATAAATGGTTTCCAAGGTGAGTTACCATTGTCCACTTCCAAACCTTGCGCGTCATACCAATTAAATCGGTATTGAAGGTTTTGCACATCACTGCTCTTATTGGTTACCTTCACTTGCGCAAGTAGTCGATCATTTATGACACTGGTTTGTGCATTGCCAAACTCTAACGCTTGACCAAGCATGGTGTTACTCAGCACAACATTTTGATTTCTACTGTCAATACTAATTCCAGTTTCTGAATTTGTTGCACAACCTGCCAACAAAAGCACTGCTGAAACCAATGCTACTGCATACCGCATTAGACCCCTCCTAATGTTCCTTGCCAGTCCACCACTTCCCCACTTGCCGTTGACAGCCAAAGAAGTGTTGTCCTTTCGGGTGTTAAATTCACTGTTATCGTTTTTCCGTTAATCTTAAGCTCATGCTGGCCAGGACGCATATAGCCGCTGTACAGACTTGCTCTTGCGGGTAACGTTTGCCAGCTTCGCGTGTCTGGCTGCTCACTTACCGCGTTATACACACTGGTAAGCAGGCTGCCCAAGCCCGATTCATCGTTCTTAGAAATGGACTTGTGAAATTCATTTTTAGCCACGACCCTCAGAATTTGGCGTACAGCCATACCTGGCATAGCCTCATTCAGCGCGTGTCTTGCCATCGCGTTGACATCCGCCAGCGCATCTAAGCGGATCGTCTTTCCGTCTAAACTGAAAGACAGCGGCTGCATTTCCCTCTGTTTAGCATAATAAGGCAACGCCAAGGTGTGAGACTCGACGTTCCCATTATTGTCTGTCAACCAGAGCGGCAACCGCCAACCTAATCTTGGGTCGACCCATCCATCTTCTGCGAGTACGACTAACTTTGCCGATCCTTTTGCAGGCGGTGAATAGTCACCGTACTTACGTTCAAGTAACGTTAAATCGTTCTTGCGTCGCTGTTTCGATGCAATACGCATAGCTGCTTCAGCAACATATTGATTATCGGGCGCAACTGCAAGTGCTCGATTGTAATCAATAAATGCGCTGTTCTCATTGCCTTCAGCGTCATAGAGTAATGCCGACAAGTAAAACAAGTATGCATTCTGGACCGCACCTAGCGTACTACCTGCATCAGGATACCGAGACAATATTGCACCCACATTGTCCGAAATGCCGTTTTCATGCGCACTTTCCTCGGCCAAGGTCAGCTCTTTATCACGCAGCTTTTTTGCTTCTTCTTGAATTTGCTTTGCACGCCTGACTTCAACGAGCGCGCCTTGCAGGTCACCCTGCTCTAAATAACTTCTTATTAAATATAAATGCAAGAAGCCTAGCTCATAAGACGGTGCGACATACGTCAGCATATTGTCGTTGGTTGCCAGCGCACCGACTTGGTTAAACCCTTCAGATATTTGAATAGCCGCCTGATTCGCCTGTTCTTTCACCGCAAGATCCGCCAGATCTAACGCTTCACGCGTCTGTGCGTTGTCTCCCGCCAATAGCGCAAACCGTGACCTTTCCAATTCATCCAGCACCTCACCACCAGCACCTGCTGGCAATGCGTCTATGGCCTGCGAAAACGCCCCTTGTTGCGCCAGTGAGCGTGATTCAGCAAGCCCTGCAGAATAATGACTAAACAGACCTTGCACTGACATATTGGCGCAACCCGCCAACCCAATCGTAAGCAGGCTAGCCAGCGTCATCTTTTTAACAGACGAAAAAGAAGCCCTGCTAAACAAAGCGAGGGCTTTTTGTGATTCTGATTTCATTAGCCGAGAAGTAGTGGTCCCAGTGGGCGGCCACCGAGCAAATGCATGTGAATATGGTAAACCTCCTGACCGCCATGAACATTACAGTTCATGATGAGGCGGTAACCGTCTTCAGCGATGCCTTCTTCAGCAGCCAGTTTACGAGCAACGGTGAACATGCGACCCATTGCGGCCTCATCTTCTACTTCGATGTCGTTAACTGTTGGGATAAGTTTGTTTGGAATGATCAAAATATGGCTTGGCGCACGAGGGTTAATATCGCGAAAAGCCGTGACAAGGTCATCTTGATAAACCACGTCAGCCGGAATTTCCTTGCGAATGATTTTACTGAATATGGTTTCTTCAGCCACGAGCTGCTCCAAATTAATGATTTCAAGGAGGTGTAAGTATGCTTTACCCCGATAAATTGAGCAATAATGAACACTGTTTTTATGGGAAAATCGCGATTTGCGATCGTACTTTCAGTTTTGTTTACGATTTAAACAACACATAAAGACAAACCCAACGGAAGTATCACCAACTAGACGTTTATTAATCAAAGTCTCAACAAATTTGCGTCCTACTTCAAATTGTCGGAAGCACAGCGATTTTTTACCATAAAGATTCTGAAATACTTGCAGATGATAAGAAAAGCAAAGCGTTACACCGCGTAGTGCGTGTCACTACAGTGTCGCTTCAATAATCAAAGCAAGTTTAGCAATCTTGATTCTTTCTCGATTGCAACACCAAGCAACCGACCGTTTGTTGTAGTCCGGAAGCAAAGAGGGATGCACCAGTCAAAAACTGGTGGGAGGAATAAAAATGGCAAAGAAACGACAAAGTTCTGTAATCCGCAGAATGTATGCAGGGTTTGCAGTGCTGGCCGTCAGCCTTGTGGCGACCAATACACTCAACCTAAATAGCTCTCAAAATATCCACGACCAGTTAGAGGTTGTGACCTCCGAAGCACTACCCTTAGTTTCTATGTCTAACGATGCAAGTGTTAGTCTTCTTGCTGCAGACAAAATCTTCAAAGATTACCTCACAACCAGTAATATCCATCAAAGTACAGAGGTCCTTGAGAGCTTCGAAGCCGCAAGGAAAAAATTTGACGTTGCCCTGAAAAAACTGGATGAAGCTTCGGCCAGCCAGCCCGAGTTAGCCAACCAACTAAAGCAGTTGCGTGAAATTGAAACCCGTTACTTTACCGAAGCAGCAACCGCCATTGACAATTATCAACGTCAACAAGCAGCTAAAGCTGAAGGTGTCACGGCAGCGCGCCAATTCCAGCGCATGAACACGCAGCTTGCACTTGGCATGCAGGATTTCATTGCGAACAACGGCAACAACACCGTCAAAATCATCTCTAAAACCTACTTTAAAAAGCTTAACGAGACTGAGACCCATACCTCCGACGCACTGGCCAGCACCAGCTTGGATGACGTAAATAAAGCGATTACGGAAAACAAACGCAGTATTCGTCAGTTGAATTACTCTTTCCGTTCGTTAACTTCTCAGCTTCCTGATTTAACAGACAAATTCCAGAAAGACCTAGACCTCTTCACGAAAGACGTAAGTCGTGAAGGCGGTGTACTTGACCAGCATTACGCTTACCTAGTCGCAACGAATGAGCTGTACGAAAATATCGGCGTACTCGCGGCTGAAGTTGACAACGCAATGTCGATCCTTACCTCTTTCCGCACCCAAGCTGAAGTTGTAATGGCTGACTCCATCGAAAACGCAAATAGCGTCTTTAAGAAAGGGGTTCAGCAAACCGTCTTTATCGGTGTGCTGATTCTTGCTGTCACCGTTTTCATTGGTTGGAACATTGCACGTAGTGTTCGTAAACCACTTAGCAATACCCTTGTGGTACTTGAAGCCCTCACAGACGGCGACATGACACAACGTATTGACGTCAAAGAGCATAACGAGTTTGGTCAGCTTGGCGACCATATCAATACCCTCGCCTCTAACTTGCAAGGTATTCTCCGACAGCTTAGGGACGCCGCAGAAGATCAGGCGCAGGTGGCAGCGCAAAACCAATCAACCACCCAAACAGCGAAATCACAGCTTAACGAACAGCGTCAACAAACTACGGCGGTTGCTGCTGCAATGACTGAAATGGAACATTCCGTTCAAGACGTTGCAAACAGTGCACAGCAGACCATGGATAAAGTTATGGAAGTGAGTGATGCTGCCGCTAAAGGCCGCGAGATCATGACCCGTAGCATCAGCACGACGCATCAGCTTTCTACCCGTCTTGACGAATCCGTTGCTGTTGTTTCTTCGCTGCAAGAAATGACATCCAGCATCGAAACCATTCTCGATGTTATTAGTAACATCGCCGACCAAACTAACCTACTCGCCCTGAACGCAGCGATTGAAGCAGCACGTGCGGGCGAACAAGGTCGCGGATTTGCGGTCGTCGCTGATGAGGTTCGTGTGCTGGCGAAACGCACGTCTGATTCAACATCTGAAATCGAAGACATGATTAGCAAGCTGCAAACACAGTCACGTGACGCAGTATCTGTCATGCAAGAATGTGTTGATGAAATGAGTAACAGCGTAACACAAGCGTCTGATGCTAACTCTGCCATGGAAGAGATCGAAGCCATCATCATGATGATCAGCGACATGAGCAGCCAAATTGCTCAAGCCGCTGCGGAGCAACGTACCACGTCTGCCGATATTGCCCGTAACGTCGAGCACATTAGCTTTATTGCCGACAGCAGTTACAACGCAATGCAGGATGTTGCCAGTGCGAGCGACCGACTAGATGAGCAGGCTGAAACGCAAAACAACCTGGTGCATCAGTTCACCGTGTAAGGTTCACAACAAGGTTTTAAAGGGCATCGGAATGATGCCCTTTTTTTGTTCTGCCTGATTCCAGCGTAGTGCTGCACAGTAGGGACAATCAACGCACAAAGAAAAGCTGTTTTACTTGGTCGTTAAAGTCAAAGGTATTCAGGATCCAGCCATCATAAGGTTTGTAAAAAATAAACCGCCAAACCATCACGTGCTTTTCAAACTTCTGCAGGTAGGTGTACTGAATCATGGAATCGCCAAGCACTTGCTGTGAAATAAAATCAAACCCTATCGACTTTCCAAATCTTGCATTAATGGCAGGTTGTTGCACCGCGACTCTTGCCACTTCTGCATTAAATTCTGCTTTTGAAATCGGAATGTAGGGCCTCATCAAATTGATACCCTTTTCCATTTTGTCTTTGCTGACTTGCTCCATAATGCGGTCAGTCAGTGCTTTCGCAGCTTTGTAACTTGGTAAGGTTTTGACATCAGCAGAAAATGACATACTGCTGAACATCAAAAGAAAAGCAAAAGCGATTAAACGTCTCATACATCCCTCTCTGAATAGCCTTTATCCATCAAGACTTTAATTACTATATCCAGATCGGGTTACACATGATGTCTCAAAGCTAACATCTCATGCTGATATTCCCTTAACCAACGAATCCATGATTGATTTAGCACTGCCACTTTTAATGCCTTTTGCATTAGTACCACACCAAAGTGGCGTGAAGTGCTCCAACCCTTTGGCCTCTGCTGCAGCCCTGAGAGGTGTCATTTCTATGGAGGGGTACGGAAACGCAGGAACACTTGTATTCATATTTCCGAGTTCTAGCATCGCCTTATTAACAATTCCGCGTGCAGGACGACCTGAAAATATATTGGTGATTGCAGTGCGTTCAACGGCTTCACTTTGTATCGCCTGTCGATGGTAACGCGAGGTTTTTGCTTCATCACTTAATAAAAAAGCACTGCCGATCTGCACGCCATCGGCTCCTTGCGACATGATGTCGAGCACGTCTTGCGCCGATGCGATTCCACCAGCGGCGACAATCGGAACGGAAAGATGACGAGCTAACACGTCAACGAGTACCGTCGTTCCGATTTGGCACTCAAGATCATTACTTAAGAACATGCCTCTGTGACCACCCGCTTCTATGCCCTGCGCTATCACCACATCGCAACCATTAGCCTCAAGCCAGAGCCCTTCTTCCAGCGTCGTCGCAGACGACAAGACCACAGCCCCCCACCCTTTTACTCGCTGCAATAATTGCGGTTCCGGTAAACCAAAGTGAAAACTAATAACAGGGGGCGCAAAGGGCTCCACAACATCGGCAATATCATGATCAAAAGGCAGGCGTGACGCACTGTTCCCTAGGCGTTTTTCATCGACACCAAACGTATTAAAATAACCCGTGAGTTTTTTACGCCAAAGGCGATGTTTATCCTCATCAAAAGGCAGCATCTTATGGCAAAAAAAATTCAGGTTATATGGCTTCGTAGTGGCTGTTTTTATTCGCCCCACTTCATTGGCTATCGCCTCTGCATCGAGCATCGCACAGGGCAAAGACCCCAAGCCACCCGCCTCAGAAACCGCGATGGCTAATTCAGCGTCTTGGACGCCCGCCATTGGAGCTTGGATAATAGGAAATTCAATTCCCAGATATTCCGTGATTGTCATAACTCGGGGGCTTCCTTTCGCATATTGGAAGGTTAACTAGACATTATCGTCACAAAACCAAACACCTCTTGGCAACCATTACGCAACAAATATGCTAGCTCTGTACATTAAATCAAGCTGCTGTTTTTATGCAATAAACCGCCATTTCCGGCCGAAAAATTCCCACTTTAGCGTCACACGTAACACCTACGCACATTTGTGATCGAACCTACCCTTCCCTCAAAAACGTGTTGTCTATTTGGACCTATATGGCAAAACTTCAAAAAGAAAGCGCTTTCTTTTTGGTCGTCAACGCGAATAACACCTGAAGTCAGCAGAGAAAAATACGTCTGGAAAGCCAAGAAAGAAGAGGCTGAATCCAAGGCATGGAAGCCCATGTTATATCCGTAGGGAGTTAAAAAAGTGTCGAGTAAGCTGTATCAGCCCGCTCTGGGTGGTGTAAAGGATCTGGACGCGCTAAAGCGTAAGACCACCGAGATCCTCAATGAGAGAATCCACGGCATTTCGTTCAGCCCGTACATCGAAGGACAAGGTCCGGGTTCAAAAATCAGCGAAGAACAGATCGAAGAGAGACTGAGCATCATCAGTGACAATGTTAACTGGGTGCGCTCATTTTCCTGTACCGAGGGTCACGAGAATATTCCTCGCATCGCCAAAGCCCGTGGCCTCAATACCATGGTAGGAATTTGGATTGACGACAATAGAGAGAAAAATGAAGAAGAAATCCAAAACGCCATTGACGTCGCCAAAGCCGGTCATGTAGATATCCTTGCCGTCGGAAACGAGGTCCTCCTCCGTGAAGACATTCCAGAGCAAGAGCTAATTGCATATATCAATCGCATCAAAGAAGCCCTTCCAAATGTCAGCATCGGTTATGTCGACGCCTACTTTCTGTTCGAAAACCATCCGGCTGTTGCAGATGCCTGCGATGTCATCCTGACAAATTGTTACCCCTTTTGGGAAGGCTGCCCAATCGAATTCGCTGTGCCTTACATGAAAGAAATGTATCGCCGCGCCAAAGCAGTCGCAAAAGGCAAACCTGTCATTGTGTCAGAAACAGGATGGCCAAACGAAGGCATCGCAGAACGAGGGGCAGAACCCTCTGAGTTGAATGCACTTCGCTATTTCGTCGACACCTACCAATGGGCGGAAGAAGAAGGCATTGAAGTGTTTTATTTTTCTTCGTTTGACGAAGCGTGGAAAGTAGAGAAAGAAGGTGCTGTCGGCGCCTACTGGGGCCTCTGGGACAAAGACGGCAAATACAAATACCCGGTTTAACACATTCTTAAGGTAATCAACCACCACACGGTTGGAAATACGCAATATAAGGTAATGCGCGCTATGGAATACAGAAACGCTATTTGTTACTCAGGCTATCGTGAAGGTCAGAACCCTCGTGAGGGGATCTACCCAACCTACAATGAGATCAAAGAAGACCTGATTATTCTCTCCAAAAACTGGCAGGCTCTGCGTCTTTATGACTGCAGCCATCACGCCCGTTTAGTGTTGGACGTTATTCGCACTGAAAAGCTGGATTTTAAAGTCATGCTGGGTGCAGACGTCGCCGCAGAAATGAATAACCCAGGCTGCCCATGGGGAGCCCAATTCAGCGAAGAAATGCTCGAAGAGAACCGTCGCCACAACCATCAAGAGATTCAGCAATTGATCGCGTTGGCCAATGCCTTCCCAGACATTGTTGATTATGTCTCTGTCGGTAACGAGGCGAGTGTCGAATGGACGGATCACCTCATCTCCGTTGAGAAGCTGGTCGAGCACGTGAAAACAGTTAAATCCAACATTTCCCAGCCTGTTACGTTCTGCGAAAACTATGTGCCGTGGACTTACAAGCTCGATGAACTCGTTGCCGAATTGGATTTCATTTCCCTGCACACCTATCCAGTTTGGGAATACAAAACCCTTGATGATGCGCTTGAGTACACCAAACAAAATTACTACGCCGTGGCAGACAAATACCCGAACAAGCCTGTGATCATCACAGAAGCAGGTTGGGCTACCGCCTCTAACGGTCGTGGTATTGAAGAGTGGAATGCCTCAGAAGAGCTTCAGGCGGCCTATTACGAACAATTACTGGAGTGGACCCGTAAAGAGCAGATCCTCACCTTCGTATTTGAAGCATTTGATGAGCCTTGGAAAGGCGATGCTCATCCTCAAGAGCCTGAGAAACATTGGGGCCTGTTCAAAGTAGACCGCACACCGAAATTGGTGATGCAAGCGCTCTACGGCTAAACAGGTAACGCTCAACAATATAATTCAAACACAAAGAGGCGGATCAACCGCCTCTTTTTTCCCGACTGTCCACGCATCACTCGCTCGACACGGTTACAGGTTTATCCCTTCACCCGGCTCATGAATGCCACTTGTGACGGTCACATTCTCCACATCATAGGGATTCACGCCTTCTAGGCACGCCACATTTATCCCATATTGATACGGGTTCGAACGACGTTGATGGTGGGTATATATCCCACAACGTTTGCAGAAATAGTGCTTTGCTGTCAGCGTATTGAATTGATAGAGGGTTAAAAACTCTTCACCTCGCGTCACCATCAAATCTTTAACGTCAACTGAAGCCATGACCGTGCCTCGCTTTCGGCACATAGAACAAGAACACCGTCGCGCATCCTCTAGTCCATTCGGCATTCTCAGCTCAAGCTCTACAGAGCCACAGTGACACGTTGCTTTATGTACCTGTTTGATATCCATATCGTTCTCCTTCACATAGAGTCAATCTCAATGCGCGTCTTTGACCACAAAGAAGTCATGCACCGTGGGCGTGGCTATAAGCGCAGAAGTTACATGGTAAATCGGTGTCATTTCGCTCTTTTCGAAGAAGAGCTCCACCTTTAAAGCATAGTAAAGTCCCACAAATTCAACAGGTTTTGCATTTCGTATCACATGACTGGATTATCAAGGTTTGAATACAACCACGAAAAGGGCTTAGCCTTGCAAACACGCTATTCGCGCAATAAGCCAATCAGGTCTGTAAAATAGTCACTCTCTCCGCTTTGGCTTAACAGAGTTGTAAATTGCCCACGGTGATGGGTTTGATGGTTAAAAAAGTGAAGCAAAACGGAGGGTAACGGGTCTGAAAACATCGCCCCAGATAGATTTCGATAAGTGACGTGGCCTTCAAACTCTGTCGCATCAATGCCTTCGACCCATTCTAGAATCAAAGCATCCAGTGCTTTGCGGCCATTTTCCAAATCATCCAACGTCGAGCAGAAGTGGACTTTATTTGATGTGGCCGTTGGAAAGACTCCTAATCCTTTGTCCAAATCCACCGCGCTTTTCACCGACGTAAAACGGGCCAACCAAAGCAAATCGCCCGTATAAATGTGGCTTAGGGTATGGAAGGCACTGCCAAAAAATGCACCTTTGTCCGCGTAGAGATCGTTATCTGTCATCTCTCGTGCTTTTGTATACAAGGCTTCATTCATCCATTGGTTATACCTTGCCAGCAGAACAAATTGTGCTTTCATTTCAAGTATTCCTTTTAAACATTTGGCTCATATTTGACCCTGTTAAGACCAATCGCTGGCAGAATATAGTCAGCAATAAGCTCGAACGGGTAATCTTCGTCCTGACTAAGAAATGCACCGGATGTCATAACAAATACCAATTGATAATCAGGGAATATATACAGCTCTTGACCACCCGCTCCTCGCATTCCGGCGACCTGAATACGCTCTCCTCTTACCGTCAGCGTTGGAAACCACCAGTTGTGGCCATAGGCAATACTCTTGTCTTTCCAGAACCGTCCCTTTGGCTGCAAACTTTCTTCAGCCCATTCTTCAGAGAAAATACGCTCGCCGTCCCACTCGCCCTTATTCAGATAGAGCTGCCCTAACTTTGCGAGGTCACGTGTGCGAAGGTAAAGACCCGACGAGCCTAAATACTCGCCCGTCTGCTCATGGGCAAACCAGTCGTAATTTGAAATGCCCAGTGGTTGAAAGAGTGCTTTATCGGCATAGTCGCGCAAATTCGTCCCCGTTACTGCTTCGACAACGCCCCCAAGCAGAACGCTCATCGCGCCTTGATACGTAAATACATCACCGGGCTGGTGTGCTACCCCTTTATTAAACACATACGTATACGGCTCTGGAGATAACCACATATTTAGCGCATCGCTGTTTTCCGTACGCCACTCGCTCCAATCTAAACCGCTATTAAAATTCAACGCGTGTTCCAGCGTGATATTGGCCTTTTCCTCTGCATTTGGAATCAGGCTTTGATCAAAAAAGCCGTAAAGTGGCAGATTGGTATCAGAGATTGAAGACTCATGGAGCAAGCAGCCAATAAGCGTTGCGACGACTGTTTTCGAGATAGAGCGCATTTGATTCTGCGTATCAGCAGACGGCGGAAAATGGCGAGGCATGGGTAACCCATCGTTATCGCTCATCACACGGTAATACTGCTCGAACACAAGATGACCATTTCGGATAATGGCAATTGATTGTACTTTTTTGGTTTTTCGTATCGTCAAGTGGTTATGCAATTCAACGAGCGTTTTAGGATCAAACCCTTCAGCTTCTGGCGACACGGTATTCCAATCTTTTTGCTTGGAAGCCTGTGTCCATTGAAAGTTGTGTAAATCAGGCTCTGGAAGATAAAACGCAAACCAAAGAACAAAAAAGATAAGCCCAGAAATAAACAGCGCAATAAACCCATTTTTGAAGAAGGGGTTATCTAGCATTAGGCAGTACTCCCTCGCAAGCCGCATCAAAATGCGGATTTAATTCTTTCGACAAACTGCTTTGCACGCTCTTCTGAGACATTTTCACTTTTATAGAGCGACAACATGGTGAACCGACACCGTTTTGCGCACGCCCCTAACAACGCAATGCGGAGTATTCGCTTCACGGGCTGCCACAATACGAAGGTGTCTACCCACCAAGGCGAACCCAATGTCGTTATCACTTTGACTTCTTTAAGATTTCTAAGCTTTGGCGTGATTGCACCTAAGTCATCAGCATGATCATAGGCGTGACCGGGGGCCCAAACACGGTCAAACCAACCTTTTAGTATCGCAGGGAAGCCAAACCACCACGTAGGAAAAACCAACACCAAACTTTCGGCCCTTACAAGCTGCTCAATCTCCTTTTGGACACACGATGCGTCAAACGAATCGGCGTAATAGCTTCGTCTTTCACTTTCGCGCAATGCGGGTTCAAATGCCTTGTCATAGAGGTCAAGAACCTCAATGTCATAACCTTTCGCTGTTAGATGCGCGATTGTTTCTCCGCTCAGATAATGGCAAAGACTTGACGTTTGGGGATGAGCCAGCACAACCAGACATTTCACTGCGAACTCCTTTACGGCTTGTTGAACAGACAGCACGTATTGACGTTGATGAACATTGATATATTGGATAACTGTACGTGGGGAAGATGAGAAGGGAAAAAAGGCGTGAGTAAGGCTAGCGTTCGGTCGCAAAAAACGTGGGTGAATTTCAGTGGAATGGCAGCAGGTTGTTACGTCTTTTTATGTGTACGAATCCACGCTGTTACTGCCTTCATCACCACGAGCCGTTTTAATCGACACGGCCTAGGTTCAGTTTCATCTCAACCACATTCGGCGTGAAACCCAATTTCTCATAAGCGCGTATTGCGGGTGTATTTCCGGCATAAACGCGCAAGTAGAAGTCGGTAACTGACCGTGCTCGACTCCAGGCGAGCAGGTAATCAATTACCCATTGATTGATCCCCTGCCCTCTATAACTCGGGTCTACATACATGAAGTCTAGGTAGCAATCAACGTCATGACTCAGAGCGGGATTCGACGGCCGTATCTGCCCAAAACCCGCGCCAATAATCACAGCGTCTTTTTCGACAACGATAAGACAAACATCGTTGTTCGAAATTAAACTGTCGAAATCATAGTATTTAATGTTGTCAGGCTTCATGCTTGCATTGCACGCCCTTTCCGCCTCAATAAGAGATTGCTCAAACGCCAAGAGCGTCGGGACATCCTCGCGTGTGGCTTCTCTCACTAAATACTCGCTATTGCTCATGACGTTTTTACTCCAGACGATACTGTTATTGAGGCGATATCGACAAAACAGTGACGTTTATACCTTCACGTTACGGGCGATCATCAATACCTCATCAGCAGAGTAAAGGTTGGTGATCGTCGCTTCAATCTCCGCACCCAGCGTGCTTTTATACAAATCCTGCGCAAAATTATCAGCACGAGTGGTGACCATGACATGCTTAATTACAGCCTGTCTTTTTGCCAATTGCTGCTTCACTAGAGGGAGTGACTCAACAACCAACTTACGCCCAATGCCTTGACCATGAAAATCAGGTGATACCGCCAATTGTTCAAGCTCAAGCACCGCTTCTGGGCGAAAACCACTTTTCTGATTCCAGATAATATAGCCAACCACCTGGGCATCTAGTTCAGCGACATAAATTAAAAAGCGAGGAAACGCATTCGCGTTACATTGAATCCACTCTTGCGAGTGTCCTTGTCGGACAAAAGCGGCTTTATGAACAAGTGCAGTGGCAGGAATATCTTCTTCACGGATCAAACGAATCATTGATTCAAACTCTGGAATAAAAACACGGCTGAATCATAACGAGAAACCATCATCCATACTCGCATAAAAACGTGGCTGACTTGGCAAATTGATAACCTTCTGCCGTTCGTAGTCTGCTTAGGCCAAAAACTATTCGCCTATTTTCACATTTCTAACGAGAAAAGCCGCGTGGATGCTCTCTGAGTAAAACCGTTCAATTTCAGTTCATTAAGCTTACATTTCAATTTTTAAATGATGTGTAAAATCATGAAGCCCTTTACGGTGAGTAGCACGTAAATGTGCACATCACACTTCAGTCATGAGTATAAAAATGTATAGCTAAAATCAGTGGCTATAATGCGAAATCTAAGAGGTTATCGACACCATTTATGTCATTGTTAGGGCTCTTTTTTCTTCCTGCAACCCGCGAGAATCAGAAAGCCTAAACAGATCAAAACCCCCAGTCCCATCCAACCAAGCAACCTACTATTTTCAGCATATCTCTCTGCCAACGCTGAATGGCTCCTAACCGTCACGCCATTTTGTACCAATTCATAAATTGTATGGTATTCATTTTGATCAAATGGGGGTGAGTGAGAATCCGTTTGATCGTATAAAACACTAATCAAAGCACCTCTTTGCGCCAAAGCACGCTGGACTTTACTTATTTGACCTCCAATTGAATGATAAACGAGATGAGTATCATCCTCTTGAAATTTAAAGCGAATAGTATGCCCATACTTTCCTGTCGCTTTCACCCAATCAATGTGCCCCTCTAATTTTGTCAAATGGCTAGGATTAGGGATGTTACCGCTAATCGAGGACGCTATTAGCAACCCAACACCCAATAAGGCGGCCAAAACCGCTACATTTTTCAAATCACTGAAATTCATATGGGCTCCGATACTTCCTTTTCAACTCAACGCACTGTTGAGGGGTCAGTAACACGAACAATCAACAAAAGCCGTTGTTACCATACATTTAAATAAAGCAGCCCGTAAATGCCAAGTGTTGCGAATCATTCCCAAGATGCTAAATAGCTGAATCATCATTGTTAGACTATGATTTATCCAACACTGGACATTGAGTATAAGCATTTGAATATTCTAATTATTGGGGGGAGTGGCGGAATTGGGAAAGCAATAATTAAACACATCACACGCTCATTCCCTGAAGCGTCTGTATATGCGACGTACCATTCGACATTACCCGAGTTAAAACAAAGCAACATCACATGGTTTAAAACCAACACATCACTAGATACCGACATAAAAGAGTTGGCAGAAAAAGTGCCGAGTCTCGATATCCTGATCAACGCAGTAGGCTTTTTACATACATTCGATCAAAAACCTGAGAAGTCAGTTACTCAGTTTACCGTCGACTTCTTCAACCAAAATTTGAACGCAAATACCCTACCTACACTATTGCTGGCAAAACACTTTTCAACACACCTAAAGGCGAAGAAGCAGACTTACTTTATTTCACTGTCGGCGAGAGTCGGGAGCATTGAAGATAACGAACTAGGCGGTTGGATTAGCTATCGTTGCTCCAAAGCAGCACTGAATATGGCGATCAAAACGATTAGTATCGAGTGGAAGTTCAAGCTACCTAACTGCTGCGTTTTCGCCTTTCACCCCGGAACGACTGACACACCATTATCAGAACCTTTCCAGAAGAACGTGCCAACACACAAACTATTCACGCCTGCTTATGTGAGCCAACAGCTATTCAAACTCATCGATAAAACCCGCCCGACTGACACAGGGAAGTTTTATAGCTTCAATGGCGAGGAACTCCCTTGGTAACTAGGCGCAACTATTTCAGCGTATGTCGACAAAGCTAGGTGGCAATCGGCAAATTCTAAAGGGCGGTGTTTCCGTTATGTTGAGGGACACTCCCGATTTAAACGACCTACGTTTCTAACCCGCTTAAAAAACAACAGCTCAAAGCCAGTCCTATTGGACACAGCCACGCGCGCACCTGTGCCCGACAGCCCGAGAAATGTTCTATGAATCAGGTGGTGCTAAACCAATAAGGCACAGATCTCTTTGTCCACTTTGCGAAACTCTTTTTATCACCCATGTAAAACTGTCGATAAGCGGTAACGGGATCATCCATGACCTTATAGGGTTGAGGCATTGCCTGTGCAAAAGGGGTCAATCCGATGGATGGATACGTTAACTCCGAAATTTCAGGCAAAATAGACATCGACTTGTGGTCGACAGCTTTGTCGTAACGCCATCTATATTCATCATTCAGTGCCACAGTAAGCGATGTTAACCACAAAAAGTTATCGTACGATTCTTCAACCCATAGCACACACGGATGCTTTATATGTGTTGATTTGTAAGGGGTATCAAACCCTTTTTTGTTCAGAGCCGTACACAAAATTTGCACGCTTTCTAAGATCATTTTGACGACATGTTGATCACAATGAAATTGAGCGCATTTTTCAATATCATGATCCAATACAAAAATATTCATATATCTCTCCTCTGGATACAGGAACGAGATATCTTGCTAAAGCGATCACTCTTGAACAATGTGTGGGGCTTAAACTCGCTTAACCATCAGTAAATCAACGATAAGAGAAACATCGTCGTTCGAAATTAAACTGTCGAAAATCTAGTATTTAAAACTTGTCAGGCTTCATGCATTGCATTGAACGCCCATTCCGCCTCAATAAAAGATTTCTCAAATGCCAAGCGCGTCGTGACATCCTCGCGTGCTTTTATACAAATCCTTCGCAAAGCTATCTGCGCAGATACTCTCGGAGTAAAAGCGTTCAATTTCAGTTTATTAAACTTACATTTCATTTTTAGGTGATGCGGCAAAACATGAAACGTTTTACGGTGAGTAGCACGTAAACCCCCACGGAGAGATGAAATGAAAGTGCTCATTCAATACACGCAGTCGGGCAAATATCGAGACCAGGCATGGAGTGGATTTTCAATGCGATCCAAAGGTGAAATTCAAGCGGTCACGCCTTCTTATGCCGCGCAATTAATCGAACAAAACAAAGCCCGCCTTGTAAAGAACGAAGACGAGCAGATCATCTTCCATAAGTAACTCGCATAATGAGCTCTCTATAGAGCTCATTCTTTACGACAATGCCAAGACACAGCATCCCGTCGAATACCATGTCATCCCTTGATTTCTGCGCTTTGACTTAGGCTCCAATCACATTACGCCGTCGCCACAGAGCGGTAAAACAATCGCTCGTACCGCTTCCCTTCCACCAGCCGCATCAACCGAGATATCACGCCGACCAACACCAACGCGAAAACCAACCGTCCCCAGAAAATAGCGGTGAAATCCGCACCAATTACCAACATCAAAAGCGTATCTTCAATCAGACTATGCAACAGCCCTAGCAAGGTAATAGCGGTAAAAATATCTCTAGGTGGTATGTGCCCTTTTTGGGCCTCGTTGATAAGCAAACCACCGCCGTATGAAAGACCCAACGTAATGCCAATTAAGGTCAGATTCGTCGCCTCTTGGCTAATGCCCAGCAAGCGGAGAAAAGGGCTAAGGGCTTTTGCAATAAGCTTTTCAATGCCTAAGACCTTAAGCGTATTCAGCACTAGAATAAGCGCAACGATAATCACGAAGACCAAAATGAGGTTCTGTATCTGACTTATTCCCCAATCAGCCAGCGTGGTTTCCCCGACTCTCGTAGGCTGCCAGATGATGCTTGCCTGCTCTTGAAGCGAGCCTGTTGCGCTGTAAATTAAATGAAGAATCCAGCCAAAGAGCAAAGCACCACCGACGCGCGTGAGAATGCTCCACCAGACTGAAACACCAGACTTTTTCGCCAGACCAACCTCAATAGGCATAGAGTGCGCAAGTAAGATCATGCAACTGAGAATTGAAGCTTGGGCTACCGACATGGTCACATCGGTATTAATCAGGACGACAAGCGCAGAGTAGATATTCACAAAGATAGCCGTTGCCCAGACCAATCCCATTTCACTGGGAAGACCAATCGCATTCATCAATGGCGCAATAAAATGGGAAAACCAGATAACTCCGCCGAATTCCTCGAAGACCTTCACCACGATAATGGTTGGGATCATCACCTTATATAATGTGAGTGCCACATTGACACTGTCAGACAAGGTTCGCCGGAAAAACTGAACTACCTTTTGCATGCACCACCTCCTTGTTGGCCTAAGAAACGCCATGATAAACCGAGCTGGGGGAATGGAATTTCCAATTGCCAAGATTATTGGGCTTACTATACCCAAACAGCCGCCTTTGGGACTGAAAAGTATGTCCTTTAAATATCAGTAGGTGCAAAAAACCTTTTAAACTCGCTCGCCGCGCATCGTCATACGTTTAGAGCTAAAGTGATAGACACAACTCTACTTCACGTCCTTCAACCCAATGACCTGTTAGCACAAAACCGCAATTTAGATAAAAACCTTTAGGGCTTGTTGGACCGGCAACTACGCTTGTATACAGAGAAGATATTCCAAACTCTTTAACCAGTGCCAATTTCAACAGATCCACAGCAATACGCCCATAGCCCTTGGACTGGTGAGATTTGTCTAACATGAATCGCCAAAGCTCAAATTTACCTGACACTGTATCTGCGTTTACTAAAATAAAACCTATGGGATTATTGCCGAAGTAGATCCCCCTAAACCAAGGAAAGTTCATGAAGTTCGCTTCAGCTAACGAAATTGCATTGCTATCGACATGGTTTAGCTGATTTGGAGCAACCTCCAACTGGCAGATTTCATAGAAATTGTCGCTATTTATATGTCTAAGTTCGATGTTCATGCTGCTAATTTCCCTTGAAAAACATAACTCGGCCGTAAACAGAGAGAAGCACAGAAACGAAAAAACAGGCTGCACTTAACATAAAAACCAAGAAAAAGATCAGTTTTTCCACTACAACAACCCCTTAAATCAACTTACTGACATTTCTCCTCATCAAGGCCGAACTATTGTCGCAACACGAAATGCCTGAAGACTACCCACCTGCCACTAAAATGGATTACTTCTTGTTTTCAGTTGTAGCCTAATGATTTTTGAACATTGTCAGCAAAAATGCTCCCGATACTGCGATGCACTGACAGAAAAGTATTTTTGAAACAGTCGGCTTAACACATCAGCACTGTTGATACCGAC
Organism: Enterovibrio qingdaonensis; assembly: GCF_028683135.1. Classification (GTDB taxonomy): domain Bacteria; phylum Pseudomonadota; class Gammaproteobacteria; order Enterobacterales; family Vibrionaceae; genus Enterovibrio; species Enterovibrio qingdaonensis. The sequence goes on from NZ_JAJUBB010000013.1 coordinate 121,958, forward strand.
TGTATCGGCCACCTGTGCCGTATTGAGGTTTCTGTTTTCAAGCATAAGGCAAGCACGATGAACCCTAACTCGCTCGACGTATTTTGCCGGCGAAATCTTAAGTTCTTTAGTGAACACTCGAGAAAAATTTCTCGCGCTCATATTTACTAACTTCGCTAGCCTTTGAACGGAAAGGTCTTGCTTTATGTTATTGTTTATATAGGTGCAGGCTTGGTTTATTTTGTCGTTATTTATGCTTTGGCTTTGAAGAATATCTGAAAACTGTTTTTGTCCGCCTGGTCGCTTAAAGTATATGACCAAGCCTTTAGCGATATCTAAACTTATCTCTCTACCACAGTCTTCCTGTACGATTGCCAGTGCTAAATCCATACCCGCAGTGACACCCGCGGACGTATAGATATTCCCTTGTTTAACAAAAATGGCATCTTTTACAACGTCTAGACGAGGGTTGGTCGATTGAAGTCGATGCCACAGGGACCAATGGGTAGTCGCTTTTAGTCCATCCAAAAGCGTTGTTTTCGCTAAAATGAGTGCGCCGGAACAAATTGATATTATTCTCTCTACCTCTTTGCTCTGCTCACTGATGTAATCGACTATATTTCGCTGTGTCATCGCAAGATCAGAGCCTACTCCACCGACAATCACCATCGCATGAAATCCTTTTAACGACGCGAAGGGCTGAGTCGCAACAACAATACCCGATGAGCTAGCAACTAATCCGCCTTCAGGAGAGAAAATAACATTTTCATACTGCGCTTTTCCGTCAATTACAGCGAGGTCAAAGACTTCTAAGGGGCCTGTTAAATCTAACGATTGGAAACCTTCAAAGCAGATAAATGCTATTTTTTTGGGTGCTGAATATGTCAATCCTTGTCCTATTTCATCGTACGTATGTCATTTACGCCAATGTTAAGCGCTTTTACACTTGGCTGCAACATGTGAACCCAGACACCGTTTCACGTTCGTAACAAACGGAATTTACTGAATACTCTGCTTAACAGAAAAAGCAGTGAATTCGCTCAAAAAAATTAATGGAATGAATATAGGTATGACAAATGATCACGGCTAAAAAACTGATATTGAATATACTGCTTTGCCTTGTTTTCTACTCTCAAGCTACGATTGCCCAAGAGTCGGCAAGTCAGTTACAAACCATTACGGTAGAGAGTCAATCTTTAAAGGGAAACCGCCTTAACATTAGCACGTTGCGAGAAGTGATTATTTCACTCCCACCTTCCTATTACAGCAGTAACAAAGAATACCCTGTTGTTTATTTACTACATGGTTTGGGCGGTAAGGCAAATTCTTGGTTATCTGAAGATGATACGCAGCCTAATGTACAGAAAAGCTTAGAAAGCTTATATGCAGATAACAGCATCGAAGAGATGATCGTCGTCATTCCGGACAGTTACAATGAACCCTTCTTAGGGGGATGGTATTCAAATTCAATCTCGGGCGGAAATTGGGAAGATTATATCGTTAAAGACTTAGTCCCTTACATTGATAAGGAATATCGCACTAAAGCAAACAAGTCTCATCGTGGTATTACTGGTCATTCAATGGGAGGTTTTGGTGCGTTTAAATTAGGCATGAAACATACCGATCTTTTTGGTGCGATCTATGCCATGAGCACACCGTTAGTCACAAACCCAGGGTATAACTACATTACACCTGAAATGGACTTCAACGTGATCAATCAAACATTTAGTAAAGAGAAAGATCAATGGCAATGGGTAGATAAGTTTTACTATTCATTGGCTATCATGTTCGCCCCTGATAGCAACGCCCCCTTTTATGCGCAGGTGCCTATCTCAACTAAACAGATTTCTGACATTGAAAGTCAAACTATCGCTAGCTTGTTACCACTGCACCAAGAAAAACTCAGAAAATCGGCTCCGATTATTAAACTAGATGTAGGAATTAATGATGGCATGCTCATTGATGAGGTAAGGGGATTTTCTGCCTTATTAAATAATAAAGGCATACCTCATGAATATAGTGAATATGAAGGTGGCCATGGCGACAAATTGCCCCTACTTGTTAAAACTGAGCTATTTCAATTCTTCTCACGAAGCTTTGATCAACAACAGAGCCAACTATAAATAAAGTAATGACCAAAATGCACCTTGGTAAATCAAGGTGCAATGATGACATGCGTTATGCACAATATTGAAAATACTATTGCTTAATGGCCGGCGAAGGGCCCACATGTGTTATACGTTCGGCAGTACTTTGAAATCTCGCTCTTGAACCTGAGTTGGCTTCAGTAAAACTGGCGAATCTACAAAGAATACTGCTCTAGCCCCTGCCCCCAACACTGCCTCTTTAAACGCTCTGATTTCGACATTGGTGTAGCCGCCATCCGAGGCTTCCAAAAGATGTACTACTGCTACTGGTGCCAATGAGAAAAGTGACTTAGGTATTAGCTCTTGCGATATGCCAATTAAACACGCCTGAACAGCAAAGAAATCTCCCATTAATGATCTGGGATGAGCGAGTGCTAAACATCCTTTTACCAATGTTTTGTTAGTTTCAACATGAAGAGCGGTGACCTCACCCTTCCTAAATTGGTAGTAAATGTGATTTTTCTTAAACACTAAATCTTCCTTGAACGTTTAACATTAGAATAACGGGCGTTTACTACCCCAAACTGATTGAAACACCTAAATCGCAGCGTTTCTATGAAAAAAATGCGCCACGAGTAGACGACTTTGTTGTTCGAGAGCATTGGCTGCGAATGCAGCCAAAAGAATGCGATTGCCTATTGACTGGAGAAGGGCTAATACGTGTTAGCTACGTTTCAAAACTGGTAATACTTCTGCTGTTTCAGTATCTAGCATTTCCAAAACACGTTCAAAACCATGTATAGGTGACCAACCTAATTTCTCACGTGCGGACGATGAATCATAGACGCGATCTAGGCGTTGAGGTAACTGCCAATTTCTTTGTTTAAATGCTAACGCGATTTCTGGGCACTTTCGCGTGATGACAGCTCCGGCATCAGTGTATAGCGCTTCGCAATCAGACAGATGAAAAGGTGTTGCACCTGAGATGATAAAACGATTAAAACCGCCTAAGCGTTTTTCCACAGCACATAAATGAGCATTTGCTACATCGCGAGCATCAATACCACGGGTTAGACGAAATACAGCCATTACATCCGCAGGCTCAGGAAAGCATCTCGACATTTGCAGCACAGTTACTGGAAGCTGAAACAGATTTGAAATTTCTTCTAGCTTAGTTTCAGCCGCAATTTTACTTTTATGATAAATAGACTTGGGTTGCGGAGTAACTTCCTCATCAACCCAGCCGGCAATATTTTTAGGCGTCGAAGCATAGCCGTACAACGCAGTCGTACTAGTGAAAATAAAGTGCTTAACACCTGCTTTTACCCCAGCCAAAGCCAATTTCTCGGTCGCATCTACGTTGATAGATTGAAACTCTGAATCAGGTACTAAACCAACATGAGGCGCATGAAGAGCCGCTGTATGAACGATGACATCAATATTTTCAAGAACCTCTTCAATCAGAGCACTATCACGGATATCACCAATGTAATCGGCTGTTGAACACGGTGTTTTATCAATGCCAACCACGTCATGCGTTCGCATTAATTTAATATAGATTGCACGACCTACCCTACCCGCAGAGCCAGTTACCAAGATTCTCATTACGACACCTTACTAATGATTGACCTCAAATCAGCTAACGTTTCGCATAAACGGCGAGCGTGTTTTGCGAGTCCAGCCCCCCACAGAGAGCGATGTTTGATGGCATTGTTATGTGATTAACCGAAAAAGCATCCGTATTCATCTTTGCTAACGGTTTCGAATACTGCCTCGGCGGTTTTCACCTGACTTACAGGCTCGTAACTATGCCATTTGAGGTCTTGGCGCATCCAGTATATTTTCCAGATACCTTGAGTGCGAACAAAAGTGGCCTTTGCAAAAGGGTATTCTTCTTTAGAGCGAGGGTCGTTCCAAATTGGTCGTATTTCGAATATTACTATTGATTGCCTATCCAAATGCCATCCAATATCCAATTTCGAGCGTACTTCTGGTGGCGGACGATGAGTGGCAAGAAACACTGTAGCGGCCTTTTCCACCCTTTTTACTTCCAACTCGCTAAGAGCCATATGCCTGTACCTCTGCTCCTATCACATACGCCAAATTAAGGTGTGAACAATGCTACCACCCTACTTAAGCCATTGTGCCATAGACACTAAGCCAGCTTGAAGTGAAAGCACCGAGCGTTGTGAATTACTCTTAAATTTATTGTTAGCCGCTCATTCACAAAGGTTATTGCTTGCTCAATAGGAACTTACGCAAGTCTCTCTCAGCACGCATAACAAACAGAATAAATACTTTGTCGCCGTCTTGTTTATAGAAAACGCGGCACGGATTAACTACAACTTCACGATAGCTTAGATGTTCTAGTTCAGGGGGAATGCGACCCGATTCAGGGAAAGCCTCTAAGCGCTCGACGTTAGAAAAGATCGTTTGAACCAATTGTTTTGCAGCTACGGTATTTTCAAGTGCGATGTATTCAGCGATATCATTGAGGTCGGATAGTGCCGGCTCAGTCCAGATTATTTCAGCCATTTTGACATTTTGTCCTTGGCTTCATCGTGACTCACCACTTTACCGTCCGCTAATGCACGTTCACCTCGTGCAATCCCCTCCAGAATCGCCAAACGATTTTGCATAAACTCGTAATCATCGACATCAACCAGATATGCCGATGGCTTACCATGTTCGGTAATTAACACTGGTTCTTTAGTTTCGTGGAGATCGGCAAGGATTTTTGTTGCTTGACGTTTGAGTGATGTAACTAGTTCTACTTTCATGAGAGCTGCTCCAAAGGAATACTAAAGTGATACTATTCTGTCACTTTGAGTATAGCAAGCTCCATGGCGGCTAACGCCTTGTTAAGGTGTGAGGCACGCAATACCGAAGCTTCCGCATACCACCTTAAACACTAAAACCAACGCATGGTAAAAATGCCACGCGTGCCGAATCACTCTTGAACAAT
>NZ_JAJUBB010000014.1 GCF_028683135.1 Enterovibrio qingdaonensis
ACTGATGAAAGTGCAGAACATCCAAGTTTATACCCACGATTCAATCGGTCTGGGTGAAGACGGTCCTACGCACCAGCCTGTTGAGCAAATCGCATCACTGCGTCTGACGCCAAACATGAGCACATGGCGTCCATGTGACCAAGTTGAGTCTGCGGTTGCTTGGAAACTGGCGATTGAGCGCAAAGACGGCCCAACCTCGCTGATCTTCTCGCGTCAAAACTTGGCACAACAAGACCGTTCAGCAGAGCAAGTGGCTGATATCGCGAAGGGTGGTTACATCCTGAAAGATTGTGCAGGTAAGCCTGAGCTTATCCTGATCGCAACCGGTTCAGAAGTTGAATTGGCAGTAGAAGCAGCAGCACAGCTTTCAGCAGAAGGTAAAGCAGTGCGCGTGGTATCAATGCCAGCAACTGACGTGTTCGATAAGCAAGATGCAGCGTACCGTGAATCAGTCCTGCCTTCAGATGTGACTGCACGTGTTGCAATCGAAGCGGGCATCGCTGACTTCTGGTACAAGTATGTTGGCTTTGACGGTCGCATCATCGGCATGACCACCTTTGGTGAGTCTGCGCCAGCTGACCAACTGTTTAAGATGTTTGGCTTCACCACTGAAAACGTGGTTGAGACTGCGAAAGAATTGCTCGCGTAATTCGCGCTTTTTTTCACCAAAAACCCGCAGAAGTTCTCTGCGGGTTTTTTTATGCCCCGACTTGTAACTTTATGTTGACGCTTAAGTTTTTTGTGATATCTAGTATCTGTCTTGACAATGATAAAACACTCAAAAAAGACAAATTTAAAAGCCCAAACACAACATAACTTTTACAAGGAACGACAATGGAAAACTCTCTTTCCACGGCACAAGGTGGTGCACAAACCTTACGCCAATTAGTCCGGTCAATGGGGCCGGGGATCATGATGGCTGCGGCCGCTGTTGGTGGGTCGCATTTGGTTGCATCTACCCAGGCAGGAGCAATCTATGGTTGGCAACTGGCAGGGCTTATCCTGTTGGTTAATGTGTTCAAATACCCTTTTTTCAAAGCAGGAATTCAATATACGTTGGGAACAGGCGAGAGCCTTGTTGAAGGCTATGCCAAATTAGGACGCCCTTATCTTTGGGTCTTTGCGCCTCTATGTTTGTTCTCTGCGGTGGTGAATATCGCTGCGCTGTTACTCTTTAGTGCTAGCCTCTTGGGCTATTTCATTCCATTTACGCTGTCGCCAGTAGTATTGTCAGCGGTTGTTATTGTCGTGTGTTTGGGGATCTTGTTCGCAGGGCACTACAAAGCACTCGATGTCCTATCGAAAGTGATCATGGCCGTGCTGACGGTGGCAACGGTCGCTGCTGTTGTGATTGCTTTTGCAAGCCCTGCTCCGGTCAAAGAAATCGCCATTTCTCCATCGCCTTGGACGCTAGCGGCGATCGGATTTTTGGTTGTGACGATGGGGTGGATGCCTGCGCCGATCGAAGTGTCGAGCATTACATCTATGTGGCTGAAGAGTCAAAAACGCCAACAAGAAGTGACGGCACGTTCTGCACTGTTTGATTTCAATGTGGGTTACATTGGTACCGCGATTCTGGCGATTGTTTTTCTCGCATTAGGGGCGTTAGTGCTTCACGGCTCAGGCGTAGAGTTTGCCCAATCTGGCGTAGGCTTCTCTCATCAGCTTGTCAGTCTGTATGCATCAACCATCGGTGAATGGTCGCGCTACCTTATCGCTGTGATTGCCTTCTTTTGTATTTTCGGCAGCACGATTACCGTTATTGACGGGTATTCTCGCGTGGTGGCCGAGTCACAACGCTTGATTAAACGCCAGGAAACGCAGCACCCACGCGTACTGCAACTGTGGATTTTCGCGGTATCAGTCGCTGCAATGGGGATTATTATTTTTTGGGGTAATGCACTAATCCCTATGTTGGACTTCGCGATGGTGATGGCGTTTGTGACTACGCCAGTGTTTGCGTTGTTAAATTACATCTTAGTAACCAATACCAAGCTGCCAAAAGAACTGTCGCTGAGTACACCAATGAAATGGTTATCCCTTTCCGGCTTAGTGTACCTTTTCGGGTTCCTTGCGCTCTTTATTTGGTGGAAATGGTTAATGTAGTTACGCAGGTTTCGGTGAGTGTGAGTAAGCCTTACGGTTGTACTGGCTCGATCACCTGTAGCAACGGAAATAGCGGGCACCCCCGCTATTTTTTATTCTGCTGCGTTCGTTCTGCAATAATGAATTGCAGCACTTTTTACGTGCTGTTTACCTCAGTACAGTGTTAGTTTTCCGTATGGCGTGTGAGAGGAAAATCACATTGTACGTGCGTATTTCATGTGCTTGAGATAGACTGTTGCCGCATATCATTAGCAAATCAAGAACGTCAGGGAACATGGCACTACGCGTTGCAATTAATGGTTTTGGCCGTATTGGTCGCAGTGTACTGCGTGCACTGTATGAAAGTAACAAACGAGATCAAATCGAAGTCGTTGCGGTTAACGAGCTCGCTGAGCCCGATGCGATGGCGCACCTTCTGCAGTACGACTCCAGCCATGGTCGATTCTTCAAGAAAGTTACTAACAGTCAGGAGTACCTGTTTGTTGGTGATGACAATATCCGTATTCTCCATCTCAGTGATATCTCTTTATTGCCTTGGCGCGATTTAGACATAGATATCGTGCTCGATTGCACGGGTGTGTTTGGTAACCGTGAACACGGCCAAGCGCATATTGATGCGGGGGCGAAAAAAGTCTTGTTCTCCCACCCAGGCGGGAACGACTTGGATAACACCATTATCTTTGGTGTAAATGAAGATACGCTTCAACCCTCTGACCGTATCGTCTCCAACGGCTCTTGTACCACAAACTGCATCGTCCCTGTTATCAAGGTTCTTGACGAACAGTTTGGTATTGAGTCTGGCACGATTACCACTATTCACTCTTCCATGAACGATCAGCAAGTGATTGACGCTTATCACTCAGATATGCGCCGCACACGCGCAGCGAGTCAGTCAATTATTCCTGTCGACACCAAATTACATTTGGGAATTGGAAGAATCTTTCCGAAACTTTCTGACAAATTTGAAGCTATTTCGGTTAGAGTGCCAACAATTAACGTCACAGCAATGGACTTGAGTGTCACAGTTAACACAAAAGTGAAAGTTAATGACGTAAATCAATCACTCGAGGAGGCCGCTCGGTGTACATTAAGCGGCATTGTCGACTATACCGAGGCACCACTTGTCTCGATAGATTTTAACCATGACCCTCACAGTGCCATCGTTGATGGTTCTCAAACTCGGGTTAGTAATCATAACTTAATCAAGATGTTGGTATGGTGTGATAACGAGTGGGGTTTTGCTAACCGTATGTTAGATACGGCATTGGCCATGGCAACAGTTACTGGTGGCTCGAAGGCTTGAGCCACGGCTTTCTGGAGTAAAGAAAGCCTTAGCAAATTTTTAATTTTTGCAACTTAGAGAGAGGACGAAAATGTCTGTAATCAAAATGACCGATCTGGATCTGGCTGGCAAACGCGTATTTATCCGTGCCGATCTGAACGTACCAGTAAAAGACGGTAAAGTGACTTCTGACGCGCGTATTCTAGCGTCTCTGCCAACTATCAAGCACTGCCTGGAAGCTGGCGCGAAAGTAATGGTGACTTCTCACCTTGGCCGCCCAACGGAAGGCGAATACGCGGAAGAATTCTCTCTGCAACCTGTTGTTAACTACCTGAACGACGCACTGGATTGTGACGTTAAACTGGCAAAAGACTACGTAGACGGCCTAGAGCTGAACGCGGGTGAGTTGGTTGTTCTGGAAAACGTTCGCTTTAACAAAGGCGAGAAGAAAAACGAAGACGAACTGTCTAAGAAATACGCGGCACTGTGTGACGTATTCGTAATGGATGCATTCGGTACTGCGCACCGCGCACAAGCATCTACTTACGGTGTAGGTGTGTTTGCACCAATCGCATGTGCGGGTCCTCTGCTGGCAGCTGAGCTTGAAGCACTGGGCAAAGCAATGGACAACCCAGAGCGTCCACTGGTTGCTATCGTTGGTGGTTCTAAAGTTTCTACCAAACTGACTGTTCTTGAGTCTCTGTCTAAAATCGCTGACCAACTGGTTGTTGGCGGTGGTATTGCAAACACCTTCATCGCAGCAGAAGGCCACAACGTAGGTAAATCTCTGTACGAAGCAGACCTGATCGAAACCGCTCAGAAACTGATGAAAGAGTGTTCAATCCCAGTTGCGACTGACGTTGCATGTGCGAAAGCATTCGACGAGAACGCAGAAGCTGAAATCAAGCACGTTTCTGAAGTACAAGACGACGACATGATCTTCGACTTGGGTCCAGATTCAACTGCAGCACTGGCGGAAATCATCGGTAACGCAAAAACTATCCTGTGGAACGGCCCAGTAGGCGTGTTCGAATTCAAAAACTTTGAAGCAGGTACTGCAGGTATTTCTAAAGCAATCGCTGACTCTGCAGGTTTCTCTGTAGCGGGCGGTGGTGATACGCTGGCAGCTATCGACAAGTTCGGTATCAAAGCGGATGTATCTTACATCTCTACCGGTGGCGGTGCTTTCCTTGAGTTCGTTGAAGGTAAAGTTCTGCCAGCAGTTGAAATGCTGGAAAACCGCGCGAAAGCGTAATGATGAACGGGGGTTATTGCTCCCGTTTTTTATGCGTCTAACTCCACGTTTGAAGGACTTAGGCGCATATCCAAATGCAAAAAGTAATGTGTTTGGAATCACGTTTGGGTACAATGCGCAGCGCTGATCGCAAACGTTTGCCGATTTAGCTGAGTTGGCCAGGATAGAGCCAGCTCGGTAATGATTTCTTCAAAGACAACAGAGTAAATAGGACTATTGTTATGTCTAAGATTTTTGATTTTGTAAAGCCTGGCGTTATCTCTGGTGACGACGTACAGAAAGTGTTTGAAATTGCTAAAGAGAACAAGTTCGCTCTTCCAGCGGTAAACGTAGTAAACACAGATTCAATCAACGGTGTATTGGAAGCTGCTTCTAAAGTTAAAGCACCAGTTGTTATTCAATTCTCTAACGGTGGCGCAGGCTTCTTCGTTGGTAAAGGCGTTAAGCTGGAAGGTCAAGGTGCACAAATCCTTGGTGCAGTAGCTGGCGCAAAATACGTTCACGCTGTTGCTGAATCTTACGGCGTTCCAGTTATCCTGCACACTGACCACGCTGCTAAGAAACTGCTGCCATGGATCGACGGTCTGCTGGACGCGGGTGAAGCGCACTTCGCAGAAACTGGCAAGCCACTGTTCTCTTCTCACATGATTGACCTGTCAGAAGAATCTCTGGAAGAAAACATCGAAATCTGTGCTGAGTACTTGGCTCGCATGGAAAAGATGGGCATGACTCTGGAAATCGAACTGGGTTGTACTGGTGGTGAAGAAGACGGCGTAGACAACTCCCACATGGACGCGTCTGAGCTGTACACTTCTCCAGAAGACGTTGCATACGCATACGAGAAACTGAGCGCAATCAGCCCACGTTTCACTATCGCTGCATCTTTCGGTAACGTACACGGTGTTTACCAAGCAGGTAACGTTGTACTGACTCCAACCATTCTGCGTGATTCACAAGCTTACTGTGCAGAGAAATTCGGCATCGCACCTAACGCGCTGAACTTCGTATTCCACGGCGGTTCTGGTTCTTCTGAAGCAGAAATCCAAGAGTCTATCGGTTACGGTGTTATCAAAATGAACATCGATACTGATACTCAGTGGGCAACGTGGGACGGTATCCGTACTTACGAAGCTGAAAACCGTGATTTCCTACAAGGTCAAATCGGTAACCCAACTGGCGAATCTGCGCCAAACAAGAAGTACTACGATCCACGCGTATGGCTACGTGCTGGTCAAGCTTCTATGGTTACTCGTCTTGAGAAAGCATTTGCTGACCTGAACGCTATCGACGTTCTGTAATTTAAGTTTAGTTAAAAAACTTATTACAAAAATTGATAAAACCCGCTAAATTTAGCGGGTTTTTTTATGGCTGAAATTCAGACCATAGTGAGAAGTCCCTAAACCATCTTGATAGCGCGTCTTTTTGACGCGAGATATCGAGATGGTTTAGTTATTTAGAAGTGAGAGAAAAATGACTGAGCAAAATGCTGCGCACGCTGTTGAGAAAACAGCAACTGAAGCAATGCACTGGCTGGCGTCAAACCAAGAATTGATGATTCAGTACGCGATGAATATCCTGACCGCTGTATTGATCCTGTTGGTTGGTCACTGGATCGTGAAGAAAGTAGCTGGCTCGGTGGGAACCGTGCTTAAAAAGCGTAACCTTGACCAAACGGTTGTCGATTTTATCGAGAACATGGCACGTTATGTGATGTTTACCATCGTGCTGATTGCGGCACTGGGTCGCCTTGGCGTAGAAACTGCGTCTATCGTTGCGGTAATTGGTGCGGCAGGTCTGGCAATCGGTCTGGCACTGCAAGGTTCGTTGTCAAACTTTGCTGCGGGCGTATTGATCGTGACCTTCCGTCCGTTCAAATCTGGCGATTACGTTGAAGTGAGTGGGGTTGCAGGCTCTGTTGCGTCAATCCAGATCTTCTCGACTGTTCTGACAACACCGGATAACAAGATGGTAGTTGTACCAAATGGCACCGTGATCTCTAGCCCAATCACCAACTACTCGCGCCATGAAACCCGTCGTATCGACTTCGTTATTGGCGTGTCTTACAAGGCTGATCTTCAGAAGACCAAAGAAGTGTTGACTCGCGTTGTTATGGCAGATGAGCGCGTACTGAAAGACCCTGAGCCAACCGTAGGCGTTCACGCGCTGATGGACTCGTCTGTTAACTTCGTGGTTCGTCCATGGGTGAAAACAGCAGATTACTGGGGCGCATACTTCGACCTGATGCAAGCCATCAAAGAAGAGTTGGACAAAGAAGGTATTGAAATTCCATTTCCGCAAATGGATGTTCATTACCATGCCGCAGCGAAAGAGCAAATGAATCAAGAACCAAAACAAGTGGCATAACGCTCACTGTTTTGATGAAACCCTGCCAATCGGCAGGGTTTTTTTATGCGCTCGTTCGGCATTAAAGAAGGATGGAACCATGTTGTTGTTCTACATTTGAGACACTGGATTTCGATGCATAAACTGTACACTCTGCTCTGTTTTTATCTGAGTGGTTCTCACGAGTGCTCGATAGATTCAGCAATCGCATCTCAGATAGGCCAAAGTAAAGCCATTACAACATCAAGGAAATCGCAATGGAAAATGCAACAAATGAAGCCATGAACTGGTTCAGTGGCAATCAGGAACTCCTGCTTCAGTATGCAGTGAACATTATCGCTGCCATTCTCATCCTCATTATTGGTAACTGGGTCGTCAAAGCAATCGCAAATGGCATTGCGGGTATGATGCGTAAAAAGCAGCTTGATGAAGCTGTTGTTAGCTTTGTACACACCTTTGTTCGTTACCTTCTGTTCGTGATTGTTATCATTGCAGCGTTGGGGCGTCTTGGTGTTCAAACCGCTTCAGTCGTTGCGGTTATCGGTGCCGCAGGCTTAGCGGTTGGTTTGGCACTGCAAGGGTCTCTCTCTAACTTTGCTGCGGGCGTGTTGATTGTGACGTTCCGTCCGTTTAAATCCGGTGACTATGTGGAAGCGGGCGGCGTATCGGGCTCGGTGGATTCGATCCAAATTTTCTCGACTGTCCTTACTACACCAGACAACAAGATGGTGGTAGTACCTAACGGCGCAATCATTTCTAACCCGATCACCAACTACTCTAAGCATGATACTCGACGTATTGATTACGTAATTGGCGTGTCTTACAGTGCCGATCTGCACAAAACCAAAGAGGTATTGGCGCGCGTTCTGTCTGAAGAGTCTCGCTTGTTGTCGACACCTGAGCCAACCATTGGTGTTGTAGAGTTAGCTGATTCTTCCGTGAATTTGGTTGTTCGTCCTTGGGTGCGCACTTCTGACTATTGGGGTGTGTATTTCGACCTGTTACAGGCAATTAAAGAAGAACTGGATAAAGAGGGTATTGAAATTCCGTTCCCGCAAATGGATGTTCATATGCCTAAAAATGATGGCTAACTCCATGCTTTAAAAAGCGCCAGACTCCTTATTTGGGGCTGGCGCTTTTTGTTGCCAGTTTTTCGACAATCTTGGGTGATATTGCAAAGGCTTGATCGAGTTAAAACTATTGATTTTCGGACGCTGATTTTTCTTGCGAAGTGCTTAAGGCTTTCCTAATTTGCCTATCTAGAAATATTCGCTTTACTATTCATTGACCGTCTGCAGCATGATTTTTAGAAGGAACCTGACTTATGAGCAATATCCCATCTGAGCTGAAGTTCACCAATTCCCATGAATGGGTAAGACCGGAAGGTAACGGGGTATATACAATTGGTATCTCTGACCACGCGCAGGCAATGCTTGGGGATATGGTTTTCGTGGACTTGCCAGACGAGGGTGACACGGTTGATGCGGGTGATGATTGTGCGGTCGCAGAGTCAGTAAAAGCAGCGTCAGACATTTATACCCCGCTGACGGGTGAAATTGTGGCCATTAATGAAGAGCTGGAAGGGCAACCAGAGTTGGTGAATACAGACCCTTATGGTGATGGCTGGTTGTTCCAGATACGTATCAGCGATGACTCTGAGCTAGATGAACTGCTGGATGCTGAGTCGTATCAAGATACCCTTGACGAAGAAGAGTAATTCTCTGCGAACAATAAGATAAAAAAAACACCGCATAGGCGGTGTTTTTTTGTTCAAGCGAAGTGTTAGCGCGACAATCAAAGCTCTTTCAAGCGTCGGATCTCAGCATTGATTTCCTTTACGGTCTGGTAGTGCTGAATATCGGCGTTTGATTGGGCTTGCACCAATCCCTGATGAAACTCGAAATCTCCCCGGCCCTCAATGGAAAGACGCCCCTTAAATAAACGGTAAACGTGCTTTGCAATCATGGTGGGGACATATCGATTAAACATCCGCATTTGTTATTCCTTTATCGTTTTTGTATAGCCAACATTCCATTTTCCAGCGATAACGTCTGGAATTCTGGCGGACGGCATTATAACGATGAGGGTGTGACCACAATGTGACAAGCAAGACAGTTACTTCAAATTTTATCTATGCAAGTCGATGAATAAGCTTGGGGTCACATTCCAGAAAATACGCGGGCTAGCAGGTTATCTTGCACGTAAATCATGTACTTGTTGAATGACAGTCTGGTGAATGGTTTGACGAATCCACACATTTTTTGCGTTGGTGGCATTTTTCTTATGCCAGATTTGGCGAATACCGAAGCTACTCACATCAACTGGTGTCGGGCTGATGGCCAGTGTGTCATTAAACATGTCAAGTTTTGCCATGAGTTCAGCCACCGTGCAGACAAGGTTTCGACCTGACAGAAGATGCCTGACCGTGAGAAAACGTTGTGAGCCCATGACCACTTGTCGGTCACAGTTTAGGGCCTTCAACGTGGCATCGACGGGGCTGCTGAGCTGTCCATCTACGGTTACCAACGCATGTGGGGTAGTGGTGTAGTCGTCTAGCGTAAGCGGTGTTCAGCCCAGTTGAAGAGGGATCAAACAAACATACGTGTTGCTCGGTGTAGAGATCTTCCATCTGAAACAGCGGGTCTTCTGTTTCAACAGCACCTAGCACCACATCCACGTGATCGGCTTTCAATGCTTCCTTGTAGCTCGCTCTGTCGACAGGGCGACAGCTGAGTTGGCAGTGTGGTGCTTGTTGACGAAATACATCAAAAAGAACGGGAGCGAACACCAGCTCAGCATAGTCTGTTAACCCGATACGCACTGGACCATGATATTGCGAGGGGTTGAATTGAACAGGGGTAAGCACGTCGAGGGCGATTGTTTCTAGAAGTTGGTTAACGATAGGTTCCAACTCGAATGCGCGAGATGTAGGCAACATTTCATTGCCCTGACGATGAAACAGCGGGTCATCCAGCAAGGTGCGAAGGCGAGACAGATTGTGACTCATCGCTGATTGGCCGATGGACAGCTTCTCTGCTGCACGGGTTACGCTGCGCGTTTCCATTAGTGCCGAAAAAGCGACCAATAGATTCAAATCAACACCACGCCAGTTGACCAGCTTCATGCACTCATTCCTCTTTCGCGTCTCTGCGAATATCTGCAATGGTTGGTGAACACAGTTGAACCAGATCGTCGAATCGAAGTTCTACACCGGCCATCGGGGAGCCACTACTGATATTGACGAACTCATATTGCTCAAGGGTCGGGTCAATAATGATTGGCATGAAACCCATCACTGAAAGTGGGGTGACCATGCCCGGAGAGTAGCCTGTGATGCTTTGTACATGCCCGCTATCCGCGCAGGTCATGCGACGACAGCCAAGTATGTCTCGCACCTTGCGAGGGTCTACAGAGGCGGTTCCAGGTAGGCAAGCCAGTGCCAACACGCCGCCCATGTCGCGAAGCAACATAGATTTGACCATCTGATCAGGGTTTACGCCGCGCTGTTCTGCTGCATCCAGCACAGATGTTGCCGCACGTTGGTGCGGCAAAATACGGTGAACAATACCGGCGTCTCTAAGAATAGAAAGAATGGGGGTGTCAATCTCAGGCATCACGAGGCTCACGCTTCTTCCAAGCTGTACGGTAGAGCCAATTTGTGCCAAAGCAGGTCGGTGTCCGGCAAGCGGAACTGGCTGTCATCATCTAGGTTGTTTGGAAGTACCACCAATGCCAGTGCCTTGCCGTCATCAAAGCGGTAGCCTGATAGGACAGTGCCGCCAGTACGCCAGTTTTCACCTACGCTGCGGTCGAATACATCACCCGCTTTTGGTGCGTCAGATGCCTCACCTTCCAGCAGGTATGCTGCGCGCTTATTGATGCCACGGTATTTTGCACGCGCCACGGTTTCCTGACCCGTATAACAGCCTTTTTTAAAGCTGATACCGTCAAGGGCTTGCAGATTCAAAGACTGTGGAATGAATTCATTGGTGTTCACCAGATCAACGGCTGGGATCGCCGCCCGCAATTCATACAGTTCCCAAAGGCTACTATCGCTCAAGACGCAGCGATCGCCAAGTTCAGCAATGATGGTATCGGCTTCTTCCGCATTGATAGCAAGTAGCCAACGGTTAGCTTCGATTTTTACTGCTGCGCCTGTTTGGGTGACTCGAACATCGCCTTCACCAATAAAGCGTGACTGCACGGCATTGTCCGCTTTTTCCCCAGCGACACCGATAAGGACTTGGTCACTCAGTGCGAAGGCCACTTTAGAAAACACGGCGTATTTTTTAATTTCAGTTAACTGCTTTTCGGCAATAGAGGCGGGTTGAACATACGCAATACCATCGTTGTGATGGAAAAGGCGAATTGCAGACCACACTTTACCTTTGGCATCACAGTGCGCTGCTAGCGTCGATTGTGTTTTATCCAGCGAGACAAGATCGCAGGTTAGTTGGCCTTGCAGATAACTGATGGTGTCAGCACCAACCGCAGTAATAAGTGCAAGATTATCCAGCGCCATCACAGACAGAGCGGGTAGAGCACTGTCAGAAGAAAGTGGGAGTCGAGAAAAGTTGTGCGTTGAATACCAGTTAGTCATGGTGTCTCTCGCTTAAAAGTCAGTGGCTATGTACCCGAGCAGTTTCAGGTTACTTAGGGATATATGTTAATGCGGCTGCTATCTATATACCACTGATATGGGGTCAGATCACAGCGTTGCAAGATTCAATAATACGGTCATAGCAAGGCTGACGACCCACTGATACTATTTGTGCCAATTTCTATGATGTATTTTCAGAGGTAATCATGCTGGGCGCAGAAGATAAAGCGCGAATCAAGTGGGCGTGCCGACGCGGAATGCTGGAGCTTGATGTCATTATAATGCCGTTTTTCGAAGAGTGTTTTGACGCCTTAACGGAATCAGAAAAGCTGGATTTTGTTGCCTTGTTGGAGTGTGATGATCCGGATCTTTTTACTTGGATGATGGGGCATAGTCGTAGCGAAAAACCTGAGCTAGCGGCGATGACGGATAAAATTGTCGCGCATAACCGCAGCAAACTACGTTAATACACATTTAGCCCCGTCTACATTTCTATTACGGAGTGTCTTTTTAGGCTACATAACAGTGACATTGCTATTGTTGTCTGCTGGTGTGTGGCCTTTAGAGATCAAAACCTTATTAGTTGTCTTTCTAGGTAAAGAATTACAACGTTGTCGTCGTTATATTTTTTCGATGACGGGCAATTTTTCATTGCATATCGATGGACATTGCTACTGGCGTAACAGTGAATTCCAAGTGGGGCAAATCACCTTTCAGTGCCCATTAGGCTTTGTCTTGGAGGTCGGTGAACTTCACAATGTGAAGCGCATACCGTTAATGTTTGATGCTTTTCCTGCCCAAGACTTTCGCCATATCAGTCGGATATGTTTAGAGTTAAAAGGGTGATATTGCTCACGTCTTATTGATTTACTGTATACCGTACCTAAAAAATATAAATTTGTTACCGATAACAAGGCAATGCCCAAAAGTTTTCCGGGAAACTGCCATGAATATTCGGACGAAACTCTACCTTCTCACTGCTTTTTCAGCCGCCTCTCTGTTGCTTTTCTCCCTCATAGGTTGGCAAGCGTCAGAGCGTATGATCGATCTCAAAACCAAGCTGACCCTCGTTGGGGATCTTGAAGTAAGCCTGTTGAACTTACGAAGAAATGAGAAAGACTTTCTTGCTCGCCTTGATGCGAAATATATTGAGGCGTTTGAGCTGCAAAGTAACAGCTTTAAAAATGATTTAGTCCAACTGCGTCAATATGCCGAAGAGTTAGATCTAACGCTTCCGCAAATCGGTGCGGTTGCTCAAGCGATGGATAATTATCAAGATGGATTTTTAACACTGTCTGATGGTTATCGGGCACTGGGGCTGGATCGTGAATCTGGGCTTCGCGGTGAGATAACACAGGCAAATGAAAATGTCTTGGCGGCGTCAGAAGACCCGAATGCGCACTACCTTGTGACGTTAGCGCGTTTGTTTGTCGCTGATATCAGTGAAAATCGTTACACCGAATACCTTGAAACGTGGAATCGTTTGGTCACCGGCAATGCGCAGAACCTGAAGGAACAAAAGGCGTTAATCGAACAATATTACGCTTTAAACAAGAAAGTCGGGCTAGACCATAAGTCCGGTCTTCTCGGGGCAATACGCCAGCAGTCGCATCAGGTTGAAGCCGACTTTGACGCGATGCGTGCTCAGCTTACAGGTGAGCTTGAAAAGGCATCAGGTACCGTAGTAACGGTTGTTGCAACGCTACTGGCCTTGGTATCCATTATTCTTATTGCACTGAGTATTTGGCTAAATCGCTATATTCAACGTCGAATTACAACGCTGACTCAAACGATGGAGCAGGTTGCCGCTGACCGCGATTTGACCTTACGCGCCGACACGACAGGCAATGATGAGATTTCTCTTGTCGCCGCTGATTTCAACTCGGTGCTAGAGCATTGTCAGGTGGTGATCGCGGGTGTGAAAACTTCAAGCTCAACACTGAATAGCACTGCAATGGAAGTCAGTGAGCGTTGTCACCAAGCCGAGGTTGCACTGGATAAACAGCATGCAGAAGCTGACATGGCTGCAACGGCGGTCAATGAAATGGAAGCGACAATTCGCGAGATCGCCTCTAACACAGAGCGTGCCGCTGAGAATGCATCGCACAGTTTGGAACGTGCAAACAAAGGGCACATTACGGTTCAAAATACCCGTTCAGCAATTGTGACCTTGTCTCAAGGGCTGGATGATGCAAACCGAGATATTCAGAGTTTGGTGTCACTCTCTGAACAAATTGGTACCGTTGTTCACGTGATCAAAGATATCTCCGAACAAACGAACTTACTCGCTTTGAACGCGGCTATCGAAGCTGCACGCGCAGGCGAGCAGGGCCGAGGTTTTGCGGTGGTGGCGGATGAGGTGCGCTCATTGGCGACCCGTACCCATAAATCCACAGATGAAATTGCGACTATGATTGCGTCGTTGCAACAGCAAACTAACTTGGTGGTCGACCGTATTTCTGCCTGCCAGCAAGACAGTGAAGAATCGGTAACACATGTTGAAGATGCAGCCAATGAGTTGGATAACATCATGCACGATATGCAACAAATCATGGATATGAGTACCCAGATCGCCGCCGCGATTGAAGAGCAGAGCATGGTTGCCAAAGAAGTGAACCTGAATGTGCATTCTATTCAGGAAATCACCGCAAAGAATACCGCGTCAACCAGCGAGAATGCTTTGGCTGCGGAAAGGGTGGCAGAGCAAAGTAAAGAGTTGGAATTTGCAATTTCCGCTTTCCGCGCGTAAGACAATGAGAAAAAGAAAGCCCTCGTTATCGAGGGCTTTTTAATGCTGGTTATTGCGCTTTTCTATTAACAAGGGAAATCGGGCACCAGAATGGTTGGGCCGCTTTCTTCCTGTTTCTCTGGGTAGTCGAGCGTGTAGTGAAGGCCTCGACTTTCTTTTCGTGCCATTGCACAACGGACCATCAATTCAGCTACCTGAAGCAGATTACGCATTTCCAGTAAGTTATTCGAAACACGGAAATTGCTGTAATACTCATGCGTTTCTTGCTTTAGCAGTTCGATACGGCGAAGTGCACGTTCTAATCGCTTCGTTGAGCGCACGATACCGACGTAATCCCACATAAAAAGACGCAGTTCGTGCCAGTTGTGTTGGAGTACAACTTCTTCATCTGAGCAACTGACCTGACTTTCATCCCAGTGAGGCAATGATGGAGGAACTTCCGCTTTGGCCGCATTGTCGCCAATATGTTGCGCCGCCGCCCATGCATAAACCACGCATTCTAGCAGCGAGTTAGAGGCCATACGGTTTGCGCCATGAAGACCTGTGTAACTGACTTCACCAATCGCGTACAACCCCTCTAAGTCTGTTTGACCATTTTTATCTACCATCACACCGCCACAGGTGTAATGTGCGGCAGGGACAATTGGGATAGGTTGCTTGGTCAAATCAAACCCGTATGTCATTAGTTTCTCGTAAATTGTCGGGAAGTGTTTAATGACAAACTCAGGGTCTTTATGGCTGATGTCAAGGTACATGCAATCTGCACCCATACGCTTCATCTCATAGTCAATCGCACGTGCGACCACATCACGAGGAGCCAGCTCTGCGCGTTTATCAAAGTCTGCCATAAAGCGGGAGCCATCTGGACGACGAAGGTAAGCACCTTCACCACGCAGTGCCTCGGTCAGCAAAAAGTTTCGCGCTTCTGGGTGGAACAGGCAGGTCGGATGAAACTGGTTAAATTCAAGATTGGCTACCCGACAGCCAGCACGCCACGCCATGGCAATACCGTCACCAGAAGACACATCGGGATTAGATGTGTACTGGTAAACTTTTGATGCGCCACCGGTTGCGAGCACCACAAATTTAGCGCGTACGGTTTCCACGGCTTCTCTGTCTCGGTTCCAGACATAGGCACCAAGTACACGGTTAGGCCCCGTGATGCCGATTTTTTTCCGTGTGATCAAGTCCAGCGCATTGTGCCTTTCCATCACACAAATATTCGGATGTTGCATCACGTTGTCTTGCAGAGAGGTCTGCACAGCCATGCCTGTCGCATCAGCAGCATGCAGTATGCGTCGGTGACTATGCCCACCTTCACGGGTTAGGTGGAACTTAGGTTCGTCGTCATCACTGTCTTCGTCGAGATCGAACGGTACGCCACCATCAATCAGCCATTGAACGCATTCTTTCGCGTTTTCCGCGATAAAGTTCACGACATCTTCATTGCAAAGGCCATCGCCTGCGATTTGCGTGTCTTCAACGTGTGACTCTACTGAGTCATTTTCATCAAATACAGCTGCAATACCGCCCTGAGCGTAGTAAGTCGCGCCTTCGTTGCTTGGTCCTTTGCTCAGGACCATGACTTTTTGTGTGGATGCCAAGTGCAACGCCAGTGACAGCCCGGAAGCACCACTGCCGATGACAAGAACGTCACAGATATGTTCTTTGTGAGTACTCATTGATACGCATTCCTTTCTCTCAAAGTTGCCACACGCATCTCAATGCACTGGCCTTTGAAACAACGAGATATAGTTTTTGCGTCAGTGTACACCAATCATTCGAGAGGGAGAATGGCGTAAATATGTACGAGTGAGAAAAGGCGATGGGATACAGAGCTGCCCGACAATCTGGTAGACTTTGCGAGAGAGATCAGAACATCAGACGTTTCTCGACAAATTTGGGAACTTTCATTTATTTTGTCACTCATATCACCGTGCTCAATCTTTATGGCTAGCGACTCGACGATGAAGTGGCAGACAGTGGCGAAGAGCGAAAAGAAATACCAAATGCTGACATTGCGTTGACGAATGACATTCAGACTCGATCAAGCAACAAAGGCATATTGGTATCAATAATAAAGGAGTAAACGCTCGAATGAGCGAGCAGTTAACTGATCAAGCCCTGATAGAGCGCGTACAAAGTGGCGATAAGCAAGCATTTAACCTGTTGGTTATCAAGTATCAGAATAAGGTGTGTAGCCTGATTTCGCGGTATGTGAGCAACAGTGGCGATGTACCAGATGTGGCGCAAGAAGCCTTCATCAAAGCGTACCGCGCTTTACCCGGGTTTCGAGGCGAGAGTGCCTTCTATACTTGGTTGTATCGTATCGCGGTAAATACCGCCAAAAACTATTTAGTGGCTCAGGGTCGGCGCCCGCCTTCAAGTGATATCGATGCTGAAGAGGCGGAAAACTATGAAAATGGTGGCGCACTGAAAGAAATTTCGAACCCTGAGAACCTTATGTTGTCAGAACAGTTGAAAGAGGTAGTGTTCAATACCATTGAAGCACTGCCTGACGATTTGAAAACGGCGATTACGCTGCGAGAGATTGATGGCCTTAGCTATGAAGAAATCGCAGAAGTAATGGACTGCCCGGTAGGAACGGTGCGTTCGCGCATATTCCGAGCCAGGGAAGCGGTAGATAAGCGTGTTCGTCCATTGATTAATCAGTAACAGAGTTAGCTGTTAATAACGGTGAAATAAATGGCTGGAAAAGAGAATCTTTCTGCGTTTTTCGACGGTGATGTGCAACATTCAGCGTCTTTTGACGATATCGAAATGGATCTGGAAACGCAGCAAACATGGAAAAGTTATGCTGCGACCCGAGACGTACTGCGCGGAGATGCCCCGAAAGAACAAAGCTGGGATATTGCTGCAAGCGTTGCATTGGCACTGGAAAATGAGCCTGCTCATGGTACCGCGCCGCAACAAGACGTTATCCCAATGCAAGAAGCACAACCCACGCCAGTGGCTGCGAGAAATTCGATGCCGATGTGGCTACAACAATTGACGCAAGTGGGTATGGCAGCGGCCGTTTCACTCGCGGTGATCGTTGGTGTTCAGCAATACAATGGTGGGTTGGAATCAGATCCTATGTTGGCGGAGACTCAACCTCCTGTTCTTCAAACTATTCCGCTGTCTGGATCTGCGCAGCCTGTTAGCTTGAGCCGCGAGTCAATGCAAGCAAGTCCATCTGAGGCACAGTTGATGGAACAACGTCGTCGTGTGAATGCGA
This sequence comes from Enterovibrio qingdaonensis, assembly GCF_028683135.1. Taxonomy (GTDB): domain Bacteria; phylum Pseudomonadota; class Gammaproteobacteria; order Enterobacterales; family Vibrionaceae; genus Enterovibrio; species Enterovibrio qingdaonensis. The sequence continues at coordinate 17,574 of NZ_JAJUBB010000014.1, forward strand.
TGTTCCAAGACTACGAGTTGCAACTTCGACTTAATGCTGATGACATTGCAGATGAAAGCGATCCGCTAAACACTGAAGTGAGCGTACAAGATTGATGAAACCCATTCTGATCAGCGCAATTGCGTTGGTCAGCCTGGTTGCCAATGCCTCGACGGATGAAAGCCCCGCCGAGGCATTGCTGCATAATATGCACCAGGCTACCGAGCAGTTAGATTATGAACTGTCTTATATATTGGTTCGAAAAAGCAGCATAGAACCCCTTCGTTTTCGACACGCCGTTGTCGATGGTAAATCCTTTGGTCAAATCGCTTACCTCAGTGGACCGCCACGTGAGGTGATTCGTCGTGGAGATGAAATCAGCTATTTTGAACCGGGCATTGATCCTTTCACCATTCAAAGCACGCAAATGGTTGCGCCTTTGCCTGCGGTTATGCAGACCAATATCGAGCAACTCGCGACCATGTATGATTTCGTGCCACTAGGTCGAGCTCGCGAAGCAGGCGTTGCATGTGATGTGGTGAGGGTCTCACCGAAAGATGGTGAGCGTTACTCTTACGTGTTATGGATTGACCAAGACAGCAAGCTCTTGGTTCGTGCCGATTTGCTTGATCGTGATGGTGACCCTATCGAGCAATATCGCGCTCTGTCCGTTGTGGTCTCACCGCAAGTGGGTGACATGATGCGTCAGTTGGCAAAAGTAGATTTGCCGCCAGTGGTGCACTTACCGAATAAGCCGAACACTGGCTTAAGTTGGCAAGTGACTGACTTGCCTGTTGGGTTTAAACCTATTTATCGCAACCGACATCGCTTACTTATCACCGAGCGTCCGGTAGAAAGTCAGATGTTCAGTGATGGGTTGTTCAGTTTCTCTGTCTATTTATCTGAGGCGGATAAGTTTTCCGTGCCGGAGCAACTCGTCCGTAAGGGGCGCAGAACCTTGCACAGCCATATTTCAGGTAACGCAGAAGTGACGGTAGTGGGCGATATTCCTCCCGCGACTGCAAAAAAAGTGGCGGAGTCGGTTCGCTTTATTGCGTCACCTAAAACGCCGAATGTCACTGAAGGTACGCCTGCACAACCAAGCGCGGCACCACAATGATTAAAGCTCTCGCAGAGGTAACGGGCAATGGCGACGGCGTTGTCTTTGTACGTTGCCAACAAAAAACCAGTTGCGGCAGTTGCGCGTCTAAAAGTGCTTGTGGGACAGGCATTGTGAATAATGCATTGCCGGGTAAGGTGCTGGATATTCAGGTACCTTCCGATAAGCCACTGGCAGTGGGCTCAATCATTGAAATTGGGCTGGAAGAACAAACGGTACTGAAATCCGCTGCTGTGGTGTATGTACTGCCGCTCATTTTCGCCATGGTTGGGGCTTTTTTCGGCCAGTTTCTCGCAAATTTACTGGCAGCCGGAGAAGGGGTGATTATCCTAACTTCATTGGCATTTGGTGGTGCGGGTGTGCTTGTAGCCCGCTCCGTTTCTCGCAAGATGGAACGAGATGCCGGGATGACACCGACGCTTTTGCGTGTCTTGGGTACCTCGCTGACCGATATAGCGGTGATAAATGCCGCAACTGAGGATAGCGACTAGCCATTAATTTCGGTAGAATCCCGCCACTTGATCTATAGATCTTCAAATTTTCACTAACGAGTTAGTCACACCATCTATGAAGCACATTCGTAACTTTTCGATTATTGCCCACATTGACCACGGCAAATCGACCCTATCAGACCGTTTGATTCAGGTTTGTGGCGGTCTTACCGACCGTGAAATGGCAGCACAGGTTCTGGATTCCATGGATCTGGAGCGCGAACGTGGTATCACCATCAAAGCACAGAGTGTGACGCTGAATTATTCAGCGCAAGATGGGGAAACCTATCAGCTGAACTTCATCGATACCCCTGGACACGTTGACTTCTCTTACGAGGTTTCGCGTTCACTGGCGGCCTGTGAAGGTGCTTTGCTGGTGGTTGACGCAGGTCAGGGTGTTGAAGCTCAGACGCTGGCTAACTGTTACACCGCGATTGAAATGGACCTGGAAGTGGTGCCAATTCTGAACAAAATCGATTTGCCAGCTGCCGACCCTGATCGCGTAGCGGAAGAGATTGAAGACATCGTGGGTATTGATGCGACTGAAGCGACCCGCTGTTCAGCGAAAACTGGCCTTGGCGTTGACCTGGTTCTGGAAGATATCGTAAGAAGCATTCCTGCTCCGGAAGGTGATCCAGAAGCACCGCTGCAAGCACTGATCATCGACTCATGGTTTGATAACTACTTGGGCGTTGTTTCTTTGGTTCGTATCAAAAATGGCGAACTGAAGAAAGGTGAAAAAATTAAAGTGATGAGCACCGGCCAAGTTTGGGGTGTTGATCGCATCGGTATCTTTACGCCGAAGCAAACAGATACACAAGCTCTCCGTACCGGTGAGGTAGGTTGGGTTGTCTGTGGTATCAAAGACATTCTTGGTGCGCCAGTAGGTGATACCTTGACGCTTGCGAAACACGGTGCAGAGACAGCATTGCCTGGCTTTAAGAAAGTAAAACCTCAGGTATACGCAGGTCTGTTCCCTGTGTCTTCTGATGATTACGAAAACTTCCGTGATGCGTTGGGCAAGCTTAGCCTGAACGATGCATCCTTGTTCTATGAGCCAGAAAACTCTGCAGCTCTGGGCTTTGGTTTCCGTTGTGGTTTCCTTGGCATGCTGCACATGGAAATTATCCAAGAGCGTCTAGAGCGTGAATACAACCTGGATCTGATCACCACGGCACCGACAGTAGTGTACGAAGTGAAAAAGACCAACGGCGATACCCTTTATGTTGATAGCCCAGCGAAATTGCCTGCGGTTAACGACATTGAAATCATGGGTGAGCCAATTGCGCGCTGTAATATTCTGGTACCGTCTGAGTATCTGGGTAACGTTATCACCCTGTGTATCGAGAAGCGTGGCGTGCAGGTCGACATGGTTTACCACGGTAACCAAGTTGCGCTGACTTACGACATCCCAATGGCTGAAGTTGTTTTGGACTTCTTTGACCGTCTGAAATCAACATCACGCGGCTATGCGTCTTTGGATTACAACTTCCAGCGTTATGAAGCGTCAAACATGGTGCGTGTAGACGTGCTATTGAACGGCGACAACGTGGATGCATTGGCGATTATTACGCACAAAGACCAAGCTCAAACCCGTGGTCGTGATCTGGTTGAGAAGATGAAAGAATTCATCCCTCGTCAGCAATTCGATATCGCGATTCAGGCGGCTATCGGCAACCACATCATTGCCCGTTCTACGGTTAAGCAGCTTCGTAAAAACGTAACCGCGAAATGTTACGGCGGTGACGTAAGCCGTAAGAAGAAACTGCTACAGAAGCAGAAAGAAGGTAAGAAGCGTATGAAGCAGATCGGTAACGTTGAGCTGCCTCAAGAAGCGTTCTTGGCAATTCTGCATGTAGGTAAAGATAAGTAACCTTAGCTTCGCATAACGCTGAATCGAGGTTTCAAAAAGTAAAAATACCTGACTTCTCAGAGGAGAAGTCAGGTAAAGAATAAAAACGGATTTGGAAGGTTAGGGGAACACAATGGCTAATACTTTTTCGCTGATTTTGGTGCTCGTCACCCTGTTTACAGGGATCATTTGGGCACTGGATAAATTTGTATGGGCACCACGTCGCCAACAAAAGGCAGCAGAAGTGCTACAGATGGAAAGCGGAGAAGTGAGTGAAGAGCAAGTAGCGAGTGTTGCTCCTCAGCCAAGCTGGATTGAAACCTCAGCGTCTGTGTTCCCAGTTATCGGCTTAGTTTTGGTTCTGCGCTCATTTATTTATGAGCCGTTCCAAATCCCGTCTGGTTCTATGATGCCGACTTTGCTGGTGGGAGACTTCATCCTTGTGGAGAAGTTTGCTTACGGCCTGAAAGATCCTGTGTTCCGTCACCAGTTAATTGAAACGGGTGAGCCGGAGCGTGGTGATGTGGTGGTATTCAAATACCCACCACAACCTAGCATTGATTTTATCAAGCGAGTTGTCGGTTTGCCGGGCGATACCGTGCGTTACACCGATGACAAGCGTCTTTGTATTAAGAAGAAGGGCGAGTCTACCTGCGAGTTTGTGCCGGTAGACAATATCCATCAGAGCGAGTTTACACAACGAGGTGTTAACCTTATTCAAGCTGAAGAAGTTCTTGGTAAAGAACCACACGAGATTTTGGTGAATCCTTACATTCCAAACCAAACGGGTCAGTACTACCCGACGCCTGGTCTGGGAGAGTGGGTTGTTCCACAGGGCCAATATTTTGTGATGGGCGATAACCGAGACAACAGTAAGGACAGCCGCTTCTGGGGATTTGTGCCTGAAGAAAATCTGGTGGGTAAAGCGGTCGGTATCTGGATCAGTTTTGAATTTGATGAACAAGGCGACAGCTTCTTGCCGTCTTGGGTACCTGTCGGCGTGCGGTTTAACCGCATCGGCGGCATTGATTAACTTGGAACGACATGACAACACCAACAAATAAATTGCAGCGTCGTATCGGCTATGAATTTAGCGATGCGGCGCTTCTTAGTCTCTCCCTGACTCACCGAAGCGCAAGTGGTAACCACAACGAGCGCTTGGAGTTTCTAGGTGATTCTATTTTGAGTTTCGTTATTGCTGACGATCTCTACCATCGTTTCCCGAACGTTGATGAAGGTGACATGAGCCGTATGCGTGCAACGCTGGTTCGTGGTAACACGCTGGCCGAACTGGGCCGCGAGTTTGATCTTGGTGACGTATTGCAATTGGGCCCGGGTGAGTTGAAAAGTGGTGGTTTCCGCCGCGACTCAATTCTGGCCGATGCGGTAGAAGCCATTATCGGTGCTATCTATCTCGACAGCGATCTGGAAACGGTACGTGGAATTGTGCTGGGTTGGTATAAAGAGCGTCTGGAAACTATTCAGCCAGGTGCGAACCAAAAAGACCCGAAAACACGTCTACAGGAATTCCTGCAAGGACGTCGCAAGCCACTACCTGCCTATAATGTAATTAAAGTGCAGGGTGAAGCACACAACCAACAGTTCACGGTTGAGTGTGAAGTCGCAGGTCTGGATCGACCTGTAGTCGGTAAAGGCAGCAGTCGACGCAAGGCTGAGCAAGCGGCTGCAGAACTGGCATTAGAAAAGCTGGATTCATGACAGATACGCAGCAAACACACCACTGTGGCTTTATTGCCATTGTAGGTCGCCCGAATGTAGGCAAATCGACACTTCTGAATCGATTAGTTGGTCAGAAGCTATCAATTACGTCGCGCAAACCACAAACCACGCGTCACCGTATCATGGGTGTTGATACCCGTGACGGTTTCCAAGCGGTTTACGTGGACACGCCGGGACTTCACATTGAAGAAAAGCGTACCATCAACCGATTGATGAACCGTGCAGCTTCAAGCTCACTGACCGACGTTGAATTGGTATTGTTCCTGGTCGATGGCACGGTTTGGACCGCAGATGACGAAATGGTATTAAACAAGCTCAAGAAATCTGGGCTGCCTGTCGTATTGCTGATCAACAAAGTGGATAACGTTAAAGAGAAAAGCGAACTGTTTCCGCATCTGCAAGTGCTGAGCGAGAAAATGGACTTCGTTGATGTTGTACCGGTTTCAGCGAAGAGCGGTAAAAACATTGACGTGGTTGAGAAACTGGTTCGTGAGCACTTGCCTGAAGGTCAGTGGTACTTCCCAGAAGAATACGTGACCGACCGTTCTCAGCGTTTTATGGCCTCTGAAATCATCCGTGAAAAACTGATGCGATTCACCGGTGATGAACTGCCCTATTCGGTGACAGTAGAGATCGAACGCTTTGACTACAACCCAGAAACTGACGGTTTTGAAATCAACGGTTTGATCTTGGTTGAGCGTAGCGGCCAGAAGAAAATGGTGATCGGTAAAGGTGGCGAGAAAATCAAAACCATCGGCCGTGAAGCGCGTCTGGACATGCAAGATCTGTTCGACCGTAAGGTTTACCTCGAACTTTGGGTAAAAGTGAAATCGGGCTGGGCTGATGACGAGCGTGCACTGCGCAGTCTTGGCTACATCGACGATCTATAAGCCGAGATACGTAACATAGAAAACATCAGGAGCAATATGGAAGGCTTGCAGCGCTGCTTTGTTCTGCACTCACGCCCTTACAGTGAGACCAGCCTTATTCTGGATGTTTTTAGCGAAAACCACGGGCGAGTCAGCATTATGGCGAAAGGTGCCCGTGGTAAGCGCTCCCCGCTTAAAGGGGCTTTGCAGCCCTTTACACCTCTGCTAATGAAATGGTCCGGCCGTGGCGAAATGCGTACATTGCGTCAAGCGGAAGCCATGGGCTTAGCTATCCCACTCTCCGGTAATGCGCTCTTTTCTGGTTTCTATCTCAACGAGATACTCAGCCGAGTGGTTGAGCAGGAAACGGGATACCACCAACTTTTCTATGACTATGTAACGGCACTGACAGAGCTTGCTCAACACAGCAACCCTGAACCAGCCCTGCGCCGCTTTGAACTCGCCCTGCTTGATTCATTGGGGTATGGCGTGGACTTTCTGCACTGCGCCGGTAGTGGGGAATCTGTTGATGAATCCATGACGTACATTTTTCGAGAGCAACAGGGGTTTGTCGCGTCGTTAATGAAAAGCAGTAACCTCGCATTTACTGGCAGTGACCTGCTCGCATTGGCGTCTCGCCAGTTTACGACCCGCGAACAGTTAAAAGCGGCGAAACGCTTTACACGGCTGGCACTCAAGCCTTATCTTGGTTCAAAGCCTCTCAAAAGCAGAGAGCTATTTTTGTTAAGAACAAGGAAATCAACGCAATGAATACCATTTACCTGGGCGTGAATATTGACCATGTGGCGACTGTTCGTAATGCGCGTGGCACGAAGTACCCTGATCCAGTCCATGCGGCGGAAATTGCCGAGCGTGCGGGTGCTGATGGTATCACTGTCCACTTGCGTGAAGATCGCCGTCATATCAAAGATCGTGATGTTTACATTCTGCGTGACACACTTCAAACGCGTATGAACCTAGAAATGGCCGTGACGGATGAAATGGTAAACATCGCATTGGATGTGAAGCCTGCGTATGTGTGTCTGGTGCCAGAAAAGCGTGAAGAGTTGACCACTGAAGGCGGTCTGGATGTGGCTGGCCAGCTTGAGAAAATCAAAGCGGCAACAGAGACACTGAATGCAGCAGGCATCAAGGTTTCTTTGTTCATTGATGCTGACCGTACGCAAATTGATGCGGCAAAAGCGTGTGGTGCACCGTTTATTGAATTGCATACCGGTGCTTACGCTGAGGCAGAAACGGAAGAAGACATGCAAGCAGAGCTGAAGAAAATCGCAGCTGCTGCAAGCTACGCGCATGACTTGGGTATCAAAGTGAACGCGGGTCATGGCTTGACGTACCACAACGTTACGCCAATCGCGAAAATTCCAGAAATCTACGAATTGAACATTGGTCACGCCATCATCGGTCGTGCGGTATTTGACGGCCTACCTAAAGCAGTAGCAGACATGAAAGCTATCATGCAGGACGCGCGTCGTTAATGGCCGTCGTTGGTTTAGGTACTGACATTGCTGAAATCGGGCGATTTGAAACCATTATTGCCCGAAATACGGGGGAGGCGTTCGCGCAGCGTGTCCTCACGTCATCTGAGCTAGAAAAGTATCAACAAACCAAGCAGAAAGCCCGTTATCTTGCCAAGCGTTTTGCTGCGAAAGAAGCCGCGTCTAAAGCGTTGGGTACTGGGATTGCCTGTGGCGTGACATTTCACGACTTTGATGTCACCAACGACGAGCATGGCAAGCCAATATTGACCTTGTCGGGTGTTGCCAAGGAGATTGCGGACAGTCATGGCGTTAACAATGTTATGCTGACCATCGCAGATGAAAAGCGGTACGCCGTTGCAACTGTGCTTCTTGAACGTACCGTGTAGTGACGTGGTAGTGAAAGAATAAAAAGAACGCCCGCATGATGCGGGCGTTTTTGTTTACCCAGTATAACGCTTGAAAACGATAGACGTATTCACGCCGCCAAATGCGAAGTTATTGCTCATGATGTATTCGCAATCGATATGACGTTCTTCTCCACGGATGTAATCCAAGTCTCCACAAGCAGGGTCGACATTGTCGAGATTCAAGGTCGGGCTGAACCAACCATTGTTCATCATTTCAATCGCAAGCCACGCTTCGATTGCGCCACAAGCCCCCAGCGTATGGCCAAAGTAACTCTTCAATGAGCTGATTGGCATACGTGGCCCAAATACATTTGCCGTGGCTTGGGTTTCGGCAATGTCCCCTTTGCTGGTTGCCGTACCATGCGCGGATACATAGCCAATTTGGTTAGCGGATACCCCAGCATTTTTCAGGGCGTTTTCCATACAAATTTGCATGGTTTCCATCTGAGGATCAGTGATATGCGCAGCATCGCAATTGCTGGCAAAACCGACGATTTCTGCATAGATGGTGGCACCCCGTGCTTTGGCATGTTCATAGTCTTCCAGTACTAATGAACCCGCGCCTTCACCAATGACAATTCCATCTCGATTGATATCAAACGGACGCGGTGTTGCTTCTGGCGTGTCATTTTTCTGGCTGGTGGCATACAAGGTATCAAATACCGCAGGTTGGGTCGGGCAAAGCTCATCGGCACCACCAGCAACCATGGCAGTCTGGTAACCATGTTTGATGGCTTCATAAGAATAACCAATCGCCTGACTGCCTGACGTGCAGGCACTGCTGGTTGGAATGACACGGCCACGAAGACCAAAGAAAAGACCCACATTTACGGCTGTTGTTGCGGGCATCATTTGTACATAGGTATTGGCCGTAATCGCTTCAGTCGTCTTCTGTTCCATCATGATGGAGAAAGCTCTTGAAGGGCCATTACTACCGGTCGACGAGCCAAATGCGACGCCAGTTTGCCCATTATTGAGCACATCCATGCCCATGAGCCCTGATTGAATGAGTGCAAGTTCACTGGCTACGGTTGAATACTTCGCCACCAAACCCATAGATCGAACTTGTTTCCGACCATAGTGCTTGGGCAGAATAAATTCATCTAGAGGTGCGGTTAAACGGGTGTTGAGTCCGCTATATTGCTCAAGGGACTCTGTATATTTGACCGCATTTTTGTGCTCGCGAAGGCGAGACGATACGGCATCCCAGTTGTTCCCGAATGCGGTGACACCCGCCATTCCGGTAACGACTACACGTCTATTCATCGAAAACCTCCATTGATAGAAATGACTTGTCGGGTGACATAGCTGGCTGCATCTGACATTAAAAAGGCAACCACATTGGCAACCTCTTCAGGTGTTCCCATTCGATTAAGGGCGATGTCAGGCAGGGCTTTAGCAAGGATCCTTTCGTCTATCATGCCCGTGTCTATTAACCCAGGTGCGACGCAGTTGACGGTGATGTTGCGTTTTCCAAGCTCCATGGCCAGTGCTTTTGTTGCGCCGATAATGCCTGCTTTTGCTGCGCTGTAGTTTGTTTGTCCTGGGTTGCCAATAAGTCCAGAAACGGATGACATGGTGATGATTCGTCCGCCAGTGCGCAGGCGAATCATGGGCATAACAATGGGGTGTATGACGTTGTAGAAGCTATCGAGATTGGTATGGACAACACCATCCCATTCTTCTTCAGTCATTGCTGGAAATGCGGTGTCAGCGGTTACTCCCGCGTTGTTGACTACGCCGTAATAGGCTCCATAGGCCTCAATGTCATTCTCTATACACGTTCGACATTCTTCACGATTGCGTATATCGAAACGTACGATGCGTCCAGAACGACCGATTTCTTCGATGGCCGTGAGCGTCTCTCTTGCTCCGGCTTCGTCGTTACCGTAGTGGACAACGATATCAAAGCCCGCAGTTGCCAGTGTGATTGCAATGGCTCGCCCGATACCTTTACTGGCACCTGTGACCAGAACTGTGCGTGTCATGCTGGTACTCCTTTTGTCATTTTACTGAGTGCTTCAGGTGAGGGCTCATAGGTGCTCAACTGGCACGTGGCGACCTCAATACCGTTCAACTCAATATGGCAACCGAACACGGACATCCCGCCATCGCTCATGATTTCTTCGACAAAGATGTCGAGTGTCTTGTCGACGGGGAAATGCGGCACGGTTGCTTTGTACTGTCGGCTTCCAACTAGGAATCCGATTGCGGGAGACTTTCCCGCCAGAAAGTCTTGATAGCCAGCCCACGTTGCGATGGTTTGCGCCATCAACTCGATGCCTACCCAAGCGGGTATACCTTGCAGGGAAGCATCAAAAAAATGATGTTCTCTGGTTGGTATCGCTTGGCAATGTGCATGGGCTTTATCCGCATAGATCAGCTCATCCACGAGCAACATGGGGGCTCTATGAGGCACCAAGGAAGCGATTGGTGGATACGTAGTTTGGGTGTCAGTCATGAAAGATGTCCCCCAATTCTTTAGAGAGCGCAGCGTACGCAAGCAGCTTCTCTTTTAGCACTGAAGGGGCAGCAAATTGCATTTCTTGCCCCTCAATGGTGACAGGAACTTGGACCGTGTGCGCTTTACACATTCGTTGATTGGCAGCGTTCAAGATCACGTAGTCGACTTTCAGGCGGTTTTCCCATTCGGCGAGTGTTGCAACCACCCGGATCGGTTGGTTGTAATCAATGGCACGAATATAACGAACGTGCGCATCAACAACTGGCCATACGTAACCCGAGGCCTCCATGGCACGATAGCCATAGTCAATTTTTTCCATGAGCAAGCGACGAGCTTCTTCAAAATAGCGAAAGTAATTGCCGTGATAGACGACCCCCATGGGGTCGGCATCTTGAAAGGCAGTGACTAGCTTTGCTTCAGCGCGCAAGCGAATGGTTGTCATTCATACAGCTCCCACTCACGCGTTTGAATAAAGGAAATAAAGCGGCGTAAGTCTTGCTCTAATGGACGATCTTCATTAACGAAATCAAATTGAGAACCCACGTTATAGACCATGTCGCGGACTGGTTGGCTGAGTTCACTCATTGATAACTCGCCGGTGCGACAACGCAATTGCAGTGCTTGGAAGGCCGCCAGAAGGCTCGCTGACGCGACCTGTTCTGTGAGTTCCAGTACACGCAGACAATCGCGCGCCGCGATGGTGCCCATGCTGACTTTATCTTGGTTGTGACATTCTGTTGAACGAGAGAAAACACTCGCTGGCATAGTGTGTTTAAGGGCTTCTGCCGTCCATGCAGAAATGCCGATTTGAACCGCTTTGAAACCATGGTTAATTGGCTTGCGGCTGCCTTCGGCACCGGTGAGGTTAAACGGTAAGCCGTTGTTGAACTTATAGTCCATCAACTGTGCCATTTGGCGATCTAACAAGTCAGCGAGGTTTGCGACAGCTGTTTTCATGCTGTCCATTGCCATCGCAATGTGGCCGCCGTAGAAGTGTCCACCGTGCAGAACGCGCTCATTGTCACCGTCGATGATTGGGTTATCGTTGGCACTGTTGAGTTCGTTTTCGATCATTTGGCGAAGCCAAGGTAAGCTGTCTTCCAGTACGCCAATCACATGTGGTGCGCAGCGCAATGAGTAACGGTCTTGTAAACGGTCACTGTTACGTGGTGGGCGGTTTACTTTCAAATCATCGCGAAGTCGCGCAGCAACTTGCTGCTGGCCTGGGTGCGGTTTAACGGCAAACAGTGCTTCGTCAAAGTGGAAGTCATTCCCCTGCATGGCGAGTGACACCATGGCTGTGATGCGGGTTGTTAGCTGGGACAGGTATTCCGCACGTTTGTAAGCAAGACACGCTAGCGCAGTCATAACCGAGGTGCCGTTCATCAGAGCAAGGCCTTCCTTAGGCTTTAACTTGATAGGGGAGATACCCAGCTCTCGGTAAACTTCGTGAGTTGGGCGAACTTCGCCTTTGTAAAGCACTTCTCGCTCACCGATCAATGCCGCTGCGAGGTATGAGAGTGGGGTAAGGTCACCACTTGCGCCAACAGAACCTTCCTGAGGAATACGAGGCGCAATGTCATTGTTGATCAAGGTGATGATTTGGTTCAGCAAATCCATGCTGACACCTGACATACCTTGTGTCAGTGAGTTAAGGCGTGTCGCTAAGACTGCTCTGGCTTGAGTTGGGTTTAGGTCTTCACCTAAGCCACAGCCATGAAATCGGGTAAGGTGCAACGGCAGTTCATCAACCAAAGACGGTGGGATAGCAACAGTACAGGAATCTCCGTATCCAGTAGTTACCCCATATATAGCACCGTCTTCTTTCAGTAGTCTCTCAAGAAACGCCACGCTTCGATTGATTTTGTCAGTATAGGCATGTGAGTTATTGAGTACGGCTTTGCTGCCACTTGCAATGGCTTCAACTGACTCGATAGTCAGCGGTCCTTCACCAAATAAAATGGTTTGATTGGTTGATTCTTTCATAGTCTTTCCCTGCTAACTGAATGTGCGACCGAAATTAAGGTCAAATGCGCCGTTTCTGGCAGCGGTTCTTGTTTTAAATAAAACTCACGACCCCTCGGGTATGAAGGCCTTGATCCGATTCATATCGAAAGGTCAGTTTTTTCGTGCCTGCATGCCAACTGAGCGTCAGCACCAATTGTGTTCCTGGCCAAACAGGTGCCTCGAATTTCAACTTATTAATGGATGAAAACTGACCATGAATAGGAAACAGGTCTTTGGCGAAGCGCAGAACTGCATCTATCTGCGACACCCCTGGGTAGATTGGGAATCTAGGGAAATGCCCACAAAACTCAGGCAGTTTGTTGTCAATGTTGAGGTGTAATCTGGCTTGATCAGTCGTTGTTTCTGCTTTGACCAATGACGGTAGACGCTGAGGAGACAATGCAGTCGGGTCGTCAGTAAACAGACTTTCAATGATGGCGTGCTGCCTCTTCCCTTGGCTGTTTTGGGGTATTGAGTCGAGAAGTATGAAACGACGCGGAATAGCCACATTGTCGAGCCATTGTGTGAGAAGCTTTCTGATGCTCAAGCGCAGCGCATGCTCATCTTGAGAAGCCATTTGGGTGGCCCCTTCATGATTTAGCGTAATTGCTGCAGCGATAAACTGTCGGCCGTCTTCGTCCAATGGAATGCAGGCTGCATCACTGATCCAAGGGTGCTGAACCAGTCTGGACTCTACATCGCTTAAAGAAACGCGTTTTTCCTCAATTTTTACGATGCGATCAGCTCTGCCAAGCAAGCTGAATGTGCCGTCACTATTAAAATCACAAAGGTCCGCCGTTTCATAAAATGAATGAGGGTCGATGTAAGGGGACTTAACGGACAAACACCCGTTGTTATTTATCGAGGCATGAATGCCTTCAAACAATTGCCAGCGTGTTGTTTCGTTTTCTTGTTGACGATACGCAATACCGCCAGTTTCCGTACTGCCAAATACTTCGAAAGGTAACTGCCCCAGCAAAGATAAACTGCATTGAGCGGCTGCATAAGGAAGAGGGCCGCCTGAAGAAAATACGGCGGCACAGTAAAATGCAGGATCGACGGGATTGAGCCTTTTTAGTTGTGCAGGGCTGCTGATTAGCGTTAAAGGACGTGTGCTGTTTAATGCAGTCTGTTGCAAGTAATTAATGTTGCTCCGTGCAAACGGTCGGCGTGCAAACAATGGCCAAAAAACACGAAAAAGCAGACCGTAAATATGTTGGTGAGACACAGTACTCACGATTTCACTACCGTGAACGATGTCTGCCCACGTGTTTTCCAGCGTATCCACTTCTACGTTTAATTGATGTAAGGATTTTTCTATGGCTTTGGGTGTGCCGCTGGATCCTGATGTGTAGAGGATGAGCTGAACATCTTCATCATTAAAGTGAGGAAGCGGTAAGCAGGATTGCGCAGCATCGACTGGAAGCGTCACGGACGCCTTTCCTTGAAGTGAAATAGCGGCACTGTCCGTGATTACGCCATCGAATGCGTCAGATAATTCGGCAAGTGCAGAAGGGCGCAGATTTCCCGGAATAATGATCGTTTTTCCAGCATGGGCTAATGCTAAGCATGCAACGGCCATGTGGTAGCTATCATCCAGGCAAAGCGCCCAGCGCGATCGCGTGTCGTTCGCAAGCAAATCATGCAAAGTTGCAACGTCGTGTTGGAAGTCTTGCCAATGCTTTGCGTCGTCTAAATCCGCCGTGACAAGATGGCTTCCTTCAATAGCGAGAAGTTGGGAAAAAGTGGGTAAGCCCATATCGCTTGCAAACCTCAATAAGTGACAGAACACCTTGGGGGCATAGGCTTAACCCGAGGTGTGAGGACGTGAGAAATCCGTCGATTCAATCAGCCAATAGCCTGCATCATCGGCATGAGCACTTGATGCTTAGGGAAATGACGTACGTGAATCTGAGGGATTGCCAGTGTCTAATTGAAAACGTGCGCTGTTATGTTCCTGTTCGCTATCGATATCGTCGTTATCGAGATTGGCACATAAAGCGCACGCAATTGTCTATTTAGGCCGTTTGCAGAAGCGCGTTAATCGCGTCAACGACATCCTGTACGGTCCTGACACTTTTGAAGGCTTCAGGTGGGATTTTTTGGCCAATCTCTTTTTGTAGGTGGACGACAAGGTCTACAGCATCAATGCTGTCTAAAACAAGATCTTCATAAAGGTTCGCGTCAGGTGAGACGTCGTCTGCAGCCACATCAAACATCTCGATGAGTGCAGCTTTAACTAGTTCGAAATTTTTTGTATTTACATCAGCCATGATACTTATCTCTAACGTTGTTGTATTTTCCCACTTTCAGTAGTGGTTTGTTTTTCAACCGAAGTGTTGAGAGATATATCAGACTGGCTTTCTGAGCACTAAATCAGAAAGGTGGTATTACGTGATGTATCGTGAAGTTTTTGACCTGTTTGCATTTCTGGACAATTTTCTTTGAGATTGCTCGAAGATGAAGCCGGGAGCTATATGCGTTCATTCTGGTGAAAATTGCTGTTTTATACGCATTCTTAATTTTTGCTAGAGAGGGGTGTATAAAAAACTGGCACCCTCAGGTGCCAGCTTTTCTTCCAATTAGTCAGGGGTGAGGTAATGCGGTGCCTGCGCGCGGACATTGTGCATCTCGTCCATGAGCTCCAGCAGTTCAGGCTCAATATCAGCGGTAGATTGGCCGCTTTTCATTTGCGTTTCGAGCTCGTAGCAAAGCTGCTTAAGCTTGGGCACACCGCTGTATGCGCAGCTGCCGTGCAATTTATGGATAACCGGCCACAAGTCGATGTCGTGATTTTCTAGTGCCTGAGAGACTTTATCTTCCACCTCATCAAACGAGCGGATCAGCATTTGGAGCATGTCTCGCGCAAGATGCTCTTTTCCTGCTGCTTGTTTCATTGCCAGAGCCCAATCAACACTGAGAGCGAGTGAAGCGGGCGATTGAATGTTCATCACCGGTGTTGTTGGGAGTGGCACGTCACCGCTGGAGGTTGTCCAATGGTGAAGTACTTGCTCGAGGATGTGCTCCTCGATTGGTTTGGTCAGGTAGTCATCCATGCCTTCTCGCAGTAAACGCTCTCTCTCGCCCGTCATTGCGTGTGCGGTGACGGCAACAATGGGGGTGCTGGCGTTTAGCGGGCCTTTCCTTATTTCATTACACGCGGTGACACCGTCCATCTCTGGCATCTGTATATCCATCAATATCAGGTCAAACTTATTTTCATAGGCTTTGGTAACGGCTTCTTTACCTGTCGCTGCCACAACGACATTGGTAACCCGCTCGGACAACAATGCTTCGATCAGTTTGAGGTTGGCAGGATTATCATCGACCGCCATGACAGTAATTGGAAACTTAGGCTGCGCATGAGGCGTTGGTAGGACAAGGTCGTCAGCGGCAGGAGCGTCTTCTTGTAACTGCTCTGCGAGCTTACGAAGCGGCAAAGGCTTCGCCAGACAAGCGTCGATGCCTGCTTCAATAAGCTGTTCAGAAAGTGCAAGTTCGGTGGTGGGCAAGCCGAATATCACTTTGTTCGCACGAGATTCGGCATGCCTTGCCAAATCGATAACGTCATCGGTTTCTGGTGACTCATTGGCATCAATGCACAGCAAAATAGCGTCAAAATGTGATGAGGTTTCAGGGAACTGCGGGTAGCTTTGTACCATCAACCCGATGTTTGACAGGCGTTCACTGAGCGAAATGCGGGTCTCCTGATGCGGCTCAACCAACAACACGCTTTTTCCTGCCAGTGACGCTTGGTCGATAGGCTGTATTAACGGCAAATCGGTTTTCAATAAGGTTAAGGTAAACCAGAAGGTAGATCCTTGGTGAAGACGGCTGCTAAAGCCTATGTCTCCCCCCATTTGTTGAACCAACTTTTGTGTGATTACCAAGCCAAGACCGGTGCCACCATAACGTCGGCTGATACTTGCATCGGCTTGTCTGAAGGCTTGGAACAACTGTGCTTGCTGACGCTCAGAGATACCAATACCCGTATCTCTTACCGTAAATTGCAGTTCGAGTTGCTCATCACGCTGCAATCTAAGCTCCACACTCACACTGATATGGCCGCGTTCTGTAAATTTCGCTGCGTTACCAATTAGGTTAGTGAGCACTTGTTGAATGCGCAGTGGGTCGCCAATCACACCCGTTGGGATGCGTGGGTCGATACGAAGGTTAAGCTCCAAGCCTTTCTCATGGGCCATTGGAGCCAGAAGCCGCATGACTTCATCAAGCGAGTCTTCAAAATCAAACGGGATGTTCTCCAGCAGAAGTTTGCCGGCTTCCAGTTTTGAAAAGTCGAGTATGTCATTGATGATGGTCAGTAGATTGTTTGCAGACTTCTCGATAGTCTGTAAGTAATCTTGTTGGCTGGTACTAAGCTGGGTTTTGAGCATTTGGCGTGTAAAACCAATGACACCATTGAGTGGTGTGCGAAGCTCATGGGACATGTTGGCGAGGAACTCAGACTTCACACGCGCTGCTTCTTGTGCATTCTTTTTCGCGATGTCGAGTTCAACGTTTTGAATTTCAAGTTGTTCTAGAGTTTCACGCAGATCGGAAGTTGCCTGATCAATGCTTTGCTGCATTTCCAAATGGTATTCTGACAGTGAAATCGCCATGGCATTGATGCCGTTTTTCAGGGTGTCGAGCTCACCAAGTAATTTCCCTTCAATACGCACGTCTAAATGACCGCGACGAATACGGTCAATCATGCTGATCATTTGCTTGATGGGGATTTCGACATCCAGCAGGAGTCGGTAGGCGAAAAAGCCCGACAAAATCAGGCCGAAGAGAAGCACAACCGCAGCAGACGTGATCTCTTGATATTGTTTGAGTTTAACGGTGGAGAGGTCCATCTCCATAGAGATGTAGCCAATCGGCTTTTCATCAACCTCGTCGATGTTGAACCCACTGATAGCTCTAATAGGTGCTCTGAGTAATAGGGTGTCTTCCGAGCGTGTTACTTCGAGATTGTCGGGAAGTGGTTGTCCACGCGGCACCGCGAGCGAGTCTAAGTTGCGATGATAGTTAGAGGTAACAAATAGCTCGTTTTGGCTTGAAAAAACGGCAATGCTTCGAACATATTGGCTGTGTTGACGGTGAGTGTGTCCAATCAGACGCCGAACGCTTTCCCGACCTTCATTGGTTAAACCGATTTCGCTGGCGATGGCTAAGGGTTCGATGATGGCTTGCCCCGTCACGCTAAGTTGCTGTTCAAGCTCGACATAACGGTTTTTGATGAAATAGGCACTCAGCAAAATACCGATAATCAAAGTCGGTGCGAGTGTTAGGGTGATAACTCTGGCGCGAAGTCCGTATTTGGTCATGCTGTTTGTTCTGTGGGAGAATTGGCGTCAAATTCGCGACGTACCTAGGATCAGTAGAACCTAAGAGACATTCTAATCTCTGGTACGGCACTACACCAAAGCTGTCGGCGATAATTCAGCAGGTTATCACAACTGTTCGACGGTCAATAAGTATCATTCGCAAGGTGCGCACGTTAAAGGCGCACTTAGCCGTAGTTGGAACAACATCATGGCGCGTTTTTTTAAGCCGCAAAAGAAAAAGAGCTTGGATACCAAGCACAAAGTGTTAAGTGTCACCAGACTAGACCACCAAGGCGATGGTGTTGCATTTGATGGCAAGAAGCCGGTTTTTGTCGCAGGAGCCTTACCTGGCGAAGAGATTCTGGCGCAATTAACAGAAGACAAGCGTCAATTTGCGCGTGCAAAGCTAATCAAAGTCGTGAAACCAAGTGCGGAACGCGTTCAACCATTTTGTGCGCACTATCGAGAGTGTGGTGGTTGTAACCTTCAGCATCTGAGCCACGAGGCGCAAGTGATCGCTAAGCAAGAAATCTTGGGACAATTGATGCGGAAGTTTGCCTCGACAGAACTGACTCAAGATGCGCCTGTTGTCTCTGCGCCTTTGGGGTATCGTCGCCGTGCACGTTTGAGCACCAAAGTGGCGAAAGATGGCAAATTCGAAATGGGGTTCCGTCAGCGTAATTCCAATGACATTGTGACCGTCAATGCTTGCCCAGTGTTGGACGCATCGCTGAATGATTTGTTGCCGGAGCTGTATTCACAACTTGATGGATTACGCGGTCGTCGAGTGATTGGCCATATTGAACTTGTGACATCCGGTGAGGGTCGCGTACTGCTAGTACGTGCGATTAAACCGCTTCATGTTGATGACGTTGAGAGCTTAACGTTATTCGCGCAACAACATGCCGTTGTACTTTATCTCCAGCAAGGTGAAGAAGAAGCGCGACGTTTGGTGGGTGCGCAACCGTTTTATGCATTAGATGATCTGTCATTGAAGTTTGAGCCGCAGGACTTTATTCAAGTCAATGCGGACATTAACGCCAAGATGATCGAACAGGCCCTGACGTGGCTAAACGTGCAATCTGACGATAACGTGTTGGATCTGTTCTGTGGTTTGGGCAACTTCAGCCTGCCACTCGCCCAGCAGGTTAACGCAGTCGTTGGCATCGAAGGTGTTGAGAACATGGTAGAGCGGGCCGCAAGTAATGCAGAACGAAATGCACTGTCCAATGCGCGGTTCTACCATGCCAACCTAGAGCTTGATGCTGCTGAAACGGATTGGGGAGCGCAAAAATACAATAAAATTTTGCTCGATCCAGCACGTGCAGGTGCTTTAGGGGTTATGTCATATGTGGCACAATCACAGGCTGAGAGAATTGTTTACGTGTCTTGTAACCCTGCTACATTGGCGCGAGATAGCCAAGTACTGCTCGATAACGGGTATATCTTAGCAAGGTTAGGCATGTTGGACATGTTCCCTCACACTGGGCATTTGGAGTCGATGGCACTGTTTGTCAAAGCGTAAGTGCCTACCGGGCAACCATGAGGGTTGCCCGTTCAAGAAAAAGAACAGGAAAGTGAAATGGTCGCAATTCGTGGCGCGCACCTAAACGACAATAAAGAATTTGTGCTTGAACGCTGGGTAGAAGGCCTAGCGCAAGACGCTGCTGTCTCCCAAGTATTAATCAACGCTTACCAACATTGCCAATCACTGGGGGATGCAGAAACCCTCGCTCAACCGCTTTGGTCGGGTCGGGAGATGATTGAAATCCTTGTCACCTTAAGCATGGACAAGGAAACCCTTCTCGCTGCACTGCTCTTCCCTGTGGTAGAACATGGAGTATTGAGCAATGAGCTTCTGAAAGAGCATTATGGCAATGACATTGCCAAGCTGGTGGACGGTGTGCAGGAAATGGCGGCGATTCGCCACCTGAATGCCAATAACGAAGAAGCGACCGCTGCACAGGTGGATAATGTCCGCCGCATGCTGCTTTCAATGGTGGATGATTTCCGCTGCGTGGTCATCAAACTGGCTGAACGCATTACCTACCTACGTGAAGTGAAAAACGACGCGGATGAGGTTCGCCAGACTGTTGCGAAAGAATGTGCAAACATCTACGCACCGTTGGCAAACCGTTTAGGTATTGGCCAGCTTAAGTGGGAGATCGAAGACTACGCATTCCGCTATCAGCATTCTGGCACCTATAAACAAATTGCTAAGCAACTTGCTGAACGCCGCATTGACCGCGAGCAGTACATTGATACTTTTGTGACCGACCTGCAGCAATCGATGGGATCGTCAAACATCAATGCGCAGGTATACGGCCGACCAAAACATATCTACAGCATCTGGCGTAAGATGCAGAAAAAGAACCTCGAATTTGATGAGCTGTTTGACGTGCGCGCTGTGCGTATCATTGCTGATCAGCTTCAGGACTGTTACGCCGCGCTAGGTGTGGTGCACACCAAGTATCGCCATCTTCCCAAAGAGTTTGACGACTACGTCGCGAACCCAAAACCGAATGGTTACCAATCTATTCACACCGTCGTGCTTGGGCCAGAAGGCAAAACGGTTGAGATCCAAATCCGTACCAAGCAAATGCATGATGATGCCGAGCTTGGTGTGGCGGCGCACTGGAAATACAAAGAAGGCGGTTCGGCCGGTCGCAGCGGCTATGACGAGAAAATCACTTGGCTACGTAAACTGCTGGCATGGCAAGAAGAGATGTCAGATTCTGGCGAGATGCTGGATGAGCTTCGCAGTCAGGTCTTTGATGACCGTGTCTATGCCTTTACACCGAAAGGCGATGTCGTCGACTTGCCAATTGGTGCAACGCCACTGGATTTCGCGTATCACATCCACTCTGAGGTGGGTCACCGTTGTATCGGTGCTAAGGTCGAAGGCCGTATCGTGCCATTTACCTATCACCTCAACATGGGTGATCAGGTAGAAATCATTACCCAGAAAGAGCCAAATCCTTCCCGCGATTGGTTGAATCCGAGCTTGGGCTTTGTGAACTCCGGTCGGGCACGCGCAAAAATCAATGCTTGGTTCCGCAAGCAATCTCGTGAAAAGAATGTGATTGCAGGGAAAGAAATCCTCGATGCTGAATTAGCGAAAATTGGCGCGGTCAGCAAAGATGCCTCGCTAGCAATGAAGCGTTTCAATATGAACAGCTTGGATGAGGTTTACGCTGGCGTTGGTAGTGGCGACTTACGTATCAATCAGGTCGTCAATTACATCAATTCTTTAGTCAATAAGCCGACGAAAGAAGAAGAAGATCAGCAGCTTCGTGAAAAGCTTGAACATGCCGAAGTCTCTTCTGCACCGAAGAAGCCGCGGCGCGATGCGGTTGTGGTTGAGGGGGTTGATAACCTGATGACCCACCTCGCACGTTGTTGCCAGCCGATCCCGGGAGATTCCATCGAAGGGTACGTCACCCAAGGGCGTGGGATCTCGGTGCACCGCGCTGACTGTGAGCAGCTCGCGGAGCTCCGCCACCACGCGCCAGAGCGTATCATTGATACCGTGTGGGGCGGCGGTTTCGTGGGTAACTACCAAATCACTGTGCGTGTATTGGCATCTGAGAGAAGTGGTCTGATTAAAGATCTCACGACTGTATTCACCAATGAAAAGGTGAAGGTGGCGGGCATGGCAAGTCGCGTTGACTATAAGCAGCAAATGTCGGTTCTTGATTTCGACCTCGAGTTAAGTGACATCGATGTGCTGGGCAAGGTGATCACGCGGCTTGAACAAGTCAAAGATGTGCATGAAGCCAAACGACTTCACTAGATTTAACGTGACGAATAAAGGGAAAGCCTCGGCTTTCCCTTTTTCATATATCGAAGTTTGAACACCGGAAAATCCTCATGAAAAAAATGTCGCGAATGCAAGAATTACTGGAAATTATGGCCAAGTTACGAGACCCGGAGACGGGCTGTCCTTGGGATAAAAAGCAGACGTTTGATTCCATAATTCCTTACACCATCGAAGAAACTTTCGAAGTGGCTGATGCTATTGAGCGCAAGGATTGGGCAGACACACGTGATGAGTTGGGCGATCTTTTGTTTCAGATTGTGTTCTATAGTCAACTCGGAAAAGAGCAGGGCGAGTTTGAGTTTGAGGATGTCATTGGTGCTATCTGTGACAAACTGACGCGTCGCCACCCTCATGTGTTTGGCAAAAAAGATGCAGATGGAAACCCTATTGAAAAGCCCGATTGGGAAGGGATAAAAGCGCAGGAACGAACTGCGAAGGCCGCATCCGATTCGCCGCTGAGTGTTTTGGATGATGTGCCAAATGCCTTGCCTGCATTAGGACGAGCAGCAAAACTTCAGAAACGCTGCGCAAGTGTCGGTTTTGACTGGGACTCAGTAGGGCCAGTGGCGGATAAAGTGCAAGAGGAGTTGCACGAAGTAATGGAAGAAACGTTGATGGTCGATGTCGACCAGACGCGTGTTGATGAAGAAATCGGCGATTTGTTATTTGCCGTTGTTAACCTCGCAAGGCATGTCGGGACGAATCCAGAGACAGCGCTTAGGAAAGCAAATTTAAAATTCGAAACCCGCTTTCGTCAAATTGAAACGAAATTACGCGAAAATGGTAAAAACTTGCAAGAAAGTCAGCAGGATGAGCTCGAAATGCTGTGGCAAGAAGTGAAGCGTGACGAAGGCAACAAACCGGTGTAAATCACTCCATTGATTTACGACAAAAAAAAACGATGTGCTGTGTGATAGTTTTCACGTTGTGGGAAGTTTCTGGCTCTGGTAACATGTCGTCCCGTCCAGATTTCCAATAATTTCCCCTAAATCCAACTCTCAGGTTTAGCATGACAACGAATTACATTTTTGTTACGGGCGGGGTGGTTTCCTCCCTAGGTAAGGGTATTGCTGCAGCGTCGCTGGCGGCAATTCTAGAAGCACGTGGTCTTAAAGTGACCATGATGAAACTCGACCCTTACATCAACGTGGATCCGGGCACGATGAGCCCAACCCAGCACGGTGAAGTATTCGTTACGGAAGACGGCGCAGAAACAGACCTAGATTTGGGTCACTATGAGCGTTTCATCCGCACCAAGATGACCAAACGCAACAACTTCACGTCAGGTCGTGTATACGCTGACGTACTGCGCAAAGAGCGTCGCGGCGACTATTTAGGTGCGACGATTCAGGTTATCCCACACATCACTAACTCTATCAAAGAGCGTGTACTGGCTGGTGGCGAAGGTCACGATGTGACTATCGTCGAAATCGGCGGTACCGTTGGTGATATCGAATCACTGCCGTTCTTGGAAGCAATCCGTCAAATGGCGGTTGAGCTTGGCCGTGAACGTGCAATGTTCATGCACCTGACACTGGTTCCTTACCTGGCTGCGGCGGGTGAAGTGAAAACCAAACCTACTCAACACTCTGTTAAAGAACTGCTTTCTATCGGTATTCAGCCAGATATTCTGGTTTGCCGTAGCGATCGCGCTATTCCTGCGAATGAGCGTTCTAAGATTGCATTGTTCTGTAACGTGCCTGAGAAAGCGGTAATCTCAATGAAGGACGTAGATTCTATCTACAAAATTCCTTCACTGATCCGTTCTCAAGGTCTTGACGATCTGATTTGCCAACGTTTTGGTATCTCCGCTCCTGAAGCAGATCTGTCTGAGTGGGAACAAGTTATTTTTGAAGAAGCGAACCCAACCGGTGAAGTTACTATCGGTATGGTGGGCAAGTACATTGAACTGCCAGACGCTTACAAATCTGTCAACGAAGCACTGAAGCACGCAGGCCTTAAGAACCGTCTGACCGTTAACATCAAGTATGTTGACTCTCAAGACGTGGAAACAAAAGGCGAAGAAGCACTGCACGGTCTGGATGCAATCCTAGTACCTGGCGGCTTTGGTGATCGCGGCGTTGAAGGTAAGATTCTAGCGGCGAAATTCGCGCGTGAAAACAAAATCCCTTACTTGGGCATCTGTCTAGGCATGCAGGTTGCGCTTATTGAATATGCGCGCAACGTAGTAGGCATGAAAGGCGCGAACTCTACTGAGTTCGACAAGAGCAGCAAATTCCCAGTTGTTGGCCTAATCACTGAATGGGTTGATGGCGAAGGTAAGGTTGAAGCGCGTACTGAGAAATCAGATCTGGGCGGCACCATGCGTCTTGGCGCACAGCTGTGTCACCTAGCAGAAGGTACTAAAGCACGTGATCTGTACGGCAACGCGACAATCCATGAGCGTCACCGTCACCGTTACGAAGTGAACAACGTGCTGCGTCCGCAAATTGAAGAAGCGGGTCTGGTTGTATCTGGCCTGTCTGCGGACAAGAAGCTGGTTGAGATTATCGAAAACCCTGAGCACCCATGGTTCGTGGCGTGTCAGTTCCACCCTGAGTTCACCTCGACTCCACGTGATGGCCATCCTCTGTTTGAAGGCTTCGTGGCGGCAGCAGGTAAGAACCAGCGTGGTGAGCTGTAATTGAACAAATAAGCGGTTGCGAAGGTTTGCAGCCGCTTTTTATTAGCATTTTTAAGCTATTGACATACGAGAGGAAACACAATGTCTAAGATCGTTAAAGTTCTGGGCCGTGAAATCATTGACTCACGCGGTAACCCAACTGTAGAAGCAGAAGTTCACCTGGAAGGTGGTTTCGTTGGTATGGCAGCTGCTCCATCTGGTGCATCTACCGGTTCTCGCGAAGCACTGGAACTGCGTGACGGCGACAAAGCACGTTTCCTGGGCAAAGGCGTTCTGAAAGCAATCGAAGCTGTTAACGGCGACATTGCAAACGCACTGGAAGGCAAAGACGCGACTAACCAAGCTGAAATCGACCAAATCATGATCGACCTAGACGGTACTGATAACAAGTCTAAGTTTGGTGCAAACGCAATCCTGGCAGTTTCTCTGGCAAACGCAAAAGCAGCAGCTGCTGCGAAAGGCATGCCTCTGTACGAGCACATCGCTGAGCTGAACGGCACTCCAGGCGTATTCTCTATGCCTCTACCTATGATGAACATCATCAACGGTGGTGAGCACGCAGACAACAACGTAGACATTCAAGAGTTCATGATTCAGCCAGTTGGCGCTGCAACTCTGAAAGAAGCAGTACGCATGGGTGCGGAAGTATTCCACAACCTAGCAAAAGTACTGAAGTCTAAAGGCTACAACACTGCAGTTGGTGACGAAGGTGGTTTCGCGCCTAACCTGAAATCTAACGCAGAAGCTCTGGAAGTAATCGCTGAAGCAGTTGCTGCTGCAGGTTACGAGCTGGGTAAAGATGTTACTTTGGCGATGGACTGTGCTGCATCTGAGTTCTTCGACAAAGAATCTGGCATTTACAACCTGAAAGGCGAAGGTAAAACCTTCACTTCAGAAGAGTTCAACCACTACCTAGCAGGTCTGGTTGAGCAGTTCCCAATCGTTTCTATCGAAGACGGTCTGGACGAGTCTGATTGGACTGGCTTCAAGCACCAAACTGAACTGCTGGGCGGCAAAATCCAGCTAGTTGGTGACGATCTGTTCGTAACTAACACTAAGATCCTTGCTGAAGGTATCGAAAAAGGCATCACTAACTCTATCCTGATCAAGTTCAACCAGATCGGTTCTCTGACCGAAACTCTGGCTGCAATCAAGATGGCTAAAGATGCAGGCTACACTGCAGTTATCTCTCACCGTTCAGGTGAAACTGAAGATGCAACTATCGCTGACCTAGCGGTAGGTACTGCTGCAGGCCAAATCAAGACTGGTTCTATGAGCCGTTCTGACCGTGTTGCTAAGTACAACCAGCTGATCCGTATCGAAGAAGCTCTGGGCGAAAAAGCACCTTTCAACGGTCTGAAAGAAGTTAAAGGCCAAGCGTAATCGCTTACCTGAAACCGCTTTAGATTGAAAAACGGCTCCCTTGGGAGCCGTTTTTTTATGCTTGAATTCTCTCGTTGTGAGTTTGGGTAGCAAGACGTCGGATAAAAAAAGCCAGCATTACGCTGGCTTTCTCATTGTGCTTATTGTGGTGCGATCACTACTTCTTCGCGAGTGCGGGCAGATCGCCTGATAGTCCCAACGCACGTTTGATAAATTGGGTCTTGATGCCTGGCAGGGTTGCTGCTGCCATCAAGCCAATACCACGGATGAGTTTCTTCGCCGGGTTTTCACCAGCAAACAAATCGCGGAAACCTTGCATAGCAGCAATCATTTGCGCTGCTTCCGCCTTACGCCAGCGTTCGAAACTGCGTAGGTTGGCTTTCTCGCCAATGTCTTTGCCATCTTCACTGAGGCGAGTCAGTTCTTGGGCGAGCGTTGCTGCATCAAGTAGTCCCAAGTTTACGCCTTGGCCAGCGAGTGGGTGAATGGTGTGTGCAGCATCGCCAATGAGCGCGACACGATCGACAACAAAATCTCTCGCATAGCGCATTTTAAGCGGGAATGCGGCGCGATCACCTTCTACATGGCATAGCCCCAAGCGCACATCAAATGCGCCTGTGAGAGCCTTGTTGAACTCGCTGTCTGACATGCTGCAACGGGCATCGGCTTGCTCGGGAGGTTGAGACCAAACGATGGAGCAAAGGTGCGGGTCAGAGAGTGGCAAAAACGCTAGCGGACCTTCCGGTGTGAAAATTTGGCGTGCAATGCCGTCATGCGGTTCGTCGCTACGTACGTTTGCTACCAGTGCGCTGTGGCCGTAATCCCAATGCGTCAGAGGAATAGAAAGCTGGTTGCGTACCCAAGAATTGGCACCGTCTGCACCGACGACCAGTTTGGCCGTAATGGCATTGCCTGAGTCTAGTGTTAGCCAAGCCTCTGATTCACCGAACATCATTGATGCGACGCGATCAGGACAGAACAGGGTGACATTGTGATGTTGTTTGATGCGATCTAGCAATGACAGTTGAATAACACGGTTTTCGACAATGTAACCCAAATCAGGCTGACCCAAGTCCATCGCATCAAATTCAATCGATGCAAAGCTGTCTTGCTCCCACACCGCCATTTTTTGATACGGACTCGCGCGGCGGGAGACAATACCATCCCATGCGCCGACGTTTTTCAAAATTCGCTCACTGGCGCGGCTAAGCGCGGATACACGGACATCCGGCAATGTGTTGAGTTCAGTCTCAGGCTCCCTGCCTTCAATGACTGCAATACGAAGATCAGAGTCTGCTAACGCCGCAGCCAACGTTAGACCCACCATGCCACCGCCAACTATAGCGATATCTACATTTGTCATTTTCATTATCGTTCTACCAAGCCCATTGCACGTTGTAGCAAGGGGGCTTTCAATTCACTGCAGACTGACATCGCAGCCAAGCCGAGGTTTCTACCCAGAATGAGCGGGGCAGATGTATTCGAAAAACCATGAACCAATCCGGATGTCATGGCAACCGTTGCATTGCGGTCTGGCTCTCTGCGTTCAAGGTATTGCTGAAGTAACGCCATGCCACCGACGTCTTCGCCACTATGGTGCGCATTCGCAATTTCTTCTGCTAAGGTCACTACATCACGAAGGCCGAGGTTGAAGCCTTGACCAGCAATCGGGTGCAAAGTTTGCGCTGCATTACCAACGACAGCAAAACGATGAGAAATCAATTGGGTCGTTTGGCGAAGGACTAATGGGTAGCTATTGCGCTCACCAACATGGAGGATTTTTCCTAAGCGCCAACCAAAGGTACGTTGAAGTGCATCAATAAAGGCATTATCAGACAGCTTTAACAATTCCGAAGCTTGCTTGGGTTTGGCGCACCAAACGAGCGAGCTTCGGCCCTCTGACATGGGTAATAAGGCGATTGGACCGCTTTCAGTAAAGCGTTCAAAGGCTTTCCCTTGATGCGGCATAGCGGTGGTCACGTTGGCAATCAGTGCTACTTGTTCGAAATCATGCTCATGGCGGTCAATACCGACCATTTGACAACACGAAGAGGTTGCGCCGTCGGCAGCAATGACCAATTTGGTTCGGATTTTATTGCTATCGTTCAGTGTCAGCGTGACATCGTCGACAGTACGATGAATATCAGTGACAAACGCCGGACAAAAGAGGGTAACCGTCTTTGAGGAGGTGAGTGCTGCGTGAAAAACGCGACCCGCATCGGCAAGCTCAATCACACTGCCTAGCGACTCAACGCCTTCGTCTTTGGCATGCATCTCGGTTAAGCCAAAATGGCCTTTGTCAGATACATGAATATGCTCAATGGCCGTCGCAAAAGGAGAGAGGGCTTTCCAAAGCCCCAGCGATGCTAACAATTGGCTGCTGCCGTAAGACAGCGCAATGCTTCGGGCATCATAGCCAGGGTGTGAGTGGTTGGGGATAGCCGCTTCAACCACGGCAATGGAAAGTTGGCCTTGGGTCAACTGCTCGATGGATAACGCCAAGGTAGCTCCAGCCATGGCGCCGCCTGCGATAACGACATCAAATTCCTGCATTGAAGGCGCGTTTGCGTCCATTCTTCGATCTCTCCGGCAGTAAATTCTACGATCAGTGAAGTGTTGGCTTCGCGTCTTCTTTCGCTGGTTTGATGCCGAGTTCGGCATGCAACGTCATCGCGCATACTCGGACGTGCTCGATAACTTGCTCAAGTAACAGTGCTTGCTCTTCTTGATCGTCATCTTCATCAATACCGAGCTGTGCAATCTCCGCTAAATCAGCGAGGACTTCTTTTGTATCATCAGACAGCTTGCCTGCGGTTACACCCACCAGGCCGATACCGGCGATAAAAGCACTAACCCAATCAGACACGGCATCGCCACGGTCGAGTAATGATTCATTTTCATCAGGGAGAAGAAGCTCGAAGTCCATTTGCCCATCAATCAACTCACTGCTTGATTGTGCAAGTGCACTGGCGGCAAGTCCGAGTGATTGGTGAGGCCAACCCTGTCCATCATTGGTATAGTCGTAGAGCATTGGCATCCAGTTGCTTGAATCAGGGTCCAAACCACCACATAACATGCCCGCCAGTAGGCCGTGCATTTCTGCAGGGGTAACAGCAAGGCTGTCTGATTTAAGCGTGGTAGCGATATTGCTGTATTCAGGTAAAGTTACTTGGGTCACTGGGGCCACCTTGAGTACCAATTGATTCAACGGCTATGCTATCACTTAGCAGCAACCCACTGAACAGCTCTTGAGAAAAAGTCACCGTTGTTGAATTGAAAGTACTGGTGAACCCAAAAAATCGCTCTGATTTTCATCACATTGACGACTTTTCGTCTAGTTAGTTCGTCGAGAGCAAATCCTCTTTAGGATAGACTTGCAGTTTGACCTGCCATTTTTTATATTTGCGCCCGTTACGTCAGGGTGCGACAGTGCGCTTTGAAGGGAGCTCTGAAACAATTATGACCACGCAAGCTGTTGAAATTCGAATCCTTGGAAAGATCATGCGCGTTAACTGTCCTGCTGGGCAGGAGCAGTCTTTGCAAGAAGCTGCGGACGACTTCGATAAGCGGTTGCATGAATTGTCTGCTCGCACTAAAGTAACGAATACAGAGCAGTTGCTCACCATCGCGGCACTGAATGTCTGTTACGAACTGCAGACCGAAAAACAAAATATTGCCGCCGATAGAAATGAAATGGCGCAGCGTATGTCGCTGCTGCAACAAACGATTGAAGAGGCGTTGTTAAAA
Organism: Enterovibrio qingdaonensis; assembly: GCF_028683135.1. GTDB lineage: Bacteria > Pseudomonadota > Gammaproteobacteria > Enterobacterales > Vibrionaceae > Enterovibrio > Enterovibrio qingdaonensis. The sequence continues at coordinate 46,926 of NZ_JAJUBB010000014.1, forward strand.
CACAGCGTGTCGAAGGAAGCGTAAGTTTCCAAACCAGTTTGACCCTGGAGTGTGCGTCAGCGGATCCGCGTCCCTGAGCCGATAAGCACATCTAAGGGTGAGTTGTTATAGGCTATTGAGCAAGCTCGGCTCGTACCGAGAAGCCTACGGTCTATTCTGCCCATCCGCCTTGAACCGCAGGGTTCAAGGGCAAAAGATCCCAACGGCACTCCGGGGCCTTCCCCACATTCTCAATGCGACACGGCAAGGATAGCCGATGCAAGCGAATACCTCCGAGCAGCGTACCTTGCTGCGACAACAGATTCGACAACGTCGTCGAGCCCTGACTGAAGAAAGCCAACACCTAGCTGCACATCAATTGCTCACGTGCGTTGAAGCGTCAGATGCTATGTCCAATGCAGCGCACATTGCACTCTATTTGTCCGTCGATGGCGAACTCGATACGACGCCACTGATTGAGCGTTGCTGGCGAAAGGGTCAGTCTGTTTACCTACCGGTAATTCATCCGTTCAGTAAAGGTCATTTGCTGTTCCTCCACTATCACCCTAATAGTCACTTGATCCCTAATCGATATGGCATTTTGGAGCCGAAACTTGATGTCAGAGATGTCCTGCCTGCGCGAAAACTAGATGTGATTTGTACTCCCTTGGTTGCATTTGATGCCCAAGGCCAACGCTTAGGTATGGGGGGAGGCTACTACGACAGAACGCTGGCACAGTGGTATGAAACCGGAGAAGGGGCAAGGCCAATAGGCTTAGCGCATGATTGCCAGCAAGTTGACCGCCTGCCTGTCGAAGCATGGGACATCCCTTTGCCAGAGATATTAACGCCGAATCGACACTGGTCATGGGACGTCACAACAACACATTGTTGATCGACAAGAACGGGATCTGCGTTGTCAAAAATCTGCGCGCGTCTAATTCAGATCTGTATAATCGGCCTCGCGAATTACCCCCTAAATTGCAGGAGATCATCATGACTCAGGATGAAATGAAAAAAGCGGCTGGCTGGGCTGCGTTGGAATACGTCACCAAGGGTGCCATTGTTGGTGTTGGTACTGGCTCGACCGTTAATCACTTCATCGATGCGCTTGAAACCATGAAAGAGCAAATCAAAGGTGCCGTGTCGAGCTCTGTCGCGTCAACTGAGCGCCTTGAAAAGATCGGTATTCCGGTTTTTGATGCTAACGAAGTGGCAAGCTTGGATATCTATGTTGATGGTGCTGACGAAATCAACCCAAGCAATGACATGATCAAAGGTGGTGGTGCTGCACTAACACGTGAGAAGATCGTGGCAGCGATTGCAAAGCAATTTATTTGTATCATTGATGACAGTAAAAAAGTCGACGTGTTGGGCCAATTCCCTTTACCTGTAGAAGTGATCCCGATGGCGCGTTCTTATGTTGCGCGTGAACTGGTTAAACTGGGTGGAGACCCTTGCTACCGTGAAGGTTGCATTACCGATAACGGCAACGTGATTTTGGATGTCCATAATCTGCAAATCACCAATGCGAAAGAACTTGAAGACACGATCAATGGTATCGCGGGTGTGGTGACAGTAGGCCTGTTTGCAAATCGTGGTGCGGACGTAGTGCTTGAAGGTACACCAAATGGTGTGGTGAAAAGCTAATTCCCCCTTCGCAGACAAACCTTTAGCTTTTTCACTTTTTTTGAAACGAAAGCCAAACGTTTGCGTCGAATTAACTCAATAAGTTAGCGGTGTCCTTGCGACACCGTTTTTTTTCGCGTTATTCGCGTAATACTGCTCCCTTTTCATACAACTTTTTGTTACCTTAATCACTAATTGTTGCCATTTGGATGGCTAAAACCGGATTTTTGATTTTTAGGTTTGTTTTTAAGGATGAGAAGCGCATGGCTAAAGTGTCTCTAGAAAAAGACAAGATCAAGATTCTTCTGTTGGAAGGTCTTCACCCTACCGCGTTGGAAGTACTTCAAAGCGCAGGTTACAGCAACATCGAATATCACAAAGGCTCTCTTGCAGGCGAAGAGCTTGAAAAAGCCATTTCTGATGCGCATTTCGTCGGTATCCGCTCCCGCACTCAATTAACTGAAGAGGTTTTTGCAAAAGCGCAAAAACTGGTCGCGGTAGGCTGTTTCTGTATCGGTACTAACCAAGTCGATCTCACGGCAGCTGCAACACGCGGTATCCCTGTTTTCAACGCGCCTTTCTCTAACACACGCAGTGTGGCAGAACTCGTTTTGGGTGAAATTCTGCTATTGCTTCGTGGCATCCCTGCGAAAAATGCCATGGCGCACCGTGGTGAGTGGATGAAGTCTGCGGATCAATCGTTCGAAGCGCGCGGCAAGAACCTTGGCATTATCGGTTATGGTCACATCGGGACTCAGCTCGGGATCTTGGCAGAAAACTTAGGTATGCGTGTTTTCTACTACGACATCGAAAACAAGCTGTCTTTGGGAAATGCTACACAAGTGGCGTCCATGTCTGAGTTGCTGAATAAAAGCGATGTGATCTCTCTGCACGTACCAGAAACGGATTCCACCCAAAATATGATGGGCAGTGAAGAGTTTGCGCGAATGAAGCCGGGTGCGGTCTTTATCAATGCTGCGCGCGGTACAGTGGTTGACATTGATGCCCTGTGTGGCGCACTGGAAAGTGGTCACATCGGTGGCGCGGCAGTGGACGTATTTCCAACCGAGCCTTCGACTAATAGCGACCCATTTAGCTCGCCACTTCAAGCGTTTGATAATGTGATTTTGACACCACACATTGGTGGCTCCACACAAGAAGCACAAGAAAACATTGGTATTGAAGTCGCTGGTAAAATGGTGAAGTACTCAGACAATGGTTCAACACTGTCTTCTGTCAACTTCCCAGAAGTGTCACTGCCAGAGCACGTGGGTACATCTCGTCTGCTGCACATTCACCAAAACAAGCCGGGTATTCTGACAAAGATCAACACCATCTTCGCAGAAGAAGGCATCAACATTGCTGGTCAATATCTGCAAACTAACGCTGAGTATGGTTACGTGGTTATCGATGTTGAAACAGAGCATTCAGAAAAAGCACTGGTAAAATTGAAAGCGATCGATGGCACCTTGCGTGCGCGCATCCTTCACTAATTAAACAAGACCAGATAGATAGTTTGTTCCCCCGCAAATGTCTGTCGACATAACGCAAAGAGGCTACCAATAGGTAGCCTCTTTTTTTTACTCTTATGGGCACTACTCGCTCAGTTCAAATACCACTTCGACGCGGTCGCGAATGGTGATTTCTGTGTCCATATAGCTGGCATCCACGTTTCGCGCTTCTGCTGCCATGCGCAGCATCACAGGGCGGGCAGGAGATTCATCCATATAACGGATTTCCCAGACGCCAGCTAACTCCTCACCAAACCCGTTTGCTAGAGAGCTCGCTTTTTCTTTTGCATCAGCAATCGCTGCCATGCGCGCTTGCTCTTTCAACGCTTTCTCTTTGCTCGATGAAAAGCTGATGTTATTCACGCGATTAATACCGTCTGACAGGGCACCATCCAAAATTGTGTTCAGTTGGGCAAGGTCACGCACAGTAACGGTAACGTTGCGGTTAGCTTGGTAACCCGTTAGCTTCGGTTCACCACTTTTCGGGTAGCTGTATTGAGGCTGCAAAGACAGGTTGGCACTGTCAACATCGGCCTTTTTCAACCCCATCTCTTCAAGGCGGGAAAGCAACGCAGCAACGGCATCGTCTGACGCCTGTTTGGCCGCTTTGGCTGAGGTGCGTTTCAAGCTCACTGCAATGTTAACGGTGGCAGTATCCGGCGTAGCAACCACTTCACCCACACCGACAGTTTCCAAATGTGGAAATTCAGGTGTCGCTGCGGACGCGAGCGGAGACAAAGCCAATGTTGCAGTGAATAGCGAAGCGATTAGGTGTTTTTTCATGGATTTTCTTCCCATGTTGTTTGTATCTGGCCTGTTTGACCACAAACTGCAGAAGTTTATCCCTGGAATCAGAAAATTATCCAAGAACCTTGTTGGCATAGCGTAAACAGGCGTCTGTCATATCGGCCAACACGCCACTTTGGTTAGCAAAATGGTGCCAATACAAGTGACGCTCTATTCCGTCGTCGGGACACAAATCAATCAAAGAACCTTCGGCCAGCTCTTGCTCAATTTGAAGCTCTTGGATAAGGCAATAGGCCACACCCAGTTTAGCCATTTTCACAAATGCTTCTGACGATCTCACCATATGGCTTCGCCAACCCGCCGCGGGGAGACTAAAACGTTCAGAAACAAACACGGTGTGCATGTCATCAAAGCGGTCAAACACCACAGCCGGTGCGCGACTGACGGAATCTCTGTTTAATCCGTCGGGAAAGTAGCGCGTCCTAAATTCAGGTGTCGACACACAGCGATAGCGCATGGTGCCAAGGGGAGCCGCAATACAGCCGTGAAGGGGTGTGGCCTCACTGCTGATCGCGACTACCGCTTCACCTGAGCGCAGTCGGTTGAGGCTTCGGCTTTCATCATCAACGATTAGATTGATTTCCAGCGTTTGCGCTTTCATCAAAGGTGATAAAGCAGGCAGTAACCACGTCGCAAGGCTGTCGGCATTGGTAGCAATGGGGACGGTGACAATGGGTGAGCCTCCCTCGGGAGCAAGCTCAGGGACGAGCTCTTGTTCTAGCAGTTGGACGCGCCGATATAGCCCCAATAGCTTTTTGCCAATGGCGGTTGGTTGCGGTGGCACTTCGCGAACCAGTACGGGTTGAGCAACCAGCTTCTCCAGTTGTTTAACACGTTGAGAAACTGCGGATTGTGTAATAAACAATGCGTCGGCAGCACGGTCAAACCCGCCATTTGCAATGACAGCGTCTAAGGCTTCTAGCCACCTGTAGTCCAATCCCTTCATGATTACCCTAGATAAGTTAAACTGATACAAGATTAAAATTATTAGTTTTACTTGTTTCTGTCACCTTATTACCTTGAAACCGTGATTTCAAAAGGTGGGGGAGAGGCCGTGAGCACGACAATCATTTTGCAAGGGTTCGGGTTGGGACTGAGTATGATCATTCCAATTGGCGCGCAAAACGCCTTTGTCCTTAACCAAGGCATTCGCAGGCAGCATCATGTTGCGACGGCCACCATTTGCTTTCTCTGTGACATGGCGTTAATTCTGCTGGGGATCTTTGGTGGTGGTGCTATGTTAGCGAGCAACGAGACTCTCCTTAGCGTGGTGACACTCGGTGGCGTTGCTTTCTTGCTGACGTATGCGTTTCAGTCGCTGCGACGCGTATTTAAAGAAGAAAGCGAAGACATTGATGTTGGGGAAGCTAATGCACAAAAAGGCTTGTTGGCCGTGGTGCTTGGCGCGCTTGCGGTGACCGTACTCAACCCGCATGTTTATCTTGATACCGTGGTGGTATTAGGCTCGATTGGCGGACAGTTTCAGTCCGTAGAACGCACAGCGTTCGCGATTGGTACCGTGCTGGCTTCTTTTGTTTGGTTTTATGGGGTTGCGCTGGGGGCAGCAAAGATGTCACCTGTTTTGTCTCGACCTCGAGTTCGACAGGTCATTGATGTTCTGGTAGCAGGCATGATGATTTACGTGGCATTCTTGTTGATGCAGAAATGGATTACGACTTTTTAAGCGTGGGCTTGAATAAAGGATAAAGGAAAGGAACGGTATGACGCAGTCTTTGGAAAGGATTCTGGAGCGTAATGTTGCATTGATGGCGCAGTGCAGTGTGGCCTACCAATCTTGGCAGCACGAACCGATATTGGATTTCGCGACAGATGAACGCATAGGCATTGAACTCGGCTGGCAGGCTACGCCAACGAAGAGCTTGTTTCTTTCATTTAAAAATGGCGAATATGCACTGCTTCTCACACACAGAGACGCGCGATTGGACAGCAAGAAAACTAAAGCCCTGATGGGCAAACGTCCCTCGATAGCCACCGATGAAGAAATGATCGCGCAACTCGGCTGTGTTCCGGGGGCTGTATGTCCCTTTGGCATGCCCTCATCAATTCCGTTGATAGTCGACGAGGTGCTGTTTTCTTTTGAAGAGCTGATGTATACCCCAGGCCCGCCGGAATATACCTTTGCTTTTGAGGCCAATTGCCTGTCACGTTTGTTATCTGCTCTGCCAAACCCTGTTTTAATACTGAGCACGTCTTAAAGGAACGATTGCACTCGTATTCCGCCTTTCGTCGCCAATTTGTTGATATTCGCGCGTTTGCTATTGTCACACACTGGTGCGACAAGGACGAATGTGGGAATATTACTATCCTTAGAGAAATGACAGTGTTCGGTACTATCGCCGAGAAAATTCAGAATTAAAGCGTGGAGGCGTATAACGATGCGAATGTTGACAGTGTTACTGTTCGTGTTGTTCGGCTGGCTCCAATACCACCTTTGGTGGGGGAAAAATGGGGTATCAGATTACCTCGAAGTAAAAGCCGTAGCTGAAACTGCCGCACTGGCAAACGATAAGCTCCATCATCGTAATCAGCAGATGTTTGCCGAAATTGCAGATCTAAAACGCGGGCAAGAGTCCATTGAAGAACGCGCCCGCAACGAATTGGGCATGATTAAGCCGGGAGAGACCTTCTTCCGCATTGTCAGTGAATAAGCCCGCTCGCCATATACTTAAGCGAAGAGAATCATGAATACCCCGGCAAGTGAAGAAAAGGTTGGCTCGCCTCGTACCCCTGTGTCCGACGTTGTCGCTATTGTTCCTGCGGCAGGTGTTGGCAAGCGAATGCAGGCCGAATGCCCGAAACAGTACCTTACCATTGGCACCAAAACCATTTTGGAGCACACGGTTCACTACCTCTTAGCGCACAGCCGAATTAGCAAAGTCGTCATTGCAATTGGGGCTGAAGACGCCTATTTCCAAACAACGTCCTTAGCCTGTGATAACCGAGTGATTGTTACAACGGGGGGAGCCGAGCGGGCTGATTCTGTCTTAGCTGGGCTTCATGCAACCAATGCCGAGTGGGTCATGGTTCATGATGCAGCAAGGCCGTGTGTGCGCCATGGTGATATTGACTTGTTGATTGAAGCAGCAACAACTCATTCGCATGGTGCCATTTTGGCATCGCCCGTTCGCGATACCATGAAGCGCGCATCGGTTGATGGCAGTATTGACCACACTGTGTGCCGCGAAGAACTGTGGCATGCGCTGACACCACAAATGTTTAAGCGCGAACAACTGCTGTCTTCGCTGACTACAGCACTCGAAAAATCATGGCCAGTAACCGATGAAGCCTCCGCCATTGAACTTGGCGGCGGTTCGCCAGTATTGGTTGCTGGCTATGCAGACAATATTAAAGTAACGCAGCCAGAAGATTTGGCACTTGCTGCGTTTTTTCTGTCGCAACGCGCAGAAAACATGTGACAGAAAGAGGACAGACTATGATTCGTATTGGACACGGTTTTGATGTGCACAAATTTGGTGGCGAAGGCCCTGTCATTATCGGTGGCGTCAGAGTGCCTTACGAGCAAGGCTTGATTGCGCATTCAGATGGTGATGTAGCATTGCATGCTGTTTGTGATGCGTTACTCGGGGCCATTGCTGCCGGTGATATCGGCCGACACTTCCCTGATACCGATGCAGAGTGGGAAGGGGCAGATAGCCGTTTCCTGCTGCGCGATGTCTATGCAAAAGTAAAAACGAAAGGCTATGTGATTGGTAACTTGGATGTCACCATCATGGCTCAGGCACCTAAAATGGCCCCACATATTGACGCAATGTGTGCGGCGATTGCCGAGGATCTTGAAACGGATATCAGCAACATTAACGTTAAAGCCACCACCACAGAGCGACTCGGTTTTACTGGCCGAAAAGAAGGTATCGCCTGTGAAGCTGTGGTGATAATCCGTAAGGACTCCCATGACTGATGTAATGAATTCTTTGGCTTACCTGCATGGTAAGCCTACTGCGACTGGTAAGCTTAAAGTTAAGCCAGAACATTTCTTTGTAAGTGAGACGTTGGACTTCACGCCTGCTGGGCACGGTGAGCACTTTCTTGTGCGCATTCGTAAAATCGGTGAAAACACCAAGTATGTTGCCAATGAGCTAGCAAAAGCCTGTGGCGTTAAGTCTCGTGACGTCAGCTGGGCAGGTCTGAAAGATCGCCATGCTGTCACTGAACAATGGTTTAGCGTACATCTGCCTGGGCAGCCTGATCCTGACTTATCAGAGTTTGTCGCTGAGCACGAAGGGGTGGATGCCATTTTAGAAACTGCCCGTCACGACAAAAAAATGCGTCCGGGTGACTTGATTGGTAATCACTTCAAACTTGTTATCACAGATTTTGATGGTGATGACGCCATTGAAGCACGTCTGGCTGACATTCGTGAAAAAGGTGTACCAAACTATTTCGGAAGTCAGCGTTTTGGTCGTAATGGTAACAACGTGACCTCGGCACGTGATTGGGGGCAAGACAAATTCCGTGTTCGCGATAAGAGTAAGCGCAGCTTCTATCTATCAGCGGCACGTTCGTTCTTGTTCAATCAGGTTCTGTCTGAACGTATTGGGAAAGACTTATGCCATTCCGTCATGCTGGGTGATTTGCTGATCAATGCGAATGAAGAAACCATATTGGTTGAAGACATTGATTCAGCAATTGAAAAACTGATTGCGGGTGATTGGCAGATCTCTGGCCCGATGACGGGAGATAACGCATTACCAACACAGCAAGATGCGCAAGCGTTTGAGCAGGCTATCGTAGATACTGAACCTCACTTGTTGGCGGTGATTCGCAGTAACCGCATGCGTCATGAGCGTCGTCCACTTCTTTTGTCACCAGAAAACATGGTCTGGGTGCGTGAAGGCGATATGCTGACGATTGAGTTCTCTTTACCCGCTGGATGTTTTGCCACCGCGGTAATGCGAGAGATCATTGAAGAAAGTAATGACGGAGAATTTGATGCACATTCTGATCAGTAATGATGACGGCGTATTCGCGGAAGGCATCAATGTACTGGCAGATGTGCTGTCGGAAATCGCAACCGTAACGGTTGTGGCACCAGATCGAAACCGATCTGGTGCCTCCAACTCGCTAACGCTTGAGAACCCACTAAGGGTGCGTGAGGTAAGCGAGCGAAGATTTGCTGTGCAAGGTACGCCGACAGATAGCGTACATATGGCACTCAATGCGCTGGTGAAAGAGCCTGTCGATTATGTGATTACGGGAATTAATCATGGGGCAAATTTGGGCGACGATGTACTTTATTCAGGTACTGTCGCGGCGGCAACGGAAGGCTTCTTTATGGGCGTCCCTGCGATAGCCGTCTCCCTTTGTGGTTCCTCGCATTTTCATACTGCGGCACAAGTGGTAAAAAAAGTGGTGCTTGGTGCTAAGACTCGCCCTTTACCTGTTGATCGCATTCTGAATATCAATGTGCCGGATTGCGCCTATGATGACTTGAATGGGTGGGAAGTTACCCGTTTGGGTGCAAGGCACCGTGCTGAAGATATGATTCACGATGTTGACCCGAGAGGTCAAAATATCTATTGGATTGGCCCCCCAGGTGCGAAACAGGATGCCGGTCCCGGAACGGATTTTTATGCCATTGAAACACAATGTGTCTCATTGACGCCATTGCAGGTCGATCTAACGGCGCACGATACTCTAGCTGCATTAACGCAATGGGTTACAACTGAAACGGACAAATAAAAGGTGACATTGGTGAATTACTCGCATTCACTTCTTCAACAACTTACATTGCAAGGGATTTCGAATCAGCTTGTGCTCGATGCTATCGGGCGGCTTCCTCGTCATCTGTTTGTTTCAGAAGCAATGTCGCATCAAGCCTACGATAACAACGCGTTACCTATTGGCTTTGGACAGACCATCTCACAGCCTTATATCGTTGCTAAAATGACAGAGCTTTTGAATCTTAAACATGACAGTAAAGTGTTAGAGATTGGAACGGGGTCTGGTTTTCAGACATGTGTCTTAGCACAGCTTGTCGAGCATGTTTATTCCGTGGAGCGAATTAAGCAACTGCAAATGACGGCAAAGCGCCGTTTTAAGCAGCTTGAGCTCTATAATATTTCGACAAAACATGGTGATGGCTGGAAAGGTTGGGCCAGCAAAGGGCCATTTGACGCTATCATAGTAACCGCAGCTGCGGCGACAATGCCTCACGTGCTTTGTGAGCAGTTGTCGGAAGGCGGAAGCCTTATTATTCCTGTTGGTGAGACAGATCAGGTATTGTATAAAGTGACCCGTAACGGTGAGCATTTTGAGACAACAGCAATCGAGGCGGTAAGGTTTGTCCCGTTGGTTGCTGGTGATTTGGCATAGGTAACGTCTAGTGGTAAGGGTTTCAATTCAGTTGAAAATTTTGTTTTTTCTCCCTGTGTTGGTTCTTCTTGCTGCCTGTTCGGTGTCAAGCCCAGCACCTGTGTCGAGTGTCAGCCCAGACTATAGTCAAGTAGAGCGTGGTAGCTACAGAGGGAGCTATTATGAAGTCCAGAAGGGCGACACGCTCTACTATATTGCCTACATTACTGACCGTGATGTAAAAGAAATTATCGCGGCCAATAAACTGACAAAACCTTACACTATTTTTCCTGGCCAAAAGCTCAACCTTTGGAAAGAAAAGTATATTCCACCATCCTATGGGAAAAAGGGAAGCACGCCAGCAGTGGTTGTCGCAACAGCACCAGTGGCTGTGGCGGCTGTCCCAGTAGTCATTGCTAAACCACCTGTCGCCTCTACAGGATCTTCTGCTAAAACAAGCAAAGATAATCAAAAATACGCTTCGCAAAAAAAGCCTGGTTCATCTACTCAAGCCGAGAAAAAAGTTGAACCGAAGAAACCGAAAGAGTACAGTCAGGCTGTAACAAAAAGTAAACCATCTACTGACAAACCTGTAAATAAACCTACCACGTCAAATAAAGCAATAGTTTGGCAATGGCCTTCGGGCGGTAGAGTGGTCTCTGGTTTTTCTAGCTCAGAGATGGGAAATAAAGGCATTGATATCGCGGGTAAGCGAGGTCAATCGATTACAGCTTCTGCAGATGGAAAAGTGGTCTACGCGGGTAACGCACTGAGAGGTTACGGTAATTTAATCATTATTAAACACAATGATGATTACCTAAGTGCTTATGCTCACAACGACCGCATATTCGTCTCGGAAAAGCAGAGCGTCAAAAAGGGGCAAAAAATAGCCTCAATGGGCAACTCTGGAACAAACACAGTTCGATTACATTTTGAGATTCGCTACAAAGGAAAATCGGTGAATCCGCTTAGGTATTTGCCTAAACGGTAGACCGGGACAGAGGTTGCTGTACTGTCTAGCTGCTACGCCAAATTGGGAGGCGCTATGAGTCAGAATAATACTGCAAAGAAAGAAGACCTAACTGTTGAAGACGTTGACATGGAGCAAATGGAGCTCGATGAGGAAACGGAATCAGTAGAAGAAGTCGAAGAGTCAGTGTCATTTGCTGCTTCATCGAAAGCATTGGATGCGACACAACTTTACCTCAGCGAAATTGGTTATTCGCCATTGCTGACGGCTGAAGAAGAAGTTCTTTATGCACGTCGCGCACTACGTGGTGATGAAGCCGCTCGCAAGAGAATGATCGAAAGTAACCTTCGTTTGGTTGTTAAGATCTCTCGCCGTTATTCGAACCGAGGTTTGGCGTTGCTAGATCTCGTAGAAGAAGGCAACCTTGGGCTTATTCGAGCAGTTGAGAAGTTTGACCCTGAGAGAGGCTTCCGTTTCTCTACCTATGCGACGTGGTGGATTCGCCAAACGATCGAACGTGCGATCATGAATCAGACGCGTACTATCCGTTTGCCGATTCATGTCGTGAAAGAACTCAATGTGTATCTTCGTACAGCCCGTGAACTGGCGCAAAAGCTGGACCATGAGCCGACCGCTGAGGATATTGCGCTGCAGTTGGACAAACCTGTCGAAGACGTCAATCGTATGCTTCGTTTGAACGAGCGTATTAGCTCAGTTGATAATCCGATAGGCGGTGATTCCGAAAAAGCCCTTCTAGATATCATCCCTGATGAAAAAGAAGGTGGCCCGGAAAGTACCACCCAAGACGATGACATGAAAAAGTCTATCGTACACTGGCTGCAAGAGCTGAACCCGAAACAACGCGAAGTACTAGCACGTCGTTTTGGCTTGTTGGGTCATGAAGCGTCAACGTTAGAAGATGTTGGTCGAGAAATCGGCTTAACACGTGAACGTGTTCGTCAAATTCAAGTAGAAGGGCTGCGTCGTCTTCGTGACATGTTGACTCATCAAGGCTTGAGTATCGAGTCGCTGTTCAATACTGAGCACTAATTACTGTTTTTTTCACCGTTTCGTGTGCTCAAGTAAAAAGCCCCAATAGGGGCTTTTTTAGTTTTGGTCGCTTAGAACTTAGAGTAATGTTTTTAAGCGATACAAAGCGTCCAATGCCTGACGAGGAGTGAGGTTGTCGGGTTCTATGTCTGCGAGGACTTTTTCCACTTCACTCAACTCTGGTAACAGTGACAATTGCGCAGCAGGTGTCTGTGGTGCATGCTCCCCTGTAACCACCTCATGACCACTGGCTTCCAACTGGCGAAGTTTGGTTTTCGCGCGTTGAATAACGGTTTTCGGCACACCAGCAAGCCCTGCTACAGCAAGACCGTAAGACTTGCTCGCCGCGCCTTCTTGAACGGCGTGCATAAAGGCAATTTCATCGCCATGCTCAACCGCGTCGAGGTGCACGTTAACGAGCCCGCTTACCTGTCCCGAAAGCTCGGTTAGCTCGAAATAGTGTGTTGCAAACAGTGTCATCGATTTAAGCTTCTCAGCCAGCCATTCCGCACTGGCCCACGCCAGTGATAGGCCGTCATAGGTACTGGTGCCACGGCCAATTTCATCCATCAGTACCAAGCTATTTTCGGTGGCATTGTGAAGAATATTTGCGGTTTCTGTCATCTCAACCATAAAGGTTGAGCGGCCAGATGCTAAATCATCTGACGCACCGATACGGGTAAAGATACGGTCAACAGGGCCCAAAGTGACAGATTCAGCCGGTACATAGGAACCAATATGAGCCAGTAGGGTGATCAATGCCGTCTGGCGCATGTAGGTCGATTTACCGCCCATGTTCGGACCAGTAATGATTTGCATGCGACGCTCTGCATTCAGCAGCGTAGGGTTGGCGATAAACGGAGCATCAAGCACTTGCTCGACCACGGGATGGCGACCGCCGGCGATATCAATACCGCGGGAGTCCGATAGTGTTGGTCGGCAGTAGTTCAGTGTTTCTGCGCGCTCAGCAAGGTTTGCGAGTACATCCAGCGTCGACAGTGAATCGGCAGCACGTTGCAGTTGCTCAAGGTGTGGCAGTAGTTTGTCGAACAGCTCTTCCCATAGTTTTTTCTCCAATGCCAACGCTTTGGATTTTGAATTCAGCACTTTGTCTTCGTGCTCTTTCAGTTCAGGGATGATATAGCGCTCAGCGTTTTTCAGCGTTTGACGGCGGACATAATAAGGCGGTACCAGATGGCTTTGACCACGGCTGACCTGAATGAAGAATCCGTGCACCTGATTGTAACCCACTTTTAGGGTGTCGATGTCATGGCGGTCACGCTCGCGCGCTTCCAGTTCTTCAAGGTATTTCGTGGCACCGTCTGCTAGATCGCGCCATTCATCGAGCTCGGCATTGTAGCCAGGTGCGATGACGCCGCCATCACGAATCACCACTGGCGGGGCTTCCACCACCGCTTCTTCCAGCAGCTTCGTCAATTCTGGCATTGGCGAACACGCTTGCTTGAGCGGTGCAATGGCGTCGTCTTGCACTTCCTCCAGCAAGCCTTCTATTTCTGGGAGCTGTTGCAGCGCGCCACGTAATCTTGCCATGTCGCGCGGGCGGGCAGAACGAAGTGCCAAACGTGCGAGGATACGTTCCATGTCGCCAACCGGACGCAGAGACGAAGACAGGTCTACGTAAAGGCCCGTGTCTTTTAGGGCGGTAATGGCATCAAGGCGGCGACTAACGATGACAAAATCGCGCATTGGTTGGTGTAACCAGCGTTTTAGCAAACGGCTGCCCATGGGGGTTGTGGTGCAATCAAGCACTGACGAAACGGTGTTCTCAAAACCGCCAGCCAAGTTTTGTGTCAGCTCTAGGTTTCGACGCGTCGCTGCATCCAAAATGACAGACTGATCTTTGTTCTCTTTAACCAGCGCACGAATATGTGGGAGGGCAGTGCGTTGCGTGTCTTTCACGTATTGCATCAAACAGCCTGCCGCTGCCAATCCTAGCATGCAGTTTTCAACGCCAAAGCCGACTAAGTCACGGGTGCCAAACTGCTGATTGAGCTGCTGTTTGGCGGTCTCCAAATCAAATTCCCAGATAGGGCGACGACGGCTGCCTTTGCACATGTCTGTCAGTGCCGCGTAGCCAAAATCTTCCGGATAAAGCAATTCCGCAGGGCGCGTACGCTGTAGCTCTGCCTGCATTTCTTCTTCAGTTGCGGGCTCGCTTAGCAGGAATCGACCGGAGGTAATATCCAGCGTTGCGTAACCGAATTGGTCTTTGTGTGCGTAGATAGCAGCAATCAGGTTGTCTTGACGTTCATTGAGCAAAGCTTCATCTGACACTGTGCCCGGCGTGACTATGCGCACAACCTGACGTTCAACAGGGCCTTTGCTGGTGGCAGGATCGCCGATTTGTTCACAAATCGCGACGGATTCTCCGAGTTGAACCAGACGCGCCAAGTATCCTTCTACAGAATGGTAAGGCACGCCCGCCATCGGAATAGGTTCGCCGTTAGATGAGCCGCGTTTTGTCAACGAGATATCGAGAAGCTGTGACGCGCGTTTTGCGTCATCATAGAAAAGCTCATAGAAATCACCCATTCGATAGAAAAGGAGTTGTTCTGGATGCTGCGACTTTATTCTTAGGAATTGCTGCATCATCGGGGTGTGATTTGCTATTGCTTGTGCTGTCACGATCTGGCCTGCAAAATTACAATGAGAAATAGAGGCAACAAGGATACGTGAATCGCGGTAAATGGGTAAAGTGTCGATATCGCGATGACGGAAAAATGAAGTCGAAAGAGGACGAAGATGGAACAACTCGTAAAAACCGCGACGCGGATTGGTGAGCATCTGGTGGCTAACGGGCAGTCGGTGACAACGGCCGAATCATGCACCGGCGGCGGAATTTCTTATGTACTGACCGAGGTTGCAGGCAGTTCTGCATGGTTTGAACGTGCCTTTGTTACCTACAGCAATGACGCTAAACAAGAGCTGGTTGGGGTTAAAAGCCAGACATTAATTTCACATGGCGCAGTAAGCGAAGATGTCGTAGCTGAAATGGCCATTGGCGCTCGTGATGCTGCTAACGCCGATTTTGGCTTAGCGGTGAGCGGCATTGCAGGCCCGACAGGTGGTTCTGATGATAAACCTGTTGGTATGGTGTGCTTTGGCTGGGCGACCAAAGCGGGCGTGGTAACAGAGACGTGTTTGTTTGATGGTGACCGCCATACTATTCGTCGCAATACCATTGCTCATAGCCTTTGTCGTCTGTTGTCCTATCTGGAAGGCGAAAAATAAGAGCCGTGGCACGATTGGAAATAAAATTGTTGCACAGGGCTAGACACTGTATAAATGGACAGTATACTTAGCAGCAATTAACGATTAGTTATCTGAACGATTTATTGCATCCTTTGGAGATTCAAATGGACGACAACAAACAGAAGGCGTTAGCCGCAGCCCTTGGTCAAATCGAGAAACAATTTGGTAAAGGCTCCATCATGCGCCTGGGTGATGACCGCACTATGGATATCGAAACTGTCTCTACAGGTTCGCTATCACTGGATATCGCACTGGGTGCCGGTGGTCTACCATTCGGTCGTATTGTTGAAATCTATGGCCCTGAATCTTCAGGTAAAACAACGCTAACACTGCAAGTAGTAGCGGAAGCTCAAAAAGCTGGTAAAACCTGTGCGTTTATCGATGCTGAGCACGCACTGGATCCTGTTTACGCTCGTAAACTTGGCGTGGATATCGACAATCTGTTGGTGTCACAACCGGATACGGGTGAGCAAGCACTTGAGATTGCTGATGCACTGACGCGCTCTGGCGCGGTTGACGTTATCATCATTGACTCCGTTGCGGCACTGACGCCGAAAGCGGAAATCGAAGGTGAAATGGGTGATTCGCACATGGGTCTGCATTTTATCGGAATGAAATTAGCAGCGTAAGTGTAAGGCAGTATTTAGTAATTCATAGCTCCCCCTTGAATGCAAAGATTGAAAGATCTAACTTTAATCGGCAGCTAGCTAATCGAATGTGTATTCACTTTAGATTCAATAGCGAAGACTAAATTGAATATGCATTAAGCACTCTAAAAAGAATTCAGAAGGTAAAAGATGGACGAGAACAAACAAAAGGCACTTGCTGCCGCCCTAGGTCAGATCGAAAAGCAGTTTGGTAAAGGCTCAATCATGAAATTGGGTGATAACCGAGCGATGGATGTGGAGACTATCTCTACTGGTTCCCTTGCTCTGGATATCGCACTAGGTGCTGGTGGTTTGCCGACAGGTCGTATCATCGAGATCTACGGTCCAGAGTCTTCAGGTAAAACAACTCTGACGCTTGAGTGTATTGCTTCAGCGCAAAAAAATGGTAAAACCTGTGCATTTATTGATGCTGAGCATGCACTTGATCCTATCTATGCTCAGAAGCTAGGCGTAAATATCAATGAGCTTCTAGTGTCACAACCTGACACTGGTGAGCAGGCACTCGAAATTTGTGATGCACTAGCACGATCTGGTGCAGTTGACCTGATTGTGGTCGATTCTGTAGCAGCTTTGACTCCAAAAGCGGAGATTGAAGGTGAGATGGGCGACAGTCACATGGGACTTCAGGCCCGCCTTCTTAGTCAAAGCATGCGTAAAATGACGGGTAATTTGAAGGCCAGTAATTGTATGTGCATCTTCATTAACCAGATCAGGATGAAGATCGGTGTGATGTTTGGCAACCCAGAAACCACAACAGGTGGTAACGCACTGAAGTTTTACGCATCTGTTCGTTTGGATATTCGTCGTACTGGCTCCATCAAGGAAGGTGAAGAGGTTATTGGTAACGAAACCCGTATTAAAGTGGTTAAGAACAAGATCGCCGCGCCATTTAAGCAAGCTGAAACTCAAATTCTTTACGGCAAAGGCTTTAACCGTTACGGTGAGCTAATTGACCTAGGCGTGAAGAACAAGCTGGTTGAGAAAGCGGGTGCGTGGTACAGCTACAATGGTGACAAGATTGGTCAAGGTAAGAACAATGCTTGTAAGTTCATTGAAGAACACAGCCATATCGCTGCTGAGCTTGATGCTAAATTGCGAGAGCTACTGCTTCAGCCAGAGAAACTAGTAGAGGAATCCAAGGACGAATCCGATGCTATTACTGATGAAGAAGCGTTTTAAGTAAGCGTTTCACTAGCAGAAGAAAGGCAGCCATCTGGCTGCCTTTTTTATTATCCTTGATAAGTCAGTTGTAGGCGAAAAGCTCAGCGTTTTGAGTTTATTGAACACAAGCGGAAATCACAAAAATCAGCTTTGAAAAAGTAACTGTATATGCATACAGTCTTCTTGGCGTGTGCGTCCACTCGATTCCAAGATTGAGCGTGTTTTTTCTTAATCTTGGAACTGACTTCGGCTCTCACTCAGTAGGTGGCACTGATTATGGCATCCCTAAAGTACTGATTGTTATGCGAGATAAGGCGCTTAGCAAAGCGGTAGGTATGATTGCCAGCTTCAAGAAAACAAATAGTCGATGCTACGAGAACCTGAACAAGTTGAGCTATCTAAGATAGGAGGTTGTAATGATTGATGCTGAAATGAAAATAATATTGACTGCTAAGGCACGTAGCATGGGAGTGTCGGTTGAAACTATAAAGCAAGTTATTGCCGCAAGGATTGTCAATGGTGAAACCGAAGAAGATCCAGTTTCAATGGTTCTATCTATTGATGATAGGGATTTAAAGTGCCTCCAAAGAGAGATGAAGGATTAGCTCAATTCATTTTATTCTTTTGATACGTCATATTTAACTTTTGATGATATAATCATATTCTAGATTTGATGCATCATATTTCGTTTTTGATTATCGAATCGTATCGGGAATTTGATGTGTCATTTTTCGATTTTGAATTCAAGAAAGGATTTGTTATGGAGTTGCAAGAGCTAAAGACTCTTTTTGAAAACGGCGTGCTGAAAGAAGCATTGGTCTGCCCTGCTGCCTTCAATGATGGTTACAATCTCATGCTTTCTAGCAGTAAATCAAAGATGCATATTTTAACAGCTCAACGCAGCAATGGTGAACCAAGACACTTCAAGACAATTGATTCAGCAGTAGCGAACGCTGAGAAAATAGGCTTCAAGAAAATCTCCATTCATCTCAGCGAGACTAATTAGAAATGCTTGGCCTCATACGCTATAGCGTATGAAGCGCTATATTTACGCTATAGCGTATGAATCAATAGAAAGGTTAGTGGCACCTCGCCTCTGCCCATTTTCTATTTTCGGGTGTTCCCTTAATTCGCTGAAATGCGAATCCTCTCCTTATAAGAGCTAAATATTTCTGTCAGTATTATTCGATAAATGAATGTCTTTTATTGCTGGTCTACTAAACAGTTACCCACCAGTTCTTTATGCGACTCGGGTCAAGTCACATATTTTTAACTTTATGGTAGATTAGGGCTGGCGAATTTAAACAGTGATAATGTATTGCGTGACGTGAACTAAAGTGCAACAGCGTTTTACTGAACGTGAAAGTCGCATCATACGTGGACTTAATTAAGGATGAGGAAGAATAATGAAAGATAGATTTGTAGACCACCATTTCACTAAGATTATCGAAGGCAGGCATGAACCATCAGTTTCGACCTTGGCTATAACATCCACTTTAAAGAAAATTGAAATTGCCAGAGAAGCCATACTTAAATCTAGGGATGAGGATGTTGTGCAGAATGTACTTTGCTACAGCGAGGTTAAGCGAGCACTTGAGCAGTGTTTAGAATATATTAACAATCTTGACTCATGGCTCACTTATGATGACTTTGCTATTTATCAAAATTTTGCTGAAGACAGGTTGCTGGAAGCTGAAAAAATCATAGATCAAGAATTACCAGAATTAGGTCTGTGAATAACCACCGACTAGGCAGGCCATAACTGGCTAGATTCTACCTAAATACTGCTTGCCTGAACCTATAGGCTTAGTTCATCAACTCTAAGCCGTTTCTGTCCCTGAATGTGTCATTTTCCTTTTTTCTAATGCATGTAATATGTGTACAGGAACGGGGAGTATCAATCTTTAGAAGCTTTGTAGTCTTCTAAGCTATCGTAAACCAAGCATTCTCCGTTACTGGTTACTTTTACCTTCATGTAAGGCCATCTAACCTCGTCTATGCTCGATTTTTGAATTGTGAGTGCTTCTTTTAAAGTTGAGTCATAAAGAACAAGGTGAGTTGAGGTGGCAGTTATTAATCCATAGCATTTGCTTTTTCCTGACTCAGGGTTGTTAATCAAAACTGAATTTGGGAAAGATTTATTGCTTATCCATTCTGAACGCTTAACTGGTGTAGATGTATTCCAAAAGAGGAGCATAACTATCGCTCCACATAGAATTAACATTAGAGAGCTAAAGAGTCTCGGTGAAACAAGGTTTGCCCTAGATAAGTTCTTAGAAAGATATGCTTCGTACAGGTCAATAAATGCATAAAGCGTTACACCTCCGTAGACAACAAACAATATCATTTCAGGGTATCTAAACAATATCATCGGGAGATCGGATGGTTGAGCTATGGTGAGATACTCAACGCCAAAATATTGTAGCGTTCTCACTTCCATATACACTGCTAGTAGCTGGGATGCTACTAGCCCAATAGCGGTTAGCATCCCCCAGTTAGTTTTAATTAAATTTAGTATAGGGTTCTTGCGCAAATCCATTGTCTATAGCCCACTTGTTGAAAGTGCATTTTGCCTGCCCAGTTATTTCTGATGTGGATAAAAAATAACCCCCGCTCCTTTTTCAAGGAGTGGGGGTATTTCCGTCTTTAACTACACTAGCGGTTTAGCAGTTGGTTGATGATGACCTTTAGCAAGGCGGAACATACCAGTTTTGCTAATTCCTCTTTCCATTTTGGATAAATGGACAATGCAGTATCCTCTGGTCAGAGGAAGACTAAGCTAACCGACCTTATCCCTTATATTCGCCTAAGGTTGGTTATCCGCTTTGTTTGGAAGGGCGCGCTTAGGCTTCCGGTTAGGGATGCCTGACGACACCACTCGCTACAGACTGACTCGGCCAAAAATATGGCCTATGGCTTTAGGTGCGTTTTGAGGGCTTACGGAGGGATAAGAATCACAGCCAGCCTGTACAAATTGCAACACTAAATTTGGGTACAATCATCCTGATTATGATCCCGCGTCCTTGGCGGTGTACACCGAGCCTACTTTTGCACATCCTTTCAAACTACCGTGTATTATATTTGAACATAAGCAGCTTGTAAAACAACGACATACACTCTACCATTAAAACTGTTTGGAAGGGCGCGTAAGTGTCTTAGAATAGCCTCCGAGCACCAGTCGGGGGCTTTTCATTCACCCAGCTATAGTCTTTCACGTTATTGGGTAGGTGGCTTATTCGAAGAGTTACTATCCAACTGCTGCTCTAAAATACTCTTTATTTTTGAAAGCTCTAAATACCCTAGATCACCACAAATGCCGCTCATCTCTCTATTTACGAGATTCAGTAAGGTTTGCACCTGATCCTTAGTTAGATTTAATTCCATTTTGACTCCTTTCAGGGTTAACACTGTGCAGCTAATGCACTCTTTGCTTGTTTTAGCTTCAGCCCTTCTTCTAGCTCCGCAACATAGTCCTCCCCTAGTTGTGAAACCAAGTGTTCTCTAGCTACGCTATCAAAACCTCCTTCCGTAGCTGGTTTGTCTGCTTCATATAGCTCAGCCTCGGCAAGTTCCACATAGTGGAGCATTGTATTGATAGTGGCATGTCCAGTTAATCCTTGAATTCGCTTGAGGATTAGGCAGGCAAGTTGCGTTCCACCCATGTTGCTTTTGAGGGCTTTAAGCTGCTGAAGAGTTAAAAGCGTAATAAAGCGATGTCGGAAAAGGTGAGGGTTTCGTTTGTGCTTACTTTTATATTTCCTGTTGAAAATTTCATAAAACAGGCTGGAAATCATTGCTCCTGTCATCGGCAAATGAGAACGGTGATGGACAAACAATTTTCCAAATTTTGCACGATTCACCTTGGCAAGACCTTCGTTAGCCCGGTCTAACTCATTGAGAATATAGTCGTCATAGAATCGGACTAGGTATTGTGCTGCGGTAAATGAAATAGGAACAATCCGAAACGTGTCTTTGTTCTTGCCTTTGGTTGTTTTAATTTTAATCCAAACAAATTGGGCGTTGCCGCCGCCAAGAGCCGACTTTCGATAAATAGCTTCAGCGGCCTTCAAGCTCTTCGTATCAACAGTGAGTTTGTTTAGTCTCACAATATCATCGAGATCTACCGCTTTACTGGCTAATGATGCATTCAACTGAGCGCGTAAGACCTCAACTGTATGAGCGTCTATATTGGCGGCTTCGCTTACACGAATGCCTGTCGCTTCAAGTAAACCAATAAGTGTCGAAAAAAATTCAAACAGAAATTCTTCACCTTCATCTTCCAATGCGTCCAAATCATCGTAAAGACTTTCAATTGCAGCTTCGGTTATTGGGAATCTGCTGCCGTAGTCTTCACCATGAGGTATGCAGTCATGATGTAAGAAGCTCTTCTTACTATAAGAGGTGGTTTTACGTTGAGCGTTGACTAGCCCTTTTGAGGAGAAGTGACCATCAAGGTTGGCGATAGCAATCAAGGTATAACCCAAATGGTAGTCATTTTGGATGAATTCCAAAAAACGCAAAGCCATCCTGACCCTCTTACCAATAGCGTTTCGGTTAAGGCCAATATCGTCTTCTATGTATCGGACGAAATCATAAAAGTGTGCATCAGTTACAGTCCCAACAGATACAGGCTTTCCTTGCATGTCGCCATGCTTCCAATTCTCATAACACTCCAAGTATTCAAGAAAGTAGCGAATAAAACCTTTGGCACCCTTTTTAGAGGCTTTTGGTATTTTGTTGGACATTAAGAAGTCTGTAGCAAACCAATTGACGTCGCCATTCCCATACAAAAACAAACATGACTCTTCATCGTTATGGATGTCAGATTCACTTGCGGAAGGAAGGGGCTTAATGTCGATTTTTAAACTGACCATTGTCATCTACCGTTTCCCCAAAATCGGCACAACTTTGTCTTCACTGTCACCAAATACTTGATCAAACTCGCGAGACAACTCGTTTAGGTTTGATATCGTTTTCTCGATCGCAGGCTTAATGAACTCTCTAACTTTACAGAGTTCATTTTGGTGTTCATCAAAGTAAGCCTTTAACGTACGTGAGGCGTGACTATCTCTTTCCCTGATAAGGGAGATTAGGGTGTTGTTTGCGCGGCGTTGCTTTAACAGTTCCTTGGCTAAAGACTCAATTAGAACTGCCTGCTCCTTAATCGTATCCCTCAGTTCCCCTTTAGTTTTTGCTTTTGAGCTGTTAGGACAAGAATCAAAAGCCACATCATCACTCTGCTCTAACGGGACGCGTGGCATTTCGAGCTTACATTTCAACTCTTCTATTTTCAGCAGCAAGTAGTCCTTGCAGTCCATAACTGCCGATTCAGAACCTTCAAATGAAGGATCTATATCGACAATCGGAATATCTTTCTTAGAGAGGATGGATTGATAAGTGCGCTTCTCTATTTCGCCCCCATCAGAATACGCTAACAGTTTTAGCAGGCCAGTATGTGCGGTAAACCCATCAGGTACACCATTCTCAATGAAGTCATTTAGAAGGTTTACACGGAGCTTAACTTGCTCAAGAGTTGCTGCTCGTTTCTTTGTCGCGTTGTGGTTCGGGGATAATGCCTTACTCTGATGTTTCTTCATCACTAATGTCCATCCATAGAATTACTTTGCCCGAAGCATCGGTGTAGTTATAAATTTTTGCGCCAGAGAGAATCTGCTCTCTAATAAACTCTCTAGCCACGTCATCGGACTGATTGTTGAACATGATATTCAGATTAGATTTGATGGTGTCTTCAACCTGTGATGTGTCGACATTACTTTTGTAAATGGCATCCAATACACATTGGGCTTCTTCTTCTGACAAGTGTTCGTTGCCCACTTCTTCTAGCAAATAATGCCAAGTCTCCTCTGTACTCCGGTGTCCCATTAGCCAAGAAAGTGCAGGGAAGTCACTAATGTCGGAAAGTGCATAAAAGGCACGTGCGGCGAAACGCCTTAGAACGTGCGTTCGAGTTAGATAGAAGCGGGACTCAACGCCATTAACAATTTCTGTTGGAACTTGAATGAAGTCTGCGAACGCTTGCAGATAGCCAGTAATTTTAGCTCGATTCATTTTCTGGTTCTTAGGGAACCCCCCTTTACCAGTTGATGTGTGGTTTGAAGGGAAGAGAAATGGGTCTTCATGTTCAGCGTAGTAATGACTATTCGCTTCAGCTAAGCATGTAATGCCTTCAAATAACACATGAGGTATTGGTCGCCCAGTAACCAGAGTCGAGTTATCAGTTGGTGCGGATTTTCGGATTCCAAAGAACAGCTCATACCCCCCCCAAAGGCCATGCTCTAAGCTAGACTCTTTTAGCTCAAGTATTTCCGAAACACGCTTTATACAGAAGGTGTGAGCGAGAATATAGGTTGCCGCCAGTAGCATTTTGTACCCGAATAACACAGTAACATTTTCGCGAAGCTCCTTAGGTGAAGAGCCTGTGGGCAGATCGTTGTACCTAGTTACCTTAAAGTCTCTAGTGAACCCGTTGTCAGGAATGACAACCTTGTGAGGGCAACGGCCTTCGAAAATATAATCGCGGCGAAACTTGGGGTTTTCTTTGTGGATTCTATTGAGCTGAAATTCACAGTTTTTCTTTGTTTCTACAATGTCCTCCCCATAAACAGTAACTATCCGAATTGCTTCATCCAAATAATACAGGGCGGTCTGCGTCGGAATGTTTGGCGTGCGCTCTTTTGGCCTTATGTATGTGTTCGCAAAGGATTCAGTTACCGTAACAGTAGGATTGCAGTAATTGACCAGTTCAGGTAGGTAGTGTGAATACCTCTTCAATAGGTTTGGGGCTTTAATCAAGCAATCAAAAGTGTTATCGCCAACCGTTGCCTCCTTTCCGGTGAATGACATCGGGCATGAGTTCGGGAACTCAGTAACTTTACGGTTAGATCTGACTGTGATTGCTAAGGGTAGGTCAGGAAACAGCTCATTTAACTTTTCAGAAATTAAATGCCTTGTGAAGCTCGACACGCGAACTTTCGACACTCCGAGCTTTTCCAAAAAGCGTCCAATTGATAATTCAGCTTCGTCATCTGAGTTAACGCCAAAAAGATGCGTGATAGTTTCGCTATCCATCAGTGATATTTTATTAAGAATAAGCTCAGTGAAACCTGTTGCCTTATCCGCTCTCCCTGTCGCAATTTCCAAGTGGAATTTCTTTATGTCTGAGGTGGTCAAAAGACTGAATCCTTCTTTGCACACCGCATCCTCGCCGTATTCTTTGATTAGGAATATTGCTAATGTTTTGAGAGCAGTTGCGTTCTCAACCATGCTTGCAAAACGAGTCAGCAAGGTTTTTCCACCATCTTCTGTTGCTAAATGCCCCGTTCTGCTCAACGCGAGCACTTTCTTTATAGCGTTAGTTACGATCAGATACTT
Organism: Enterovibrio qingdaonensis; assembly: GCF_028683135.1. Lineage (GTDB taxonomy): Bacteria > Pseudomonadota > Gammaproteobacteria > Enterobacterales > Vibrionaceae > Enterovibrio > Enterovibrio qingdaonensis. The sequence continues at coordinate 71,699 of NZ_JAJUBB010000014.1, forward strand.
TTCGTCTCTCAGCGTACCGCCTGTAGCTGGGATATAGTCATCGAAAGAGATATACGGCAGGTTTTCAGCATCAGACCCATCGTTAATGAACCACACATGGTCATTGAAGTTACTAACGAGCCATGAAAAGCACCAATTTTGGGTGTCATCAGACTTATAAGACCAATCCGCGCCCTCACGCAGAGCGTCATTGGTGATATTAATTAGAGCCACAACCGACCTCTTGCTTGGTTATTTTTATGTCAGAATAACTTCCAGTTTTTTTCTCGTAGAGTAGGTCGCCTTTGTGCACAGTGCGTTTTAGCCTCCTATCTGGATGCGTTCGCAAATGATCACTCAAAGCCTGATACACGTAGGACAATTCCTTGATGCTGTCATCCACAGACTCGCCCGACTCTATGCGTTGCATCTCAATTACATGACAAGCCTTCATTACAGCTATGTTCTCTGGACAGATGTTTAGGGTAACTCTTGCTTTGCTGGCTGCGTTGGATTTCTCATTGTTAGCAGATGCGGTTTTCATTACCGTCTTCCAATGAGGAATACGCTTCTCTAGGCGCGACAAATACTCGTTTAACTCTGCTTGATCTGTCAGGTTTAGAGCCTTAATTTGGTAATCCTGCCCATCAGTAGCACTCGCGACCAAAATATTTTGGAACCGTCTAACGCGCTGATTGTAAACCGCCAACTGTAGCTCTTTAGGTAGGTAATTCCTTATAGACACCGCTTCAGAGTTTCCAAGATATTTCGCTGCAACAGCAGGGTTGCCACCACTCTCATACCAGCGAATGACACCTTCTGTTGCCCTAAGTTTTTTTGCGTTAGGGTTGGCGTTTAGCACTTCATTAATACACTCAACTGTCAAACCTTCACACCAACTCGGATCTTGCTCTAAGAGGTCTTTTGCTTCTTCCAAAAGTCGAACGAAACCATCCTTAAATGCCATATCACTTATAGGCATGATTTTATTGGCGTCTGTATTTGTCTGGTACAAAAACAGGCGTTTGGCAGTGTTTCCCGACACGAGAGAACGGTGATGTGATGTTGCGTTGGCTAGGTAGTTAAAAGCCTGCTCAATGAAGGGGGTGCTAGTCACATGTTTTAGGTGGCGTTTAAAATGCGCCTTGGCTCTAGCCTTATGATAACCGACTCGAAACCCGTTTGGCGTTGCTTCGAAAATCTGATGGATGGAGCCTTGTGACGACAGCAGTAAACCACGGAGGCTGTCAACATTAATGCCGGACTCAACGATAATGATGTTGCAACAAGCAACAGCAGATAGTGTAGATAAACCAAAGTGCTCCCGAAGCTCATATTGGTTCTTTGAAAACTTGTAAAGATGGCTCCCCCCACCAGAAAAATGACGATCAACGTATCCACTCTTACAATGCCAGAGGTATGCAAGCAAATTGGATTTTCCACATTCACCGTTTGGCAAATTGGAATTAAAAAGGCTGTAGGGTTGACCCTTGCAAGATACAAGGTGTGGATGGTATAGGTGAGGGTTGTTATCAAATATGCTGCAATCTACATTGGCTACCATATCTTCTCTAAGATTGAATCTATCTGAAGCATCGAGCAGGTAACGTTTTGATACTTTGTAGATGACATCGCGATGCTTTTTCATCGTTGATATCAAATTACCTAGGAATGTATCGACATCTGTTTCCAGAGTTAAGGTAAGGCTTTCACCCTTTCTACTCATAGATAAGTCAAAACCACCGAGAACCTTGTCTCGGGAGTTTACCGTGTCCGAGAACACCATCGTATGTAGTCGCCTTAATGGAGCAATGTGGTTTGTTTCAGGCAACCCCCCAACTGAGCGACTGCATAGCTTAGCCAATGTCACTCTCAATGCTCTGGCGTCACTAATCAATGTATGGGATTGTTTGTTTTTGACACCGCTAAAGAAATCCTCTTGCCATGCTGAGAAACAGAGCGACACATCAGTACCTGTTGTAATCCGTAAATGCCTTTCAAAGCAGAATGCGAAGAACTCTTTCAATATCCTTGTTATACGTGCTTTGTAGGCAGGCGACTTTCCGGCAATAACACTCTCGATGGTGTTATTCATATTTGAAGCATATCTATGCGCCATGATTGTATGGCAATGAATGTCACTGACTACAGGACTAGTGCTCTTCACTTGAATTTCTTACCTTACATATAGTTACCTTTCCTACCTTACACATGTAACTGTAATCTGACTATCGGTTTTGTTGTGTTTTATGGTGGTAATGGTATGATTAACAAGGATTAAGATTATTAACATCTGCGTCATATGTCGTTCGTTATACATTTATGCTTTCGATAAACTCTGCAGGCGCGTATGCTGTCTCAAGCAATGCGTAAGCTGACGGCGAACATTAAAAACAGCAATACGCTGATGATCTTCATCAACCAAATTCGTATGAAGATTGGCGTAATGTTTGGTAACCCAGAAACCACGACTGGTGGTAATGCACTGAAGTTCTACGCATCTGTTCGCCTTGATATCCGTCGTATTGGCTCTATCAAAGAAGGCGACGAAGTCGTCGGTAACGACACGCGTGTTAAAGTGGTGAAAAACAAAATCGCGGCACCGTTCAAGCAAGCTGAATTCCAAATCATGTACGGCGAAGGTATCAACCTTTACGGTGAGCTCATCGACCTAGGTGTAAAACACAAGCTGGTTGAGAAAGCGGGTGCTTGGTACAGCTACAACGGTGACAAAATCGGTCAAGGTAAAGCAAATGCTTGTAAGTTCTTGAAAGAACATCCAGAGCTCGCGAAAGAGCTGGATAAAACCTTGCGCGACATGCTGCTGCAAACGAATGACGCGAAAGCGGATAGTGACGACGCAGAACTGCCAGAAGAGGAAGCGTTCTGAGTTTAACTGCACGAGAACTGGCGGTGGGCATGCTTGCCCGCCGCGATCATTCTGAGCTGGAGCTTCGTCAAAAACTGGCGCAGCGACAGTGCACTCCCGAAGACATTGATGCCGCGATAGAAAACTGCCTCTATCATAAATGGCTTGATGACCAGCGATTTGCCGAAAGCCTTCTTCGCCACGGTGTCTATAAAGGACATGGCTGGCAGCGTATCTGTTTTGATGCCAAACGAAAGGGTATCAGTACGGTTCAATTAGAATCAGCCCAAGAAAATCAGCAGCACGATTGGTATGAGCTTGCTAAAGAACTGGCGCAACGACGCTTTGGTGATTTAGATGGCAACTTCGCCGATGTGGACTTCAAACAACGTGCAAAATGGGTTCGATATCTCAATAGCCGTGGCTTCACGTTCGACCAAATCAACTACGCATTAGCCGCAAACGATACCGAATAAGGACAATTTCCTCCGCTATACTGCGAGCTATCTTGTTTCTGCCTCTTTTCGCAACAGGTCAGGTTGTTTACAATGTCGGCCAATTGACTCTGATCATGTCGCGTTTGATGCGATTCAGTGATTACTACAACTCCAATTTCAGGATTAGACAATGTACATGAGCACCGACGAGATCCGCACTGCGTATCTCGAATTCTTTGAAAGCAAAGGGCACACAATCGTGCCTAGCTCATCGCTCGTGCCTGCAAACGACCCAACGCTGTTGTTCACAAACGCAGGTATGAACCAGTTTAAAGATTGCTTCCTTGGCCTAGAGAAGCGCGCCTATACGCGTGCGACGACTGCGCAACGCTGCGTGCGCGCTGGTGGTAAGCATAATGACCTGGAAAACGTAGGTTTCACTGCCCGTCACCACACTTTCTTTGAAATGCTGGGTAACTTCAGCTTTGGTGACTACTTCAAGGAAGACGCTATCGCATACGCGTGGGAGTTTCTGACGGAAACGCTGAAACTGCCAAAAGACCGTTTGATGGTTACCGTCTACGAAACCGATGACGAGGCGTTCGCGCTTTGGAACGAAAAAGTGGGTATCCCTGCTGAGCGTATCGTTCGCATTGGTGATAAGAAAGGCGGTAAGCCTTATGAGTCAGATAACTTCTGGCAAATGGGTGACACTGGTCCTTGCGGTCCATGTACTGAAATTTTCTACGATCACGGCGACCACATCTGGGGTGGCCCTCCGGGTTCACCAGAAGAAGATGGCGACCGTTTCATCGAGATCTGGAACAACGTATTCATGCAGTACAACCGTCATGCTGATGGCACGATGGAACCACTGCCTAAACCGTCTGTTGATACCGGTATGGGTATTGAGCGTATTGCCGCAATCATGCAGGGCGTTCACTCAAACTACGAAATCGACATCTTCCAAACGCTGATCAAAGCAGCAGCGGAAGTGATTGGCTACGACGACCTGTCTAACCAATCTCTGCGCGTTGTGGCTGATCACATTCGTTCATGTGCATTCTTGATCGTTGATGGCGTAATGCCGTCAAACGAAGGCCGTGGCTACGTTCTGCGTCGTATTATTCGTCGTGCAGTACGTCACGGTAACAAACTGGGTGCTAACGGTGCATTCTTCTACAAGCTTGTAGGTCCTCTGGCTGAGATCATGGGCACTGCTGGCGAAGAGATGAAGAAGCAACAAGCACTGGTTGAGAAAGTGCTGAAGATCGAAGAAGAAAACTTCGGTCGTACGCTGGACCGTGGTATGACGATCCTGAATGACGCGCTGGAAGCAATGGACGGTGATGTACTGGACGGCGAGACCGTATTCAAACTGTACGACACCTATGGCTTCCCGGCTGACTTAACGAACGACGTTGCGCGTGAGCGCGGCTTCTCTATCGACGAAGAAGGCTTTGAAGCGGCGATGGAAGCACAGCGTCAGCGTGCGCGTGAAGCTGGCCAGTTTGGTACTGACTACAACTCAGTGATCAAAGTGGAAGGCGATTCTGAATTCACCGGTTACGGTGCGACTGAAGGCAAGGGTCTAATTACAGACATCTTCGTTGATGGCATGGCATCTGAGACGCTGGCGACAGCTGACGAAGCGGTTATCATTCTGGATCAAACGCCATTCTATGCAGAGTCAGGCGGTCAGTGCGGCGACGCAGGCTTCCTGATGACAGACGCAGGCAAGTTTGAAGTTATCGATACCCAGAAATACGGCGCGGCTATCGGCCATCGCGGTAAGCTGGTTGACGGTACCTTGAGTGTTGGCGACAACGTAGAAGCGAATGTAAACGCGGAGCGTCGTCAAGCCATTGCGCTGAACCACTCAGCGACGCACCTTCTGCACGAAGCACTGCGTCTTGTTCTGGGTGAACATGTTCAACAGAAAGGTTCTTTGGTTCGCGCTGAAGGCCTGCGTTTTGACTTCTCTCACCTAGAAGCGGTGAAGCCAGAAGAGCTGCGCGCAGTTGAGAAGATGGTTAACGAAGAAATTCGTCGTAACCACGCGGTAAGCACTGAAATCATGGATATCGAGTCTGCGAAAGCAAAAGGCGCGATGGCTCTGTTTGGTGAGAAGTACGACGACAACGTGCGTGTTCTGACCATGGGTGACTTCTCTATCGAACTGTGTGGCGGTACTCACGCAAACCGTACCGGTGACATCGGTATGCTGAAAATCGTATCTGAAGGCGGTATCGCAGCAGGCGTACGTCGTATCGAAGCGGTAACCGGTCAGGGCGCAGAAGACGCGTTCTACCGTCAGCAGCAAGAGTTTGCTCAGAAAGTATCGGATTCTCAAAACCGTGCCAAAGCACTGGAAAAAGAGATCCAACTGCTGAAAGAGAAACTGGCGGCACAAGAGAGCGCAAGCTTGATTAACAACGTTAAAGAGATTAACGGCGTTAAGGTCCTGATCAGCGCACTGAACGGTGCTGACAGCAAAGCACTGCGTACCATGGTTGACGATCTGAAAAACCAAATGGGCAGCGGTGTGGTGTTCCTGAGCAATGTTGCTGACGACAAAGTTAGCTTGATTGCAGGGGTAACTAAAGACCTGACGGGCAGCGTGAAAGCCGGTGAGCTTGTAAACATGGTTGCACAGCAAGTTGGCGGTAAAGGTGGTGGTCGTCCTGACATGGCTCAGGCTGGCGGTACAGACGTTGCTGCGTTACCAGCTGCGATGGAGACTGTTGCACCTTGGTTGACTGAACGTTTGTAATAAAAAACGTTAAGAAAACAATACGTAAAGAAAGGCTTCCTCTGGAAGCCTTTTTTCGTTTTTTTTGTTTGTTAAGTTTATTCTTTGCACTTTTTTTTGAACTCTGTATAGTGCATCGCCTTAATGTGTGTGAGGCTTTTTTGGAGCCAAATTCACCAGATTTTTTTGCGCCGGTAGGATGAACTTTTCTTACCTCGCAGTATCTGACTACGTGATCTTCTGGGCACAGGGGTCACAATGTCTGGATTCTATGTGCAAAATCTCATTGGCAAACTGGAGTTGGCCAAAGAAATAAGCCATATTGAAAAACCAGACAGACACGATTGATTGAAGGACGTGTCTGACAAAAGGATGCTCGCAAGGAAGGAAAGTAGTTGAACGTCCATCTCGGAGCTTAAGCTGCCGTATGAGTTTACTTCGTGCAGTAAGAAGACCAAACAGACTCAACGAAAAGAAAGTTGTAATTACTCAAGGAGTAGAAGAATGCTGATTTTGACTCGTCGCGTAGGTGAAACGCTGATGATTGGTGATGAAGTTACCGTGACTGTACTGGGCGTTAAAGGCAACCAAGTACGTATTGGTGTAAATGCACCAAAAGAGGTTTCTGTACACCGTGAAGAAATCTACATGCGCATACAAGCAGAGAAGGGCAACCCAGCTCCAACTGGCGGCAACTTCTAAATTAAGTGCAATGTGATTTACTTAAGGCCGATTTTTGATCGGCCTTTTTGTTAAAGATAGGCTGTTCATTTAAAACGCAATTAGCGGGTTTTTTATGCTGCCATATCGTGAAATGGCGGAGAAGTGTGCAAACGCATCATGAAAGTGATTTTTTCAGGATAAAGTGTTTGACATATTTTCGGGTCACAGTAATATGTGCCTCCGCAAGACGGTGAGGTGGCCGAGAGGCTGAAGGCGCTCCCCTGCTAAGGGAGTATACGGTTTATAGCCGTATCGAGGGTTCGAATCCCTCCTTCACCGCCATTCTTGCACTGCGCGACCGTAGCTCAGCTGGATAGAGTACCTGGCTACGAACCAGGCGGTCGGAGGTTCGAATCCTCCCGGTCGCGCCATTATTTTTATTTCCTGATAGCGTCAGGAAATGCAACCGAATTGTTGCGCGCTCGTAGCTCAGCTGGATAGAGTACCTGGCTACGAACCAGGCGGTCGGAGGTTCGAATCCTCCCGAGCGCGCCATGATTTGTGCGGTGAGGTGGCCGAGAGGCTGAAGGCGCTCCCCTGCTAAGGGAGTATACGGTTTATAGCCGTATCGAGGGTTCGAATCCCTCCTTCACCGCCATTAGCAAGTAAGATGTGCGACCGTAGCTCAGCTGGATAGAGTACCTGGCTACGAACCAGGCGGTCGGAGGTTCGAATCCTCCCGGTCGCGCCATTCTTATCTGTGACCTCTTTAAGGCAATAGCCTTTCCAAGGACGAAGCTCCGTTTCCGACGAAGCACTTAGCATCCGGATGATGCATGAAGTGATACCCTGCGCGCTCGTAGCTCAGCTGGATAGAGTACCTGGCTACGAACCAGGCGGTCGGAGGTTCGAATCCTCCCGAGCGCGCCATCTTCACTTTCAAAACCTGATTGATACCTATTTCAATCATGCCTGCGCGACCGTAGCTCAGCTGGATAGAGTACCTGGCTACGAACCAGGCGGTCGGAGGTTCGAATCCTCCCGGTCGCGCCATTTCTTCTTTTTGCATGTTCATGCAGATCTAAAGAATAATTTTCCATATCTTTTTCATTCCTAGCTTCTATAGCCCAATTCTTTTCTGTGTTTTCCCCCTAACTCAGTCTTTTCCTTTCGCATAAACCGCAAAAAACCATACAGATATATCGATAAATCACTAATTTTCAGCATGTTTTTTTGGCAACAAATTCAGTAGCCATTCTTCAATCGAGAATTAACATAATGGCAACAACTGCGTATTTTTATTGCGTCAGAGGCCGAAAATGGCGCAATTGGTGAACATTACAGGATTGTCATCATTGCCATTTGTTAGTATTTTGACCACCTACTTAATTGAATAAGTAAAATCTCTAATAAAAGTGACACTCAATTTTCGAGATTGACGGGACTGACTGGCTTTATGTTTTGTCAGTAGGATGCAAAGGAAGCAACTATATGGATCTGGGAAGTACACTCCAGCAAGCTGCCGCACTCATGGCTACAGGCATGGCGGTCGTTTTCATTTTTCTCACCATTTTGATTGGCTTGGTCAAACTGATGTCCAAGCTTGTCCCTGAAGAACTGCCGCCTCAAACTGCCTCGACAACAACGCCTTCTAGCAACGCGAGCGGGCAAATTCCGGGGGAAACTATCGCAGCAATTTCTGCTGCAGTGCACAAATACCGTAGTCGCCAGCGTTAGCTGATGCGAAACATACAATTACAAGGAGTTATGTCGTATGTCTAAGCCACTCGCTATAACAGATGTTGTCTTGCGCGATGCGCACCAATCTTTATTCGCAACTCGTATGCGCCTTGATGACATGTTACCGATCGCCGCAGCGTTGGATGATATTGGCTACTGGTCATTGGAAACGTGGGGCGGAGCAACGTTTGATTCATGTATTCGTTTTCTGGGTGAAGATCCGTGGGTTCGTCTGCGCGAATTGAAAAAGGCCATGCCTAAAACCCCAATGCAAATGCTGCTGCGCGGCCAAAACTTGTTGGGATACCGTCACTACGCCGATGACGTCGTTGATAAGTTTGTTGAGCGAGCACACGCCAATGGTATGGACGTGTTCCGTATCTTTGATGCGATGAACGACGTTCGTAACTTTGAACGTGCTGTAAAAGCGACCGTTAAAGTTGGCGCCCATGCTCAGGGTACACTTTCTTACACCACCAGCCCTTACCATACCCTAGAAACATGGACCGATTTGGCGAAGCGTCTTGAAGACCTTGGCTGTCACTCTCTGTGTATTAAAGACATGTCTGGTCTGCTCAAGCCGTATGAAGCGGAAGAGCTGATCTCTCGCATTAAAGCGTCTACAGATATTCCTCTGGCACTGCACTGTCACGCGACCACGGGTCTTTCTACAGCGACTGCTGTGAAAGCAGTAGAAGCGGGTATTGATATTCTGGATACCGCAATTTCTTCTATGAGCCAGACCTACGGCCATACGCCAACCGAAACGGTGGTTGCAATGCTGCAAGGCACTGAGCGTGATACAGGCTTGGAGCTTGAGAAGCTTGAGCCAATCGCCGCTTACTTCCGTGAAGTACGTAAGAAATACGCGAAGTTCGAAGGTCAGTTGAAAGGCATCGACTCGCGCATCCTGATTGCTCAAGTACCAGGCGGTATGCTGACCAATATGGAAGGCCAGCTAAAAGAGCAAGGCGCGGCAGATCGCATGGATGAAGTTCTGCTTGAGATCCCACGCGTTCGTGAAGATCTGGGTTTCATTCCACTGGTAACCCCTACGTCACAAATCGTCGGAACCCAAGCGGTTATCAACGTATTGACTGGTGAGCGTTATAAGAGCATCACCAAAGAAACAGCTGGCGTGCTGAAAGGTGAATACGGCGCAGCACCTACCGAGGTCAACAAAGAACTGCAAGCGCGTGTGCTTGATGGTGGTGAACCCATCACGTGTCGTCCTGCGGATCTACTGAAGCCTGAGTTGCACATTTTGACTGACGAGCTGATCGCGAAGTCGAAAGAAGAAGGCATCTTGCTGGCGGAAGCTCAGGTAGATGATGTGCTGACGTACTCTTTGTTCCCACAAGTGGGTCTGAAGTTCCTGAAAAACCGTGGCAACCCAGATGCGTTCGAGCCAGTACCTGGCACTGAGCCTGCGCCAGTTGCTCAAGCCGCTGCAGCTCCTGCTCCAGCAGCATGCGCAACAGAAGCGTACAGCGTTCAGGTGAATGGTCAGGTATACGACGTAGTGGTTGGCCCTCAAGGCGAGCTGGCATCTGTTACGCCAGCTGCGGCAACGCAAACTTCTGCGCCTGCGCCAGCTCCAACTGCGGGTACTGCTGAAGCGGTTGCAGCACCATTGGCGGGTAACATTTTCAAAGTGGTTGCTAAACAAGGCAACGAGGTTCAGGAAGGCGATGTACTGCTTATCCTTGAAGCGATGAAGATGGAAACGGAAGTCCGTGCTGCTCGCTCTGGTGTGGTTCAAGATGTCATGGTGAAAGAGGGTGATTCGGTCACTGTAGGTTCACCACTGATGAGCCTAGCGTAAGAGGGTAAACATGGAAGGTTTATTGATCCTCTGGTCTGAAACAGGTCTGGCAAATTTTGACTTTGGCCAGCTGGTGATGATCACCGTCGGCTGTGTGCTGCTTTTCTTAGCAATTCGCAAGGGCTTTGAGCCCTTGCTGTTGCTGCCGATTGGTTTTGGCGCAGTGTTGGCAAATATCCCGAATGCGGGCTTCACTGAGCCAGGTGGAGTGCTTTACTACATCTACTACGTGGGTATTGAATCCGGTATTTTCCCGCTCCTGATATTTATGGGCGTGGGGGCAATGACGGACTTTGGTGCCTTGATTGCTAATCCTCGTACTCTGCTGTTAGGTGCAGCGGCACAGTTTGGTATTTTCGCCACCTTATTTGGTGCAATTATGCTGAACTTGATCCCGGGTATGGACTTCACATTGGCTGATGCTGCGTCCATCGCGATCATCGGCGGTGCAGACGGACCGACAGCGATCTTCCTGGCGAGCCGATTGTCACCGGATCTACTGGGTGCGATTGCCGTTGCGGCATACAGCTACATGGCTCTGGTACCTATTATCCAGCCGCCAATCATGAAAGCACTGACAACGCCGGAAGAGCGTAAGATCAAGATGGACCAGCTCCGTCATGTCTCGAAAACTGAGAAGATCATCTTCCCACTGGCTGTGCTGATGATGGCGATTCTGTTCCTGCCTTCAGCAACACCGTTGGTAGGTATGTTCTGTCTGGGTAACCTGATGCGCGAAAGTGGTGTGGTTGACCGTCTGTCGAATACGGCACAAAACGAGTTGATCAACATCGTGACCATCTTCTTGGGACTGGCGGTAGGTTCTAAGCTTCAGGCCAATGAATTCCTGCAGTTTGAAACCTTGGGCATTCTGGTTCTGGGTGCGGTTGCATTCAGCATCGGTACCGGTGCAGGTGTTCTGATGGCGAAGATTCTGAATAAGTTCAGCAAAGATGCCATTAACCCGCTAATTGGTGCCGCTGGTGTATCGGCAGTACCGATGGCCGCACGTGTGGTGAACAAAGTAGGTCTTGAGGCGAATTCTCAAAACTTCCTGTTGATGCACGCGATGGGGCCAAACGTTGCAGGTGTATTGGGCTCAGCCGTTGCAGCCGGTGTTCTCTTGGCTCTGGTTGGCTAACTAAGCAGAAACGAAAATAAACAGGCGGAAGGCATTGAGTCTTCCGCCTTTTTTATTAACACTGTTCGTCACTGACAGAGCAAGTAAGGACGACAGGTATGTCTCAAAACCTTCAACTGGCGATCACCGCATTTGGTGGCCCAGAAACTCTCAAGCTTCAACACACTTCTGTTCCCACACCAACTGAAAATCAAGTTTTGGTGAAAGTGGCGTTTGCTGGCGTTAATCCTATTGATGCCAAAACACGCGCCGGACTCGGGTGGGGAGCGGAGAAAATTAAAGACAGCTTACCTTGGGTGCCCGGTTTTGATGCAGCTGGCACGGTCGTGTTAGACAGTGGAGTATTTAACGCGGGCGACCGTGTCGTCGGGCGTATCGTTGAAGGTGGTGGTTATGGCCAGCATCTCCTTGCTGATGTTTCTGCTTTAACACGTATTCCTGACGCGGTATCTTTCCAGCAAGCTGCTTGTCTGCCCGTTGCGGGATTAACAGCATTGCAAGCACTGGAGCTGGCGAATGTCGAGTCGGGAGACCGTGTGCTGATTCTTGCTGGTTCCGGCGGTGTTGGCCATATCGGTATCCAACTGGCTAAAGCCAAAGGGGCGACGGTGTTTGCCAGTGTCTCTTCGGTAAATACTGCGTTTGTGTCTTCACTGGGTGCGACGGCACTCGACTACACCGAAAGTGCTTTAGAGAAGCAATTGCGCGATGTGGATGTGTTGATTGATCTTATGGGTGGCGATGTTGGGGAAGCGGCTCTTGCCTGTGTCAAAAATGGCGGCCGTGTTGTCACCGTGCCTACCATCACTGCGCCGCGCATTATTGAAGCGGCTGAAGCGAAGGGCATTAGTGCTCAAGGTATGCTGGTCCAACCCAACACACTGCAACTCGATGCGCTCTTGGCTTCGATTGAAACGAAAACATTGCATATAGAAATTACCAAAACCTACCCGCTTGAGCAGGGCGTTCAAGCGCACGTAGATATTCAAACTGGCCGCACCCGCGGCAAAATTCTGCTGGAGATGCCTGAATGAGTCGTTATGACCAATATGACGCGTTGATTTTTGATATGGATGGAACCTTGATTGATTCCATGCCGGGCCACTTTGGTGCTTGGCAAAAGACCGCGTCAGATTTTGGTTTTGAAGTTGATGAAACGTGGTATTTAACCCGTTTTGGTAGCCCAACATTGGTCACAGCAACATCTGTGGTAGAGGAATTTGGGCTAGATTTAGACCCTAAAGTACTAGCAGCGCGTAAGACAGAACACTTTGTTAGCCTGCTTGATCAGTCTGTGGAAGTGTTGCCGTTTGCCGACGTTGCTCGCCGTTACGCGGGAAAGAAACCGATGGCAGTGGGGACTGGTACCTTGTCTGGGCTTGCCACAGACATGCTAAAAAAAGCCGGTTTGTTCGATCTGTTTGACGTGATTGTAGGTGCTGAGCATGTTGAGGCTCACAAGCCCGCACCTGATACCTTCTTACGCTGCGCAGAGCTTCTCAATGTTGCTCCTGCTAAATGTTTGGTTTTTGAAGATGCTGAGTTTGGTTTAGACGCCGCCGATGCCGCCGGTATGGATGTGATTGATGTGCGGGTGACAGACGTTGGATTGGATTAGTGGTGATTCGGCACTGTGGGTTCTGTTTTCAACAGGGTTTCTCAGTGCCACGTTGTTACCGGGGGGATCAGAAGCGAATCTGATCTTCTTGCTAAAAGAGAGCAGCTACGGCATAGCAATGCTGGTTTTGGTGGCAACGTTAGGAAATACGCTAGGCGGCATGACCAACTATTGGATTGGCCGATTTATTCCAGAGCGAACCCTATCGCAAAAACACGGTCAAAAGGCCATTAGCTGGCTTCAAAAGTATGGCTATTGGACATTATTGCTGAGTTGGTTACCGATTATTGGTGACCCCTTGTGTCTGGCGGCAGGCTGGCTTCGTCTTAAGCAGCGTTGGTGCTGGTTGCTGATTGCGTTTGGAAAGGGTTTGAGATACCTATTGCTCGCCCTGATCACGCGCGGACTACTCAGTTTGTAACGTATCCCCAAATGAACTGATACTGCTCGCATTCAGCGGTTATCAATGCGTTCAATGTGAGGCGAACTTCGCGAGGAATAGTCATTCTATTTCCGAAGAATTTAACGATGAAGTGGGCGCATTGAAGGCCTCCCTTTGGGCGGGCTGAATCCTGCATTTTCAGGTTGTTTGGGGATAAATAAAGTAAAAACAACGCGGGACGGTCTATGTCCTCTCGTGTTGTCATTGAAAATTGAAGGATAGCGTGTGCGTTATATTTTACTCACGGCAGTTGCGTTAGGACTGTCCGGATGCGGAGTTTATCAAGCCTCCACCACCATGACGCTTCCTGAAGGCGTTACCTTCGTTGAAGAGCACAAGGCAGCGGGTAACGGCCCTGCCATTCCTTATCAGAAATATACATTGGATAACGGACTGACCGTTATATTGCACCCAGACAAATCCGATCCTCTGGTTCATGTGGATGTCACGTATCACGTTGGCTCTGCGCGGGAGGTTCCGGGTAAGTCAGGCTTCGCACACTTCTTTGAACACATGATGTTTCAAGGATCTGAGCATGTAGGTGATCAGCAACACTTTAAAATGGTCACTGAGTCGGGCGGCAGTGTGAACGGTACTACCAATCGCGATCGTACCAATTACTACGAGACGGTTCCGGCTAACGAGCTAGAAAAAATGCTGTGGCTTGAGTCGGATCGCATGGGCTTTTTGCTCAATGCTGTGTCTCAGCGCAAGTTTGAAATTCAACGCGACACGGTGAAAAACGAGCGAGCGCAGAACTTTGATAACCGACCGTATGGTTTGGTGCAAGAAACGCTGGCGGCGACCTTGTACCCGCCTCAGCATCCGTATAGCTGGCCAACCATTGGTTACGTTGACGATCTCAACAGTGTTGATGTGGGCGATCTGAAAAACTTTTTCTTACGTTGGTACGGGCCGAACAATGCCACCTTGACTATTGGTGGCGACATCAATGTACCGCAAACACTCGAATGGGTTGAAAAGTACTTCGGTGACATTCCAAAAGGTCCTGATGTGCAAAAAGCGGACAAGTGGCCCGTGACGATTGATGCCGATCGTTTTGTCACGATTGAAGACAAAATACAGCAACCGATGTTGGTGATGAGCTGGCCGACCGAATATCCCGACGCGGAGGCACGATTGTCGCTGGATATGTTGGCCTCTGTTTTAGGGCAGGGTCGAAATAGCCTGCTTTACCAAGACCTAGTGAAACCTGGCAAAGTATTGAGTGCCAGTGCCTACCAAGACTGTGGTGAGCTTGCCTGTAACTTCCAACTTTATGTGTTAGGTAATCAAGGTGAAGATCTGACAGATATTCGTCAGGATGTGATGAAAGTGCTCGATGCCCTCAAGGTTCGTGGCATCAAACAAGACGATCTTGAGCAGGTGAAAGGCAGTGCTGAGGCGGGTGCTGTATTTGGCTTGCAGAGTGTGCACGGTAAAGTGGCCCAGTTAGCCGCGAATGAAACCTTCTATGGCGAACCCGATCGTTTGGACAAATGGCTGAAGGAACTCGATGCCGTATCAACAGAAGATGTTGAGCAGGCATTTGATGAATACATTTGGCACAAACCGTCAGTGAATGTGTCTGTCGTGCCGTTAGGAAAGAAATTACTTGAGGCGGACGTACAAAACTTCACGCCTGTTCGCGCAGTGCGTGACGAAAAGGCACCCCAAAAAACCGCCATGCGTGAAACGCCAGAAACCTTTGACAGAAGTGTCGTACCGTCACCAAACGGTGCCGTTACGGTGAAAGTGCCTGAGTTGTATCACTCTAAACTCGGTAACGGTATCGAGATTACGGGGGCCGTGTCAGACGAAACACCAACCGTCGCCATGCATCTTATCATTCCTGCGGGTAGCTTGATGGAGCCTCAAGGGAAGAATGGTCTGGCGTCTTTGACGGCGGATCTTATTGCTGAAGGCACCACCAACCAAACCAGCGAGCAGATTGCCGCTGAGCTGGATCGCTTGGGCTCGTCAGTCAGCATTAGCGCGTCGGCAAAAGGCACCACGGTCAGCGTATCTTCACTGACCAAAAACCTGCGCGAAACCTTGATGATTGCGGGTGATATGTTGTTCAACCCGCGTTTTAGTCAGGAAGATTTCGATCGTTTGAAGGCGCAAACATTGGAAGGTATTCAGTTCAGCCATCAAACGCCGCAATGGCAGGCAGGACAGGCGCGACGTGAAGTGTTGTACAGCGACCCTTGGCATGTATTGCCAGCGGAGGGAACAAAAGAAACGCTGAATAATTTAACGTTAGACGATGTGAAAGCATTTTACGCGAACCACTATACGCCAGATAAAGCCCGATTGATTGTCGTTGGGGACGTTGATAAGCAGACACTGCTTTCCAAGATAAATGGCCTTAATCGCTGGAAAGGTAAAGTGGCAAGCTCGCCTGAAAAAGCGGCATTAAAGCACTATACCAAGCCGCAAATCTGGTTAGTGGATAAGCCAGGTGCGCCGCAGAGTGTGGTGCAAATGGTGCGCCACGCTATGCCGTATGATGCAACCGGTGAGATGTTCAAAACTCAGTTGGCGAACTTTAATCTGGCAGGCAACTTCAATTCGCGATTGAACCTCAATTTGCGTGAAGATAAAGGCTATACCTATGGTGCTGGCGGTTATGTGATTGGTGGTGATAACTCGGGACGTATTGTTTTTCAGGCCCAAGTTCGTGCTGACAGCACGGTTGATACTGTCAAAGAAATGCGCAAAGAGCTCAGTAATATGGCAACCAATGGCATCACAGATGATGAGCTGGCATTCCTTCGTCTGGCTGTTGGACAAAAAGATGCGTTGAGTTATGAAACACCGGGTGACAAAGCCGGTCTTATTGCCAACATCATGCGTCATGATTTGCCGTCTGATTACAAAGCGCAGCAAAAAGCGATCATCGAAGCTGTTAGCTCAGAAACCTTGAACGCACTGTCGCAAAAATGGTTCATGCCAGACGACTATCAAGTGATCATTGTGGGGGATGCCACGTCGCTTGAGCCGTCGTTAAAAGCATTGGGGCTGCCTGTGAAACGTTTATTGATTGAGAATTGAATAACTTTTTACAGATAGTTAGGCAAAGTTAAAAAAGAGTGAGATGGCTTTTGCAGAAAAGAGTGATTATGCTTAGCCATCTTACTGTTTAAAATTATAAACGAGTACAGCCTTGACTAGTTTTTCCCAAAGGTTGGCGGCGTTTTCTGAACATCCGGAAGCGCTAAAAGGTATTGGCCGAGGCGTGGAGCGTGAAGCCCTGCGTATTACGCCAAAAGGTACCTTGTCGTCTGCCGCTCATCCTCAAGCGTTAGGGTCAGCCCTAACCCATAAATGGATTACCACTGACTTTGCTGAGCAGTTATTGGAGTTTATTACACCAGTAAGCCATTCAGTGCCTGAAATGCTGACTCAGTTGAAAGACATCCATCAGTTTACCTATCGCGCAATGGACAATGAGTCATTGTGGCCGTTGTCGATGCCGTGTTACGTGGCGCAAGAGGATGATATTACGCTTGCCCAGTACGGCTCTTCAAACGTAGGACGAATGAAAACCTTGTACCGTCAAGGCTTGAAGCATCGCTATGGTAGCGTGATGCAGATCATCTCAGGTGTGCATTTCAACTTTTCGTTCTCCAGCAGTTTCTGGCAGCAGTTGTTTGGCGATCAAACTCCGTATGCGCGTCAAGAATCAATCTCTGATGCCTACTTTGGTTTGATCCGAAATTACTACCGCTTTGGTTGGATGATCCCTTACCTGTTCGGTGCGTCACCAGCATTGTGTGGCTCCTTCATCAAGAAAACCGATTCCTCACTGGATTTCAAAACCATCGGCCAAGGCACGTGTTATTTGCCTTTCGCAACCTCACTGCGTTTGAGCGATTTAGGGTACACCAACAGTGCGCAAAGTGGCCTGAAAATCGGCTTTAATAGCCTTGACGAATATCTTCAAGGCGTGCGCGCTGCGATTGGTACACCGTCAGCAGATTTCGCAAAAATGGGCGTGAAAGATGAGGCGGGTTATCGTCAGCTAAATGCCAATGTGCTGCAGATTGAAAATGAGCTCTATGCTCCCATTCGTCCGAAGCGTGTGGCGAAAAGTGGTGAAAAACCGTCTGAAGCTCTTGAGCGAGGCGGCGTCGAGTACATTGAAGTTCGCTCATTGGATGTTAACCCTTTCAGCCCAACTGGTATTGATGAAACCCAGGCTTACTTCCTCGACTTGTTCCTGACGTGGAGTGTGCTCTCTGAGTCAGAGCCTATGACGGATTGTGAACTTCACTGCTGGCGTGAGAACTGGAATAAGATTGTTCTGGAAGGTCGCAAGCCTGGATTGACCCTTCAAATTGGTTGTGAAGGTGAGCAACTGACACAAGCTGAATGGGGCAAACGCGTGTTTGCAGACTTGTCCGAGTTGGCAGTGTTGATGGATAACGCTTACGGCGGAGACAAGTACCAGTCAGTATGCCGTGAGCTGTCGAGCTGGTTTGAAGACCCAGACAAAACGCTGTCAGCACGTCTTCTCAAGCAGATCATTGCGAACGAAAGTATTGGTAAAGTTGGTCTTTCCATTGCTGCGCAAAACAAAGAACTGTTTGCCAACGGCGACTATGATGTGTTCTCTGAGCAAGCTTTCATTGATGAAAGTGCAGCGAGTTTGTCGCGCCAAAAAGATGTGGAGCAAGGCGACGCTATCAGCTTCGAACAGTACCTAGCTGAGTACTTTGGTGATAGTGTATCGCTTTAATATGATGCCTTTACAGATAAAATAATGAATAGGCTGGTATTTTCCAGCCTATTTTTTGTCTGAAAATCCATGTGTAAAAACTAGGGACCGCTATGCGTTTTTCTTCCAAGTGGCTGCTGTTACTTGCGCCTTTGGTGTTGTCAGGCTGTGCTGCACCACCTCCTAACAATCCCGATAACATTTGCAGTATCTTTCGTGAATATGATGACTGGTATGAAGATGCGGTCGACATGGAAGATGACTGGGGAACGCCAATACACATAGCAATGGCGTTTGTGAAGCAAGAAAGCTCCTACATTCATGATGCGTTGCCACCGAGGGACTACGTACTGGGCTTTATCCCTTGGGGACGCGTGAGCAGTGCTTATGGCTATGCTCAGGCGCAAGACCCTGCGTGGTCGGATTACCAGAAAGCGACCAACAACGGGGGCTCGCGGACCGACTTTGGTGACGCGCTGCAGTTTATTGGCTGGTATACCTCGGAAACACAGCGTCAGCTAGGTATTTCAAAATGGGATGCGTATAACCAATACCTTGCTTACCATGAAGGTCGTGGTGGCTTTAAGCGAGGGTCTTACAAAGCCAAACCTAAGGTAATGCAGGTCGCACGAAAAGTGGACCGTCAGGCGAAAACGTATGGTGGTCAGCTAAGAAGTTGCCGTAAAGAGCTTGAAGACAACCGGAGTTGGTGGCCGTTCTAATAGCCAGCACTCAAAGCGATAGCAGTAAAAAGCACCGATTTATCGGTGCTTTTTTCGTTTTAGTCAAACCCCATTTGTTGGCGACCTAGGGGGGATAAATCCGCTTCTGTCGCTCTGCCAGAATAGGTCCTCTCATGGTGCTCGGGGGCAAAGTCGGGGCAACTCTCACCGGCCAGAAAGGCTTGGCGTTGCTTCACCAGAAATTGCCTGTTTTTTTCGCAGTCCGGTGCCGCACCGATAAACAAGACATTGCTGAAACCGTCCCCATTGTGTTTATCTTCCACTGCGTGGATTGTATCTGGGTGCCACCACACGGTATCACCCGGTTGCATTTTTGGAATTGAAACCAACCCTTCTAGCAATAAGGGATGCCACTGAGCTGAGACCGTTAGTGCGCGACCTGGCGCGGCACCACAAAGATCATCTTCTGGGACATCATCCTGAATCGCGCGCAGCAACATGTAAGGCATAGCGAGGGTTGAAGGCACCATTTGCAGAGTCCCATCACCTTTTCCTTGTGGCGTTAATGCCACCCAGCCTTGGAAGGTACGAAATACACTGCACACTGCAGGAGAGGGGAATTCCTCAACGTCAATGCGGTTTGCGCCATGAAAGGCACGATAGTTGTGCCAATCACCTTGGAAAACATCGTGGTAGACCTCGCGATAATGCGGCTCTATCCAACGTTCGATGGACCCGGAATCAACATGTGGAGACAGTCCGAGTGTGGCATCACCCGGCTCACGACGCCTGACGCGATCGGCGTAACTGGCTTCTAAATCCGGATTGAAAAAGGTTTGATCGCCATCTTTCCATGTCCATAAATGATTGAGGTGACGGCGTGTGGTTGCCATGTTGGGGTGTTGACGCGCCCAGATTTGTGCCGGCGACCAGTAAAGACCAAAGATCTGAGGTTTATCCGAATTCAGCTGGCTGAAGTAATTATCTTCAACGGTTGGCGTATGTTCGTAGTAGCCATTTTCGACGATATATCGAGACAGTTTCTCGTTGTGCGAAGTAACTTCTGCCTCTGGAAGGGTGCCTCGAATAATGCAGCAACCAGCTTTCAGTACCTGCTGCTTTTGTTCGTCGTTGAACCCTGTTCCCGCAATGTCTGAATAGGCAAATTGAGGGATCGCCGAACCGTTAAGCTCTGCTCGCTGAATGCGCTCGATTTCTGTCTCCATGGCGTTGGTAACGTCTGCAAAGCGCGCTTTGTAATCGGGAGCCTGTAATTTTAGGGCTGTTTTAAATTCTCTGATCTGCTGCGGCAAGTTTTCCGTGGAGAGAGCCATCTTAACCTCCTACCTGTTTTCTCACTTATCAGTCACCAACACCAAGGGCAGTTCAAGCGTCAGGGGATATCGATGCGCCGGAATGCATATTCAGCATTAATTGAAAATCTGATGGCGTGATCTATCCCTTGTTTTGGTGTTGCTCGTTAACAAAATGGCAACATTGCTCGCATAAATATACTAAGTTTACTGGAACGTTCCAGTTTATTTTTTAACCAAGTCGCGATTTGGCTCGTATATAGTTGTAATTGATAAGGATGTTTTTCATCTGGCGAGGATTCGTGAATAAACGGTGGGTTTTCCATTGGTAAAACGCAAATCTCCACGACTCGCAGAAGTCCGAAAAGCGACAGTGATTGATGTGGCAAAAGCAGCAGGTGTTTCCAAATCAACCGTGTCGTTAGTGCTTCGTGGTAGCGAAGGTGTCAAAGCGGAAACTGTTGCCAAGGTGAACATCGCAATTGAGCAATTAGGCTATGTCTACAATCGAGACGCTGCGTCTTTGAGAAACAAAGAGTCAAACCTGATTGCGATAGTGGCGAATGATTTGGCGAATCCTTATCTGGCACAGGTCATCATGGCACTAGAGGCCGAGCTTGAACGGCGCGGTTTTATGCCTGTGGTGGTGAACATCAACGAAAGCGTCGCAAGGCAAACCACCATGATTGCTTCGCTTCGAGAGCACAACGTGGCGGGGTATTTCATGACGCCAGCACCCGAAACACAGGCGTCCTGGCTAAAGGGGTTGGCATCCAGTGATCACCCAGTGATCTGCTTGATGCGTGATGTGGCAGGGAGCGACGTGCCCTATGTGATGCCGGATAACGTGAAAGGGGTGTATCTCGCCACCCAGTACCTGATCAGCCTTGGCCACAAACGCATTGCTTTTGTGGGTGGGGTAGAAACGATTTCCGATTATCAGGAACGTAAGCAAGGGTTTATTCGTGCGATGGAAGAGGCGCAACTGCCAATTAAGGCTGAAGACATTGTGCCGAGTTCGACCAAGCGTGAAGGCGGAAAGGTCGCACTGCATCGCGTGCTCGACAGTGACAACAGCATCACGGCGGTGATGTGTTTCACCGATGTGGTGGCGTACGGGGTCTACAGTGCCTTAATGGAGCGCGGACTGACCCCGGGAAAAGAAATTGCGGTTGTCGGTTTTGATGACTTAGAGGACAGCCGGTTGATGTCACCAGCACTTACCACCGTAAAGGTGAGGGCAGAGGACATTGGTCGGGTGGCATGTGAGCGTTTGCAGCAATGGCGAGAGAACAACAGCGTGCCGGAAAGTGCCCTCGTGGGTGTGGAACTGGTAGTGCGAGCCTCGTGCTGCTCTGTGGGGGAACGGGCTGGATGATGAGTCTAGGTTTTCCCGGTGTGATAAGGAACGCTGCGGGAACGCAGTTCAACGACAAAGATGGGACAAAAATCATGAAAAAAACAGGCATGATGCAAACCCTGCCCCTCGCAGGCACTTTGCTGTTATCGGCAACTGTTGCTCAGGCAGAAGACGTAGAGGTTCTGCATTGGTGGACATCTGGCGGTGAAGCGGCCGCACTCAACGTTCTGAAAGAAGACCTTGGCGGACAAGGAATTGGATGGCAAGACATGCCTGTTGCTGGTGGCGGTGGCGGTAACGCCATGACGGTACTGCGAGCACGTGTTACCTCTGGTAACCCGCCTACTGCGGTACAAATGCTGGGTTTCGATATTCAGGATTGGGCAGCAGAAGACGTGGTTGCGAACCTGAATAGCGTGGCAGATGCAGAAGGGTGGAATGCCGTTGTGCCAGATGCTTTACAAGGCTTCGCTAAATACGATGGTAAGTGGGTGTCTGCGCCAGTAAATGTGCACTCCACCAACTGGATCTGGGCGAACAAAAAAGTGCTAGATAAGGTGGGGGCTAAGCAGCCTGAAACGTGGGATGAATTGATCGCGACCTTGGAGAAATTGAAAGCGGCGGGTTACATCCCCTTGGCACATGGCGGTCAACCTTGGCAAGATGCGACCATTTTTGACGGTGTGGTATTGACGACGGGTGGCATTGATTTTTATAAGAAAGCCATGATTGATTTGGATCCGGAGGCGTTGGGCTCCGACACTATGGTGGAAGTGTTCGACCGTATGTCACAACTGCGTGGTTACGTAGATAAGAACTTCCCCGGCCGTGATTGGAATTTAGCATCAGCGTTGGTGATAGAAGATAAAGCGGGCATGCAAATCATGGGTGATTGGGCGAAAGGTGAATTCTTGAAGGCAGGCAAGGTACCGAATGAAGATTTCATTTGTTTCCGTATGCCGGGCACACAAGGTATGGTGACCTTTAACGCCGACCAGTTTGTGATGTTTGATGTGGGTGATTCGAAAGCGCAGCAAGCGATGGCGAAAGCCATAATGTCACCGGAGTTCCAGTCTGCATTTAATGTTGTGAAAGGCTCCGTGCCAGCGCGCACAGATGTGTCCAATGAAGCGTTTGATGCGTGCGGTAAAAAAGGCATGGCAGATTTAGCCGAAGCGAATAAAAACGGCACGCTGGTGGGTAGCATGGCGCATGGTCACGCGGCACCTGCTGCGGTGAAAAACGCCGTGTATGACGTAGTGACTAATCACTTCAACGGTGGGATGGACTCTAAACAAGCGACCAAAGCACTAGTTTCAGCAGTTCAGGACGCGCAGTAACAAATACGAAAAGAGGAAGAGGGGAACCCTTCCTCTTTTTCGTGCTTGAGACATTGACGGATAGTCGCACTTCGCCGTTTGAAGGATCAACTATGGCTTCAGGAAAATACAGCTCGCGGCAATTTTGGCAGCAGCTATTGCCGAAAATCGTTATCGCTCCCTCGTTCGCGCTGATCCTCTTTTTCGTTTATGGCTTCATTGCCTGGACGACCTACATTTCATTCAGCCGTTCGCGCATGCTGCCCAACTACAACCTCGATGGCACGCGCCCCTATGAGAAGCTATGGAACAGCCTTAATTGGCAAGTGGCACTCGAAAACCTCGCCATCTTTGGCATTCTCTACATCGTCATATGCTGTGCTCTTGGTTTGCTATTGGCTATCTTACTCGACCAGAAAATTCGTATTGAAGGTGGGCTAAGGCCCATATTTCTCTATCCTATGGCGTTGAGTTTTATCGTGACGGGTACAGCATGGAAATGGTTTTTAAATCCAGGCCTTGGGCTTGAAAAAACCATGCATGAATGGGGGTGGGAGAGTTTTAGTTTTGACTGGCTCATCAACCCTGAAATGGCGATATATACCGTTGTTATTGCGGGTGTCTGGCAAACATCGGGGTTTGTGATGGCCATGTTCTTGGCTGGGCTTCGAGGTATAGACAGTGAAATGCTAAAAGCGGCGCAGTTAGACGGTGCGTCTTCGTTTCAAATGTATCGGCGTATCATCATTCCCCAACTGCGGCCCGTGTTCCTCAGTGCCTTCATTGTGCTCGCGCACATGGCCATTAAAAGCTACGACTTAGTGATTGCACTAACTGGCGGTGGCCCGGGTAACGCCACAGAGTTACCTGCGACCTTTATGTATTCCTACACCTTTACCCGAAATCAAATGGCGGTGGGTTCTGCCAGTGCCATTGTGATGCTGATGACGATCGCCGCGATTATCGTGCCTTATCTCTACAGTGAACTGAAGGAGAGCAAGCATGAATAGCGTTGATAGCAAGTCGCCATTTCAGGGAGCAAAATTTTGGCGGGCACTGATTTACACCACTTTGATTGTGTTTGCCTGTATGTATCTGCTTCCCTTGTTTGTCATGCTGGTAACCTCATTTAAAGAATTGGATGAAATTCGCCAAGGCAACATGCTGGCGTTACCGAAGGTTTGGACGGTTGAGCCATGGATTTCAGCATGGGGAACCGCCTGTATTGGCCTGACATGTGAAGGGATCAGTGGGTATTTTTCCAATTCAATCATGATCACTGTGCCTGGGGTGCTGATCTCTACGATCCTTGGTGCTCTTAACGGGTACGTGTTGACGAAATGGCGCTTTCCCGGACACAAGTGGGTCTTTGGCCTCATGTTGTTTGGCTGCTTTATTCCGTTCCAAGTTGTGTTAGTGCCGATGAGTCAGGTACTCGGCACATTGGGGATTGCGAACACGACACCGGGACTGGTGTTGGTGCATGTTATTTATGGATTGGGGTTTACCACGCTCTTTTTTCGCAACTACTACGAAGCGTTTCCCAGCGAACTTATCCGTGCCGCGATGATTGATGGTGCGGGGTTCTTTCAGATGTTTTTCCGTATTTTGCTGCCAAGTTCGGGCCCCATTATTGTGGTCACCATCATTTGGCAGTTTACCAATATCTGGAATGACTTTTTGTTCGGGGCTTCTTTCTCCTCTGGCAGTACGGCACCTATCACGGTCGCACTTAACAATTTGGTGAACTCGTCGACTGGCGTGAAGGAATATAACGTGCACATGGCGGGGGCTATGATTGCCGCGTTACCGACACTATTAGTTTATATTCTGGCCGGGCGTTACTTTGTTCGCGGTCTGATGGCAGGATCAGTAAAAGGATAATCTGAATGGCATCTTTGACGCTTAAAAATGTAAAAAAACGCTTTGGCCATGTCGAGGTACTTAAAGGCATCGACATCGCCATTGATGATGGTGATTTTCTGGTGTTAGTGGGGCCATCTGGCTGCGGTAAATCGACGTTGTTAAACATGATCGCAGGTCTCGACAGTATCAGTGATGGGGATGTATCGATTGGAGATGCGGTCATCAATGATTTGCACCCAGCGGATCGGGATATCGCCATGGTGTTTCAGTCTTACGCCCTGTAC
Organism: Enterovibrio qingdaonensis; assembly: GCF_028683135.1. Classification (GTDB taxonomy): domain Bacteria; phylum Pseudomonadota; class Gammaproteobacteria; order Enterobacterales; family Vibrionaceae; genus Enterovibrio; species Enterovibrio qingdaonensis. The sequence goes on from NZ_JAJUBB010000014.1 coordinate 96,713, forward strand.
CCCAACATGACGGTGTCGCAGAACATCTCGTTTGGTTTGGAGATGCGTAAAGTGCCCAAGCCTGAGCGTGACAAGAAGATTGGCGACGTCTCTGCCATGTTGCAAATTGAGCATCTTCTTAAGCGCAAACCTGGCCAACTTTCGGGTGGGCAGCGTCAGCGTGTTGCCATGGGGCGAGCGTTGGTTCGAGACCCCAAGATATTCCTTTTCGATGAACCGTTGTCTAATCTTGATGCCAAGCTACGCGTAGACATGCGTACGGAAATCAAACGCCTTCACCAACGCCTGAATGCCACGATTGTTTATGTAACTCATGACCAAATTGAGGCAATGACGCTTGCGACAAAAATCGCTGTTATGAAAGACGGAGAGTTACAGCAATTAGGGTCGCCAGCACAAGTGTATGACGATCCTGCCAATACGTTTGTAGCGACATTCATGGGGAGCCCTTCCATGAACCTGATTGATGCAAAAGTGGAGGCTGCAAATACGGGTATCGTGCAACTCGTTTTAGAAGGCTATGACGGAAGGCCACAACTCGTGTCACTCGATTGCACTGTGCGCGGGTTAGAAGGTTATGTTGGGAAAACCGTGCACTTGGGAGTGCGTCCGGAAGACATTACCGAGAGTGATAGAGAAGGGGTTGATACGCTAACCTGCAAAGTGGACGTGACTGAGCCCACAGGCGCAGATACGTACGTGATTACCTCGTTAGGTGGAAAAGAGGTGGTAGCGAGAATGCCAGCGAATGCGGGATTAAAAGCAGGAGACATTACAGAGCTTCGCTTTAACCCTGAAAAGTTGGTGTTGTTTGATACCAAGACGGGTCATCGGATTCGATAGCGGGTTTAAATCAGTAAGGGCACGTCCGTATGTGCCCTTTTGATTACGAAGTGACTAGCCCACATTCAGACCAGATACCGTCTGGGCAACGTTTTCTGCACCGGTTTTGATTTCATCCATGACTGCAGATGCTTCAGCAATTTGTTGTGTGCCTTTTTCTGCTGACTCAGAAACACTGGACATTTTACGGGTAGCTTCCGAGGTGAGTTCACGGTTCTTTTTAACGACATCTGCGATCTCAGAGGTTGATTGGCTCGTTCTGGCAGCGAGCTGGCGAACCTCATCGGCAACAACGGCAAAACCTCTTCCTTGATCCCCAGCACGGGCGGCCTCAATGGCGGCATTTAATGCCAAGAGGTTCGTTTGGTCTGCAATATCACTAATCGTGGAAACGATCGCTTCGATACTCTTGGATTGTTCATTCAATTGCGAGATGGATGAGGACGTTTCAACCACTTGATCAGAAATGGATTGAGAAGTGGCGACGGTGGACTCTAAAACACTCGACCCTCGTGTTGCGATTTCCGCTGTTTTCACTGAGGTACTGTAAGCCACTTTTGCCGCCTCACGGATGGCGTGTTCCTGCACAACTTTATCGGTAATATTATTGGCAAATTTTACAACACGCACCACGTTGCCTTTTTCATCGAAGACAGGGTTATACGTTGCACGCAGCCAAAGAACATTCCCGGTACTGTCTTTGCGTTCAAACTGGCCGCCTTTAAAATCCCCTGAAGCCAGTTCTTGCCAAAAGTTAGGATTGTCCTGATAGAACTTGTCGGGGCAAAACATACGATGATGTTTGCCTTGGATTTGATCAAGAGAATAACCCACTGCGCCAAGGAAGTTATTGTTAGCTTTAATGATGGTGCCATCTGGGTAGAACTCGATCACTGCCATGGATTTATTCAGAGCATTAAATACCGCTTTTTGGTCATCAAGCTTTACCTTCTCTTGCGTGATGTCAGATGCGATCTTCATTACTTCGGTAACAATACCGTTTTCTTTGACGGGGAAATACGTCGCCTCTAGCCAAAGACGCTCGCCTTTCGCGTTGAGCCTTGGCACGCTGCCACTAATGACTTCACCCGCACGGAGACGCTCCCAAAAACGTTGGTATTCAACACTTTGTCCATAGTCCCGATCACACAACTCTCTGTGATGTTTCCCTGTTAATTGCTCCAGAGAAAAACCAACCGCACTCAGGAAATTATTGTTCGCGTGTTTAACGACGCCTTCTGGGGTGAAATAGATGGTAGCGACGCTGCGATTAATGGCGTCTAGAAGTGCTTTATTGTGAGCCCCTTCTATTTTGAGCGACTCTAATTCTTGTTTTAGTTTTCCGTTGAACATGCAGTAACCCTTAAACGTGAACTCAGTTGTCATCAAGCAGCTCATTGAGTAATGGCGCAATATCAAGAGAAGATCTCTTATTAATAAAGAGTTTAATAAACAATATGTAGTCTACAAACTGACCCGGTAATCTCGTGACCAACCAATGAAATTTTTTGAGTAACGAGTGAAATAAAACGCCAGTTTTTGACCAGCGTTTTATTTCTAGATTGAAGGTTAGGCTTTGGAGGTTTTTGGTACAGGGAGGATTTTGACTTGCTTGACCATATTTTCTGCCACTTCGATGATCTCCATCTGATGGCCTTCAACTTCAATGCTAAGGGCACTATCGGGGATATCTTCGAGGTGTTCGAGGATAAGTCCATTCAGTGTTCTTGGACCGTCAGTGGGTAGCTCCCAATTCAGGCTTTTGTTCAAATCTCGGATATTGGCACTGCCTTCAATCATATAGCTACCATCGGGTAACGCTGTGATTTCCTCTGCGAGGCTAGGCGACAGTGATGTTGTAAATTCTCCAACGATCTCTTCAAGAATATCTTCCAGCGTCACAAGGCCAATAATGTCCCCATACTCGTCAACAATCAGGCCAATGCGCTCCTTGTTACGTTGAAACTTCAACATCTGCACATTGAGCGGTGTGCCTTCAGGAATGTAGTAGACCTCGTCAGCGGCGCGGAGCAAGTGCTCTTTGGTGAACTCGTTTTCCACCATCTCGCGATACGCTTCTCTTACCCTAAGCATCCCTACAACTTCATCAATGTTGTCGCGGTAAAGCACCATTCGGCCGTGCGGCGCATGGGTCAACTGACGCAAGATGGCCTTCCAGTCGTCATTGACATTAATGCCAGTAATTTCATTACGCGGCACCATGATGTCGTTCACCGTAATTTCTTCCAATTCCAAAATTGAAATCAGCATGTCTTGGTGGCGACGAGGAATGAGGCTCCCTGCTTCATTAACAACCGTTCGAAGTTCTTCTGAGCTGAGGTGATCTTTGTTATCGGTGTTTTTGTTTAAACCCACGATGTGGAGAAAGCCGTTGGTAATGCCATTGACCATCCAGACGACGGGATAAAGCAACTTCATCAACACAGAGAGCAGTAACGAACTGGTGTATGACACACGTTCAGGATAGAGAGCTGCAATGGTTTTTGGTGTGACTTCGGCAAACACGAGAACAACGAGGGTGAGGCCACCTGTTGCGATGGCAACACCGAGATCGCCGTATAACCGCATACCAAGAATGGTTGCAATGGCCGATGCGAGGATATTGACGAGATTGTTACCAATGAGGATCAGGCCAATGAGTCTGTCTGGGCGCTCAAGCAAAGCTTCTACTCGCTTGGCACCCTTGTGACCTTGATTTGAAAGGTGTCTCAGTCTGTAACGGTTTAATGCCATCATTCCGGTTTCAGAGCCGGAAAAGTACGCAGAGATGACGATGAGCAATACCAAAAGGGAAACAAGTGTTCCCGTCGATATGTCGTCCAAATTTCAAATCCCTTTTTTAAAGTTCAGCCCTAATTAAGGGCGTAAAGTAGGTTCCCTGTCAAACCAGATGGCGCAAATACAACAATATTGTCACGCCGAGATGATGACTTCTTTCACGAAGCGACTACCAAAATAGGCAAGCGTAAGCAAAAATGCACCGACGATGCTTATCCAGATAACGCGCTTACCACGCCAACCCGAGCGGTAGTGTCCCCATAGCAACACACCATAAACGGCCCACGCCATTGCAGAAAGGACGGCTTTGTGCGCCTTTCCTTGGGCAATCATGTCATGCACAAAAGCAATACCAGAAAGCAGGGTCAGTGTCAGCAATACTTCACCAATAAGGATAATGTTGAAAAGCTGACGTTCTACCGCCATGAGCGGCGGTAAATTGGGGTTCATAACGAGTTTCTTCTTCGCTTTTAGCTGGTGGTCAAGCCAAGCAAGTTGAATAGCATAAAGCGTCGCGATCATTAACGTTGAGTAGGAAAACAATGCCAGTGAAATATGAAGAAGCACGTGTGGGTTAGCTTCTAGATGGGTGATGAATGCACCAGGAAGAAGCGTTGCTGCTGTGAGGTTAATGGCCGCAAAGCTGTAGACAACAGGCAAAAGTATCCAGACCCGCATGCGAATCATCAGGCCAGTTGTAATGGCGGAGATAATAAAGCTGATGAGTGAGGCGACATTTAAAATACTGAGATTCTGTCCGCCGTCAGCCAAAATGAGATCGGCAAGAAGGTAAGCATGGAGCCCTAACGCACCACACGCAGTAAAGAATACATTCTTTGCTGGGATTTGAGCCGGTCCTGATAACCCGGGAATAATCTGCAAAAGAGCAGAAAAATAAAGCACTGCAGCCAATATGGCTAAGAAAATATCCATGTGTCTTTCAACAACAATGAGCGAAATGAAAGCATTCAGTATACCGCGCACAAATCTGCGTCGCTATTGATGGACAAATAAACTTTGCTTCTAAGCTGAGGCACACATTACAAAACTTGGTGAAATCGCGGTGTGCACTTTAAAACATTACTCACCGCCATCATGTAAGCTGAGCAGATAATAAGATATAATCACCTCAATTTTGTGTTTATTACCACCAGACGAATCAGCAAAGCTGAGTGGTGTCGCCGCGCAGAGAGCGAGTAGGACATGTTTGAAAACTTATCGGATCGTTTATCCCGAACGCTAAAAAACATCAGCGGTCGTGGACGTCTCACTGAAGACAACATTAAAGAAACACTGCGTGAAGTGCGCATGGCACTGCTGGAAGCAGATGTCGCGTTGCCGGTTGTGCGTGACTTTGTAAAAAAAGTAAAAGAGAGCGCAGTCGGTCTGGAAGTTTCTAAGAGCCTGACGCCGGGCCAAGAATTCATCAAGATCGTTCAATCTGAACTTGAAGCCATCATGGGTGAGTCCAATTCAGAATTGGATTTGGCAACCCAACCGCCAGCCGTTGTTCTGATGGCAGGTCTGCAAGGTGCAGGTAAAACAACCAGCGTAGGTAAGCTGGGTAAAATGCTTAAAGAGCGCCACAAGAAGAAAGTGCTTGTGGTGTCCGCTGACGTTTATCGCCCTGCGGCGATTAAACAGTTGGAAACTCTGTCTAACGATGTGGGTATCGATTTCTTTCCATCGACGCCAGATCAAAAGCCAGTTGATATCGCCACTGCGGCCGTTGCACATGGTAAACTGAAGTTCTATGACGTGGTGATTGTCGATACTGCAGGCCGCCTGCATGTTGATGAAGCCATGATGGACGAAATTAAAGACGTTCATGCGGCAATTAACCCAATCGAGACGTTGTTCGTTGTTGATGCAATGACAGGTCAAGATGCGGCAAACACGGCAAAGGCATTCAACGATGCGTTGCCGTTGACGGGTGTTGTTCTGACCAAAGTGGATGGTGATGCACGTGGTGGTGCTGCACTGTCCGTTCGTCATATCACGGGTAAACCAATTAAGTTCTTGGGTGTTGGTGAGAAGACCGACGCGTTAGAGCCGTTCCACCCTGATCGTGTGGCGAGCCGAATTCTGGGTATGGGTGACGTACTGTCACTGATTGAAGACCTAGAACGTAATGTAGATAAAGATAAAGCAGAAAAACTGGCGAAGAAGTTTAAAGAGAAAAAAGGTTTCGACCTTCAGGACTTCCGCGACCAGCTTCAGCAGATGAAAAACATGGGCGGTATGATGGGAATGCTGGACAAGCTTCCTGGCATGTCGAATCTGCCTGATGATGTGAAAAACCAAGTGGACGACAAAATGTTTGTTCAGATGGAAGCCATCATTAACTCCATGACACCAAAAGAGCGTGCACGCCCAGACCTGATCAAAGGTTCCCGTAAAAAGCGTATTGCTGCGGGTTCCGGTACTCAGGTTCAAGACGTTAACCGTTTGCTCAAGCAATTCACCCAGATGCAAAAGATGATGAAAAAAATGCAGAAGGGCGGAATGAAGAACATGATGCGCAATATGAAAGGCATGATGGGCGGCATGGGTGGCGGCGGCGGCATGTTCCCGCGTTAAGCTGCGAAAACCCCATTTCAATTTGGCGGGGAAACCCCCGCCGATAAAACGTAAAGCGAAGGAATCGCTAAGTGATTGATTGTTTCTCTCTGCTGATGCTTTTTTAGCTAAAGCAGTTGCATTCGATCACAGAAAGCGTAAAATTCCGGAGCTTTATTTTGGCACGAGGCCCCGTATTAGCACGGGGCCAATTTAATTCAGTAATGCAAAGAGGACGATATGGTAACCATTCGTTTGGCACGTCACGGCGCGAAAAAGCGTCCATTCTATCAAATCGTTGTTGCTGACAGCCGTCAAACTCGCGACGGTCGCTTCATCGAGAAAGTAGGTTTCTTCAACCCTGTTGCACAAGGTCAAGAAGAGAAACTGCGTTTGGACCTGGACCGTGTTAACCATTGGGTTGGCCAAGGTGCAGCTGTTTCTGACCGCGTAGCACGTCTGATCAAAGACGCGGCGAAAGCTGCTTAATTGATTAGTGTCAGGGTTAAAAGAAAAGAACATGAGTGAGCAAGAGAAGGTTGTAGTAGGCAAGCTAGGTGCTTCTTATGGCATCCGTGGCTGGCTCAAAGTTTTTTCTTACACTGAAGACGCTGAAAGCATTTTTAGCTACACACCTTGGTATATCAAGGTGCGTGGCGAGTGGAAAGAGACCGGTCTTGAAGACTGGAAACGCCACGGTCAGGGTTATGTCTGCAAATTGAAAGGGTTGGATCAGCGTGAAGATGCTGCCGCTTTGACAAATGCAGAGATCGCCATCAACGCAGACGTTCTGCCTTCGCTGTCAGATGAAGAATTCTACTGGCGCGAACTGTTTGGAATGGAAGTGGTGACTACCAAAGGTTACAACCTAGGTAAAGTCACTGACATTCTAGAAACAGGCTCGAACGATGTATTGGTCGTGACTGCTAACCCAAAAGATGCTTTTGGCCAGAAGGAACGCCTAGTGCCGTTCCTCGATGAGCAAGTCATCAAGATGATTGATCGCTCTGCTCAACGGATCGAAGTTGACTGGGATCCTGGATTTTAATTCCCCCAGTAACATTTAAAGCAATAGGAGCGGAAAAATGTGGGTTGGTATTATCAGCCTTTTTCCTGAAATGTTCCGTGCTGTTACTGAATTTGGGGTAACTGGCCAGGCGGTGAAAAAAGGCCTGCTCGAAGTAGAAACGTGGAATCCCCGCGATTTTACTCACGACAAGCACCGGACGGTTGATGACCGCCCATATGGTGGAGGCCCGGGCATGTTAATGATGGTACAGCCATTGCGCGATGCCATTGATGCAGCCAAAAACGCCGCCAACGGTAAGACAAAAGTGATTTACCTGTCACCTCAGGGCCGTAAGCTTGACCAAGCGGGTGTTGAGGAGCTAGCGCAGAACGAGAACCTGATTCTTATCTGTGGACGCTATGAAGGGGTAGATGAGCGCATTATACAAACCGAAGTCGATGAAGAATGGTCTATCGGGGATTTTGTGCTCAGTGGTGGTGAACTGCCAGCCATGACGTTAGTCGATGCAGTCTCTCGGTTTGTTCCGGGTGTACTCGGAGACTTTGCGTCAGCGGAAGAAGATTCTTTCGCAAATGGTTTGCTAGATTGCCCTCACTACACGCGACCTGAAGTGTTAGATGGACTGGAAGTGCCTTCGGTGCTGAAGTCTGGAAACCACAAGGACATTTGTCGCTGGCGATTGAAACAATCGCTGGGCCGAACCTGGCTCAGAAGACCAGAGCTCCTGGAAAACCTAGCTCTGACTGACGAACAGGAATTACTACTTGCTGAGTTCATTAGTGAACACAGTTCAAGTACCTAAAGATATTTAGTATCAGTTTATTCTAGGGTAAAAAACATGAGTAACATCATCAAAGCGCTCGAAGATGAGCAACTTAAACAAGACGTTCCTGCGTTCAACGTAGGTGACACTGTTGTAGTTCAAGTTAAAGTAAAAGAAGGCGAGCGTTCTCGTCTACAGGCTTACGAAGGCGTTGTAATCGCTAAGCGTAACCGTGGTCTGCACTCTGCATTTACCGTTCGTAAGATCTCTAACGGTGAAGGCGTTGAGCGTGTATTCCAAACTCACTCACCAGTTGTTGACAGCATTACTGTTAAGCGCCGCGGTGCAGTACGTCGTGCCAAACTGTACTACCTGCGTGAGCGTTCTGGTAAGGCAGCTCGTATCAAAGAGCGTCTGGCTAAGAAATAATCGCTCCGGCGTTTATTACCCGAAAGGGTTCGCAAAAGCCCGCCATTTGGCGGGCTTTTCTCGTTTCTGCCATTTGGAAAGTAAGGCATAATCGTCTCCTCGCAATGGAGGATTACGCGTGCAGTACGATTGGATTTTGTTTGACGCCGATGAAACCTTGTTTTCATTTGATGCGTATGCGGGCTTAAAAGCCATGTTTTCCAGTCTCAGTGTGGATTTCACCCCTGAAGACTTCGCCGAATATCAATTGGTCAACAAGCCACTTTGGATCCAATACCAAGACGGCGAGATCACAGCGAAACAACTACAAGAAGATCGCTTTAATGTTTGGTCAGAGCGACTGAGCATCTCTCCTGCAGAATTGAATCGCCTGTTTCTCGATGCCATGGCCGATGTTTGCCAGCCATTGGAAGGGGTAAAAGACATTGTTCCTGAGCTCGCTCAAAAGGCGAAACTTGGCATCATCACCAATGGTTTTGTTCAGCTCCAGCAAGTTCGCCTTGAACGCACGGGAATGGCCGACTTTTTCGATTTAGTGGTGATATCAGAAGAAGTGGGTGTCGCTAAGCCGGATGCAGCGATCTTTGAGCACACATTGTCTCTTGCAGGACATCCTGAAAAATCTCGTGTATTGATGGTTGGCGACAACGCTGCGTCAGATGTCCTCGGTGGTAACAATGCAGGCATTGACACCTGCTGGCTCAATGTTGATGCAAAACCGCTACCAGATGGCGTTGTACCCACGTTTACAGTCACATCATGGGCCGAAATGCGTAAGGCCTTGCTCGGATAATTTTTGCACATCCAGCCTAAAGCGAGTGGATAGCTACTCGCTTTTTTATTGCTTCTCCTTTCTTGTATCTCACTGATTGAAAAATAAGTTTCCGTCAAAATCACTGACTTTCTCATTTTACGCGCTTACAGAATAGTTGCGATGGGCGTATCATTTTTCCATCAGGATGGGTTGAATGGTGCTTGTGTTAATCATGATGCAGGCAGCGCACCATCGAACATCGTTCAGTGAGGAGACAAGCGATGAGTACACCGGAAACCTTAGCTAGACAAATGGTAAGTTCTTTATCAAAGAATTGGTGGGTGCTGGCGTTACGTGGTGTGGCGTCCATTTTATTTGCTGTCATGCTTTGGACATTGCCTCCCCAAGAATCGGTTGAAACCCTGATCCTTGTATTTGGTATTTTTGCTTTTGTCGATGGTTCTTTGCAAGTATGGACGGCGGTGATGGACCGAAAGTCTCACGATAACTGGGTCGTGTTGGTACTTTGGGGCTTGGTGGGTATTGCGGCCGGTATTATGACATTCACCGTTCCTGGGCTCACTGCAGTTGCATTGCTTTTCTATATTGCAGTGTGGGCGATTGCAAAAGGTGTACTGGAAATCATTGCTGCAATCAGATTGCGAAAAGAGATCAAAGGTGAGTGGTTATTGGTGTTGTTGGGCCTAATCTCTATTGTGTTTGGTGGCTTTTTGATGGCAAACCCTGCAGCAGGAGCATTGACCTTGATTTGGATTATCGCCATGTATGCCTTTGTCTTTGGTGCGCTATTCATTGCTTTGGCTTTTAAATTGAAAAGTTTTAAACCCGAGCAAAGTGACATTTAAGTCAAATACCGTTTAGGGAATCGTGCATTGAACCAATTTACCCAATCTCGCTGAATCCTGCATCTTCAGGGTGTTTGGGTATACAATGGACGAAACACGGACTGCTTACCCAAAGAGTTGAGGAATAGGATGCTGAAAAAATCCGGAGTGTTGTTTCTGGCAGCGTTGATGGTTGGTTGCGCAGGTATTGAAGATACCACGAACCTAGTACAACAGGGCGACTGGACGGCTGTTGGAGAAAGGGATGGCGTAAGAGGGCTTCCGTCTCGCTCCATGTCCGATCTTCAAGCCTTGGCTGCTAAAGCAGGGGTTGATGCCGTAAACGTTGCCGAGTATGAGCAAGGTTATAACGAGGGTGTCGACAGATATTGTGACGTTAATAACGCGTACGAAATCGGCTTGTCAGGCATGCAGTACCTCGGTGTGTGTGCGAATATGGAAAACGGCGTTCGTTTCGAGCTGGAATGGCAACGCGGTTTTGAAGACTTCCAATCGGCTGATCAAACGTTCTAAACAACGCGCAATGCATGTTAAACACAAAGGCCGCTTGTCGGTCTTTGTTCATTTTATTTTCCAATAAATCATTTAACCTCTTCCCAATCCCATGTAAATCAGATGAAAATGGTTAATGTAAATGTATATTTACATTGTACTCATATATTTACAAAGTGGTTGCAATCATCTGTCAGGCTGTTAAGGTGTGAATCAAAGCGCATGGCGCAATGATGAATACCACGCACCAATAGCAAAAGTCGCAGGAAGTTTTCATGGAAAGAGATTTACTGACTAACGTACATATTCAGGACGAAACCGTACTTATTACCCCTGAGCAACTGAGAAAGAAACTGCCCGTCAAACAAGAGACGTTGGCGTTTATCTCAAAATGCCGTCAGGAAATTGCAGACATCATTCATAAGAAGGACCACCGTCTTTTGATTGTTTGCGGTCCTTGCTCTATTCACGATACTGAAGCTGCGATTGAATACGCGAAAAAGCTCAAAGCTCTGTCTGAGAAAGTGGGTGATCAACTCTACATCGTGATGCGTGTTTACTTCGAAAAGCCACGTACTACCGTTGGCTGGAAAGGCCTTATCAATGACCCGAATTTGGATGGCTCTTTCGAAGTGGAAGCTGGTTTACATAAAGCGCGTAAGCTACTTATCACGTTGGCGGACATGGGATTACCTTTGGCGACAGAAGCATTGGATCCTATCAGCCCACAATACATTGGCGACCTGTTTAGCTGGGCGGCAATTGGTGCACGCACCACAGAATCGCAAACCCACCGCGAAATGGCGAGCGGCCTTTCAATGCCTATCGGCTTTAAAAATGGTACAGACGGCAGTCTTTCTACTGCCATCAACGCAATGAAGGCTGCGGCATCTGGTCACCGTTTTATGGGTATCAACAAAGAAGGGCAAGTCGCACTTCTCACTACGCAGGGAAATCCTGATGGTCATGTCATCCTTCGTGGGGGTAAGCAAACAAATTACGACTCCGTCTCTGTGACGGAATGCGAAAATGAGATGCACCAAGCAGGGCTAGAAGCGTCGCTGATGGTAGACTGCAGCCATGCTAACTCTCGCAAAGACTTCCGTCGTCAGCCGTTGGTTGCGGAAGATGTTTTCCATCAAATCCGTGAAGGGAACACCTCCATTATCGGTTTGATGATTGAAAGTAACATCAATGAAGGTAACCAGTCAGCGGAACTGCCTCGTGAAGAGATGGCTTATGGCGTGTCTATCACGGATGCGTGTATTGACTGGCAAGATACGGAAAACTTGCTCAATCGCGCACACGATGAACTGACACCCTTCTTAGAACAGCGTTTACAAGGGAAATAAGCCACATGGTTGCAGAGTTGTCCCGTCTGAGGGATCAGATTGATGAAGTTGATAAACAAATGGTGGAGCTCTTGGCCCGTCGCTTGGCTCTGGTTGCAGAAGTCGGTGAAGTGAAAAGCGAACATGGGCTGCCAATTTATGCGCCTGATCGTGAAGCCGCCATGCTAGCTTCCCGCCGTGAAGAAGCCGCATCAAAAGGTGTTCCGCCAGATTTGATAGAAGACATTCTTCGTAGAACGATGCGTGAATCTTACGCCAGTGAAAATGATTCCGGCTTCAAGTGTCTAAACCCAGATCTTCGCCCTATCGTGATTGTGGGGGGGAACGGTCAACTCGGAAAGCTGTTTGGCAAATTGTTCCGCTTGTCAGGTTACACGGTGAAAGTGCTGGGTAGCCAAGATTGGGATAACGCTCATGAGATTCTGGCTGATGCCGGTATGGTTGTTGTCACGGTTCCTATTCATAAGACGAGCTCTGTGATCCATCAACTAGGCAATTTGCCAGATGACTGCTTAATGGTTGATTTAACGTCGATCAAAAGCGAACCACTGCAGGCGATGCTGGAATCACACAAAGGGCCAGTTGTGGGTTTGCACCCGATGTTTGGTCCAGATATCAGCAGCCTTGCAAAGCAAGTCATTGTTTACTGTGATGGCCGCAACCCTGAGTCATATCAATGGTTATTGGAGCAGTTCCGTATTTGGGGGGCGAGCTTACACCGCATCAGTGCTATCGAGCACGATCAGGGCATGACGCTTATTCAGGCACTGCGCCACTTTACATCGTTTGTTTACGGTGTTCACCTGGCAGAAGAGAACCCTAACCTTGATCAACTCACCGCATTGAGCTCTCCCATCTATCGTTTGGAGCTCGCTATGGTTGGGCGTCTATTCGCGCAAGATGCGCAGCTTTACGGTGACATCATCATGTCATCTTCGCAGAACATCGACATGATTAAGCGTTTCCATGCGCGCTTCGGTGAAGCCATCAACCTGCTGGATGAGCAGGATAAGGATGGGTTTGTGTCCGCCTTTAATCAGGTTGAGGGGTGGTTTGGCGACTTTGCGCCTCGCTTTATGAAAGAAAGTCAGACGCTGCTAAGGCAAGCAAACGATACTACCCACCGAAGTTAAATAATCACATGATAAAAAGGCCAAGCCATCTAGGGCTTGGCTTTTTTATATGTAAAATCGAATTTTAAAACAATTCAAATGACGCATCGTTTGTTTATAAATGCATCATTGGTGTGTTTGCTATATTTCCCTGTTATTTTTATGGAATTAGAGCGGTGTTGATATTATAACCAATCTCACCAAGTGCATTGCAAAATAATGAAAGTCAGATATTCGATAAAGTTCGGGAGGGATGAGGACAGCTTTTACGTTAAGAATGATTTAACATTGCGCTAAGTACTTATAGCTGTTGGATTCATGAAAGACGTTATCGAAATCATCGAAAATATAAGAGTTGCTGAGTCGAAAGATGAACTTAGTGGAATTGTTGAAGAGTTATCTTCACTTATTGGGTTGGAGTATTACTTACTGGGTTATACCAAAGCTGAATCCATGATCTCATCTGAAACAACTATCATTGATAATTACCCATCAGATTGGCGCGCGATTTACGACAATGAAAATCTCGTTCAGCACGATCCTACTGTGGAATATAGCTTGTCGCGATCCGCACCGATAACATGGCACCAGATCGGTGAATTACCCTTGAGAAACTCACAAAAAGACGTCATGAGTCAAGCCAAAGACTCTGGATTGAAGACAGGCTTCAGCATTCCGCTGCATGGTGCGCAGAGTGAATTTGGTATGTTCAGTTTTGGCAGTTCTAGCAGCGATCATTCAATGCTCAATTCGGCCATTGTGAAAGCGCAGGTTGTTGCTCCTGTGCTGCTGGATAAACTAAAAAACTTTAACGCCCCCATTGATATCAGCTTAACGAAGCGGGAAAAAGAGTGTCTGCTTTGGGTCTCTGAAGGAAAAAGCTCTTGGGAAATTTCCGTTATTATTGGTTGTTCTGAAAGAACTGTCGTTTTTCATTTGACTAATGCAACCAACAAGCTGGGCTGTACAAACCGTTATCAAGCTGTTTCTAAAGCCATCATACTTGGGATTATACGGCCCATGATCTAACGCCAACGCAATAGATTTCCTCTGGACTATATATATTTACATCTGTCTGAGGTGTTTATAAATAAAATCACCCATACTCTGGCTGCACATTCTAATAATTTTTCATCCCTAAACCTTGAAAGGTTTTTGTCTTTCTCTTCAACCTGCATAGTCAAAAATGCGGACATACCTGATATATCTTCCAGCTTACCCTCTCACTTACTCCCCCTTATAGTTATCCCTGTTCGAAGCAAAGATGGGAAATTTATTTTTTCTTTTGCTACCTGCGATTCAACGTATCAGTGAGAACGCTAATGGAAAATACAATGAAGGATGCGAGTCCTTGTAATAAAAAGGAAGAACGACGGTTTACCAACCGAAACGTTGGAGCGATTGCGCAAGGAGGGAAGGATGCACGCAATGCTACCTAATATGTTGTTGGCAATGTTGGTACCCATCATTTGGGGAAGCACTTACGTCATTACCACTGAATGGTTACCTGAGGGAGCGCCGCTATGGAGTGCCGTTTTTCGCGCTTTGCCTGCAGGTCTGCTGTTGCTTGTTTTTTGTCGTCGTTTCCCGCAGGGACAATGGTGGTGGCGAGCGTTGGTGCTAGGAACGCTGAATATCGGTGCGTTTTTCTATCTGTTGTTTTTAGCTGCCTACTCCATGCCTGGCGGCATTGCAGCACTGCTGATTTCGTCGCAACCATTATGGGTGCTGCTATTTGGGGCTTCGCTCTTGCGCCAAGCGTTCACGGCTCAACATATCTTGGCATGTGTTGTCGGTGCACTCGGTGTCGCTGGGTTGGTCATTCAATCTGATGCTTCTCTTAATGCAGTTGGTGTGTCTGCAAGCATCCTTGGTGCAATCTGTATGGCACTGGGCGTTGTGTTGGCCAAGCAGTGGGGTAAACCGGAAGGCGTGTCCCTGTTAGATGTGACAGGCTGGCAGTTGACCGTTGGTGGCATAGTATTGATGCCGTTGGCGATGTGGAGTGAGCCCTTTCCGCAATCCATGACAATGGAAAACTACGTTGGTCTCGGGTTCCTCTGTTTAGTAGGGGCACTGATGACTTACATCATCTGGTTTAGATGCATTCAGCGTCTGCCTGCGTTCCTCGTGTCAATTATTACGCTGTTGAGTCCACTGTCTGCCACTGTGTTGGGATATCTGGTATTGGATGAACAGCTCAACATAGAACAAGGCATTGGTGCTGCTTTGATTATTAGCGCGATGTTTATGGCTCAACGCGCAGGTAAAAGTGCGGAGAACACATCGACACCATCGCCACAACCAGCAAGACGCTCATTCAGTAACGAAAGGATTTGAACAATGAATACACTCTTTACGCCAACTTCTTATGGCTCTATTCACGTGAAAAACCGTCTGGTTATGGCACCGATGAGTCGCAACCGTGCAACGGAATACGGTGTGCCTACGCAGATGATGGCAACGTATTACGGACAAAGAGCTTCTACGGGACTCATTGTATCAGAAGGCATTCAACCTGATGTGTTGGGTCAAGGCTTTATCAACTCACCGGGTCTGCATTCTAAGGAGCAAGTCGCGGGTTGGCGCATGGTTACCGATGCAGTGAAGAAAGGGGGCGGGAAAATAGTTGCTCAGCTCATGCACTGTGGACGGATTGGCCATCCCTCGCTTTATCCATCAGCGCACCAGTCCATTGCGCCCTCAGCGTTGAAGGCAGCAGGTCAAACCTATACGCCAGCGGGCATGGCGGATTTTCCTATGCCGAAAGCTATGACAAAAACAGACATTGATTTGGCGATTAAAGGTTTTGCTAAAGCAGCTAAAAATGCCATTGAAGCGGGTTTTGATGGCGTAGAGATTCACGCAGGCAATGGCTTCTTGTTGCATCAATTTATGTCGTCAAATGCCAACCAACGTACTGATGAATATGGAGGTGGCATGGAAAACAGACTGCGATTCACAAGAGAGGTGATTGCCGCTGTTATTGCTGAAATCGGAGCTGATAAGACGGGCGTCAGAATTTCTCCCGCGAATCCTTATAACGATATTCAAGAAGATGACACGTTGGAGATATACACGGCACTCGTCGAAAAACTGCCGATATTGGCCTACGTCCACATCATGGAAGCGAACGTGCGTGATGTGACGGAAAGCTTAACGAAGAGGCTCAAGAGCCCTTTGATTCTTAATCCGCACTGCCGCGCAGAAGATGGTTCCGTTTCTGGGGCAATTGCTAGCGATGTACTGGAAAAAGCGTTGTGTGAAGGAGTCGCGTTTGGTGCTTTGTTTATTGCAAATCCGGACTTGGTTGAGCGTATTCGCGACAATGGACCACTTAATCAGATGGATCCCTCAACGCTGTATGGGGGAGACCACAAAGGTTATACCGACTACCCAACTTTGGGGGAAGGTGAAGTAGCTGCTTAATTAAATACGGAAATAGAAAAAGCCTGTGGTGTGATTTCACAGGCTTTTTCTTGGACGCTCATAGTTTAAACGTCAATTTCCGTTGGAGTAACGTTCTCAATTGGGTAGGTACCCAGAACTTTGATATAGCGGGTAAGTGAAATCAGCTCTTCGACGACTTGCTTCATAACGTCAGAACGCATGTTTCCTTCGACGTCGACATAAAACATCTCTTCCCAAGGGTTTCCCAGAACAGGGCGAGACTCCAACTTGGTCATATTGATACCGTGGCTACGAAGTACCAACAGGCATTCAACTAAAGAACCGGCTTTTTGCCCAGTAGACATGATAAATGTGGTTTTTGCTGGGATCAGGGCGTTAACGTCAACTGGCTTTCTTGCGACGACAATAAAGCGCGTGTGATTTTCCTGTTGATTGGCAATACCAAACTTCAGTGGTTTCAGTCCGTATAGCTCACCACTGGTGGCGTTTCCAATGGCAGCCACATTCGGATTTTTCAGCGCAGCTACTTCTTTCATCGCTTCGGCAGTGCTTGAGCAATATTCTTGTTTTATGTCGCCCAAAGAGTGCAGAAACTCGCTGCATTGCTGGTGTGGCTGCGGGTGTGAATATAGAACATGAATTTGATCAATATCTGTATCAACAGCGGTTAACAGGCAGTGCTCAATAGGCTGAGTAATTTCACCGACGATAGATAATCGCGTGTGTTGAAGCTGGTCATAAACATCGTTGATGGAGCCGGAACTGGTATTCTCGATGGGAAGCACACCGTAGTCGGCATTGCCCGTCTCGACCATTTCCAATACCTCTTTAAAGCTCTGGCACTGGATCTCAGCTAGCGTCGTATGTTTGCGCGCAAAGAAATTACGTGCAGCCAGATTAGAATAAGATCCTTTACCACCCAGAAAAGAGACGCGCGCTAGCGGTTGTTCATTGTCTGGATTTGCCAATCTTTGCAGGAAGGCTTGCTGATAAAGGACTGAGTCTTCGACGATGGTGTGAAAAATTTTGGTGACGTACTGAGGATCAAGCTCATGGGTACGACCATCGGCAACCAGCCTTTCGAGTAGTGCTTGCTCGCGTTCTATGTCGCGCACTGGCTTTTGCGTTTGAATTTTGCTTTTCGCAACTTCAAGGCTCAGTTTTCTGCGTTCAGCTAGCAAAGACAGTATTTGTTGATCGATCGTACTGACGCCGACGCGGATTTCATCCAGTGACAATGTTGGTTTGGTCATTCCCTCTTCCTGTGCTGGTTATTCTGACCCTGACTGATACAAAAAAGCCTCCCTATTTGAGGGAGGCTTCTGGGAATCTTTCGTTATCGATGCTCGCCCTTAGCCCCGCCTCATTAGAAGCAGTTAAAAATGCGAAAGAAAAACGAGATAGTCGGTGTCATCGATAGTCTGTTGATTGGCGTAATATTACTCAACCTTATTGGGCTGACGCTTTCATGTCAAGACGAATCAGCCCTGCATAATGCAGGGCTGAGACATTGATTTATTCCGATGGTGAATTTATACCACGTCAGGCTCTTCTGCTGGGACTTCCACATGGCTGGCTCGACGTGCTTCGCCTTTGTGCGCTTGCTTATTCAGTTGTTTCTCCAATTTTTGGCCGACTTCGTTAATTGCTGCATACATGTCTTCATGCTCTGCTGATGCAATCAGTTTTGCCCCTGGAACGGAAACACCCGCTTCGACTTTAAACTTGCTACCAGGCTCTTCGCTGATAACGGCATGAGGGTTAATGAGAGCGACCTGCCATTTCTCTAACTTTTCAAAGCGAGATGTAATTCGTTCGTGGATGGCAGCTGTGACGTCGATGTTTTTACCAGTAATTTCAACTCTCATAGATGTTTCCTCTTTTGCTTGCCCTTTGCTGGGCTCACTTTCAGATTACGTTTCTGGTGAGGAAAAAACGTGATATTGATCACGTTTGGTCTGTGTTTTTTGACTGGAAACGCTATTTGTGATCATCCCAAAATCTCTGGCGTTAAATTTCCATAAAGTGCTTGAAGAGTGTTGTGGAAGTATTGCAAGATGAAGAGGTTAAGGTCGCTAACGAACACAGAACGTTAGGGACTTTTCTCGTGTTAAAGAAGCTTGTGATGCATTTTTCGACACTGTGTCGGTGCACAAAAAAACGGCATTATGATGCGACGGATTCAAAAAAAGCAGCCATTGGCTGCTTTTTTCGTTTCGGTATGGATTAGATTGCGACGCCATTCAGTCGCATTAACTCGCGAGTATGTTCTGCAGGTTTGTCTAGCTTTAACTCTTCGTAGGCTTTAAGCATCAATGGCAGTGATTTTTTAGCTGCGTCTGTGTCAGGGAAGTCGCGTTGGATTTGCTGACAACGATTGATAACAGCAACCCATGCTTCTCGGCGCACGTAGAAATCGGCTGTAGCGAGTTCATAATCGGCCAGTCGGTTTTTCAACGCTTCCAGTCGTCTTTGCGAATCCGCGGCGTATTCACTGTTTGGATAGCGTTCTAACAAACGTCGAAAATCAACGAATGCTTTACGAGACGGTTCAGGGTCGCGGTCACTTCTATCAACATTCAAAATGTCATGCAAGAAGGTGCGGTCTTGCGCCATATTGGTTAGTCCGCGCATGTAAAGTACCCAGTCAATTTGTGGGTGACCTGGATTCATACGCATAAAGCGATCGATGGTAGCCTCACCAAGTGCGAGATCGTCATTTTTGTAGTAGGCGTAAATCAAATCTAGCTGCACTTGCTCTGAATACGCACCAAACGGATAGCGAGAGTCTAGGGCTTCGAGTTGCTCGATTGCTTTTATCCAGCTGCCTTCGTTAAGTGCTGTTTGTGCATTCTGATAGAGTTCAGACGGCGGAACATCAGGAACGATTTCTTCGGTGCTTGAGCATCCAGCCAGCAAAGAAATGGCGAGCAGAGAAGAGAGTGTAAGGCGTTTCATTACTACGAGAGCTTCCTTGAAAGAATATTTTCAGCCTTTGCCATTACGGAGACCGCCGCAAAAAGCTACAATGGCGCGATAAAGGTTATTCTACCCATCGACCAGATATAATACCAATAGGTAACGTGACAAAGCCAATGGCTGAGTCCCTGCTAAGGTATTAGTCTCACAGAGAATCAAAAAGTTCGTTATGGCACAGCAGTTAGAGTTAAGCAGTACAGTTAATGAGAGCCAACTTGGGCAACGTCTGGATCAGGCATTGGCTGAGTTGTTCCCTGATTATTCCCGATCACGCATCAAAGAATGGATTCTGGCAGACAAAGTAAGTGTCGATGGAGAGGTCGTCAATAAGCCACGCGTGAAAATGATGGGTGGTGAGGCAATTGTTGTTCAGGCTGAGATCGAAGACGAGAAACGTTGGGAGCCACAAGACATTCCTCTAAACATCGTTTATGAAGACGATGACATCCTTGTGATTAACAAACCACGTGGTTTGGTGGTTCACCCGGGGGCTGGTTGCCCAGATGGCACCATCTTGAACGGTCTTCTATTCCGCTACCCAAATATCGCGGAAGTGCCTCGTGCGGGTATCGTTCACCGTCTGGATAAAGACACCACGGGTCTCATGGTAGTTGCAAAAAATATTCCGACACAAACGCGTCTGGTTCGCGCCCTACAAAAGCGCAAGAAATTTACGCGTGAATACGAAGCTATTGCGATTGGCAACATGACAGGTGGCGGTACCGTAGAGAAAGCGATTGGTCGCCACTCTACTAAGCGCACTCATATGGCAGTCCAAGAGCTGGGTAAACCTGCTATCACGCACTATCGCGTGGTCGAGCATTTCCGTGCGCACACGCGTTTACGCATGCGTCTTGAAACGGGTCGTACGCACCAAATCCGTGTGCATATGGCGTATTTGAACCACCCATTGATTGGTGATCAGCTTTACGGTGGCCGTCCTCGTCCGCCTCGTAATGCTGGCGATGAATTGATCCAGACCCTACGTAAGTTCGATCGCCAAGCATTGCACGCGGTGATGTTGCGTATTGAGCACCCGACGACAAAAGAAGTGATGGAATGGCATGCGCCAGTACCTGATGACATGGTACACCTGACCGAAGTATTGCGTGCGGATGCCCAAGAGCACGGTGATTTGGACTACTAAACATGAATTGGATTCAACCAGACTGGCCAGCTCCGGCAAATGTCAAAGCAGTAAGCACAACGCGTGAAGGCGGGGTGAGCATGCCACCTTTTGATAGCCTTAATTTGGGTAACCATGTGGGGGATAACCCCGAACATGTCGCCCAAAATCGTTCAGTGCTTGCTGATATGATGAATATGCCGTCTCAGCCCGCTTGGTTGAATCAAATCCATGGTACGGAGGTAATGACGTTACCTCTATCATCTGCATCAGGTGTACCGGATGCAGATGCCTCTTTTACTGCGGTTCCAGACCATGCGTGTGTAGTAATGACGGCTGATTGTTTACCTGTGCTGTTTTGTAATGAAGAGGGCACACAAGTAGCCGCGGCACATGCAGGTTGGCGTGGCTTGGTTAACGGTGTCTTAGAGCAAACGTTGGCGAAATTTGATGGTAAGTCAAAAGTCATGGCGTGGATGGGCCCGGCAATCGGAGCGCAGGCATTTGAGGTTGGTGATGAAGTGCGAGAGCAATTTATCGCGACCAATCCCGATGCACACTTTGCATTTCAACCCCACAATGATCGTTGGTTGGCAGATATTTATTTGTTAGCAAGACAGCGACTGGCAATGGCAGGGGTCACAAAAGTTTACGGTGGCGAATACTGTACCGTATCGGATCCTCAGCGTTTCTTTTCTTATCGTAGAGAAAACTGTACGGGCCGTCAGGCCAGCTGTATTTGGATTTCCTCTCGATAAGCGACAAAAAATTCATCAATCAACTTGAAATTGGTTAATGCCGCTCCCATTTTTTCGGTAAGCAACTACCGAAGTTATTAGAGGGGGGCCCATGCGCCTTGACCGATTTACCAGCAAATTTCAACTAGCCATTTCTGACGCACAGTCTCTGGCTTTAGGGCGCGATCACCAATATATCGAGCCTGTTCACTTGATGGTGTCGCTCCTCAATCAGGACAGCAGCACTATTCGTCCTTTGATGACGCTTCTTAATGTCGACGTAACCCAACTACGTTCAAGCCTGAGTGAAATGCTTGAAAAACTGCCAAAAGTGAGCGGCACGGGTGGTGACGTTCAGCTTTCCCATGGCATGGGCATGCTGTTTAACATGTGTGACAAGTTGTCGCAGAAGCGTAAAGACAAATACATTTCTTCCGAGCTATTTATTCTCGCGGCTGTTGAAGACAAAGGCCCATTGGGTACATTGTTGAAAAGCTTGGGCCTGACAACGAAGAAAGTTGAAGACGCCATCGACAAAGTTCGTGGCGGTCAGGCCATCAATGATCCAAATGCAGAAGAAGCGCGTCAGGCGTTGGAAAAGTTCACCATCGACCTGACGGAAAAAGCGGAGCAAGGCAAACTCGATCCAGTCATTGGTCGTGACGAAGAAATCCGTCGCACCGTACAAGTACTCCAACGTCGCACCAAGAATAACCCTGTCATTATCGGTGAACCGGGTGTTGGTAAAACCGCGATTGTTGAGGGTCTAGCCCAGCGTATCGTTAATGGCGAAGTGCCAGAAGGTCTCCGTAATAAGCGCGTCCTGTCATTGGATATGGGCTCACTAGTTGCGGGTGCCAAATATCGTGGTGAATTTGAAGAACGTCTGAAGTCAGTTCTGAACGAACTGGCGAAAGAAGAAGGCAACGTTATTCTCTTTATTGATGAAATCCACACGATGGTAGGGGCTGGTAAAGCAGAAGGCGCGATGGATGCCGGTAACATGCTGAAGCCTGCCTTGGCACGTGGCGAGCTTCACTGTGTTGGAGCAACGACGCTTGATGAATACCGTCAGTACGTAGAAAAAGATGCGGCACTAGAGCGTCGTTTCCAAAAAGTGCTGGTGGATGAGCCTACAGTTGAAGATACCGTTGCGATCCTTCGCGGCTTGAAAGAGCGCTACGAGCTACACCACGCGGTGGAGATTACTGACCCTGCTATCGTGGCAGCGGCGAGCTTGTCGCATCGCTATATTTCAGATCGCCAGTTGCCAGATAAAGCCATCGACCTGATTGATGAAGCGGCTTCTAGCATCCGTATGCAGATCGACTCTAAACCTGAGCAACTGGACCGCTTAGAGCGTCGTCTCATTCAGCTCAAAATTGAGCAGCAGGCACTTTCTAAAGAAAACGACGATGCGAGTAAAAAGCGCCTAGAAACGCTTCAAGCCGAGATTGACGACAAAGAGCGTGACTTTGCTGAGCTCGATGAAGTATGGAATGCAGAGAAAGCGGCCCTTTCTGGCACGCAACATATTAAGAGTGCATTGGAGCAGGCGAGAACCGACCTTGAAATTGCGCGCCGTGCTGGTGATTTAAACCGTATGTCAGAGTTGCAGTACGGTCGTATTCCAGAACTGGAAAAACAACTAGATTTGGCAAGTCAGGCCGAAATGCAGGAAATGACGCTGCTGCGTAACCGCGTGACAGACGCAGAAATTGCAGAAGTGCTTTCTCGTCAAACGGGTATTCCTGTCGCCAAAATGCTGGAAGGCGAAAAAGAAAAACTGCTTCAGATGGAAGACGAACTGCACAGTCGCGTGATTGGTCAGGCCGAAGCTGTCACCTCTGTCGCGAATGCGATTCGCCGCAGCCGTGCGGGTTTGGCAGATCCAAACCGTCCAATCGGTTCTTTCCTATTTCTAGGCCCAACCGGTGTGGGTAAAACGGAACTGTGTAAGTCATTGGCAGAGTTTCTCTTTGACAGTAGCGATGCGATGGTGCGTATCGATATGTCGGAGTTTATGGAGAAGCACTCTGTGGCGAGACTGGTAGGTGCCCCCCCAGGCTATGTGGGTTATGAAGAGGGGGGATACCTAACAGAAGCAGTTCGCCGCCGTCCTTATTCTGTCATTTTGCTCGATGAAGTGGAAAAGGCACACCCAGATGTGTTCAACCTGCTTCTGCAAGTGCTGGACGATGGTCGTCTGACTGATGGGCAAGGTCGTACCGTCGATTTCCGTAATGCTGTGGTTATCATGACATCGAACTTGGGGTCAGACCGTATTCAAGAACACTTTGGTGATTTGGACTACGATGGCATCAAGGTGATGGTAATGGATGTAGTGAGTAAACACTTCCGTCCAGAATTCATCAACCGTATAGACGAAGCGGTTGTGTTCCATCCTTTGGGACAAGAGCATATCAAGTCTATCGCGGGTATTCAGCTTGCTCACTTAGCGAAACGAATGGCTGAAAGAGATCTGGCTCTGGAAGTGACTGATGAAGCACTGTCTATGATTGCCCAAGCAGGATTCGACCCAGTGTACGGAGCAAGGCCGCTCAAGCGCGCGATTCAACAAAGCGTCGAAAATCCACTCGCGCAATCTATTCTGCGTGGGGAAGTGAAACCGGGCCTGCCAGTGAAATTGATTGTCGAAGACGAGCAAGTAAAAGCCGTGCAATAAAAACACTACACTATATAGTACGCATCTAAAGAGGCCTTACGGGCCTCTTTTTGTTTTATCGACACGACGCGTTTAAGATAAAGTCAAAAGTTACCCACAGCTTTTTGTGGGCTTGGTGTGAGTAAAGTGTGCAAAAATAAGGCTTTCGTGCAAAAGATGCTCGAATGGTGACTTTTATACAGAAAACCTTAAAAAAGCCCTTGCCAGAATTCGAGACCTCCCTATAATGCGCCTCATCGACACGGAGAGTGATTCCCAATAGGGAGAAGCAGAAAAGTCGAATGGC
>NZ_JAJUBB010000015.1 GCF_028683135.1 Enterovibrio qingdaonensis
TAATGCCACTCGCTCTTAAGCGAGTGGCATTACTCTAATGAGCGGTTTTTTTGTGTTTTAATAAACGCGGTTTGTTGAGCGTTTTATGCAAGAGTCTACTCTAGGCGTCTTGTTTCTTTGAAAGGCTGAGCAAGAAAAGCGCACCAGCAACGACGACCACAGATGGTCCTGCTGGCGTGTCCTCGAACCAAGACATTCCAATACCACCGAACACTGCAAGCACACCAATCGCACTCGCTATAAAGGCCATTTGCTCGGGATTCTTAGCAAAGCGTCGCGCTGTGGCTGCAGGAATAATCATCAATGAGGTGATGATCAGGGCGCCGACAAATTTCATCGCAATTGCGATGACCAAGCCGATCAACAACATCAATATTAGTTTTAGCCTGTCAACGTTGTAGCCATCTACACGCGCCATGTCTTCACTGACTGTAATCGCGAGCAAGGGTGTCCATAGTTTGTATAGCGCGACAAGAACAGCGGCACAGCCTGATGCGATCAATGCTAAATCGGCGGTGTTAACGGATAGCAAATCACCGAACAGATAAGACATCAGATCTACGCGTAAATCGTCAACAAAACTGATTGCAACTAAGCCAAGCGACAACGAAGTATGGGCAATGATGCCAAGCAGGGTGTCAGTCGAGACTTTACTGTTTCTTTGGAGTGCAACCAACAAGGTTGCTATCACCAAACAACTCGCGATAAGTGCCAATGTAAGGTTTACCTGCAGCATAAAGCCAAGTGCGAGGCCAAACAAAGACGCGTGAGCCAAGGTATCGCCAAAATACGCCATGCGGCGCCAAACAACAAAAGAACCTAATGGGCCGACGGATGCAGCAATAAGAACACCTGCGATGAGTGGAATAGCGAGAAACTCAAACATTTTGATGATCCCCATGTTTGCATGGGCCTATCGCACTACCAGATAGGTCATGATCGTGATTATGGTGATGCTGGTACAACGCAAGTTGCTCACTTTCTTTTCGTCCAAACATTGCAATGTATTTCGGGTGCGTCGATATTGCGGCAGGTTCTCCGGAACAGCAGACATGATGATGCAGACAAATCACTTCATCGGTTTTTGCCATTACGAGGTGAAGATCGTGCGAAACCATCAGTATTCCGCATTTTAATACGTCCTTGAGCTTGGCAATCAGGCTGTAGAGTGCCAACTGACCAGAGACGTCTACACCTTGAACCGGCTCATCTAAGACCAACAGATCTGGTGATTTGAGCACGGCATTCGCGATCAGCACGCGCTGCGTTTCGCCGCCAGACAAGGTGTGCATGTTTGCATGCAGCAGTTGGGACGCGTTAACCAACGCTAAGGCCTCTTGAATGGACTTATCATTTGATTTCGGAGTGAGTTTTAAAAAACGATCCACAGTAAGTGGAAGACTGTCGTTTAGGCTAAGTTTTTGGGGAACATAGCCAATTTTTAATCCCTTAAGGCGTTCTATTTGTCCTTCCGTTGGCTTGTTTAAGCCAATCACTGTCTTGACCAACGTTGACTTACCAGCACCATTGGGGCCAATCAAGGTTGTAATTTTGTCTCGTGACAGCGTCATGGACACGCGATCCAATACGTTTCGGCCATCAAAAACGACGGAAACATTGTTCATTGTGACAAGGGGCTGAGACATAAACTGCGCATAATGTTTAAAAATGAAATGTTATAATATAACATTTCCTCAAGTATTAGAATGCCAACCGTTGGATTTGGGAACGAATATGAACTTAGGATTTCGAGCTTTTTGTGCAACTTTACTGCTTTCTATGCCATTGATGGCAAGTGCAGCAACGCCCAATATTGTGGCAACAATTAAACCTATCGCTTTGATTGCAAAAGATATCGCGGGTGATAAAGGGAATGTTGAAGTGCTTTTGCCTGCATCTGCCTCTCCCCATGATTACGCACTAAAACCCTCTGATGTAAAAAAGATTTCAAATGCAGACCTTGTTGTTTGGGTGGGCCCGGAAATGGAAATTTTCCTGAAAAAACTGCTCAACGACAAAGCGAATGCCTTGGCTCTAACAGCAGTGAACGGCATGCCATTAAGACACTATAGCGAAGAAGGCGCGCACTCTGATCATGAAGGGCACAACCATAGTCACGACGGTATTGATGCTCACATTTGGTTAGGACCAGAGCAAAGTAAAGTGATCGCTAAGGCGATCTCAGATGCGCTCAGCAAGGCATCGCCGGAAAATGCAGCAACATATGAAAAGAACTACGCGCAATTTGTTCGCCAAATTACGGCGGTTGAGGCGCAGTTGAACACAGCTTTGGATGCGAAAAATGCACCGGGCTATTTTCTGTTTCATGATGCATATGGGTACTTCGAAAATACCTTTGGTCTAACGCCGACAGGCCATTTCACTGTCAACCCAGACCGAAAACCAGGGGCGCGCACCTTGATTAAGATTCGTTCAGCCCTAGAGGAAAACAAAGCAAATTGCGTTTTCACTGAGCCTCAATTTAACCCTGCGATTGTAGAAAGCGTAGTGAAGTATACGAACACAAAAACCGTAGAGTTGGACCCAATGGCACAGGATATTGATTTAGCGACGCAAGGTTATAAAGACTTCCTATTGCAACTTGGTAGCCGCTACGAAGAGTGTTTTAAATAGCTTCAACGCTAATTAAGAAATCACTTCCACTATGCTTTGCTATTCACTTCAACGGCCTCTGACTCAAGAGGTCGTTCAGTCCTTCGCTGTAGTTATTGATATTGCCGTGAATTGGTTCACATTGCTGAAAAGCAAACACGTTTAACGTAATGAAAATTGAGAAAATTACCTTAAACCTCCAACGAAGTCTTTTCATGCGCTTATCTTTTCGAATGCCTGCACTTCAACGTTGCTTAATCGCACTGATTGTCGGCCTTTCATCGCTCTCGAGTGCGGTTTTAAATGCATCCCCATTCTTCCTTCAATTTCCTTTTGAGTACTCTTTGACAAGCAAGGTAATCAAAACAATGGAGTATATCGAAGAGAAGGGGGTCTGGCTGCTGGACTCATCGGGTGCTGTTAGTTACTACGATGGGACAAAAATACGTTCGCTTTCCTTGTTTGTTCCCAGCCTCCCTGAGGTCAGTGATATCGCTGTACTCAATGGCAAACTTTATCTATTGATTGATAACAAGTTGCACCATTATGACTTGATAACAGGGAAAGTAACGCCGTCTCACTATGCGTCTGGGTTGAATATCAATGATATAGAATCTGGGGGCGATACACTTTTTGTCGCGGCAACGTCGGGGGGATACCGCCTTGATATTGAGCAGCAACGTGTGGAAAAGTTGAGTTCAGATAACCTGATACAGATTTACAGCTCATCTCAAGGCGTGTTGGGCAACAATGGTAATCAGATTATCGATATAACACACCAGCGTGTTCTTTATGAGTTCTCTTCAAATACACAGATATTTGATGCAAAACGATGGGGGGATTCACTCTTTGTTGCGGGAACGCAAGGCCTTAGTGTGATTCGTCAGGGCCATGTTATTCAACGCTATTTAGTGAATAACATTGGCTATGCCATTGAAAAAACGGTTGAAGGTATTTGGCTCGGCACTAACAAAGGTCTGTTCCTTGCAGAAAGTAGTGCGGAAAATTTGGTATTTGTACCAATGAGCACATCGCAACCGGATGCCTTTAGTTTTCTTGGACAACAAGTTACCGCGATAGAGCGTGGGGACAAAGACGATCTTTGGATTGCATCAGACAGTGGTTTGAATTTTCGGTCATCAATTCTAGCGGGTTTGTATCGGCTACCTTCAGGGCATCTCAATGGGGACTTAGCGGAAGCGGGTATATCTTCATTTGTTGACTGGCAAGGCCAGTATTTTCTTGGCTCTCGTAACAAGCTGGTTAAGCTGAACCGCACTTTGCATCCAGTGTTATCAAAAACGTTTAACTTCTCCATTCAAAGCATGGAAGTGCTCGAAAATACACTTTGGGTTGCGACGGCGTCGGGGCTTCATGCGTATCACGCCGAATCGCTCAGACCAGTAGACGAAGAATTGCCACAATTACTGCGTGAAATTCCAATAGATAGGCTCTTGGCTGATGAACATTCTGTATGGATAGCGTCGGAAAATCGCATTCTTCGTTATTGGCCAGAAAGTCAAACCTTGGTCGATTTTGATTCATCTTGGAGCCAATCTGGAGAGGCCCGTTTACTGTCTCTCTTGGATATGGAAAGCGTAGGTGTATGGTTAGGGACGTCTCACGGACTCGTTCACTATTTTGATGGAAGCTTCCGTGATGTTCTCAGTAAAGACGACGTTGGTGCGGTGAAGTACCTTAGTGAGAGTGACAAGGAAAATTTGTGGTTGGTTGCCAGCAATGGTGTATATGGGTATTCAATGACAGAGGGTGGGGCTGCCAACCCGATATTAAACCACACTGAAAATGGTAAGGTGCTGTGTGCATATGTGCATGACAACGAGATGACCTACATCACCACGAAAGGCGTGTTCCGAAACATCAAGGGGCACACCCAAAAACAAAGTGTGTTGACCACCCAACTGACATCTCAATCAGTCAGATACTTTTGTGAGATGACAAAGCAGGCAACCTATTTTGCGGGAGACTTAGGTGTATTCTCCTTGTCGACGGAAACACTCGATCAACTTTTCAACTTGCCATTGCGGCCCTCTTTCGTCAGTACGG
The DNA here is from genome assembly GCF_028683135.1 of Enterovibrio qingdaonensis. Taxonomy (GTDB): domain Bacteria; phylum Pseudomonadota; class Gammaproteobacteria; order Enterobacterales; family Vibrionaceae; genus Enterovibrio; species Enterovibrio qingdaonensis. The sequence goes on from NZ_JAJUBB010000015.1 coordinate 4,681, forward strand.
TATACATTGATGACGCCCCTTATCGCATGGGGCCACTAAGTGATTTTGTTCAGCTTTCAGTGCCAGCTAAGTCAACCGCAAAAATCGACATAAGCCAGATGCCATTTAACCTTCGTGAAGGCGTAAGCTATCAACTCTTAGGAAGTGGCTCTGATATTTGGCATAAAACGAGGGACAACCAATTAGTGTTTTCAGCGTTAGGCTCAGGGGACTACACGCTCATTGTCAAAGAGTCTTTAACCAGCGGGCAGGAATCGAAGAGGCAGTTGTTTTCATTCTCGGTTGATAGAGTTTGGTATGAACAGCTCGGCGTCATCATTATAGGGATGCTTGTAATTGCTTTGTTGGGGTTTGTTTACTTTCACCAGTCAAATTTCCGTGCAAGGAAACGTGTTTCAATAGATGAAAAGATCTCTGATGGTGAGATTCTTGCCGCTCGGGAAGTGGATCCCCCCCTATTTGTTGACACGGTGGTATTCACATCGGCCGAGCTTGCTTCTGAGGTGGAGACCGACCCATATCAACCTGCGTATGCACCTATTGAAGCGGACGAATCATCAACTGCCAGTGATGAGGCTTGGAAATCTAATGCTCAAGCGGAAATAGATACCCATTTTGGCGATCCTGACTATACAACGTCGTCGTTAGCGACTGCCTTGTATATTTCAGAGAGAAGCTTACAGCGTCGATTCAAGGCGTTATTTGGTTATACGTTCAAAGAAGCACTGATTTCTACTCGCTTGGAAAATGCAACGCGCATGCTCGCGAATGGAAGCAAGGTTTCGGATGTGTCTGTCGCTTGTGGATTTAATGAGCCGTCTTATTTCTCGAAGTCTTTCAAAGCAAGGTATGGCTGTACGCCAACGCAGTTTAGAGAGAAATTTGAGGAAAAGAGTGAGTGAAAAAAAAGAGCGTGGTATAGCCGACTGACTATACCACGGGCGTCAAAGACACCTTCGCTTGCTGCCGGAGGTGTGTGGGAGACCACACACCATCTGGAATTCTGTTCCGATTAACTTGGATTCATTTAATCGTTTTATCCTGTCTGTTCGATAGTAATTTCCCGCCATTATTTCATTTCCATGAAAAAACCGACTAAATTTTGTTGCGTGTCGAAAAAAATACCCCATCGTCAATGCTTTGACAGTGTTATTTAACGAATTTGACGATTTTCCAGCGGTACTGAAACTTCGCAATTTGTTTATGGATAATCCCATCAAGATAAGACAGAAAGGCCGTTTTTTACGTATTTAACGAAAAAATTAACGATTTTAACGGGGCTGACGTTGATGTGTTTTCAGGCTGCTCTCTTCAAAAAGCGGCTTCATTGATCAAAAACAACTTTCTTTAAGACACATTTTGCAATACTTTACTCGCAAATGTGTCTGATTCTCATTTAAGTTGTGACCTATGAAGCTATCTGAATTAAAGCCCGGTGCTAAAGGAAAAATCGTCTCTATGGCGAGCGTTCCTGCCATCCCTCGTAAAAAGCTAATGGCAATGGGCGTGTTGCCAGACACAGACGTTACTGTGATTCGAATCGCGCCAATGGGTGACCCTATTCAGGTTAGAGTTCGTGGTTGTGATATTGCGCTTCGAATGAGCCTTGCGACCAATATTGAGGTGGCTTGAAATGACGAATAAAGAGCTACTGACAGTTGGTAACCCAAATTCGGGTAAAACCACCTTATTTAACCGTCTTACTGGCGGGCGTCAGGAAATCGGGAACTGGGCGGGTGTCACTGTTGATAAGAAAACGGGGCGCGCGGTTCTTGATGATCGCACGTTTTCTCTCACCGACTTGCCAGGCATCTATACGTTTGATCACGCAGATGGTGACAACAGTTTAGATGAGTCCATTGCGGTAAAAGCACTCTTTACGATGCCAAGTGACCTTGTTGTGAATGTCATTGATGCCAGTGCGATGGAACGAAGCTTGTATTTGACGCTTCAACTGCGTGAGTTGGGACGACCGATGGTTGTCGTTCTTAACAAGATGGACATCATGGAGCAGCAAGGCTTCCACATTGATACTGAAGCCCTGGCAAACGAGCTTGGCTGCGAAGTCCTAACGGTAACGGCAACGTCTCCACTTTCTGTTGATACGTTTAAAACCGATCTGGCGAACATCGCTAGTCGAGGTAACCCTGTTTTACCGACATCATTGGATTACGGTAAAGAGGTTGAGTTAGCGATCACTGACATTTCGACCTACCTTGAAATGCACGGCGTTGAGTTCCAGCGTGCTAATGCCATTCGCTTACTGGCAGGTGATCAACTTTTGTTGAATCAACTAAATGTTGAGACGCAACACTATATAGAAAATGTCATTCGCGAGTTGAGCTCTGTGGTGGATCTGGATCTGACCATTGCGGATGTAAGATATAGTCGTGTCGCCGATATTTGCCATGTAGTGAAAAAACAAATCGTGCCGTTTCAAACACGCGTTACAGACACTATCGATAATATCGTTTTAAACCGCTATCTAGGCCTCCCCATTTTCTTCGGTGTGATGTACTTGATGTTTATGTTTTCGATAAACATCGGCAGTGCATTCATTGATTTCTTTGATATTAGCGTTGGTGCTGTGTTGGTCGATGGTGGCCACCATCTTTTAGATAACCATCTTCCGGTCTGGCTGGTTACGATTCTTGCAGACGGCGTTGGTGGCGGTATTCAAACGGTTGCTACCTTCATTCCAGTTATTGCATGCCTTTATCTGTTTATGTCTTTGTTGGAAAGCTCTGGCTACATGGCAAGAGCGGCATTTGTACTCGACAAAGCGATGCAGAAAATTGGTCTGCCGGGTAAAGCATTTGTTCCTCTTGTACTCGGTTTTGGTTGTAACGTACCCGCTATCATGGCGACGCGAACACTGGATCAGGAAAGAGAGCGTCGTTTAGCGGCGGCAATGGCTCCCTTCATGTCTTGTGGCGCGCGGTTACCCGTCTATGCCTTATTTGCCGCAGCATTTTTCCCTGAAAATGGTCAGAACATCGTTTTCTTGTTGTATCTAATGGGTATTGCCGTCGCGATTTTTACGGGTGTCGTTCTGCGTAAAACTCTGTTCCCAGGTGACAGCGATGCCATGCTGATGGAGATACCGCGTTACGAGTGGCCACGTTTAAAAGACGTAACTTTGAAAACGTGGCATAAACTAAAACGCTTTGTATTGGGTGCAGGCAAAACCATTGTTGTTGTAGTGACGATATTGAGCTTCCTAAACTCAATGGGCACTGACGGTTCATTTGGTCATCAGGACTCTGACCAATCAGTGTTGTCAAAAGCCGCGCAATTTGTAACGCCTGTTTTCGCACCTATTGGTATTGAAGAAGATAACTGGCCAGCAACAGTAGGCATTATCACGGGGATTTTTGCGAAAGAGGCAGTGGTTGGTACGTTAAACAGCCTTTACTCATCACCACAAAGTGAAGGTGCGTCTGAGTTTGATTTGGTGGCAAGTCTGAAGGAAGCACTACAGACAATTCCCGACAATTTGTTAGGCCTAAACTACGCAGACCCATTGGGTATTGATGTGGGTGATTTGCCGAACAAAGAAGCTGTGGCGGAAGAGCAAGGCGTTGATATGAGTATCTTCGCGAATCTAAACAATCACTTTACGGTAGCCGGTGCGTTTGCTTATTTGGTGTTTGTATTATTGTATACACCGTGTGTAGCGGCAATGGGTGCATACGTCCGTGAGTTTGGGCGTCCATTTGCAGGCTTCATTGCCGGATGGACCATGCTGCTTGCTGTGGTAGTTACGATAATTTGTTACCAAGCCATGATGCTACTGACGAGTCCGCTACCAAGTACGTTATGGATAGTGGGAAGTATCGCCGTCATGGTATTCACTATTGGTGGGCTGAAACGCTACGCGATGAGTGGCAATAACAAACTTAGTCCGGTTGCAATATGATCCTTACTGAGCTCAAGCAGTACATCATCGAACACCCAAATTGTTCTCGCAAAGAATTGGCGAACGCATTTTCTCTTTCGGAAGACGGTATAGAGGCAATGCTCGCTGTTTGGACGAAGAAAGGTGAGCTGAAAATCACCCGCAGCAAGAAAGCGGGGATGGATGCAGTGCATTACCATTGGGTTCAGAAAAATGAACTGGGGTTGGTTGTGTTTCAATAACACTTACTGCCAGAACAAAAAAGCGCGGAGAGTCCGCGCTTTTTTTGTTTCTGAATACTCAAGCATGCTGAATCTTGAGTATTCGAGTATTCGAGTATTCGAGTATTCGAGTATTTTAGTCGAAGGCGATTATGCCGAAACAAACCCTTCAATGGTTGCAAGGTGTTGTTGCCAGTTGGCCGCTGTTTCTTCTTGTAAAGATACCTCTCGGATCACGCCTTTGGTATTTCCCCAAATAGGGCCAGGCCAAGCAACATCAGTCTGAAAGCGTGCGATATGGTGAATGTGAAGTTGCGACACCATGTTACCTAATGCGCCAATATTAATTTTGTCAGGGTGACTAAAATGCTCGAGTTTTGATGCGAGTGCAGACGATTCTTTAATGAACTGAATTTGGTCTTCTTCTGATAAATGATGGATCTCAGTGATCCCTTCAACTTTAGGCACCAGAATCAGCCAAGGGCCGATATCTTCTTTGCTCAGCAAAACGCGGCACAGCGGTAAATCGCCAAGCCAGGTAGTATCTGCTTCAAGTCGCGGATGAAGTGAAAATGCCATGTATGGTCTCGATCTTGGTTATTTTTAAACAAAAATAACGACTAATCCCACCAATGTAAACCAAATCACTTAGCTAAAACAGATCGGTCGATTCGTTGCGTAATGTTGCGCAATATTCATGGAAAAGTCACAAAAAGGCACAAATAGGGGACTTTTGCGATCAACTCATCAAAAAGCAGATTAGTCTAAAAGTGTATACCCAATGAAAGCAAAGGAGTTTGCTCACTACGTCTTGGATGACGTCGCCGTACCTTTGGGAGAGGCGAATGATAAACACAGTGAGGAGCAACAATGGACTATATCGAAGTGCTTGATTTTTGGTTTGGTGACGCAGAAATGCCAAGTCCGAACGAAGAGGTTAAAGCATTGTGGTTTGAGGGTGCCAGCAGCGCAGATAACACGATACGGGAAAAGTTCTTACCTCATGTGAGTATGGCGGGAGAGGGTAAACTTTCTCAGTGGCTATCGTCGCCGGAAGGGGCTCTGGCCCACATTATTCTGCTGGATCAGTTCAGCCGAAATATCTATCGCGGTTTAAGTGCCGCTTTCCGTTATGATGATTTTGCGTTGGCCCTTTGTAAGCGGGGCATGGCGAGCGCGCAGGATATGGCGTTAGTTCCCGTTCAGCGTGCCTTCTTTTATATGCCACTGCAACATTCGGAATATTTGGAAGATCAGGAAGAGTCGCTTTTTCGCTTTAGTCAGCTTTGCGATGAGGTGTCGGAAAAAGACGAGGCGGGTTTACTAGAAAACTTCTATCGCCACGCGCGTTCTCATTATGATGTTGTTAAACGTTTTGGACGGTTTCCCCATCGAAATGCGGCACTCGGACGTTTGTCCACGGAAGACGAATTACAGTGGTTGGCAGACGGAGGCGCGAGGTTCAATCAATAAGGTAGGGACGCGCTTAAATACCTAAAGCGCGTGACCATCGCGATGCCTGCTATCTTGCTTTCGGCATGACACAGTTTCTTCCTCTACCTTTTGCGTCATACAAGGCTTCATCAGCGCGAGATAGCAATTCCTCCATATCTTCGCCAGCATGGCGACTTGCTACGCCAAAAGATGCAGTGATGGAGTTTATTTTTTTGCCGGACTTTTTGTCAGTGACTGACAGCCTTTCTAATGTTGCTCTGGCTTTTTCAGCAATACTCCAAGCGTTGGTAAAAGAGACGCTTGGAACCAAAGCTGCAAATTCTTCACCCCCAAATCGATATACTAATCCATAGTCTTTCATTGAGTATTCGAGCTTGCTTGCCACGAGTTTTAATACGCTATCACCCATTTGATGTCCGTATTCATCGTTAAAGACTTTGAAATGATCGATGTCTGCGATGATGACACTAACTTCGACATTTTGCGTGTTGTAGTCAGCCATTTGTTGATCGAAGGCGCGGCGGTTGAGGCAACCAGTTAGTGCGTCGTTCGTCGCTTGATTTTTATATTCTTCAAGCTTTTTCTTGAGGGTGTCTATTTCAGCTTTTTGGGTGGTCACTTGCAGTCGGTATTGAGACGTAGCACTCAGAAGGTGCTGTGACCCTTGGAGTAGCTCGTGTATGACTTGCTGATTATCAGCACCTGAAGATGCTTTGTGTTGGACATTTTCTAGCTTTGTAACCGATGACGACAAAATGTCTTGGAACTCTTCGGTATCGGAGACGGTGGCGTCCATGGAGTTACCAAGGTCCGCGACGAGGGTCTCGACTTTTTGTCGGAAATTGTCGAGTTCCTTTTTGCTATCACCAATCAAAAAGGACTCTATAAGGGAGTCACATTTCTCTCTTGAGCAAATGCCAAATTTGGCAACGGTTGCATCAACGGCTTGGTTAAGCTCTGGATGGGTTCCTGCGCAATAGGTATACCAGAGAGAAAAGTAGTGCGGGGTTGTGGGCACCTTGTACTTTACCATCAGAGGCACTGCGCGCTTGAAAATGCGTGTAGCTTCGAAGAATGCGTATTCGCTCATCCCTTAAATTCCAAATCTTCCTTGTATCAATAATGATACTAGATTGTGTATGAAAATTTAATGTCACATAAAAAAGCCCCACGATAAAGAGGTGGGGCTTAGATGTTTTGTGAGAGCGATTACGCTTTGGGAATTACATACGCTCTAGCGTTTTAATACCCAGAAGATCAAGACCTTGCTTAATCGTTTTTGCGGTAAGCGCAGCCAGTTTCAGACGGCTTTGCTTTGTCTCACCTTCCGCATTTAGAACAGGACACGCTTCGTAGAAGCTTGAGAAAGATCCTGCCAGTTCAAACAAGTAAGCACACATGATATGAGGCTGACCCTCACGCGCAACAGATTGAACAGCTTCTTCGAATTGCAGCAGTTTAGACACCAGTGCTTTTTCTTTCTCATCAGCAATGATGATAGTGCCTTCAATAGCATTTGCATCGATACCCGCTTTGTTGAAGATTGATGCCACACGGGTGTACGCATACTGCATGTACGGTGCCGTGTTGCCTTCAAATGCGAGCATGTTGTCCCAATCGAAGATGTAGTCAGTGGTGCGGTGCTTAGACAGATCAGAGTATTTAACCGCAGCCATTGCAACCGTTTCAGCGATGTTCGCTTTTTCTTCTGCTGACAGGTCTGGGTTTTTCTCTTCGATCAGTTTTGCTGCACGTACTTCAGCTTCATCCAGTAGATCTGCCAGACGAACAGTACCGCCTGCACGGGTCTTGAACGGGCGACCATCTTTACCCAGCATCATGCCGAAAGCATGGTGTTCTAGGCTCATTGACTCAGGCACATAGCCTGCTTTACGAACGATGGTCCATGCTTGCATCAGGTGTTGATGCTGGCGCGAATCAATAAAGTAAAGCACGCGATCCGCATTGAAGGTTTCGTAGCGGTATTTCGCACATGCGATGTCAGTGGTGGTGTACAGGAAGCCGCCGTCACGCTTCTGGATGATGACACCCATAGGCTCGCCGTCTTTGTTTTTGTACTCATCCAAGAACACAACCATTGCGCCGTCATCTTCTACAGCAAGGCCTTTTTCTTTTAGGTCTGCCACGATGCCAGCAAGCATGTCGTTGTACATGCTTTCACCCATCACGTTTTCGTTAGTCAAAGACACGTTCAGGCGGTCGTAGTTACGTTGGTTTTGTTCCAGAGTGATTTTGACCAGTTGCTGCCATTTTTCTTTGCAGTACTCGTCACCACTTTGCAGGCGTACAACGTAGTTACGAGCAGTTTTTGCAAACTCTTCGTCTTCGTCGTATAGCTTTTTAGATTCGCGGTAGAAGCCTTCAATGTCACTCAGATCCATTGAAATGTCGCCACCTTGCGCTTCATGACGCTCAAGGTTCGCGATCAGCATACCGAACTGTGTACCCCAATCACCCAGGTGGTTTGCACGAATTACATCGTGACCCAAGAACTCAAGTGTACGAACAACCGCATCACCAATGATGGTTGAACGCAGGTGACCTACGTGCATTTCTTTCGCTACGTTTGGCGCAGAGTAGTCGACAACAATGTTTTGTTTGTCAGCCAGCGTCACACCAAGACGGCTATCAGACAGTGCTGCGTCTGCTTGTGCTCCCAGCCATTCAGGGCTTAGGAAAATGTTAATGAAGCCTGGACCTGCGATTTCAGTTTTTGACGCGATGCCTTCCAGATCCAGAACATCCAGCACTTTCTGAGCGAAATCGCGAGGATTGCATCCCAGCTGCTTAGCAACACCCATGATGCCGTTAGCCTGATAATCACCGAATTGTGCTTTTGCAGATTGACGAACTGCTGCTGGGCTACCTTCCGGTGCGCCTGCAGCAACCATCGCCGCAGCGACTTTGTCGTTAAGAAGGGCTTGAATATTCACTTGTTTACCTTAATTTTGTTTCCCGACAAGAATGCGTTGTCGGCTCAACTGAACTGGCTTGACACTAAAGTAAAAAATCCGTCAACAATACCCACTGTATACGAGTACAAACAGGGCATGGTTGACGGCTTTAGTTGTAAGACTTCAGCACTCAGAGACATCCGCAATAATACCCACAAACGGCCGTGGTTTAAAAGCTGAATCCAACGAAATCATATTATTTAAGTATCACGAAGGCAGTCGTAGCAAGGATATGCTATTTCTCAATCTGTTTGCGCCTTTATCAGAGGGGTGGCTGTGATACATTACGCCTCTAAAAATATCGCCAAGAGAAAGTAAATGTCTGTGTTAACCATTGCCGCCCTAAAGTCTTCGTTGCCTCAGTTTTCTGTTCGCATGCAGAACTTGATCGACACCCTTGGTTTGGATTTGTCGGGTTATCAAGCGGACCATATTGCGCTACGTGTCAATGAGCTTGCATTGGCGAAGTCATTGCATCAAGCGTGGCTTAACGAGTCAGAAGAACTATCAGTCAATACGATCAATGGCAGGCCGATTGTGGTCGTGAAAACTGAAAAACCGCTGGTGTTTGGTAGTTGGCAAACGCACTGTGTTGAATTGCCGTATCCCGGCGATAAAGTGTATGCGGAAGAGGGTTGGGAACACGCAGAATGGGTAATCCCGTCATCCGCCACCACGCCAGAAACGTTTCTGGAAGATGTGTTGATGACTTTCCCGGACTTGAAAGCGCGATGGGCTGAGCTTGAGTCTTTGGGCGTAAAGGTAAAACTGAGTTCTCCGTCAGGAGAAGGTGAGCGTTTGTCTAACCCGACGGTGGCATTTAAGTTTAAAGGTGTGTGCGTGAAGCTACATCCTGTTTCACTTGAGCAAGTTATTGAAAGTGAAAAATAAACGTAAGTTAACAGTAAAAAAGGGGCGTAAGCCCCTTTTTAGATCATGATGTTCTGATTGCTCGGATAGCAGTTCCAAGTATCCGTTAGAGAATGACGGTCTTGTTACCATATACGAAGACTTTGTCTTCGACGACTTGGCTAAGTGCGTTACTCAGTACGGTTTTTTCTACATCACGGCCCGCTTTCACCATGTCTTCTGCACTAAAGGTGTGATCAACATGTTTAACGTTCTGGTCGATGATTGGGCCCTCATCAAGATCGTTGGTCACGAAGTGCGCCGTTGCGCCGATGATTTTCACGCCACGATGGTAGGCTTGGTGATAAGGACGCGCACCAATGAATGCGGGTAAAAAACTGTGGTGAATATTGATGATTTTGTGCGGGTAACGAGCCACAAAGTTCGGTGTCAGCACGCGCATAAACTTCGCCAGAACAATGTAGTCGGGTGCATATGAGTCGATAATGTCGACGACCTTATCTTCGTGTTGCTCTCTTTCGAGCCCTTCGTGATTTACGAAGTGGAACGGAATATCAAACTTCTCGGTCAACGCTGCAAGTGTATTGTGGTTGCCAATAACCGCGGAAATTTCCACGTCTAGCGACCCGTCATACGCTTTCATAAGAATGTCACCCAGACAGTGTGACTCTTTGGTAACCATAATGACAATGCGCTTGCGTCGGTTGGTATTGACCAAGTTACGGCGACTGCCCGCAGGCAACGCTTGGTCAATGTCCATCAAAAAGGTGTCATCATTGAAGATACCATCCAATTCCGTACGCATAAAAAACTGACCTGTAGAGTGGTCTACGTACTCATTGTTATGAATGATATTGAGCTGGTGTTTGTAACAAATATTGGTGATTTTGGCGATGAGGCCTTGGGCGTCGGGACAATCCGTCAGCAGAATTTTTCTTTCCATAGAAACGTGAATCTCACATAAAAACATCGTCATGCATTTTGTCACGTTTTACTCTGAATTTGCGTCAAGGTCAAAATCTCGCGCAATTTGCGCGGAGCAAATGTACAAATTCAGGTCAAAATGCATCCAAGCGATCTGAATTCGAGCATCTTTAATGTGTTTGGGGATAAATACAACAATCAGTGTGATCAATGGCAGTGACGCTTGTTTATTGGCATAATGCAGGGCTGTCCAATACTGTATAAATGAACAATGATTTCGAAGGTTTTTTCCACAGACGGTGCGTTGGCAAAAGCCATTAAAGGGTTTCAGCCTCGCCAGCCACAAACTGACATGGCGTTGTCAGTCGAACGAGCGATAGAAAATAGCTCTCAACTGGTGGTTGAGGCGGGCACGGGCACGGGTAAAACCTATGCCTATTTGGCTCCCGCATTGTTAAGTGGCAAAAAAACCATTATCAGTACGGGGTCCAAAAACCTTCAAGAACAGCTTTATCATCGTGATTTACCGTTAATGGTGAATACGTTGGGTTTCACAGGCCGTGTCGCACTGCTAAAAGGACGTTCGAACTACTTATGTCCTGAACGTTTGTCTCGGCAGATCATCGAAAGTCACGATGGTCAGGCGGACCCAACGTTACTCTCTCAGCTTGTTAAAGTGCGTGGCTGGTCGTCTGAAACAAAAACCGGGGATCTCGGTGAATGTGCAGATTTGGCCGAAGACAGCCCCATCATTCCTACTATTACCTCAACCAACGATAATTGCTTAGGGAAAGAATGCCCAAGCTATGAAGATTGCTTTGTCGTGAAAGCGCGTAAACGTGCGATGGATGCGGACTTGGTGGTTGTAAACCACCATCTATTCTTGGCCGATCTCGCGATCAAAGAAACAGGCTTTGGTGAGCTGATCCCAGAAGCCGAAGTTTTTATCTTCGATGAGGCGCATCAAATTCCTGATATTGCCAGTCAGTATTTTGGTCAAAGCTTGTCTAGCCGTCAGCTTCAAGAGTTGGCGAAAGACATCCATATCGCTTATCGCACTGAGCTTCGTGATACGAAGCAATTGGAAAAAGTCGCAGAACGCCTTTCTCAGGCAGCATCTGATATGCGTATTATTCTGGGAGAGCCGGGGTTTCGTGGTAACTGGCGAGAGATTTCAAACTCTCCCTCGGTTTCGCGTGAGATGCTACGCCTGAAAGATGCGTTAGATTTAGCGCATGATGTCATTAAGCTCTCGCTGGGGCGATGCCAATTACTGGATGCGGCATTTGATCGCGCTACTGTGTTCAAAGCACGCTTGGAGCGATTAAGCGATACCACGATTCCGGGCTACTCCTATTGGTATGAATGCAGCCGTATGCACTTTAGCCTGAATATCACGCCACTTTCTGTCGCAGAGAAATTCAGAGAGCAGATTCAACAACAGCAAGGTGCGTGGATATTTACTTCTGCGACGTTGGCCGTAAATGAAGACTTCAGTCACTTCAGTCACCGTTTAGGTTTAGAGCCTGCGGAGCAGTTTACCTTGCCCAGTCCATTTGACTATGAGTCGCAAGCGATCCTTTGTGTGCCTCGGTTCTTACCCGAGCCAAACAGCTATGGTTTAGCCGACAAGCTCGTGGATATGCTTCAGCCTGTTATCGAACAAAACAATGGGCGTTGTTTCTTCCTCTGCACCTCCCACCAAATGGTACGTGATTTATCGGAGCGTTTTCGAGAACGCATGGAACTTCCTGTTCTTGTACAAGGCGAAACGTCCAAGCAACAGTTGCTAGCGGAATTTCTAGAGCTGGGGAATGCGTTGCTGGTTGCAACCGGCGCATTCTGGGAAGGGATTGATGTTAGAGGCCAGACACTCAGCTGTGTTATTATTGACAAATTGCCCTTTACTGCGCCGGATGATCCGTTGCTCAAAGCACGAATTGAAGATTGCCGAATGCAGGGGGGCGCCCCTTTTTCTCAAGTGCAGATCCCAGATGCGGTTATCACGTTGAAACAAGGCGTCGGCCGTTTAATCCGAGATAAAAAAGATCATGGAGCGTTGATCATCTGTGATAACCGATTGGTGAGTCGACAGTATGGCCAAACGTTTCTGCGCAGTTTACCGCCCATTCCGCGAACGCGGGATCTGGGAAAAGTCAGCGAATTTCTCGCTGCATTAGAAATAAACGATAACGATGTGGCAGACACGCTTGCCGCACCCGAGGTGTAAATGACATCTAAGATCCTTGCCGTTGATACGGCTACCGAAAACTGTTCCGTTGCCCTGAAAGTGGGTAATGACATTATTGCTCGCTGCGAAATTGCACCACGTGAACATACCACCAAAATTTTGCCAATGGTGGACAGCGTATTGTCAGAAGCTGGATTGACGCTAAGTCAATTGGATGCACTGGCATTTGGTCGAGGTCCAGGCAGTTTTACGGGTGTTCGCATTGGCATAGGTATTGCCCAAGGTCTTGCTTTTGGGGCTGATTTGCCTATGGTCGGTGTATCAACGTTGGCTGCTATGGCGCAACAAGCTTACCGCCGTAAGGGGGCTCAACATGTGCTTTCAACTATTGATGCGCGCATGAATGAGATCTATGTAGGTGGTTATCAACGCCTCGACAATGGTGATTGGACAAACGTTGTAGAAGAAGCTGTATTACCGCCAGAGATGTTTAAACCTGATTGCGGTGAAGGTGAGTGGTATGTAGCAGGAACGGGCTGGCAAGCTTACCCTGAATTGACAAGCCAGCTACAATTATCAGTAACGGAAAGTGGCGTTCTTTACCCAGAGTCAGAAGATATGCTTATCTTGGCGCATCATGCGTTTGAGCGTGGTGAAGCGGTAGACGCAGAGAACGCTAGCCCCGTTTACCTTCGTGACACGGTGGCTTGGAAAAAGCTCCCAGGTCGCGAATAAGCGTCCCAGCCATTTGGTAAAGTGTGGCGAACTACTGAAAAAGGTCAGCGATGGTATCAATCCAAGGATTACCGCAACACGTTCAGCGTACTAACAACGCAAAACGTAAAAAACCGGAACAAACCCAGAATAATCCGGAGAGCGTTAAGCCTTCGCTGGTGGCAAAAGCGGTTTCTCGTGGTATCCGAAATCCTGAACTGGCCCAAGAAGCGCATCAGCAAATACATTATGATTTGCCAAATGGCCGCAGTAGGAGTGCACTAGAGGCTTATATGGATGTGAAAAACCAAGCGCGGCGGGACGAATTGATCGCCATGTTTGGTGTCGACGTTTTCGTTTAGGTAAGTTTAAACAACGTCGGTCCCGTATCGTTGTGTTAGCTTGAGTTAACTCCTCGTACCACTTTACCATCCCTTACTGTGATAGGCTTCGCGCGCTTAAATTAAGTGCGCGATCTGCAAGGTACTCGACAACGCACTATGGCACTACAAGAAACAAAATATGCGGTGAGATTTGGGAATCTTGCAGCACAAGTCCACCTGACGGATAAACGCAAACCACTGTTGTTAATGCTTCATGGTTGGCAGGACAACAGTGGTAGTTTTGAGCCGCTCTCGCCATCGCTCCAAGACCAATTCGATCTTGTATTGCCTGACTGGCCTGGACATGGTCTTTCCGACCACAAAGGGGCAGACAGCTTCTATCCTTTTTTTGACTATGTAGATGATCTTCACCAGTTGATTTTGCAGCTTGGTGAGCGTGATATTTATTTAGTTGGGCATTCTTTGGGTGCGTTGGTCGCGTCATGTTGGTGCGCGGCGTTTCCGGAGCGTGCGAAAGGCCTGATTATGATCGAAGCACTTGGCCCAATGTCAGAGCGCGAAGATAAAGTTATTGAACGCTTGAGGCGAGGAATCGATAGCAGGGCACAGATGAAGGGGCTTCGCTCTCTCCCTTCTTTTGAAGCGGCACTAAAGCTTCGACGTGGTATTAATAAAGTCGCGTTTGATGCACTGACCCCGCTGGTCTCTCGTGGCATTCAGCAGGTCGGTACCGAATGGCAATGGCGACACGATGCCAAGCTCAAAACGGAATCGGTGTATCGCATGTCTACTGAGCATGCAGAGCACTTGATACGCGGTATTCGCTGCCCTGCGATGGCAATTATTGGGGACGACGGTTATCCCGAATTACGTGGCCCTCTTGCGAAAGAGCGAGCGGCGTGGTTTGAAGACCTGACAGTTGAAATCGTGGCAGGTACACACCATTGCCATCTTCAAAGTCAGGACGAAACGATCACACTAATAAAAGATTTTGTGACCAAGCTACACCTCACACAGTGAGGTGATGTTAATTAAATGTTAGTCATGGTCTAATTGCAGCGTTAAAACGCTTGTTTAAATTTTTGCGTCTGGCGCGGGCGTATTCGTCCGCGAAATACAATAGGAGTATTCACGTGGATAAGGTTTGGTTAAACCGCTACCCATCAGATGTACCGGCAGAGATCTCTACAGAACAATACTCGTCGCTGGTGGATATGTTTGAAAAATCGGTACAAAAGTATGCCGATCAAACTGCTTTCATTAACATGGGTCAGGTCATGACTTTCCGTAAGTTGGAAGAGCGCAGCCGTGCTTTTGCTGCTTACCTGCAAAATGACTTGGGTTTGAAAAAAGGCGATCGCGTCGCGGTCATGATGCCCAATTTGCTCCAATACCCTATCGCTCTCTTCGGTATTCTTCGTGCAGGATGTGTTGTTGTTAACGTCAACCCTTTGTACACGCCTCGCGAATTAGAACATCAGCTTAATGACTCTGGTGCTGCTGCGATCGTTATCGTTTCTAACTTTGCGCATACGCTGGACAAGGTGGTTGAAAACACCGGTGTTCGTCACGTTATTCTGACGAGCCTAGGTGACCAACTACCACGTGCAAAAGGCACCATCGTTAACTTTGTCGTTAAGTACATTAAGAAGATGGTACCTAAGTACTCACTACCGCATGCGACCTCAATGCGTAAAGCGTTGCAAAAAGGTCGTCGCATGCAATACGTCAAGCCGTTTATCAAAGGCGATGACGTTGCATTCCTGCAGTACACTGGCGGCACAACGGGCGTTGCAAAAGGTGCAGTTCTTACCCACAACAATATGTTGGCAAACGTATTCCAAGCAAAAGGCACCTATGCGCCTGTGCTGAACGAAGGACGTGAACTGGTTGTTACTGCGCTTCCTCTGTATCACGTGTTTGCGTTGACGGTGAACTGTTTGCTGTTCATTGAATTGGGTGGTCAAAACTTGCTGATCACCAACCCGCGCGATATTCCGGGTTTCGTCAAAGAACTTAAGCAGCATCCATTTACCGCACTGACGGGTGTGAATACGCTATTCAATGCGTTGCTGAATAACGAAGACTTCCATGAATTGGATTTCTCGAATCTCAGCCTAACCGTAGGCGGTGGTATGGCGGTTCAGCGTGCTGTTGCTGAACAATGGAAGAAAGTCACAGGCAAACACTTACTGGAAGGCTATGGCCTAACAGAGTGTTCACCGTTGGTTGCTGCATACCCGTATGATTTGGTTGAGTACAATGGCTCAATCGGTTTGCCGGTACCTTCTACTGATGTTCGCATTGTGGATGACGAAGGTAATGTGGTCGGTAACGATCAGATTGGTGAGCTGCAAGTGAAAGGCCCGCAAGTGATGCAGGGCTACTGGGAGCGTCCAGAAGCGACCAAAGAAGTGCTGACTGATGATGGTTGGTTGTCTACAGGTGACATCGTTAAATTCGACGACGAAGGCTTCTTGCACATCGTAGACCGTAAGAAAGACATGATTTTGGTGTCTGGTTTCAACGTTTATCCGAACGAGATTGAAGACGTTGTCGCACTGCATGGCAAAGTATTGGAAGTTGCTGCGATTGGTCAACCCCATGAAACATCGGGTGAAATCGTGAAGATCTGCGTTGTTAAACGTGATCCGAGCTTGACCAAAGAAGAGCTTTTAGCGCATTGTCGTGAACACCTAACGGGTTATAAAGTCCCCAAGGTGATTGAGTTCCGCGAAGAGTTGCCAAAAACGAATGTCGGCAAAATTCTTCGTCGTGCGTTACGTGAAGAGCAAGACGCGAAAACCGAACAGGCATAAACAACATCGCGCTCGTGCTATCAGATGCAGGAGCGCGTACAATATGTCTATGCCTTTGATAAACATGCTGGCACTTGCCAGCATGTTTTGTTTTTACCCCACTTTGCATAAAACGTGGTTTGTCGCAGCGACCCTATACTGGAAGACAGCGTGAATTTTGAAATCGTAACTGAATTATCCCAACTCGAGCAGGTTTGTGAGCAGGCGAGAAAAGTGCCAGCAGTCATGCTGGACACAGAGTTTGTACGTACCCGCACGCTTTACCCTCAACTCGGTTTAATACAGCTCTATGATGGAGAAACCCTTTCTCTTATCGACCCGATTGAGCTGGAAGACATGTCGCCATTCTGGGCATTGTTGACCGATGAGTCGGTAGTGAAAGTGCTGCATGCTTGTAGTGAAGATTTAGAGGTTTTCCATCACTACTCAGGTGTGATGCCAACACCGATGATTGATACGCAAATCATGGCGGCGTTTTTGGGGCATGGATTATCAACCGGGTTTGCGGCATTGGTTGAAGAATACCAATCAGTCACCTTGGATAAAGGTGAAGCTCGAACGGATTGGTGCGCACGTCCACTGTCTGCAAAGCAATTAGAATACGCAGCGGCAGATGTCTATTACCTATTGCCAGTGTATAACCTGTTGGCGGAGAAAATCCGCGCGGCGGGCTGGGAAGAGGCGGTGCAGCAAGAATGTAATTTGCTGCTGAGTAAGCGCGGTAAAAAACCAGATCCGGAAAAGGCTTACTTAGATATTAAAAACGCGTGGCAACTCAGACCTAAGCAATTGGCGGTGTTGAAAACACTCGCGAGTTGGCGACTGCGTGAAGCACAACGTCGAGATTTGGCATTAAACTTTGTCGTGAAAGAACTAAATCTCTGGAAAATGGCCCGTTTTGATATCCGTTCGTTGAGCAAAATGGCGGATGAAGGGTTTGACCGTTTTGAGATTGAGCGGCACGGTAATCGTCTGATTCGTATGGCGATGGAAGCGGAAAAAACACCTGAAGCACTTTACCCTGAAACCATCGTACGTTTGGTTGATATGCCAGGGTACAAACAGATAGTAAAAGACATTAAAACGCAGACTAACGCCGTCGCTGAAAAGCTGGGCTTTGTTCCTGAGTTTATCGGTTCGAAAAAGCAAATTCATCAAGTACTGAAGTGGGCATGGATTAACGATCGTAATCCAGAAAAGATGCCTGATCTTTTGACGGGCTGGCGTAAAGCGTACTTGGAAGAAAAGCTGTTGCCGCTCATCGATAAGAAGTAAATACAGATAAAAAGAAACCGGCCAATTGGCCGGTTTTTTTATTTATCTTCGTCAGGCAGTGTGACGTTCAGCTCAAGGACAGAAAGATCGTCATCACGCTGTTCCAAAGCCACGGTTACTTGCTCTGGTGATATATCCACGTACTTTCGGATAACGTCTAAAATATCCTTTTTCAGCTGGGGTAGGTACGTAGGTTCAGGACTCCCTGCACGTCGACGTTCTGCAACGATAATTTGCAAACGTTCTTTTGCCAACGACGCAGACGATTTCTTGTTCGGACGAAAAAACTCCAGCAATGCCATGTGTTACCCTCCAAACAAACGCTTTAAGAAACCTTTCTTTTCCTCTTCAAGGAAGCGGAACGGACATTCATTGCCCAACAAACGGTTGATAGCATCACCGTAAGCTTGGCCTGCATCTGATTCAGCGTCCAGGATAACAGGTTCGCCCTTGTTAGACGCATGCAAGACAGATTCACTTTCTGGGATGACGCTTAGCAGCGGTATACGCAGAATTTCTTCTACATCCGCCACACTCAGCATTTCGCCACGGGTTACGCGTGCAGGGTTATAGCGTGTCAGTAGTAGGTGGGTTTTTACGGGTTCTTCGCTGTTTTCTGCACGGCGGGATTTTGAATCCAAAATGCCCAAAATGCGGTCTGAATCGCGCACTGAAGAGACTTCTGGGTTAGTAGTAACGATTGCTTCATCTGCAAAGTACAGTGCCATCAAGGCACCAGCTTCAATACCTGCTGGTGAGTCGCAGATAATGAATTCAAAGCCCATGGTTTTTAGCTCTTCCAATACTCGGCCCACGCCGTCTTTGGTTAGCGCGTCTTTATCACGTGTCTGTGAAGCAGGAAGAACAAAGAGGTTCTCGACACGTTTGTCTTTAATGAGAGCTTGGTTAAGGTTGGCTTCGCCATTGATCACATTGACAAAGTCATAAACCACGCGGCGCTCACAACCCATGATAAGGTCAAGGTTACGGAGACCGATATCAAAATCGATAACCGCCGTTTTTTTCCCTGATTGCGCAAGGCCAGTAGCAATGGCGGCACTTGAAGTGGTTTTACCCACGCCGCCTTTACCTGAAGTAATTACAATAATTCGGGTCATTCCTCAGTCCTTTGTAAGATTAGAGTGTGAGGGGTTCTATATTGATTGAGTCGTTTGTTAGCGAAACTTTCACAGCACGAGCAGCAAACTCTTCTGGAATAGCCTCACTAAGCCAATAGGTACCAGCAATAGATAACAATTCTGATTGCAAGTTATGGCAGAAAATGTGTGCGTCTTTTTGTCCACTCGCTCCCGCGATAGCGCGACCACGCAATACCCCATATATGTGGATGCTGCCGTCAGCAATGATTTCTGCGCCTGCACTAACGTGATTTAGAATCACCAAGTCAGCATTTTTGGCGTAGATTTGCTGCCCGGAACGAACCGGAGAGGTAATCACTTTCGTGGGGGTCTGAATTGGATCATTCACACGGGTTTGTTTTGCTGGGTTCATAACCGCCAACCCCGCCTGATTCGCTGCTTCACGCGCTAGATTTTGTTTACACCCTGTAACGCCTACGACCAACATACCTGTTTTTTCTATGGTAGATTTTAACGAAGTAAAGTCTGGCTGCGTGTGAAGCTGAGAGATATCTACAACAACCGGAGCCCCTTTAAAAAAAGCGGGGGCTTGATTCACTTTTTCGGACAAAACTTGGAACGCACTGGCCAAGTCATCGTCCAATAAGTGCAAGACGGAAAGGGTGAACGAACTGCCTTTGAGTTCAGCATTTTTTGTCATTATGTTATATCCAGCTAGCGCAAAGCGAATAGACGAGGCGATCAGAGTGTTTGTGTTCTTTCGACGGGGTGATTTGGAAAGCTTTTAGTTTAGAGCCGCCATTTCACAACGAAGGAGGATGTATACACGGTAGAACAACAACGTCAAAAACTGTGTGCGTTTTGCACGTAGCCCAATAATTAAGCGGCCCACATGCATTATCAGACAGTGTATTGCATGGTATATTCCTGATAAGTTTGCGGCAAGTGCCAAGGCCGTCAGTGATGAAAATGTGGCCGAATTAGTGACAAATTTATAAGCTATTTCTCTAAATTGGGAGTAGCGACAAAGAATATGACGGAGAGGTACAACGTGTACTGTGCGATTTATAAGAGCAGCAAAAAAGATTCCACCTATCTTTACATTAATCGCAAAGATGATTTTAAGGATGTTCCCGAACAATTATTGAAAACGTTTGGGAACCCTCAGTTCGTCATGATGGTCAACTTAGAAAAGCGAGATAAGCTGGCAATCGCTAACATTGAAAGTGTACGCGAAAAGCTAAAGCAAGATGGGTTTTATCTACAACTCCCACCTTCGCCGGATGCTGCTTTGCAACACATTCGAGATAAAAATACCAAATTATAAAAGGATCGTTATGCGCAAAGGATTAATTGGCATTCTGATTGGCGCAGCGTGCGTGATAACAGCACCCGCGATGGCAGAAAAGCCGAGTTTTGAAAGCTATGTTGCAGGGCTAAAAGAAGAAGGTGCTGCAAAAGGAATTGATTCTGTATTGTTGGAACAGGCCTTTGACGGTATTCGTTATCGTGAAAGAGCTGTTAAAGCAGACAGAAATCAACCTGAAAAACGTTTAACGCTTGATGAATATATTCCTCGTGCAGTTCCTGATTGGAAAGTCGCGAAGGCGAGAAAACTCTATGACCAACATTACAACGATTTAAAACGCATTGGTGAAGAGTTCGGTGTTCAGCCAAGATTTTTGGTGGCACTGTGGGGAGTTGAAAGTAATTTCGGTGCGTTTACTGGAAATTATAATGTCGTCGAAGCCTTAACAACATTGGCGTATGACGGCCGACGTGAAGCCTTTTTTAGAAAGGAAGTTTTTGCAGCATTATCGATATTGGATGAAGGGCATATTAGCGTTGATTCCATGAAAGGTTCATGGGCCGGTGCCATGGGGCAATGTCAGTTTATGCCAAGCTCTTTTATATCTTACGCTGCCGACGGAAATAGTGATGGAAAAAAAGACATATGGAACTCTAAGCCTGATGTATTTGCGTCTTCTGCCAACTATTTAAAGAATGCAGGCTGGAACGATGAATTTACATGGGGTAGGCAAGTTATATTGCCAGAAAACCTCGACAACAGTTTGATTGGATTGGATAAAGATAAAGCGAAAACATTAGCGGAGTGGCAGGATTTAGGTGTTCGTCGCTTGAATAAAAGCGCACTCCCTGATGTAGATATTCAAGCCTGGCTTATTCAACCTGATGATGAAAAGGGACGTAGTTACCTTGTATATGGGAACTACCAAAGTTTGATGAAATGGAATAGATCGCATTACTTTGCATTGGCTGTGAGCCATTTGGCCGACCGAATTAAGTTCGGTTAAACCACGACAAACGGTGCTGGCTTCATTTGGGGGCAGCACCCCTGTTTGATTCGTTGTATCCATGCAGAATACGGTAAAGGGTATTTTACGTTTCATATGCAAATAAAAAAGGAGCCGTCGGCTCCTTTTTCTTCTCATATGTGACACAGTTGAAATCTGTATGGGGCTTCAATTGGTCAAATATTGATGTGATTTAGATTAGAAAATCTTCAATCTTTGCACCGCCATCCAGTGCATCTTTAATTGCTTTTGGTGTGCGACCTTGGCCAGTCCACGTTTTTTCACTGCCGTCTACGTCAGTGTATTTGTATTTCGCTGGGCGCGCTGCACGCTTAGATTTAGGTTTTGCACCACCCAGAGATGCCAACAATTCTTCAGGGTCAATACCATCTTTAACTAGCATTTCACGGTATTTTTCCAGTTTTTCTAGACGCTCTTTTTCTACTGCTTGAGCTTCTTCTTCAGCTTCTTCGCGCTCACTAACAACTGCTTGTAGTTTTTCCAGAGCTTCTTGTAGTTGCTCAAGAGTTAGCTCACGTGCAACCGCACGTAGGCTGCGAAGATTCAACAGAACTTTCAGTGCATCAGACATAATGTTGTTCCTATTCTCTCGTTTCTAATAATTTGTTGCTTAGGTAAGAGTAGCAAGAATATTTATTTCTTTGCAATATTCACTTAATTAAATTCTATATTATTTGAAATTAAAATTAAAGTAAGTGCAAAGTTAAATATAAATTAGTCCAAAAATAATGCCTGATTAGTCATTTTAACGTATGGCTGTACAATAAATTTGTCACTATTGTTTGTGTTTGCATGCGTTTCACATGCGATCTGGTGCTTCCCAAAGCGTAATGTTTAATACTTGTAATTAATATGGTTTTTAAGTGTAAAACTTTGCAGTTTTGTATTGCATATGGGCAAATGTCACATAAAATGATTCAGCTTTATGCACGTAGAGGTGCATTGTTTATCAGTATCTCGTCTTAGGGTGATGCCAAAGAGGACGAGGGAAAGGAAACAGTGCCGAAGCAGAAACCAGATTATCAGTCTATTCTGCTGGGGTTGTAACCGAAGAGGTACAACACTGCCATAGTATTGGGATTTAACTATGGAGCGCTACTGTAGGGTTTTATTTTGTGTGTAACCATTGTTTTCACAATGTCTGGTTTTCCACGTCTGCAGTAGATCTCCAACCTAAAAGGTTGATATAGAGATCATGAACTTAGTCGATTTTTCCGCGTCTTCTCTTTCGATATTCCCCGCGATTCTCGCGTTGGGATTAGCCATTGTTACGCGTCGCGTATTGTTGTCGTTAGGCTTGGGTATTCTTTCGGGTGCTTTTTTGCTGAATGACTTTTCCGTTGCGAACACGTTTTCTTATATTTCGTCACTCGTTATGAGCATGTTCATTTCGGATGGTGCGATTAACTTTGGCAAAATGAGCATCGTTGTCTTTCTTATTTTCGTAGGAATGGTCACTGCACTAATGACACTATCTGGCGGTACCGCTGCATTTGCAGAGTGGGCGCAGACACGTGTTAAAAGCAAGCGTGGCGCAAAACTGCTCGCGTCTTTTTTAGGCGTATTCATTTTTATTGATGACTATTTTAATAGTCTGGCAGTTGGCGCAATTAGCCGTCCTGTTACAGACCGCTTCCATGTATCACGCGCAAAATTGGCTTACATTCTAGATTCAACTGCTGCGCCAATGTGTGTGATCATGCCTGCGTCAAGCTGGGGTGCCTATATCATCACAGTGATTGGCGGGATTTTGGTTAGCCACGGTGTGACCGAATATACGCCGCTGAGCGCATTTGCTCATATGATCCCGATGAACTTCTACGCCATTTTTGCCTTGCTTATGGTATTCGCCGTTGCTTGGTTCCAAATGGATGTGGGTCCAATGCGTCGTTTTGAGTATCAGGCGTCAACCGGCAGCCGTTTAGGTGACGATGAGAATTCATCTGCGTCGATTGAAGATGAACTTGGTATCGAAGAGAGCAGCAATGGTCATGTGTCTGACCTGATCGTGCCAATCATGGTGCTGATCATCGCGACGATTTCTTGGATGATTTTCTCGGGTGCAAAAACGCTAGATGCAAACGGCGTTGCTTTCTCTGTACTGGGAGCGTTTGAAAACACAAATGTGGGAGAGTCGCTGCTGTATGGTAGTGGCATGGGCCTGCTGTCTGCATTGTTCACTGTGTTTAAGCAAGGTCTGCCAAAAGCGGATATTGCAAACACGATGTGGATTGGCGCGAAATCGATGTTTGGCGCGATCCTGATCCTGTTCTTTGCATGGACCATTGGTAGTGTTATCGGCGACATGGAAACGGGTAAGTTCCTGTCTAGCCTTATTGAAGACAACCTGTCACCTCAGCTTCTTCCTGTTCTGCTGTTCTTGTTATCAGCGGCAATGGCATTCTCGACCGGTACGTCTTGGGGTACCTTCGGTATCATGCTGCCAA
Source organism: Enterovibrio qingdaonensis (assembly GCF_028683135.1). Taxonomy (GTDB): domain Bacteria; phylum Pseudomonadota; class Gammaproteobacteria; order Enterobacterales; family Vibrionaceae; genus Enterovibrio; species Enterovibrio qingdaonensis. The sequence goes on from NZ_JAJUBB010000015.1 coordinate 28,250, forward strand.
TCGCAGGTGACTTGGCAGGTGCAACCGATATTGCACTGATGCTGCCAATGCTTTCTGCAGTGCTGGCTGGTGCAGTATTTGGTGACCACTGTTCTCCAATTTCAGATACCACCATATTGTCTGCAACGGGCGCACGCTGTGGCCACATTGACCACGTATCGACGCAGTTACCGTATGCACTGGCAGGGGCATTTGTTGCTGCGATTTCATTCCTAGTACTGGGCTTTACGGATTCGCTGGCTATCTCACTGTTTAGTGGATTCTGTGTGTTCGTACTGGTATGTCTGCTCTTTGGTTGGCTGTCTCGCCGACCAGGTAAGTTGGCATAAGTGCTAAGGGCCTCCTACTCGGAGGCCTTTTTGTTTTATATCCAATCAATCTGAATTCAAGCCTCTTCAGGTTGATTGGATATATCTCACTAAAATCCCTTTAATCATCAAGCAGTTTGGCTATGGAATTCACTTTCCTGCACTTTGCTGCTTTTACGAATCCTTCTTTTTTTGTAGCATGCCACCGTATTTTATTCGGGAGACTCTCATGGCCCAGCTTTATTTTTATTACTCTGCGATGAACGCAGGTAAGTCGACGACCCTGTTGCAGTCGTCTTTCAACTATCAAGAGCGTGGGATGAATCCGCTCATTTTTACTGCTGCCATTGATGACAGATATGGCGCAGGCAAAGTGAGTTCCCGAATTGGGCTACAAGCTGAAGCGCAACTTTATGGCAATAAAGACAATATTTTCGCGTCAGTCAGCGATATCAATGCCAATCAAAAAGTGGATTGTGTGTTGATCGATGAATGCCAATTTTTAACCAAAGAACAAGTGCATCAAATTACCGAAGTTGTCGATAAGTTGCGTATTCCAGTGCTTTGCTACGGCTTACGCACAGATTTTCGCGGTGAACTGTTTGAAGGTGCGCAATATTTGTTGGCATGGGCTGACAAGCTGGTTGAATTGAAAACCATTTGTCATTGCGGACGCAAAGCGAACATGGTGATCCGTACCGATGCAGAAGGAAATGCGATTGCTGATGGTGATCAAGTGGTGATCGGCGGGAATGACCGATATGTGTCTGTATGCAGAATGCATTACAAAGAGGCGTTAGGTCAATAACGCGGAAAAGTGAGAGTAAAAACGGTCGACGACATGTCGGCCGTTTTTTTATACGCGAGACGCCAAAGGAATGATGGTGACTCTGTCACCTATCTCAGCACATTCCACCTCAGGTGAAACTTCAATGAGGCAATTCGCTTCATGCATGGACCGTAAAATCCCCGAACCTTGAGACCCAGTAGACCTTACTTCTAGTTGCCCATTTGCATTTATATTGTAGCTACCGCGCGTATATTCGGTCCGTCCCATACGAGATCGGATCTTTTCTTGCGTGATTGCGACAATACGTTGCGGCTGCCAATTTTCTTCACCTTGCAGTTTTCGGATTGCGGGCTCTACAAACTGTAAATAGGTGACCATGACGGCAACAGGATTTCCTGGTAACCCAAAAAAGGGCGTATCCCCAAGCTTTCCAAACGCGAGGGGGCGACCCGGCCGCATATTCACACGCCAGAAATTAATATCACCAAGCTCCGTTAACACCGATTTTATATAGTCAGCGTCGCCGACAGAGACGCCACCTGAGGATATGATGACATCCGCACTTGCCATGGCCTGTTTCAGTGCGTCAGCCAGTGCCGTTTTACTGTCTTCGATGATGCCTAAGTCTATAATCTCGCAACCCAGCTTTTGCAACAGCCCCTTAAGCGAAAAACGGTTCGTATCATAAATACAATTTTGCTTAGGTGGCGTGCCCGGTGCTTGAACTTCATCACCCGTTGAAAACAAAGCAACGGTGACATTCGGATAAACCTCTGCCTTATTTAGCCCGAGAGAGGCAATCATGCCGAGCACAGGTGCACTAACACGCGTACCTGCTGGGAAAACCTGGCTACCTTTTCGAAGATCTTCTCCCGCCTGACGAACATTCTGACCCGCCCGTATTTTGCCTTTGCTGGTATCGAATGTCACAAGACCTTCAACGTCGCAGGCTTGCTCGCGCATAATGACTGTATCCGCGTTTTCTGGCACGGGGGCACCTGTCATGATGCGAACGCATTGGCCTTTTTGCAGTGGGTACTTATAGCCCTGTCCTGCGAAAACCTCGGCGATTTTGGTATAGGTCCCAGCGTCTAAATCATCACTGCGGATGGCGTATCCATCCATCGCGGAATTGGTTGATGACGGGACATTAACAGGCGCAATGACTGGCGACGCTAATACATGATTTGTTAGCGCATCGAGATCCACAACGTGTGTTTGTGTGGGAAATTCAAGCGATGCCAATATTTTCTCGCGACCACGGTCGACAGAAAGCATGGTGGGGGAGAGAGAGTCACACGTGGCGGTCTGTGCTTGATGACTTTCTATTTGCTTGAGTACAAATGCCAGTACGTTATCGATATTGTTGATATCGAGTATGGGTAGCGAGGTTTCTGGGAGTGAATCGCAGGCAACCGCGACAATGTTGTCGTCCGCAGGGAAGCGGAAGGGTTTGTTTGTCTCGGTGCGGTTTAGCTCAATTTTGGGAAAGCTTTCGTTCTTAAAGCCTTCCACCAAAATAAGATCGACTTGGTCTTGGTCTATTTTTTGAATGAGTTGCTTGAGGGTAGCTTCATCATCAGGCGTTTCTGTCATCAAGGCATTGCGGTAGCGAGAACTGATTAACATCTGAGATGCACCAGCTTTCCGAAGCCGATAACTGTCTTTGCCGGGTTTATCGACATCGAAATCGTGGTGCGCGTGTTTGATCACTGCAACTCGCACGCCTGTGTCCACCAAGCGAGGCAATAACGCCTCGATCAATGTCGTTTTGCCCGTACCGCTGTAGGCGGAAAATCCAATAATCGGTAACGAGCAATTTGATAAATTCATGAGAGGGTGCCGTACTTCTCCAATTCATCGGGGGTATTTAAGTTAATAAACGCATCGTGTTCCGCGCTGAAGTCAACGAATGCAGTGTTGCATAGGTCATAGAGCATCACGATTTTCCGGTCCCCATTGGCAAGGAAGTTGTCTAAACGCTCGAAGATTTTCTTATTCATCAGGGTGACAACGGGCTGAACAGATTCGCCGTCGTGTGCGACAACAATTTCTGTGTCATCTTCAATGGCCGCGTACATCTTCTCCAAAAGGTTGTGTGGAAGGTTAGGACAATCACAAGGTACGAAGCCAATCCACGCGGAATCTAGATGGGACATGGCCGCATGCATTCCTCCCAATGGGCCGGGGAAACCTTCGAAAACGTCACTGAACACGTCGCCATAGTGTGCGTAAACGTCTTGATTTCGATTGGCATTGACGGCAATGGTCGCACGCTGCGATGACAAACGCTCGAAGACATAGTCAATCAGCGGTTTGTTGTTCAATGTAACAAGGCCTTTGTCTTGGCCGCCCATGCGGCGAGCTTGTCCGCCAGCAAGAATGACCCACGTGGTTTCAGGATGCGAAGGCATGGTTGTCCTTTTCGATAATATTGAGTTTTGGTTTTTGAAGCAGGCGTTGATTTTCGATGATCCACTGCTGGTTGCAACACGCCGTTAATTGATTGGAATGGTGACTAGTGATCACAAGACTGGATCCGCGCTCTAACAGGTCGTCTACCATGATTTTTTGTGCATCGATGGCGTCGGGATCAAGGTTGGCACTCGATTCATCCATCAACAAAATAGACGGGTTTAAAATCCAAGCGCGTGCCATGGCAACTTTTTGTTTCTCACCACCTGAAAGCAATGAAATATGCTCTCGACTTAACGATTCCAATCCGATCAAGCGTAGAGCTTTCATTGTAAGCTGTCGCTTGGTTCTTTGACAGAAATGCTTTCCCTTCAGTCCATACGCCACATTTTCAGCGACTGAACCATCAAACAGATAGGGCGTTTGGTGCATGTAAATAACGCCGCTTTGGCCCGTAAAACCGGCCAACCGTTGAAGCCAAGACGGGCGTTTTAGGTTCAATTGTCCACTGGTGGGCCTTTGAATGCCTGCGAGTACTTTAAGCAGTGTTGTTTTTCCGATCCCGTTTTGTCCGGTGAGATAGATGGAGTCACTGGGACACACTTTGAGTGAAGGAATATGAAACAACAAACGATGCTTAAACTTCACGGAGAGATCATCAGCTTCCAATGTAATTTGACTCATAATGTCCCCCAATCAGGTCCGTAAATAGCCATTGCCACGTCCAAAACTAATAAAGAAATTGAGCGTGAGTGCGAGTACCAAAAGAACGATTCCCAAAGCGACGCCTTGTGCAAACGCACCCTTTGAGGTTTCTAGCGCAATGGCGGTAGGAATATTTCTGGTGTAATTCAAAATGTTTCCGCCAACCATCATGGAGCAACCCACTTCGGTGATGATGCGGCTAAAGGCCGTGATAACGGCAGCAAGCAATGGAAAACGGATTTCCCACATCAATGTCACCATGGCTCTTGGCACCGACGCACCCAATGTATATGCCGTTTCCCACGCGCGGCGGTCACTGCTTTGAAATGCGGCGTGCATCATCGAGACAAGAATGGGCAGGCTGATCAGCATTTGCCCGAGAATCATGGCTTTTTGGGTAAACAGCATCTTCCAATCACCCATTGGGCCCGCCCGGGAAAGCAGCATGTAAAGCAAAAGCCCAATGACCACGGTGGGAACAGATTGAAGCGTATTGACCAAAGACAGCCATACCCATTTCCCTGGAATGCGCCAATACGCTAAAGCAAAGCTGATAAAAAGGGCTGGTATGATAACCAATCCAATAGCGATACCTGACACGGAGAATGACACGCCAACAATGCCCCATAAGGTGGTGTCACCACTGAAAAGTAGTGCAATGGCTTGTTGTGTCGTGTCCCACATGTTCATTAGCCCGCGTCCGCCACAAAGAGTTGCTGGCCGTTTACTTTGTAGCTGTCTATGAGTGATTGGGCGCGTTTGTCCACCAACCAGTCACTCAATGCTTTCGCTCCCTTACTGTTTAGGTCAGGGTAACGATCTGGGTTAATCAGGATAACCTGATATGGGTTAAACAGACGGTTATCGCCTTCGACGAGCACATCCAGATCCAGCTTACTTTGATAGGCCAGCCAAGTGCCTCTGTCTGTTAAGGTGTAACCAAGAAGCTCATTTGCCATTGTCAGTGTTGGCCCCATTCCTTGGCCTATCGCTTTGTACTGACTAAATGACGGCTCTGCGCCCGATGCCTTCCAAAGCAATAGCTCTTTTTTATGGGTACCCGAATCGTCCCCGCGGGAGACAAATTCTGCGTTAGCCTTAGCGACGTTTTTTAAAGCTTCTGTAATGTCTCTACTGCCGCGTACTGACGCAGGATCGTCTTTAGGGCCGACCAATACGAAGTCGTTGTACATAAGTGCACGCGGTTGTACGCCAAACCCTTTTTGGACAAACGCGGCTTCTGCGTTTGGTGCGTGTGTCATCACGACATCAACATCGCCATTTTCTCCCATTTTTAGAGCTTTACCTGTTCCTGCTGCCATGACTTGAACGTCATAGCCGGTGTCCTTTTTAAATTCAGGCAGTAGGAAACCTAACAGCCCAGAATGGTAAGTGCTGGTGGTTGTCGCAAGCCGAACAATTTCAGCGGCATTGCTGGTGACGGAAAAAGTGAGCGCGAAAGCCAAAAGTAAAAATGTCTTTGTTTTATTTTTAAATCTCATCGTGTCTTCCTGACGTGGGTGACAATTCTAAATTTTCTAATGGTTGTGCCCGAGATGGTCGGGCATGGGCGTGAAATACAAATACAAAGATCACAAATTACCTATAGCAACAAAAATGCCACATTTTAAAAAAGAAAGGACGTTAGTCTAACATGTTGTTTATTAGGGGATATATTGGTTTGTGTTCCGCTGCTGAGGTCGGTGGAATTAAGAGATGTGTTGTATAAAAATTGGACTGAGACAAAATGTCTCATGTAGTATAAATGTTAAATACAGCAAGGATTTGTCATGCAATGAAGGATGCACTGCAACAGTTTGGGTTCTCAGCTCTTGTCGTCGATGATGAGCCGGGCATGCGGACGATTTTAAACAAAGCCTTGTCGAAAAAGCTAACGCAGGTTGAAACGGCTTCCTCACTTGAAGAGGCGGAAGCACTGAGAAAACGTAACCACTTTGACCTTCTTATTGTCGACATAAATCTTCCTGGACGTTCAGGTATTGATTGGCATGAGGCATTTAACGACGAATCCCGTCGCAGCGATATTATTTTCATGACGGGTTTTGCGGAGTTAGAAACTGCTATCAAAGCACTGCGAGCAGGTGCGTCAGACTTTATTCTCAAGCCGTTTAATTTGGAGCAGATGCTGCAATCTGTTCAACGCTGTCTCGACAAGCGGATGATGGAACGTCGAAACGTGGCACTTCAGCGTGATGTAGCGCGGTCATTCCCTGTCGATATCATTGGTACGGCACCCAAAACTGAAGCAATGCGAGAAATGATTGCCCGTCTTGCCCCTTCTCCAGCGGCCGTGCTCATTGAAGGGGAGTCAGGGACGGGTAAAGAGCTGGTGGCGCGTGCGTTGCATGCACTCAGCGCGCGAAGTGGTCCATTCGTCCCGCTTAACTGTGGTGCTATTGCCCCTGAGCTGCTCGAGAGTGAGCTATTTGGTCATGTTTCGGGTGCCTTTACGGGGGCAAGGAAAAGCAAAGATGGCCTATTTCGGGTCGCAGATAAAGGCACCTTGTTTCTTGATGAAATTGGCGAAATGCCGCTTTCCATGCAAGCCTCTTTACTTCGAACGTTGGAGCAGCAAACCATACGTCCCGTGGGCGCAGAACGAGAAGTCAATGTCGATGTTCGCATCTTAGCAGCGACGAACAGAAGCCTGTTGGAAGAGGTGGAAGCTGGTCGATTTCGGAAAGATTTGTTTTATCGCCTAAATGTGTTGGCGGTCGAGCTTCCCCCGCTTAGAGAGCGGATAGAAGATATCGCGCTACTTCTAAATCACTTTTCAGAAATGTTGGCCAGAGACATGGGGTTGAAGCCTGTGGTGTGGTCAGACACCGAGCTACTTGCCATGCAGTACTATGAGTGGCCGGGTAATATCCGAGAGCTAAAGAATACCGTTGAGCGCGCAATCCTATTAGGCAAGCCTGATGTAGGGCAGTGGTTGAGTGACTCTGCCCGACAGGCACTTGAACCAACAAATACCCATGATGTTGTTGTCCCGCAGGGAGAGGGTTATCCCCTTGTTTGGCCATTGAAAGACGTAGAGCGCGCGCACATTGAAAAAGTCGTCGCGGCTAACGAAGGCAACAAATCAGCGGCAGCAAGGCAATTGGGTGTTGCGCGCAAAACACTCGAACGTAAATTCAAAGACTGGTTTTACGAATAGGCGATCAACAGAGGCGAAAAGGAATGAAGCTAGTTAACAAATGGCGTCAACGACTTCGAACCATGGTGCGCTATCGCCTACTCGCATTGACGTCAGTTCCAATCATTTTGACCCTGCTAGTGCTAATGGCATTGACTGTGTATTGGACACTTGCCTACACCTGGCAAAGTGCGCTGGCTGGCGTGCGTGCTGATCTCGCCGTGGCCAGTAACAGCATGGAAGTGTTGCAGCGTGAGCAGCGCAGCCAGCTGCATGCGATTGCGGATTCATTCGACTTCCAGAACCAACTCCGAGAGCCAACCCCTGACATTCTTTCTTGGGCGCAGTCCCGTGCTGATAAATACGGTGTCGATTTCCTTGCTGTTTATGCGGCGAACGACATTGAGCGCTTGCCATTGGCACTGCGCCAACCGTTACTCGAGGGGCGTGAAAGAACCTTCTTCCAAGTAATGTCTGCCGTGGAAATGGATGCGTTAGCTTCCCATTTGTCTGATCAGGCAGAAATTCCGTTACGCAACGAAAACCGGCCCGAGACTCGAGGGCTGATAAGTCGAAGTCTTCTCCCTTTATTTGATGAAAATGGCAATCTGGAATGGATTGTCGACGGTGGGATCTTGTTAAACAACAGTACGGATCTCGTCGACGAAATCAGGGATCTTGTTTTCCCCGTTGGCACCTTACCAGAGTCGAGTGTTGGCACGGTTACTCTGTTTATGGATGATATCCGCGTCAGTACCAATGTGCCGTTGGACAGCAGCAATAAACAAGGTCGCGCCATTGGAACTCGTGTGTCTGATGAAGTGAGAGAAACAGTATTACTTAAAGGGGATGACTGGGTAAATCGCGCATATGTTTACAATGCTTGGTATATCTCGGCCTACAAACCCATTCGTGACTTCAATAACAATGTGATTGGGATGCTGTATACCGGCTACCTAGAATGGCCGCTCATTAGCCAGTATTTAACCAATATCGTTGAGTTGGGAATAGGGGTATTGCTGACATTGCTGGTCTCCGGCTTTCTCGTTCATCGTGGCGCAAAAGACTTGTTTCGGCCGATCGAAAAAATTCACCGTGTGGTTCGTTTGGTGAGGTTTGATCAAGATGCTCGGATCGGAAAGCTCGGGTTGGATCCAGAACACGAACTGGCGATCCTCGCGCGTCAGTTCGACACCATGTTGGATCAGCTCAAGCAGCAGAACGAAGCCATTAGGCAAAATGCGCTGGAATTGGAAGACAAAGTGAAGCAGCGCACCGCGAGTTTGCATGAAAAAACAGCGTTGCTAGAGCAAAACATCAAGCTGTTGGAGCAAACGCGGAATAAATTGCTGCTCAATGAAAAGCTTGCCGCGTTAGGGGAGTTAACGGCTGGTATCGCACATGAAATTAACAACCCAACGGCTGTGATCCTTGGAAATATCGAGTTGATGGAATATGAGCTGGGTAGAAACGCTGACCTTGTTTCGGAAGAAATGGAGGCGGTATTAGAGCAAATCGACCGGATCAGAAACATCACCCGAAGCTTGTTGCAATACAGTCGGCAAGGCGGGGTACAAGATCAGATCACTTGGCAGCATGTAAATCCAGTGATAGAAGAAAGTGTCACTCTAGTGCGCTCAGGGATGAAAAAGCACGATGTTGAAGTGATCACAGAGCTTGAGGCGAAATGCAGTGTTGAGATAAATCGCCATCAGTTGCTTCAGGTGTTGGTCAATTTACAAATGAATGGCATTCATGCCATGAACGATGAAGGCAAACTGATTGTTCGCTCTGAAGATTGGCTGGATGAGTCGGGAAATCCGTTGGGCGCAAAAATCTCTGTTCAGGACTTTGGCTGCGGCATTGCAAATGAAAATCTCACCAAAATTTTTGACCCCTTCTTCACGACTCGCCGCTCTGGTACTGGGCTGGGATTATCGGTCACGCAAGGCATCGTTAGCGGGCTTGGCGGGGAAATAAAAGTAGACTCTGAACTGGGCGAAGGGAGCATATTTACGCTTTATCTCAGGGATAAAATCCAGAGTGACAATATTGCCTCGTTAAAAGTGGTTGAGTAGCGTCTTCTCTATTGATTTCCTGACCAAACCTGTTTGCCTGCATGCTGAAAATTGTAGCCGCCAAATTGTTCGCTTTTTTTCAGTGTGTCAGGCTCATCCAAATGATGGATAACTTGCTGAACCAGTGCGCGGAAGAAAATGTTTTTCGGAATAACTAGCTCAAAAGCCTCGTCAGCAACGGCATGAAAGGCAAGGCCAAATTCACCAGCAGCACTCTTACTGCCAAAACCGATATCTGCTACGCCCCGCGCAATGGCTGAGCCCAATTCTCGTTCACTTAGACAGGTATCGACCACATTGAGCATGTCGTAGGTTTTCCCGTTTCGGAATAGCCACTCTTCAAGGGCACGCGCGCTACCAGCACCTTCTTGCCTTCCTACCCAGCGCCAATCACTGTTGATGAAATGGTGTGGGTCGTTAAGGTGCTCGACCCATTCAGGACGGACGATGAGACCTTGCTGACGTTCAAATGCATGCAATAACACCCAGTTCTTGTGCCCCGTGTATTGCTGCAGCAACGCGGGGTGACGCAACTTGGCTTCTTCTGCCGTTCCCCAATGCATCGCACACATGTCGACATGGCCTTTCTCTAACATGGAAAGCCCTTGTTTCGTGCCCGTAGCCGTGTAACCGACTAAGGCTGTGCTGCCTAAGGTCGCGGCCATTTTGCCTACGATATGCTGAAGCAAGGGATCATCGGAACCGGCTATCAATAGCCTGTCGTTAAAAACGCCATTATGGCTGGACTCAAGCAACCATCTGTCGAGCAAGCTTTTAGGAAAAAGCCACTTTCCGGTGACTTTTGTGGCGGGCAATATGCCATCGTTCGCCAAGCTGTAGACCTTTTTCTCATTAAGATCGAGGTACTCAGCAACCTGTCTGGCGTTCATGAACTCGGGGAAATCACTCATGCTTTCCGCCTTTTACATCGAACACAATGTTCTCTGCACCGTTAAAAACCTGAAAACGATGACCTTTAGCGCGGGCAATCATGGTGATCCCCAGCTGATTCGCGAGGTCATAGCCCATTTGCGTGACACCCGATCGAGACAGCAAAACAGGGATCCCCATTTGCGCGACTTTGATGACCATCTCCGAGGTGAGCCTACCTGTGGTGTAGAAAACCTTGTCGTTACCAGTTTCACCCTCCAGCCACATTTCGCCCGTTAACGTATCGACGGCATTGTGCCTGCCGATGTCTTCAACGAATGAGAGAATTTCCGTCCCTTTGCATACGGCGCAACCATGAACAGCCCCTGCAGCTTTATAGGTGTCGTTGTGGTGAGTCAGAGCTTCTAAAAGGCCATAGAGGGTAGATTGTTTGATGGTTGGGGTTTGAAGTTTAAGCGTTTCAAGGCGTTTCATGACATTGCCAAACATGGTGCCTTGACCACACCCAGAGGTTACCGTTTTTTGCGAGAGTGTTTCCTCAATGCTTGCATTTTCTTCTCGCGTCACCACTGCTGCGGATTGTGTTTCCCAATCGATAATCACTGAGTCGAGGGCATCTGCATCATTAATCAGTCCCTGATTTTTCAAATAGCCAAGCACCAACATATCGGGCCGCGCGCCTAACGTCATCAGCGTGACTATCTCTCTCCAGTTTAAATAAACGGTCAGTGCTCGCTCACATGCGATCTGCTTTGTTAGCGGCTCCCCGTATTCATCGTAAACGGTGACATCCGTGGTTTGCGGGACGTCATTTTGCGTTTTTATTACTTTGGGGTGGGTCATATCTCCGGCTTCCTTTGCATCGGGAGTCTTGTCTAGGGTGAAGGAACAGAAGTAGCAATTCCTGTTCCAGCCTGATCGATTTTCGCGTCGCTGGTATGCGTTTTGCTTTTTGGTCTTTATCTGACACTGCATCAGATGGCATTTGACGGCCGAAAAAGTGCAAGGAGCGATACGTGACAGAAGTGATAAAAAGCCCCAACCAATGGCTGATCCAATACGAATTGGTTAATGAAGACGTCGAGGTTGGACGGTGGATGACAACCCGCCGAACCCTAGGCCGCTTAAACCTCCCCACTCAAGAAAGCGAAGTAGAGGAAGGACTACCTTCCTTGCTATTAACGCTCTATCGCGATGAGCGGACGGACTACCGCTTCAACCTCAGTTCCAGTGATCCTCACCTGTTTTTTATCTTTGAAGTGAAGGAAGACGAATCGGTTGTGCCTCTCAGAGTATCGGCGTCACAAACAATCGCGGCGACGCATTTGGATGGCGATTACCTCGTGTTGTCTGTGACTATTCCTCTTGCGGTTCAAGCGTGGATGGAAGCCTTTATTGGGCGGCATGGAGAGCTGATTGAAGAGCCTAAGAAGAAGCGCAAAAAAGGCGCGGGGAGGGCGAGTGGAAGATAAGCCATTTCTAAGTCGTTGGTCGAAACGCAAGCTTGAGCCTGAACCTGACGAGGAAGACTCATTGATCGCAGAGGTGTCCGAAGACGCCCTTGATGCAGAAGGTGAGTTGAACGCGTCAGAGGAAGATGTTGAAACAACCGAAGATGTACCTGAACTGACGATGAAAGATGTCGGCAAACTGAAAGACGGTGATTCAGCAGCCGCATTTCTTGCCAAGGGAATTTCTGCCGAAGTGAAGAAGGCGGCATTGAGAAAGCTGTTTCAGGGAGAGGCCTACCATGTGCTCGATGGGATGAATGATTACGATCTCGACTACTCAAAAGCAAAAAATTTGACGGCGGAAGCCGCTCAAGCGTTACGGCATTGGACCAAAGATAAACTGGAGAGTGTCAAAGAGGAAGCGCTTGAAAAGCTGCAGCAAGAACAAGAAACATCACCCAATGCTGAGCAGCCTGCCGACCCAATGATGCAGGAAGAGAATGAGCGTATTGAGGATGGGACAAAAAGTACCCATGAGGAAAAAGGGGACATTTTGTCTGATGAGGTGGGACAAATTGTCTCACCTGTACAAGAGGAAAAGAATTCGGACGGATCTTAACTCCGTTTAGGTCATTTTTTTCTTTTCAATGCTGGTTCGTTACTTGCTCTTACTACTCTGCGTTATTTGAAAGTCTTTTCTCCCGCAGTGTTTGAAGAGCGTCTTGGTTGATTAACGAGCGGAAAAGTTCGCTAACGCCAAAGATAAAGCCAGCGCAACTTACCCCGAGCGCAAGGGTGGAGAAATATGGACGTGAACAATAAGGCAGACATAGCTTTTGAAGGTAAAGCTCCACAATCAACAACGAAAGAAACCCTAACTCCAAAAAACATAACAAAAGAGACAATGTCGACAGCACAACAATCAATCTCAAAGGTTGTAGAGGAACAAACCAACATAGATAACGCTGCGCGCTTGGAAGCGATGCGGCGTTCGGTGCGTATCGGAAATCTAATCCCTCCCACCGTGAGTTTTGAGTCACGCGGTGTCACCTTGGTAGTGGGTGAAGGTGATGCGGTGTCGCGCTTTGCTGCTTCTATTTCTTCAGAGTTATGCGACCACTGTACATTTCTCTATTTGGACGATTCGTTATCCCTCCTGCCCCATAATATCCAGCCCTACCATGCATCGTCTGTTCGGATCTCCGGTTTCTTGGGGGCATTTGATGTCTTGGTAACGCATAACATGATGGAGCAGAATCTGGCGCAAATCGCACTGGGATCTTCGCATTTTGATTTGGTCGTTGATTTGACGAAAAGCGGGTTACATGGCGCGGAACGTCCACCTTTGGGTTATCACGCAGTTGGGCGTGGTTTGATGGATGAAGCCGAGGCCATTGCGGCGATCTCAGACACTGTCGGTACGTTTGATAAACCCAAGTACTTTCGGCTTGATACCGACAAGTGCGCACATTTTTCTCGCGGAATAGAAGGGTGTACGCGTTGCATTGATGCCTGCTCTGCTGACGCACTCGAGTCGGTAAAAAACAAAATAACGATTAACCCCTATTTATGTCAGGGACTCGGTTCGTGTTCAACGGCCTGTCCGACAGAAGCAATTAGCTATGCGTTGCCCGAAGCGGAACATACGCAGCAATTCGTTCACCAACTTTTAGGTCACTACTCGGAGGCGGGAGGCGCATTCCCAAGCATTCTTTTTTATGCAGAAGCGGACGAAGCCTTCGTCGATCAGCACTTAGCCAATTTGCCCTCTAATTTGTTGCCCGTGAGATTGGAGGAGTTGGCGTCAGTCGGCATAGATACGTGGTTTAGCGCAATTGCGTCTGGGGCCTCTCAGGTACTCCTGCTGGAAACCGATACGCTTCATCCGAAAACCCGAAATGTGTTGGAGGGCGAATTGGCCATTGCCTCGAGCTTTCTCTCTGAGCTTGCGATGCCAGCCCTGAGTATTTCCCTATTTAACCCGATGCATCTCTCTTCTTTTTCTTTTATCTCTCGGCCTGCGACTCAGCACCTTGTACCCGTTTCTGGGAACAAACGTGACAGATTAACCGCGGCATTAGATGCCTTGTCAGTGGATCTTGAACGACCTATTCGCAGCGACGTACCGCAGGGGGCACCATTTGGGCGCATTGAAATCAATACACAAGATTGCACGCTTTGCATGGGATGTGTGGCGGTGTGTCCGACGGACGCACTCAATGCCCTCGGTGATACACCGGGCATCGCGTTTAGAGAGCAGGACTGTGTTCAGTGTGGGCTTTGTGAAAAAAGCTGCCCTGAATCTGTCATTGCCCTATCACCGGGATTCAATTGGGATACGGAATCTCGCCAAACGCGCACCGTTATTCATCAAGAAGCCGCTGCGGAATGCATCAGCTGCGGTAAACCTTACGCGCCAGCTTCCATGGTCAACATGTTGATCGAAAAGCTGCGTAGTCACAGCCATTTCCAGGACGACGCCATTAAACGGTTATCAATGTGTGAGGACTGCCGAGTTCGCGACATTGTTTCCGATTTGGCGGAGCACCCTGAAAAGCAACTCAAGCTATAGGAGGCGGAAATGGCGATGCAAGAGACGATTCAAATCGACGATATCAGCAACGAAGAGAACCAAATCCGCCAAAGCATTTATAGCTTACTGGCTCACTTGTTCAGACAGCCTCCTGACGCTCAAACGTTGGAGTGGCTATCCACCGTCGAAGTTGATGGAGATGAGCATGCATTGGGCATGGCTGCTGCTTGGTCAGTGCTCAAGCTTTCTGCGCTAAAGACCAGTGATGTGCAGAGTGCGGATGAATACCAACTTGTATTCATTGGTGTAGGGCGAGGTGAGATTGTCCCGTTTGGGTCTTGGTATCTCACTGGCTCGTTGATGGAACTGCCGCTAGCTGTCCTGCGGCAGGATTTACGTCGATTGGGCTTTGAACGTCAGGAAGAGACGAAAGAGCCAGAAGACCATATTGCAGCGTTGCTGGAGGTGATGGCAATGCTACTGGAAGACACCGAATCTAGTGAGCAGGCGGCGTTTTTTAATCGCCACCTCGCGCCTTGGTTTGAAACGTTTTGTGATGATGTCAAACATGCCCCGTCTTCGGTGTTTTACACCGCAGTGGCTGAGTTGGCGAAGCAATTTCTCATTATAGAAAAGACACGTTTTACGCAGCGCCCTTGGTAAACCTCGCGGTAAGCCAACAATCATGGTGCTGGGAAGCATAAGGAGCAAGTTATGTCGGATAGCAAGAAAGAAACAGGAAAGCAGAGTGAATCTCGGCGTCAGTTTCTCAAGGGACTGGGTGTTGCGGCAGCGGCAAGTGCGGTTTCTACGGTAGCGAGCACATCGGCACAGGCTGATGTGGTGGAGGTGAAGCCGGAAGATAAAACGGCATCAGGCTACCGCGAAACGCAACACATTCGCGACTATTACGACTCTCTGTAACCCACTGTGATTGATGGAGTTTGAAAATGAAACTAACTAAACGTTCAGATTCAGTCAGTAAGGACGAAAAGCAGCTGGGTGTATCCCGTCGTGCCTTTATGCGCAATTCCACCCTCGCGGCAGCGGGTGGGGTGGCCGCAGCAGGCATGTTTGCTCCCGGCATGATGAAAAAAGCCAGCGCTAAAGATGTTGACCCTAGCAAACCCAAAGAAATGAAGCGCACCATCTGTACCCACTGCTCCGTGGGCTGTGGTGTGTATGCCGGGGTGCAAGATGGTGTGTGGACAGATCAAGAACCTGCGTTTGACCACCCATTTAATGCAGGTGGTCACTGTGCAAAAGGGGCGGCGTTGCGTGAGCACGGTCATGGTGCTCGTCGTCTGAAATATCCGATGAAACTGGTTGATGGGAAATGGCAAAAAATCAGTTGGGATCAGGCGATTACCGAGGTCGGTGATAAGGTTCTGGAAATTCGCGAGAAGCTTGGGCCAGACTCGATTTACTTTTTGGGTTCGGCCAAATTCAATAATGAACAGGCCTATCTATTCAGGAAAATGGCGTCCCTATGGGGAACCAACAACGTCGATCACCAAGCGCGTATTTGTCATTCCACCACGGTTGCAGGGGTAGCAAACACTTGGGGCTATGGTGCAATGACAAACTCGTTCAATGACATGCACAACTGTAAATCGGTGCTGTTTATTGGCTCGAACCCAGCAGAAGCACACCCCGTTGCCATGCAGCATATTCTTATAGCTAAAGAAAAGAATGACTGCAAAATCGTGGTAGCCGATCCACGTCGTTCTCGCACGGCGGCAAAAGCCGATCATCACTTCTACCTTCGTCCAGGTACTGATATCGCGGTTGTTTGGGGCTTGCTCTGGCACATTTTCAAAAACAACTGGGAAGACAAAGAGTTCATTCATCAGCGTGTGTTTGGTATGGATGAAATTCGCGAAGAAGTCGCGAAGTGGCCACCGGAAGTGGTGGAGCGTGTTTCTGGCGCAACGCCAGAGCAAATGGAAACAGCCGCGAAAATGCTGGCGCAGAACCGTCCGGGTTGTGTTGTCTGGTGTATGGGCGGTACCCAGCACACCACGGGGAATAACAACACCCGTGCGTACTGCATACTCGAACTTGCGCTGGGAAATCTCGGCAGAGCGGGTGGTGGTGCCAATATTTTCCGTGGACACGATAATGTTCAAGGTGCGACGGACTTGGGCTTGCTGTCTCACACGCTTCCCGGTTATTACGGCCTGTCTGAAGGTGCTTGGAAGCACTGGTCGAAAGTGTGGGAAGTGGACTTTGAATGGATCAAAGGACGCTATGATCCCAATGAATATGAAGGGACCTATCCGATGCACAGCAACGGGATCCCGGTATCGCGTTGGATAGACGGTGTATTGGAAGACAAAGATAAGATCGCTCAGAAGAACAACATCCGCGCCATGTTCTACTGGGGTCACGCGGTGAACTCGCAAACCCGTGGTCAGGATATGCGTAAGGCAATGAACGAGTTGGAAATGATGGTCATTGTGGACCCTTATCCGACGGTTGCGGCGGTCATGAACCAACGCAAAAACGGTGTATATCTTCTGCCTGCAACCACCCAGTTTGAAACGTTTGGTTCGGTCACTGCCTCTAACCGTTCAATTCAGTGGCGTGACAAAGTCATCGAGCCATTGTTCGATTCAAAACCTGATCATGAAATCATGTATCTGCTTTCTAAGAAGCTTGGCTTCTCCGATCAGCTATTCAAAAACATCCAAGTTAATGGAACGGAACCTGTCATCGAAGACATTACCCGCGAGTTTAACCGTGGTATGTGGACGATAGGCATGACGGGGCAAAGCCCTGAGCGTCTCAAGCTTCATCAACAAAATTGGCATACCTTTAACTTCACCTCGTTGGAAGCGGAAGGTGGTCCATTGAACGGTGAAACCTACGGCTTGCCTTGGCCTTGTTGGGGGACACCAGAACTGGGGCACCCTGGCTCTCATATTCTTTATGACACGTCGAAAGAAGTCGCACGTGGCGGCGGTAACTTCCGTGCGCGTTTCGGTGTGGAGTATGAAGGTAAAAATCTGTTGGCCGTGGACAGTTACTCAAAAGGCTGTGAGCTGGAAGATGGCTACCCAGAATTCACCGACAAGATGCTCAAGCAACTTGGCTGGTGGGATGATTTGACCGCAGAAGAAAAAGCTGCAGCAGAAGGTAAAAACTGGAAAACAGACTTGTCAGGCGGTATTCAGCGCGTCGCCATCAAACACGGTTGTATGCCTTACGGTAATGCGAAAGCGCGTGCGATTGTCTGGACTTTCCCTGATCGCGTGCCACTTCATAGAGAGCCGCTGTTTACGCCACGTCGCGACCTTATCGCTGAATACCCGACTTGGGATGACAAAGCGGATATCTACCGTTTACCTACGCTCTACAAATCGATTCAGGACATTGATGTTGCCTCTGAGTACCCAATCATTCTTACCTCAGGGCGCATTGTTGAGTATGAAGGTGGTGGTGAAGAAACCCGCTCTAACCCTTGGCTTGCGACGTTACAACGCGAGATGTTTGTTGAAATCAACATTGTGGATGCAAACAACATCGGCATTAAAGACGGGCAGGATGTCTGGGTTGAAGGTGCGGAAAAAGGCCGTGTGAAAGTGAAAGCGATGATCACTCCTCGCGTAAAAGAAGGGCTGGCATTTATGCCGTTCCACTTTGGTGGCGTGTTCGAAGGCGAGAGTTTGCTGTCGAAATACCCGGAAGGTTCTCAGCCTTATGTGGTGGGTGAAGCGGCGAATACGGCAACGACCTATGGTTATGACCCTGTGACAGTGATGCAGGAAACCAAGGTTACTCTTTGCAAAATCTCAGCAGCGTAACGGAGGGAACACATTATGGCTGATATGAAATTTCTCTGCGATACCAAACGCTGCATTGAGTGCAACGGGTGTGTGACCGCATGTTCGAACGCAAACTCAGAAGTGGTGACGTGGGGTATTCAACGTCGTCGTGTTGTGACGCTGAATGATGGTGAGCCGGGTGAAAACTCGATTTCCGTTGCCTGTATGCATTGTGCGGATGCGCCTTGCATGGCGGTTTGCCCAGCGGACTGTTTTTATCGCACTGATGAAGGCATCGTGCTGCACAACAAGGAAACGTGTATCGGGTGTGGTTATTGTTTGTTTGCCTGCCCGTTTGGTGCCCCGCAATTCCCAAGTACAGCAGCGTTTGGTGAGCGTGGGAAAATGGACAAATGCACCTTCTGTGCAGGTGGACCAGCCCCCGACGGTTCTGCCGAAGAGAAAGAGCTCTACGGCGCGAATCGTATTGCAGAAGGTAAGTTGCCACTGTGCGCAGAGTTTTGCTCAACCAAGGCACTTCTAGCGGGTGATGCATCAAAAATCTCGGACATTTTCCGTCAACGCGTGGTCGAGCGTGGCGCGAAAGGTGCGGGTTGGACGGATGGTGATGACCTTGCGTACGATGCATCTGGCAACTCATAAGCATGGAAAATGGCGAACACGTCCGTGTTCGCCATTTTGAGGAGGAGATATGTTACGAACATTGATCGCCATGCTTTTGGTGATAACGACCTTTGGTGCATATGCGGACCTTGAAAAGCAGGACAAATTTAACGCTGACGGCGAAATGATCCAGCTAACAGGGGCAGAGTTCTGGCACAAACTTAGAGAAGGTGAAGACGGCAAAAGTACCTCCGTGACATTGGAGCATACTCAGCTTATCAATGTGGTGGGACAGCGTTGGCGCGAAGTGAGAAACGAGTGGGTAACGCCGCTTGGGCTGCTTTTCCTAGGTGGTTCCGCGGGAGCCTTGCTGCTGTTTTATCTTTGGGCGGGTCGTATTCAATTGGCTAATGAGCGAACGGGGAAAAAGGTGTTGCGTTGGACACCGTTTGAAAGAGCCATGCACTGGTTCACCGCGATTAACTTCCTCATTCTTGGCTTTTCCGGCGTAGTGTTGCTCTATGGCAAGCACTTCATCTTACCCATCGTTCCGTTAGATGTGTGGGGAGCCATAATCAACGGGTCTAAAGTGGCTCACAATTACCTTGGTCCCCTGTTTGTGCTTGGCCTACTTTGCATGCTGGTAAAGTGGATGAAGAACAACTTCTTAAACAAAACAGACATAGAGTGGTTCAAACAAGGTGGTGGGCTACTTCCTAATGGGAAGCACCCTGATGCTGGATTTTGTAATGGTGGCGAGAAAATTTGGTTCTGGCTGTTGGCAACGGTTGGCGTTGTGGTGTGTATCAGCGGTTTGTTTCTCGACTTTCCGATATTCGGTCAAACCCGTCAGGAGATGCAGATTGCGAATGTTATTCATGCTGTCGCCTCGTTAGGTTTGTTTGCCGCCGCCTTGGGGCACATCTATATCGGTACTGCAGGTACTGAAGGTGCACTGGAAGGCATGGCGACGGGCTATGTCGACGAAACTTGGGCGAAGCAACACCATAAATTGTGGTTCGATGAAGTGGAAAACGCGCCAGAATCGACAGAGCAAAAATCACAAGCATCAGGCGATGAACAGCGAAGTACCTGATGCAAAAAGTAAAGTGTCTCAAGAGCTCGCACATTGCGAGCTCTTTTTCATTCAGCTAATTGTTCTCTCTATCCATCGCATTGGTTATCGTTTGCGCAAACGTTTGCATTCGTCTTTTCTTTTATAGATTTGAGGGTATGATGCGCATCTCTCAACCTTTTTAGCGCGGCAGTTATGCGTAAACTACTTTTAGCTTTTTCCTTCGTACTATCGACGTTTTCTTTCACTCTACAAGCTGCAGAACAACCCATTGCCTTGCTAGGCGCGATGGATGCGGAAATTGAAAAACTGTTACCTGAAATCGACAACAAGCAAGTCCATACCATCTCTTTAAACACTTATTACACCGGCACCATTGATGGTCAGCCCGTAGTTGTTGCGCGCTCAGGCGTGGGTAAGGTCAATGCCGCGATTACCACCTATGTGTTGGTTAACCATTTCAAGGTGGAAAGCATCATCTTTACGGGTATTGCCGGTGCGGCATCTCCAAAGCTCAACGTTGCCGACGTTGTTATTTCGACAGCACTGGTTCAGCATGATGTAGATCTAACGACATTCGGTGCGCCGAAAGGTCAACTTAGTGGCTACGATGACAGATACTTCTACGCAGATAAGAAGCTTCAGGCGTTAGCGTTGGAAGCTGCGAATGATGAGATCGGTAAATCGCGTGTGCATGCCGGTATCATTGCAACGGGCGACCAGTTCATCGCTGACAAAACCGTGGTAAAAATGCTGCAAGAAGAATTCGATGCGCTGGCGGTAGAAATGGAAGGCGCAGCGGTTGCTCAAGTGACGGGCATGCTGAATATCCCGCTGGTGGTGATTCGCACGATTTCTGATAAAGCAGACGGTTCTGCTCACATGGTGTATTCAGAAGCGAAGCAAGTGACGGCAGACAATTCAGTAGCTATCACGCTGAATATGTTGAGCCGCATGAAGTCGTAACCGTTGATTAGCCTTGTGTGCTAGTCGGCGGCTTGCAACGAAACAGGGAAGGCAATGGCCTTCCCTGTTAGGTTATTGGGCTTCCCCGAAATGCTTACGGGTGAATCACTTGCTCGGGTTTGCTCGTTGGCAGCCAAAATGAAATCACTGTAGTGATAGCAAGGAAGGCAAACGACACCCACAAACACGCGGCAAAGCCCCACATTTGAAATACCCAACCAGACAAAATAGTGCCGATCAATCGACCCATCGCATTGGCCATGTAGTAGAAGCCAACATCCAATGAAACGCCATCTCCCTTTGCGTAGCTGACAATCAGATACGAATGCAGGGAAGAATTCACAGCAAACACCGCGCCGAATAGCATGAGGCCGACAATAATGACCACTTCTGGGTGCCATTGTTGTTGAACGCTAAACGCAATCAGACCTGTCACGATGGATAAAGTGAACGCCCAATAAATGGCGGCTTTACCCTCAGGTGCCCGCCCCGATGCCTTGCCTGTGATTTTCGGCGCAATGCCTTGAATAATCCCGTATCCGATCACCCATGTCGCCAAGAAGGCACCAACGGCACTATGGTCCCAACCAAAGGTAGAACCGAGGTAAATCGGAAGAGCAATGACAAACCATACATCACGCGCGCCGAACAGGAACATACGCGCAGCAGACAAAATATTCACGCTGCGAGACTTAGAGAAGATTTCGGAAAACTTAGGCTTGGTTTTCGCTTTACCCATGTCTGATTTCAAGAAAAGCAAACTGCCGATAAACACCAACAGCAACACGCCAGCCATGGCAGCGACTGCGTATTGGAAGCCAATCGACGACAGAAGGGCACCGCCGAGGAAAAAGCCTGCGCCTTTGAGCGCATTCTTTGAACCCGTTAAAATCGCGATCCACTTGTACAGTGCACCTTGTGCGTTTTCCGGTACTAGCGTTTTGATGGCACTTTTCGCACTCATCTTGTTGAGATCTTTAGCGATACCAGACAGTGCCTGTGCCGCCATAACCCAAGGAATACTGAGCCAAGAAGCGGGAACAGCCAGCATAGACAGCGCGAAAATCTGCATGCCCAAGCCGATATTCATGGTGCGGTTTAAGCCAAGCCTTGCGCCTAACCAGCCTCCAATCAAATTGGTGACGACGCCAAAAAATTCATAGAAAAGGAATAGGGAGGCGATTTCTAGGCTGGAGTAACCGAGATCGTAGAAATAGAGCACCACCAACATGCGCAGTGCGCCATCAGTGACGGTGAAGTTCCAGTAGTTGAATGTCACCAGCATATACTGGCGAACATGAGAGTTAAGTTGAGACAGCATGGAGACTCTCTTAAAAGGCACTGCATAAGCAGTGCCTTTGGGTGTTACTTGTTAGCAAACTGGTTGATGTACTGAACTTGGACTTCTTTGGTGAAGGCTCCCGGTCGCAGTGCTTGCACTTGGGTGACGATGTCAGATAACGCCCAACTTTTTTCCAATAGAATATGAGCGGCGAGAAGACCTGTGCGGCCTGAACCGCCCATGCAATGCAGCGCGACTTTCTCTCCGTTTTCCAAGGCTAAATGAACCGAAGGCGAAATCTCCTTCCAGCCAGTTTGGAACGCGTCTTCTGGGGCGCAGTCATCTTCGATAGGTGCGTGGAACCATGCTAACCCTGCGTTTTTAACTTCATCAGCCAAGGAACCAACGCCTTTGCTGTCCATTTCTTCTTGATTTAGCGCAGTAACGACAACCGTTACGCCTTGTTCTTTCAGTTGAGCAATACTGTCGCTAAGCGTAACGTCTTTCGTACCTGGGCACGGTGTCAGCACCAAGCCTGACGTGTTTTCTAACGGCAATTCCCACGTTGGATGTGTCATTCTTTTCTACCTATTGTTGCCAACCAATTATGCTAAACCGACGTTACGAACGAGTTCTGCTGTGCGTGTCGCGTAACCCATTTCGTTGTCGTACCAGGCGTAGATTTTCACCATGCGCTTGCCAACAACCATGGTGGAAAGGGCATCTACGATGGTTGAACGTTGGTCACCTTTATAATCGATGGACACCAGAGGGCGCTCTTCAAAGCCCAGAATGCCTTTTAGCTCGCCTTCCGATGCTTCTTTCAAAAGAGCGTTCACTTCTTCGGCCGTCGTGTCACGTTTTACATCAAAAATGATGTCAGTCAGCGACGCGTTTGCCAGAGGTACACGAACGGCATGGCCGTTAATCTTGCCTTCCAATTCTGGGAAGATCTCTATGATCGCTTTGGCTGAACCTGTGGTGGTTGGGATCAAGCTCATGCCACAAGCGCGAGCACGGCGCAGATCTTTGTGCGGTGCATCCAGAATGGTTTGCGTGTTGGTCAGATCGTGGATCGTGGTAAACGCGGATTGTTCGATGCCAAGCTTCTCGTGGATCACTTTCACGACAGGCGCAATACAGTTTGTGGTGCACGATGCTGCCGTCACGATACGGTGAATTTCCGGGTCGAAGATGTGGTCATTGATACCCACTACAATGTTTGCAATGCCTTCTTCTTGCACGGGGGCTGACACAACCACACGCTTTACACCTTGCTCAAGGTATTGGTTTAGAAACGCTGTTTTACGGTGCACACCCGTTGCTTCAATCACCACGTCACAACCAGACCAATCAACATCTGCGATGGCTTTTTTCTGCGTGGTTAGGATGGTTTTCCCGTTGATGAGCATGGTATCGCCATCGGTGGATACTTCGTGATGCCAGCGACCTTGGATTGAGTCGAATTCCAATAGATGTGCGAGTGTGGCAGCATCTCCCGCCACATCATTAATTTGCACAAATTCCAACTCTGGCCAATCAAAAGCCGCTCGCAGTGCTAAACGGCCAATACGACCAAAACCATTAATTCCTACTTTGATAGACATATCGCTTTCCCTTTATTTACAGCACGCTTGGCGAGATTTCATCTCTGACAAACGCTGGATATCTTGCTGGTATTCCTGTTTTAGGCAGTTCGAGTCGACCAGCCCCTGAATTTGTTTTCTCATCCAACCCGGCAGTTGGTCTGAAAGGCGGTAAAACACCCATTGCCCCTGTCGGGTATCGACAATGACACCGCTCGAACGTAGCTGAGCCAAGTGGCGGGAGATCTTAGGTTGGCTCTCGTTGAGTGCCTCCGTTAACTCGCCCACACAGACTTTCTCTTCACGAGCGATGAGTAATAAACATCTCACTCGGGTTTCATCTGCGAGTAGCTTGAAGAATTGATGCGGTAACATTCGTATATCTCTATATATGGATATCCATATATTATAGATTGTGATTTTGCAGTCAATGGTAACGAAGGGGATGTCATGAAAGGTTCATACTACGGGGAAAGTTGACTGGGACGATGTGGTGCCACTGTATTCTTCAATGACACCAGTCTGCCTTCAATATATTAGCCGTGCGCAAACGGACAAGGACATGTCGCATGAATTTGCTGGCCGCTGGTTGGGTGCGTAAAAAACAGTTCACTGGCATGAAGTTGCAATCGTTCAGCCAGTTGCTCGCTGTGCTCACTTTTGTATAAGTCACAACCAAGGATAGGATGGCCAAAAGTTTTGCTGTGGATCCGCAGCTGGTGGGTGCGTCCTGTAATCGGCGTAAATTGCACCAAGGTTCGACGAGGGTTATCGAATCGCTGCAGTACCTTGTATCCGCTTGTTGCGGCTTTTCCCGTCTCCTGACAGATTTTTACACAAGGGAACAGTGCGTTGTCTTTTGCTATCGGTGCCGTAATCTCACCCTCATCATTTGACACCCAGCCTTCTAGCATCGCCATGTAGCGTTTTTGAATACTACGAGTTTGAAATTGTTTGTTTAGGTGCTTACCCGCCATCGCATTTAGCCCAACAACCATGATGCCGGACGCTCCCAGATCTAAGCGGTGCGGCAAGATAGCGTTAGGAAACGCAGGTGTGTGACTCTCTTGGCCATGAACCAAACGGAAATGCACGGAATCCCAATTTTCTGGATTTTTGCCGGATAGGCTAAATAACCCGCTGGGCTTATTGATCAATAAGATATCGTCATCTTGATGCAAAATTTCCACGAATTCATTGCAGGCATCGGCAACAAAGTTATCCACGATGACGGTATTTTGTTGTTCAGAAGGGGACATTGCAGGTTTCCAGAAAATAGCGGGAGAGGTGCGATTCGCACCTCCGATTCATGGCAGATTAATGGGATTGGCTGATGAAGGGAAGGACTAAAAAGCCATTCAGTCTTTGATGATTAAATCCCAATGTAGCGCAGTACCGGCTTTGATGTCTGTGCTCGCGGTTTGGCCGATAATATTGTCATAGTGCTTTGGTGCGAGACCGAAACCGGGTCTGACACTGCGCACGTTATCTGCGGTAAAGAATTCGCCTTTTTTGATGTCCTTGCTGACATAAAGGGAGCGGCGGAATTGGGCGTTGGCTTTTTCCGCTTCTTTCAGTTGATATCCTGCATTGCCGAGTGCCTGCCAAGCTGTTTCTGTATCTCGGCAAAGCGTTGTCAGCTCATCGGGCTCGAGTGAAAATGTCGAATCAGGACCCGGATCATTACGGCTCAATGTGACGTGTTTTTCGATGACACAAGCACCCAAGGCAACGGCGGTTACCGACACTGTTGTGCCCAAGGTGTGGTCTGACAGCCCGCCAATCACATCAAAGCGCGCGGACAAATCGGGGATAGTGCGCAGGTGACTTTGCGAGGCGGGAGCAGGGTAGGCACTGATGCAATGAAGCAGCACCAGTTCCTTACAACCGTTATCTCTTGCTGTTGCGACGGCTTCTGCGATTTCCTCATCGTTCGCCATGCCCGTAGAAATGATCATTGGTTTACCCGTTTGGGCAACATAGCGAATCAGCGGTAAATCAACCGCTTCAAACGAAGCAATTTTGTACGCAGGCGCATTAAGATCTTCGAGTAAATCCACGGCTGTGAAGTCAAAAGGCGTGCTGAATAGCGTGATGCCCACCTCTCTCGCTTTATCAAACAGAGGCTTGTGCCATGCGAATGGCGTGTGTGCTTCTTGGTACAGGTCGTACAGTGTACGTCCATCCCATAAACCACCTTTGATTTGAAATTCTTCAGTGTCGCAGTTGAGCGTGATGGTTTCGGCAGTGTAAGACTGCATTTTAATCGCATCGGCTCCTGCGCGTTTTGCCATCTCAATGGTCTGAAAGGCACGCTCAATGGAACCGTTATGGTTCGCTGACATTTCTGCAATGATATAGGGCTTATGATCGGGCCCAATTTTGCGCCCGTCAATAGTGATAAATGGGGTCATGATTTTCCACTCATGTTTTTGGCGCGTTGGTCTTTTTGCCAGTCTGCTTTGGTGAGGTGAAAGGCATAGTAAGGCGTTTCCGAACCATCGGCCCGTAGCATCGTTTGCTGCTTTGTGTTTTTCTGAAAGCCGAGCACCTCATGAAGGTGAAGCACTTTCGGGTTTTTGGCGAGTACGCGACTGTCAATCTGGTTAAGACCGAGGCATTCAAAGCCAAGCACCAGAGACTCATAAAGCAACTGCTTGCCGGTTCCCGCAGGAGCGTCGGGGGATTTGTAAAAACCCCATTCCGCAGTGCCGTCTTTAATACCAGTGAACGACATCATGCCAACAGGCTTTCCTTGAGATAGCGCGATAAAGAACTGCTTGCTTTCATCGCCTTGAATCGATGCAAACCACCGTTCGTGTTCTTCAGGTTGGATAACATGCTGGGAGAACATTTTTTCGCGAATTTCCGGCGCATTACGCCAGTTTCTGACCATCGATAGGTCTTGGACTACCATAGGTCGAAAGGTGATTTTTTCACTTTCCATTTCAGCAACGACACGCTCCGCACCGTTACCATCAATGTCTGATGGGGGCAGGCGGTGTGGGAGAGATTCCCAGTTGTCTGAAAGCCATGTCAGTTCGTTGAAATACGTGTTTGCGGTCG
The DNA here is from genome assembly GCF_028683135.1 of Enterovibrio qingdaonensis. GTDB lineage: Bacteria > Pseudomonadota > Gammaproteobacteria > Enterobacterales > Vibrionaceae > Enterovibrio > Enterovibrio qingdaonensis. The sequence goes on from NZ_JAJUBB010000015.1 coordinate 54,944, forward strand.
TCAAATCGCTGTTGCCTAAATAGCGGTAAATACCACTACTCGCCAAATGTTCTGCCATCAGACGCTGGTTTTCTGCAACAGAGACTAAGGTGCCGGGAACGCCAAGGCTTGCTCGTTCAATCGCGCTGACACCGGCTCCGCCAAATGCATATCGGCAAGCGGCCAAATCGGCTTCAAAGTCAGGGAGTACTTCCGTCAACGTGACAAAAGGAGGTAATGGTTCGCTCAACAGCTCGTCTTTGCGAGGATTCGCCATGCCAAAGACAATGGTGAGTTCAAAGGGCAATTCAGAAAACTTCTGGCTCGCGTTGAGAAGCTTCAGGCATTCGCCACTTGGGTCGGTACCACTAAAAAAGGCAATCACCTGATTGTTGAGCGGCTCTACCGGGTTAGTGCGCAATGTGGCAAACGTAGGTCGTAAAAGCCCGTATTTCGGTCCTAATAGTGGTGTGCAGTGGGTTGGAATTACGGCGTTATAGCGATTTTCGAAATCTGGCCAAGGGTTATGGTCGAGCACAATTTCGCAGTTAAGCGGTCGATTGGCGAGGTCATCGATAGCGAGAATGCTTGCCCCGCATGCTTTTATCGCACTGTGCCAGTTTTCTTCAATCGCGTAGTGATCGACGACAATCCAATTTGGGTGAAAATCGTTGAGTTTCGCCAAGCACTCGCTAGCGTCTTCTTGGAGAGAAACACCGAGCCAGTGTTGGTAGTCATCGGGCGCAGAAGGTGCTACTTGCTGAATCGCGTTCAATGCAATGACATCAATGCCTTGTTGCTGCGAATAGGCAATGAAATTGCCCTCTAACTCGCGGCTTAGCATCACGACATCATGACCGTGCTCTTTCAATTTTTGTGCAAGCACGAGACAACGCATGACGTGTCCTGTTCCAATAAAACGGGACGCGTCTACACGGATGGCTACCTTCATAGCTCCCCTCGCTGGGAAAGGATTTGGTAAAGCATTTCAGCGCGGATCCAGTCATCTGGCTCATCGATATCTTGAACACGGTAGTGCGGAATTTGAACCACTTTCGAGTGCGGTGCAAAAATAGGTAAACCAGATAAGAAAGCATCAGGTCTTCCCCAGTAGAACATGCCAGCATCGTGGTAGGCAGGCTCTAAATCTTGAGAGCGAGTTGAGAAATGTTCAGGCCAAAACATCTCAACATTTTCGTCTTTGTTGAGGCGAATACTGCGCTGAATGGGAAACGAAAAACGCGTAGCGGCGAAGGTATATTGGGTGTTGTGACTTTCTAAGAGCGCAAGCCCTTCAACCAAATCCATTGCTCTTGTGAATGGCACCGTTGCATAGAGGCAACATACAGCCTCAATCGTTTTATCTGTATCGGCCTGTAGCCACTCGATTGCATGTTTTATTACATCGAGTGTTGTGGCGTGATCATCAGAAATACTTGCAGGACGAATGAAAGGAACCTCTGCCCCTAATTCATTCGCAATGGCTGCAATCTCATTGTCATCCGTAGAAACAATGATCCGATCGAAAAGTGCACATTTTTTCGCAACTTCAATTGCATACGCAATAATAGGACGGCCAATAAATGACTTCAGGTTTTTACCTGGAATCCTTTTACTGCCACCTCTGGCGGGAATAATACAGACTCTCATGTAATCCTTCTAAGCAAGTACTTTAGCCAATGACTCCACGATGAAGTCTTGTTCTTCTTCTGTCATATCTACAAATAAAGGCAAAGTAAGTGCAGCGTGATAATAGTTTTCTGCGGCAAGAAACTGCCCCCAGTCAAAACCGAGTTTGCGGTAATAAGGCTGAGTATGAACCGGAATATAGTGCACATGGACACCAACGCCAGCAGCGCGCATAGCATCGAATACTTGTCGGCGGCAATCAGGGTTGTCCAATTGAATGACATATAAATGCCATGCCGACAATGTGTTTTCAGCGACAACCGGAGTTTTGAGCGGCAGTGATAACAGCTTCTCGTGGTAGCGTTGAGCGAGCTCATTTCGACGCGCCACGAATTCATCCAAACGTGAAAGCTGCGACGTACCCAGTGCTGCTTGAATGTCTGTCATGCGATAGTTGAAGCCCAAATCCTGTTGCTCGTAGTACCAAGCACCTTGGTTTTTGTCTTCAAGCGAATCGGTGTCACGTGTAATGCCGTGGCTACGAAGGTTTTCCATCGCTTTTGCAAGCTCAGGGTTGTTAGTCAGTGACATACCACCTTCTGCGGTGGTGACAATTTTCACTGGGTGGAAGCTGAAAATGGTGATGTCGCTGTAACGGCAGTTACCGACATACTCACCTTGATACTTGCCACCAATCGCATGGGACGCATCTTCGATGACGTTGAAGCCGTATTGCTTGGACAGGGCATGAATGGCTTGCATGTCGCAGCTCTGGCCGCACATATGTACTGCAACAAGTACATGCGGCAAGGTGTTATCTTTTTCAGCTTGCGCGAGCTTTTCCGCCAGAGCAGAAGGGCAAAGGTTATATGAGATTGGGTCGATGTCGACGAAATCTACCTCAGCACCACAGTACAGGCCGCAGTTAGCTGACGCGACAAAGGTATTTGGCGATGTCCAAAGTCTTTTTCCTTCACCCAATCCCAAGGCTAAACAGGCAAGGTGCAGACTGGATGTCGCACTGTTTGCTGCGAACGCGTACTTCGCGCCGACTTTGTTTGCAACGGCTTGTTCAAACGCCGTGACTCTTGGGCCTTGTGTGATGAAATCAGATGTCAGGGCTTCAACAACGGCGTCGATATCGCCCTGACTGATGGTTTGTTTTCCGTAGGGAATCATGCTTGTTGCTCGAATTCCAGAATCTGCTCGACAGTCAAAAACTCAGGGTTAGTCCCCGAGTGATACTCGAAGCCTGCAGGCACAGGTTCACCGATTTCGCCTAGTGGGTTTTGCGAGTAATCATAGTCTGCAGAGTAAAACTTGATGGTTGGACGCATCACGTAGTGGTCAGAAAACTCTAACGTTAGATGTGAGTCGTCGCTTGGACACATAATTTCATGCATCTTCTCACCCGGACGAATACCAATTTCTTTAACTGGTGTGCCGTTACCATAAGCGGTGGCCAAATCCAGTAGGCGAACAGAAGGGATTTTCGGCACGAAAATTTCGCCGCCCTGCATACGAGCAAAGTTCTTCAGTACGAAATCTACGCCTTGTTGAAGCGTGATCCAAAATCGCGTCATGTCTGGGTGTGTGATTGGCAGTGACTCTGCACCTTCTGCAACCAGCTTTTTGAAAAATGGCACAACAGAGCCGCGAGACCCTACAACGTTACCGTAACGAACAACCGCGAATTGCGTTTGTGCGCCACCTGTCATGTTGTTAGCTGCGACAAACAGTTTGTCCGAACACAGTTTGGTTGCGCCATAGAGGTTATTTGGGCTGGCTGCTTTGTCGGTAGACAGAGCAATGACCTTTTGAACGTTATTGGCAATCGCAGCACGGATGATATTTTCGGCACCGTGAACGTTGGTTTTGATACATTCCATCGGATTGTATTCTGCCGCTGGAACCTGTTTCAGAGCAGCTGCGTGAATCACGTAGTCGACGTCATTCATTGCCTGCATCATGCGGTCAGCATCGCGCACATCGCCGATGAAATAACGCATGCACGGGTCGTTGAACTCTTGCTGCATTTCGAACTGCTTGAGCTCATCGCGAGAAAGGATGATCAGTCGCTTAGGCTTGTAATGCGCGAGAATGGTCTTGGTGTATTTTTTCCCGAAAGAGCCGGTACCGCCGGTGATCAAAATTGACTTGCCGTTAAACATTGCAATCCTTAAGCGTTTGTCTCAGTAATTAAATGAATTTTAACGTATCGCCGTTAGATAGATCGCAGAAAAATACGCACTCCGTGATTGGTTGTCCAAAAAAAAGCAACCCATTGGGTTGCTTCGGTGAAGTTTTGTGTAATTTGATTACTTATGACGCTCTTTTAGCTTATTTGCTACGTCTTCCAGCGAGAAGCCTTGATCTTGCAGCAGCACCATCAGGTGATACATCAGGTCTGCGGATTCGTTAATTAACTCCTCCTTATCGCCCGACGTCGCTGCAAGCGCGACTTCGACGCCTTCTTCGCCCACTTTCTGCGAAATGCGCTTGGTGCCCTTTGCATACAAGGACGCCGTATAAGACGTTGAAGGATCGGATCCTCGACGGGATGCCAACACCTGCTCCAGTTGATGAAGAAACACCAGAGAGGGTTTGTTTGCGTCGTCTTCACCCCAACATGTTTCGGTGCCCAAGTGACAGGTTGGGCCGATGGGGTCAGCTTGAACCAGCAGGGTGTCTTTATCGCAGTCGACAGAGATGTGCTTAAGCTGCAGCACGTTACCTGAGGACTCGCCCTTGGTCCAAAGACGCTCCTTTGAGCGGGACCAGAAGGTGACTTGTTGGGTATCTAGCGTTTTAGCCAAAGCGTCTTGGTTCATGTATCCCAGCATGAGTACCGCACCGCTTTTGGCGTTCTGCACGATGGCAGGGATCAAGCCTTGGGTCTTTTCCCAATCGATTTGCTCCGCCAGGGCAGCATTTCCTTGTGTCTGACTCATAAGCGGATCTCCACGTTTTGTTGTTTTAAGTATTTCTTGAGATCACCAATATTGATGATCTGCTTGTGGAACACGGACGCTGCGAGCGCACCGTCAACATTTGCTTTTTCAAAGGCGTCAGCAAAGTGAACCATTTCACCCGCGCCGCCAGAAGCAATCAGTGGAACATGGCAGACTTCGCGCACCATGTTGAGCTGTTCAAGATCGTAGCCGTTGCGCACACCATCTTGGTTCATCATGTTCAACACGATTTCACCCGCGCCACGTTTTTGCACTTCCTGGACCCAATCGCGCGTTTCCCATTGGGTTGCTTTGGTACGGTGTTCATCGCCCGTGAATTGGTAAACCTGATATTTGCCGGTCTCTTTGTCGTAGTAAGAGTCCACGCCGACAACGATGCATTGCACACCAAACTTTTCTGCAAGTTCAGTGATGAGCTCTGGGTTTGCCAGAGCAGGGGAATTGATGGAAATTTTGTCTGCACCGAATTCCAGAATGCGTTTTGCGTCTTCGGCTGACTTAATACCGCCTGCGACGCAGAAAGGGATGTCGATGACTTCTGCGACACGCGCTACCCAGCTTTTATCGACGACACGGCCATCACTGGATGCTGTAATATCGTAAAACACCAATTCATCCGCGCCTTCTTCCGCGTAACGCGCGGCTAAAGGCACGATATCACCAATGATTTCGTGGTTACGGAACTGAACGCCTTTTACCACTTGACCATCACGAACATCTAAACAAGGAATTATCCTTCTTGCCAACATGCGAATGCCTCCTCAGCGGTAAATTTGCCGTCTAGCAGGGCACGGCCTACGATGACCCCAGCCACGCCAGAACCTTTCAATGCTTCGATGTCAGCGAGTGAGCCGATGCCACCGGAAGACTGGAATTGCACTTGCGGGTAAGCCGCACACAGGTCTTTGTAGAGTTCGACGTTAGAGCCTGCCAAGGTGCCATCGCGGGAAATGTCCGTACATAACACGTGCTTAAGACCAACCTTCAGAAAGTCTTCGAGCAGTGCTTCAATGGTTACGCCAGAATCTTCCTGCCAGCCAGAGACGGCGACAATTCGGTTGCCTTCCTCGTCAATGTTGATGTCCAGTGCCAGCACGATGTGTTCTGGGCCGTACTTTTCCATCCACCCTTTGACGATTTCGGGTTGTTTAACGGCAGTCGAACCAATCACGACGCGCTTTGCGCCAGCACGCAGCAGCTCAACGACATCACTTTCTTTTCGAACACCGCCGCCAATCTGAATATTGGCAGGTGTGCTGGCAATCAGTTTTTCAATCAGTGGCAGTTGACGAGCGGTCGTATCTTTTGCGCCCGTCAGGTCAACGAGGTGCAGCCAGTTTGCGCCGGCATTGTGATAAATCGCGAACTGTTCGCTTGGGTCGACTTTATACTCAGTGACCTGTCCGTAATCGCCTTGATAAAGGCGGACGACTTGGCCTTCAATCAAATCTAATGCAGGAATTATCATCCTTATAACTCCAAAAAGTTCTTAATCAGTTGCGCGCCCGCTTTGCTTGAACGCTCTGGGTGGAATTGCACACCGTAGTAATTTCCACTTTGTACGGCAGCGGTGAAAGGCTTGCCGTAATCGCATTGGCCGATGGTGTAATCACCAACAGGCATGGCGTAGCTGTGTACGAAGTAGAAGTAGCTGTTCTCAGGAATATCTTTGAACAGCGGGTGATTATCGACTGGTGTGACGGTATTCCAACCCATATGGGGCAGGGGAAGAGTGTCGGTTTCCATCAAGGTTGTGTCAGCATCGACATGACCCAGGCAGTTCACTGTCTCTTTCCCTTCCTGAGAAGACTTACCGAGAAGTTGCATACCAAGACAAATGCCTAAGAGCGGCTGCTTAACTTGGCGGACAAGCGCGATCAAATCGCGCTCTTCTAGGTTTTTCATGGCTTCGGTTGCGGTGCCGACGCCAGGTAAAAACAGTTTGTCAGCGGCTAGCACAACGTCGGGGTCGCGACTGATAGTCACATCGTAGCCCAAACGCTCAATGGCGAAGCGTACTGAGCTGACGTTGGCACAACCGGTATCAATGATAACGATCTTGCTCATTACAACACCCCTTTACTGCTTGGCAATTCATTACCTTCCACGCGAATTGCCTGACGCAATGTACGGCCGAACGCTTTAAACAGACTTTCTACGATGTGGTGCGTGTTGTGACCGTCTGATGAAAGGTGCAAGGTGCACGCAAGCGTATCAGTCAACGAGCGGAAGAAGTGTTCCACCATTTCGGTAGAAAGGTCACCGACTTTCTCTTGCGAGAAGGTAGCATCAAATTTCAGGTAAGGACGACCAGACAAGTCGAGCGCACATTGTGCAAGGCATTCATCCATCGGAAGACTGAAACCAAAACGGCCAATGCCGCGTTTGTTACCTAGGGCATCTTTCAGAGCCTGACCTAACGCCAGTGCCGTGTCTTCCACTGTGTGGTGGTCATCAATGTGTAAATCACCGTCAACGGCCACTTCCATGCGGAAGCCGCCGTGCGTGGCGATTTGATCCAGCATGTGGTCAAAGAAACCAAGGCCAGTATTGATGCTGTTACCGCCGCTTTCATCAAGGTTCACGGTGATACGGATGTCAGTTTCTTTTGTGGTACGGACAACCGTTGCAATACGCGGGTTGGTAGTCAAATCCTTAAGGATTTTCGGCCAGTCCATGGTTTCAGGGTTGTACTGAATACCGCGGATAGCCATGTTCTCTGCCAGTTGGATATCGGTCTGGCGATCGCCAATGACGGCAGAGGTTTTGAAATCCACACGGCCTTGCTGCAGGTAGTCTTTGACCAAGCCGAGCTTAGGCTTTCTGCAGCTACAACCTTCGTGGTCGAAGTGCGGGCAAATCAGTACGTCGGCAAACTTCACGCCTTGAGATTCGAAAATCTCCATCATCATGTCATGCGGTGCATCGAAGTCCGCTTGTGGGTAGCTGTCAGTGCCCAAGCCGTCTTGGTTGGTCACCATCACCAGCTTGTAGCCTGCATCCTGCAAAGCCAGCAGTGATGGGATGACGTACGGCTCTAGCTTGAGTTTGTCGAGACGGTCAACCTGAAAGTCCACAGGTGGCTCGACAATCAAGGTGCCGTCACGGTCGATAAAGAGGATTTTTTCTTTCACAACAAATTCCTTTTTGTTTCGCGCTTTTATGCCAACTGTTGGCGGATAAAGGTTAGCGTTTTTTCACACTCTTCACGGTTACCGACGCTGATACGAATGCAGCCTTCGATTGGAGAGCGGCGAAGAATAATGCCGTGGTCCCAAAGGGCACTAAACAGCAGTTCCGCGTCAGGGAATTTCACTAGCAGGTAGTTGCCGTACCCATCAAACACTTCCACGCCAGAGAGCATGGACAGGCCTGCTTGTAAGTATGCGCGATTTGCATTCAAATCCAGCACTTGATACTTCATGCGTGCCAGACCTGCTTCATTTAAAGCCTGACAAGCAATCTCCGTCACTGGTACTGGCACAGGGTATGGCGCGATGACTTTTTGCATCAGCTGAATGATTTGCTGATTCGCAAGGGTGAAGCCACAGCGCAGACCCGCTAGCGCAAATGCTTTAGACAGGGTGCGAAGGATGGCCAGATTAGGATAGCGAACCAGAAGATCAACCGTTGACGCTTCCGGACAGAAATCGATATAGGCTTCATCCATCACGACCAACGCACGACCCGCCGTCATTTCCAGCAGTGCTTCAATGTCGTTGCGGTCAATCAGGTTGCCGGTCGGGTTGTTTGGGCTACATACAAATACTAACTTCACGGTGTCGAGGTTCTTCTCGATTTCTGGCAGGTTAAGCTGCCAGAAATCCGTCAGTGGTACCGTCTTACGCGCAACACCTGCTGTTTCAGCACTGATGCTGTACATGCCGTAAGTTGGCGGACAGAACAGAATGCTGTCTTCGCCCGTTTCACAGAAGGTGCGAACCAAAAGCTCAATGCTTTCATCCGCTCCGCGCGAGGTCAGTACTTGTTCTGGGCGAACACCTGCATACTCAGCGTAAGCACGGATAAGCTCTTCTGGCTGACAGGTGCTGTAGCGGTTTAGACCTGCACCATTGATGGTGTATTCGTTGTTAAACGGTGATTCATTGGCATTCAGCCAAACATCACCAGAGCCACCCAAGCGGCGGGCAGACATGTAAGGGGTCAATGCCTGAACATCCTTACGGGCTAATTTTTCAATGTCCATAGAAACCCCTGAAATCACTGTAACTTGTTGAGCTTTTCGACGCGGATAGTCACTGCATTGCGATGTGCGTCCAAGCCTTCTGCATTGGCCATCGCTACCACGGTTGGTGCGAGAGCCTGTAATCCATTTGCAGACAGTTCTTGCACTGTCATGCGCTTACTAAAGTCCGCCAAACCCAAGCTTGAGTATGTGCGTGTGTAACCATAGGTTGGCAGCACGTGATTGGTACCTGAAGCGTAATCGCCAACAGATTCCGGTGACCATGCACCAAGGAAAATTGAGCCTGCATTGTCCAGTAGTGGAAGAAGCTCTCGTGGGTTCTTGGTTTGGACAATCAGGTGTTCAGGACCATAGTTATTCGAGATAGCAACACACTGTGTGAGGCTTTCCGCGATGATGATCACGCTTGAACCCAATGCTTGGCTGGCAATGTCAGCTCGGGTTAGCTGCTTCAGTTGTTTTTGAACCGCATCGGCGACTTTCTCTGCCAGCACGGGGGATGGCGTGACAAGAACCACTTGAGAGTCTGGGCCGTGCTCAGCTTGGCTTAGCAGGTCTGCTGCAACGAAATCTGCGTCTGCATCTTCATCTGCTATGACCAATACCTCTGAAGGGCCTGCGGGCATATCAATGGCTGCGCCAGCGTGATCATTGCTAACTTGACGTTTAGCCTCGGTCACGAAGGCATTGCCGGGACCGAAAATTTTATCGACTTTGCAGACGGTCTCGGTGCCGTAAGCCATCGCCGCAACTGCTTGGGCACCGCCAAGGTTATAAACCTGATCGATACCACAAAGCTTGGCAACGTAGAGAATCTCGTCAGCAATCGGTGGCGGTGAACAGAGCACCACTTTTCTGCAACCAGCAATTTGAGAAGGCACGCCAAGCATCAATACGGTAGAAGGCAATGGTGCGCTGCCGCCAGGGATGTACAAGCCGACACGGTTTATCGGGCGGGTAACTAATTCACAGACGACGCCTGGCATGGTTTCAACCGTCAGCGGTTCCGGTTTTTGCGCTTTGTGGAAACAGGCGATATTGTTGTAAGCCTGTTTCAATGCCGTCTTGATTTCTTCACCAAGACGAGAAGCCGCAGCGTCGATTTCTTCCTGAGACACACGGATGTTCTCTGGCACGACTTTATCAAATTTCTCGGTCAGTGCTTTGAGCGCGGCATCACCACCAGTGCGAACATCATTAATGACCGATGTTACCGCGTCTGTGATTGATGCACTTTCTGAAATAGCAGGACGTTCTAACGCTTTCTCCTGCTGTTGTTCACCGAGTGATTTCCAAACCACTGTTTTCATGGCTTACTCCATCATCTTCTCAATTGGCAGCACCAGAATGGAGCTTGCACCCAATTCTTTTAGCTTTTCCATGGTTTCCCAGAATAGGTTTTCGGTACTGACCAGATGTACAGCAACACGCTGTTTGTCGTGTGCCAAAGGTAGGATGGTAGGGTCTTCTGCTCCTGGAAGTAGTTCAACAATCTTCTCCAGCGTTTCGCTTGGCGCATGAAGCATGATGTACTTAGACTCTTTTGCTTGAATCACACCGTTGATACGGGTCAACAGGCGGTCGATCAGTGCGGCTTTGTCTTGCGCAAACTCGCCAGTACGTTGAATAAGAACAGCTTTTGAACGGAAGATGACTTCAGCTTCTTTCAAGCCGTTTGCTTCTAGCGTTGCACCTGTCGACACCAAGTCACAGATTGCGTCTGCTAGACCTGCGCGCGGGGCAACCTCTACTGAACCATTCAGCATACAAGTGCTGAATTTCACGTCTTGTTTATCGAGGTAGGCCTTAAGAATGTTTGGATAGGTCGTGGCGATACGTTTGCCAGCCAGATCTTGCGGGCCGTTATATTCTTGGCCTTTTTCAATTGCTACGGAAAGGCGGCAACCGCCAAAACCAAGTCGGCGAAGTTTATTGAATTCGCTTGGTTCACCCAGCGCAACACGCTCTAGTCGAACTTCTTCTAGCTCGTTTTCGCCAATGACGCCAAGATCTACCACGCCATCCATGATGAGGCCTGGAATGTCATCATCACGCACTAGCAGGAGGTCGATTGGCATGTTTTCAGCGTGAACCACTAAGCGGTCACCCGAAAAGTTTATTTTCACACCGCATCGCTTGAGCAGTTCCTGACACTCTTTCGCAAGGCGGCCTTTTTTCTGAATGGCAATTCTTAGACGTTCTGTTTGCATGATCTATTCCCTGTATCTTTTCGCTCGACCCTATTTCCTTGAAGTCTGAGCGCAATTTTTAAAATCCTAAAAAGTAAAAACCCCCGGAAGGTGCTCTTCCGGGGGTCTGAAACTTGTGTTCGCTTTGATGACCGTGGAAGAACTTTTCCTCGTCTTCCAGTCGAAACCAACTCTCCCGAAAGACTACTCAGGATGGTGATGATGGTGAATGGTCATTAGCGATTGTTGCATACTGCTTATCTCGTTCCGTGATTCAAATTTGCAGGACGTTTTAACGTCTACTTGGTAATCACACTAACAAACTCACTAAATATTGCAACAAGTAATTGAGGGATTTTGCCATTTAGCGGTGCTGTTAACACAGAGCAGTGAAAAGTCGGTATTTAGGCAGAAAAGGACGTCGTTAGATGAAGGGTAAGTGACGGTAATTTTTAAAGATAATTGCAAGCGAAGGCGGGGCTAAGCGAAGTGAGCGCATACCCAAAATGGTTTTCATTATATGTATATATCTAGCAAGCTGTTCTTCTTCTTTTGGGTTTCTGTGGAAGACTGCTCTTGCTCGACCTCTTCGCGTTCTTCTTCCTCAGTGATTTTCTGCTGTTGTTGTTTCGCTTTATCTTGCTTCAGAACCGTGTGCACCTTTTGGGGGGCAAGGTCTGTAATTTTGGGGAACCAAGTCATCGCAATGCTCCATGATTTGCTCCCCCAACTTATCGGCTAATTATTGAACTTCTTGAGTGTTTTTTAACCGCAGCACTTTTTGTGCTTTTTACCGCTTCCACAAGGGCAGGGATCGTTACGGCCTACTTTCTCGGCTTTTGGATATTCGCCATCGATATAAAACCACAGATTCTTACCGTTTTTTTCTTCGTTCAAGAATCGCGATTTTTCATGCAGGGTGTATTGCTTCCCGCCATCAACATAATGGGCCTTAAATTCGACGAAGCCTTGCGTTCCATCGGCGTCAACAGAGCTGTTGAGCACTTGAAGCATCAGCCATTCGCTGTTGATGGAGTCGGCAATAGCATCTCGATGTTGCTCCGCGCCGCAAGACGGATGGTAGGTATTGACGACATAATCGACCAAGCCTTTTACATGTGCACTGTAGCGGGAGCGCATCAGCTTCTCAGGGTGATCGGCTTTGGCGTGATCTAGATGGATAGGTTCACAGCATTGACTGTAGTCAGCCTGACTACCACAAGGGCAAAGTTCTGCGGTCATGAATAGGACACCGAATTAATAAAAAATCGCGCCTATTCTCTGAATCGCCCTTGCGTTAGTCAAGCTGTTCAAGAGGCTAGAAGGTTCTTAGGTACCAGTCGTATTCGAGCGTTGTAATATGTTGCTCAAACTCTTCCAATTCCTTCTCTTTGCAAGTAACGAACACATCAATGAAATCAGTGCCCATATACTGACGGAGAATGTCACAGTCACTGAGTTCGCGCAGCGCATCACGAAGGTTATTTGGCAAAGGAGTATTTGGCACATCGTAGGCATTACCGACGATTTCCGCAGGAGGCTCAATGTTGTTATCTATGCCATACATGATGGAGGCAAGGAAAGCACTCATCATCAAGTAGGGATTTGCATCCGTGCCAGCAACACGGTGCTCGATGCGTGTGGCAGCCGGGACATCGCTTGGGATGCGCAGTGCTGTTGTACGATTTTCTACGCCCCATGTCGCCGCATTGGGGACATAAAAGTCAGGGCTGAAACGGCGATAAGAGTTGATGTTTGGACACAATATGGCGAGATATTGTGGAAGTAAGGTCAGTAACCCTCCCAACGCATATTTTAAGGTGTCGGTCATTTCACCTTGCTCTGCAGGTTCAAACACATTCTTGCCATCATCATCAAGCAGGCTGAGGTGAAGATGCATGCCATTTCCCGCTTGATCGGCGTAGGGCTTGGCCATGAAGGTGACATCATATTCGTGGTTATGCGCTACTTGTTTTATGACACGTCGAAGCAGCAGAGCGTGGTCACAAGATGCAAGTGCATCGTTAGTATGCTTCAAATTAATCTCAAATTGCCCCGGTGCGGATTCCGCCACAATGGTGTCGGCAGGCAAGCCTTGAGCACGTGCAGCATCAATGATTTCAGTCAACAGGTCGGCGTATTCATCAAGATCGTCCAGAGAGTAGACCTGGGTGTTTTCGGGGCGCTTACCCGTTACAGGGGAAATGGGTGGAAGAGGAGCCTTACCTTCTCCCTTGGCATCGATTAAATAGAACTCCAACTCAAAGGCTGACACTGGCGTCAAACCGCGCGCTTTCATTTGTCTCAGCGTACGGCGAAGGATCATTCTTGGATCGCCAAAAAAGGGCGTTTCAGGGGTTTCGTACATTTCCAAAAGTAATTGAGCAATGGCGCGTTTTTGCCATGGTTGACGCGTGAGTGAACCGGCGACGGGAAAACAAATGGCGTCAGATTCGCCAATCTCGAGCCCTAATCCTGTTTCTTCTACAGGCGTACCTTTGATGTTCATGCCATAGATGGAAATGGGGAGTGCGATACCTAATTCATACGCTTTAGTCAGTTTGTCTTTCTCGACACGCTTGCCTCGGACAATTCCGTTCATATCCAAAAGCAATAGGTCGACAAAATCCACATCTGGGTTCTGTTCTAGAAACTGAACGGCTTCGTTTATATCGGGCAAATTGGTATCTGCCGAGGTAAACATTTCCCTGTCTGTTTGATATCGCATGCGTCACCTGCCTGGGTGTAAATTATATCAATCACTCCTAGTGATACCCCTGAGTGAATAGTAAACCGCCCATCTTGTCAACTGAGATCACGGTCACGCTTTGTCTATTTTGGCTTCAAATCAATGCGATAAGGCCTTAGGAATTGGTGAGTTACCATTGTTAAGAAAATGTTTAATAATTCGTCAAGAAGTGTTGATTAGCTCACTTGCGTCATTTATTTTTAACGTGTAGCGTGTGAAAAAATGAACGCTTTGTTCAAGTGAACCATGCGTAATAGGAATAGCCAGTACCTTTCTAGGGATAGATATTTGAGGTGTTTATGCTCCAGTCCGTGATGCCACTTGTCGGTGTTACAGCGTGTACCAGCCAGCTAGGTCTGCATCCTTTTCATATTGCAGGCGATAAGTATGTGCGGAGCGTGGTGGACGGCGCAGGCTGCTGCCCGATGATCATTCCTGCGTTGGCTGATGCCTTACCCATGGATCGTCTTCTCTCAAACCTTGATGGGGTGATGTTTACGGGATCACCTTCAAATATCGAGCCTCACCATTACGATGGTGAAGCCAGTGACTCAGATACCCATCATGATCCTGCGCGTGATGCCACCACATTGCCGATGCTGAAACGCGCGGTTGAGCTTGGTATTCCAGTGTTGGCGATATGCCGCGGCTTTCAAGAAATGAACGTGGTGTTTGGTGGGTCACTTCACCAAAAACTGCACGACGTAGGTGGCTATATTGAACACCGCGAAGACAAGACCGCAACCGTGGGCGTGCAATATGGTTTATCTCACACAATTACAATTGAACCGGGGGGTGTGCTCTGCGAGGCGTGGGGCCGTTCCTCTGCTGACGTTAACTCTGTTCATACTCAAGGCATAGACAGATTAGGCAAGGGATTGCGGCCAGAAGCTTACGCGCCAGATGGTCTTATTGAGGCTGTCTCTGTCATACATGCTAAACAATTTGCTTTAGGGGTTCAGTGGCATCCTGAGTGGGAAGTCACAAAAAATCCTTTTTATTCAGCTATCTTCGAAGTATTCGGAAACGCCTGTCGGCTGAAGGCAAAGGAACGTGAGACAAACTATGAACAAGCTTAAGAAATGGTTAAAGGACAACGAAATCACTGAAGTTGAGTGTGTCGTCAGCGACCTGTCAGGGATTGCTCGCGGTAAAATTGCACCTGTCGATAAATTTCTCCACGAAGGAGAAATGCGGCTGCCTGAAAGCGTACTTTTACAAACAGTCACGGGTGACTATGTCGATGACGATTTGTATTACGCACTGCTCGATGAAGCAGACATCGACTTCATTTGTAAACCCGATGAGGATGCGGTTTATCTGCTTCCTTGGACGATTGAGAAAACAGCACAAATCATTCACGACACCTTCGATAAGATGGGAAATCCTATCGATCTTACGCCTCGTAACGTATTGAAAAAAGTACTTAAGCTTTACGAAAACAAGAATTGGAAGCCTGTCGTTGCACCTGAGATGGAGTTCTATCTCACCGCGCGTTGTGATGATCCCGATTTGCCTCTAGAGCCACCGATTGGTCGCTCAGGTCGCGTAGAAACCGGGCGTCAGTCATTCTCGATTGATGCGGCCAATGAATTCGACCCACTGTTTGAAGACATGTATGACTGGTGTGAAACGCAGGGACTTGCCATTGATACCTTGATCCATGAAGAGGGTGTGGCGCAGATGGAAATTAACTTCCGTCATGGTGACCCGCTTGTACTCGCTGATCAGGTGTTTTTGTTTAAACGTACGTTACGCGAAGCCGCACTTAAACATGAAGTCGTGGCAACGTTTATGTCCAAACCCATAACGGACGAACCGGGTAGTGCTATGCACTTGCACCAAAGCATTGTGAGCACAGAAACCGGCAAAAATATATTCACCAATGAAGATGGCACCAGCTCGTCGCTATTCTATGGGCACATCGCAGGACTTCAGCAATACATTCCGCAAATGCTTCCTATGTTTGCACCGAATGTGAATTCTTTCCGCCGATTCCTTCCTGATACGTCTGCGCCAGTCAATGTGGAATGGGGAGAAGAGAACCGCACTTGTGGCCTTCGAGTTCCAAGCTGTTCACCACAAAGCCGCCGTGTCGAAAATCGATTACCGGGCGCAGATGCGAACCCGTATATTGCCATTGCGGCGAGTTTACTTTGCGGCTACATCGGCATGGTTAAAGACCTTAAGCCAACGCCACCCGCGCAAGGCAGAGGCTACGAGCTTCGCAGCCCCACATTGCCTTACACCTTAGAAAATGCGCTTGAGCGAATGGAAGACTGTGATGAAGTCGCCGAGTACTTGGGTGAGTCCTTCGCCCGTGGCTACATCGCGGTTAAGCGAAAAGAGCAGGAGAATTTCAAGCGAGTGATCAGCTCGTGGGAACGCGAGTTTCTGCTACTGACAGTGTAATAGGGGACAACCTAACGGTTGCGATTAAATCACCAACAAGGATGTGGGAGGCGATATGACTCACGCCGTACAAAATCTAGATACACGATCTCTGCAAGCATTGGACAACGCACATTATTTGCACCCGTTTAGCGACCATAAATCGCTACGAGAAAAGGGTGCGAGAATGATCGTGCGAGCGGAGGGCGTTTATATCTGGGACAGCGACGGCAACCGCATTCTTGATGGTATGGCTGGCCTTTGGTGCACCAACATTGGTTATGGCGAAAAGCGATTGGCTGATGCCGCTTATCGCCAAATGATGGAACTGCCTTACTACAACAGTTTCTTTCAGTGTGCGCATCCGCCAGTGGTTGAACTGGCAAAAGAGATTGCCGCATTGGCGCCTGATCATATGAATCAAGTGTTCTTTACGGGGTCTGGTTCTGAATCGAACGACACAGTTCTGCGAATGGTACGCCACTATTGGTCGCTCAAAGGTCAACCCGACAAGTTTACGATTATCGGTCGTCATAACGGTTATCACGGTTCAACGGTTGCCGGTGCCAGCCTTGGTGGTATGAAAGCCATGCACAAACAGGGCGGCCTTCCTATTCCTGGTATCCACCATATTCCTCAACCTTATTGGTTTGGTGAAGGTGGCGATCTTTCCCCGGAAGAGTTTGGTATTCAGGCTGCGCAGGAATTGGAGAAAGCGATTCTCGACATCGGTGAAGACAAAGTGGCTGCCTTTATCGCTGAACCCATTCAGGGGGCAGGTGGTGTTGTTATCCCTCCTTCTACCTACTGGCCTGAAATCAACCGTATTTTAGCGAAATACGACATCTTGATGATTGCTGACGAGGTTATTTGCGGATTTGGACGCACAGGCGAATGGTTTGGTAGCCAATACTTCGGTATCAAGCCTGACTTTATGCCAATCGCCAAGGGGATGACATCAGGTTATATCCCGATGGGAGGTGTCATAGTCAGTGATCGCGTTGCCAATGCCTTTGAAGAAAAAGGCGGTGACTTTAACCACGGTTATACCTATTCAGGTCACCCCGTTTCGG
The DNA here is from genome assembly GCF_028683135.1 of Enterovibrio qingdaonensis. Lineage (GTDB taxonomy): Bacteria > Pseudomonadota > Gammaproteobacteria > Enterobacterales > Vibrionaceae > Enterovibrio > Enterovibrio qingdaonensis. Next base: position 72,133 of record NZ_JAJUBB010000015.1, read on the forward strand.
CCGCGGTCGCATTAGAAAATCTCCGTGTGATGAAGGAGAAAAACCTCGTCCACTATGTCAAAAATGACATTGGCCCTTACCTTCAATCGAAATGGCAAACGCTGGCAGAGCACCCGCTTGTCGGTGAAGCGCGAGGTGTGGGGTTAGTTGCTGCGATTGAGCTTGTGAAAGACAAAGCAACGCGTACACGATTTGGTGAGGACGTGGGAATTGGTGAGGTTTGCCGAGACTTCAGTGTCAACAATGGCCTCGTGATGCGAGCATGTGGTGACACCATGATCATCAGCCCCCCTTTGGTGATCACGCATAAAGAAGTAGATGAATTGATTGAAAAAGCCTGGTTGGCATTGGATTTGACGCTATCGCATTTGCAGGCTCAGGGGGTTGTTTAACGCTTGGTTAAACAACACCAAAACGGTTCAAAGTGCTAGTGCTCTCGAGCACTAGCAAACCATCAACACTGATTTAATAAAAGCTAATCAGTGAGGAGCTAACTCCGAAAAGGAAGAACCCAAAGGAGAGAACATGAAGATGGCAACTCGACTAAAGGTCACGGCAACCATGCTTGCAGGCCTGATGGTTTCAACTGGGCTACATGCTGAAGAAATCCTTCGTATTTATAATTGGAGTGATTACATCGCCGAAGATACGATTGAAAACTTCGAGAAAGAAACAGGCATCAAAGTCACTTACGATGTCTATGACAGTAACGATGTACTCGAAGCGAAGTTGCTCTCTGGCAACTCAGGCTATGATCTCGTCGTACCGTCGAACAACTTCCTTGCTAAACAAATCAAAGCCGGTGCATTCCAGCCGTTGGATAAGAGTCTATTAACTAACGGTGGCAACCTCGATGCGAAATTGATGCAACGCCTTGAAATGGCGGATCCCGGGAACCAATATGCGATTCCTTATATGTGGGGGACGAATGGTATTGGCTATAACGTCGATAAAATCAAAGAACGCCTTGGCGATGACATTCCAGAGAACAAACTGGACTTATTGCTGGATCCCAAATACGCCGCCAAGCTAAAAGATTGTGGCATAGCTATGGTCGACTCTGCGGATGAAGTGATGCCGCAAGTACTGCAATACATAGGCAAAGATCCAAACTCTACGGCAAAAGGCGACTACAAAGAAGCGGGCGAAGCGCTGGCGAAAATCCGTCCCTACGTGACGTATTTCCACTCTTCTCGCTATATCACTGACCTTGCAAATGGTGACATTTGCCTTGCTTACGGTTTTTCTGGTGACATTTTCCAAGCGGCGTATCGTGCTGAGGAAGCAGGGAATGGACAGGTCATTGACTATGCCATTCCAAGTGAAGGTGCGCAGCTTTGGTTTGACATGATGGCGATCCCTGCTGACGCGAAAAACGCGAAAAACGCGCATGCATTTATGAACTACATTCTGCGTCCTGAGGTTATCGCGCCGATCACTGACTATGTGGCGTATGCCAATCCAAATCCGGCATCCAACAAGCTGGTGGATCCTGACGTCCTGAATAACCCTTCCATCTACCCTCCTCAGGAAGTCATGGCGAAGTTGTTCGTGTCTGAAGTCTTGCCACTCAAGATCAGTCGATTGAACAACCGAACCTGGACCCGAATGAAAACTGGCCAGTAAGGAAAAGGGGAGGGCCTATCGTAGGCTTTCCCCGTTAATCACAGTCTGAGTAGTAACAGGGAGGGACGGAGTGTGACCAGTCCACAAAGTACCGGTAACGGCAAAACGACACAGGAATTACTGCGAATCGATCGCGTCAGCAAGCTCTTTGGCGATGTTCGCGCAGTTGATGATGTCTCACTGACCATCGAGAAAGGCGAAATATTCTCTTTGTTGGGGGGCTCAGGGTCGGGAAAATCAACCTTGTTACGCATGTTAGCCGGGTTTGAAAAACCCTCCAGCGGTCGTATTTATCTCGACGGCGAAGACATCACAGACATGCCACCGTATGAGCGTCCTATCAATATGATGTTTCAGTCTTACGCACTGTTTCCTCACATGACTGTGGCGCAAAACATCGCGTTTGGCCTCAAGCAGGACAAACTGAAAAGAGCGGATATTGACGAACGTGTCAGCGAGATGTTGCGTCTGGTGCATATGGAGCAATATGCCAAACGTAAGCCGCACCAACTCTCTGGTGGTCAGCGACAGCGTGTTGCATTGGCTCGCTCGTTAGCGAAACGCCCCAAACTCCTACTTCTTGATGAACCCATGGGGGCGTTAGATAAAAAGCTCCGCACCCAAATGCAGCTTGAAGTGGTAGAAATTCTTGAGCGTGTTGGTGTGACTTGCGTGATGGTGACACACGATCAGGAAGAAGCCATGACAATGGCAGGGCGCATTTCCATCATGCATGAAGGATGGATTGCACAGACGGGCACGCCGACCGATATCTACGAAAGCCCAAATAGCCGTATGATTGCGGAATTCATTGGATCAGTGAACCTGTTTGAAGGTGAAATCGTGGTGGATGAAACTGACCACTGCATTATTGAATCCCATGAAACGGTGAAACCCATTTATGTCGGACACGGCGTCGATACCAATGTAGAAGATAAAAAAGTCTGGTTGGCATTGAGACCAGAGAAAGCTTTGCTATCTCGCGAAGAGCCGCAGGAAGACTATAACTGGTCAAAAGGGGTGGTGCATGACATCGCCTACCTTGGTGGTACGTCGGTGTACTACGTAAAGTTGCCCAGCAACAAAGTCGTGATGTGCAGCATGGCAAACATCTCTCGCCGACAGGAACGCCCTACCTGGGATGATGAAGTGTTTATCAGCTGGGAGGCCACCAGTGGTGTGGTGTTACGCGTATGACCGTATCAACGAAACCCAAAACCTCGGTGTCTGATCTGATCAAAGCACCCCATAAAAACCGCATTCTATTTCCCAAGGGGCGGCACATCACCATGGGGATCCCGTACCTTTGGTTGTCGCTGTTTTTCGCTGTTCCGTTTCTTATCGTATTTAAAATAAGCTTTTCTATGGCGGCGTTAGCCATACCGCCTTATGAAGCTATCTTTGAATACGTCGATGAAGTGATAGAAATATCGCTGAATCTAGAAAATTACCTGCGCATTTTTGACGACGATTTGTATTACCTTGCGTATCTTAGCTCGTTAAAAATTGCCTTTATTTCTACGCTGGGTTGTTTGTTTCTTGGCTATCCCATGGCCTATGCCATTGCGCGAGCCCCCGCCAAAATGCAGACCGTGTTGTTGCTTCTTATCATGCTCCCTTCATGGACCTCTTTTCTCATACGCGTTTATGCATGGATGGGGCTACTGAGCAACACGGGGATCATCAATAACACCTTGATATGGATTGGCATTATTTCCGAACCAATCCAAATATTGAATACCAATATCGCTGTATATATCGGCATTGTTTATACCTACTTGCCGTTTATGGTGCTGCCGCTCTATGCCAATTTAGTGAAGTTAGATGGGAGCTTGCTAGAAGCAGCGTCTGACTTGGGCTCCCGCAACTTTAATACCTTCTGGACAGTCACGTTGCCTTTGTCAAAAGGCGGCATTATTGCCGGCTCCATGCTGGTGTTTATTCCTGTGGTTGGGGAGGTGGTCATACCTGAACTACTTGGTGGACCAGAAACCCTCATGATCGGCAAAGTGCTGTGGCAAGAGTTCTTTAATAACCGTGATTGGCCTGTGGCGTCAGCGTTGGCGATCGTGATGTTGCTGTTGCTCATTATCCCCATCACGCTGTTCCACCACTATCAATCCAAAGACATGGAGGCTGACCGATGAAACGCTGGCAATTTTCCACGGTCATGCTTTGGGTAGGTTTAGTGTTTCTCTACCTGCCGATGTTGATCCTGGTTATCTATTCTTTCAATGCTTCCAAATTGGTGACAGTGTGGGGTGGCTTCTCCCCAAAATGGTATGGCGAATTGTTCAAAGATGAGCAGATTCTTCAAGCTGTTTGGACGAGTTTGCGGATTGCATTTTACAGCTCCACCATGGCAGTGATCATCGGTACCCTCGCCGCGTTTGTCATGACACGTTTCCGTCGTTCATGGGGCAGGCTCACGCTTTCCAATATGATCACCGCACCGCTAGTCATGCCCGATGTCATCATCGGTTTGTCGCTGCTTCTGCTATTTGTACAGATGGGTGAGCTATTTGGTTGGCCCGCAGAGCGGGGCATGACGACAGTATGGATTGCGCACTCCACGTTTTGTGCCGCGTATGTGGCCGTCGTGGTTTCTTCCCGATTACGCGAGCTGGACTTTTCCATTGAAGAAGCGGGTATGGACTTGGGGGCGACACCGCTCAAAGTCTTCTTTGTGATCACCATGCCCATGATTGCACCCGCATTAATTGCCGGTTGGTTGCTGAGTTTCAGCTTGTCGCTGGATGATTTGGTGATCGCGAGCTTTGTCTCTGGCCCGGGTTCAACGACCTTGCCTATGGTGGTCTTCTCCTCGGTAAGGCTGGGTGTATCGCCGAAAATTAATGCATTGGCAACGCTGATTATCCTTGTTGTTTCCCTGTTTGCTTTCTTGTCTTGGTATATCGCCAAGCGTGCAGAGCAAAAATCGCTGGAAGAAATGAAACGACTGAAAGAGGAAACAGAATAAGCTTCATCAACATTGCAGTAATCAAAACAGCATAAATCAGGACGGAATCATTATGTTGGAACAAACTGAATCCATTGCGTTGCAGCAACCCAGACAGGCGACTCAATCCGACCATGCGCCGTCCTATTATGCTGCGTCTGCGAATGCCTCTCCGGCAAGAGAAACGCTGAAAGACAACATCACAACGGATGTGTGCATTATCGGAGCAGGCTATACGGGATTGTCCTCAGCACTCCATTTATTGGAAGCGGGCTTCAACGTTGTTGTGCTGGAAGCAGCCAAAGTCGGTTGGGGCGCATCTGGGCGGAATGGCGGGCAGATTGTTAACAGCTATAGCCGCGACATTGACGTGATTGAAAAGACCGTAGGGAAAGACAAAGCGGCACTGTTTGGTGAAATGGCGTTTGAAGGTGGCAAGATCATTCGCGAGCGTGTCGAGAAATATAACATTCAGTGCGATCTGAAAGACGGCGGTATTTTCGCTGCATTGAACGATAAACAAATCAAAGAGCTAGAACATCAAAAAGCTCTTTGGGAACGCCATGGGAATAGTCAGCTAGAGCTTCTCTCAGCCAATGATATTCGCAATATGGTGGGTTCTGAACGCTATGTCGGCGGGTTGCTGGATAAAAGTGGTGGGCATATTCATCCACTTAATCTAGCACTTGGTGAAGCGGCGGCTGTAGAAAGCCTAGGCGGACAAATTTTTGAGCACTCTGCCGTTGAGCGCGTCACTCGTGGTGAGCCCGTGAGAGTGCATACCGCTGGCGGATCCGTGACTGCGGATTTTCTGATTGTGGCGGGGAATGCGTACCTTGGTGGGTTGGTGCCTGAGCTTCAAGCGAAATCTATGCCTTGCGGTACGCAAGTGGTCACGACTGAACCTTTATCCGATGAGATGGCAGCAAGTCTGCTGCCACAAGATTACTGCGTCGAAGACTGTAACTACTTGTTGGATTACTTCCGTTTATCTGGTGACAAGCGGCTTATCTATGGAGGAGGGGTCGTTTACGGCGCGCGAGATCCGGAAAATATTGAAGCGATTATTCGCCCTAAAATGCTTAAAACCTTTCCACAACTCGCCAACGTGAAAATTGATTATTGCTGGACAGGTAATTTCCTGATGACCTTATCTCGATTGCCACAAGTGGGACGGATTGGGAGTAACATTTACTACTCGCAAGGGTGCAGTGGTCACGGTGTAACTTATACCCACTTGGCAGGACGTTTGGTGTCCGAAGTCTTGCGAGGGCAAGCAGAGCGGTTTGATGCGTTCGCCAGCTTGCCGCACCTTCCTTTCCCTGGTGGGCATATGCTAAGTGTGCCATTTTCCGCACTGGGGGCGTGGTATTACACGTTGAGGGATAAACTTGGAGTGTGAACTGTTAAGTAAAAAAGCGTCCGTGTCGGACGCTTTTTTTAAAAATTCGCAGGCGTTGTCGCACTAAACAACCGACATGTCGTATCAAATGGATTGGCAAATTTGTGCGGCTTATTGCTGTCGAAGTAGTAACTGTCACCTTCTTCCAAGACGAACACATCATCGCCTACAGTGAGCTCTAAACGGCCTTCAATGACAATGCCGGACTCTTCGCCTTCATGTTGTAGCATGTCGTCACCAGAATCTGATCCGGGTGGATAGATCTCAGAGAGGACAGACAGCGCGCGGTTTGGGAATTCTTTACCGACCACTTTCATAGAGACGGTTTCTGAGCCTATTTCAAGCAAGTCTTCCTGACGATAGACGACAGGTGTGGTATCGCTTTCGGCCATGTCAGCTGAAAAGAATTCCACCAATGACATTGGGATGCCGGACAATACTTTTTTCAGCGAGCTGACGGAAGGGCTGACACTGTTTTTCTCAATCATTGAGATGGTGCTGTTGGTAACGCCTGCGCGTTTAGCCAATTCACGCTGTGAAAGCCCGCGGCCTTTTCGTACTGCCTTGAGGTTTGCACCGATATCCAATGTCACACACTCCTTTTCTGACTCATTACAGTATCTGTAGTAGATTTTGAACATTCAATCCTACTTACCCTGTGCGCTATATCAAGTTTTTTGTGCCGCTTTGCGGGTTCCGTAAATAATATCGAGCAAAAGGGCATTTCATGTGAGATCTGTTGGACGCAAGGTACTGTTTTCTTATCATCATCTCATTACTCATCTTTCGTGGTTCTTGGTAGGGAAATCGGTAACGTGACCCAGTCATGATATTGATGAAGATGTGTACAATTTATGCTTCACCCCCGTGATGAAAATACGTTAGGCTTTGTTGATTATATTTTACAAAGGATGTTGTTATGGGTACGCCTCTATTTCAATTGCCACATACGCAGTCTTATTACGCAGCAACAGCCAAGTACCCGCAGCGATATCCTGAATTGACTGAAGCTATTACTGTCGATGTGTGTATTGTCGGTGGCGGTCTCAGTGGTATTAACTGTGCGCTAGAGTTGGCGCAACGTGGCTATTCGGTTGCGTTGCTCGAAGCCAACAAAATCGGATGGGGCGCATCGGGTCGAAATGGTGGCGAGCTAATCCGTGGGATTGGTCATGGGATTGAGCAATTCACCAATCAGATAGGACGAGAAGGTGTCGACGCTATCAACCAAATGGGTGTGGAGGCGGTTCAGATCGTCAAAGATCGCGTTGATGAATTTAACATCGACTGTGATCTGGTGATGGGGTATTGCGATCTCGCCCTAAAGCCTTCCCATATGAAGGAATTGCAGGAAGATTTTGATTCGTTGGCTGAAAGTGGCTATCCCCATGAAACGCGAATGCTCAGCAAAGCAGATTTATCAGAAGTTATTGGTTCAGAACGCTATATCGGCGGAATGCTCGACATGGGCAGTGGTCACTTGCACCCATTAAACTTAGTGACAGGTGAAGCGGTTGCCGCTGCAAGTCTTGGCGTTCAACTGTTTGAAGACAGCCCAGCAGTAGAAATTCAAAAGGGCACCAAGCCGCTTGTCAAAACACCCAATGGGCAGGTGACATGCAGTTACGTGTTGCTGGCGGGCAATGCGTATATTGGTAATAAACTCGAGCCCTACGTCGGTGGTAAAGTTCTGCCTGCAGGCAGCTATATCATCGCAACAGAGCCGCTTTCCGATGAACAGGTAGCAAGCACTATTCCCAAGAACATGTCATTTGCTGATCTCAGCATCGCGTTGGACTACTACCATCTCTCCGGCGACAATCGACTCTTGTTTGGCGGCTTGTGTACCTATTCAGGAAAAGACCCGCGTGATATAACCGCAGCGTTGCTACCCAATTTGGAACGCGTATTCCCGCAACTCAAAGGTGTGAATATCGACTTTGAATGGGGCGGCATGATTGGTATCGGCGCAAATCGCTTGCCTCAAATTGGTACCTTGCCAGACGCACCGAATATTTTCTACGCGCAAGCATATTCAGGGCATGGCCTCAATGCAACGCACATGGCGGGCAGGGTGGTAGCAGAAGCGATTTCTGGCACGGCAGAACGGTTTGATGTGTTCGCCAAGGTCAAACATATGACATTCCCAGGAGGCCCTCTATTACGTTCGCCTTTGCTGGCTATTGGGATGACGTATTACAAGATTCTAGAGGCACTACAATAGTCCCGTGTCTAATTGAAGGCATGGCTTAGCAGCTCTACGGCGAATTCCCACACTATAAAACGCTGGTAATGTGGTATGTCGGGCTAGGTCGTGCCAAAAATTTTAGTTTATTCCATGTGTACAATTGATTAATATCCGCGCCCTTTTTATATAAAAGTGCGTCGATGCTGCTTAGGTGGTTTGTCGAAGTATTGCGCTGCGCACTGGCACTAAGGCAATGATTAACATCGATTTCAACAAGCATTTTCTCACCCGCTTTCTCTTATTTAGTGTGTTTTTTCTCGCCGCCATGTATCTCGTGCTGCTTTCACACATCGTCACCCATAAAGAGAAATTGGATGACCGCGCAGCGGCGAGACAGCTGACCATCATTGAAAGTCAAAAGCACTACATTCAATCAACGATGAAATCCGTGGTTAAAGACACCTTATTTGTTTATGACCTGTCGGGACAGTTACGTATATACGACTACCTTGACCAAGTTTCGTCTCCAAATAGCGAGGAGGTACTAAGTACTTACAAAGCATTGTTGTACGCATTCGTTAAGCGAAAAGGTATTTATGACCAAGTTCGATATTTAGACACGTCTGGCCGGGAACGAGTGCGGATTAACTTTAACCAAGGCTGTCCAGAAATCGTCGAGGACGCTCAACTACAGTCCAAAGGTGCACGTTATTACTTCCAAGAAGCACTTGCACTCAGCAAGCACCAAATCTATGTATCTCCACTTGATTTGAATATGGAAAGGAAAAAGATTGAGATTCCCTATAAGCCAATGATAAGGCTATCGATTCCCGTCTTTGACGACAAAGGAGAAAAGCGAGGGTTGGTCGTACTTAATTACCTCGCAAGTCATTTGCTTGATGGTGTAAAACTGCTGGCGTTGTCTGATAACGTTGAGTACATGTTGGTCAATGCTGATGGCTACTACCTGTCACACACGCACCATCCAGAAAAAGAATTCTCGTTCATGTTCGACAAGGACAGTCAGCAGACTATCTATCAACACTTTCCCGGTATTGAATCCTTGTTGAAATCGGCAGAGCCACTCCAAATAGATAGAGAAGAAGGACTGTTTACTGCAGCAAGCATTGGGCCTAAAAACGCGGTGAATCCATATTGTTTTGGTGGATATCATGTGAAAAATGGACGCTATCTGTCTTGGGAACTCATCTCCTTAATTCCGAGAAAAACCAACAGCCTCATTGCACATAGCTTTTCGAATTATGGCTCACTCATCGCTTTTTTGAGCGTAGTATGTGTGTTGGCAGGTTATATAACGGCTCGTTATCAGCAAAATAGGAAATTGGCGGTGCAGCGAGTGTTTCATCTTGCGCATACCGACGCGTTATCGGGTTTGCACAATAGAATGTCATTTGAGAAAAATGTTCAGCGAGCTCTCGATAATCAACACACAGGTTTCCTGCTTTACATTGACCTTGATGACTTTAAGCAGGTGAATGACGATCACAGCCACTTTGCTGGGGACAGTATCTTATTGCATGTCGCAGACAGTATGAGGGCGATATTTGGTGAGAGTGCGATATTGGGAAGGTTAGGGGGGGATGAATTTTCTGCTTTCGTCTATCACACCAATAAACAGCATGACATCAAGGAACAAGTTGGTTTGTTACAAACCCTGATTAAAAGCCCAATCACCTATGATGGGGAATATATTCGGGTTGGGTCGAGCATTGGCGGGGTGGAAGTCTGTTCCTTTGACACAGATTTACCGGTATTGATGCAGCGTGCCGACCAAGCGATGTATGTTGCCAAGCGTTTAGGTAAAGACCAGGCACATATACTTACCGCTTAAGCATGACAGAAACCAAAAGCCTCGCGTCATCGCGAGGCTTTTACTGTTGATGCCCGTATTCAAAGAGCTATCCAAACTTTAAAGAGCAATCCAAGTCGCTTTGACCTCGGTGTACTTTTCAAAGGCATGCAGCGACTTATCGCGCCCGTTTCCAGATTGTTTGTAGCCACCGAAGGGGGCTGTCATATCGCCGCCGTCATAATGATTAATCCACACCATGCCCGTTTTAAGGGCTTTCGCCGTTTTGTGCGCTTTGCTGATATCTGACGTCCACACTGCGGAAGCGAGACCATAGTCGGTGTCGTTAGCAATCGCGATGGCTTCTTCGGGGGAATTAAACGTGATGACCGACAGGACGGGACCAAAGATCTCTTCCTGAGCAATCACCATTTCATTGTTCACATTATCAAACACAGTCGGGGCCACAAACAGACCGCCCGTTTCTTCCATCACGCGTTGACCACCGCACAGTAACGCGGCACCTGCGTTTTGGCCTTTTTCAACGTAAGAGAGCACCGTATCGAGTTGATGTTGGTCAACCATCGCACCGACCTGTGTTTCGGGATCAAGAGGATGGCCGGGTTGCCATGTTTTGAGGGCTTCAACGACTTTAGAAACAAACGTGTTCTTGATAGAGGCCTCAACGAGTAAGCGAGAACCCGCTGTACACACTTCACCTTGGTTGAATGCAATCGCAACCGCTGCTGCTTCTGCGGCTGCGTCCAAATCAGGGGCGTCGGCGAAGACGATATTGGGACTTTTGCCGCCAGCTTCCAACCACACACGTTTCATGTTGGACTCACCTGCATAGATCATTAATTGTTTTGCGATGCGTGTAGAGCCCGTAAATACCAAGGTATCGACATCCATGTGCAATGCGAGTGATTTGCCTACCGTGTGCCCAAAGCCCGGAAGAACATTCAGAACGCCTTTTGGCATGCCGGCTTCCAGTGCGAGTTGCCCGAGCTTTATGGCCGTGAGAGGCGATTTTTCCGAAGGCTTGAGGATCACCGAGTTACCGGCGGCGAGCGCAGGACCAAGTTTCCAGCACGCCATCAGCATAGGGAAATTCCAAGGCACAATCGCGGCAACAACACCAATAGGCTCTCGAGTGATCATGCCGATTTCATTGTGAGGCGTGGGCGCGAGTTCGTCATAAATCTTGTCGACTGCCTCGCCCGACCAGCGAATGGCGCGTGCGGCACCGTAAACATCTACGGCTTTGGAATAGCGAATAGGTTTACCCATATCGAGGGTTTCAAGCAGTGCCAGTTCATCACCGTTTTCTTCAATGAGCTCAGCGAAACGGATAACGATTTTTTTCCGTTCAGCGGGCGGAAGGTGAGACCACGCCCCGCTCTCAAAGGTATTCCTTGCGCTGACGACGGCTTTGTTAGCATCGTCCAAATCACAACTTGCAACCTTTGTGAGTAACCGTCCATCAATGGGGCTAAAGCAGTCAAAGGTATCACCAGAGGTGGCGTTTTGGTATTCACCATCAATAAATGCGCGGCCTTCGATGGTCAGTGATTGCGCCATCGTTTCCCACTCATTGCGAGACAATCGAGCACTCATAAATTCCATTCCTTTCGTTAGATTTATACCGAACACACACGATGTATTCACTGTGCACTATTTCAAAATATTTTACAATTTCGCAAATTATTCTTTTTATCTTGAACACAGTTTATATACTGTTCATTATATTTGACATGGTGTTGTCCAAACGACAACGTGTAACGAGTAAGGAAACGTGACTATGGCAGTGCAAAAAACACGCAGCGAAGGGACGAGTCTGGATAACTTTTGGATGCCGTTTACGGCAAACCGTCAGTACAAAACGACCCCGAGGTTGCTCGTCAAAGCTGAAGGCATGTATTACACCGATGTAGAAGGCAATTCGGTGCTGGATTCCACCGCAGGCCTTTGGTGTTGTAACGCAGGACACAGTCGACAGGAAATCACCGAGGCGGTGAGTCGACAGATTTCTGAGCTGGATTACGCGCCAACGTTTCAGATGGGGCATCCACTCCCGTTTGAACTGGCTGAACGTTTGGCGGATATGGCTCCTGGTGATTTGAACCATGTCTTTTTTACCAACTCGGGATCGGAGTCTGGTGATACGGCGTTAAAAATTGCATTGGCGTACCAACGTGCGCGAGGCCATGCTAATCGCACCATGTTTATTGGTCGTGAGCTTGGATACCACGGTACAGGTTTTGGTGGAATCTCTGTGGGTGGCATGGTGAATAACCGCAAAGCGTTTAACAGCCAACTTCTGCCAAGTGTGGCTCACCTTCCCCATACGCTGGATATCGAACGAAACGCGTTTTCTAAAGGATTACCGGAAAATGGTATTGAGAAGGCGGACTATTTAGAGCACCTCATCATGCAACATGGCGCGGAGAATATTGCCGCTGTGATGGTGGAGCCAATGTCTGGTTCTGGGGGGGTTGTTCTTCCTCCTGTCGGCTATCTAAAACGTCTTCGCGAAATCACCGCCAAGCATGACATCTTGCTCATTTTTGATGAAGTCATTACCGCATTTGGTCGAGTGGGAGATGCTTTCGCCGCCCAGCGTTGGGACGTTATTCCTGACATTATCACTACGGCCAAAGCACTAACAAACGGTGCTATCCCCATGGGGGCGGTGATTGTCAGTGAGAAAATCTATGACGCTTGTATGCAGGCACCGGAAGATACGATTGAACTGTTCCACGGCTATACCTATTCAGGGCACCCAGTAGCGGCTGCAGCAGCGTTGGCAACCTTGGATATTTATCGCGATGAGAAACTCTTCGAGCGCGCGCGAGAGATGGAAGTGGAATGGGAAGATGCGGTGCATTCATTGGCTAATTTGCCCAATGTTATCGATGTGAGGAACACGGGGCTCATTGCGGGTATTCAGTTTGCACCGAGTGAGAAGGGCGTTGGCAAGCGTGGCTATGATGTGTTCACGCAATGTTTTTATGACGGCCTGTTAGTGCGTGCGTCGGGAGATATTATCGCCATGTCGCCACCACTCATCGTTGAATCCAAACACATCGACCAGATTGTCAGTACGTTAGAAAAAGCGATACGAAATTCAATATAACTTTCAGGGAAGAACAACATGGCATCAGTAACACATTATATCGACGGACGTCATACCGTAGAAAGCGAGCGCAAACAGGCACTGTATAACCCTGCCACTGGCGAAGTGAGTGGGGAAGTCTCTCTCGCTTCAACGGGTGAAACTGAAGCGGCTATTACATCGGCAAAAGCGGCGTTTCCGGTGTGGTCTGAAATGTCGCCGCTTCGACGAGCACGTGTGCTTTTCAAGTTTAAGTCGCTGGTGGAAGAGCACATTGACGAACTCGCCGCACTAATTACGCAAGAGCACGGTAAGGTCTTGGACGATGCGAAAGGCGAGCTGACGCGTGGATTGGAAGTGGTGGAATTTGCTTGTGGTATTCCCCATTTGTTGAAAGGCGAAATTACCGAACAAATCGCAAATGGCGTGGATTCGTGGTCGCTCAATCAACCGCTTGGTGTGGTGGCGGGTATCTCTCCCTTTAATTTTCCCGTGATGGTACCGATGTGGATGTTTCCAATCGCCATTGCGTGTGGAAACTGCTTCATCATGAAACCATCGGAAAAAGACCCAAGTTCAACTATGCGGATTGCAGAGCTTCTGAAAGAAGCAGGACTTCCTGATGGTGTCTTCAATGTCGTAAATGGTGACAAAGAGGCGGTGGATGTATTGCTGACACACCCTGATGTGCAGGCGGTAAGCTTTGTAGGGTCAACCCCAATTGCAGAGTATATCTACAGCACTGCCTCGCATCATGGGAAGCGCGTTCAAGCACTAGGTGGTGCGAAAAACCACATGGTGGTGATGCCAGATGCAGATTTAGATCAGGCCGTTGCCGCCCTTATGGGAGCAGCATATGGATCAGCGGGTGAACGTTGTATGGCGATTTCTGTCGCTGTAGCTGTCGGTAATGTTGCGGATGCTTTGATAGAAAAACTGACGCCCAAAGTTGAGGCTCTGCGCGTGGGTAACGGGGTAATTGAAGGCATGGAAATGGGGCCGTTGGTCACAGCCGATCACCTGAAAAAAGTAGAAGGTTATGTTGCTGCCGGTGTGGAAGAAGGTGCCACCTTGGTCGTTGATGGAAGAGGTGTTGAACCCGAAGGTGGCGAAGGTTTCTTCCTAGGAGGCTGTTTGTTCGATAACGTTACGCCAGAGATGACGATTTATCGCGATGAAATCTTTGGGCCTGTACTTGCTGTGGTTCGCGTACCTGACTATGCAACAGCAGTTAAGCTGATTAACGAGCACGAGTTTGGCAACGGTACCGCCATTTTCACCCAAAATGGTGATGCAGCACGTCAGTTCTGTCATGAAATTCAGGTGGGCATGGTAGGTGTCAATGTTCCCATTCCTGTGCCAATGGCGTTTCATAGCTTTGGTGGTTGGAAACGATCTTTATTTGGGGCGCTGCATATGCATGGTCCGGATGGTGTGCGTTTTTACACAAGGCGCAAAGCCATTACGGCGCGCTGGCCTACGGGATTAAGGGCTCAGGCCGACTTTATCATGCCGACGATGAAGTAAGGTTTAAAGGCCAATCAAAAAGGAGCCCTTTGGCTCCTTTTTTTATGCAACCTTAATGGCTTCGGCATGTTCGAGACGTTCAGGCTTGCTGAACTGGTAGCCTTGGAATAAATCAAATCCCAATGCGAGGGCAAATTCGCATTCAGCTTGAGTCTCTATTTTTTCCGCCAATAACTGGAAAGAAAAGGCATGTCGGTATTGGGAAACAAAGGCTTCGATTTCCCTAAAAGATAGCTGTTGAAAATCGATTTTGATGATATCCGCAAGTGGAATAAATGACAGCCAGCGTTCACTAGGCACAAAGTCATCGAACGCAATTTTATACCCATGGGACTTCAACGTAGTGAGTGCTGAAAACAGTGCGGCGTTGGGTTCGCAATCTTCTAACACCTCGACGATGAGAGAGTCTTTGGGGTATTGCAGTGCGGTACCGTCGACCAGACTTTCGAAACCAAAATTGATGAAAACAGGTTTGTTGTCTGTCAGAGATATCGGTTGGAGCCCTTGGCTAAACAATATTTCCAGCACAGACTGGGTGGCATACCTTGAAGGTACACAAGGAAAGCAATCGCTTTTACCTTCGCGAAAGAGGAGTTCGTAAGCCACAACGTTGTGTTGTCGGTCGAAAATGGCTTGTCGTGCGATGCGAGAACTCATAAAAAATTCGATGTGCCTTGAAATAAAGATACGAAACTAAGTGTACAAAATGTCTCAAAGTTGAGAGTGTTAATTAAGTCTGATATTTCGCGATGAAAAATAACGGTGCAAACCATACTTTTCTCATCTTGATCTGGCAAACTTTTCTTTCTGAAATTTTTAGTTAGGGAGGTATTGCGTCAAATGCGCGGGTTTCCAACTCGCATCCGTTGGCGGTACAGCGAAGGATTGAGCCTTGCGTATACCAGTCACCGAGCACAATTCGATGTGCAGATTGATTGCTAATACTTATCTCATGCTTGGCAGGACGATGGGTATGTCCGTGAATCAATTGTGTTACGTTTTCACTGTCCATCACACGAATCACCTCGCTCGGGTCCACGTCCATGATGTCATAAGATTTGAGTTGGTTGCTGTCACTGCTGCTTTGGCGAAGCTTTTCACCAACTTTCTTTCGGATACGTAAAGGTAAACGGAAGAAGAGCCATTGAATCAATTTGTTATGCACTTTCTTGCGATACCGTTGATAGGCTTCATCTTGAATACAAAGCGTATCACCATGCATTATCAGCGTGGGTTTACCGAACAAATCAATGACGCAATGCTCTGGGAGTAAAGTCATGCCTGCCTGCTTGGCAAAACGTTTTCCAACCAGAAAGTCGCGGTTACCGTGAATAAAATACACGGGAACACCACGATCGTGCAAAGACTTAAATGCCGCTGCAACACTTACGTGTAAGGGGGTTTCATCATCATCGCCAATCCAAGACTCGAAAAGGTCACCTAGCACGTAGAGTGCAGATGCTTCCGTTGCCTCTTCCTTTAAGAACCGAAAAAAGCAGTGTGTGATTTCCGGGTGAGATGGGCTGAGATGGAGATCTGAAATAAATAATACGGTCATAGAAAGAGGGCAGTGGAAATCCACTGCCCCTCAACATCTTATTCTTCGATGGTAACGCTTTCGATGATAACTTCTTCAACAGGTACGTCTTGGTGAACGTAACCCCAGTTACCCGTAGCAACATCTTTGATTTTATTCACGATGTCCATGCCTTCAACGACTTCTGCGAATACACAGTAACCCCAACCGTCCATAGACTCAGATTTGAAATCTAGGAAGGTGTTGTTGTTAACGTTGATGAAAAACTGAGAGCTAGCAGAATGCGGTTCCATAGTACGAGCCATCGCCAGTGTGCCGATTTTGTTGCTCAGACCGTTGTTTGCTTCGTTCTTGATTGGCGCGCGGGTTTCTTTCTCTTCCATGCCAGAAGCCATGCCGCCGCCTTGGATCATGAAACCATCGATTACACGGTGGAAAAGCGTGCCGTTGTAGAAACCGTCGCGGCAGTATTGCAGAAAGTTTTCTGCAGTTACCGGCGCTTTCTCAGTGTTAAGTTGGATTTTGATGTCACCAAAGTTGGTATGAAGCGTAACCATGATATGTTCCTAATTAGGGACTGTTAACGTTGCAACCCAAGGACTCAAGTAAGTTCCCTGAACGCGTTTGGCTTTAAACGGTTGATTCTATCTCAGTGGTAGTCACATTCAACCGATCTCGCGCGAAAAAAGCACATAGATCGAGCCAAGTGCTTTTCTCTTAGTCGAATTCTTAGTCCTTCCCTTGTATTGCCTTGCCTAAAACCAAAGGAAAGGGTGTAATATGCCTTTCTTATATTCACTGTTTTATTGTAATGGGTAACCCGACTACCATGTTGAAGATTTACAACTCCCTCACCAAGCAAAAAGAAGAATTTAAACCTATTCAGCCTGGCAAGGTTGGCATGTATGTGTGTGGGGTTACCATTTACGATTTATGTCATATCGGCCATGGTCGTACTTTTGTGTCTTTTGACGTGGTATCCCGCTACCTGCGTTACTCAGGTTATGACCTGAAATTCGTACGTAACATCACCGATATCGACGACAAGATCATCAAGCGTGCTAACGAATATGGCGAAACCTGTGATTCGTTAACCGAGCGTCTGATTGGCGAAATGCATGCAGACTTTGACGCACTGAACATGAAACGCCCGGATGTTGAACCTCGTGCGACGCAATTCATTGCAGAGATCGTTGAGCTGGTGGAACGTCTTATCGAACGCGGCTTTGCTTATGTGGCATCAAACGGTGACGTACTGTTTGAAGTGGCGAAATTTGACGAGTACGGCAAACTGTCTCGCCAAGACCTAGACCAGCTTCAAGCGGGCGCGCGTGTTGATATCGAAGAAGCGAAGAAAAGCCCATTAGATTTCGTGCTTTGGAAAATGTCGAAGCCAGGCGAGCCAACGTGGGAATCACCTTGGGGTCCTGGTCGCCCAGGTTGGCACATTGAATGTTCAGCAATGAACTCCGCCATTTTGGGTAATCACTTCGATATTCACGGCGGTGGCTCAGATCTGACGTTCCCACACCACGAGAACGAAATTGCACAATCGTGCTGCGCGCATGACACCCAGTATGTAAATACATGGATGCACAGCGGCATGGTAATGGTTGACCGTGAGAAGATGTCAAAATCACTGGGTAACTTCTTCACCATTCGTGACGTTCTTGCGCATTACGATGCAGAAACTGTTCGTTACTTCTTGATGTCTGGTCATTACCGTAGCCAATTGAACTACAGCGAAGAAAACCTGAAGCAAGCTCGTGCTGCGGTTGAGCGTTTGTACACGTCTCTTCGTGGTTTGGATTTGTCCGTAGCTGCAGAAGGTGGCGAAGTGTTCGTTGAACGTTTTAAAACGGCAATGGACGATGACTTCAATACGCCAGAAGCGTACTCAGTGCTGTTTGATATGGCGCGTGAAATTAACCGCCTGAAAGCGGAAGATGAATCTTCAGCGGCGAAACTGGCCGCGCGTATGCGCGAGCTGGCAGATGTGCTTGGCCTATTGGGCCAAGAGCCTGAAGCATTCCTTAAAGGAAATGCACAAGGCGGTGATGATGAAGTCGCTAAAATCGAAGGCTTGATCAAAGCACGTAACGATGCACGTGCGAGCAAAGATTGGGCAGCAGCAGATGCTGCGCGTGATGCACTGACCGAAATGGGCATTGTGCTGGAAGACGGTGCTGCTGGTACCACTTGGCGCCGTAAGTAATTCACGACAATCTACACGCTTTTTATCAAAACAAAAACGGTGCAATCGCACCGTTTTTTTGTATCTGCAGTGGGTGAATTTTATTCACGAATCCCCTTAATTTTCGCCTTATCAGGCGACTAAGCGATACGCGTTATGAGACTGTATTGCTATATGTCGTGATTTCTCACTAGTTAGAACTAATTAGCCCAAGTTATCGACAATCCTTCACAAGTAGTCTTTCGGCCAGAGATGGCATTGAGTGAACATTTGAGGAAGGAAGTATGAACAAGCTAACGACTATCGCATTCTTAATCAGCAGTACGATTAGCTTTGGTGCACAAGCAGTCAACATATACAAAACGGCAGACGCTTCATTGGATATTGGTGGACGGGTAGAGCCACGCTTTAATATTTCTGATGCAAATGAACTGAATTCGAGTAATTCAAGCTCATTTGATGATATCAGCCGTGCCCGCCTTTATATCGACGGTAAAACAAAAGTTACTGATTCCATACATGTCTTCGGTTACTACAACGGTGAGATGTTCTCAGGCAGTTCTGACATCAAAAACCGCTATATGTACGCCGGTATTGGCACACCTTACGGCGCGTTTTCCTACGGTATTCAAGACTCTGCGCAGGTGATTGTGACCAATGTTACTGACATCATGGAGACATTCGGCGGTAACTCGGCAGATATTCTAAATGGCAATGCCGATGAGCAAGAGAACAACTTTGTTTATCTTACACAGCTACCTATGGATCTGACGCTAACGCTGAATTACATCAAAGACGACGACAAAGGCAACTACACGGGCGGGGGATCGGTATTCTATACATCACCCGTTGGTATTCAGGTGGGGCTGGGTTATATCTCAGGTGAACAAGGCAGTGTAGATGCAGACCAATATAATTTCGCTTTAGCCTATACATGGGAAGATCTGTATATCGGTGCATTATATGTGTCGGGTGAAATAGATAGCGTAGATATTGAAGGCTATGAAATAGCCACACAATATACGTTAGGGGATTTTATATTCAGATATGTATATAACTATCGAGATTCAGATTATAAAACCGCAGCAAAAATAAGCGACTATGCCGTAAATAGTAATGCGATTGAAGGCGTTTATAATATAACAAATAATTTTGTTACTTATGCTGGTTATGAATTTAATCGACTGGATGGTCAAGCGAACGATAACCAACTACAAGCAGGTATTCGTTACAGCTTCTAACAGATACATCCGAGCTTACTGTATCCTATATACGAGAGCATTCGTGTGGGGAGCAAGCTAGGGAAGGACCAGAAAGACCGCGTTGAAAGGGCATTCTGCGAGGGGAGATCTCTCAGTCAAGGTTACTAAAGGACAGTAAGTAACCTTGCCTGCCTTCCTAGCTTGCAAGTAAAGGCAGCTCACCAGATCCTTCCGCTTCGAATGCCTTCGAAGTCACTTTAATAAACCAACCTGAATATAAGTTGAATTTTATCGTATTAATTTTGTTTTTTCGACGGTTAACACAATACGTTGAATGTCACCTGAACGAAATATGCGTATAATAATTTATTGAAACATGCGTAATAGCTATAGTTATACATAATTAATAAATGCGCAATGAATAGAAATTGCTCTCTTTTAATTAAATTGAAATAAACCTTAACCCACGCTAAACAGATTCCCGATTTATATTTCATCAAATAGAAAGAGACGTTACCTTGATTTCAGGTGTTTACTCCCTGAACTAAAAGGTAAAATAATGAAAAAAGTTGTTCTAGCTACTGCCATTTTGGGTACATTTGCTGCCGCTTCTTCACAAGCTATTACTGTCTATTCTGATGATGACTCAAGTCTGGAGATTGGTGGTCGTGCTGAAGCACGTTTCAACATCTCCGATGCAAACGAATCAGATAGCACCACATCATTTGATGACATCAGCCGAGCCCGTATCAATATCGCGGGTGAAACGAAGGTCAATGACAACGTATCTGTATTTGGTTTCTACGAGGCAGAACTGAATGCAGAAACCTCAGACATCGACAACCGTTACCTGTTTGCGGGCTTTGATACCACCTACGGTGCGTTTTCCTACGGTAAACAAGACTCAGCTCAGGTAATTCTGACCAACGCGACGGATATCCTTTATACCTTTGGTGGAGACGCTGCAGATCTCACGAAGGGTAACGCGGATAAAGTGGACAATAACTTTGTGTACAGCAATACCTTTGCTGACTCAGTGATTGTTACCGTGAACCATGCTCAAGAAGAAGAGAAAGGCAACTACAGCTCAGGTGCTTCGGTTGCTTATGAATTGCCATTTGGTCTGCAAATCGGTGCGGGTTACGTCGATGGTAAGCAAGATGATGAGAAAGCGAAACAATACAACTTGTCAGCGGCATATTCTCTGAATGACTTTTACGTCGGTGCATTAGTAACGCGCGGTGAAATCGACAATGTAGACTTAGAAGGCTACGAGTTTGCTGCATCTTACACCCTGAATGATTTCGCTGTTCAGTACGTATACAACTACAAAGATGTAGACAATAACCACAGCCTTCAAGGTGTCGATGAAGTTGATTATCACGCGATTGAAGGCGCATACACAGTCAGTGCAGACTTCACTGCATACGCGGGTTATAAGTTTGATCGACTGAAAACAGATGGTCACCGCAATGACGACCAAATTCAGGTTGGTCTGCGTTACGACTTCTAAGTGCCTGAAAATAAAAAGGAGCCGAAAGGCTCCTTTTTTGTGTGCATCACTCTTCACTCTTCACTCTTCACTTTTCGCAATCGCATTCAAATCGCTCCCGCAGTACTTACAAAAAGACGCATCGTTTTCATGTCCTGCTTTTGAACAGTTAGGGCAGTTGGTCGCTTGTCGTTGGGTTTTTAACTGCTGCCCCATTTGAGCCGTGATAATGCCGGTCGGCACAGCAATAATGGAGTAACCCATCAGCATGGTAATCGAGGCCAACGCTTTACCAACGTCGGTTTGGGGGACGAGGTCACCATAGCCGACCGTTGTCATTGTCACGATCGCCCAATAGATACTGTAGGGGATGCTCGTAAAACCATGCTCGGGTCCTTCAATGACAAACATTAATGATCCAAATATGGTGACCAACACAATCACAGCGTAGAAAAAGATAAAGATTTTTCTGCCTGACATTTTTAGTGCTGATAACAATACGTCGGATTCTTGTAAATATCGCATCAATTTCAGCACGCGAAAGATACGAAGCACCCGCAACAAACGTATCGCCATTAAGTAATTGGTGCCAGGGAAGAGCATTGCTAAATAGGTGGGGAGTATCGCCAAGAGATCGACAATGCCGTAAAAACTTTTGGCATAGGCTTTTGGCGCGGGGGAGCAATACAGGCGTAATGCATATTCAATGGTAAAGAAAATCGTAAAGCCCCACTCAATCGTGAAGAACCAGAATCCGTACTTTGCCTGCATTTCGCCGATAGACTCTGCCATCAACACCACAATCGACGCGATAATGATGATGATCAAAGCGATATCAAAGGCTTTCCCATCACGGGTTTCAGTGCCAAAGATGGTCGTGTAGAGGTACTCCTGAACAGCATTCCTGCTCATGATTGCTCTCAAAGAAAAGGGTGGTTTATGAGAAGTTTAGCAGCCGTCACCCACTTGTGTGGCAGTGGGTGACAGAGAAGGTAGGTGTGCGGTTAGCTTAAACCTGGGAAAAGCGCGCGAAGGCCATTTGTAATAAACTCGATGCCCAAAGCCGCGAGGATCAAGCCCATGATACGGGTAATGACGTTGATGCCTGTTTGACCCAAGAACTTTACAATTGTTGGCGCAAGTTTGAGTAATCCCCAAATACCCGCTGCAAAGACACAGATCGACGCGATTAGCCCAACCGTATCAACAGAGCTTGGGTAGCGGCTGGCATAAACAATCGTCGAACTGATCGCACCTGGACCTGCCAACAGCGGCATAGCCAAAGGAACAACGCCGATTTGTTCTCTGCTGACGGATTCGGATTGCTCTTGTTTGTTTTGTTTATCCTCACCTAGCTTACCGCTCATCATGGTAAACGCGATGCTAACCAGCAGCAGACCACCTGCGACACGGAACGAATCAAGCGAGATACTAAAGAAATCTAACAGTAACTGGCCGGCCAAAAGGGATATGATCAAAATAGCTGCGACTGCAATACTGGCGGTATAAGCGGTTTTGTTCCGCTCAACAGGATCTTGATGCGCAGTTAAAGAAACAAATATTGGCATGATCCCTAGCGGGTTCACTGCGGCGAACAAGCCAATGAAAAATTGAAAAAATATTACAAGCTCGATGCTATTCATTCCCAATTACTCTGTGGGTATATAAAGGAGAGAACCTGACGCAGATCTCATAATCTGCATCTTGGCCGCTAGTATAGCGATGAAAGATTAAATGCCAATATGTAGAGGGTTTGATAGAGATAAATTCTCGATATTGTATTAAAGGCGGTGTTTACCCTAGTGTACAGTGGGATTGATTAATAATTTGAGCTTTAAACTTTTTCCTAAAATGCACCTGCAATAGACTGAAAGTTTGAGCTGTGTCGCAATTTATTTCACGCTTCGAAATATGTGATCTGGCGCACCTAAAATTGAATGTGAGACACGAATCATATGTGGTACATTCACGTAGTTTTCTTGCGGGATTTGCTGATTTAAAGCACATTTTTAGTAAGAATTGATGGTGTTTTGACCGATTGGTGAAAAAGATTATGAAAGTTTACTACACATGATCCGGATCAACTTTCTGCTTTAGCGAAATTCTATAATCGGTTTTGAGAGTTATTTACTAAACGCTTGCCAAACAGCATAGAGGATGTGTGTTGTTTAGGCCTCTAAGCAAAGAGCGTGTGGTTACTAAATAATTTTCAAACTTTAGGTATGTAGGAGACAAATATGCCTGTAACTAACGTAGCCGAACTCAACGCAATGGTTGAACGTGTTAAGAAAGCACAGAAAGAGTTTGCGACTTTCTCTCAAGAGCAAGTTGACCAAATCTTCCGCGCTGCTTCTCTGGCTGCTAACAATGCTCGTATTCCTTTGGCACAACAAGCTGTTGAAGAATCTGGCATGGGTATCGTCGAAGACAAGGTTATCAAAAACCACTTCGCATCAGAATTTATCTACAACAAATACAAAGATGAAAAAACCTGCGGCATTTTGGAAGAGAACGAAGAGTTCGGTACTTTCACTATCGCTGAACCAGTAGGTATCATCTGTGGTATCGTCCCAACTACCAACCCTACTTCAACTGCGATCTTCAAATCTCTGATTTCTCTGAAGACCCGTAACGGTATTATCTTCTCGCCACACCCACGTGCGAAAAACTCTACAAATGATGCAGCTAAACTGGTTCTAGACGCAGCAGTAGCAGCGGGCGCACCAAAAGACATCATTGGCTGGATCGACGAGCCTTCAGTAGAACTGTCAAACCTTCTGATGAAGCACGACGACATCAACCTGATCCTTGCAACTGGTGGTCCAGGCATGGTTAAAGCGGCTTACTCTTCTGGTAAACCAGCTATCGGTGTTGGCGCGGGTAACGTTCCAGTTGTTATCGATGAAACTGCAGACGTAAAACGTGCTGTTGCTTCTATCCTAATGTCTAAGACGTTCGATAACGGCGTAGTTTGTGCATCTGAGCAAGCGGCAATTGTTGTTGATTCAGTATATGACGAAGTGAAAGCGCGTTTTGCTTCTCACAAAGGTCACGTACTTAACAAAGACGACGCAGCAAAAGTACGTAAAGTACTTCTGATTGACGGCGCACTAAACGCGAAAATCGTTGGCCAGCCAGCGGTTAAGATTGCTGAAATGGCAGGCGTAACTGTACCAGCAGACACCAAAGTACTTATCGGTGAAGGTCTGGGCAAAGTTTCTTATGACGACGAGTTCGCACACGAGAAACTGTCTCCAACTCTGGGTCTGTTCCGTGCAACGGATTTCGAAGACGCAGTAGCACAAGCAGTTACCATGGTTGAAATTGGCGGTATCGGCCACACGTCTGGTCTTTACACTAACCAAGACGTAAACCAAGACCGCATCAAGTACTTCGGCGACAAGCTGAAAACTGCACGTATTCTTGTAAACATCCCAACCACTCACGGTGGTATCGGTGACCTGTACAACTTCAACGTTGCACCGTCACTGACTCTGGGCTGTGGTTCATGGGGCGGTAACTCAATCTCTGAGAACGTTGGTCCTAAGCACCTTATCAACAAGAAGACTGTAGCGAAGCGAGCTGAAAATATGCTGTGGCACAAACTACCTAAATCTATCTACTTCCGTCGTGGTAGCCTGCCAATCGCACTGAGCGATCTGGAAGGTAAAAAACGCGCAATGGTTGTAACTGACCGCTTCCTGTTCAACAACGGTTACTCTGATGAAATCGTTGCGCTGCTAAAAGCACAAGGCATGGAAGTTCAGACGTTCTTCGAAGTTGAAGCTGACCCAACACTGTCTGTTGTACAAAAAGGTGCAGCGGCAATGCAAAGCTTCCAACCTGACGTAATCATCGCATTGGGCGGCGGTTCACCGATGGACGCAGCGAAAATCATGTGGGTAATGTACGAGCACCCAGAAACGCATTTCGAAGAACTGTCAATGCGCTTCATGGACATCCGTAAGCGTATCTACAAGTTCCCTAAAATGGGTAAAAAAGCTGAGTTGGTATGTATCACTACCACATCAGGTACAGGTTCAGAAGTTACACCTTTCGCAGTTGTAACTGACGACAAGACCGGTGCGAAATACCCACTGGCTGACTACGAATTGACACCACAAATGGCAATCGTAGATGCGAACCTAGTAATGAACATGCCTAAGTCTCTGACTGCGTTCGGTGGTTACGATGCAGTAACTCACGCACTGGAAGCTTACGTATCTGTTCTTGCGAACGAGTACTCTGATGGTCAAGCACTTCAAGCTCTGAAGATGCTGAAAGAATACCTACCATCAAGCTACGCGAACGGTTCTAAAGACCCAATCGCTCGTGAGAAAGTACACAACGCAGCGACTATCGCAGGTATCGCGTTTGCGAACGCATTCCTGGGTGTATGTCACTCAATGGCGCACAAAATCGGTGCTGAGTTCCACCTGCCACACGGCTTGGCGAACGCACTGCTGATTTCTAACGTTGTACGTTACAACGCAAACGACAACCCAACGAAGCAAACTGCATTCTCTCAATACGACCGTCCACAAGCACGTCGTCGTTACGCAGAAGTTGCTGACCACCTGGGTCTGTCTCAAGCTGGCGACCGTACTTCTCAGAAAATCGAGCGTCTGCTGGGTTGGTTGGAAGAGCTGAAAGGCGACCTAGATATCCCACTGTCTATCCAAGCTGCGGGTGTATCTGAGTCAGACTTCCTGGCAAAAGTGAACGAGCTAGCGGTTGAAGCGTTCGATGACCAATGTACTGGTGCGAACCCACGCTACCCTCTGATTGCTGAGCTGAAAGAAGTTCTGCTGGCTTCTTACTACGGTAAAGCGTTCGTTGAAGGCGAAACGGTAGAAGGCACTTCAGTAATCAAGAAGAAAGCTGACCAAGAAGCTGCTGCGAAACCAGCTGCTAAAGAGAAGAAAGAAGCTGCTAAAGCATAATTCTCTCAAAGCATGAAAAAAAGCCCGCATTAAGCGGGCTTTTTTATTGGCAGTGGCATACCTGATATTGCTCAGAACAACCAATCGGAGAGAAAGCTATCCTTTTGCCAGCTCGCCGTTAAGCGAAAAAGGCACTTTCTCAATTGGCTGCTTTTACAATATTTTCAGGTAGTTGAAGCGGCTACGGCTAAATTCACTGGCCGTTTAACTCGCTGCTTCTAAGATACGGCCAGTGAAACTGTCGTTCTCAACGATGTACGCGGCACCATCAATCATGTCGTAATTGATAGCGGAGTGATAATGCACCATACCATTGTCATAGTGGCGCATTCGCGGAAGAACGCCGCCAACGCGAATATTGGCGTGTTCGAGTTCTTGTGCCCAGCTTTGTGTAAGGCCACGGATTACAGCATTTGAGCTGTCTAAGTTTAGGCTTGCTTCATTGGCTGCACCTAAACCCGGTATATTGACGATAACCCCTTTGCGGCCGCAGTCGAGCATATTGATTGCAGCACCACGACCGAATAGATATAGGTTTGAGGCTACATCGGCAATGGTTTGATCGGCAATAGTTTGGTCGACAACGGTGTTACTTGCGAGCAGACTAGGCACACCACCGCCTCCTGCTTGCCAGTAATTAATCAAAACATCCACAGCTCCCATCTCACGGTTTACTTCCGTAAACAAATGGGAAATGTTTTCGACACTGCGATTTGCTAGATAAAACGAATAGCAGATCCCCCCCACCTTTAGGCAGTTTTCATATGTTGTTTGCAGGTTACTGCTGTCCGTATCTACGAGTGCAACGCGGGCGTTGAGTCTACAAAAGTGTTCAGCCATAGCTCTTCCGGTTGGTGTGCCGGCGGCTGTAATCACGATGACAGATTTAGCTATGTCCATTGTCTGACCTTTTCTTATAATTTCGTTCTATCTCAACTTGCACCCAGAAAGTTAACAACTTATACCCAGCTTTTTCAAAGGTGGATAACAATCTTGGACCAAGATTTGTGAATGTGGTGTGAAATTGTTCAAAAAAGGTTGTGCAAACTGTGTGCAAAATTAATTTATTAGTTAGTGATCACAGATTGGTTTTTTGAGGTGGAAGAAGTTGAATTGGTAAATTAGCTATGTTATTGGAATGAAATTAATCTAGCAAATACAATGTCTTATGCAGTAGCGTTAAGCTCTTGAAACCGCTTAGAGAGAACCAGTTGGTTATACAGATTTACCGGATTATATGCGGTTAGGTTGGGTTTTTCTTCGGCGAGCTGTCTTCTCTGGTGACCAGACAAATTATGGTAAACATCTTCGCCTAAATCGTGGGTTCCGTGGGCAGGGAAATGCAAAGCACTTGGAGACACGCAGTGGTTCAGGCGCGTACTGGTTATGCTTGATGTGTG
This sequence comes from Enterovibrio qingdaonensis, assembly GCF_028683135.1. Lineage (GTDB taxonomy): Bacteria > Pseudomonadota > Gammaproteobacteria > Enterobacterales > Vibrionaceae > Enterovibrio > Enterovibrio qingdaonensis. The sequence continues at coordinate 99,528 of NZ_JAJUBB010000015.1, forward strand.
GAATAATTCAGCCTGCGTACCGCACAGTTCGTAGTCCACATCTTCCGCAATCAGTCGGTTTGGTTCTGGCAGTTCTAGGATTTCTCGTAGCTCTGCGTCTGTCGCCTTTTCTGGATAGGCTGGGGTGAGTGGTGTCGATTCTGTCGCATCACCTGAAAGAAGGGCCAACATGAGAGCAAAATCTGAGCGACGACCTTGCGTCACGGCGTGGCTAAGGTGATTCCCTAGCTGTACATCCGTAATTAGCTTAGCTTTGTCGAGCGCGTGAACTTGCATAATTCTCAGTCAGTATCTTCGTTACCCTTTGTTTATCGGCAATACAGGGCTGAGCTTTAGCAAAATTGTGCGGTTTTTCTTTGGCTTAAAACCTAAAACGGCCTATGAACAAAAAAGCCCGCTGGAATGCGGGCTTTGTCGTGCTTATTGCTTGAACCTTGGTGGTTTAAGCGTTCAGTGCCTGTTCAAGGTCGGCAATGATGTCTTCAATGTGCTCAATACCGACAGACAAGCGGATCATCTCTGGAGACACGCCCGCTTGTGCTTGTTCTTCGACGCTCAATTGACGGTGAGTGGTGGAAGCAGGGTGACAAGCTAGTGATTTCGCATCGCCAATGTTTACCAAGCGTTTGAACAGGCCTAGCGCATCGTAGAAACGCACGCCTGCGTCATAGCCGTCTTTCAAACCGAAAGAAAGGATTGCTGATGGGTTACCTTTCATGTACTTCTGTGCCAGTGCATAGTGTTCAGACTCTGGCAGCCCTGCATAACTTACCCAGCTAACTTTCTCATGCCCTTGTAGGTACTCGGCGACTTTCTTAGCGTTTTCGACATGACGTTCCATGCGAAGAGACAGTGTTTCCAGACCCTGCATCAGCATAAACGCGTTCATTGGCGATAGGGCTGAACCCGTGTTTCGTAGCGGAACAGTACGCGCACGTCCGATAAACGCCGCTTCACCAAACGCCTCAGTGTAAACAACACCGTGGTATGAAGGCTCGGGTTGGTTTAACACTGGGAAACGGTCTTTGTGCTGTGCCCATGGGAATTTGCCTGAGTCGACAATCACACCGCCTAAGGTAGTGCCATGACCCCCAATGTATTTAGTCAGTGAGTGAACGACGATGTCGGCACCAAACTCAATCGGTTTACAAAGTACAGGTGTTGCAACGGTATTATCCACAATGACTGGAACACCTTGCGCATGCGCTAACTCTGACACCTTTTCAATATCAATAATGTTACCGGCAGGGTTACCGATACTTTCGCAATATACCGCTTTGGTGTTTTCATCAATCAGTGCCGCAAGAGATTCTGGCTTGTCGTCTTTCGCGAATTTCACATCTATACCCAGTTTCGGCAGCATGTGCGCAAATAACGTATAAGTACCACCATAAAGTTGCGGCGTAGAAACGATGTTATCGCCTGCTTCAGCAAGCGTTAGGATGGCATAGTGGATAGCCGCACTGCCTGCACTAACAACCAAAGACGCGATACCGCCTTCCAACGCAGCCATGCGCTGTTCTAGTACGTCATTAGTAGGGTTCATAATGCGGGTGTAAATGTTGCCTGGCACTTCAAGGTTGAACAGGTCTGCACCGTGTTGTGCGCTGTCGAATTCGTAGGCAACGGTTTGATAAATTGGTGTAGCAACAGACTTGGTCGTTGGGTCTGTCTGGTAACCCGCGTGAATAGCTAATGTTTCGTCTTTCATTGTTCTTCCTTGAATGTTGTGAAACAGCAATTGATCACTATGGCACAAACCAACGAGGTGTAAATTGTCGGGGCTCAAGAATCTTTGAAGAGAGACAAGATGAAAGGGAGTGATAAAAAATACAGGGGAAGCGGCGTGGAGTATAAGCGCGCCCAATGTGATGAACGCGCAAAATTGTTCGTTTATCTCATGCGAATCTTTGCTCGCCACATATAGACGCGATAAACAATTGCTAGTGAAATACAAACGCCTGCTGGCACGGCAAAGCTATATGCACCCAACATAGGGAACAAAATACCGCTCAGTACACCACCCAGCACAAAGCCTGCGACGATAACGAGAAACAGCACGAGCTTACGTTTATTCAATGGCTGCCCGCGTAGCAATGCGCCAAACATCAAGCCCAGATCGGTAATGATGCCGGTAATATGCGTTGTTCGGACAATCGCACCGCTATAGCTGGTCACAAGTGCGTTTTGTAAACCACAAGCGGCAGAAGCGAGGTACAAGCCATAAATAGCGTTATGAGAAAGGGGATAAACGGCACCTAGCAACAACATCGCTTCGATAACCAACAGCAAATCATAACGACGGCCAAGGGACAGCGTCCCGTCTTTCAATACCAAGCCAGAGAGTGTGGCTCCACCGAAAAATCCCGCCACAATCAGTAATAAATGGACCAGCTTAACAGGGTGGTCATTAATGAAATCCGTTCCAATCAGTGTTGCCGTCCCAGACAAATGCGATATGGCCTGATGCTCGAAACCAAGCAGACCAATGCCATTTATGCACCCAGCAGTAAGAGCGAGGATAAAAGCACCGTATTCGACCCATTTGGGCAGTTTGGAAATCACGCGTTAACCTTCGAAAAAAGAAGAGAACAAGAGAGCTTTCCGTATTATCACGGAAAAGGGCGGGAATTCTACACCAAATACAGGTAAAACGCGTGGGTTAGATCAAGCAATCATTGCTTTCAATCCACTGATTTCGCCGACTGTTTAAACCGCGAGATTTAAACCCACGCCACAGATAGTGTGTAGCTTTAGTTCAGGGGATTCACCGTGATATCGCCATGAATTTTGCATTGGCAAGCGAGACGACGATTTTCACCATCCATATCGAGGTCGCTCAAAAGGTCCTGCTCTTCTTCGGTGCGTTGGTTGAGGTTATTCATTCCTGTGACAACATCAATCAAGCAGGTACCACAAGCCGCCGAACGACAGCCGAAGGGGACTTCGCTTTTACCTGTGTCTTCAAGATCGATCAATGAACTGCCAGTAGTAAGCTCGACAGCGTTGCCTGTTCTACTGAATGTTACTTTCGGCATGACGATTGCTCCTTCGCATCACGTTCTTATAGATAAAGAATAGCGGGGAAGGGAGTATCATGCTGTTGATATTGAGGGAAAATAGATGTTGATGGCAGAAATGTGTTTTGGTCGAAGCTATTGATTGATCGTTTTATACCTTCAACCATGCCAATGTAGTAGCTCTCGATTTCTACGTATTCGATACAAAAGTGCCTACAACTTCATCAGACAAAGCTGAAACTTGGCGAGATATTTATTACGTTGCGTATCTCGATGTGTACGTCGGTGGCTACGATAGACAGTTGGATAAGCACTACAAGCACCGCCGCGACTGCATAGAAAAGTGCTTACTGCAATTGGAAAAGATTTTGTATTGATCTTTGTGCGTACACCAGTATGAGTTTCTTAGGGTGTTTGTCCCTGTTAGTTCTTTTCGCTAACTAATCGTTTCGTTTTTCAATCTTAAATAGATTAGAACTGACGCAATTATTGGGAATAATAGTGCGATCATAAATAGCATAAATCTATCTTTGATATTGTTTTTTGTTGCTAATATGTAAAATGGCAATATCCACAATAAGAACAAGTTACCAATTAGAAGCACACCATGTATTATATAAACATATCTATACTCATTCACATTAGGTGAAAGCAATTCAATTAAAACAAATAAGAATAACAAGGCAAAAAATGAGTTCAGTAGTATGTAAAGTGAGTTTTTCAAGGTTTTACCAATTTAAGTTTGTGACTTCTTATGTATAACTTCGAATTTCAAGAGTTCAGAGTTGTTGTCAATTATAAATTTTACGCCAATAATAAGTGAGAATGAAACAAGAAATATTAGTAGGTTATTCAGTCTGAATTGGAATTTTATAATACCAAGGACGAAGTACACCAAATTAATTAGTGCGTATATGAATAATACCATTGCAATTAGTACTAGGAAAAAACCTACGAATTCCACTATCTCACCTATTAAATATAAGCCAACATGCCCGGTAACCACATTCGTCTTCATAGTTATTGGCTTTCACGCCATCTTTTTAAATCTTCACCGAGTGTAATGACGGACTTGTTTGTTTTAAAAATGAGGGCAGGCACTTTAAAAAACCTAGGAGCAGCAATATTTGCTATGAAGCAGTACGAATTCTGATCGCAAACCTTCGTTGAATGCTGTTCAGTTTAATATTGTTTTACGCTAGGGGATTACTATTGGATTTCTCTTGGGGTGTCTGTTCCAGTGGTTTTGCTACTTAACGTTCGAATGATTTCGTCTTTTTGGGCTTTGCTTACTCCATATATGCCACTTCCAAAGTGGCTCATATCTTCAAGGGTTCCTAAAGAACTTATAATTGAGTCATTAAAAATTATATCAAATGACATAAATCTTCTAGTTACCTTGAATTTCCTGTTTTGAATGGATTCCACTCTTACTTTTGAAAGGCTGTAAACATATTTAATATGGTCATTTTCTATTAAGTAGTATCCGCCATGGCGCATAAATTTTGACCTTATGTATCCTCGCCAAAACATCCCTAACAGCAACGAAATAGATAATATAAGCCCTAAAAAAGGTGATATATCGTCTGTTGTTTTAATGGCATACAAGCAAAACAAAGAAAATAAAAACAGGAACGGAATTCCAATTGCTATTCGCAAAATTTCCATGCCAGTAAGATACAAGTATCTATTCCGCTTGGGTTCTATTTTCATTTAAAATCCATAGGGAGATGAGGGCGGTCACTTTATTGATGAATAAATCTATATAGTATAGAGTTGCCGATAGATGAGTTATGGGATTTCTGTTAGGCTGTATGTCCCTGTCAGTTCTACTTCAGTGTGTAAAATGTTTCTTGACTAAGTCACAGTCTTCTTTACTTAAATTATATATTCCACTGCCAATGTATCGCAAATCACCAAAATGTCCTATACCATCTAAAAAATTGTTTTTATGAAACATAACATCATAGCTCCACATTCTTTTTTTAATTATTAGTGTTCTTCCATATACATTGAGAGTGAATGTTGAACTATTTGGCTTTTTATACGCTATTCTCTCTTTCGTTATGATGTACTTTCTATTATTTCTTATGAATCTTGCTCTAAGATACGGTCGATTTAATATCATGGGTATTGCTATTAAAGGTATTATAACGCCCATTATCGATGAACCATAACTCCAGAGAAAAGACATGAAAACACTGATTGGGATTACAAATATTGCTTCGACTAGCTCTTTTCGATCAAAATAAAAAATACCACTTTTAAGGGGGGGGACCTCTAATTCATTAGAACTCATAAATAATATCCTGTTCGTGAAAACCCTTAGAGTAACTCATAGTAAATTTTGAAATACGGCCAATAGTGTCTGTCCCGTTAACTTTCCAATTGCTATTTCTTATGTTTAGTTCGTCTCAAGTGAAAAGATAGAGCTATGACATACACAATGTGAGGGACTATGAATGCGGTAAATTCGTGTCCAGTCATTCCTATAATCCATACGAAAACAAATGATGTATATAGCCATCCTCTATATGTATTACAAGAGTCAATCATCATTGAAATGGTTACTATAAAACAAGGGACTAATGATGCAAAAATCAACACTCCGACAGTGTCAGTATATGTTTTATTTTTCAGATCAAAAAACACATACCCCAACAAATACCATATAACGGCCAGCCAAACTATCAGCTCGTATCTGTTTGCGAATACTTTACTTTTCATAAACTTCAATCACCACTTCAAGTCAAATCTCAGAAACTGTCCCCGTTAGTTAGACAAAATCATAGTGTTCATCAATATTCAATTTCCCGACGCTGTGATTTAGTATGTTCAATGTTTAATGTCCGTTTACTTAGGTGTGAATTTTACATAAAAAACACTCCCGGAGAGTTTATAGTATGGATAGTAAACCCAATACATATTGGCATCTCTAGAGTCTGCTCTAAATATCAGATTTAGAACAAGGTTTTTCCCAGTTACTTGCACTTCAAATTTTTTAGTGGGATGGCTTCCGCTTAGTTTGGAATTAATTATATCTATTGTTTTACCTTGTATGTTAAATGGAGTTTCTGAGTTTAATATCATGATTTCAAAGTCATGTGATCGCGAGATGTTTGAAAAAATTGCCTCTACTTTTCCATCCATAATTTTTTTTGTTGCTATTAGAGTGAATGGAATTAAAAGTATAAATGCAAAGGGTGGTATTAACGTTGTTATTCTAGACTTTCTTTTTCTGTTTGAAATCACTTTGCATAGAGTGGTCAAAAAAAGAACAGATAGGGTGGCTAATGCCGCAATGATTGCGATAATAATAAATGGGTATATGTATTCATACATTGTTAGCATAAAGTATGTCTAGGGTTTGTTTGATTTCATATGTTGAAAACCAATTTTCACCTTGCGTCTTCATCAATGGTTATTCCGTAGTCGCTAAAATTATTACAATGTCATCCACCCGATCATATTGATAATTAGAACGGCGATGGAGGCGACTTTATCCTTGTTGTAGACAAGTAGCCTAAATACTAATATTGAGTTGAGGGCTATGATGATGAGCTCAAATGTCATGTCTGTTGTTGTGTTGGAATTAGATAGTTGACTTTTTAATTCATGCTTTGACAATTCCTGAAGCGTTTCAATCTCTTTATTTGTTAAGTAACCTTTTTCATTGTATTCAGTGTGGAGTTGGTAATATGAAGAGTTTTCATCATGGACTTCAATTGTGGTGTGATTTTTAACGTGCAAAGCAAAAAATCCAAATATGGAAAGCGAAATTAAAAATATGTAATTAGTTTGGCTCTGTTTTTCTTAATCATTTTTTCCATCTCACATGCTTTGTTGCTAAAAAATTAACACCGTTTGCGTTTTTCCTGTCATATTTAAAATCGTCCTTAGAAGGGATTATGTAGCGAGTGAGGGGCGAACATAATAATATTTACTTTGATTTATTAAAGCTGTAAGGGCAGATCTAACCGAAAACCGCGGGATGGTAGGGGAGTGGCTGGTGAATGCTGCAGCGTTATCTAATACAACAGTCCATCGGGGGCGTCAGTAAGCGGAACCATAAAAAGAGGAAATGAAAGATACGCTACCGCCCTTCGTCGTCAAACGAATAACACTAAGTTTAGAACCTGACTATGTAACGTGAGGGATGTAACCGCCGATAAACGTGGTATTTGAAGGTGTGAGTCGAAATTTTTATTTAACAACGACTGACATATTAATGAGACAAATGCCTAGGGTGAGGTAGGAATCCAACACACGACGACATGTTTTCAAATAGGTGTGATCCATGCTTTGAATTTATCTATTCCGGCAGGGTGTGCTATTCCTATGAGTACAGACTAAAAAAGAAGAAGCTAATATGCCGTCAGACTACCCCTCGCCGGAAGAAGGCGTATCTATTCGTCAGTTGTTGTCTACATTTCCATTAATTGCGCGTCAGCAAGACGTTGAATTCACTAAATGGTGCAAGTCGTTACTGCAAGCTGGGCTTGAGTATTTTGGTGCCTCGGAGGCAAGGGTAGCGCGCATTAGTAATGATGAGCTTTACGTTGTGGCTTCCGTCTTTGAAGGCGTGAGTGGTGCGATACATCGTGAAAATGTGTATCCACTCGCGACGACGTTTTGCAGCGTCACTGCCCGCAAATCGAACGTCATTTTGGCTCCTGAAACAGCGAAACATCCTGAACTGTCCAAACATGCAGCGCGTAGCTCCCTTGCGCCAGCGTATTGGGGGGTCTGTCTGTATTTTGGCGGTGCAGTGTGGGGAAGTTTGAGTTTTAGTAGTGAGATCATTGGTCGAGAGCAAGCTGATGACGAAAGTGTACTGAGGCTGTTAGCAAGTCTTATTGAACTCAGGCTCGAAAATGAAGAACTTCGGGAAGAAGTGAATGGAGCAAGGGCGTCTTTGTTAACGATGAGTCAAAGGCTGGAAAGTTTACAGCTTTTTGATCCGCTGACAGATCTTCCCAATCGGCGTGCCTTGTTTGATCATCTTCACCGAGAACTTAATCAGTTGATTAGGCGTAATGGAGAAGGGGCAATTGCCATTGTCGATATTGACTACTTCCGTATGCTTAACGAACAGCACGGGCATGAAGAAGGGGACACGATTCTCTGTGGAGTCGCGAATGCGCTACGACAGGCAGTGAGAAATTACGATTTTGTCGCGCGCTACAACGGTGAACAGTTCTTGGTTTGGTTGCCTGACACCTTGCAATCAGAAGTGGTTAAGGTGTGTGAACGCATGGCGGAAAACGTGGCTAATTGTGAAGTGGAAGGAAAGCCCATTACCATCAGCATTGGCTTTTGTGCGTTCCATGGGGAAAGTGAAACGCAATTATCGTTCTCACGTACGTTAGATAAGTTGATCGATTTGGCGCATGAGGCGTTGAATACGGCCAAAGCCAATGGTCGAAACTGTGCCGTTGCATCGTCTAGTCGTCCCATACCTATCAATACACTATCTGCTTAAAATAATTAGAAATATCGCTTTGTTTCATTTCTATTCCATGACTATTCTTTACGTAGGTATTTGAATAGGTAAGACCAAGACATGGAAATGTCCGAAAGTGAAAAAGTTATCCGGTGCTTGTACCAAATCACCAATGATTTTGATAAAGGACTCGACCACCAAATTAACGAATTGCTCAAAATGGGACTGGAGCGATTTGGGTTGGACATTGGTATTTTGTCCTTCATTTCAGACGGACGATATCAGGTTAAAAACGTGGTTTGTCCTGATTCGGTGCCGCTTCAGCCAGGTGCTGAATTTCCCTACGATCTTTCGTATTGTTGGGTAACGCTGGGAGCTGATGGCCCTGTTGCCATGGAAAACGTCGGTGAGACCGATATTCTCGGAAATCATCCTGCCTATCGAGAATTTGGGTTGGAGTCGTACATTGGTGTGCCTATTCGCGTGAATGGACATGTATACGGAACGCTCAATTTTACAAGTCCCAACCCTTATCCGAGAAAATTCAAAGATATCGACATCGATTCCCTTTGTTTGATGGCGTCGTGGATCGAGGTGGAATTGGCTCGTGAGCAACAACGTGATGAGCTGGAAAGGCTGAACGGAAAACTTGAAGCTTTAGTGCGGACCGATCCATTGACGGGCATTCCAAATCGTCGGCACTTGTTTGAACATATTGAGCAAAACATTAATCTGCTAAGTCGCCGACGTTCTCAAGGAGCGGTGGTGATCATCGACCTCGACTATTTTAAAACAATTAACGATAAGTTCGGGCATTTACGCGGCGACGATGTACTGGTGGAAGTGGCATCTGTCTTGAAAAAAGCCCTTCGAAGTTACGATTTTGTCGGCCGTTATGGTGGTGAAGAGTTTTTACTTTGGCTGCAAGATATTGAGCTTGAAGAAGTGAAGGAAGTCTGTGTCCGTATCCAGAAAGGTTTAGCGACACTTCCATTCGACGACTTCACGATAACGGCCAGTATGGGTGTGTGTCATTTCACGTGCAGTGATTCAATCCATTTGGAAGAAAGTAAATGCGTTGAATTGCTGATTTCGCAAGCGGATGCAGCGTTGTACAGTGCGAAGGCGCAGGGCCGAGATCAGTTTGTGATCAGTGGTGAAGAATCGCTGCATCTTGGCTGGGCCAACGATGCGTTTGCCTGAGCAGGACGGCGTTAGATATCGTGTGAATGGAATAAAGGGGCTGAGTGCCCCTTTTTTGTTGTCTGGGTCTCAGCGGTATAAGTAGACGGAAAGAAAGTAATTAATCTGATCGTTGATGTATTTAATGATCTGTCTTTGCTCGGTTAACTCACCGCCTTCAGTGATATCCCAAGGAATGAACTTGTCATAGCGCGGGAGTCTTTTGCCTGATTGGATTGATGATGGGGATAACGCAATCAGGTAATCAATCCGCTCGCTGCTGTATGCCTCAATCGTGTCTAAGTGTTTATCCGTGCAATCAATGTTGAAGTGTCTCAGTGAGCGACACGCAGATTCGATATTGCAGTTATCGTTGGTATACGCGCAAAGGCTGTGAAAATAGCTGTCGGCTTTATGGTTGAGTATGGATTGCGCGACCAACGAATAGCCGTCATTCCCGTCGCAAAGGAAAAGCACACTCGGTTTGGCGCGTCGTTTTTGGGGTGCATCAGGGTCTCTTTTTATCGGTCGCTGTACCATGATTTCTCTCTTTTTTTCTCGTCGTTAAGTTCTCCGCTACGTCGCCACTACTATTTTGCTGTTGGAGAGATTCAATACGCAGTATCCCTTGCGCACTAATAACCTAGGGGGAGTTTATTTCATTTGCGTGAAGTATTGATGTATTCAATGTGTCACGTGGTGCGCATATGCTCTCGTAATCAAATGTTCACATTTTGTTAAGGTTAGTGTCACACGCCTTATCTAAGTTTTAGTCAGTTTTAAAGCAAACTCGAAAGTGGTGATTGGCAGTTCTAACTTCCTAACCACTTCAATTTAAAAGACTATCGACTTGGAGGTTGATGTGAAATTTAAGGCTCTGATTGCAGCTTCTGCACTGTGTGTAACAACATTCGCGGCGACAAATGCTGCTGCTGCATCACGTGACTACATCAGTATTGTTGGTTCCTCAACAGTCTACCCATTTGCAACCGTTGTCGCGGAGCGTTTCGGTCGTACTTCAGAATTTTCTGTACCTAAAATCGAGTCAACGGGCTCTGGTGGCGGCTTGAAACTGTTCTGTGCGGGTGTTGGCGAAAACACTCCGGATATCACCAATGCATCTCGCAAAATCAAAAGCTCTGAAGTGGAGCTGTGTGCGAAGAACGGCGTAAAAGACATCGTTGAAATCAAAATTGGTTATGACGGTATCGCCTTTGCGAACTCTAAACAGTCTGAGCAGTTTGATATCACGCTGAAAGACCTCTTCACTGCGTTGGCGAAAGTGGTACCTGATGCAAACGGTAACCTCATTGAGAACCCGAACAAAACGTGGAAAGACGTTAACGCATCGCTTCCAGCTACCAAAATCGAAGTGCTGGGTCCCCCACCAACATCGGGTACGCGTGATGCGTTCGTAGAGTTGGCAATGGAAGGTGGTTGTAAGCAATATCCTGCATTGAAAGCGATGAAAAAAGTCGACAAGAAGAAGTACAAAGCAGTGTGTCACGGTATTCGTGAAGATGGCGCGTTCATCGAAGCGGGTGAGAATGACAACCTGATCGTTCAAAAACTGGATGCAAACCCGAATGCATTCGGCATCTTTGGCTACAGCTTCCTTGAGCAAAATTCTGACAAAGTTCAGGGCTCAAAGATCAGCGGTGTGGTGCCAACGTTTGATGCTATCGGTGACGGTTCATACCCGGTTTCTCGCTCACTGTATTTCTACGTGAAGAAAGCACACCAGGACGTGGTGCCTGGCTTGCAAGAGTACGTTTCTTCATTCACGTCTGAAGACGCGATTGGTGACGAAGGTTACCTGACTGACCGTGGCCTGATTCCACTGTCAGCACGTGATTGGAAACTGGTTCGCAACAGCGCGGTTGATCTGAAACCAAACCTGTAATGGCGAAACCATAAGGGTGGTGCGTGAAAGCGCACCACCCTTTAGCTGTAAAGGGATGTAAGGAAAAGGGATGCAGACGTCCACATTGATGGTGATAGTGTTGGTGCTGACCTTCAGCGCGTACCTACTTGCCAAAAAACGGTCTCGGGACCTTGCCGCCGCGCAGGGTAGCTTGAGCACACTACACTCACGACCGGCCTACTACGGGTCATTCGCGGCCATTTTGGCAGCGGTACCTGCAGTGTTGCTTCTTATTATTTGGCAGGCTATTGAGCCAGGTATGGTTGAGTCGCTTGTGATGGCGCAATTGCCGCAATCGGTAATCGATTCACACGAAAACAGCCAACTCCTGTTTAGCCAAATTACCCACATTGCCAATGGTGTACTGAAAACCGAAAATCCAGCGTTGCTCGCGGCGGCCGGTCACTATCTGCATTTAGAAAGCATCGGGCAGACACTGCGCTTTGTCGGTGTTGGGGCTCTATCTTTAGCCGGGCTTGCATTGGGCTGGCGCATTGTTCGACCGAAATTGAAAGCACGAAACCACGTTGAGAAATGCCTTCAGTTTTTCTTGATGTTCTGCTCAACACTGGCCATTTTGACTACGCTCGGTATCGTGCTGTCGGTGTTGTTTGAAGCGATACGCTTTTTTCAGATTATTCCAATCACTGACTTCCTGTTTGGCACCGAATGGTCGCCGCAGATCGCGTTACGCGCCGATCAACAAGGCGCGAGTGGCGCGTTTGGTGCCATTCCACTGTTTACCGGCACATTAATGATCTCTTTCATCGCCATGTGCATTGCGGCTCCCATCGGATTGATGAGCGCAATCTATCTGGCGGAGTATGCCTCACCCACCGTGCGTAACATCGTGAAGCCCGTACTCGAAGTACTGGCCGGGATCCCTACGGTTGTGTACGGCTTTTTCGCCGCACTGACGGCTGCGCCTTTCATTAGAGACATCGCGCATGCGATTGGGCTTTCAGGTGCTTCTTCTGAAAGTGCGTTGGCTGCAGGTGCAGTAATGGGCGTGATGATCATTCCTTTTGTTTCCTCTTTGTCAGATGACGTCATTACCGCCGTCCCGCAATCACTCAGAGACGGATCTTTGGGTTTAGGCGCGACACGCTCTGAAACCATTGTGAATGTGGTAATACCCGCGGCACTCCCAGGCATTGTCGGTGGTCTGCTTTTGGCTGTATCCCGCGCAATTGGTGAAACCATGATTGTGGTGATGGCAGCAGGCCTTTCCGCCAACTTAACGGCGAATCCGTTGGATTCCGTCACAACAGTGACGGTGCAAATCGTGACCTTGTTGGTGGGTGACCAAGAGTTTGACAGTCCGAAAACACTGGCTGCCTTCGCACTTGGGTTGACCTTGTTTGTGGTGACGTTGGCACTGAACTTTGTCGCACTCCGTATCGTGAAGAAGTATCGAGAGCAGTATGACTGATAGATTATTGAAAATTGCAGAGACCAAACGCCAACGCGTGAAAGCGGGCGTGGCTCGTCGCCGTGCAAAAGAGAAACGCTTTCGCTTTTATGGCATCGCATCGATCTCAATGGCGTTTGCTTTCCTTATCGTGTTGATGACGACAATCGTGTCAGACGGGTACACCGCATTCGTGACGACTGAAATTAAGCTGACCGTTGATTTATCGCCAGAGACGTTGGGTATCGAAAGCGGAGAGACGGATAAAAAAGCCTTGATGCAGGCCAGCTTTAGAAAAGTGCTACGTAAGGCGATTTTGCAAGAAATCCCCGTTGATGGCCGCAAGCAGAAACGTGCCCTGTACAAATTCCTATCTAACGGCGCGGAATATGACCTTCGTGACATGGTGATTGCCGACCCGTCTTTGATTGGCAAGACAATAGAATACTGGGCCCAAGCGGGTGATAACTTTAATCAATTCAACAAAGGCAATATCAAAGCCAGTACGCCAGAAGACGGCCGTCAGTTTAAAGACCTGCAAATAGAGTGGTACGACGAACTGGTGAAAGAAGGCAATGTGCGCACTGTCTTTAACAAGAACTTCTTCACCAACGGTGATAGCCGTGATGCTGAGTTAGCGGGCATTTGGGGCGCGACCGTCGGCTCTTTCTATACCTTGATCGTGACCTTGGCGTTGAGCTTCCCCATTGGTGTTGCGGCGGCGATTTATCTTGAAGAATTTGCCCCGCGTAATCGTGCAACAGAGCTGATTGAAATCAACATCAATAACCTCGCAGCAGTACCTTCGATTGTGTTTGGTTTGTTGGGCTTGGCGGTATTTCTCAACGTTGCAGACTTGCCACGCTCTGCGCCTGTCGTGGGCGGTTTAGTGCTGACGCTGATGACACTGCCTACCATCATAATTTCCAGCCGCGCAGCCATTAAGGCGGTACCACCTTCAGTGCGCGATGCTGCACTTGGTGTGGGCGCGTCAAAAATGCAGATGGTGTTACACCATGTTTTACCGCTCGCGATGCCCGGAATGCTGACAGGCACCATTATTGGCATGGCGCAGGCATTGGGCGAAACCGCGCCGCTTTTGATGATCGGCATGGTGGCCTTTGTGGTGGACATTCCGGGCGGGCCGCTCGATGCCGCAACCGCTTTGCCCGTTCAGATATACCTTTGGGCCGAAAACCCAGAGAAAGGATTTGTCGAGAATACGTCAGGCGCAATCATGGTATTGCTGGCGTTTTTAGCATTTATGAACGCATGTGCCGTGATCATGCGTAAGCGTTTAGAGCGCAGATGGTAGGAGTAGGGATATGACAACAATTATCACCCATGCGGGAAGCGTCCCACAGAGCGAACATATGATGGCAGCAGAAAAAACCTTAGCGCCGAAAGAAACCTGTGGCATGCCCTTCGTGAATGCGCCAAGGATGACAGCACGCGATGTCAGCGTGAGTTATGAGAACGGGGCAAAGTCCGCCATTCGCAATATCAACTTAGATATTGGAGAGAAGCAAGTGCTGGCGATGATTGGCCCATCAGGTTGCGGTAAATCCACGTTTCTACGTTGCTTGAACCGTATGAATGACACCGTCCCAGGCTGTGAAGTGAAAGGGGAAATCCTACTCGATGGTCACAACATCTATGCTAAAGACCAAGAGATCGTCGAACTGCGCTCTCAGGTTGGCATGGTGTTCCAGCGTCCGAACCCTTTCCCGAAGTCGATTTATGACAATGTTGCCTATGGTCCGCGTATTCATGGGCTGGTGGATACCAAAGATGAACTCGATGAGGTCATTGAGCAGTCTCTTCGTCGTGCGGGTTTATGGGAAGAAGTGAAAACGCGCCTCGATCAGCCTGCAACAGGGCTGTCTGGTGGTCAGCAACAACGTTTATGTATTGCTCGCACCATTGCGATTGCTCCAGAAGTGATATTGATGGATGAGCCTTGTTCGGCACTGGACCCGATTGCAACGGGTATCATTGAAGATCTGATCAATGAACTGAAAGAGAACTTCTCCATTGTGATTGTTACACACTCCATGTCACAGGCGTCTCGCGTGTCGGATCGCACGGCGTATTTCCATTTAGGGGACTTGGTTGAGGTGAATGAGACCAAGAAAGTGTTTGAAGACCCAGAGCATAAACTGACACGGGATTACATTGGTGGCCGCTTCGGCTAACGGCTATAACCCAGCGAGTGTCAGGTGAAAAACGGTGCAAATAAGCACCGTTTTTCTTTTCACTTTGTTTGACCTGATTTGCTTGACCTGAGATGGTCAAATACCTGCTTTGCCGCTCACGTTTCGTTACATTCTTATCCCCTAAAGAAGTAGGGATTTTGACATACTGATGGCATTGTTTGGCTTTGTTTCAGTGAGAGAGAATCTGCATAGAATGAGCACGCTTTATCCTCTTATTCTTCTGGCATCCATCTGGCTCTTTTTCTTTGCACAACTTTCCACCTCCATCAATTGGCAGTTTGTGAGTGATGTTGGCGCATACGGTTTAGTGACAACGGCGATAGCCTTTCCCGTGTTTTACGGTGAATGGCAAGAGCTTCAACAAGCATTGCTTATCATCGCTTGTGCTTCCGCTATAGGTCTGCTTGGTAAATTACTTATTAGTGCGAAGCGTCCCGATCTTAGTGGAAACGACAGCTTCCCTTCAAACCACACTGCAAACGCAGTGGCGGCTTCCACCGCGTTGATGCTTTGCTACGGGTGGTTTATCGGGTTGCTTTCTTATGGTCTCGCTGTCTGTGTTGGTCTTGGCCGCGTGAAGGCATTTAAGCATCACTGGCGAGATGTTGTAGTGGGGTTAGGTGTTGGCCTCGTTGCTGCGGTAATAGCCGTCAAATACATGTAACGAAGTACCTAACGTGAAAAGCCCGCATAGACATGCGGGCTTTTGTTTGGAACGTGTCTCGCTCTGAACTAGTTGCTGGCGAGTTTAAATACCGTTTGTCCGTCTTTGATGGTTTCTAGCACGGCGATGTCTTTGATCGTCATCGGGTCAACCTCCAGCGGGTTTGCATCCAACACCACCAAGTCTGCACGCTTACCCACTTCAATCGTGCCTTTCGAAGCCTCTTCGAAGTTCTGATACGCACTGTTAATGGTGATGGCTTCTAATGCCTGATACGGGCTGATCTTGTGGTGCTCACCCAATACCTCGCCGCTGCGAGTTACGCGATTTACCGCTGTCCACATGTTGGTCATCATGTCTGGGAACAAAACAGGGGCATCCATATGAATGGTGAACATCAAATCATTCGAGTTTGCCCAACCCATCGGCGAAATGTTCGAAGCACGCCATGGACCTAACACAGACTCTTTATGCCAATCGCCCCAGAAATACGTATGAGCAGGGAAGAAAGATGGAATCATCGCGTTTTCTTTCATGCGTTTTACCTGATCAAGGCGCGTTGTTTGCGCGTGAATGACCACCGTACGTCTGTCTTCTTTGCCGTGAACCTCATCAGCGCGTTCAACTGCGTTTAGCAGAATGTCGGCAGAGGCATCACCGTTGCTGTGGCTTAATACCTGTGCATTCATCGCATAAGCTTTGTCTACCCAATGGTTCATCTCTTCTTGGGACAACACAGGGTAGCCGTGATAGTCATACGCATGGCTATGTGGCGGCTCATAGTAGGGTGACGACAAGTAGGCCGTTTTTCCTTGAGGTGAGCCGTCACCCACCAGTTTTACGCCTGCCAATGTGAAGCCATTTGTGGTGCTTTTCATCGGCATGATTTTCACGGCCTCATCAAGGTCTACCCACTTTGCATAGGCGAGCAAGTCAATTTTCATCAACCCATTGTCCGCCATTGTTTTCATGGCATTGATTGCAGGTAATGTGGCAAGGCCTTCTTGAGTCGTGGTGACACCATAGCTTGCGAACATATCCTGTACTTTAAGGAATTTTCGAATGGCGTCTTCTTTGGTTTCTGTCGGCAATGCACCGAGAATGGCGTAGATCGCGGATTCTTCGAGGACGCCTGTCATCTCGCCGCTGGCATCACGGCGGATCACACCGCCATCGGGATTGGGTGTGTTGGCATCATAGCCAATAAACGCCAGTCCTTGTGTGTTACAACTTGCCAAGTGACCAGACACATGCACGGCACAGAAGCTGAAATCTTCGCTGAAGGCATCCAAATCTTCTTTGGTTGGGTGGCGTTTTTCTGCAAGCTCTGCATCGTCATACCCAAACGCCACATGCAAGATATCGTTGTCCAGATCTTCGCGTGCAAAGTACTTACGCATCTTTTTATCAATGTCTTCGATCGAACCAATATCACCCATTGGGGCAGGGTAGAGGAATTCATTTTCGATGAGTGGCAGGTATTGAGCGAAATGACCATGGGCATCAATAAAGCCGGGCGTTACCGTTTTGCCCTGTAGATCACGGACTTCAGTGCCTTCATCTTTGTGTTTCAAAACATCTTCGGTGGAACCTACCGCAACGATGTTGCCATCTTTAATTGCGATGGCCTGAGCACGCGCTTGTTCACCCGTGACAGTGACAATGTCACCGTTTGTCAGAATTAAATCCGGTGCGGCAAATGCCATGTTTGAACTTAAAGCTAGGGTAATGAGAGAGAGTGATAGTTTTTTCATTTTTTTCCCCAATTACAGAATATTGATTTCATTTTTCGCCTTTGATGGTTCACATTTTGCGCAAGATAAAATGAACAATACAGTCAGTTTTGATAGGGTTTCACGTACATTGTTAGGATTGAACGAGAGCTGCCGTGCACACCATTGAACAGTTAGCCACCTTTATTTCGGTGTATGAGAAAGGCTCATATAGCGCAGCAGCAGCGGCGTTAGGGAAGTCTCGTACAACAGTGCGAGAGCATGTAATGGCGTATGAAGATACCTTGGGGTATTCGCTGTTTGAAATTGAGGGAAAAAAAGCGGTTCCGACAGACAAAGCGAACCAGCTTTATTTTCATGCCAAAGTGGTGGAGAAACAAAGCCGGGAGTTGTTTGATTACAGTCAGGCACTGTTTGACAGTGACATTCACACCCTGAACATTGTGCACGACGTGATTGTACCGATTCAGGTAATCGCGGCTGTCCAACGTGACGTGCTGGCGCAATACCCTCATCTCACACTGAACTGGTTGCACCGTACTCGGCAACAGGCTCTTGCCATGCTAAAGAGCGGGGAAGCAGATATCGCGTTGATGCCCAACAGGGGGCAGTTGTTTCCAGAAACCGAAATCGATTTTCGCGGTGTCGGCTCGTTAAAAATTAAAATTTACGCAAGTAAGCACTCTGCGTTAAGTCAGAAAACGCATGTCACGATGAAAGAGCTGCAAAGCGAAACGCAGTACCTGACTGAAAACTTTGCGGCGATGGATGTCTCCTTTGCCAAAGTGTCACCGAAAATACGCATTGTCAGTAATACCGATTTGCTTTGTGAACTATTGAAACAAGAAGGGTGGACGGCATTACCCGCGCTCAGTATGGCCTCGCCATGTTCGGCAGAGTTTGTTGAACTGCGCGTCGAAGAAATGGGCGAATACAAAGCGGTTGGGCTTAATCTTTTTTACCGACACGGGAAAGACAAGTCCGCGATGTTCAGTGACATGATGCGTGTGATCTCGCGGACATGTCAAAACGCATTGGCGTTTTGATGCACAAAGTGAGTTTCAGATGTTCAATTTGTTCAAACCACGAGCAAACGAGCGAGTTTCAGTAAATTCGGGCTTTACAAGCGTTCCAGCCCTTTGTAATATTCGCCGCAACCACGGAGAGATGGCTGAGTGGTTGAAAGCACCGGTCTTGAAAACCGGCGTGCGTTTATAGCGCACCTAGGGTTCAAATCCCTATCTCTCCGCCAAATTAGAAAAGGCCGCTGAACTATCAGCGGCCTTTTTGCATTTTTAAGCCTCGATGAGATAGGGGTGCAGAACCCTAGCCAGGGTTCAGCCGGGCGAAGCGAGACAACGTTGCTCGGCGTAGCCGAAAAAGCAACGGCCCGCAGGGCGAGGACGCGAAGCGGCCGAGTAAATAACCTATCTCTCCGCCAAATTAGAAAAGGCCGCTGAACTATCAGCGGCCTTTTTGCATTTTTAAGCCTCGATGAGATAGGGGTGCAGAACCCTAGCCTGGGTTCAGCCGAGCGAAGCGAGACAACGTTGCTCGGCGTAGCCGAAGAAGCAACCGAGTAAATCCCGCTATACCTTGTTTTGGGCTCCGCCAAATTAGAAAAGGCCGCTGAATTATCAG
>NZ_JAJUBB010000016.1 GCF_028683135.1 Enterovibrio qingdaonensis
CACCGAGTTAGCTGTGTGGCTAGCTCAGGTCTGCCCCATTATTAACTAGGGTTCTAAAGTAAATGACCGGAGTTTCTAGCGATCAGCTAGCAAGTGAATAGCTTCTTCCCGTTTACTCCCTGAAATGCCAGCAACATCTAACATTTTTGGCGTTAACTCATAGACTTTATCCAGCTTCAGGCCTTCTTTCTCGGCTTCTTGTAAGGAGAATTCTAAAAGCGTCTGTCCCTCTGTTCTACTCTTTCCATGATTGCTAGTTAGCATAAAGCTAACAGTGGAAGGCTCTATACGATACAAGAGAAAATTGATCGAAATGGGCGTTAATCTGGTATTGAAAGGCAATTGTGACAAAAAGAGGTCATCATGCATTTCAATCTCGAAGAGCTAGGGCAGCTCGAAGACAGATATCGCGCCAAACTGATTAACAGTCTCTCAGGATTCAAGAGTGCAAATCTTATCGGCACAACCGACGGTAGGGGCAATCATAATCTCGCGATTGTCAGTTCAGTTTTTCACATTGGAGCCAACCCGCCTTTGGTAGGGATGATCATTCGCCCTCATACTGTTACCCGCGACACACTGGAAAACATACTTGAACTTGGTGAGTACACTATCAATCAGGTAAATGCTGATATCTGGAAAGAATCCCATCAAACATCTGCCCGTTACGAACAGCTCGTTTCGGAATTCACGGAAGCAGGACTGACACCTGAATGGTTAGATGGCGTGAAAGCCCCTTTTGTCGCAGAGAGCCGTCTTAAGTATTCTTTGCTATTGCGAGAATCGCAGACACTGGAAATTAATGGCACAGTGTTGGTGATAGGTGAAATTAATAACGTGCTGTTAGAAGATGAAGTGATAGCGGACGATGGCTATATCGATATCGAAGCTTTAGAAACAGTCGCTGTGTCTGGACTTGATAGCTACCACGTAACCAATAGGTTAGGGCGATTGAACTACGCAAAGCCAGACAAGAAAGCAGGCGTTAACGATTAAGAAATCATCGGGTTGGAAGCATAAGCTCGCACTCGCCGTACTTGCATAAACCCGATTGACATACCATCAGCATTATATGAAAGTGATTGTATGAAATTTAATCTAAAGCCACTTAATACACGAATTATCATCATTCCATAGGAATGGTGGGATTATGTGCGCATAGATTAATCAACCCACCCGAAAAGGTGGGTTTTCTTTTTCTGCCTTTTTGGAAACATGCTCTAAGAGGGATTTACATGGAAAAGATCGCGGTTTTTGGAAAGCCAGGTAGTGGAAAGTCAACAATAAGCAAAGCCTTAGCGTCTGCGGCAGTCCTGCCGCTTCATCAACTCGATTCCATCGTCTACAAGCCAAACGGTGAGTTTGTCGCGCGAGAAGAATTTGAGTGTATTCATGACAATATAATGTCCTCGGAACGCTGGATCATTGATGGGCTGGGGCCTATCAGTGCGTTTCATAAACGTCTGGACGCGGCCGACACGCTTATCTACATCGACTTGCCCTACCCAGTTAGCTATTGGTTTGTCACTAAACGCTTATTGAAAGGGCTCTTTATAAAGCCGGAAGGCTGGCCCGATGGAAGTTCGGTTTTCAAAGGCACGCTCAATAGCTACAAGATGCTTAAATTGAGCCCAACATTCTGGAACTGCGATTTTGAGGCGTCGCTCATTGAGAACGCCAGCGGGAAAAATGTTCACGTCATCAAGACAGTCACTGAATTAAACCATTTTGTGTCAGAGTTAACCGGTGAATGGGCTAAGGCCCCTTAGGCAAGCTTGCTTAAAGGCTTTATTTGGGCAAAGGCATTAGCGGCTTCCACTGCTAATGCCAGTGCACCGCAAGGCTGTTTACTCCGCTTTCTCACTGAGTCTTCTACCTGCGCCAACGGCGTAGACAGGGCTTCGTATCAGTAATATTGGGTCGTCGGAAGGCGCGAGACCTTTCGCCAAAACGAGAGGGTCAAACACTATCGTGTCGCAGCGTCCTTCGGATTCTGGACTGATGCGCTCAATAACCAAACGCGTTGGCGTTACTGTTTTGTGTTCTCCCGTCCATTGGACGGCTGCATTATTGATATCGTCCTCGCTGTTAGCGAGGATGGCTGTCATGTCCCAAGACACCTCGCCACGTTTCAAACTGGACGCAAGGTTATCGAAGAAAAAGTCAGTGCCAGTGTCGACGTTGATGCCGTGCTGTTTCGTTGGTGTGAACGTCCAGCGAAAGGGGGTTTTGGTTCCCGCTTCATCAACAAAATAAAAGCTGTTTACGCCGTTATAGGTTTGATCTTCATAAGGCTTAACGGTTTTGTCTTTCTTTGCCATATGCGCGCCGAACGTGCCAATTTCTGGGTATTTTTGTTTAACCTTGGCGACAGCGTCTTTGCCGAGGGCTTTCGCCTGATTGAGCGCAAGGAATGCTTCGGGTGTGGCAACGGGAAAGAAATCTAACGTGTTGAGGGCCATTCGCGAGTTGTTCCCGTCTTGATCTAGGATAGACAGGCCAATCCCAACCCCGCCGAACTGATTATCCGGAGCTTCATTGTTGCCACCAGAATGAGATAAACGACCAATGACACGTGAAGGAGCCTTGAACATAGTCGCATTTGAATAGAGCGCGATGGATGATTCCTGCGGTGCTAAATGCCCTTCGAAGCAAAAGCCTTTGGTGTGATTTCTTCGTTTCCCTTCTGTTACACCGAATTGCGCTTCAAACGCATCAATCATTTCGATTGGAAACGTTGGGCGAGTTTCTGCGGATGTTGGAAAGCTCGTGACGCTTGCCAGTAATGTCGTAAACCAAACAATTCTCATCTGATTGCTCCATGCTACTTATTGGGTATGTGTGCGAATGGTTCGCGCACTAACCATATGGGTAAGCATGTGCGGTGGTCTGGAGAAGATCAAATTTCGACTGTCTCTATGGTGAGAAACAAACGCAGTTAGGCTCGGCGAAGCCAGTACATTGACAATTGTTTGTGCGCGAACTAAAAAGGTTGATGAATTACGGTGTGTTAGCCATAGTTTGAATACTACGAACTTCTACATGGATGGCAGAATGGGACTGAATCATAGAGAGCAACTTTGTTTTAATCTCTATACCACGTCGAGCCTGATCACGCAGGCGTACCAACCACTTCTTAGGCCGCTAAGCCTTACCTACCCCCAATTTGCGGTAATGATGTCGCTCTGGCAGAAACAAGATGTCTCCATCACGGAACTAGCTCACTCTGTCGGGCTTTCTAAAGCGACGGTTACGCCTATCGTGAAGCGTTTACAGCACGTTGGCTATGTCACCAAATCATTTGCTGAAGGCAACGAAAGACAAAAGTCCGTCGCATTGACTGAAGAAGGGCAAAAGCTCGCCCGAAAAGGGAAAAAAGCGGCTAAGCAAGCACTCTGCGCGACAGGATTGACGGAGGAGGAGGCAAAGCTATTGATTGATTTGAGCCAGAAAATCCAATTCAACCTTTCTAAGTAACCCTGATCATGGCGTTAATGAGCATGCTAACGCCAATGTCAGATTTCGTAACGCACCGATTTTCGGTGCTTTTTTGCGTCTAAGTTAGTCACCTTTCGTCACGCGGTCACTGGCAGGCTTTTCGTTTGCTTTCATTTTTACCGGGAAATACAAGTACGGTGGAAAGTCGAGAACAAACGTAATGAATCGTTTGATAGATGAAGTTTTAGGGGTGTTCTGAGTGTCTGTAGACATGCGCGATCTCCAAAATTCGGTAATGTGCCCTTAGTAATCAATCAATGCGGAGGTTTGCAACGCTTTGATCTGTCATCATTGTTAGCAGTGGGCTCTTGTTGCTGGGCATGTTACGGGGAGAGTGGGCGAAGGAATACCGAATTTACGTTCCATTACAGTAGATTGCATTAACTCACAGTTATACACACTCAATGCTGAAATTCGTGCATTTTGTATGCAAATCGTGGGTGCTAGCGTTGTTGTGGTTTTCTGAGAACGCTTGCACGCAAATCTCTCAACTCGCCGCTAGCTTTCGATAAGAACAACCAACCTCGTCACCTTGTATGGTGAAATCAATATCATATTCGTGACACTCTTCGCACTACTGCAATAAATCAAACCGATAGTTAGCAATATAAAGGAAAATCCCATTCATAACGTTAAGTAAACATTCTCATTTCAATTACTTACATAGCTTGATACTTACTATCTAGGCTTGTTTTCTTGACTGGCTGGGAGAAAAACTTTGAAAAAAAAACACTTACTCGCACTTTTACCTCTGATGATGGGACTCAATGGATGTAGCGATCCTGCGCAAACTGCCAAGTCAGAAGTACTTATCCGCCCTGTTAAAACCTATGTGGTCTCTGATCAACAAAGTGTTCGTACCGCTTCTTTCCCGGGGATCATTCAAAGCAATAATTTATCAGAGATCAGCTTTGTCTCAGGTGGACGTGTCACGGACTTTCCTGTTCGTGCTGCTATGGATGTTAAAGCGGGTGATGTGATTGCAGGACTTGACCAACGAGAGCTCAATAACCGACTAAGCCAAGCCTTATCGCAGTATGAAATAGCGGAAGATGAATACCAACGTCTGAGTAAGCTCTCTGAAACGGGAGCGGTTTCAAAAAGCTCCCTTCAAGCGAAGCGCGTCGAACGTGATGTAGCAAAAGTCCAACTTGATAGTGCCAATGAGGCGATAGAGGACTCTGTGCTTCTAGCGCCTTTTGATGGTGTGATTGCCCAGACGTTTATTGATAAAGACCAAGTGGTATCGGGCGGGCAGACGGTCGCTATTTTGATTGGCCGCGGTGATTTGGAAGCGGCAATTGATGTGCCAGGAAAATTGCTAGCGTCGCTATATCAGAACTCGTTAACTGGCGATTCATCAACCAGTTTTGTTTCTTTGGATTCGGATCCTGAGATGCAATTTCCGGCCACCTTCAAAGAAGCAACCTTGGTCGCCGATCCAACCACGCAAACCTATGGCCTCACTTTTTCATTTCGCACGCCAACCGATGTTTTGGTGCTTCCCGGTATGAATGTCACCGTGGATATTGATGAAAACAACAGCAGACAAAATGACATTTTGGTGCCTATCGATGCGGTGAGCAGTGACGTCAATGGCACCTTTGTCTGGCTGATTGACGAGTCATCCATGACTGTCACGAAAAAACAGATAGAAGTTGCGGAAGAAATTGGCGACTTCTTGCCCGTTATCAGCGGCCTAAATATGGGAGACCAAATCGTGAACGCAGGTGTTAGCCAGCTCTCTGAGGGTGTTGCAGTTAGAGAATGGAAGCAAGACTAGTCCGATCACGATATAGGTAGAAATTATGAACATCGCTGAGTTCACGATAAAGAAAACCGTCTTAAGCGTGATCGTTATATTCGTCACGCTTTTTGGTGGCTGGCATGCTTACCAAAACATGGCGCGATTTGAAGACCCTGAATTTACCATCCGCGAAGCGGTGGTAGTCACCCATTATCCCGGTGCGTCGCCGCATCAGGTTGCATTAGAAATTACCGAGCCGCTTGAAAAAGCCATTCAACAATTGGCTGAAGTGAAAAGCATCAAATCCGTATCCACTGCCGGAAAATCCGAGATCACCGTGGAAGTGAAGTACGAGTCTTCAAAAACACGTTCTGACTTGCAGCTGGTTTGGAACAAGCTCCGCAACAAAGTGAGTGATGCCGAGCGCTCATTGCCCCCTGGGGCAGATAAGCCTTATGTCGCAGATGACTTTGGTGACGTGTTTGGCCTGCTATTTTTCCTAACGGGAGAAGGCTATAGCAATGCCGAACTCAAGCAATATGCCGATACGCTTCAGAATACCTTACTCAAGGTAGACGGCGTTGCGCGAGTAACGATAGAAGGGGCTAAACAAGAGGTCATTTACGTCGAGATCTCCAGAAGCGACATTAAACGCCTCGGTGCTTCGTTTGATTACGTCTTGAACGTTTTGTCCCAACAAAATGCCGTCGCATCAGCCGGTAGCGTGACAGCGGGAAGCAAGCGACTCGTTATTTCACCCACTGAGGCTATCGATTCGGTCGATGCTATCGCCAATCTTCTCGTGACGGTAGAGCCCAATGGCAAACTCATCTATCTGAAAGACATTGCCAATGTTTACCAAGGGTATAAAGAGCCCGATGAAAAACTCTATCGTTACGACGGTGAACCTGCGTTAGCCATCGGTATTTCCGGTGTGCTGGGCAGTAACATTGTAAAGATTGGAGCGGACGTTGATAAAGCGATAGAGGATTCTTTAAACCTGCGTCCTGTTGGCATGGAGCTCCACGAGTTCTATCATCAAGCCAACATTGTTGATGCATCTGTTCAGAACTTCGTAGCGAATGTGATAGCGGCTCTCGTCATCGTGATTGTGACCTTGCTGATCTTCATGGGATTTAAGTCTGCATTGGTTATTGGAGCCATTTTGGTACTGACCATTGGTGCTACCTTGGCCACCATGAACTATGTTGCGATTCCAATGCACCGTATCTCTCTGGGGGCATTAATTATCGCCCTCGGCATGATGGTGGATAATGCGATTGTCGTGACAGAAGGCATCTTGGTTGGCCTGAAACGAGGGGCGTCCAAGCTCGACATTGCCAAAGAAACGGTTCAGCGTTCTATCTGGCCGCTTCTTGGTGGCACACTCGTCGGGATTATCGCGTTTGCCCCTATCGGTTTTGCCCCGGGATCAACCGCAGAATATACCGGTCATCTGTTCTGGGTCATTCTTATCGCGTTGCTATACAGCTGGCTATTCGCCATTACGTTGACGCCGCTGTTTTGCTATTGGCTGTTCAAAGAGAACACCATGGCGCAAGACGACAATGCTGACACTGAAGGTCGTGTAAGCAAGGGGTACAAAACACTGCTGGCGTTCTCTTTGAAGAAGAGAATACAGGTGATTGCGTGTGTCTTTGGCTTGTTTGCGCTTTCATTGTGGGGATTCCAGTTTGTAAAACCCGGGTTCTTCCCTGCCTCAACAACACCGCTTTTTGTCGTCGATTACTGGCAGCCTCAAGGGACTGACATCAAGGTGACAGAGGCGGACATTGATGAGCTGAATAACTTTGTTGCATCGCTTGAAGGTGTGGAAAATGTTCAGGCGACTGTCGGTGGCGGTGCGCCGCGCTTCATGTTGGTTTACGGCCCACAGTCTCCCAATTCATCGTATGGGCAATTGTTGGTAAAAACACAGAACGACAAACAGATCGACCCATTGTTACCGCAAATTCAAGCCTACATCGACACCAACTTCCCTGACGCGTTGGGGAAAGTGTGGAAATTTACGTTGGGACCAGGGGGAGGTTCGAAGATCGAGGCAAAATTCAGCGGCCCTGAACCTGAGGTGCTGAGAAGATTGTCCGAAGAAGCAAAAAAGATTTTGCTTGATGATGGTAAAGCACTGTCTGTGAAGGATAACTGGCGACAACCGGTTCCTGTTTTTGAACCTATCTACGCAGAAAAAGCGGCTCAACGTATCGGTGTTTCTCGTGAGGATCTTGCGTCTGCTTTAGAGCGTAATTTCTCCGGCCAATCCATTGGGGCTTATCGTCAAGATGACGAGTTAATCCCGATAGTGATCCGTGCGACCGAAGACGAACGCGCCAGTGTGAGTGACATTCGCAACGTTAACGTTGTTAGCTCTATCACGGGTGAAAGTGTGCCTATCGACCAAGTCACCGATGGCTATCGCACTGTGTGGAAAGACGGTCTGGTGAGACGCGTAGACAGGAACTGGGAACTTGTCGTTCAAGCCGATCCCGTTGCGGGAGAATATGCGACAGATTTGTTCAACCGAATTCGGCCACAAATAGAGGCGATAGATCTGCCTGATGGGTATGTACTCGAATGGGGTGGCGAATACGGCGACTCGAAGGAGTCGAATGAAAACCTTGCCTCTACCATCCCCCTTGGTTTCTTGGCGATGGTGATTGTCGTGCTTGTACTGTTCGGGACAGTGAGACAACCATTGGTGATCTGGCTAGTTGTGCCTCTTGCACTCGTTGGGGTGGTTGCAGGTCTTCTTGTCACCCAAACCCCGATGGAGTTTATGGCGATTCTTGGGTTGCTGTCGCTGTCTGGGCTCTTGATTAAGAATGCCATCGTTTTGGTTGACCAAATCGACCTTGAGATATCGGGAGGAAAACAAGCGTATGATGCTGTACTTGAGGCCTCAGCCAGCCGTGTACGGCCCGTTATGATGGGGGCACTAACCACGGTATTGGGGGTGATTCCTCTTTACTTTGATGCGTTCTTCAAGTCGATGTCTGTCGTGTTGGTTTTCGGTTTAACCTTTGCCACATTGCTTACTCTCATCATTGTGCCCGTGCTCTATTCTGTTCTTTTCAGAATTAAGCCTCCGACGGCAGAGTGAGAGGAGAGGCATTCCGTTAGCACATCGTGTTAAAGCACGTTGAAGGTTTTAAGTAAAAGCCAGTAGGTATTGCCTACTGGCTTTTTCATCTAACTCAACGTATCCCTGAGGCTGCGATGGACAGCTGATTACCCCGCAAAGTTCTCCTGAAAGTACTCGATGATGTCATCAGACTCGTACATCCATTCAACGGTACCATCATCGTGTGTAATACGAAGACAAGGCACCATGCCGCGTCCACCTTCAGAAACCAGTTCTTGATAGGCAGATGGGTCGGCACTGACATCAACCAAGGCGACATCTAGGCTCATCATTTTTAATGCGGCGCGCACTTTCATGCAGTAAGGGCAAAACGTACGCTGATAGAGGCTGTGCGCTTTTAGTTCTGGCATATTCAATACTTCCTTATCGTTGTTATGTTTTTGTCATGCTTTCATTTGACCGTATTGATAGCAAAAATATTGAGGTGTGAATAGCCTGCAAAAAGCCCCTGCGTCGGCAAGGGCTGTTTTTGAATCTTATCGTGTCATGCTGGCTTATCTGATAGAGCTTTCAGTAATGAGTCTTTCTAGCGCATCGGTCACTTGAATACTGCCATGCTCCATGGCATTGAGGTGACTGACCATAGAGTGGAAATCACCACGGTGTCCGGCTTCCAGTGCCATACGGCCTGAATCATGGACTTGTTTGTGTGGAGCATCGATCGCGTTGAACGAAGGGGTAGATTTAAAATGTTTTGCGCCATCGCCTTCGAAGTACCACTTACCTAATCGACACTCAGTATGTCGGTTCACTTGCTGTCCAAACTCGCCGAGGCTGATGTGTTTGTAGATCGCGCTCTTCCAGACAGCGTGGTCGAGTTTGACGGTGTTTAAAAACGAGGAAACGGCGGCGTTTTGAATGACACGTTGCATGTTCTTCGATTTTTCAATGACCTGATGCACAACAGCTTCTATCTGATTTGACGACGCGGCGACATCATCAGCACCACGCTGGCTTTCTTCTACAAGATGCGCAATATCGGCATTCTGGTCGATGACTTTTTTCACCAATGCTTCAATTTGGCTGCTGGATTCTCCGGCCTTTCGGGCTAGTTGACGAACTTCATCAGCAACGACCGCAAAACCACGTCCTGCTTCACCCGCGCGTGCGGCTTCAATTGCAGCATTTAGGGCTAGCAGGTTGGTCTGCTCTGAGATTTCTTGAACAGCAGCAACAAAACGATTGATGGACGTAGTGGTTTGCGTTAACTCGGCAACCGCAGCACTGTTTCGGACAGCCTCTTCGGTAATGCGGTTTGCGCGGGTGGATAGGTTGGCTAATGCCGTCAAAGTTTGTGCAAACACATCATCGAGCGCACTAAGCTCCGCTTTTTCAGCGACGAGTGTGTCAGCGTTTGATAACAATCCTTCTCGGATCGACTCCAGCATGCTTGCTCCGTGCTGCTGGCTTTGGCTGGTTTTTGATAAATTGTCTAACTGGCCATTCAGTTCGGCTATTTTGGCATCCTTTTCTTCGAGTTGTTGCTGCAACAGGGTTAACTGCATGTTGTAGTTGGACTCAACGTCGGCCAGCTTTAGCCTGAACTCTTCATTCTTTTTATTACTATTCCAAAACGGCATATACCCATTCCTTGAGGACAAACAAGCGTAATTACCATCGTAGATAACGTGCGTTAAATCGAGGTGATAATCTTTATAAGACACTGGTAAATATGAATTTTCATTGATCTTAATGATAAAAACAATGAAAGACTTTGGCTGAATCTCTCAAAGGTGATTCAGCGGCGAGATATTACGGGAAAGGCGGGGTTGGGAAATGAAAACGGCGTCTCATAGACGCCGTTTTTCGTAACCAGTTGTTACAGACCGACAATCAACGAAGCACCCGTTGAAACGATAAGTGCGCCGACCATAGGGATGGCAGTACGTTTAACCAGCTCGAACGGTGATACACCCGCCACACCGGCAACAGCAACCACTGCGCCCGTGATGGGCGACATTGAACGTGCGATACCAGACGCCAACTGCATAGGCATTAGCATGGCAACCGCAGGAATACCGACTTTACCGGCAATCTCTGGCACCATGGCGGCGAACGAGAAGAACGGCGCGTTACCTGAGCCCATGATGATGGCAGCAAGAGCGATGATTGCGACCATTAGGATCACCATCAATGCAGGCGACACGCTTGCGGCTAATGCGCCGTCTATCAGGGCATTCAGCAGACCGATTGTTTTCAAACCGTGAGCAAACGTCTGACCTGCAACAACCAAGGTTACAACGCGCGCGAACTGACGACCCATGCTGTCGAAGTAAACCAGAATGTCGCTAAATACGGCTTTAGGCGCACGGC
This sequence comes from Enterovibrio qingdaonensis, assembly GCF_028683135.1. Lineage (GTDB taxonomy): Bacteria > Pseudomonadota > Gammaproteobacteria > Enterobacterales > Vibrionaceae > Enterovibrio > Enterovibrio qingdaonensis. The sequence goes on from NZ_JAJUBB010000016.1 coordinate 10,719, forward strand.
GGAAGCCTTCGCACAACATCGCTACAGCGATAGATACCAGCATTGCAGTGACAACGTCGATCTTCACGGTGTCGATCGCCATTGGGCTGAACAGTAGAAGCAAAGCCAATGGAATGACAGGCAGTAGTGCATACCAGCTTGGCGGGTTGACTTCGCTGTCTTTCACGTTGATTTCAGTGTCTTCAGCGGCCGTTTCTTTCTTGTCGAACCAACGTTGAACGAACAGATGAAGTACCGCGATGGTTACCATGGTCACCAGTGCGACTGGCAATTGGTAAGAAATGAAGTATTCCGTAACCGGCATGTCAGCCGTGCGCGCTGCAAGGTTTGCGTTGCCTGACGCAGGACCCAAATCAAGACACGCTGCTGTCGCGATAACCGCCGTTGCCGACATTTTGCTGACGCCAAGGCGAACCAGAATTGGGTACAGGGTTACCATCAACAGCAAACCGAGACCAGAAGCACTAGGGATAAAAATGTTCAGCAACTGGCCGATGATGTAGCCCAGTGCCATGACAAGATAAGGGGAGTTAAAGTAACCCAGTGGCTTAATGGCGATGTTTACCAGAGCGCGAGACGCACCGATGTGGTCCATATAATGGGCAAAACCGCCAACCGCCATGATGATGAGACCAAGGCCAGCGACGGTTTTACTCATCGTCTGTTTAACAAACGTAAAAATGTCGAGAGCGACTGAGCCACTAGAAGCAGACTCCGCCAATGGTAAACCTGTGCCGAAAAATACACTGGCGACCATTAATAACATACCGCCCAAGAAGAGGGTGGTTTGAGGGTTGTAACGCTTAACAATTAAATAGCCGACAGCAACGATCACTATCAGGCTGAATAAGGTTGTCATTCATGCTTCTCCATAAACAAAAATCGACACGAACGCATATCGACCGCATTGAATAAAGCAGCCAGATAACGTGTCACTTTCTTTGGTTTTCTTTCGATAAGTCAAAGAGTCACAGGAGATTTACCAGCACAGCCGGGATTGCACAACGGAATTCAGCTTGGTGAATAATCGAACTATTGATGTATTTGTTAATTGTATTGTTGAGATGATTTAGCATCAAAAAGTGGCTAAGCAAATAACACGTAGTTTTAGGGTTTAATTAATTTGTTTGAATTTTTGCAGCGAAGGGTTTGCGAAAGTGCGGAATCCGGTTTCGGAATAAATGACGTTGTACAGTTTCGTGACAATACACGGCTAGAAATCGCGTCACTTTGAATATAACGCATGCCAGTAGCGCGGAAATAATGTTCAATCATGAGATGTCGGTCACACCTCATGGCGAGTTTAATACGGGGCTGATCATCCCTATTTGAAAAATCCACATTGCGTTAACAATGTGTAAGTGTGCACGTTAAGAACGATTCATGTCGACAAGGTCGGAAGCATCTTCTTACCAAGGTATTTCTGTGCCATCGACATTGAGGAACTTCCCGCTGTCTTGCAAAGACAAGTTAGTAAGAACATTGACCAATCCTTCCACCGATGTTTCTGTCGAGATCAGAGCATTAGGCCCGCCCATTTCAGTTTGAACCCACCCCGGATGAAGCGCGACTGCAATAATCCCTTCTGGAGAGAGGTCGTTGGAAAGGCTTTTCACCACAGAGTTCAGTGCCGCTTTTGATGAACGATAAATATAACCACCGCCTGCGGTGTTTTCGGTCATGCTTCCAACTTTTGATGACAACGCAGCAAAGACACCGGGTGAACCAGCGCGTAGTTGTGGGTAGAACGCTTCAGCAATTTTAAGAGGAGCAATGGTGTTTGTTTCTAATACCTTGCGCCATTCGCCCACATCGGTGTTTCCAAACCCATAGCCTTTGGGGCCAAAGTAGCCAGCATTATTGATGACCAAATTGTATTTGCGATCTTTTAGCTTTGCGGACAACGCATTGATGGCTTGATGATCGGTTACATCTAACGCTGATAGCGAGAGTTTGGGATAAGTGTGCGCGAGTTCTTGCAAGTCGTAGGCTTCTGAGGGTTTCCTACACGTTGCATCAACCTCCCAGCCCGCTGTTAGATAGGCGCGTGTCAACGCGAGTCCAATACCGCGATTGGCTCCAGTAATGAAAAGCTGCTTGTTGGGTAGCGCCATGATTGTTGTCCTATTTAAGCTATTGATGGAACGGGCTTAGGTGTGAATTTAACGCAATATCAAGTAATACATCAGCAAGGTAGTTCTCGCGATATAGACTGTCATCTGGTTAAGTTTAAAAAGTGCATGTGGGTCACTAAGTGTGCGTGAATTATGCTGCTTAGTGGACAGATGAGCGGGGTATATCGGTGGTTGTATTCCCCCCTAAGATGTAATGCGGATCGGCTGAATTGTCCGAATGGGTGATCACAAAAAAGCGGTGCATTGAGCACCGCAAAAGTTGGGAGGAGCGACTTGTCCCGAGTCATGAAGAGTACTCGAACTCCTTGGGGGAATTAAGAAGCCCCGAGTACTGCTGTCATATCGGTTTTTATGTTATCTGATTGCGTACCAAAAATGGCTTGTAGGTTGTCACCGACCACCACGACATCTACCGCGCCCAACGCCTTAATCGCATTGACATCAGCCTGACCTATGTCTTTAAGGCTGACGCGAAGTCGAGTGATACACGCATCTACGTTGTCGATGTTGTTTTTGCCACCCATTGCCAATACAAGGTTCTGAGCCAATTCTTCGCCGATAGCTCCGGATGTTTCAGCCTCAGTGGTAGGCTCGTCTTCACGCCCTGGTGTTTTTAAATCAAACGCTTTGATCGAGAAGCGGAACAGGAAGTAGTAAAGGGCAGCCCACAGCGGACCAATGATGATGTACAGTGCGGCGTTTTCAGACAATCCCCAGTAAAGGAAGAATTGAAGTGCACCGTGCGCAAAGTCAGTGCTATGCAGGATTTCAAAGTAGTTCGTGATGGCAAAGCCGATGCCCGTCAGTACACAGTGAACAACGTACAGAACAGGTGCAACAAACAAGAAGGTAAATTCAACGGGTTCCGTGATGCCTGTTAACCAAGAGGTGAATGCAGCAGATGCCATCAAACCGCCCACCATGACTTTATTTTCCGGTTTCGCGCAGTGGTACATGGCGAGTGCTGCCGCTGGCAGAGCCCACATGGTATACATAAAGCCGCCGCCTAGACCGGTTGCTGTTTTATCGCCAGCGAAGAAACGTTGAAGTTCACCGCGAACCACGTCGCCATTTTCATTGACGAAGCTCCCGACCTCGAAGAACCACACCGCATTCCAAACATGGTGTAAACCAAGTGGGATCAAAGCGCGCTCAACAAAACCGTAAATACCAAATGCGGTAGGCTGACCCAGACCGCTCACGGCGTCGATACCACCATAAATTCCCGCGCTGACCAACGGCCACACGAATGCACAAGCAATACCAAGGAAAAGAGAAACGAAAGCGGTAATGATAGGAACGAAGCGTTTTCCGGCGAAGAACGCAAGGTAATCTGGCAACTTGATAGTATGGAAACGGTTAAAGAAGTAAGCAGCAAAACAACCAATAAGCAGGGAACCGAAAATACCGGTATTCAGGCTGTTTATCCCCATCATTTGGGTGAGATAGCCCTGATGCTCTTCAATGCCCCGAAGCACCACAGTCTGGCCCATTGCCGCATTAAAAACGACCCAACCTGCGACTGCTGCTAGCGCGGCGGTACCGTCATTGTTTTTAGCAAGGCCTATCGCGACGCCGATGACAAATAACAGTGTGATATTGCCAAAAATCATGTCAGCGGATTGCATCATGATTGACCAGAATGCATCCGGAAAAAACAAATGTTGTGTTAAACCAAAGTTACCGACACCGAGCATTAAGCCTGCTGCGGGTAATACTGCAACGGGCAGCATTAGCGACCGCCCGATTTTTTGTGCTTGTCCAAAGAATGAGCTGAACATAACAGATCCCTCTATTGTGGAAGTTTTTGATCCCAGCACTCTGCGAGTTGGGATAATTCCATGTTATTGGGTTCAGAATCTCGGTAGGTATCATTTGGAAATGAGTTTGTATCAGCACGGTTACATAGGACGTTTGACCCAGATAAAAGCGTGATATTGTTCGAATAATCACCAGCCTAACCACTCACTGTTAAATAGGTCAGTGCCATTATTGCCCTATGGAAAACAAGGAGGTGGCACATGGCATTTCAAAAAAGGATTTTGATTGTCGATGACAGCGAAGAATTGAGAGATGCGCTTAGAGAGTATCTCACCAAATCAGGATTTGAGGTGGTAACGGCCGCTGACGGTGAAGAGATGCATAAAGTCTTGGCCGTCGGAGAGCCTAGCTTGATCATCCTCGATGTTATGTTGCCGGGGGATGACGGCTTCACCCTGTGTAGTCAAATTCGTAAAACCTCAAACGTCCCCATCATTATGTTGACCGCCGTGACTGACGAGATTGATCGTGTTACGGGATTAGAACTTGGGGCGGATGACTACATTACGAAGACATTCAGCCCGCGTGAATTACTTGCCCGTATTAAAGCCTTGCTCCGCCGCTCTCAATTCAATCAAGGGTTAGAAGGAGCACGATATATCTGCTTTCTTGATTGGAAACTCGATACGCTAGCTCGGGTGTTAGTGACCCCCAAGGGTGAGGAGTCCACCTTGTCAGGTGCGGACTTTTCGTTGCTTAACTTATTTTTGCGCCACCCGAATAAACCCCTTAGCCGAAATATAATCTCTGAGACGATTCGTGGTCGTGAAGCCATGCCGCTTGAGCGAGGAATTGATATTCAAGTCAGTCGCTTGAGGGCAAAGCTAGAAGACCACGACCATGTATTGATCCGCACCCTTCGCAATGAAGGCTATATGCTAAGTGCAGACGTGATCCATGAAGCCTAAACCCAGATACTTTTTTCCTGGTAAGTTGCTTGGGCGGTTGTGGCCGTTGGGGCTGGCGAGCCGTTTTATCTTGATGTTGTCTTTGGTGATCCTGACATCACAAGCTCTGACGAGTGCCGTTTGGTACAATTACAGTTACCTTCAGGAAAAAGAAGGACTAGAAACCGCCCTTGAGAGTATCGCCTCCAATGCGGCGTTTACCGTCTCCTATTATCGAAAGCTACCGAAATCCAGCCGACACCTTATTCTTGAACAGAACCGAAGCATGGGTGGGACCCGGTTCTTTATCTCTTTGAACAGTAAACGCATTGATATTGATGGCTTGCCGGAGTCTTCACGCAAGCAGGAGCTAGAGACAGTGGTCAATGATGTGCTGCAACGCTCTCTTGGGGCACAAGCCATCATCGACATTAACTTTGGTCTTCGCAACGATCTTCGCGTGTACGACGCAGAAGTGCCGTTGGATGATATTCCTCATGCCTTTGCCCGCTACACCATCGAGAAAGTAAAAGGTGATCCGCCGGTATTAGTCATGCAGTTCCGTTTACCTGCCACCGTGAAAGAAGCAAGCCAGTCAGCCCCCTTAGAGCAGTGGTTGTATCTCGCGACAAATCTACCGTCTCCGTATATTTCGCTGGAATCGCGTTTTCTCGATTCGCGGCAGATCAACTTCATTTTGCTGACGTCGGTGCTCGTGTTGCTGTGTACGTGGCTGATCGTGAGACGAGAAATCAAACCGATTAAGAACCTAGCCCGTGCTGCCAAGTTAATGGGCAGTAAAATGGATGCGCCGATTATTAAAGAAGAAGGGAGTGGCGAGCTGATTGCTGCGGTACATGCATTTAACACGATGAACCGGCGTATCCGCGCATACATACGTGACCGAGATTTGTTATTTGGGGCTATCTCCCACGATCTTAAAACGCCGATTGCATGCTTGAAGCTGCGCACTGAAATGTTGGACGACGACGAGACCAAAATGCGCTTTGAACGCTCGCTCAATGAATTGGAGTTTATGGTCAAAGGCGCGCTGAACTACATCAAAGACACCGATATCCGTGAGCAAGTTGAATGGGTAGACATCAACGCCGTCTTAGCAGAAATCTCCGCATTTTACGGCGCAGACAGCCACTACGTGGACGTTGCCGGCGGCGCAACACGTCCGTTTTTGTGCAAACCGGTAGCTATTAAGCGCATGCTTCACAACCTTATTGAAAACGGGGTGAAGTATGGCAAACACGTGGATATCTCCATTTTGGATACCCCGAGAAAGCTCATCATCAAAATTCGAGACCATGGCCCCGGTATACCTGATGAGCTGAGAGAGCGCGTCTTTGAGCCGTACTTTCGTATCAAGCAGGAAAAAGAGGATGGCACTGGGCTTGGACTGAGCATTGTTCGCAACATTGTTCGCGGGCATGCGGGGAAATTGGTTCTTCAAAACCACGAAGAGGGTGGCCTTCTCGTCACACTGTCTCTGCCGAGAGAGGAATAATCATGAAGCATTCTGTCCTTACGACGTTGTTATTATCGATGAGCAACTCAGCCTTGGCTGACTCGGTAGAGTTACTGCATTGGTGGACGTCTAAAGGTGAACGACAAGCCTTAGCGGAGCTAGAAGCTGCCGTGGAAAGCCAAGGTTTACCTTTTGAGAGTACGCCCGTTTATGGCGGCGGTGGAGACACGGCGATGACAGTGTTGCAAGCACGCGCGATTGCAGGGAATCCGCCGGAAATTGCGCTTATTGAAGGTCCAGGGATACAGTCTTGGGCAACCCTTGGTTTTGTCACTGACTTGCATGATGTGGCGACAGCGCAAAATTGGTCGGCGCGTTTTCCTGATATCGCCACCAGTATCAACAGTTACAACGGGCATTTTGTGGCGGCTCCCGTCAACATTCACCGCGTTAACTGGCTTTGGGCGAACAAGGCGATTTTTGATAAGTATGGCCTGACACCGCCTGGATCTTGGGACGAGTTTTTCACTGTCGCGGACACCTTGAAAAATCACGGTATGCCCGCGTTGTCCATCGGCAATGAGCCGTGGCAGCTTGCCATGCTGTTTGAAGTGCTGGCATTAGGGCTTTATGGCAGCGACTATTACCGAGACTTATTGATACGGTTTGAAGACTCGCTGGTGACGAACCAGAAAACCGTGGATTTGTTCAAAACCTTCCGCCGTTTAAAGCCTTATATGACCGATATCCAAAAGCCCATATCTTGGGATCAGGCCACGCTAAATGTTGCAAATGGTCTCGCCGCTATGCAGCTTCAAGGCGATTGGGTGAAAGGAGAGCTCACCGCTATGGGTCACCTTCCAAATCAGGATTACTACTGTTTACCCGCACCGGGAACGGCGAACACGTTTGTCTACAACGTGGACAGTTTTGTACTGTTTCGCATGAGGACGGAAGAGTCTGTCTCGATGGCAAATCGATTGGCTGAAACCTTGGTTTCTGCGGAGTTTCAGTCCAAGTTTAATCAGAAAAAAGGCTCAATTCCCATTCTGAATGATGTGGATATGACGCCGTTTGATTCGTGCTCCAAGGCATCAAAACAGCAGTTCCATTTCGCAGAAGAAAACAACACACTGCTTCCGAGCATGTCAGATTCCATGGCAATTGCCCCGCAACTTCAAGAGCCCATGCTTCAGCTAATCAATCATTACTTTAACGATGATACCTATACCGAAGAAGAAGCCATTGCGCAGTTTTTGAAAATAGCCGCCAGTGTGCACTTTAGCGGCTAGTCGTTGATGTGAGTTTGACGGGGAGAAAAGCCGCCGAATAGGGGCGGCTCTATGTACTTATAGCTCTTTAATTGAGAATTTAAGTGAGTAGCGATAATGCTGTTCGTTCAATAAGAACTCTGAGTGAACACTCGGGCTCCACGAATCGTCACCGCCAACGCCCATGTGGTAGCCATCAATTCGCAAGTAGAGGTGATCGTCTTTGATGAGTTCGTGATCGTGCTTGGCGTCGATCAAGGACTCCTGACTGTAGCGACTGACCGAGAAATGGAACGCTCCCTGAATATTGAGGTTATCGATATCAAGATGTCTTACGTCACAGCGCAGCCCATTTTCAGACGGAAATATGTAGGGCGTGTGCATGTCGTCGACACGCGAAAGATAGCGACTGATCAGCGCACTGTCTTTTCTGTCTGGGTAGTTTTCATGCGGGCCGCGACCAAACCAAGAAATTGAATCAGACAGGGGTAACGCAAGCTCTAATCCAACACGAGGTAAAGCAGGCATATCGGGCGCAACGTCGACCTCTACGGTCAATTGGACATCACCTTGAACATTGACTTCGTAGCGCCATAGGCTGCTGATTACCATGGCTCCACCGATGAAATACCCGTGATGAGAGCGCACTTGGACTTGATCGGCAAGAATATCGACCGTGTTAAACAGATTCTCATGACGCAGCTTAAACAGGTTCGCCGCCGCCCATTTCCCGAGCCATGCGTTAGGGTCGGGATTGCCTGCTTCACTGGCACCGATGTCGTTGTCGATAGGTGGGCGAATGAAGTTATCTTTGGGGGCATCGAGGATCTGCTCCTCGCCATGAATTAACCACTGTACTAAATGCCCTGATTGCTTATCGAAGCCCAGTTCAAAGTTGTCGCCACGGATTGTCCAATGATCGGAATCTTCTTGCACGTCGGGTAATCGGTCTGGTGATGCGGAGGGAACAGGTAAGGGGCGATTAACAGGCAAAGGCAGTTGAGATGCTGCGATGACAAAGTCTTTGTCTGCCCAAGGTTCATCTTCGGTAAGCACTACTTCCAAGTTCAGAAAATACTCAGCGCCGTGCTTAGGGTAGGGCAGCGATTCCATCAGCTTGTAACTCATGGTTACACCTGCGCGAAGATGAAGACCTTCTGAGCCGCTGGCGACCTGCTGACCATTTTTTTGTATCGACCATCGCAAAGACAGGTTTTCCGGTGGATGAAACAGGTACTCGTTCTCTAATGAAACCACCAACGGGAACGTTCCATCCAGCTTAAAAATGAAGCGTTGCTGGTGGTATTTGGCTTCGAAAGCAGCTGGGTGAGGCGTGCGATCTGGAAACATTAAGCCGTTTATACAAAACTGTCTGTCATTGGGTATGTCACCGAAATCCCCGCCATATGCCCAGTAGGATTCTCCTTGATCATCTTTCCGTGTTAAGCCCTGATCGACCCAGTCCCAAATAAAGCCACCTTGTAGGCGGGGATGACGTCGAAATGCGTCCCAATATTTGTTAAATCCGCCCAAGCTGTTTCCCATTGCATGTGCATATTCGCAAAGAATGAGAGGGCGATTTTCTTCAGGTAACCCAATCCATTTTGGTAGTGACCACTTTGGAAGAGGGGTATCTGTGATGTCTTGCGACACGCGGGCATACATGGGGCAGAGAATATCCGTCGCGGCCGTATTTGCGCCGCCACCTTCGTATTGCACAGGACGCGTTGGGTCGCGGTGTTTGAGCCATTGATACATGGCATGGTGGTTCGTCCCTATGCCTGATTCATTGCCGAGAGACCAAAGAATGATGCAAGGGTGGTTCTTATCTCTTTCAACCATTCGAGTGACACGTTCCATGTAGGCATGTAGCCATTCGGTGTTGTCAGACAGTTGGCACATCGGTTCTAAGCCATGAGTTTCAATATTGGCTTCATCGACAACATACAAACCGTATTTATCGCATAACGCGTAGAACGCGGGATGGTTGGGATAGTGCGAGGTACGAACGGCATTGAAATTATATTGTTTGATGAGCTTGATGTCTCGCTCGATGTCCTCGATAGATTGCACGTAGCCCTTGTCAGGGTGAAACTCATGACGATTTACACCTCGGATCAACGCGGGGTGGTCATTGATCATCAGCAAGCCGTTGGCGATTTGGACGTGCCGAAAACCGACATTGCAGGCTTCTATGTCGATGGGTTCATCAAATTCGTCTAGCAACACCACGACCAAGCGATAGAGATGTGGGTCTTCATCACTCCAAAGTCGTGGGCAGGATATGGTGATCGAATGGGTGCATCTGTCTTTCCAACTTCCCCTTTCATCAATGCTTGTCGTGCCACATTCAGCAAAAACAGGGCCGGAAATATCCGCGCCTTCATCGAACAGTTGAATCACGACGCGTTTAGATTCCCCCCGCACTTTCGTTTCAATATTGAGCGTGCCGGTTTGATGTGTCGGGTCGAGTTCTGTGCGGACGGTGAAATCGAGAATGGCATTATGCGGTTTTCTGCGTAGGGTCACGTCTCTGAAAATACCGCTGAGCCACCACATATCCTGATCTTCGAGGTAACTGCCATCACACCAACGAAGCACCACAACAGCGAGCGTGTTTTCACCCAAATTTACAAAGGGGCTGAGGTCAAACTCAGCAGGAAGGCGGCTGTCTTGGCTGTACCCGACAAACGCGCCGTTACACCAAACGTAAAATGCGGCACTGACGCCATCAAAACAAATGCGTGTTTCGCCTTTTTGCCAATGCTCTGACAGTTGAAATTGCGTTCGGTAGACGGCAGTTGGGTTATCGGTTGGAACGAGTGGGGGAGTTGCAGGGAAGGGATAGCGAACATTGGTGTAAATAGGCGTGTCACCAGTGTCGTGAAGTTGCCAATTGGCGGGAACGGGCATTGTCCGCCAACTTCTGTCGTCAAAACTCGGACAAACGGAAGAACAGGGCACGGATTCGGGGGCATCGAAGAGGGAAAATTTCCAATCCCCATTTAGAGAGATGGCACTGCCTAGACTTGGCCCGATATCGTCTTGGCTTTCGACGGCAAGTTCTACGTTTGAATAAGACTCAAGAGGACAATGTGCGGGCAGCCTGTTTAGTTGGATGATCGCTGGGTTTTCCCAATGGCGACGTTGAATCAATTCGGCGTAGCGGGTCATGTCACTCTCCGTTATTTGGTTTGCCATGACAACGTAGCAGCGAGCGAATAGAAACAAAGGCTGCACATGGTTTTCTTCACGCTATTAAAGCCAAGCTTAGACCAATTTAGTGAACCAGATGACTTTGAACTGAAAGCAATTTTTAATATTTTAGTGATGTAAGTTCAGCACTCACGAAAAAAGGTTCTTTACCGAGTCTCTGAGGACGAGAGATGGCTTATAACCCCCATTTATAGTGTGGTTTTCAATGTGTTGTGCGAGCGAAAATGCAAGTTCGGCAGCCTGACCTGCCATTTCTTCGATGGGATAGCGCACGGTCGTGAGTTTTGGGTGCAAATACTGAGCAATGAGACTGTCGTCAAAGCCGATCACTGAAATATCTTCGGGTACCTTGTATCCATTGTCTGTCAGTGCCGTAATAGCACCAGCAGCCATGTTGTCGTTGTAGCAGCACACAGCGGTGATGTTGGGTTGGGTATCTAACAGAGCGAGCATCGCTTGCTCGCCGCCTTTTTCGTTTGGCGAGCGTTTGACAATGAGGTTTTGTGTGGCGTGTTGGCTTAGCCCTGAGGCATCCAATGCATCAATATATCCGCGAGTCCGTTGCCAGCTGTCTTCGATATTATGATTTGAACTGATACAACCGATATTTTTGTGGCCGTGACTGATCAGGTGATTAGCGGCTAAAAAGGCCCCGCGGTAGTTATCGAGATAAATGCAACGGGGTTCCAAACCGGGAATACAGCGGTTGATAAACACCATCGCGGGATAGTCCTCAGCAAACATCTTTAGCGTTGTGTCGTCTAACGCTTTGCTGTGGATGATAAATGCGCCAACCTGATTCTCAATAAGCAACTCTATCGCCTGCCTTTCACGTTCTGCGTCGTGATAGCCATTACCAATAAGCAGTTGTTGTCCGTGGTTGAATGCCACGTTGTCGACATGTTTAACGAGCCCACCAAAGAAAGGGTCGGACACATCCGCAACGACAACGCCAATGGCTTTGCTTTTTTTATTTACCAATGTCCGTGCTGCAGCGTTCGGGCGATAACCGAGTTTTCGCATGGCGCGCTTAACGGTCTCCACCGTCTCAGTCCGTGTCTGAGGGGACTGATTAATCACCCGAGAAACCGTAGCGACAGACACCCCTGCGAGCTTAGCTACATCTTTTATTGTCGCCATAGGTCACCTTTGTGGCTTATCGCATGTTGATTGGTTATGCGCTCGCTTCTGATGCGGAAATTTCTCGCGTTGAAGGCTCTCTATACGTAAGGGTTTGCTCGTTCTCATCAAACAGGTGAATGTCTTCCGGTGAGCAGCGAAGCGTGACCGATTCAAACGCTCTGACCGCATTGTCGCCGGGAATATGAACTTTGAAACCATCAGAACCACAATACTGACCGAACAAATACGTACTGTTTCCTAGCCTTTCTACGACCTCACTGTGAAATTCGAAGTTAAAGCCGTTTCCTGCGCCGATTTGAATATGCTCGGGACGAATGCCAACGGTGACTTTTTGACCCTCTTCGACCGGCCTTACTGTCGGCACCGACAAAACTTGTCCATCTGGCATGGTGATCTGAGCTTCATTTTGATTCGACGCTGCAATGATGCCATTAATAAAATTCATTTTTGGTGAGCCAATGAAACCAGCGACGAACAGGTTCGACGGGTTGTGATAAAGCGACAGCGGAGAGCCAACTTGTTCGACGTTTCCTGCGCGAAGTACAACGATTTTGTCCGCAAGTGTCATCGCTTCGACCTGATCGTGAGTCACATAAATCATGGTGTTTTTAAGCTCTTGGTGCAGCTTTGCGATTTGTAAGCGCATTTCGACGCGAAGTTCTGCGTCTAAGTTAGAAAGGGGTTCATCGAATAAGAAAACTTTCGGGTCTCGAACGATAGCTCTGCCTATTGCCACACGCTGACGTTGACCACCGGATAGGGCTTTCGGCTTTCTATCCAACAAGGCTTCGAGTTGAAGTGTTTTTGCGGCGCGCTCAACGTGCTTATCGATGATGGTCTTTTCGACGCCATTCATTTTCAGCCCAAAACCCATGTTCTCTTTGACGGTCATATGCGGGTAAAGCGCATATGATTGAAAGACCATGGCAACGCCGCGATCGGCGGGATCTACATCATTCATTTCGGTGCCATTGATGCAAATTCTACCTTCTGTAATCGTTTCCAAACCCGCTATCAATCGAAGCAGTGTTGACTTACCACACCCAGACGGCCCGACGAAGACAACAAACTCTCCGCCTTCAATGTCGAGGTCCACACCATGAATGGTTTCCACGTCTCCGAACCGCTTTATTACTTTGTTTAGAGTGATATCCGCCATACTGCTCGCCCTATGCAACCTGTTTAATTTTGATGCGTTTCGAAACCGTCGAACACGTCACCCTTTACTAAACGTAGCGGATTTTTTCGTTACGTAAACGTTTACATGAGAGAAATCGTGAACTAGATTTAATTAAAATGAAATAGTTCGTTTACATGCCATTAACGCGGGCGTTCGATTTAGCGTTGATGCACCGAACGTAAAACGTGCCAAGGAGTTTGCATGGCTGAGTCTTCCACCACCGCCTCCCCGTCGCCAAGACGAAGTCAGTTGGCTTTGGCCCCTTGGCTGTTCCTTTTTCCGGCCATCATCATCTTTACAGTGTATGTGCTTTATCCCATCGGGCAGAGTGTCTGGCTGAGCTTCTTCGCATGGGATGGCTTAGGGGAAAAGCAGTGGGTGGGTTGGGAGAACTATGTCGAGCTGTTTGACTCTGATGCATTTTATACCGCATTGGTGAATAACTTTCTTTGGATGGTGTTGTTTATGCTGGCACCTCCCATTGGACTGTTGATCGCATTATTTCTCAATCAGCAGGTTGCAGGCATTCGCCTTATCAAGGCCCTGTTTTTCTTCCCTTTCGTTATATCCCAAGTTGTCGTTGGTCTTGTTTTTGCGTGGTTTTATGACCCGTCATTTGGCTTATTAACCCAATTTATGGTTCTGCTTGGGTTTGACCCAATTTCTATTCTTGCGGACGAAAAACTGGTGACGTACGGCATCATCGCCGCAGGGCTATGGCCGCAAGTGGCCTATTGCATGATTTTGTACCTGACAGGCCTTAATAACCTCGATCCTGAGCAGATAGAAGCGGCGCGATTAGATGGGGCAAAAAGCTGGCGAATGCTGTGGTATGTGGTTGTACCGCAATTAAAGCCGGCGACCTTTATCGCGGTGGTGGTTACGGTTATCGGGGCATTACGATCGTTTGACTTGGTTGCCACCATGACTGCGGGTGGGCCATGGGGCAGTTCAACGGTACTGGCTTACCTAATGTATGAAGAGTCGATTTTTAATTACCGCATGGGCTATGGCGCTGCGGTCGCAGTGGTGCTGTTTCTCATCATGGACATTTATATCGCCTGGTTCTTGTGGCGCATGTTAAAGGGAGAACGCTAATGTTCCCAAGACCCATTGAACAGCACGGTAAATTGGCAAACACCACGTATCGCGCAGCACTGTATATTGCCGTCATTCTCTGGCTAATCCCTCTCGCTGCCGTTTTGATGACATCTGTACGCTCCATTGCCGACATTAACGCGGGCAATTACTGGGGGCTTCCTGATGAGTTACAGCTTGTCGAAAACTACACGCAGGTGTTTACGGCAACGCCGATGGGGAGATATTTGCTGAATAGCTTACTCATTTGCATTCCTGCTGTTGCAGGCGCGGTTGCACTTTCTACATTGGCGGGGTTTGCCCTTGCCAAATATAAATTCAAAGCAAACATTTGGCTCTTTGCGCTTTTCATTGGCGGTAACTTTGTCCCTTTCCAAATCTTGATGATCCCCGTGCGCGACCTGACGATCAGTTTTGGGCTTTACGATTCCCATTGGGCGTTGATTTTCTTCCATGTCGCTTTTCAGGCGGGTTTCTGCACCTTGTTTATGCGCAATTTTATCATCGGTATTCCTGATGCACTTATCGAGGCTGCGCGCGTGGAAGGGGTGAGCGAATGGCGAATATTTTGGTATGTCGTGCTCCCTCTCGTGAGGCCAGCATTGGCAGCGTTGTCAGTTTTGGTCTTTACCTTTATTTGGAACGATTTTTTCTGGGCGTTAGTGCTGGTGCAGAGCGACGAGGTTCGTCCTGTCACTGCGGGACTAAACGCACTACAAGGACAGTGGCTGGCTTCTTGGCAGTACATGTCAGCGGGGGCGGTAATTGCTGCGCTTCCTCCTGTGGCTCTGTTCTTCACTATGCAGCGACACTTTATTGCCGGTTTAACGTTAGGCGCGACGAAAGGCTAATGACGGCGAAATCAATAAGGAAAGATAGGATGAGAACGCTTGCAAACAAAGGCCTGAGCGTACTTTGCAGTCTGTTTCTTCTGCTAAGTGGCTCTGCGGTATCAGGAACCTTGGTGATTAACTCCGATGCCTCTGACCCTGCACCCAAAAAAGCGTGGGCAGAAGTGATTGAGAAGTTTGAGCAGGAATACCCAGATATCGATGTGAAATACAATTTGTACGACCATGAAGCGTACAAAACGACAATTCGTAACTGGCTGGTGACATCGCCACCGGATGTGGTGTTTTGGTACGCGGGGAATCGGATGAAAACCTTTGTTGATAGAGGGTTGTTTGAGGATGTCAGCGGTCTCTGGAAAGACAATGGGATGTTAGAGGATTTCTCCAGTGCTAAGCCTGCAATGACAGTAGATGGCAAGCAATATGGCGTACCTTATACGTATTACCAATGGGGCATCTACTATCGCAAAGATGTGTTTGCTAAGTACGGCATAGCCGTGCCGAAAACCTGGGATGAGCTCGTCGCTGCGGCGAAAAAGTTAGAAGAAAATGGTGTTACGCCATTTACGATTGGAACCAAGTACCTGTGGACGGCAGCGGGTTGGTTTGATTACCTTAATATGCGAGTGAACGGTTTAGATTTTCATATCGATTTGATGGACGGAAAAATCCCTTACACCGATCCGCGCGTGAAAGCAGTATTTGAGAAATGGAATGAGTTGGTGGTACCAGGCTACTACCTTGATAATCACGCCTCGTACTCTTGGCAGGAAGCGCAACCATTCCTCTACAATGGCGATGCAGCAATGTACCTGATGGGGAATTTCCTCGCGGCAAACTTTACCGATGAAGTGCGTCCGAACATGGGATTCTTCCAATTCCCGGTTATCGATCCGAATGTTCCGATGGCTGAAGATGCGCCGATGGATACCCTCCACATTCCATCAAAAGCGAAAAACAAAGAAGATGCGAAAACCTTCCTCGCCTTTGTTGCTCGTCCTGAAATTCAAACCATGATCAATGAATCCATGCTGCAAATCCCGACCAATAACAAAGCGACACCGAAAGATGATGAGTACCTGAATGCAGGGGTGATCATGCTGGGTGAGGCGGCGGGGACCGCGCAGTTTTACGACCGTGATACCGATCCTGCGATGGCGAAAGAAGGCATGAAAGGGTTTCAACAATATATGGTGCACCCTGACCGCATTGATAAGATCTTAGAAAAACTGGAAAAAACGCGTCAGCGTACATTTAAGCAATAGATTCGCTTCAGTTCTTCATTTATACAACCCAATAAGCAAAAGCCAGTGGTATGGCTTTTGCTTATTTATTTCCAAACAATCTGAAACCGAGCTTCGTTAGGTTGTTTGTGTATATATGCAACGCGTTTGCGGAAAAATTCTGCCGCATTGAAAGGGGTGTACTAAAGTTAAGAATACACCGCATAAATGACCGACGATGATAGGGTAAATTGATGCCAAATCTCATTAACACCAGCTATAGCACCAGTAACTACTACAACTCTCGTCAAAAAGAGCGTGAGGAAGAGCAGGCTGGCGGCGTGCGTGGTGAAAATAAATTGTCGGCCAATGAGCGTGCGGAATTGCTCAGGAAAGAGCGCGAAGAAAAGATGCAGACCGAGAAGGCGCAGGAAGAATCGCCTCAGCGTGGCGATTACCGCGGACTTATCGATCGTGTGGCTGAGCAAGACGCAAAGATGGCAAAATACTCTGCGTATACACAAGGGCAGCAGCAATTGCTCAAGCAGGTTGAAAATACGATTTCACCGAACAGCGAACGAAGCTACGATTTCAAGGTATAACGCATTTTAACAAAGCGGATACCGTTCATTTCCTCTTCTCCCCCTAATTTTTTAAAGCCATATCGCTCATAAAACGTGACGGCGTTGATCGACGCGCGCAGGGTGATTTCTGTGGACGATGCATGAGAAAACGTATGGTTTAGGAGTTGTTGCCCATACCCCTTTCCTTGCGCCGGTTTGTCGATAAACAGGTGCGTGAGGTAATTTCCTTCTCGCATGGCGCAAAAGCCCAATAGGTTGTCATCTTCTGTCAGCTTAAACGTATGAAATGACCTTGTATCGAATGTCGTTTCAAGGTCGTTTAGAACAGAATGTCTGAAAAAGTCTTTACCTTGTTCATTAAAGTGCGGAACAACATCATGCTCAGCCACGTGACCAACCAAGGCGATTATTGATGAGAGATCTTGCGGAGAAACCGCCTCGATTTTTGTCATGTCGAGATCCTTTCTCGTTTTATAGGTTGTTACTTTGCTGCTTCTGGTGCCATCTCAGCGTGCGGTTGATGACTGGAAGGTTGCTGTCCACTTTCCATTTCCTTGAATTCAACCCGATTTCTGCCCGCATTTTTTGCTGAGTAGAGCAGCTTATCTGCGAACTCAAATGCATCGGTGTACGTCAATTGTCGACTATCGGGTGGAACTAAAGCAGCACCCACGGAGAGTGTGACGACACCCGTTTCAGTGGTATGGGGAATGGCAAGAGCTTCCACTTCACTGCGCATCCTTTCGGCGATAAAAAGGAGATTTTCAGCTTCGTGAACTTTTAGGAGAACAACAAATTCCTCTCCACCTATCCTGAAGGAAAGGTCATTAGTACGGGTCGTGCTTATCAGGACATCTGCAATTTTTTTAATGACGTCGTCACCTTTACCGTGACCGAAGGAATCATTGTATAGCTTGAAATGGTCAATATCACAGACGATCACGCCGAAACTGGCACCCTGATGTCGTGTGGTATTGAAAAGAGCCACAGCCCGCTCGTTATAGTTATGCCTTCCGCTTAAACCTGTTAATGCGTCAGTGTCTGACATGTGTTTGAGCAGTTTGAGTTGAGATTGCGTTTTTCGCGTTAACGTGTGAAGTCCTCGTGCCAAGACGCCAATCTCATCTGTACGTTTAATTTCATCGAGTGCAGCAATGTTAAGGCGTTCAATATCTTTATCCATTTCGGCGGCAAGGCGTCGCAGTGGTGCAACCAACCAATGCGTCACACCGACAATTAAGAGCAGAGAGACGAAAAGTGCAATTACCGCTTCGATGGCGATCGTCAGATAGATGTCAGATTTTAGGGAATACAAATGAGAGGCATCGAAAACGGCATAGATGAAGCCCCCATTTTTGTTGAACAACGGAAGTTGTATGGCCGCGATTTTATAGTCAGGAAATAAGACAAATTTTTGAGTCAGTCGCTCAATAGGCCAAGGCGTTTTAAATTCATTTGTCAGTGTTTGGCTTTTCGTCAAATTGACGAGATCTTTTTCCGCTTTATTTAACAAAAACGTCAGTTTACGTGCAGCAACATGGTCGAGTTCATCAGATTGAAGCTTGCTATTTAAGGCATCACGACTTTGTCGTGCGATATCAAGTTCTTCATCTGACACATCAATGCGCCAGATTTCTCCTGTCTCTTTGAAATAGCGCACACACACCTTATTGCCTTGATAATCCGACGTGCCTTCTATGTCGAGGAAAAGCAGGGAATCGATACTCGCTAAGGTATCTTTGTGCGATGGCATGGTTAACGCGGTGTAGTTTCTTCCTGCTACCGCAGCCGAAATTTCTCGCATCAAGGGTGACATGGATTGTTCCATTAATGCAGCTTCATTATTTACCCGTGATTCCCACTCGCTTTGGTAGCGCGAGTAGCTAAGACCCGCGATCAGAATCACCACCAACATGAGATGAGAAAAGAACAGTAACTGATTAATGGTGAGTTTTTTCAGCATCGACGCCTCTTTCCCTTAAGCACTGTCAATTACTCGTAAGAGGAAAGGACAGGCTCCGTGCAAGTACCATTGATACAAATGTCTTTATACCTATCGTGACAACGCTGACAAAATTCCGGTTCCAGCGTGGGATGCATGCTGGCGATATCTTCTCCTTTCCGGTTGTAGCTGCCATAAATGGGGAGGCCACTGAAATGCTCTGTTACCCAGATAATGCCATCAACTTCAGATACAGCGACAACTGTAGGGCCATCGGTATATGGACCATGTGTTTTGTACTGTTCGAGCTTCTTGGGGTTGACGCGAATCGTCAAAGGCGAGCCTTGGCCATTGTTTATCCATGAATAGGAGCGAACAGACTCTTGGATAAACAGCGAGGTATCTGGTGGAAGAACAGTGTCAGCTGGCAAGGTGAGTGATTCCTTAACAACAGGCCATGTTTCCCAGTCTTCAGGATAACTTGCAACCGAGTCAGCGTTCGCGATGGTATGAAAAAATAGCGAAAAACCGATGACAAACCGGCAAGCCCAAGAACAAAACATTTACATCTCCTAGATCAAGAAGCCAAGCGAGAAAATACGTAGTTAAGGTATCTTATTCGTTAAAAATAAGTAATAAAAATGGGGCGTTATATTAATAGAGATTGGTAACACTACGGCAGAAAATTTGCAGAAGTTGATAGCCTTCATGTTGCACTTATAGAGGGTTGCGTTGAATTATTGCGATCGACATCTCTGTTTGTGCTTTGTCGCACGTAATTCGCGCCCATCAAGTACCACACCCCCCAGTAATTAAAAGATGACATTGCGATATTTGATATACCCAGCACCTTAAAATTATCTGCGTTTGGTTGCCATTCTATTTAAATGGTTTCTATCGAACTTTATATTTCCCATGGGAAGCTTTTTTGGGTGAGATTAGTAATTACATTTTTTTGGTGTTTTCAATAACTGTGAATATAAGTATTACGGTCAATTTTCATAGATGAATAAATTCAAGGTTAATTATTTTTTGAGATCATTTTTTAATTGTTGTCGGAGCTATTTCTCCACCAAAGGTTTTGTGGGGAAGTGAAAACGATGACGCCAAGTTTTTCTCGCTAATATAATGAAAAATTGCGCTTTTATCGTGCGCCATACAACAGTCAACTGATTGACTATGTCTCTTATGCCAGCCTTTATCGCACTTATGAAGCATGAGCCGATTGACTGAGCGCTTTTGAGTGATAACTGAAAAAGTTGTGTGAAATTTAAATTAATGAAATCAACACCTAAAGGTTTGTATGTGTTTTTTTATCAAGTTGACTTATTAATTTTGAAATGTTTTCAGAAGATGCTTGGTCTGTTTGATAGACGCTGCATAGGATGGAAATTCTATTTGTAGGGTTTTTAAATTGGATACATTTAAATGGTAGGCGTGCTTTTAATTTCCCATCTCTTTTAAAGCACGACATTGTCTTCCATTTGTACCTATAACATTGGAGAAATGAGATGAATAAGATTGAAAAAAGTGCCACGTTTGCGTCCGTAGCTTTGGCATTAGCCATGAGCACAAGTGCATTTGCTGCTGAGCAACCGGTGGGCAGCAGCGGCGCGGCAATTGGTGCGGGTGACAAAGTGCATTGTTACGGTATTCATTCGTGCAAAGGCAACTCTGATTGTAAAACCGCAGAACATGCATGTAAGGGACAAAATAAGTGTGGCGGTCACGGCTTTAAAGCGATGAAAGCAAAAGAGTGTCTTGATGCTGGTGGCACAATCTCTGATGTTTAATTAGTGGCAGGAGTGAAGAAATGACATCTACCTTTGGTCTTGGATTGCGAACCCAGCATTACAATGATTTTTTGGATACCTCTCAACCTGTTGATTGGCTAGAAGTCATTTCTGACAACTATATGGTCAATGGCGGTAAGCCATTGGCCATGCTTGACCGAATTCGAGAAAACTACCCCATGGTGATGCATGGTGTGTCATTGTCGATAGGTTCAGTGAATGGCTTAGACCATGAATATTTGATGCGGCTGAAGCAATTGGCTGAGCGTATAGAGCCATTGTGGGTGTCTGATCACTTGTGTTGGACAGGGGTTCATGGGCGAAAGTTACATGACCTGATGCCGTTGCCCTTTACTGAAGAAACACTCAATGTCGTGGCAACCAATATTCAGCAGGCTCAGGATGTGTTGAAGCGTCCATTAGTGCTGGAGAATGTTTCTAGTTACGTTGAGTTTTCGACGTCGGAAATGACAGAGTGGGAGTTTCTCTCTGCGCTGACACGAAAGACAGGCTGCAAGCTACTGCTCGATATTAACAACATCTACGTCAGTGCATTCAACCACCAATTTTCTTCACAGGCGTTTATTAACGCGATCCCCGTGGAGAGTGTCCAGCAGTTTCATCTGGCTGGACATTTAAACAATGGCGATCATCTGATTGATACCCATGACCATCCGGTTTGTGATGGTGTGTGGCGTTTGTATGAACAAGCGATTATGCGATTCGGCAACATACCGACCATGATTGAGCGAGATGACAATATTCCACCTCTTGAAGATTTGATTGCCGAGTTAGAAACCGCGAAGAAAATCATGCATAACGTGATGGATATGAGAGGCGCGATATGATGTTGCAAGATATCCAGTCAAGCTTCCAACAACTGGTTTTAAATACGGAATGTGTTGATGCGAGCTGGGTTAGCCGCTCAGCGGATTCTTTGTCGCCTAAAGACCGACTGGCTATTTATCACAATGCGTATCGTGTGCGTTTGATTGATGTCCTGAGAGATACGTTTGGGCATACCGTCACCTATTTGGGCGATGAGTGGTTTAACCAATTGGCACGGGATTTTGTGCAGGATCACCACTCAACCCATAACAATATCGGTTTTTATGGCACAGCATTCCCGGCCTTTTTGGCCGAGCAACTACCCGACGATTTGGACGTTGCCGAATTGGCAGAGCTCGATTGGACGTTGAGACGGGCCTTTGATGGCGCAGACAGCGGAGTTATGACCATGGAGCATCTTCAAATCTTGGCGCAAAACACCACCAATATTGTGTTGGAAACCGTGCCGACCTTGTGTCTCGTAACACAACGGTTTAATACCTTGGATATCTGGCATGCCATTGACCAAGATAACTCGCCACCTGTCGCCAAACAGCTGGCCAATCCAGTAGATGTGCTTGTATGGCGAAAAGGCTATTCTCCGCACTTTAGGAGCATCTCTCCCCTCGAGACAGTAGCAATCAAAAGTGTACGTGAAGGACAGTCGCTGGATGTTATTGGCGAGACATTGGTTGCACAATTCCCGGATGACAACGTCCCTGTTTTATTTGGCCAAATGCTCCCTCGCTGGATAGCTGATGAGCTGTTGCGATTTGATGAGAGCGATCAGTAAACGCAGCCTCGAAAATCAATTTCCGTCTCAGGATCTAACGTCAGTGTTGATAAGTGTTTCACCATTCCACCTCGATAGATAAAACGCTTCCATGTATTTGAAATGTCGTCGAAGTGGTGGATGGGGGCATTCAACAACAGGTAACCATTGGATTGGTAGACTTCAGGTTTATAAGCGAATAGAAAACTGACATCGACACCGCGCATCACCAAGTGCTCTTCAAGCTCGTTGATCAGCATTTTACAAAGCCCTTTTGCTCGCCATTCAGGGTGAACGGCAACGCTACCAATAACACCGGCTAAAAAGGTTTGATTTGCCTGTTCCATTTCTCTCACATGCGCAGAGCTACAAGCAATCAATTGCCCACCGTCCATGATGACGACATAGGTCGCCAATTCCTCATTGCAGATGACTTGCATATCCGGATTTGCAAAAACATGCCGAAGCAATGCCGTGATTTCCGTTGAATAGTTGGGCACGGATTCTGGCGGTAACCGAATGACTTCCATGATAAATATCTGATTGGCTTAAGAAGCCATATAGTTTCATGAATAGTGCGAAACCCTTGCCATATTTCGGCCCGAATTGTTCTTTGGATTGCTAGATTGCGTCCCTGCTCACGCCATAACGGTGCGGTTAAATATCGTCATTGAATCCAGAAGGCGTCTGCAATGGCAAATCTAAATAAGGAAGGTAAGTCGGCCCGTTTTGAGCTGGGTATCCCAAGCTGGTTATGGCCGCTTTTAATCAGCATGGTGTGGCTGATCCAATTAGCGGCCGAATAGGACGGTATCACTGAAAAATGTTATTGGCGGGCAAGGTACCAACGCTTTATCGGTTCGGGTAAACCGAAAACGCGTAAGTTGCCAGATACAACAAGAACAACACCAATAAGGGATGTCCATGTCCACTCATACCCTTCGAAGACAGTGGAAAGTGACAGCGCGACTAAGGGGAAGAGTACAGTGCAATATGCCGCTTTTGGTGCGCCAATTCTCCCAACCAGGGCAAGATAGGTATTGAAGCCCACCACAGAGCCAATGATTGCAAGATAGACAAGTGCCGAGACGTAAAGCGTGTCGGTACTAAACGTAAGCGAATGCCCCATGATTAATGAGATGGCGAAAAGATAGAGTGCGCCATAACCCATTGCCCAAGCGGTTGTCGGAAGCAAGGGCATGGCCTTTTGCTGTGCTTTTGCTGAGACCAAATTCCCCATTGAGAAAAAATACGTACCAACCAGCGAGATGCCCAGACCAAGCAAGATGTTCATGTCCATTGCTGCGCTGAAAAACTGGGAGGCGAACATAAGGACAACCCCCACGAATCCCATGACCGCACCTTGCATAAAGGTTCGGTTGGGCGTGCGTTTTTCCAACCACCAAAGATTCAATGCATTCAATATCGGTGCGAGTGAAAATACCACGGCAATAAGACCGCTAGGGAAATAGTGGGTAGCAGCATAGAAGCAAAGAAAGTTGTTAGAAAAAAGGCACAGAGCTAATAGTGCAGCCATCTTGTGATTTTCTTTAGACAGCGGCACCAGCTTTCGCTGAAAAGCGAGGATTGCAAACAGTGCGATAGAAGCGAGCGCAAATCGCCAACCTACGGAAACCGGAACCGGTGTTTCACCCACCTGAAAGGCGATGGCTAACCATGTGGTTCCCCAAATCAAAACGGTGATGAAATATAGAAATGTATTCACTGTTTTATCCTTAAATTACACTGGGCTTAGCCTATGCCCAGTAAGTTCTAGCGGACTAACGTTGTTATCATTATTCAGAAGACAGTGAGAAAGATTGTCTCTTAATGGGAATGCTAGGGGCTTTACATTATTAACGCTTTCAGAAAATTGCTGTTTTTATAGATTCTTGCGCATTTTTAACGATGCAAGGTGTTCACGAGGTGTTGCATGGATTTATAGTAAGCGTTACGGAGGTGTGATTTTAGATGACGAAAGGATTGGCGGAAGAGAACAAAAGCAGACAGGTTTACGATGTGTTGCAAAGTAACACCGCCCAGTTACGTAATGAGGTTTTCCTCGACAACGGATTGGGTGTGGCACTTTGGAGCAATAGTCACGGTACCACTGTTTATGATAAGCCGAATCATCACACCCTAAGCTATTACGTACAGGGCGGACAAAACACGAAACGCGCCATGAGGGGCGGTGATCTTTTTGGTGGTGAAGATAAGCTGTGTTTAATGCCAATTAACCATCGTTCAGCATGGCATTATGCTGATCCATTCTCGTTTTTTCACTTCTATTTTGAGCAATCTCATCTGCAGAGTTTTGCTGAGCAAGTCTTCGATAAAGAAGGTCGACATATCGAGCTGAAAGAATGCACCTTTACCGATGATCCATTTATTACTCAGCTTATTCGCCAAACAATGCTGAAATTAGACTGGTCCAATACGACGGATCAATTAATGCTTTCTCATGCACAGCAAATGATGCTACTTCATCTCGTGCGCCAACACTGTCACGAACCGCTCCGACAGGCGTTAGTGACTGGCGGGTTGTCACCTGTGAATCAGCGACGTGTCATGGAATATATTGATGCGTCGCTTTCGCGGTCATTTACGTTAAGTGATTTGGCAGCCATCACGCAACTGAGTGATTTTCACTTTGCAAGAATGTTTAAAGTGAGCTTTGGTTGTACGCCTCATCAATATGTTCTTGGAAAGCGCATCGAGCGCGCCAAGTCTTTGCTCATTCATAGCAAAAGTCCGCTGACAGATATATCAGCTATGTGTGGTTTTTCTTCTCAGCAGCACCTCTCACAACAGTTCAAACAGCGTGTTGGGGCAAGTCCTGCCAGCTACCGCCGCAATCAAAATATAAAGCTTTAGCCGCCTCTTAGAAAAGAGAGGCCAAATCCTCACTATTAAGACACTAGCAAGCGTTTTCACTGGGTAGATTGAAGAGTTAGTTAGTCGCCTTGCGACTAGAGATATAACGGCTCTACACAGGAGAAATGGCATGACAACCAGCGAGACATCGCCCGTTGAACAGTTTGTTGCAGCCTCCCGTTCAAGCGGGGAAATATGGGGTTTACACTGTAAAGATGGTTGGGTGATTTGTGACTCTGCCATCTATGAAGAAACCGATGTCATGCCGTTTTGGTCAACCAAGGACGCTGCGGCGATTCATTGTGTCGACGAATGGCAAGACTTTGCTCCGGTGGCGATTCCCCTCGAAGAATTTATTGAAGATTGGCTGGTGGATTTAGCGAATGATTCCGTGATGCTAGGACCAGATTGGGGAACGGATCTCTGTGGAGAGGAAGTAGAACCCAGTGATCTCGTTTTAAAATATCTCGTTGAAACAGACATAAACTAACGTCCGTCAATTTCAGTGTACATTTCCCACTTTACAGTGAGCACCTTGTCGTGCGCGCTGCATTTTTGTCGTTCCCTGATACCGACTGCTATTCCTTTAACTAAGCAATGACGCGAATCGAAAAGGGATGGGAGACCAATGGCAGAGAAAATGATCAATCCGATGGGAACCGACGGTTTCGAATTTGTTGAATACACGGCCCCGACAGAAAAGGGCATCACGGACCTCAAAGCACTATTCACTCTCATGGGCTTTGCCGAAATTGCAAAGCACAAACATAAATCTGTCTGGCTTTATCGCCAAGGTGATATCAACTTCATCGTTAACGGCGAATCGCGTTCACAGGCAGAAGGCTTTGCACAGCAGCATGGAGCGAGTGTTAACGCGATGGCTTTTCGGGTTAAAGATGCAGCGCACGCCTTGAGCTATGCAGTCAAGCAAGGTGCAAAAGCATGCGAACCTTGTATCGGACCCATGGAGCTCAATATTCCCGCCATACATGGTATTGGTGAATCTTATCTCTACCTTGTCGACCGGTATGGCGATCAGGAAATTTACGATATCGACTTTGATTTTTACCCGGATTGGAAAGAAACGCTGAAACGTTGTGATGCGGGATTGGGCGTTATCGACCACCTGACGCACAACGTTGAAAAAGGCAATATGGACAATTGGGCGGACTTCTATGATCGCATAGCCAACTTCAAAGAAATTCGCTTTTTCGACATTGAAGGTAAACGCACAGGGTTGAAGTCACGCGCACTGACTGCGCCATGTGGAAAGATCCGTATTCCCATCAATGAATCGAGTGATGACAAATCACAAATTGCTGAGTATTTGAAAGAGTACAACGGTGAGGGTATTCAGCACATCGCGTTGAGCACTGAGGATATCTATAAAACGGTAACCACCCTTCGTCAACGAGGGATGAAGTTTATGTCGACGCCTTCGACCTACTACGAAAAAGTGGGTCAGCGTGTTGTAGGACACGAAGAAGATGTCAATCAACTTCAGGATCTACAAGTGCTTATAGATGGCAGCGTTGAAACAGGTATTCTCTTGCAGATATTTACGGATACCGTTATCGGCCCAGTCTTTTTCGAGATTATTCAGCGTAAAGGCAACCAAGGGTTTGGCGAAGGTAATTTCCAAGCATTGTTTGAGTCGATTGAATTGGATCAAATACGCCGGGGTGTATTGGATGCGGGCTAGCCCAATCACTTCTCGGCGAGTTTATAGCGAAGAGTAGGTCAGCAATGACCTACTTTTTTTAGACGTCGAGTGAGCGGTCGTTCGCGCGAAGGTCAAACAAAAATTGATAGAAGAGCTCTTTTCTTAAGGTGCCTTGTGTCTCATCGAAACGAACACCAACGGTGGGCGGGGTTTTCTCATTATTAACCGCGACGACAAGGCCAGCGACTTTTCCTTTTAAATCGTCACCTTTATTGATGTTCAATACCAAGGTTTCATCTTCAAACATGAGTCTGTCATCAGCGTTCACCTCTAAACAGCAACCCGACACAGAATAATCAAGCATAAACGCTTTAAAAGTATCACTTCCGCACTCGGCTGTTATCCATAGGTTGGTGTCGATACGTGGTTCTTGTCGAATTTGACGATGCGCGACATTTTCAGGAATTGACACGATGAGAAGACGAATCGGTTTATGGATCACGCCCATGACCAGTGAACGAAATGCAATGACATCGCGAAACTCACTGTCGGTGACTGCGCGAATGATTATTTCATTATTGGGGATGTAAAAACGTTCAATGATGGGGTCTTGGCCTGTAGGGCAATCAATTAATAAGAACTGCTCTTTTCGAAAACCGACAAGCCTAGAGCTCACTTGTGTTTTCTTAGGGTCATCCGAGAGTTCAATACTCAGCCGAGACCCCACGGAAAGAAGCCGATAGAAACTGTCTGATGCATCGGTTTTGATAGTCTGCATGGTTTAACGTTTACCTGTGATCAAAGGTAATTAGCCACAATTTCTTGCAGCTCATTGTTGTCTTTCATTTCTTTAATTCTGTCATCGATATAGGCTTTAATTTCCGGGTCAATGCCTGGAGAGAAAGCAATATGAATCTGGTAGTTAGGGATCATGTTGTTGATTTTTTGAAGCTTGTAATCTTCTCGCGTGAAGCCAAGCTGTTTCAAATGGTATTGCAGTCGCAAGTCCATCTCGACAAATCCGCCAGTACCTTTGAGCCTATCCACCACGCGGAGCGCAGAGTCGTAGTTTTTGACGCGGATTTCACTTACATCGCCACTTTGAATTTTTTTGTCTAGTCCTGGGTAATCAAAGCCAAACAGTAAAATCGCGACTTTGTCTTCGAGATCGTCGGTCGTTTGGTAGTCAAATTCAGACTTAGCCCCGCTCAAAATACTATGCTCGACTTCCAATATCGGATATTCGGACAAATTGGCAGCCTGCATATCTCCCCATAAAGGACTGCCATAGGTCACCCAATTGGCTTGTTGGTTTTTTGCCAGTTCGGCAATCATGCGATTGAAGGGATAGGTATGGATATTAAGTTGATACTTTGACCCTTTCAGTGCCTTCTGAACAATATCGGTCACTATTCCTCGATGATTTTCACCATCTTCTTGAATTTGCAACGGTTCTGATTGCCCTTGTATGACGTAATAGTCTATCGATGCGGCGGTAGCGGTTGTACTGAGCAGAGCGGAGAGAATGATGGCGAAAGACACTCTAAATCCGTTTGGGCGTTGGACTTTTGAATTGTTCATATTATCGGCACTCTCATTTTGTGAATCGACGCTATTCTTAAAGGTAAACGTTCCATTATTAAGACACTACTAAGCCTAGACTATGTTGAATAAAAACGAGAATTTGCGCCCGCCTGTGAGCATGGCTGCTAGATTGGTTGGGCGAATATTGTTGGTATGTACATTGCTGGCCTTTCTGGTTGCAGCGTTTGCGCTGTATCTTGATTATCAGGCGCGTTACCAGCAAGCACGGGAAAATGCATTGCTGATCAAATCAACAGATCTGCCAGCTGTGGCAAGCAGTGTTTGGCAAGAAGATGTTGAACAACTGAAAGTGGTTACAGACGGGATATTTCGAAATCCGGATGTTGCGTATGTTCTTGTTTACGATAATGACCGTGTCTTGGCCGAGGCAGGTGGCAGGCCGCCTGAGCCAAAGCTAGAGTATGAATGGCCGATCGAATATGCCCAGTTTGGTGAAAAGTTTGAGCTTGGGTACATAAAAGTCGATATCAGCCTTCAGCATATCTATAACAGCCTTACCGATCGATTTATCACCTTACTTTTATTCTTAGGTGCCGCGACGCTGGTTCTGGGCGGTATTGTATTTATCATTGTTTATGTTGATGTGGTGCGCCCTTTGATTTGGATATCAAAAGGTGTCACCAAGTTCGATATTGACAACCTTCCCGAGCCAATAGAGCCCCCGCAGAAAAGCATGGGTGAGGAACTGGTCCAGCTATACACCCAATACAACAACACTGTTGAGCGAATGCGAAACAACAGTGAAGAGCTGAAGGAATCCAAGCACGTCGCTGAACGAGCGAATAAAAAGAAAAGTGAGTTTCTTGCCAATATGAGCCATGAAATTCGAACGCCAATGAATGGCATCATCGGAATGTCTTCACTGCTTAAAGGTACCAAGCTAGATGCGGAGCAGCGTGAGTTCATCGAGATGCTTGAAACCTCTTCGCTGACCTTATTGGATATCATCAATGACATCCTCGATTTTTCAAAAATTGAAGCAGGAAAGCTCGAACTGGACACAGTAGAACTCAATGTCTTTGAGCTGAACAAAGACATTGAGCAAATGTTTAAGCTTCGAACGAAGGAGAAAAGCATTGATTTCGAGTGCTTTGTTGACCCAGAGATCACTCCGTTACTGATGGGAGATGCACCAAGACTCAGGCAGGTAATGATTAACTTGGTGGGTAACGCTGTTAAGTTTACAGAGAAAGGCAGTGTTAAGGTAAACCTTAAATTAGTAGGGGAGTCCGGGGATTTCTGTACGATATTGTTTGAGGTGACGGATTCTGGGATTGGTATCCCTGAAGATAAATTAAAAACCGTTTTCGAAAAGTTCGAACAAGCCGATGGCAGTACAACGCGCAATTTTGGGGGAACAGGGCTGGGGCTTGCCATTTCAAAGCAGATCGTTGATTTGATGTATGGCGAGTTGTCGGTAGATAGCCAAGAGCATGTCGGTAGCCGCTTTTTCTTTACGGCAACCTTTGAGAGGGCACAGGAGCCGGAAGCGACACCCATTGATGCGCTTCTATTTGCAGATACAGAAATGCTGTTGGTCGATGACAGCCGCCTGAACATGCGTATCACCAGTATTCAATTGGGCAATTTGGGCTGCCATATCACCTGTTGTATGCGGCCGGAAGATGCTGAGGAAATGATTGCTGAACGCCTAGATACGGCCAAGCCATATAAAATTGTTATTTTGGATAAGTTGATGCCAAGTGTGGATGGTTTCTCAGTCGCGTCGCAATTGAAGAAACGTTTTGGTGCTCGATGCCCTAGCTTGATGATGATAACGGCGGCCCCGGAAGTTCATGACAACGTGAAGTTAGATACGCTCGGTATAGAGGGTTACCTTTCCCGCCCTTACAAATTCAGCGACCTAAAAAGCACAATTCTCCGTGTATTGCGGCATCAACAGCCTCAACTTGGCGTTGTGTCATCGCTGAACTCTCCTAAAACGCAACACGTGGGTGAGTCTGCCATCGCTTCGGTGGCGTTTTCAGCGAGAATATTGGTTGTCGAAGACACCAAAGTGAACCAACGGGTGACTGAAGCCATGCTGACAAAAATGGGTGTGGATGTCGTGATCGCTGAGAATGGTAAAATTGCCGTTGAGTATTGTGAAAGCGATATGTTTGATTTGATTTTTATGGACTGCCAAATGCCGGTTATGGATGGGTTCCAGGCTGCACGGATGATTAGGGATCACCATCTGGCGGATCATGCACCTATCGTTGCATTAACTGCTAATGCAACGTCAAAAGACAGAGAAGAGTGCTTGAAGTCAGGGATGGATGACTATATTGCTAAGCCTGTCAGTAAAGCCGATCTTGAACGCATGTTGCGGGTTCATCTTCCCCCAATGAATAAAGAAGAAGCACAAACACGGTAGTGGTTGATTGACATAAAAAAAGGGCTAGCAAATCGCTAGCCCTTTTTTGTATTGCGTCGTTGCTATTTATGCTGCTACTTCTGCAGTCGCAACGTTAACGACTGGCTTTTTCTTTTCGCCGATAGGCAAGATAGTGCGGCCGTATTCGTTGTTCAGCACTTGTGCCATCGCGAAGTAGATTGCGCTAGCACCACAGAAGATACCTTCGATACCTGCGATTGTGCCGATCAGGGTGCTGCCAGTGAAATCACGTGCTGCTAGAAGGAAGAACAGAACAGTCAGAGAACCGAAAACCACTTGTTTCGCTACTGGGTAGCACAGTGAACCGATAAACATAAAGCCAGTGAAGATACCCCATAGAGCAAGGTACCAACCCATGAATGATGCAGGGCTTGCAGGCAGACCCATGTATGGCATTACGATAAGACCAACCAGTGTCAGCCAGAAAAGGCCGTAAGACGTGAACGCGGTAGTACCGAAGGTATCACCACGTTTGAAGCACATCATGCCTACCAATACTTGGCTCAAACCACCGTAAAAAATTCCCATGGCTAGGATCATAGAATCAATTGGGAAAAAGCCTGCATTGTGGATGTTTAGCAGGATTGTGGTCATACCAAAGCCCATTAAGCCTAATGGGGCTGGGTTGGCCAATTTCGTAGACATTCGCGCGTTCCTATAAAAAAAGTTGATAAAAAATGCGCGCGAATTTTAGTTGAGTGTAAGCAAAAATGAAAAAGCCAATAGTGGAAACTAAGATTGCATTTTGCGTAACCTATTGATGTTTGTGATTAATATCACTATTTTTTGGCGTGGTTGAATCAAGGCTGTGCACGCTTTGAACACATGGTAACTGTCTATTTTCCTTCATTAAAATAAAAAAAGCACCTGAGATGACAGGTGCTTTTAGTGGGAAAAATTAAATTACATTGCTGACTTCCATTCTTCGAGCAACTTATCGTAATTGATCGTTTGTCCCTGAGGTTTTTCGTTCTGCAACTTGGCTTTTGGCGCGCCAGGCAGTTCGAGCCAGTAAGAGGCATCACGTGGTTTGTTTAACTTAGGACCACATTCACCCTGTACTTTCGCACGCTCTAGACGCTGGAGTACACGGTCTTGCGCTTTTGCCAGACCATCAAGTGCTTCCTGTGGTGTTTTCTCACCGTTTGCTGCTTCCGCGATAAACTGCCACCAAAGCTGTGCGAGTTTTGGATAATCAGGCACGTTTGTACCTGTTGGTGTCCACTGAACACGCGCAGGACTGCGGTAGAATTCCACCAAACCGCCCAATTTTGGCGCGACGTCTGTCATGGCTTGAGAGTTAATGTCAGATTCACGAATTGGCGTCAGACCCACGAGTGTTTTCTTGAGTGAGATTGATTTGGCCACGGTGAACTGCGCATAAAGCCATGCTGCCATGCGGCGTTTAGGCTCGGTGGACTTCATCAGTGTCCATGAGCCCGCATCTTGATAACCAAGCTTCATGCCATCTTCCCAGTAAGGTCCGCGAGGTGAAGGTGCCATACGCCATTTCGGTGTGCCATCCTCGTTCACCACAGCCAGACCGGGTTTGGTCATGTCGGCGGTAAAGGCGGTGTACCAGAAGATTTGCTGAGCAATAGACCCTTGAGCAGGAACCGGTCCCGCTTCGGAGAACGTCATGCCTTGGGCTTCTGGTGGCGCAAACTCACGCAGCCAATCCACATATTTGGTCGTGGCGAAGACGGCCGCAGGGCCATTTGTCGCGCCGCCACGTTCAACACTTGAGCCCACAGGTGAACAGCCATCTACGCGAATGCCCCATTCGTCAACAGGAATGCCGTTGGGGATGCCTTTGTCGCCCGCACCCGCCATGGAGAACCATGCATCGGTAAAACGCCAACCGAGAGACGGGTCTTTCTTGCCGTAGTCCATGTGACCATAGACGCGCTCACCATCGATTTCTTTTACGTGAACCGAAAAGAACTCGGCAATATCTTCATAGGCAGACCAGTTAACAGGAACACCTAACTCATACCCGTAGATTTTTTTAAATTGCGCTTTCAGATCGTCACGAGCAAACCAATCGGCGCGGAACCAATAAAGGTTGGCAAACTGCTGGTCAGGCAGTTGGTAGATTTTTCCGTCCGGGCCAGTGGTAAAGCTGATGCCGATAAAGTCGTCAAGGTCCAGTGTTGGCAGCGTAACGTCTTTCCCTTCGCTGGTGATGTAGTCACTGATCGGGAACACTTTGCCATAACGCAGGTGCGTACCAATCAAGTCTGAGTCATTGATGTAGGCATCATAAATACTGCGGTTTGATTGCATCTCAGTTTGCAGTTTTTCTACCACATCCCCTTCTTGAATCAGGTCGTGCGTCACTTTAATACCTGTGATTTGCTCAAAGGCTTTTGCGAGCACTTTCGATTCATATTCATGGGTTGTGATGGTTTCAGATACGACTTTGATTTCCATGCCACGGAAAGGTTTAGCGGCTTCAGTAAACCACGCCATTTCCTTTAGCTGATCATCTTTGCTTAGCGTCGATGGTGTAAATTCATCACTCACCCATTTTGCTGCAGCGTCGCTGTACTGGTCGGCGAGGGCTGCCGGTGCCAGTAGTGTACCTATCAGACACCCTAAGGGCGTCCATTTGGATACAGCAGGCAGATGCTTCATAGTTTCGCTCCTTTGTCGTGTTTCCTTATCCCCAACGCAGCACAGTGATCAGCCAAACAATGGAAATCCCAAAAGGATACCAAATGGCCAGTTCTGTGCCGCCAATGAAGAACAAGTGGATATAGGCACTGCCCAGCAGCCCTATAAAGAGTCGATCACCTCGTGTTGTGCGGATCGGGAGAAATCCCTTTCGTTCCACACAAGGACGAAGTACTTCGAATATGGTCATTGCCGCTAACATGCAGGCAATGGTGATAAAAAATAGTGCGCTTGGGAGTGTCCATGCCATCCAGCCCATCGTGATTCTCCTTATACGCGTCCGAGTGCGAAGCCTTTAGCGACATGGTTTCTGACAAACCAAATCACCAGAAGCCCCGGCACAATAGTAAGTACACCTGCTGCCGCCAAGACGCCCCAGTCAATGCCGGATGCACTGACCGTTCGTGTCATGGTGGCAACAATGGGTTTGGCGTTAACCGACGTCAGCGTTCGGGCAAGCAGTAGCTCCACCCAACTGAACATGAAGCAGAAAAAGGCAGTGACACCAATGCCTGAGCGGATCATGGGAATGAAAATCCGCACAAAGAATTTTGGAAAGCTGTAGCCATCGATATACGCGGTTTCGTCAATCTCTTTTGGCACGCCGGACATAAAGCCTTCCAAAATCCACACCGCCAGCGGCACATTGAACAAACAGTGCGCCAGTGCAACGGCGATATGTGTGTCAAACAAGCCAACCGAGCTGTAGAGCTGGAAAAAAGGCAGCAAGAACACCGCAGGCGGTGCCATACGGTTGGTCAATAGCCAGAAGAAGAGGTGCTTATCGCCGACGAACTTGTAACGCGAAAACGCGTAAGCAGCGGGTAAGGCGACAGCCAATGACAACAGGGTGTTGATCGTCACATAGGTCAGTGAGTTTAAGTATCCGTTGTACCAACTAGGGTCAGAGAAAATGACGATGTAGTTATCCAACGTGAAGGATTGAGGCCAGAAGGTTAGCCTGCCTAAAATTTCTTCATTGGTTTTGAATGACATCATCAACAGCCAGTAAATCGGTGCCATCAGGAAAATAATGTAGGCAAGAAGGCCAATGGTTTTTCTGTTCATGATTAGGCCCTCTTATCCATGTTGGTCATGGCGGTGTAGAACACCCAACAAACCAGAAGAATGATCAAGAAGTAGATGATCGAAAACGCTGCAGCAGGACCAATGTCAAACTGACCGACCGCCATTTTTGTTAATGCTTGAGACAAGAAGGTTGTGGCGTTGCCGGGGCCGCCGCCAGTCAGTACAAATGGCTCTGTGTAAATCATAAAGCTGTCCATAAACCGAAGCAGAACCCCGAGAAGCAACACGCTTTTCAGCTTGGGAAGTTGGATGTATCTGAACACTGCCCAGTTAGAAGCGCGGTCGATTTTTGCTGCTTGGTAGTACACATCGGGAATGGCGCGGAGCCCGGAGTAGCAAAGCAGAGCGACCAAAGAGGTCCAGTGCCACACGTCCATCACAAGCACAGTGATCCAAGCGTCAACGGGGTCGGCGGCGTAGTTGTATTGCACGCCAATGCTGTTTAAGAACCAGCCAAGAAGACCAATGTCAGCACGTCCAAAGATTTGCCAGATGGTGCCAACGACGTTCCATGGGATCAGCAGTGGAATCGCGAGAATGATAAGCACGATGGAGGCCTTAAACCCGCGCGCTGGCATTGTGAGTGCGACAGCGATGCCCAGTGGAATTTCTATCGCCAATACACTGAAAGAATAAATAAACTGGCGAACTAACGAGTCATGCAGGCGCGGATCGTTCAGGATTTCTCGGTACCACTCAGTACCGACGAAGTAACGGGTGTTTTGGTCAAAAATGTCCTGAATGGAATAATTGACCACTGTCATCAAAGGAATGATGGCGGAGAAGGCAACCAACAAAAACACCGGAAGAACGAGTAGCCACGCGCGATTGTTTTCCGTTTTAGTCTGCATCCTGCGTCTCCTCGTTGATCACGTCCATTACCACGTCCGGCTCGCCGATCAGATATTCGTCAATGTAGAGTTTCAGCCATTGCGCTGGGAAGCTGATGAAGGCATGGTCAGTGGGCTCCGGGTCTTCTTCCGCTATTCGGATCTTGAGAACCTGCTCGCCAAAAAGGACTGAAATGATTTTGTATGTCCCTAAATCTTCCACGTATTGCACAGGAACTTGCCAAGCGTCGTCGCGTTGCTCCTGCCAAACGTGCACAAATTCGGGTCGAATGCCGACTTTGACGTTTGTGCTTTCCGTGGCGGCGAGTGCGGCACGTTGCTCAGCGGTGAGTGGCAAGTCATAGCGATTAAACGTGACGTTCCCATCCGCGTTCCGTTCGACCTCCAACAGGTTCATGCCGGGACTGCCAATGAAGAAACCGACAAACGTATGGT
Source organism: Enterovibrio qingdaonensis (assembly GCF_028683135.1). Lineage (GTDB taxonomy): Bacteria > Pseudomonadota > Gammaproteobacteria > Enterobacterales > Vibrionaceae > Enterovibrio > Enterovibrio qingdaonensis. The sequence continues at coordinate 46,531 of NZ_JAJUBB010000016.1, forward strand.
TCGGTGTTTCAAATAACTCGCGAGGTGTGCCGAACTGGACGATTGCCCCGTCGTACATCACCGCGATTTCCTGCGCAAAGGTGGCAGCTTCCAGTTGGTCGTGGGTGACATAAATCATGGTGATATGGAATTGCTCATGAATTTGGCGCAGTTTGCGTCTGAGCTTCCATTTGAGGTGTGGGTCGATGACTGTTAACGGTTCATCAAACAAGATGGCCGACACATCTTCGCGTACCAAACCGCGCCCCATAGAAACCTTTTGTTTCTCATCGGCATTGAGGTTGCTGGCGCGCTTGTCGAGCACACTGGAAAGCTCTAAAAGCTCGGCCACTTCACTGACACGTGAGCGAACTTTGGCTTCCGGCGTTTTCATGTTTCGAAGCGGAAAGGCAAGGTTGTCGTACACCGTCATGGTGTCGTAAACAACCGGGAACTGGAAAACTTGCGCAATGTTTCGCTCTTGCGGGGCAAGGTGGCTGACGTCTTGTTTATCGAAGATCACCGAGCCTTCAGACGGCGTCAGAAGCCCAGAAATAATATTCAGCATGGTGCTTTTGCCACAGCCTGACGGGCCAAGTAATGCGTAAGCTCCCCCGTTTCGCCATACGTGTGTCATTCTTCTAATTGCATAATCATCGCGGTGTTGCGGCGAACGTTGGTAAGAATGAGCAAGGGATTGAAGCGTAATTTCTGCCATGATGCGCTCCTAAATCCGACGGGCTGATTGGATCAGCTTTTTTTGATGGTCAAAGACATACAGCTTATGGGTAGGGACATAGATGCTGATTTTCTCGTCGACGTCATAGTCATGTACGCCCGGCAAATGGAGCACCATGTTGATGTCGCGGTTACGCACATGCAGGAAGGTTTCACTGCCACTGATCTCGGCTAGCTCAACGTCGACCACGAGCTCGAGGTCGTCATCATTGCGTGGAACAAGGCTCAAGTGATTCGGACGAATGCCGAACTGGTAACTGCCTTCGGAAAGCTCACCTAAGTCGGTGTTCAGTGGGAAGTGAATGTGTTCATCGAACGACACATTGCCGTCTCCGACGCTGCCGTTAATGAGATTAATGGGCGGTTCACCAAACAGCTCAGCACAGGTCACCGAAGCGGGGTGGTGATAGACCTCCGCAGTTGGCCCCGTTTGAATGACATTGCCCTCGTGCATAAGCACCACATTACCTCCTAAGGCGAGAGCTTCGTTCGGTTCGGTCGTTGCATAGACAGCAATGGTGTTACGTTGAGAAAACAGTTCTCGCATTTCCTGTCGCAGTTCTTCGCGGAGTTTGTAATCGAGATTCACAAGCGGTTCGTCGAACAGAATGAGGTCGGCGTTTTTGACGAGAGCTCTTGCCATTGCTGTGCGTTGTTGTTGGCCACCGGAGAGCTCAAGCGGGAAATGATTAAGAAAGTTTTCTATGTGAAGCATTTCCGCTGTTTCTTGAACTCGCTCTTTGATCACCTGCTCAGACTGTTTCTCAAGACGAAGTGGCGAGGCAATATTTTCAAACACAGTCAAATTGGGGTAGTTGATAAATTGCTGGTAAACCATCGAGACATTGCGTTCGCGCACAGGGACGCCAGTGACATCCTGACCGTTAAATAACACACGTCCGGAAGATGGACGGTCTAGCCCAGCCATTAACCGCATCAAGCTGGTTTTACCTGCCAAGGTCCTCCCGAGGAGGACGTTAAACGAGCCGGGCTCAATGCGAATATTGATGTCGTCCAGCCAGCATTCGTTGTTACTTATTCTCGTGACATTTTCTAATTCAAGTGACATGACAACTCCGTGTCAGATGGGGCGAATCGTTGTGCTGCGTAACATTCTTTGTAGTGCGCACATGCTCATCACAATCAGAATGACATACGCTAGAACCGTGCCAATTTAGATCGAAAATTTAACATGTTGTTTTTCTTAATATTGCCAATCGGGGTGGTCAGTTAGCTGTTCATCGACTGTTCAGTGTTTTGTTGACGGTTAACAATTTGTGAACAATGCTTAACGCTCACAGGAATGTTCGAATGAGCGATAAAGGAGAGAGAGATGAGCGATAAAGCTCATATGCATGATGAAGTTATTCGTGCATCTTGGCAGCGTTGTCAGTCGTTTGGTCTCGACCCCAAGCATTCCCCGGAAATCGTGACGCTACATGGTGGGCAGTGGCAGGAAGCGGAAGAACGCAGCAGTGATCTCATTCTTACTACCCAAGAGCAGGTGCTGCCTTACTACGAAAACATCTTGGTTAACAGCAATAGCTTGGTGTTACTGGCAGATAAAGAGGGGAACTTGCTAAGCCGCTGGGGAAGAGCGGGATTTGTAAATCAGATGGAAAACCATCTTTTTGACAAAGGAACAAGTTGGCGAGAGTGCTATAACGGCACCAATGCCATCGGGACGGCATTGCAAACCGGTGAATCTGTGGTCGTAGGGCGAGATGAGCACTATCTGGTGGCAAACCGCTATATGACCGCTTCTGCTGCGCCTATCTATAACAGTGAGCGCCACTTGGTTGGTGTATTAAACATATCTTCTGATGCCTACCTGCCGACTTCCCATGTGAATGGCATGGTAAAAGTGATGACACAAGCAGTAGAAAATCAGCTCATCATGGCGACCTACAAAAGCCATAACAATATGTTGATTTTCAACACCAGCTCAGACAATTTGGCGAGCCAGTGGGCAGGGTTATTGGTGTTTAATGACGATGGTGACATCATTGCTGCCAACCGACGGGCCGATTTACTGGTGGGACAATCTCTGCGTGGATTGTCTGTTGAAATGGTGACGGGCATATCCCAACTTCAGCTTTCTGCTCACCCTGAAGGCCACCCTCTGACCTTTGTGGGTTTATCGCATTACCGCCTGTTTGGCACTATCCGACGGCCTGCGGGAAATCGGATCTTTTCTTCAGTTTCTAGCAAATCCCAAAAACGCATTGAGCCTCCTATCGCCGAGCACCAGCGGCAGCTTCATCACTTAGACCTTGGCGATCCGAGTATGCAAAAGGCGATCAGACAAGCGTTGAGTGTGGTAAACAGCGATATTCCTTTGGTACTGCAAGGCGAAACGGGGGTGGGAAAGGAGGTGTTCGCGCAAGCGGTGCATGCTTCGTCGGAGCGAGCGAGCAAAAAAATGGTGGCGGTAAACTGCGCGGCAATACCTGCTGAATTGGTTGAGTCGGAGTTGTTTGGCTATGTGAAAGGCGCATTTACGGGTGCAAACAACAAAGGCAGCATCGGCTATTTCCGTCAGGCAGACGGCGGAACCTTGCTCCTTGATGAAATCGGCGATATGCCCTTGCATGTACAAGCAAGGTTACTTCGTGTGTTGCAGGAAAAAGTGGTTACGCCATTAGGAAGCACCGAAAGCTATCCTGTCGATTTTCGTGTTATTTGCGCTACCCACCAATCGCTGCGAGAGGCCGTCGCTGAAAAACGGTTTAGAGAAGACTTGTATTATCGCGTAAATGGGCTGACCGTCTTTCTTCCTTCTCTTCGTGAGCGGCAAGATATTCTTCCCCTCGTTGAAGTGCTGCTGCATCAGCTTTCGAATGGGATTCCTATTTACTTAGAGGACGACGTGGTTGCTGCATTTCGACTCCACCCTTGGCCTGGCAATATTCGACAACTGATCAATGTATTGCGGGTATCGTTGGCCATTTCTGGCAAGGAGCGTATAGGTATTACTGATTTGCCCGACGATTTTTTTCTGGATCTCAATCAGCCAGACAAAGAGGTGGTGGTTGACACCGAGATACTCGTTGAAGCGTCGACTTGGCAAGACACCTTACCCGCACTTTTTGCACAGACGGATGGCAACATTTCGCGAATCGCATCAATTTCAGGGGTTAGTCGCAATACAGTGTATAAACGATTGAAGCAATTAGGGCTGAAATGACGTGCTAGACAGGCTTCAATAAGCGAAATCAAACTCTGATATTTGGATGATATACAGTCAATTGTCGAAGTTGAGACCACAATGTGAAACTGATTAATGTGAACTGTGTCGCATAAAGTGTTTCGTGCTCTATTTATTCAATTGTGTAAAAAGTGACCATTGTGTCGTCAGGTCACTATGAATAGCCATTCTTCAAATTCTCATTTCCCTTGCAATAACTCCCTGCCAATTCAGAAAAGTGCGAATTATTATGCACTTTTCGCTGTTTAGAGCTTTGCTCGCCAAATTGCTCAACAAGTGAGCGGAATGTATTGAATTCATTGAAATTGTTAGAAAATGTATCGTTGATCTCTGTGTTTTCAGAATGTTAGCTTGGTTCTGCAACATTTTTGCAAATGGATTTAAACAAAAATACAGGATCGTATTTTATGAATAAGAAAATTTTAGCCGTGGCAATTCCGGCAGCTATTTTGGCAGGCAACGTAAACGCATTTGAAGCATACAGCGGTGATGCAGGTTCTGTAGAGGTTTATGGCCAACTCCGCGCCGTTGTCCAAAAGCTAGAGAATAAAGATGTAAAACTCGATGATGGTGGCTCTCGTACAGGTGTTAACGCCTTCTATACCGTTAATGAAAACCTGAATGTTTTTGGTACGGTTGAGTACAGCCTTTCTTATTCTGACAGCGACAGCAACCTAAAAAATCGACTAGGTTACATGGGTGTATCGGGTGATTTTGGTCAGGTGTCTTTTGGTCGCTTATACCTAACGGCAGATGATCTGGGCGGCATTGATAATTCTTACTTCTATGGTGGTAGCCACATCATTGAAGAGCAAGTATCCGGCGGTAAGCACGACAATGCGATTCGCTATGTCTTTGAAAACGATGCGATCTACATCGATGCAAGTTACGCACTGCCTGAAGACGGTACATCTCCTGAAGTTCTAGAACTGTTTGTGAGTAAAAATCTGGCAGGCTTTGATGTAACTGCTGGTGTGTCGACATCATCTCAAGACCATGATGCATTCACCTTAAATAACGTGGCGGTATCAGCAGGTTCAATTGATGATTTGTATTACACCGTGTTTGCGCAGCGTTCGTTTGGTGACTTGTCTGTCGGCGTGCAGTACACCGCCAGCTCAATAGAAAGTGATGCAACATCATTGGAACTCGACCGCTCAGGTTACGCGCTGGCACTGAACTATGCGGTAGACGCAAAGTCTTCGCTTTACAGTGGCGTTGAGTTCTCTGATTACGACCTGAAAGGTCAAACAATCGGGACGGTTGATAAAGATGATCTGGTAAACGTCTACGCGGGTGCAGTACACAAATTTAATTCCTTCTTCCGTGTATACGGTGAAGTAGGCTACCGTGATGGCAAAACGCCTGGCTTTAGCAACGGTAATTCAGAATGGTCTGTTGGCCCATCGGCCTATGACGGTGAGGTTCGCTACGCACTGGGTGCGCGAGTTTACTGGTAATCCGTTAGTAAATAGCTTTAACTTCCCCCTGCCTATGAAGCCCAGCGTCCGCTGGGCTTTTCTTTATAGCAATGAGGGTAAAGCCAAGAGCTACACGGATAACACCAAGAGCTACACGGATAACACGAGGATATTGTGCCAAAACACACTGAAGAGGATGGATCCCGCGAGTTTAAGTTGTTGAGTCTGGGGGTTATGCGTAAACTTGACCCTTACTTTATAACGACAAAGACCTAGATACATTTCCATGAAGTTCAACAAACAGAGTCTTGAAGAGCAAGTTACTGATTTTCTCCGTGAGAAAATTGTGTCCGGCAATATGAGTCAAGGGGAAAAGATCACCGAAAGTACCTTGGCGAAAGAGCTGGATTTATCGCGTAGCACTGTGCGTATGGCACTTAACTCTTTGTCTCACGAGGGTCTTGTCGTTTCTAAACCGTATGCTGGCTGGCAGGTCATTTCTATTGATGAGAATGATTTGTGGGAACTCTATAACCTGCGCGTTGCACTGGAGAGTCAGTCCGCAGCGATGGCAGCGCAGCAAGCAACGGACAAATGCAAAGCAGAACTGCAAGCACTGCTAAAAGAACACTATCGCCTTTGTGAGGAATCGCCAGACGACATTATGGCCATAACCGAGGCGGACTTTAACCTTCACTCTCGCATTGTTGAGGCGAGTAACAGTCCGCGGATGGAAAAATTCTATCTGCAAATTGCCAATCAGCTGAAAACCTATCTTTGCATGACGCATATCGATTACGACTTGTCTCAGAGTGCGGCAACGCACCAAAATTTGGTTGATGCAATCGTCGCAGGGGATGCAGACAAAGCGATGGAAGCCGCGAAAGCAAACATTACGTCGTTCAATGAATTATGTGCAATGCTTCAAAATCGTGTGGCGGGTGATTAGTCCAGTATTAAACGAAACGGATTTCACTTAAAGACCCAGCCTCAAAAAGTAGGTTAGGGTCGAACATAAACGAAGACGAAAAGCTCGGTGTAATAGCCGAGCTTTTCGTCTTTTTGTTTAGTAATTAGCCACGAACTTCTGAGGGGTGGTGTTCTAACCCTATTTAGTAGTGAGACCGAGATCAAACTTCTGAATCTAGTACAGATTTCATCCTGTGTAGAGAAAAGCATATTTGTAACATTTATTGCCTGTTTGTCGTTGTTGTTTTCTAAATAAAAAACAAATACTTAATGATAGATGATGGTGTGCATTAACACTATTGAGAGGTTCGATTAACAAGGTGTTTTTTTGCGACGAAAAAAATTGCATCGGAGATGTGATTAATATCAATTTCTGTCGACTGTTTATTTGTAGAATGTCGATTGTCGGACAATGGACTGTAGGCGACGGAATGATACTGTTTAAAAGAGAACATCAAAATGAAAGCAATAAAACTTTCTCCTACAGACAATGTGGCGACGCTGCTGGGTGAAGTAGGAAAGCACGAAGCGGTAGAAATTATTTCTGCTGATAACGAAGTCATCGCGACAGTGACTGCGCTACAAAAAATCACCTTTGGCAACAAAATCGCATTGTGCAATATCGCCAATGACGAGCACATTCTGAAGTGCGGTCACTCGATTGGTAAATCGATTGTCGAGATCCCTCTAGGTCAACTGGTACACGTTCAAAACGTTCGCAGTGAACGTCTTGATATTCCAGAAGCCATCATCGAAGAAATCATCAAGCAAATGGGGATCGAGCAATAATGACTGCGACTTTCAAAGGCTACCCACGCCCGAACGGTACTTTTGGTATCCGTAACCAAATCATGATTGTGGCGATTGACGAGTGCTGTGAAGGCATTGCGCGCAACATCAGCAAAGAAGTCGAAGGATCTGTTGTTGTTACCAACCACTACACCTGTATGTACGGTGGTAACGAAGAGATGATCGACACCATCATCCACACGGGTATCAACCCGAATATTGCGGGTGTGCTGGTTATTGCGATGGGCTGTGGTTCGATCGACCCTGAGCTGGTGGCGGGTCCTGTTCGCAAAGAAGGCCTGCCTGCGCACAGTCTGACCGTTATCAAAAACAAAGGCACCATCGAAACCATCAAAGATGGTGTCGAGCTGGCGAAAGAACTTAAAGCTTACGCAGACAGCGTAGAGCGTGTTGACGCGCCGATCTCTTCATTGCGCATCGGTATCAAGTGTGGTGGTTCAGACACCTCGAGTGGTTTGGCTTCAAACCCTTCAGTGGGTGCTGCATCTGACAAGCTTGTCGACATGGGTGCTACCACCATGGCGGGTGAGCTGCTGGAGTTGCTGGGCTGTGAAGACATTCTGAAAGCACGTTCTGTTACCCCAGAAGTCGGCGAGAAAATTGAACGTCTGATTGCAGAAGACCTGAAGCGTTGGCACGTCATTGAAGGCACTGAAACCATGTCTATCGGTAACAGTGTGGGTGGCTTGACGACCATCGATGAGAAGTCTCAAGGTGCAATGCACAAGACCGGTACACGCCCAATCCAAGATTGTCTGCGTATTAACCACATTTACCGTGAGAAGCCAACCACGCCAGGTTTCTACCTGACTGAAACCACCATGCTATGTGGTGGCGCGGCGATGCACTTCGCATCTCTGGGGGCGCAATTGATCATCTGGACCGCAGGTGCTGCGGGCTTTAACAACTCTATCGTTCCCGTTATCCGCGTATCGGGTAACAGCTCTCTGATCACTGCAGACATGGATATCAATGCCTGCGGCATCATGGATGCGACCGACACCATCGACAACGTTTCTAACAAGATCGTTGAGAAAGTGTTTGATGTAGCGAACGGTGGTGCAACCAACCTTGAAGGTGTGGGTTACGCGTACGCGTCTCTGTATCAGAAAGATCAGCGTCTAGAACACGTTATCGGCATCTGCCCTCAATAAGCATTCCTTTTTAAAGGCGCGAAGTGTGCGCCTTCATTTGAGTAAATTAAAATGAGTAAAACTGCTCCGAATAAGTCGGTGGGTCTAACCCTGGCTCTCGTTTGTGCTGCCCTTTGGGGTGCGTCATTCCCACTGGGTGGTGTTTTGGCGGGTAAATTGGATCCGGTTGTTTTGGCTATCGCACGCTACGCGATTGCAACACTGGGTTTCGTGGTTCTTTTCATGTTCTCTAAGAAACATACGCTGAAGAAAATTCAAAACAAAAAAGACGGTTTTTTGTTGGCTGCGGCAGGTGTTTCTGCTCAAGCAATCTTCTTTTACTTCACTATCCTAGCGTACGAATTTACATCTTCGGGTGAGATTGGCGTCATCAACGGCATGGCTCCGTTCCTGACCATGCTGGCTGTTTTCGTGATAGACAAAATCAAACCTTCTGCACCAAAAGTGTTTGCGGTTGTACTGTCTTTGATTGGCGCAGGTGTGATTGCTTACGACCCATCGAACAAAATCCAAGGCCTGAACTTGGGTCACCTGTTCGCATTGTTTGGTGTATTGGGCTTTGTTACCTACAACTACATTCTGGGCAAATTCGGTTCAGACCTGAATTCGCGTTACGACACGTTCTCAAGCTGCTTCTACCAGTTTGGCGCAGCAACTGTTGCTCTGTTGGTTCTTGGGGTGGTGACGGGTGCAGACTTCGCGTCAGCATCGGTTCTGGTTGAGAATGGCAAGCATATCGGCAGTATCCTGGCACTTGGCATGCTATGTTCGGGTATCGCGTATGCGCTTTGGGAAGTGGCGACACTGAAAACCCAAGATGCAGTAATCACCACGATGGCTCTGAATGTTCTGCCACTGTTCGCAATGATCGTTGCTTACTTCCTGCTGGGCGAAATGATGACAATGCAGAAACTTGCGGGTGTTGTGACGGTAGTTATCGCACTGTGTATCTACACGGTGGGTGACAAGTTCACCAAGAAACCAATTATTGAAGTGGCTGCTGCCTAATCTTCTCCCTCATAAGTATGCTGCCAGTAATGATGCTGGCAGCATCTTCAGGTCAATGAATTTGCTCCACAACGACTTGACCCAAAGACTGCAAAAATTTAGAGACTCATAATGAAATTCAACGAACTAAAAATTACTGAAGTAGAAGTAATTCACCTGCGCGTTCCTGCTATCGATGAAGCGTGTGAGTGGGGAGAAGATGGTGTACTTATCCGCGTTCATACCAACGCAGGTATCACAGGTGTGGGTGAGTCAGATAGCTCTCCAATGATGATTGAAGCGTGCATTAAAGCAACACAAAGCCACGGTTCTTCTCAAGGTCTTGAGCGTCTTTTGATTGGTGAAAATCCACTAGAAATCGAACGTCTTTACACCAAGATGTACAACGGTACTCACTATGCGGGCCGTCGTTCGACAATGATCCACGCTATCTCTGCAATTGATATGGCACTGTGGGACATCGCGGGTCAATTCTACCAAGTGCCTGTATGGCAACTTCTAGGTGGTAAATTCCGTGAAAAAATCCGTGCATACGGTACCTTTATCCCTTCTGCGGTTAAAGAAGAGAACGTTGCCCGTACAACGGAACTGCTAGCTCAAGGCTTTACGTCTCTGAAATTCGGTGGCGGCCCTCTGGGCAAAAACGCTGAGACAGATTACGAAATCATCAAGACTGTGTGTGAAACTGCACGTGGCATCAACAAAGACGTTGAGATTGCGATCGATCTGGCAAGCGCATGGCGCACTGCGGGTCACACAATTGAAATGGCGAAGAAGCTGGAAGAGTTCAACCTGCTTTGGATTGAAGAGCCAATCACTGATGACGTTCTTGCTGGTTACCGCAAGGTTTCTCAGTCAACCACTCAAAAGCTAGCGGGTGGCGAGACGCTGACAACGCGTTATGAGTTCGCAAACTTCATCGAAAAATCAGGAGCAGATTTCGTTCAACCTGACGTGACCCGTTGTGGTGGTATCACCGAAATGGTGAAGATCTACGATATGGCGCACATGGCGGGTATGAAGCTGGTTCCACACGGTTTTTCAACCGGTATCTTGATTGCGGCGACAGTGCACTTCCTTGCATCGCGTGAGCACGGCGATCTGATTGAATACTCTCAGAGCACAAGTCCACTCTTTACGTCACTGGTTAAAAACCAAATCGCGTTTGAAAATGGTTATGTTGCTGTCCCTAACACTCCGGGACTGGGTGTAGAGCTTGATGAAGAAATCATTGCTAAATACCGCGTAAACTAATCAACGTGGCGAATTAGTTTCCCCCTATGTTGTAAAAGGGCTCAATCGTTTGATTGAGCCCTTTTTTCTTTTGGGCATAAGGTGAGTGCACGAATTAACGCTTCTAGCTATAGAAGTAACCGAATGGGATCAGCGGACCATAACCTGATTGATTGTCATGATAACCGGGATGTGTCGCCATTCTTAGCAAATGGTTTTTCATATCTTCATTGTTCTGCAAAGGAGTGTCATTGGCTGTTGAAGTCTTATGCTTGGAAGCAATGAGTGCTGCCAGACCAGACACAAAGGGTGTAGCCATGGAAGTACCGCTCAAACTGGCGTACCCACCCTCTTTGTAAGTGGACCAAATCTCGCTGCCTGGTGCCATGACATCCACTTCACCGCCCTGAGAAGAGAACCCAGATGGATTACCATTCTGATCGTGTGACGCGACCGTAATGACGCCGCCATATCGCCCAGGATAGCCAATACTGTTCGAGTTTAGTGCGCCTTCGTTCCCGGCAGCACAGATAACATAAACCCCATGAAAGAGGGCGTATTGGATTGCCTTAAATAACGCCTGACTAGATTGTGGGCCACCGAGAGACATGGAAATGACATCGGCACCGCTTTCTACCGCCCAATAGACGCCATTAGCAACCCAAGCGTTGGACCCCCTACCGTTATTAGCGAGCACCTTTGCGATCATGAGTGTTGATTTAGGGGCGACACCGACAAAGCCAACGCCATTTAGCCTAGCACCCACAATACCTGCGCAGTGTGTACCGTGACCGCTTGCATCTTCAATGCCGTCACCTGTGAAATCAACGGTATCTTCAATGGCACTGATGAGATCGGGGTGGTCAGGATCCACGCCAGTGTCGAGGACGGCGACCTTAACGCCATCGCCCTGGGTTAATCGCCATACATCAGGAATACGTAAGATCGCGCCAGCCCAGTTAGTTCTTTCATCATTAAATTGCTTTATGTCCCCTAGTGCTTCGCATGTGTTTGCGACACTGTGAACTTTGTAGCGGGAAAGGCCGCAGTCAAATTCAGGTTTTGAAGGTTCTCTTTCAAGCGTTCTATTTGACATTGTTGATTCCTTTTCATTTAGGAAGATGAGCTAAATCGTGGTTTAGTTCGTTCTGACAAAAACAATAAAAGGGTCAAAATCTATATGAGTTGCTGGAAACGTTGCGTTGAATGCTGAGGCTTCAGGTGTTTTCTTACCAAGTTAGAAACCTGCAACTGCCTGTCGCACCTCATAAGTCAGCCATGTAGTGTCGTGAGCGGGTTGCTGGCTTGATGCTGTTATGCAAGCAGGAATGAGTGTGCGGACGACAAAGTATGGTGCTAGATTGCGTGTTAGCGCTGTATCAATCTTGCGTGACACAGTGAAGTGACTTGTTCTTACGTATTGATAATCAGCTTCACCGCAGGGGCGTAGTTGAAGTGTAATAACGTCAGGGGGTGACGGTTAGGTATAAAAAAGCCCGAATGTATCGGGCCTTATAATCAACGAGAAAATACAGAGCTTTGGGCTTCTGTCTCATTCGATAATGTTGATTATTGATGTTGTTTGAAGAAGCGCTCAGCACCCGCAAACAGAGTATCACAAAGCTTCTTCTGCGCTTCGTGTTCAGGCGTACCAGCCGTCATCGCTTCTAGTGCTGCCTTCGCGGTATGGTATTCAGCAACCATTTGTTCAAAACGTGCTTCGTTACCGTTTTTCCAGGCTTTCTTTTGAAAACTGTCTTTCTTTTTCTTTCTCATTTCTATTTCCTAATTTTGACCGCCTGAAAATTAATTGTTTCAGTGTGGTATTTATATTTTTCCAACGACAACAATTAAACATGTAGAGGAGAGCTACTAAATTGGATATTAAGAAGAAGTTATCGCTGAAGTAGTATGACGAATTAATTCGAAAGAAAACCGAGAATAGACTTGGACTAAATGCTTAATTAATAGCTCTGACTCAAGAGCTTCATACACTATACAGGTTGCGAATAGAATAGATAGGTAATTTTATTTTTATTTTTTTATGGATTTAAATCATGCAGTTAGAAGCTATGTGTTGGGCCAAAAACGAAAATCTTCGCTCGTTTTTATTCGATTTTCGTGCGGAAAAAGGCCAAGAGTGCGCCGTAAGCTTACTTAGCCATTCGCATTTAATGGCTTGATTGCTTGCAAATGCCTGAAGAGCGAGGCTCAAAAAAGATCAATATCAGCCAGTTTCGTACAAGTGTTTACCGAGTGAAACCTTCTATTTCATCCAATCTGTCTTCATGCGCCAAAATTGCATCAGCGATTTCACTGGGCTTAGTAAGTTTATTTAGTGCACCCTCGAGCATTAGATCGAGAGTATCTACGGTTTTTGCGCGTCTAAAAAATATTTTCCAATCGGTTCTTGATGTCGGAAGTGAAGATGTATTCATGATATGTAGGAGTTCTAATGGATTGATAAAGTTTAATGTCACAACAGTATGAATATTATCGCACAGTTTTGGTTTGATTTTTACGTCAATTTAAGTGAAGTCGCAAAAGCGATATGGTTTAAGACACTCATCTGTCTAGCATTACATTCAGGCTGTCGACATATTTTGTTGCGAGGATGAGTAATGAATTCGAGTCTTAGAGGCAACGGAGAAAAAAAAGAAGTTCGTGGAATGTTGGCTATGAGGGTTTCTACATACAGTATCGTATTGGTTGGAATAGTGGCTACTGTTGCATTGCTAGCGTCTCCGCGAGGAATTAAAACCGCTGAAATTGCAATGCAATTATTTAACTCGATCCTGCCTTTGGTCGGGGCATGGGTGGGGACAGTATTAGCCTTTTATTTCACGCGAGACAGCTTTCAAGCAGCCACTGAAGCTGCCATTGAAACGTATGCCTCTGTGGCAGAGAAAAAACTCAAGCCCATTACAGCAACAGAGGCCATGAGGAAGCTAGAAGGTATCACCAAGATAACCGCGGATGATTTTAGTTTGCTAAAAGTGAAAGACATTCAGCACCAAATGGAAAGTGCAGGCGTTAAACGTATTCCCATATTGGATTCGCAAGGCAAGTTCGTGGCGATTGTTCACTTGCAGCCAATTTCCACCTACCTGCTCCAAGTCGCCACCGATGCGACGCAAAATGTTGATGAAGTCACAATTGGGGATATGGCAATGACGGAGAACGCCACAGTGCAAATGTTCAAAAATTCTGCCGTGTTTATATCCACGGATCGCTCCCTGTATGACGCGAAAATAAAAATGGAAGATCTCGAAAAATGTCAGGATGTCTTTGTGACATCATCAGGAGATAGAAAGGGAAGTGTGGTTGGGTGGATAACGAACAATAGAATTCTTAAAGAGATCAGAGAGTAAGACATAAGCTGATAGCTTAATGTGCGATCATGATGGCATCACGGTTATTCCGCGATGCCATGTTGAATGCTAGCCCTGTATCTGAAGTCCTTTTCGAAAACGGTCCCCGTTTTTCACATAGTGATCTGCAGAAGCCATGAGTCCGTCAATCTCCGCTTCAGTGAGTTGGCGTTTCACTTTGCCGGGAGAACCAATCACTAGTGAACCGTCCGGAATGTTCATTCCCTCAGGTATCAAAGCATTTGCGCCAATTAAGCAATTTTTCCCCACTGTCGCTCCATTCAGTATCACGGCATTGATGCCTATCAAGCTGCCATCACCGATGGTGCAGCCATGAACCACTGCTTTATGTCCAATGGTGACATCCTGACCGATAGTTAGCGGGTAGCCGGGGTCTGCATGCAGAACAGCCCCATCTTGTACATTTGTTCTCGAACCGACAAAAATAGGACTGGTATCTCCCCGCACGACAGTATGAAACCAAACACTGACTGAGGCTTCGAGCGTCACTGAGCCAATGACAGCCGCACTGTCGGCAATAAAGCAGTTGCTTGGGTCATACTGAACGTGGGCTTCATTGAGCTGATATATCATGTTGATTTTCCCTTAGCGTTTCCATGCAAACCAAAAGTGTAGTTAAAACGCGACCTTGTCTGCCCCTTTAAGCCCCAACATCTCTCTCGCTTCGTCTGGCGTTGCGATCTCGAGTGAGAGCCCTGTCAGCACCTGCCGAATGATGGATACCTGAGTGGCATTCGACTCCGCCATACGACCAGGGCCAGCCCAGAGCGAGTCTTCCAATCCCACACGCACGTTGGATCCCATTGCCGCGCCAATGCTGGCGAGAGGGATCTGGCTGCGGCCTGCGCCCAAAATCGACCAGTGATAATCATTTCCAAACAATCGGTCAGCCGTTCTTTTCATATGCATGAGGTCGTCTGGATGAGCACCAATTCCTCCTAGCAGACCAAATACCGTCTGAATGAAAAATGGCGGTTGGACGAGCCCACGGTCGACAAAATGCGCAAGGTTGTATAGATGCGAGGTGTCATAACATTCGAATTCGAATCGTGTGCCGTTATTACCGCAAGATTCCAATATGTACTCGATGTCAGAAAACGTGTTTTTGAACACCAAGTCACGGCTATTCTCCAAGTGATCTTTTTCCCACTCATGGTCGAACTTACTAAAACGTTTAAGCATGGGGTACAAGCCAAAATTCATAGACCCCATATTCAACGAAGCCAGTTCAGGCTGAAATTTCAGGGCTGGCTGAAGCCTTTCCTGTACCGTCATATGGGGGCTGCCGCCCGTTGTAATATTAATGACCGCGTTGGTGCTTTCTTTGATTTGTGGGAGGAACTTTTCGAACTCGGCGGGCTCTTGTGTCGGGCTGCCGTCATGTGGGTTTCTGGCGTGCAAGTGAAGGACTGCCGCACCTGCTTCTGAGGCCTCTATGGCCGATGTTGCAATTTCATCCGCCGTCACAGGTAAATAGGGTGACATGGACGGGGTATGGATAGCACCTGTCACTGCACAGGTGATGATTACCTTGTTTGATTTAGCCATATTCTTATTCTCACTAGATTGGGAATACTGTCAGGGTGCTACAGCGTTTCGACGTTTCCACACACGCTGATAGATTGTCCGGAGATATTGCTCCCAGCGGGCATACACAGAAATAACGCCATGTCAGCGATGTCTTCCGCTGACACCATTCGCCTGAGTGAAATTTGGTTTAAGCTCTGCTGTTTCGTTTCTTCGTAAGTGGCTCCGGTTAGCTCAGCGCGGGCACGAATGACTCCCTCAATACGAGGCCCTTCGACAATGCCGGGAAGGATACTGTTGACCCGTATGCCATCAGGCCCCAGCTCTTTAGCTAGGCTGGCAGTCAAACCGACGATCCCCCATTTTGCAGCGGCATAGGGCGTGCGGTTGGCAAAACCAAAGCGTCCCGCTTGAGAGGAGATGTTAATAATTACACCATCACCTTGTTGTTTAAGGATGGGGGCGGCGAGTCGGGTACAGTGATATTGGCTATTGAGGTTGATATCGATGGTTTGATGCCATTGCTCTTCATCGATATCTTCTATCGCGGCTGTTGGCCCTGCGATGCCAGCGTTATTGATAAGCACATCCAGACCACCAAGATGTTGAATGGCTTCGTCGAATAGCTGTTTTATCTGAGCTGAGTCACTAACATCGCACCGTGTTACCCCAAACTCAGGGCGTTCATTTTGAACACGATGAAGTGCCTCGTCTGAAATATCGCAGATGTGTACCTTGGCGCCGCTGTCGGAAAATCGTTCCGCCATCGCGCGTCCAATGCCAGAGGCACCGGCCGTTATCAATACCCGAAGCCCTGGCTTTAATGAAAATCGTTCCTGAACTTTCATAAATTCCTCCTTGGTGGCGTGATTGTATTTGCAGGACAACCTCGCCGTTCTGTTCGTTTCACGATAAGGTAATCGTTTACCCTTTTCGTTTAAAAAAAACGGCGCATGATAACGCCGCATTTTTCTTTTGGTGTTAAACCGAAGATCGTTGGGTCACAGAGAACGGTAAAATGGTTTCCATTTCCTGTGCACCGGATTCGTTGCCCCATGTGCGTTCAAAAGCACTGACAACCGCTGCACCGAAACTTTCATAGGGTGCATGGATAGTGCTTAACCAAGGGGCGAGCCATTGATTAAGGGGATTGTCATCAAACCCGAATAGGGCGACATCTTTAGGTATTTGAAGGCCTAGATCTTGGCAGCGCCGATAGCTACCGTATGCAATTGGATCGTTTCCGCAAAAAATGGCACGCGGGAAATGCTTGTCGCCTCCAGTGAGCATGGAGGAAGCGGCAGAGTAACCAGATTCGATGGTGAGCTTTGCCTCTCGCACCCATTCAGGCTTCAATTGGATGCCTTCTTCTGACAATCTATCAACGTAGCCTTGAAAGCGAGCTTGTTGCGCTGGTGAGTGGAGCGGGCCATGAATCGCAGCGCAATCGGTATACCCTTGATTGATAAATTGCTCTGCGACACATACGCCAGCCGCATAGTTGTCAATTCCGACAAAGGGAGCAGTCAGTCCTTTGGGGGCTTTTCGATTGATAAACACAACGGGAAAACCGCTATTCACCATTTTTTCTAATTCAGGGCTCGGGACTGCCCCAAGTAATGCCACGCCACTAACCAAAAGCGAGCGCATTTCCGCTAAGTAAAGGTCTTGCGTGTCGGCGTCTTCGTCTGAATTACATAAAATCATCGAATAGCCTTTTTGGCGAAGTGCTGACTCGACGGACGTTGCGACTGCTGCGTAAAACGCATTATTCGCATCGGGTATCACCATGGCGATCAAGTGGGACTTATTACGACGCAATGCCCTGCCAACACCGGAGGGTTGGTAATTTAGCTCAGCAATCGCGGCTTTTACTTTACGCACCGTGTCGGGCGAGGCTTTTTTTGCCACGCCATTAATTATCCTCGACACGGTGGCAACAGAAACACCGGCTAGGTTGGCAACATCTGTGATTTTTGCGCTTTTGGCTTTGTCTGCCACTCTCTTTTCCTATCCCTAAGTGTGCCTTTATCGATTCATCTCGCCTTCAATGTGGGAACCACTTAACTGCATGCGAAAGGTAATCGTTTTACCTAGGATACTGGCTTTGACATACTTTGTTGTCAAGCCGATTAACATATGCCTTTCCTTATAACCTCATGTCACAGCATCTTTCTAATTTTTTTAAAAGCTAATTATCAAGTGCTTATAATTATATTTCCTCAGCTCAACGGATGTTGTCTCATAATGTCTACAATAGCCATGTTGACAAATTGTTAACGGATAAACAGACTTTAGGTAATCGTTTACCCTATTTCATTTCCATAATGCAACGTTAAAACGTTTGGAGAAAACGCATGAAGAAACTATTGATGAAAAGCATGGTTGCTGTTTCTGCGATTGCTGTGTTGGCAAGTGGGGCTGCGTCTGCCAAAGAGCTAGATGTTCATTTGAGTATCCCTAAAGACCTTGTCTTTTTGAGTGACAGTACAAAACTCATGGATCAAACCTTGAGAGATATGTCTGGTGGCAAGATGGGTTTCAAACTTTACGGTGCAGGTGAACTTGTTCCTGCGGGAGAAATTCTTGAAAGCGTCGGGTCTGGTGCTATCCCCGCAGGTTGGACATTTCTAGGGCAATGGGGTGGACAGGTTCCCGTTGCCAAAATTGCCGCAACCCCATTTGGAGCTGGCCCTGGTGTCTTAGCGTCTTGGATTCACCTTGGTGGCGGTCTTGAAATCATCCAAAAAGGCTTTGATAAGTTGAATGTCAAAGTGCTTGCGTGCCACGTGACCAACCCTGAGCCGGGTGGCTGGTTTAATAAAGAAATTACATCGGTGAAAGACTTTAACGGATTGAAGATGCGAATGGCGGGTGTCGGTGCCCGAGTGCTGAATGAACTTGGGGCATCAGCGCAATACCTTCCTGCGGGTGAGATTTATTTAGCCTTGGAACGTGGCCGTATCGACGCGACCGAGTTCTCCCTTCCGATTATAGATAAGCAACTGGGCTTCAATAAGATCGCAAAATACTACTACTACCCTGGTTGGCACCAACCAGCAAGTGTCGATGCTTTGTTGATTAACATGGATGTGTGGAAGGGCTTCTCTAAACAAGAGCAAGCCATGATGGAAGCCGCTTGCCAAACCAGCCTGATGTGGACATTGAATGCCGCGCCGCCAGCGCAAACCCCTCAAATTGAAGCATTCGAAGCAACGGGTACTGTTGTGAAAAGATTCCCAGATCCCGTCTTGGCGGAACTGCGCACAGTGGCTGAGTCTGTACTCGAAGAAGAAGCGAAAAAAGATGCACTGTATGGCGAAGCATATCAGTCGATGAAAGCATACGCAGCGTCTGCGGACCGCTGGAACTCACTTCAATCCATCCCTAAATAAAACAGGCTGGCAGCAATGAGTGATGAATTAAAAACTCATGATGGCCAGCGCGATATCACCCAAACAGTCCTGAAAGGGATTGTTTGGGTGGGTGACATCGCCGCGTGGCTAATTATTCCGATTGTCTTTCTCGTTGGCCTCTCGGTGTTGGCCTCCTTTCTCGACATTGGCAAGATTGCCGAATGGCAGGATGAGATACTCCTCTTTGGCTCGCGACTGACATCAGCAAGCCTTGGCGATCTTCAGTGGCATCTGTTTGGTCTTATGTTGATGCTGACCATTGCGGGAGGGTTAGTCACTGACTCACACGTCAGAGTGGACTTTCTGCGTCAGGGGATGTCGAGTCGCACAAAACGCATTATCGATACTATCGGACACATCATTTTCCTCCTCCCATTTTGCTATGTCGTGATTGATCATGGTTGGAACTCTGCCGAGCGAGCACTAAGGATTGGTGAAGGGTCGGACTACGACGGTTTGTATGACCGATTTTTGATCAAGTCAACGATCCCGATTGGGTTTGCTTTGCTGATGGCTGCAGGTGTTTTTCTGATTATCAATAACGTAAAGCGTTTGATAAAACCCAACCAAAATGAGGATAAATAAATGGAGTATATCCTCCCTCTATCCATGGTTATTTGTTTAATGATGGGTATTTTTGTTGGCTATCCGGTGGCGTTTGTACTCGGTGGCGTAGGGGTTGTTTTTGCGTTTATTGGAGATTTGCCGTACGCATTTTTAGGTATAGGCGTATCACGGATTTATGCAGGTGTAATTTCCAACTGGCTGCTTCTTGCTGTTCCCCTTTTTGTTTTTATGGGGACGTTATTAGATAAATCAGGACTGGCTGAAAACCTGCTTTATTCGTTGGAGCGTCTTTTGGGCGGTCGACGGGGCGGGCTGGCGATATCGGTTGCACTACTTGGCATTATTATGGCAGCGAGTACGGGTATTGTCGGGGCATCTGTGGTGATGCTTGGTGTGCTTGCATTGCCTGTCATGTTGAAAGAAAAATATGATCCCAAATTAGCCGTGGGGACAATTGCGGCCTCAGGCACCTTGGGGATTTTAATCCCGCCCTCAATCATGTTGGTACTGGTCGGGGACATTCTTCAGATCTCCGTAGGCGATCTTTTCCTTGCGGCTGTCTTCCCCGGCATGTTGTTGGGTGGACTCTACATCGGCTATATCATTGTTATTTCCATTTTGAAGCCTGATGTCGCACCCGCAGTGAAGAAGAGAGAGAACGAAGGCTCGCTGTTTCTCGCGTTATGTCGGGACCTTTTTGCGCCATTGGCACTTATCCTCACGGTGCTTGGTACCATTGCGACGGGGGTTGCAACACCCACTGAGGCTGCTGGGCTCGGCGTGATTTGTGCGATGCTCCTTGCTGCCATAAATCGGAAGCTGACCTTTGAAAACGTGAAAACCTGTGTTCTCGAGACAGGAAGAACATCAGGCATGATCTTGGCGGTTCTTGTTGGTGCCACCCTTTTCAGCATGGTGTTTAAAGGCCTTAAAGGCAACGCCATGATTGAGGCTGCCATCTTCTCGTTTGACCTGGGCGCATATGGCACACTTTTCGTTCTGCTCGGCATTATATTTGTGCTCGGCTTTTTCCTTGAGTGGGTTGAAATTAGCTTTATTGTTTTGCCGCTTTTTACACCCATCATTGCCGCTATGGATTTCGGCCTGGGACTGTCTTCCGAACAGCAATTGCTGTGGTTTGCAATGTTAGTGGCAATCAATCTTCAGACCAGCTTCCTAACACCACCGTTTGGCTACGCACTGTTTTACATAAAAGGCGTCGCCAAAGACATCAATATCAAAACGATTTATCGGGCCATTATCCCCTTTGTCATCATTCAGGTTATCGGCCTGGTGATTGCCTTGGTATGGCCGCAACTTACGTTATGGTTGCCTCTGACCGTTCTGGGAGAGTAGCAACACGTCCGTTTCTACCAGTGAGATGTTTCCCCAGATATCTCACTGTTTAATCAATCTACCAAAGGTCAACAGACCCTATCAGGAAAGAAAAGATTTATGGATAAAATCACCGTTATTGGCTCCGGGCTGATTGGTTCTTCATGGGCAATAGCTTTTGCAAATGCGGGTTATCGCGTTCATATCTATGACAGAGATGAGAGTTCCTTTGCTAACTCTGAGCGTTATATCCGTCAGGAGCTTGCATCACTAACTAGTAACGCTGATGAAGTCATACAGCGCATTACATACACTGCGTTGTTGGCAGAAGCACTAGAAGATGCTGGCTATGTTCAAGAGTCGATTTTTGAAACGTTAGAAGCCAAACAGGATATATTCTCAGCAATGGACGCTTTGGTGGGCGAGGATGTCATTCTTGCCAGCTCGTCATCCAGTATTCCTTGTTCTGCTTTTTCTGAAGCGTTAGGTCACAGAGCGCAGTGTCTCATTGCACACCCTGTTAACCCTCCGCATTTGATCCCTTTGGTTGAAATGGTTCCCGCCCCTTGGACGAATGCAAGTGTCACTGAAAAAGCCACGTTACTGATGAACGACATCGGTCAAACCCCAGTGGTGGTCAACAAAGAGATCGAAGGCTTTATTTTGAACCGACTACAAGGTGCATTGCTGAATGAAGCATGGTGGCTGTACCAAGAAGGTTATGCCTCGGTAGAGGTGATTGATAAATGCGTCAGAGACGGGCTGAGCCACCGTTGGTCATTTATGGGGCCATTTCAAACGATTTCTCACAATGCGCCGGGTGGATTGGTGGATTACGCAGAAAGGTTTAGAGGCTTTAATTTCGAGATCGCAAAAAGCCGTGCCAACCCAACCCCTTGGGATCTGGACGCTGCAAAAAATGCTGCAGCCGAGGTAGAAGCGATTGAGAGCAAGATGGGATTGGACGATGCAGTCACATGGAGAAACGACATGCTGCGTTCATTTAAACAATGGAAATCTGACAGCTCAAACAGCTAGAGAGATTGGAGAGACGAGGCGCAGCATCGCGAGATGTTGAAGCGTTCGTTTGAGAACAGGGAAGGTTGCTATGAACAGCCCATCAATAAAAAAAGTTGCGCTCCTCAATGACAAAGACAGTGTCGCGCTGGCACTGGAAGATATCCCTGCCGGGTCTCGAATCTCGGTGGGTGAACTGGTTGTAAAAAACAGCATCCCAAGAGGCCACAAGGTTGCGGTTAAAGCGCACAGCGAAGGCGATGAAGTCACCAAATATGCGCAGGTTATCGGGTTTGCCAAAACTGCCATTTCCGTCGGGGAGCATGTGCATAGCCACAATTGTGGTGTTGAAGATGTAGAACGGGATTACGATTTTTGTAGCGATGCACAGCGGTTTACGCCGGATTTCAGTCAGGCTGACCGTACGTTTATGGGCTTCAAACGCGCATCGGGAAAAGTCGGCACACGCAACTACATTGGCATTCTCACGAGCGTGAATTGCTCAGCCACAGTGGCAAAGCTGATCGCGGAAGCGGTAAAGGAAAGCGGCATTCTCAAACATTATCCCAATGTGGATGGTGTTGTGCCTCTTGTACATGGTGCCGGCTGTTGTATTAAATCTGATGGCGAGGGATACCATAACCTTCAGCGCACATTTATGGGTTACGCTTGCCACCCCAATTTTGCATCCGTGCTTATGGTGGGGTTGGGCTGTGAAGTGATGCAAATATCTAGAATGGTTGAAGAAACAGGCATTGTGGAAGGCGAGGAGTTTCGAAAACTCATTATTCAAGATGTCGGCGGTACGCGAAAAACGGTGGCAGCGGGTGTTGAACTCATCAAAGCCATGTTACTAACAGCCAATGAATGTAAGCGTACCGAGCAGCCCGTCTCCGAGCTCACCATCGCACTGCAATGTGGTGGCTCTGACGGTTATTCGGGGATCACGGCTAACCCCGCGTTGGGTGTTGCTGCCGACCTGCTCGTGAGTGCGGGCGGAACGGTAGTGTTGTCTGAAACCCCCGAGGTGTATGGAGCGGAACACCTGTTAACCCGACGCGCTGCCACGCTGGAAGCAGGCCAAAAATTGGTAGAAAGGATTAAATGGTGGGAAAACTATGCCGCAAAAAATGGCGGTGAAATGGATAACAACCCGACGCCGGGCAACAAAGCTGGTGGCTTAACCACCATCTTTGAAAAGTCGTTAGGGGCTATCGCCAAAGCGGGAACCTCGCCGTTGATGGATGTTTATCTGTATTCGCAGAAGATTGATAAAAAGGGTTTTGTGCTCATGGACGGGCCCGGATACGACCCTTGTGCAATCACAGGGCAGGTAGCATCTGGCTCAACACTGGTTTGTTTCACCACAGGGCGTGGTTCAGTCTTTGGTTACAAACCAGCCCCGTCGATCAAGCTCGCCACCAATTCCAGCATGTATGAAAAGATGGAAGAGGACATGGACATCAACTGTGGTGACATCATCGATCAAGGTATTTCTTTGCAAGACAAGGGAAGGGAGATCTTCGACGTGATTGTTGCTGTTGCCTCTGGGGAAGCGTCCAAAAGTGAGCTCAATGGGTTGGGGGATAATGAATTTGTCCCTTGGCAGTTAGGGGCGCAGATGTAGCCCTTTCTATTATCTAGAAGATGGTCTGTTAAGCGCACTTTAGCTTGAATGGTCAAAGTGCGTGTTTTGTTTCTCCGATTTTTCTCCCTGCTCAATACCCAAACTCACTGACACTTGCAGCACACGATGCGATGCGAACCCACCAAATTCCAAAACTGCCCGTGGTGCACGTGCAAAACGTAACCGAATATTTTACAAAGGGATTTAGGTATACATTCAAGTTCTGGTTTAGTCCCGGAGAGATTTCATGCTCGATAAAATGGCGTTCTTTATCTACGTGATCCGCACAGGCTCTATATCCTCTGCGGCGCGTCAATTTAACGTTTCGGTGTCGGCAGGGAGTCGCTGGCTTCAGGAGCTAGAGCAGCATTTCGGTACCACACTTTGCCATCGTTCCAACCGGCTTTTGGAAGCGACTCAGGCGGGCCAGACCTTGTATGAAGAATTCTCACCCATTGTCGACAAAGCCGAGCGTATCAGTCGTAAACTGGAAGGGTTTCAGGATCACGAGAAAGGCCACATCAACATCGCCTGCACGCCAGTTTATGCCAACCACTATTTGATGGATAAAATCACCGAGTATTCCCGACTCAACCCGAAGGTGACGTTCAATATAAACGTGACCCCTTGGGCCCTCGACCATGCCAGCACCAGTGATTTGATGATCAGTGCCAACGCGCGGTTTCAGGGATACCGTGAAAAGGACCTGATGTTGGTTAAGCGCGAGTTGCTGGCATCGCCATTTGTGGTAGTTGCTTCGCCGCAATACACAGAAAAACGGGGCTTACCGTCACAGCCAGAAGATTTGCATAGCCATGCGTGTCTGGTCGCGACCACACTCACGGGCAGTAACGAGTGGATCTTCCAAAAAGGTGTAGAAACCATTGTACTCAAGGTGCCAAAAACCATTGAAGTGAACGACAGCGACCTTCTGCTTCGTGGCGTGACTCAAGGGGCGGGTGTGGCTTACCTGCCACAATTTGTCAGTGAATCCGCCATTGAAAACGGTGCTCTCATCCCGTTGATGCAAGACTTCGAAACCAGTACATGGAGCCTCAATCTCTATTATCATCCCTCTGGCATTGCTTCTCCCGTCGCCAATAAATTCAAAGACTTCCTGCTGGAAAATCCCTGCTGACATCATGCCTTTCAGTTGCTTTGCATTTTCGCAAAGCGACTTTGAATTTGTGTCTATATCACCACTTCTCACCCTTTCATAGAATGAAAACCATACATTGGACGTGGGAGCACGGATGATATGGAAGGCATCTTTAGTGTGTCGGCAACGTGCACGCCGATAGTCAGTTTTAACGCTTGCAGGCGTTTTTATCGAGCGATGAATACAGGGCTGGTTCAGGCAGCTATTTCTCCACCTTCGAAGATGTAGTTGGTAATGTTGCTGAGGACCAAAACCATGAAAAAAGCCGCAACCGCACAACAGATCGAAAACCTTTTGCATGATGGCATGACCATCATGATTGGGGGGTTTATGGCGACAGGTGCTCCGGAGCACTTGATTGATCTGCTCATCAAAAAAGACATCAAAGACATCACACTGATCACCACAGATACTGGCTCCCCCGGTCGTGGTTCAAGCCGCCTGATCGCCGAAAAGCGGGTGAAGAAGCTGTATGCCTCCCATATCGGAACTAACCCGGAAACGGGTAAGCAAATGAACGAAGGTACGTTAGAGGTTGAATTAGTTCCCCAAGGCTCGCTTGCAGAACGTATTCGTAGTGGCGGTGCAGGATTGGGAGGTGTGCTTACCCCAACCGGACTTGGCACCATCGTGGCGGAAAACAAACGGGTGATTGAGGTAGACGGGAAGAAATACCTATTGGAAACACCCCTGAAAGCCGATTTGGCACTTATCCGAGGCTCGAAAGTCGACCGCCGTGGGAACGTGTTTTATAGCAAAACCACGCAGAACTTTAACCCATTAATGGCAACCGCCGCAGAAACCGTTGTTGTCGAGCCAGAGCAACTTGTGGAGCTTGGCGACATTGAACCCGAAGCCGTTCACACCCCAAGCATTTTTGTCGATCACATCTATGTCGATCACTTTCTGGTGGAGGACAACCAATGACAGCGCAATTGGATAAAGACACCGTTCGCCACCGCATCGCTTGGCGTGTTGCACGCGAGATGAAAGACGGTGATATCGTCAACCTCGGTATTGGTTTGCCTACGCTGGTGGCCAACCATGTTGATAAAGACGTCGAACTGTTACTGCAAGCGGAAAACGGCCTACTTGGTATTGACCAACTCGCGAGTGAAGAGACGATGGATGCAGATTTGGTCAACGCGGGTGGACAGCATATTACCGCTGTAGAAGGAGCCTGTTACTTTAACAGTGCGGATTCTTTCGCCATCATCCGAGGTGGGCATGTTGACGCCACCGTACTGGGTGCGTTGCAGGTCGACGAAAAGGGGAATCTTGCTAACTGGATTATTCCGGGGAAAATGGTACCCGGCATGGGCGGCGCAATGGATTTAGTCGTCGGTGCGAAAAAGGTTATTGTCGCGATGGAGCACACGGTGAAAGGCAAGCCGAAGCTGTTAAAGCAATGTTCCTTGCCGCTGACAGCCGCCAATCAGGTGAACCTGATCGTGACGGAAATGGGTGTGTTTGAAATCAACGAAAACGGTATGGTACTCATTGAACTTGCACCTGAGTTTTCCTTTGAAGACGTTCAAGCTGCCACGGAAGCATTGCTGTTGATTTCACCGAATTTATGCACGATGCAGTTGCCGGCTGGCTGATCATGGATTTCTGGATTTCAGTTCTGTCCATGGGTTTACTATTGGTTGAAAAATTTCCCAATGGATACAGTAAGAATTATGCGCCCATTTTGGGAGGGCTGAATGTATCAACGGTAAACAGAATGGGGAGCGACAGACGAGAATAATCAGAGAGAAGTAAACATCGCAGTTCAATGTAAGCCGTCCGGACTTTCTGTCAACAATCCCGAACTTCACATCATTCAGTTACATGCTCTCTTAGGACACCATGACTTTGTACTGTCACCAAGTGTTATACGCCAACAAGGAGAGCCCGTTATGACGAATTCATCTACACCCATTGCTATTATCGGAAAAAATGCAAAGACAGGCGCGAGAGTCAATAAACGGCTGATTGCCCGTGGAATAAAAACGCGCCCGGTGTCGCGAAGTACGTCGATAAGTTTTGATTGGGGAAAACGCAGTTCGTGGCCCTCTGCTCTTAAGGGGGTGAGAGCCGCGTATGTAACGTATCAGCCGGACTTGGCCATGCCAGAGGCGGAAAATGATATCCGTGCCTTTGTAGAAGTGGCGAAATCAGAGGGCGTCGAACACCTGGTCCTTCTGTCAGGTCGTGGGGAAGAGGGCGCGGAAAAAGCTGAAAAGGTTCTGATAAATAGTGGGTTGGCATGGAATGTCGTTCGCGCATCGTGGTTTGCTCAAAACTTCAGTGAAAGCTTTATGGCGGAAGGTGTTTTACGCGGCGAGCTTGTTCTACCTGCCGGCAATATCCCTGAGCCCTTTATCGATATCGACGATATTGCAGACGTTGTTGTCGCGGCATTGCTCGACACTGATAAACGTAATCGTGTATTTGAAGTGACAGGCCCGGAATTGATGACGTTTCGAGACTGTGTCGATGAGATTGCCAAACAGCGAGGAAAAGAGACCCGGTATACTTCGGTCTCAATGCAAGACTACTTAGCCATGTTGAAACACCAGCACGTACCGGATGAGGTCCAGTGGCTGCTGCATGAATTGTTCACTGTGGTATTTGATGGACGAAATTCGAGCCTGACGGATGGTGTAGAAGCAGCAACAGGGCGAAAGCCAACGAAATTCGCTGAATATGTAACGAAAACCATCGAAGGTGGTTATTGGGGGTAGCGTTGCCTCTACCAATTGCATGTCACAGCAGGTAACAAGCAAGGCTGTCTATCCGCCTGATGGAAAAGTCAGGCGGTCACCTTTTTTCTAGGCTTGTGCTTTTAGATAGCCTATTTTTTTTGTGTGAGAAGGTGATTCTCCATATTTGGCTTTATAGGCGCGACTGAACGCCGCCTCGGATTGATAACCCACCTCTAAGGCAATATTCAGTACATGCTCCCTACTGTGAGAGAGTCGCTCTCTCGCCAACGACAACCGCCAGTCTGTGATGTATTTCTTCGGCGTCTGGCCAACCGTCTTTTTGAAATATTCGATAAAGCTTGTACGAGACATGCCTGATAGGCGGGCTAGCGATTCAATATCAATATTGGTCGCAGGGTCTCCGTGAATTTTTTTCATGGCTCGAGACAACCGTTTATCGGTATGGGCCATGATCCAGTTTTGGTTTTCCTCGGACACGTCGTTTATCCAAGCGCGGATACACTGCAAAATTAATACATCGGCTAGCCTAGATACGATCAAGCCCGCCCCATAATCTTCATGTATGGTTTCTCGCTGAATGGCTTGCACCACGCTTTCAATGGTTTGGCGCGCATCAGACTGGGCAGTGATAAGAATATAGTTGGGCATTGAGCTGATGATCGAGGTGGTAATATCATTGTCGAAGAGCACCGTGCCACACAATGTTGTCGTAATGTCGCCACTTCCACTGGTTGTGAGTCGCTCGTAATGTTCGGTGACTTTTTCGAGGTTGTTCTCAAATAGGTCAATGGCTGGCGTGTTATTCACATCGACAATCTCGTGCCCCGTCCCTCGTGGCAGCAGAATAAAGTCTCCCGGCCCCAGCGTAATCCTTGCGCCGTAGACAGAAACAATGGCCTCACCATTCAATATTAAATGGAACATAGTGCTTGAGGGAATCGAGGGCATCTTGATGCCCCAAGGTTGTTTCATTGTGGAATGGGTGTAGAACACGCTGCTCATTTTGATCTGATGTAACGGTGAGCTTGTTTCGGTCTGTCGGCGTTGGTGCAGGTCAAACTTATCAACACCCCGTAGGTTATTGCCATCCATCAATCTGTACTTCCTGCAAACATTCTGCGATTTCCTGATAACTAAATCATCGCTTAATTCTGTGTAATGGACAAACATTCACGGACAAGGAAATGACCATGATGTCATTCTTTATATTTCAAACTTTTAGCCTCCTAGCCGCGATGTCAACTGCGTTTTTGGCTGGCATTTTCTTTATCTTTCACAATACAGTGATGGTCGTACTGGCCGAGCAAAGCGGTATGAATATCATGAAGCGAATTAATCAGATCATTATAAATAAGGCATTTTTGCTCATTTTTATGCTGTCGCCACTTAGTAGCCTGTTTGTCCTGATCATTGGTTATTCCAACAAAGAACTGACGCTTCAATCACCGTTAGTGATGGGGGCCATGCTAGCAATAGTGAGTTTTTTTATCACCATTCGGTTTAACGTGCCCCTGAATAATCGTTTAGAACAAGAGGGGGAAAATAAGGGCTTGATGTGGCAGGAATATCTTGTGCTTTGGGGACATTGGAACACGCGTCGCTTCTATTTATCGGCAATCGCGTGTGTGGCGATGTACGCAGAGTTTATATTTGGTCTTTGTGTGTAGCTGTTGACGGAATGGGGCAAAAATGGCTTAGCTTGTCACTAAGCCACATGTTCATTGTTCTTAATCCAACAAGCGCATTGCTTATGACTGTGCCGCTTTAATCCACACCGCATTTTCAGAGCGTTGGCCGAAAATATCTGAGTCTGTCTTCGTCGTTTTTGTGTTGGTTATGCTGTTAAATTCTCCCAAGAACTTTCCAATCTTGGCGTGTAGTGATTGGAAAGGATTTTCTTTATCCAGTTGGCTATGCAATGCCTCGATATAGGCATGTTGGTTTAACTTGGCTACCTTCAGAATTAGTTCATGAGTGGTGAACTCCTTTGGGAGTTTTTCAATGGCTGTTGAAATTGCCGAGGTTAATTGTTCCATTTTGCAGATTCCTTTAGAGGTTGAGGTGCGGGACGAGGATATATTCCTCATCAATACCTCTAAAGAAGGCGACAGAAATGAAGGCGGGAAGGAGAAATCGTTTAAATATGATAAGCGAGTCTGGTTTTAGGAAAGGGCGATTAACCAACCATTAACGATGATGCGTAACAACCGGAATGTTTCTGTCACAAATAATCGTTACTTAGTCTGAATGCTCAGTTGGTGGCGACTGAACCTTGCTAGGGGCAGGCGTTGGCTTTAAAAAGGACAACCATACAAAAAAACCGGCGTTCGCCGGTTTTTTCTGGGTCAACACATAGCAGTGATAAAAAAAGGAGGCTTTCGCCTCCTTTCTGAATACGTAAGAAAGCTTATTTTTTGCCTTCTTTGTCCAGACGAGTCAACTCTTTGATTTGACGGCTGATTTCGCGGCGCTCTTTAGAGATTTCTGCACTCTTGATGATGTGATCGTCAACGCGGTCTTCATAGTCCGCTTTCATGTTTTTAACGATTTCTACGATTTCATCGTGAGACATTTCTGGCTGAATGTAATCAAGCAGGTTCTCAAGCAGGGTAACGCGCTTTTGGTTGTCGCGGATTTTTTTCTCGTTATCCTGAATTTCCCGCTTCAGTTTGTTTTTGCGACGAGAGAACTTAACGATCTCGAATACATTGTTCATAGGTCTTTAACCTTCTATGTGTGATCCTGATGAAATTAAACCACATTGAGGCACTGGGAAACAGTCTTTTGATCAATGAAAAGGCACTTAAAACAAACTTCTGATTTGACGGGAGCGTAGGAAAAATGGAAGTGGAATGCTATACGGCGAGGCATGTTGTCAGCATGCCTCTGAAGTGCAACTGAAAGTAAATTACTCGATGGCACCTTCAAGGCGAACGTGTTCACCTGTTGTTTTGAGGTTTGCGCCTCGTAGCATGGCACTGACTAGCTCTGTCGCATCAAATTTTGTTAGTGCTTCGTGGGCACCCACCTGATGCGCGCGATCGACACTTATTTCGCTAGAAAGCGATGTGTGGAGTATGAGATACGCTTCCGACAATGCGCTGTCATTTCTAATTTCAAAGGCCAATTCATAGCCATCAATGCCGGGCATTTCGATATCACTCACGACAATGTCGAACGGGCGACCTTCCCTTGCGGCACTTTTCATTTTGTCTAGTGCATCTAGGCCATTGTTACTGACCACATAGGGGATGTTGATGCTGTCGAGTGCTTCAGAAAGCTGACGTCTTGCAAGACTGCTGTCATCAATAAGGATGATGTGCATAGGCTTAAGTTTTTCACGATCAACGTCAGCGAGAACGGGGTGTAATTTGTCTTCCTCACACGGAAAGATTTTGTACATGATAAGCTCAACATCAAGCAGTTGTACGAGCTTGTCGTCGACGTCCATTACCCCAGTAAGAAATGCTTTTGTGCCTAGTGTATCCGGTGGCGATGTAATGTTTCGCCAATCACATTCACTGATCTTTTCGATAGCGCGAACGAGAAAGCCGACAACACGACGTTGGCAGTCAGTGATGATGATAAAGCAGCGTTCGTATTCTTCTTTGGCGATCGGTTTGTAGCCTATGGCTTTTGCCATATCGATAACAGGGGTGGTGACACCTCGAATATTGGCTGTACCGATGACAGTTGAATGAGAACCTGGCAGCGCGGTAAGAGGACAAAAAGGCACAATCTCGCGCACTTTCAGGGTACCTATTGCAAAGGACTGTGTTGCCGTCAGCCTAAATAGCAACATTCCCTGTGATTCGTTGGCTTTACTTTTCATGTCAGCGCCTGTTATGGACGTATAAACCATTCTTATTGTCCTCTAATTGTAGCTTGTCGTATTGACGATAACACCTAGGTTGTATCAATTTATTGGCACGGGTCAGCAAGATTTCGTTCCATGAAAGTGTCAATACGTAGTGAATGAAACGGAAGTTCAAGGCTTTTGTGATGGCGGGGTTTCGCTTTCTTCAAGGAGATTTTCTATTATTAATGAGGAAATGATAATTAACGCGCTAAACAGTAAACGGAACATGAGTGTTGCGGATATTTGTGGTTAACTTGGGGAATGAAAACGGGGTTTGCGTCACTAGGCAGCTTAGGCACTCAAAGGCTCTTTGAGGGGATGAATGAAACCTAACGCCTTTTGCGCTTATTGTTGAGCAAACAGTACACCGCTTCGTTGCAGAAACAATAGTGTTCGATACGGCATAACGATAATGACAAGTATTTTAGATTCTGTAGATTCTCGTACCCGATTGGTCGGGGAAAACCGACTAGAGCTGCTTATTTTTCAATTAGGCACCAGCCAGTTATTCGCGATCAACGTGTTTAAAGTTCGCGAAGTGTTGAAAGTCCCTCACCTTAATCAAATGCCGGGTGCGCATCCGAAAGTTTGCGGTGTCGCGACGATACGTGGCCATTCTATTCCTGTGATAGATATGCGTCAGTCGATAGGCATGAGGCCGCTTGAGAAAGACCAAGAGAGCAATCTCATCGTCACTGAGTACAACCGAACTGTGCAAGCTTTCCTTGTGGGGCAGGTGGTGTACATCAAAAATATGGGGTGGGATGAAATATTGGAACCACCAACAACGGGGCGTGGGAACTACCTCACCGCGATTACCCGTTTGGAACATGAAGGTCATCCCAAGCTGGTTGAGATCATTGACGTTGAGAAGGTGCTGGCGGAAATCATTTCCTACGATATCGGCATTTCGGAAGAGGTGCTGGATGCCGATTTGTCTGCGCATTTGGCGAACAAACGTGTCCTTGTCGTTGATGACTCTTCTACGGCAAGGCGACAAGTGACAGAAACACTCGGTCAGTTAGGCATTGAATGTATCGAGAAGAAAAACGGCGCGCATGCACTGCAGCTTTTAAAATCATGGTGTGATGAAGGAAAAGAAGTCACCGATGAAATTCTGTTGATGATAACAGATGCTGAAATGCCTGAAATGGACGGGTATAAGCTGACGTCTGAAGTCCGTGCTGATAGCAGAATGAGTCATTTGTATATTGCGCTGAATACATCTTTAAGTGGCAGCTTTAATGAGGCCATGGTGGAAAAAGTCGGCTGTAATCGCTTTGTGTCTAAATTTCAGCCCGATCTTTTGGTCGATGTGGTTCAAACACGAATGCGAGAGAAGCTAGAACAAGACATGCAGGCGAAATGAAGCTGTTATTTCTTGTCCGGCATGCCAAGTCATGTTGGAAGGATGCGTCGCTGAATGATCACGATAGGCCACTGAATGCTCGTGGCCGACGTAACGCACCTCAAATGGGAAAACGGCTTGCTGCCTGGCAAATGGCACCATCGTTAATTGTTAGCAGCACTGCGTTACGCGCCAGAGAAACGGCACGTTTGATTGCGAGCGAGCTTTCCGCTTCCGCACCTATCATTGATGAAAGCGCGGATGTTTACACAGAAGCATGGCGTGATTTGGTTCGGGTCATCGAAGGGTTTGATGATGTGAATCAGCGTGTCATGTTAATCGGTCATAACCCTGCGTTGAATCAGCTGATCACCAGCCTTCCTTTTACGATCGATAATTTGCCGACCTGTGGGGTGGTTGTGGTAGCACTTCATGACACTAAGTGGTCGAGTTGGTCATCGGCGAAAAAGCAGGTATTGTTTCTTGATTACCCAAAGCGTCTTCCGTAGTGGTACCGATTTCGCGCAAATTCCCCGCACTTATTAAATGTGAGTTATGCACTTTTTCTGTGGATAAGTCGGTTAGTGACATAGGCTTTACCTACCTATATCTCAGATATTAAAAGGATTATGGCGAAACGCACAAGGTGCGCTCATAATTTATACACTTAGTCTCGATTTCTTTCTCCTCGCAAATATAGTTCTATTTTGAATTCCTTATTCGTTAAACTATGTGTCACGAAGCGGAGAGACCCGTGTGAAAGAGAATGTTTGGAGTACGCATTGATCTCTGTAGAAAAATATGAGGGATTAACAGCACGGATTGCGCTAATTAACGAAGAGATAAAACGACAGGATGTCGAGTTCTACCTTTTTGTCCCTGGTGAGCTGAATTTTTCGAAAAACGTTATCAGCGAAGATCAGTTCTACAATACGGTGTTGTCTAACACTCGTACCTATTTCACGTCTCAGTACCACTTACCGCTGGTACATTCTCGACTCGCGAGCCGGGATAAATTGCCGTCTGACAAATACCGCGTCAGTTTGAGTTTGTACGCCTATCAATATGCGCTCTCTTTAGAAAAAACAACGCACCGATTTTTTGACACGGTGGCAGATGTTGAAGAAGAAGAGGCGGTCGAACAACTCGAATTCATCACGGATATGGCCGTGGAAATTCTTCGTCGATTGCGCCGTTATGTGCCAAAAGACGAAAGTCTCATCAAGTACTACAACAACATCGATAATTACCTGTCCTGGCTGACTGAGCAGCGCTTTTTATCTTTGGTTGCGCACATGCCAAGAAGCGCGGCATTTAAGCCGATGCGCGAGCAATTGATCGCGTTTTGTGAGTCTGAATCTAACTATCGTGTCGAGCAAAACTACAACTCGATAAAAGCGCAGAATGATCCCACCCGTATGGTGAACAAAATGCGCTTGGCCAGACGCTTGATTGAATACCCCGTTACCATTCGACAAAACGATGTGGTGTTGGGACAAACCTTAAATAAGCTAGCAAAGGGTACGGCGACGGGCTTGGTCATGATCTTCGTGACAGTCGCAATTATCCGCATGCGCAGCTTTCTGGGTGAAATTACCATGTCGTTTGTGCTGGCGATGGCAGGGCTGTATGCCCTTCGCGAGATATTCAAAGACGATTTGAGAGACGTACTGTGGCGCTGGATTCGTAAAGGACGCCCCAAGTGGCGCAAAATGTTTACCGACCCGACTTCAGGCCAGCGCATTGGTAGTCAATTGGAGTGGCTTGATTACATTCCTTTCGACAAGCTACCGGATGATGTGCGTAAGCTTCGTAAAGGCAAGCTTCGACAGCGAGAAGAGTCTGTTGTGCGCATGAAGATGGTGACCCAGATGTCGACCACCAAATTCTTGAGTGGCTACGACATGACGCGTGAAGTGTGGCGCGTCGATTTTCGTCCATTCTCTCGTTTAATGGCACGTGGTAAACATCGTTACTACGCGTTAAATGAGGGCAAGGTTTCGCATGAATCGATTGATAAGCGTCACCAATTCAATCTGATTTCAAAGCAAAAGAACCCTGACGGTAGCGTGACGTTACAGCGCTGGAAAATCACAGTGAATCGCTCCAAAGTGATTGATGTGGAAGAAGTGATTAGCTGAGTTTAGAGAAAGAGGGGGGCGAGAATGCCCCCTTTTTCATTTTGTACTTGCCTCAATGAAAATCCCTAGAATTCACCAGCAATTGATCAAGTGTGGCTGTCATATCAATCAGTCGTCCTGCAATGATGTGCACCACATCGCCTTCACGCTCTAAAATACCTTTCACCTTTAAGATTTTTGCCGACACAAACGGTGTGTTCTGTGCGCGGGCAGTGGCCAGCCAGACGACGACATTGATATTGCCGGTGTGATCTTCCAGCGTCACAAATGTTACGCCACTGGCGGTGCCTGGCCGCTGACGACCAGTGACGATACCGACTACTGTCACTGCTGTGCCGGATTTAATTTGGGTTAACTCGCTGGCGAGACGGTGTCTGCCTAGTTTGCCTTTTTCATTCAGCAGAGCGATGGGATGCTTGCCAAGCGAAAGCCCCGTAGATGCATAGTCTTCAATCAAATTTTCCACGTCAGATGGCGCGGTAATCGCATGGCTGTCTTGTGTGTCAGGGGTCATGTTGGCAAGCAGCGGTAACGTATGGCTGTCGTCCATCATTTGCCACCTTGCCGCATAACGATTGTTCGACAGCACTTGCGTGGCGTTGGCACTGGCAAGTGCTTCTAGGTCGCCTTTACCCAATCCGCACTGCCGCAGCGCATTCAAATGCGTAAAGCCATTCGCAGGGCGTTGCTTCAGTAACTTCTGTACGCCTTGTTCTGAGAGTCCTTTTACGAGACGAAAACCGAGACGCAGGGCTGGGCGGCTATCGATCATAACTTGCTGATGATCCCATAGGCTGTGGTTTACGCAGACAGGCAGAATAGTTACGCCATGGCGTGCCGCATCTTGTAGCAGCTGGGATGGACTATAAAACCCCATGGGTTGGCTGTTGAGCAACGAACAATAAAACGCGACAGGGTAGTAGTGCTTGAGCCATGACGATGTGTAAGCTAACACGGCGAATGACGCGCTGTGTGATTCAGGGAAACCGTATTCACCGAACCCTTGTATTTGACGAAAAATCTGTTCGGCAAATTCAACGCTATAGCCACGTTCTTGCATGCCGTTGATGAGCTTTTCTCGAAAGGGGGCCAGCTTGCCATTGCGTTTCCACGCTGCCATCGCGCGTCGTAACTGATCGGCCTCACCCCCACTGAATCCTGCTGCCACCATCGCCAGTTGTATGACTTGCTCTTGGAAAATCGGTACGCCTTGTGTGCGAGATAATACGGCTTCGACCTCTTTTGATGGGTAGCTGATAGGCTCTTCTCCCCAGCGTCGTTTCAGGTACGGGTGTACCATGTCACCTTGTATTGGGCCGGGGCGAACAATCGCAATCTGAATGACCAGATCGTAGTAACACGCGGGTCGAAGCCTTGGCAGCATGCTCATCTGGGCTCGTGATTCCACTTGAAAAACCCCCACAGAATCTGCTTTTTGTAGCTGATGATAAACCTTGGGGTCGTCACCCAATGCGGTGATATGGGCGATGGAATAGCGGCGTCCATGTTGTGATTCAATGATGGCGAAGGCTTTGCGAATGGCACTGAGCATACCAAGGGCAAGAATATCGACTTTGAGCAACCCTAGCGATTCTAAGTCGTCTTTGTCCCACTGGATCACGCTGCGTTCTGCCATGGCGGCATTTTCGACCGGAACCAGCTCATACAATGGTCCTGCGGAAATAATGAATCCGCCTACATGTTGGCTGAGGTGGCGAGGAAAGCCGCGGATCTCTTCTACAAGCTCTAGCAACCAGCGACCAAGGTGTGAATGAACATCAAGCCCTAAGGTTTGTAATTGCTCGGCCTTATCCAACCCTTTGTCTCTGTGATTGAGGTTTTTAATGTAGTAGTCGAGTTGGGTTTCATTGATCCCTAATGCTTTGCCGACATCTCGGAATGCACTTTTGAAGCGATACGTGATGACAGTGGCCGCAATGGCCGCGCGTTGGCGTCCGTATTTTTGGTAGATATAGCGGAACACCTCTTCACGGCGTTCGTGTTCGAAATCGACATCAATATCGGGCGGCTCATCGCGCTCTTTCGAGATAAAACGCTCAAACAGGACGTTGATTTTCTCCGGATTGACGGCAGTGATTTCAAGGCAGTAACACACTACGGAGTTTGCCGCAGAGCCGCGCCCTTGATAGAGAATGCCTTGTGATTTCGCGAATTGAACAATGTCGTAAATGGTGAGGAAAAAGTATTCGTAGCCTTGCTCTGCGATCAAGGTTAATTCTTTGTCGATGGTGGCTTGAATGCTGGGCTTGATACCGTGAGGAAAACGTAGCGCAATTCCTTTTTCGACAAGGTGTTTGAGGTATGCCGAGGCGGTGAATCCATCCGGTACAAGTTCAGCGGGGTATTCATAGCGAAGTTCACTCAGGCAAAACGTACACCTGTCCGAGATCCGGCGGGTTTCATTGAGCCAAACCTCGGGGTATAGCTTTTGCAATTTATTGAGGGATTTTAATGCTTGTTCTCCGTTGCGTGGTAAAGCCTGCCCGCAGGAGTGAAGTGGTTTCCCCAGACGGATTGCGGTCACGACATCAAGCAGGGGCTGCCGTCTTGAATGGTGCATCAATACATCGTTTGAACACACAACGGGTATATCCAGCACATCAGCAAGTGCGTCGATCATGGCCAGATAGTCGGCTTCATTAGGCAGGAGAAGTCGTTCTACACCTAGCCAGAAGCGTCCTTCAAAGCGATCTTTCAAGCTATGTTGAAGAGGAGTCAGTTGCTCAACATTGACCGCGCCGTGGGCCGGGTACCAGATACACAAGCAGTGTTTGATGTGCGAAAAATCATCGCTGAAGACTTGATAATGGCCTTTTTCGCTGCGCATGCGTGCTTGTGTGATAAGCCGTGAGAGCTCGCCATACGCCGCTCTGCTAGGGCAAAGAAGTACCAGCTTCTCGCCTTGAAAATGAATTTCAGATCCGACGATTTGTTTGATGTTTAAGTTTTGTTCGCGAATGGCGGTGTAAGCACGCACTACACCTGCTAGTGAGCATTCATCGGTGATAGCTATGGCTTGGTACCCCAGTGTCGCAGCGCGAACGACCAGCTCTTCAGGATGAGATGCACCAGTCAGAAAACTGTAATTACTTTTACAGTGAAGTTCTCCGAACCATAGGATGCTGTCATTGTTTTGCATGGAAATTTGTCTCTGTACTTAGATCAACAAGGTGTACTTAGGTCAGTAATATGTACTTAGGTCAGCAAAATAAGCCGTGTTCGAACCACTCACCGGCTGCGGTTCGAAATACCCAGCACAACTGGCCGCGTTTGTTGCGTGCGATAAAGTAATCCCGCTGAACCGGAGCTTGGTCCCACCAACCGCTGCAAATTCGCTCAGGTCCGGTTAATGTGTCGGGCTTTGCCAGTAGTGGACGTGGCGTTTTATGCAACAGCGAAGGGCGTGTTGGTAAAGGCAAAGGGATCGCTTGTTGGCTGGTCTGTAGTGGAGCTTGGTGCTTGAATGCAAGCTCGGGGCGATGGTCATCAACCAACGTCATACTATACACACCGTGTTTACCCGCTTTGGCTTGAAGCAGGCTGATCAGTTCTCCGGGGGAGATTTGTCCGCGTTTACCCGCGAACAAATCCTGTGTAGGAGACTGCCTAGGTAACAGCGTATTAGCATCTAAATGGATATGAATGACTGGAGCATCCAACGTCAGTTTTTCCAAGTGCAACTGTAAAAGTGGCATCCATCGGCTGGCGGCTGATTCTGGTTTTGCTGCGTATAGCGTGATGATTTTTACCTCGTGATCGTCACGTTGGATGAGCTTCAGCGTAATTTCAGGTACCACCGACTCACGTACCTCAAGAAACTTCTCCATTTCTTTTAGCATGCGCTGTATGGGAAAACACAAGGTTTGGCTGGAGGCGATTTCATGCAGCAATTCCAGCGATTGATGGAAAAACGTAGGGGGTGAAAACATGGCAGGGAGTGCAATTTTCGTTTGTGTTAAGGCGCGAATGTGCTCGGTCAGTGTCTTTCCAAAGCGTTGACCGAGTGAGTCAATCGGGAGGTCGAAAAGCTGTTTAGCATGGCGAACCCCCATGCGTTCAAGTTGGGTAATCTGTTTTTCTGTTAAACCTAGCTGGCAAACAGGCAGTGCGGAAAGTGCTTGTTGGGTTGTTTCTACGGTGAGAAAACCTCTGTCTATCCCTGTGCGAGCAAGTTGTTTTACGGCTTCTGGGCATGGGCTGAGGGCAAAATGAAAGTGAACGTTCTCATGGTGAATAGTGGGTAGCAGAGCTTGCCAGTAGGCATCCAGCGACCCATAGAGCTTCAACATAGGGCTGACTTTCATTAGCAAGCCGTTCGGCGCATCAGAAACAATATCTGCATTAATCTGATAAAGTTGGGTAGCCAGTTGCTGAAGGCGCGCGCTTTCCAACTGCTCATCATAATCGACCACATCGAGTGCGTGGCAAAGTGCGCTGGCAGTACCGAGGTCATTGCCGATGCGAATACCACTGTCTATGGCCGCTTGGTTCGCTTGTAGCACTGAGCCTGTTGCGCGGGAAAGCACGATCAATGGGGCTGTTGTGCCGTTATCTCTCATGAGCGTATCGAGCAATAAGGACGGAAAATATAAGTAAAGCCACAGTGTCATCGGAACAATGGCACCACGTTGGAAGGAAGTGAGTTCGCCTCTGGCAGTGGCAAGAACTTGTCCATGAGTGAAAAGGTATTACAGACAGCGGGCAAGGGCAGCGTAAAAGGCAATACTGGTAAACCTCGACGTTTAACAACGCGGATACTGAGCCCTTCTTCGACGGGCGTGATTGCTAATCGACAGCTCACAGGGAGCCCTTGAACGCTTTGCTGGTGGGTGATCATAAATAGCAGACAGTCATTCTCTGCGGCTGCCAGTTGTAAGCGTCTGGCTTGCGTAACAGACAGAGCTTCGCCCCAAAGCACGGCACTTCTACAGCAACCACTTTTCAATGCCTGTTCGACACACCATAAACTGGAGGATGTTGAGGTATCGAGTATCACCACTTTTTCAAGATTGAGTCCTGCCTGACATAAAGCAATGGGATTTATTTCTCCGGGTGGGGTGGCGAATACGGTCAGTTCACTGTCCTCCAAAGCACGAGCAATGGCAGGTAAAACCAACCTCAATTCTCCGATGCCAAAACAAGGAAGTTGGAGTTCTACGACACCGGATTCTGGCCAGCCGCCATCGAGCTTTTCATCAAGCAGAGCATGACCACTAGGACGACAATGTGTCTGGGGTTGGTAGAGGCGGTTTGCCGTCCAGATTCCAGAATGTAGCGCGAGAATGTTGTCAATCATAACCATAAAAACACTGTATATGTATACAGTGTTATATTAGGGCGAGATCGGCGTGAGAGCAAGCAGGTTTTATAGGGAAGATAAGCAGGAATCGCGTGTAAGTGGTTGTTTAAGATCGTTAAATATTTGGTGTTCTGACAAAATAAAACCGAAGGGTGATGTTAAGCTTCAGCACCGTAAAGCCACATAACAAAAATGAGCAAGGTGCTGAATGCCGCTGTGGTTTGCAGATGGGGGAGCCATCGCTTTATTTGTTGAGACATCGAATGGTCGACGTCTTGTCCACTGATATCTTGTCGAGTCCATTTTTGAAGGTTTGGATGGAAAAATAGGTAGACTTTCACAAACGACCCGACCAATTGTTCGTACCAGAGTAAGGGCACGAAAATGGGATGGAATTGACCAGACTGTATTGAAATGAGTAGGACATTAAGACTTCGCGTTGCGATGACCCAAAATAAATAAGCGATCACCACTTTTGCGCCCATGTAGGTTGCGACGACTAAAGCCAGTGTTGGACCTATCAGGGTTGTCCACATGCTAATTCGTTGATCCAACAAGCAAAGCCACAAAAATATCCCGGCTTTTTTGGGTCCCAGATCAATTGCACGCATGTTACTTCTCAGCATATTTCCGTACCAGCGGGTCATGAGAGACACACTGGTTTTGAAAAAGCTTCCCGAAGGGGCGTCTTCAAGACAGGTAACGGAAACATCAGGCAAGTACATCATTTTCCATTGCTCTTTGAGCACAAAATACCACGTGCTTTTATCGTCTCCCGTTAGCATTCGGATGCGGCCATAACGCCAATGACTTACATGGTCATAGCGAAGGCTATCAATAAAGTCCGGAGAGAGTGCCAAGGAGGCACGGTAGACTGAAAAACGGCCCGTTAGCACTAAGACGCGAAAGGTGAGGCTTAGTGAGCTCATGTAGAAGTGACGCTGTGCCATACGCTGGCGATACCATTGGCGGGTTAGGGAGTTGCCTTTGACGATGGGCGCATTGTGGGTCGTCAACGCACCTAAGTCGTGGTAACGCATTAGAAAACCGGATGCCTTTTTCAGGATACCTTCAGGTAAAACGGTATCGCCGTCCATCAATACCAAGATACTGTCTTTGGATACGGGGCGGTCATCAGCTAACAGTGTCAGTGCGTCAGCCATGGTATTACGTTTACCGCTCCCATCTTGGTCGATGATATACAAACTGACAGGCACTCTTTCCTGTAACTTGTTGAACTGCGTTTCAATGATATCCAGATCAGCTTCATCGGTCACACAGGCTACGGCACGGCAGGCGACACCAAAGTTACCAATTTCATCGATCAACGCTTTAAAAACAGGGGCACTGATTTCTGGCGTCGTACGATAGCAAGGAATAACGAGGAGTATTTCACTGGGTTTATGAGTGAGCTCGGCAAGGCTAGAGAGGACAGGGTAACGAACATATTGGTAATACAAGCCTCGAAACAGATGGATAGTTTTCCACCCGTATCGCCATGCCCCGATTATTCCGAGCGTGTATAAAACCTCTGGGTTCACATGCTCATCAGGGAGAAAACCATAAATGGTCCATAGGCCAAGTAGTAACCCTCCAAAGAAAAGCCACCACAGCAGAGTGATGTGAAGTGGGTCTTGCCGATAGAAGTTTTTAACGACAAGATTCTTTACGTTCATAAGTTGAACCAACGTTTAAAAACATCTGACCAACCGACAGTCGCCACAACAGAAACTGGCTCATTGACGATGGAGTCAGTGTCTTTAGAATCTGGCAGAATCTTTATCAAGGTGTATTGTTGGAGCCTTGGCAACACTTTAGGCAATCCGCTTAACGATTCGCCTTCGTCGTTGTAAATATCACTGTTAGACGCGCTATAGAACTGTATATGGTCGATTATCCCTGTCATTTTTTCTTCCGTACTTGCCAAGCGGTACTCAACAGGCATACCAATTTTGAGCAATTCCGCGCGCTCTAGAGGCATCAAAGCGAGAATCGAACGCTCTGTACGATCTTCCTTGGATACAGGTGATAATTCGAAAATGGATGTGCCGGTTTGAACCACTTGGCCGTCGGTGGAGTTAATGGCGACGATGTAACAGTCACAAGGAGCATAAGCGAGGCCGCGAGTTTTGAGGCGCTCTATCTCTTCTAGAACTTTATCCTTTTCTTTGATGAGCTTATTGAGTTTACTGTTGACTTCAAACGGGGACTTGGAATCGACTTGCGCTTCTCGAGGAGGAACACCGATAAGGATTTGATCAAGCTGGTTTTCAATGTATTCAATCTCGGTGTCAATGGAGAGGATTTCTCGCTGTATTCCATAAATAGCGACGCGCTCGAGCTCTCTTGATACGTTGTCGACGGTGCCATTTCTTACGCCATTGTTATAAAGTGCCAAAATCGTCTCGCGAGTTTTGAGTTCGTCTTCTAAAAGCTCTCTTTTTTCAGTGATGATTTTCAATTCTTTGAACAGTCTGGAATTGTAGCGAGCCACAGATTCCTTACTTTGTCGCAGCAGTGTTTGCAGGTAAAGAATTTCGCTGTTAATGGTACTTAACAGTAATTTATCCTTTGCGAGTAAATCGGTGCCTTCTTCGGTAAATACGGAAAAAAGTAATTCCCCTTTTTTGACCCTCTGACCTGGTTTGTACTCGCCAAGTCGCAGCACGCCATTGTTATAACTGCGTTGAGTAAATACAGGTTGGCTGACTGCTGCGTGTTCGGAATTGATTGATAGAAGCCTTGATTGAATCATTAATGCTGCTGTGGCAATCAGCGCAATCGAAACAAGAGCAACGACGGCGAAACGCCACCAGTTTTGCTGCATGCGCTTAACTTCCTCTTCGTGGAGCTGCGCTTTTACGCCATAAGACGTGACGCTTTCCAGAGAGATAGTTTCGCCAGTGAGATATGTATCGACGATGGATTGAAGCGTTTTTTGGTGACCAGAATTGAGGGAGTAGAATTGACAACCGAGCACATGGCCATCATCGGTTACTCGCATGACTTCAAAGTGTACTGGCGTTGAAAAACGTCCAACAGGTAGTTCAAAGCACAGGTGACCTTCCCCTTTATCACCCTTTTTCCCTTTAATGTTCCCATCAGGGACCGAGAACCCACCCACACTCCATTCATTGGTTGGATAAAGTACACCATCAATTTCTATCTGGGCAGGGAACTCAATTCTCGGAAACTTTCGAGCTCCCGAGCGAGAACGAAATGTGTGGATCGAACCAGAGCTAATGGCTGCTACTCCCATCTATCCCTCCTTACAATGCGAATTGGCGTTACAAGTAGTGTTGCAAGAATTACGCCAATGAAACATATGTCTTTAATGTGAGGCATAGTTCAAAATATGAGCTTATTGATAAGTATATAAGCTAATGAGATTTTTTCATGAAATCTGTC
This sequence comes from Enterovibrio qingdaonensis, assembly GCF_028683135.1. Taxonomy (GTDB): domain Bacteria; phylum Pseudomonadota; class Gammaproteobacteria; order Enterobacterales; family Vibrionaceae; genus Enterovibrio; species Enterovibrio qingdaonensis. Next base: position 89,878 of record NZ_JAJUBB010000016.1, read on the forward strand.
ACTTAGGGTGGTTGGTTGAAGTGTGCCAAATGGAAAAGTGCGGGGGGGAGAAGCTATTGCGTTGTTTTCAAAATAAGAAAATCAAAGGAAGATAGTTGCAATATGCGAATGGATGAATGGGAAATTAAGCGAGAAAAGGCATGCACTCTCTTCTCGCTTGTCAGTTAGTGGTGATTACATCTTAGTCGCACGTTCGATATGAAATAGATGGATTTCATGAAGGATCCTTTCAGAAATAATATCTGAAATGATGCCGTCAAAGCGTGACTGAAGTTTCTGCACTGCAGGGATCAGCTCCATCATCGCATCTTCATTTTCGTCTGTGAGTTCAACATCAAGACTGAGGTCGTAGTCAATCGAAGCGATAAATGGCTTCATGCGCTCAAGAATGCAGCTGATCATGTACTCATTTGAGCTTAAATGCATGAGTTCTTCTCTGATCAACTCCGTCAACGCACAGGTGTCCTGTGTTCGCTGAGCATTCTCTTTCGGGAATGGGATAACGGTCGGCATAGCGTATTCTCAATTAAAAGAAAAAGATATAAGTTATGTTTATTAGTATTTGTTATCAAAATTAGTTAAAAATCGTGGACTTGCATAGTCACACCTGACATTAGTGCAGCTCGGTTATCAATCTTTATAAAAGGGATTGAATTGCAACTAAATCTTCCTTGCGAAAACACTCAATATCGTCTAGCACAGCTAAATCACCTTAACTGCCGATGCCATTCGCTCGCAAAGATCGTCACTCATGTGTTTTATTGCGGTGATGAGTTCTTCAGGTACCGTTTGGGTGAAATCGAGTTGCTCAAGGGCCTTACATTGCTCAGAAAATTCGATTGCTCCCACCATTAACGCAGCACCTTTCATCTTGTGAGCCGTTTTTCGAAGGTCCTGATAATTCTCCGCTTGCCATGCTGCCTCCATCGCATTGATGTCGGAAGACTGAGTTTCTCTATAGCGATCGATGAGCATCATGAGCAATTCAGGGTCATCGCCTGTTGTCTCTTTAAGCGTTGATAAATCGAAGCAGTCTTCTTGTTGCTCGGAGTGATCTGCTGATGGGGTAGAGGATGCAGTGGAAGGTGTCGCTACATGCTCAGGCATTACGTGATCGATAGTCTGTGCGGGGCTCGTGTTGTCAGTCCCTGTGATCTTATGTTCGCGGATAAGCGAATTCATTAAGTCGATAAGCTCCTGCTGCTTAAAAGGCTTCGCGATATACTCTGTCATTCCAACATCTAAGCATCGTGCTCTGTCACTGGCCATTGCATTGGCCGTCATGGCGAGAATGGGGATTGCAGGCAAGTGATTCTTTGCTTCTATCTCACGTATCCTTTGCGTGGTTTCATACCCATCCATCACAGGCATTTGGCAGTCCATAAACACCATGTCGAACCTGTCAGACATATAGCGCTCAAATGCGATCGCGCCATTGTCCGCAAGGGTTGGGTGGCATCCTAAGTTTTTAAGCACCGTGGTAATGAGATCCTGATTTACAGGGTGGTCCTCGGCAACCAATATCGACAATCCAGTTTGGATCAGTGCCGTCTCTTGTCGTTTAGAGATAATTACTCGCTCAGTGAGTTGGGCGAATATCTCGTCTCTTGTTTGCCCTTTGCTGTCCATGTGAGCGATAACTTCAAGAGCCTGAGTCAGATTTAAAATGGTAAATGGCGCGGTAAGTGATGCGGATATTGAGTAAGGACGATGAGTGAGTACTCCTTTTATATCAGCAAGATATATCACGTGCTTGGTGAAATTCTCTACAGCAAGAAGCGGGCGAAGCTCTTCTAATGACACGGTATGATCTACGAGGGTATACATAAAGCCAGGCGCATTTTCCAATGTGACCAACGCAGAATGCTCATTTCTTGCCACTACACATTGCATATCATGATATTCAAGGTACTTCATGATATTTGAAACTTGGCTGACACTTCGCGAGATGACGAGCACTCGCTGTTGTTCTAAAACGGGAGAAGGTTTTGATAGATCTTTGATGTTTTTGGGGTCCATAGCGACACTAAGCGTGATGGTAAATGTCGAGCCTTTACCAATGTCGCTATCGGCTTCTATGCTACCGCCCAAGAGTTCTACAAACTTATAGCAGATGGGTAATCCCAGCCCCGTACCTTGAAATCGTCGCTTGCTGGTATTGTCAATCTGAGAGAACTTTTCAAACACTTTTTTCAGGTCAGCTTTGTCAATACCAATTCCTGTGTCAGTTACTTTCATCTCGATAGTGCAGTGGCCGTCATTTTTGTCTAACAGGATAAATGAGATATCGACGTAGCCTGTTTCAGTAAATTTTGCTGAATTCCCAGCGATATTGACGAGTGTTTGTCGAAGTTTTGAAAAATCAGAAATAACGCGAATAGGTAAGCGAGGGTCTAAATACGAAGAAAAACTTACCGTGTCTTTTACACGCGGTGCGACGATGTTCGTTACATTTTCTATCAGCTCACTAAGGCACATAGACTCATGCCTGACCGTCATTTTTCCGGCTTCTATTTTTGAAAGATCAAGGACGTCATTGATGATGTCTAACAAGGCGTTAGCAGACGTAGAGATGGTCTCGTTATAGTGGCTTTGTTCATACGCCAGCTTTGTGTTTCCCAGCACTTCTGACATGCCAATAATGCCATTAATGGGTGTGCGTATTTCGTGGCTCATCATTGCCAGAAATGTCGATTTTGCTTCGTTGGCTTGCTCGGCTTCCTCTTTGGCATGACGCAAAGCGACCGTCACTTCTTGGTTCAGTTGTGTCTGTTTATCTGAATACATCATGCTACAGATGCTTTTCACCACGGGAGCAATCCAGTTGATGACTTCATCATCGTATTCAAAGTGTCGACCCGCTAAGAATATGACACCTATTGCTTCACCTTTAGTGATAAGAGGGATGAGAACATACTGGCCGAATAGCGGATTTTCACTATCGATGTGTTCAGCATCTTGCGAGAACCCTGTCCGTTTAAGCTTGATACATTGTTGTGCATAGTGGAGCAGAGGTTCAGGAAGCACGGTGAATTGGTTTGCAGTGCTGTTTTGAGTGTGTGTGTACAGCAAGGTTTGTTCGTCGTTTTTAATGGCGATCATGGCTGCGAGTTCACTGTCGGTAAATGTCGATAGAACAGCCAACGCTTTTTTAAAGCTACGATCAGAATCACCAGTGGTCATGTATAAATCTTGGACCGTGTTAAACACCGAGTACAGCGCATTCCCCCGACTTAATTTGGCTTCAACATTCAGTTGTTTAGAGATATCTCTGATCACGATAACGACATGATGGATGCCACCTATTTTCTGTTTGCTGGCTTTGAAGCTTAGATAGCGAATTTCACGTTCATCACCAAGCGTTTGAACCGACTCCATTTCTGACAATGACAGCGCACCAAGATATGCTTTCTCCACCGCTCCAATGAGCAAGGCATTCTCGTCACTCTCGAGTGCTTTTAATTGATGAACTTCGCCAACGCGGCAATTTTCAGGGGCTTCTAGCAAAGTAATTGCGGCTTGATTACTGGACGTAACTCGCCCTTTTTCGTCGATTACCAGCACACCATCTCGGTAGTTTCTGAGTATGGATTCGAGATAGCTTTTGCTAAATCCAATTTTAAGCAGAATGTTTGCGTGGCGAATGAAAAAAAGTGACAGCGTAACGACTACAGCCAAAAAAACCGCAAGAAGGTATTTCTGAGTAAACTCGATAGTGTTTAGGGCACGATCTGCCTTAAATTCAACGACAACGCCAAGAGAATGGCTGGGTAACCATTGCCAAGTTCCAATCACATCAATGCCGTTTTGGTCGGGGTAGCCTTTGGTATTGATGAACCGCTCGTGTGTGCGATTAAAATAATCGCCATAGTGTTGAGTTAAAAATGGTGAGTCTGATGCATTTCTCTGCATAAATGACGGCGCGATAATATTGCCGCTTTGGTCTGTGATGAAAAAGAGTCTGTTTTCTGTGACGTCGTGCGTTGTGAACAGTTGGTCAAAAGACTGGCTGGGTTTGATAGCGATCAACACCGATGCGGTAGATGAGCCCACTTGTTCTTTATCGACCACGAAGCCATAGATGACCGACGATGATTCATCATCATTATTGAGTTTCACTGGAGTGCTAATGTAATGTCCTGCGGCACGGATTTGAGCAACTGTGCTCGTTAAAAACGACATCGGCATGGCTTTTTTGTCACCAACACTGATTGCCACTTCATTGCTTGGAGAAACAAGAATCAGTGCAGAGAGGGTAAAACTATTGAGATACGGGTTTAGTGCCCTTTGCGCCAATACGATATCGCGAAATTGAGGTTTATCTACGGATGTTAATGTCTCAAGGTCACGAATAAGGGCGGCATCATTTTGCATGATGGTCAATTCGCGATCTTTGTGCTCAAACCAGTCTTGGAGAAGCACGGTGGCGGTGTCTAGTTCTGAATTTAAAAAGTACTCGAGTTTGTAATGTGTTTCTTGATAGACAGAGCGAAAAAACCATAAAAAAGAGAGCAGGATGATCAGCACCACCGCCCCGCCACTAACCACCAATTGCGCTAGGGTGCGTCGAGACTCCTGGGAAAAGTTCGGGTGGTTAAGCATTTATCTTCCTCAGGCGTGTTCTAGAAATAGATTTCTATATTTGGTGTCTTCCTGAACAACGTGTTTTACCCACCAAAAACGCAGAAGTTTGAAAAAATCTGTCTTGTAAAAACTGGGGTCAGCTTGGCACTTTAAAAGTACGAATTCGGCTTGTTTCACCAATCGTGCATGCATTTCTTTGTGCACTTTGAGGCGTTGATATTCTCTTTGCTCAAGTAATTCTTCTTCAAGAAGAATGTGTCCTTTGACATACACATCAAACCTCGCCGCAATTTCATCAAACTCTTTGTCATCCCTATGGTTGATAATGACATCGTAACTGTCGTTGATGATGTCGAGCAGAGCCATATTGCTGTTGTCTAAGTCTGTGTTGGCCACTGAAAATCTGTCTTGCCATTTGATGAACAGTTTCTTTGGTGGCGCGATTACTGGGGCGTCGATAGACATGGGTTCTGAGAATGAGGGGGGTGCTTCCGGTACAGGGGCACTTTCCGCCATGAGAGAATCAAATTCTTCCATCACATCGTCAGCAAAAGCGATCGTCCCGTTGGTTTGAAAGGCCGTCGTTTTTGCAGGATCTTGTTGGTAAATCTCGAAGTAATGCTCAATGGTTTTTTTGGGTTTTGCCTGATGTGCCAGTTGGTTTAAACGTTCTTGCAGTGACTTACGGTTGACTGGTTTGACGAGAAACGCATCAACATCAAATGCGATACATTGAGCAATGACGCTTTCAGACGCGTTAGCGGTCAGAATAATAATGGGGATGTCATGAGGAAGGCCAAATCGACCACTACGAATTAAACGCAGCATTTCCAACCCATCAATTGGGTCCATCTGTAAATCGGTCACTACCAAAGACGGACGTTCATGAAAGAGCTTTGAAATCGCATCGGCTCCGTCGATAGCGGTAATGGCTTCTTGAAATCCGAGAGATTTCGCCATGATAGCGATTGTTTCTCGAATCATCTCATGATCGTCAACAATCAGGCACTTATCTAGCATAAAGCTCCCCCCTTACCAAAACACTTCCCCTTACTAATTTATAGTTTATTTGATTGGTATTTCAATTAATTGGACATCTGTCTGTATTATGAAACATATCATTGTGCAGAGATTATTGGATAAGTAAGAAAAAGCCCATAGAAATGACCACAGTAGGGAGGGTGCCCAAACGAATTACACTGAGTAAACAAACGAAACTTCCAGCCAGCAAGAAGGCATTGTCGAATGAAACATCGAGGTGTCCGTCTGGAAAAACAAGGATTGGCACCGCTAAAGCGGTGAGCACGGCGGGAGCACTAAATTTTAAAAATCGTTGCAGAGTCGGTGATACACGAAAAGGGATACTTTTGGCCAAGAAAAAGTAACGTACTGAAAACGTGATTGCTGCCATACCAATGATCATTAACCAGTTATGCATTCCCTGACTCCTTCTCTTTTTCATCTTGATGACTTGGATTGATCGTTTCCCATAAAAAACCTGCCAGCATACCAATCAAGGCACCTGCGATAAGCGCGTTACTGAACCCGATAACGGTGAGCAGTATGACTGAGACGGCAGAAACAATGACACTACAAAGCACAGCCATGTCTTTGATTGTTGGGATAACTAATGCAATGAAGGTGGCCGCGATAGCAAACTCCAGCCCCAGATCTTCGATGTTGTCAAAGTGCGTTCCCCCCAACACACCGACCAGTGTCGCGAGATTCCAACAAAGGTAGAAAAACGCGCCGCTGAATAGGGCGTAGTAGCGACAAAATGCGCCCTGTTTTTGTGTATGGGCAGCACTTAACACATACATTTCATCAGTGAGTAAGAACCCAAGAGCCAGTCGCCACTTAAGTGAGAGAGTTCTGATATGGGTGCGCATATTGACAGAATAAAGAAGGTGCCGCGCACTGATGACGAACGTCGTGCTAAACAGCGTGCTTATTGGTGCCCCAATACCCATCATGGTGATACCGGAAAGCTGAGCTGCACCGGCAAAGACAAACAAGGACATGGCTTGCGCCTGAAGTGGAGTTAAACCTGCTTGAATACCTAATGAACCGCAAAGTATGCCCCATGGAACAACGGCGACACTTAATGGCGTCATGTCTGCGCATGCCGTTAGCCAAATCCGCTTTGTCGACGGAGTAAGAGTTGAGTGTCCATTCATTGAGTCGAAAGCCCTTTTTCGCTGAAGATAGAATTATGTTCTAACTCAACGTGGAGAGGAAGAATTGCACAAAATTGCGCGTTGGTACTGTTTCGGTGTAACCCCTATCGCTCGTCGAAAGTGGCGGTGAAGATGGCTTTGATCGTGAAAGCCTGATGCCATTGCACTGTCAGCAATTGACAACCCAGTTTTGAGCAATGCTTTAGCGCGTCGGATTTTTAACTGAATTTGATAGGCGTGAGGAGGTAGCCCAAAGCGAGATTTAAATTGCCTGACGAGGTGATACGGGCTGACACCTGTCATGCTGCTGAGGTCATCAAGCGTGATATTGTCTGTAAAGTGTTGGTGAAGATATTCCCTGACTAAATCCAGCTGTGGTCCCAGTGATGGCGAAGGAATGGAAACTGATGACGGCTTTTGGTAACGGCAAGTCAATGACAGTAGAGTATGGTGCGTAAACGTCTCCGTTAACAAAGGGTCTTGATTTTCACGAAGCAAGTCGAAGAGCATAATCAGCTGGTTAGCCAATTTGGGGTCAGTCTCTACGGCGGTGGGGAAGTAGGGTGTAGAGCAGGGCAATCCTAAGTCGGCGGAAACAGCTTCAAATTGCGCTTCGGTTGGATACATCGCTTCATATGACCAGCCGCCTTCGCTGGCGGAATGTCCATCATGAATTTGATCTGCATTGACGAGAATGATGCTGTTGGTTGGGGCGACGTGGTAACCGCCATTGCGCCAAAAACGTTGAGCACCTTGTCGGATGACACCCACGGTATAACCTTCATGCGTATGTCGGCTAAATGCCTGTTTTTCATACGTCGCTTGAAGGATCTCTAAGCCGCCAAGCAAAGGGGATGCATCAAATTTGGCAAATTCCATGACAATTCCATTTATTCAATCATTGAGCAGTATACCCAAAGAGGATTGGCTTTTTTTGTACAAAATTGCGATTGGTGGTGGCAATGAGGAAGAAATTTTTGCTGTTGGACGGTGTGGAAACTGCTGATGATAGGAGATAAAGGCTGAAAATAAAAAGGATGCCTAGAAGGCACCCTTTTCAGAACTCTGCGAGGAGAAAAAATTAGATTTTTTCTACGTTTGCAGCTTGTGGACCTTTTTGGCCTTGTTCGATTTCAAATGCTACTTGTTGGCCTTCAGCCAGAGTTTTGAAACCTTCGCCAGTGATAGCGCGGAAGTGAACGAATACGTCTGGGCCATTCTCTTGTTGAATGAAACCAAAACCTTTCTCTTCGTTAAACCACTTCACGGTACCGGTAGATTTAGACATGTTGTCTCCTGAATATATTTCCATTTGTAACATTGCGCATGCGCATGTAGACCTATTAATGAATCACTTATGGTGGCAAATGTAGCGAATAGCTTCAGGACAACTTACTTTTGCGAAGGTAGGGTGTAACGAAGTTTTCAATTGCAGCATAAAGAGCTCTATTAACCAGGCCGAACGATAGTAACACAGCATCTCCAATTGTGAAGGTATTTTGGGATACCGCTGTATCAATGTGTGCTCTGTGTCGGCAGAAATTTCAAAAACACCAAAAATTTCAGCCAAAGCTGAACACAAAGTAAACATAGTCGTTAATCGAGGAAAAGAAAGTGAGACACGTCCCGATTTTCGAATCATAGAGTGTATTCTTTCTAAGAATCATGCGTTTAGAGGTGATGTTATTGGTGGAATGTCATCTATTTGTAAAGAAAAACACTGTTTACGGACCGCAAAAAAGCATATAAAAATCCAGAGTCTCATTGCTGATTGTTTGGCGCGACATAATTAGAATTAGGCTATATCCACACTAGCTAAAGGTGCTCAAAACGCGTTTTCAGTGATGCTTTTTTTCAGGGTTAACGAGTACTGAAACGCAGCTTCTTCAGGTGGTTTGTGAACACAACTTTAATAACAATGCGCGTGAGTAATGCGGAGGTTTAAGTGAGAATTGGGATAGATCTTGGTGGTACGAAAATCGAGGCCGTTGTACTGACTGATAGCGGCGAGCAGGTATTTTGTGAACGTGTACCTACCCCTCAACATGACTATCAAGGAACCTTGAATGCCATTAAAGGACTGGTTGAACGCGCTGAAGAAGCAGTGGGTGAAACGTGCTCTGTTGGTTTAGGTATTCCGGGCACCTTGTCACCAGTGACGGGTTTTGTGAAAAATGCTAACTCAGTCTGGTTGAATGGCAAACCGCTGGATAAAGATCTAGAAGCTGTGCTTAACCGAGAAGTGCGTATTGCCAACGATGCAAACTGCCTTGCGGTATCAGAAGCCGTAGATGGTGCTGGAGCGGGAAAACACTTTGTGTTTGCAGTGATTATTGGTACGGGTTGCGGTGGTGGTGTCGCCATTGATAGCAAAGTGCACGCAGGCGGAAATGGTGTCGCAGGGGAGTGGGGTCATAATCCATTACCGTGGCAAAATGACAGCGACCGTCATCATGAGTCCAATACACCTTGTTACTGCGGTAAGCCTGGGTGCCTCGAGGTCTTTATTTCTGGCACGGGTTTTTGGAAAGATTTTGAGTTAAATGCAGGCCAAACATTGCGAGGCCAAGAAATTGTCGCGTTAGCAGAAAGTGGAAATGCCGATGCGGAAGCGTGTTTGCAGCGTTATGAAGATCGTTTGTCGCGCGCGTTGGCGTCATTGGTTAATACGGTTGATCCTGATGTCATTGTCCTCGGCGGTGGCATGTCCAATGTCGACCGTATCTATCAAAATGTGCCGAAGTTAATGTCAAAATGGGTGCTGGGCGGTGAATGCGCGACTCCCGTTGTTAAAGCAAAATACGGCGACTCTAGCGGTGTGCGCGGTGCCGCATGGCTTTGGTAATTGTTAGTTAAATAAAAGAGCACGGCGGCGTCCGTGCTCTCCTTCTCCTCCTTACTTCCTGTTCCGCTCTGCAACTCAAACTGATAAGAACTATATTCAATAATGTGTTTCATTTTTGAAACGCTTTTATTGTGTTCTCCCAGTAAGGGGTCTTATGAAAATCATTTTTGCAGATGACATGGCAGACATGCGCGAAAACATTCTTTCTTCTCTTAACGCAGTAGAAGAAGAATTTGGGCCATTTGAAATCCTCGGCGAGGCAAAAAATGGGCGTGAGCTAATAGATTTAGTCGATAAGTATCCTCACGTCGATCTTGTGTTAACTGACTTGAGAATGCCGACGATGGATGGCTTATCCGCATTGGTTTATCTCAAAGCGAACAACAAAATTAATAAAATTGTTGTTATTTCAAGTGAGAACATTGTGTCTATCAGTCAAGCAGAAAAGCTGCGCGTGGAAGCCGAGATTGAAGAAAAAATGGGGCTCTTGGATAAGATCGCGCATCGTGTGATTGATGACGAAGAGGTTGAAGGCAAGATTAACTCCATTCTCCTTGGGTGTGAAAAACTCCGTCTTGACCCAATTCAAGTCGCTGAATATTACGGTGCAAATGGGTATATGCGCAAACCCGTGTCACGCAGGAAAATGGGGAGCTTACTTGAGGCCCTCTCTACACAAAGCGGTTTTATCAACATTGGGCTGGTGTAATTCGCCTTCATCGGCGAGCACATGAGGCGTGATAGCCCCAAAGTTGCTTATTGATTGTTTTGACAATGAGACACGGTCGCCTAGTGTTTAATCGAGGTCATTCAAACATTATAAAAACCTTACGTTGGCTTGCAGAACAGATTTTGCGCTTATATATCAATGAATAATACTGATTGATAGCAGTTGTAAGTGCCTACTGATTACCTGATTAAGGTGTGCAAATGAGTATGGCAGCAGAGCACCAAACCAAATTTCAACCTCCTTCAAGCGCGTCAGCCTCTGAAGGGAGTGCAAGTAAAAGGTTTAATCAGAAAAACCTGATTTTCTCGCTCGACAACGAACAGTATGGCATTCCGTTATCTTCGGTAAAAGAAGTGATAGGAATGGTGAATGTGACGCCAATTCCCCACGTTCCTCTATTTTTCAAAGGACTGCTAAACCTTCGGGGGAAGATCATTTCAGTGATCGACTTACGATTAAAGCTTGGGCTGAAGGAAAAGCCTTACGAAGCAAAAAAGACGTCCATCATCATCAGTGATGTCAACGAGCTCACCATTGGTACGATTGTCGATGACGTCAATGAGGTGGTGGGGTTCAATGAAGAGCAAATAGAAAAAAACCTCGATATTTCAAACAGCATAAAGCGAGATTACATCGCAGGGGTTGCCAAAGGCCCGCATAACCTCGTGCTACTGCTTGACATTCATAGAGTGTTAGACCCCGATGAACTCGATCTCATCAATCAGCACGCAGTATTACCTCAAGAAGACACTAACAAAGAAAGCCAAGAGGGATAGGCCATGTTCGACACTCTCTCCTTACGCGCAAAAATCATCCTAGGTAATGCAATCAGCTTACTGTTTCTCATTACCATTGGCGTGATCAGTTATAAAAGTATCAATCAATTGAATGAGACGGATATGTGGGTTGACCATACTCACCGCGTTATTAATCAGGCACTTAAAATTGAAAGTGCCGCCGTTGATATGGAAACGGGTATGCGTGGCTACCTCCTTGCCGGGAGAGAACAGTTTCTTGAGCCCTATAAAAGCGGTAAACGGCACTTTGAGGAATTGGTCGGTGAATTAAAAACAACGGTCAGTGATAACCCATCACAAGTGGCATTGCTCGGGGAGATTGAATCAAACATCCAAGAGTGGCAAACCACAGTAATAGATGATTCCATTCTACTTCGCCGTGAAATTGGTGATGCAAAAACCATGAATGACATGGCGATGACGATCTCTGAGGCCAGAGGAAAGGAATACTTTGACCGCTTTCGTGGGCTTGTGGACACCTTTATTTTGCGGGAGCGCATTCTATTGGAACAAAGGGAGAGTGCCTTTTCAAATGCCACGAGCGTTGACGAGATCAGTCAAAGTGTTGATTGGGTATCGCACACCTACCAAGTGATTGAAAAGGCGTTACTGATTGAAGCCTCAGCACTGGATATGGAAACGGGCATGAGAGGTTTTCTTCTTGCTGGAAGAGATACATTTCTAGAGCCGTACAATGAAGGACGTCGCGTGATTAACACGCTAATTAGTGACCTAAAGGTCAAAGTGTCGGATAACCCTGAGCAAGTCGTGCTGTTGGGCGAGATCGATACGGTTATTTCTGATTGGCGTACTGACATTGCAGAGCCGCAAATAATGCTTCGCCGTGAAATTGGTAATGGAAAAACCATGGACGATATCGCGGATTTGGTAGCAGAAGCTAAAGGGAAGTTTTTCTTTGACACATTTCGAGGACAAATCGCGACGTTTATCGAGCGGGAAGAGGTATTAATGGCTGAGCGCCAAGCTAAGGCTGCTGCAACCGTTTCTGAAACCAACTACACCCTGATTTTTGGTGTGATTATCGCAGTTATTGTCGCCATTCCTACGACATTTATTCTTAGTAAATCCATTATGCGCCCCTTCCAGAAAATTTTTCGTGGACTCGAAACGTTTAGCTCTAAAGAACTCATGGAACTTAATGTCGCATTTAATGGCGTCGTGAAAAAAATGAGCCAAAGTGCCAACCGTGTTGCGACGGTATCGAACAGTATTGATAACGTGTCGCAGAACCTGTCCCAAATATCTAATCGACAAGCCAGTTCTGTTGAGGAAACGTCGGCGAGCACAGAAGAAATTTCGGGTATGGTACGAATAAACGTCCAAGCTGCCGAAGAATCCAGAGACCTGTCCAAGCAGGTTGGAGAGAAAATGTCGAAGCTTGATGAGGCAATGGATAAGATTTCGGAATCGAATCAAAAAATTGCTGAGCTCGTTAAAATCATTGGAGAAATCGGCGCAAAAACGGAAATCATTGATGAGATTGTGTTCCAAACCAAGCTTCTGTCTTTCAATGCCTCTGTTGAAGCGGAGCGGGCGGGTGAGCATGGCCGCGGCTTTGCGGTCGTTGCTCAAGAAGTGGGTAATCTTGCACAAATGAGTGGTAAGGCAGCAACGGACATCGCATCCATTGTTAGGCAGAGTATTTGTGAGGCAGAAGCCATCGCAAAAGAAAACACGACTCGTGTAGAAAAAGGCTCAACGATTGTTGCTGAAACGCGAATGCAATCAAATCAAGTCTTGGAAGGGACAACGCGAATTTCTGATGCGTCAAATGAACAAGCGCGAGGAATCCAGGAAATCAGTAATGCTGTCGAATCGATCAATAAGGCGACGCAGCATGCCGCATCCATCGCTGATCAAGCATCTGGCTCTAGTTCAGAACTCAGCAGCCAAGCGGAAGAACTTAATCGCATGGTAAATAATCTCAATAGTTTTTTGAAAGGGCATGACAAGGTATTGAGCGGCACAACCGATGCAAATGTAAGTAGTCATTTGCAAGAGGATTATGAGTGGCAATCTTATTCTGGCGTTCGCAAGCAGATTGAACAGCCGGTGGACATAGAGCATACCAGCTCAGAGGTAGATAAAGATAACAAAGTGGCTTGGAATCGCCTCTGATTTTGTGGGTACGGGTATGGATGAATACTTCGATTCTAAAATGCTGGAAAGCGAATTGTCAGCAACAGGCAATTCGCCAACATTGTCGTCTCAGGAGTTTACTTACTTTGCTGCCCTGATCTTTCGTCATGCAGGTATCAAGCTGGGTGCAGAAAAACGCAAAATGCTCGAAATTCGTTTGAGTAAGCGTTTAAGGGCACTGAACTTGACGAGTTTTGACGCTTACCTTCATGTGTTGCAACAAGATCCAAGTGGCACTGAGTTGGTTGAATTTACCAATGCGGTGACTACAAACAAAACTGAATTCTTTCGGGAGCAATACCATTTCGACTTCTTAGTTAAGGATATTTTGGCAAAGCGGCATCGTGAATCTGTGTTTATTTGGTCGGCCGCCTGTGCCAGCGGCGAAGAGCCCTATTCAATTGCAATGGTTTGTGAAGAAATACGCCGAGAAAGAATTAATTTTGACTACCGTATATTGTCGACGGACGTCGATACGCAGCGCTTAGCCATGAGCCAAGAAGGGACGTACGCTATAGATAAGTTAGGCGAAATTCCCCTTCGTTATCACGATAAGTACCTTTGTTTCCAAAACGCACGAACGGAGGATACCTTCCAGGTTGCTGAGCATGTTCGTAACTATGTGAAATTTCGCCAGCACAACTTGATTCATTACCCCGAAAAATACGGTATTCAATTTCACTACATCTTTTTACGAAATGTACTGTTCTATTTTGACCGAGAAACGAGTGAAAAGGTTGTCAGTTCTTTAGTAAGCCAGCTTCAACCCGGAGGGCTTTTCTTTGTCGGTTTGACAGAAACCCTTCAACACATGGATGTGGGAATTGAGCAAGTAGGTTCATCGGTCTACCAAAAAGTGGCGACATAGGGGCTGACATGCGTGAGATTCAGGTGAGCTCAGGAGAATGTCTATTTGCATATAAAAAAAATATGTGGATGCAAACCGTTGTTGGCACCTGTGTCACCGTGTGTATCTGGGATAAAGAAAACCACAGTGGTGGAATGTGCCATTACCGCTTACCTGTCGCGCCAGAATCAATTGCGCTGGGGGATAACGCCAATGATTATGGCTCTTGCGCAATCCCAAACCTGCTGAGAAAGTTCAAACATACCGCCTCAATACCACAAAACCTATGTGCGTGGGTATTGGGTGGTGGGCAAATCAATGACGGTGAATTTGCGCAAGCACAGCAGATTGGTGAGCGGAACATTGCTGTCGCGTTTGAACTCCTTGCTCATTATGGATTACCCATTTTTGGTGTGTCAGTGGGTGACAGGACCGGGCGACAAGTGAGGTTTAATCCGTTTACGGGTGATGTGGACTTTCGCTTGGTTGAAGACAGTGCCAATCACCCGCCGGCAAGAGGTGATATGCCTAAGCGAGGATACATCGCTGCGGTTGCAGGCAACGTTGCAACGAAAACCTGGATTGAGAATGCACTCTCTTCGAATTTTCAGGGTTTTGTTGAGTCCTTTGACGATTTTGAGGACGTCACTCAGCGGGCAAAAGTGAGTAAACCACGCGTGCTGATTATTGATTCAAAGCTTTTGCCTATCAAAAACAGAGGCGTGAATGCGCCGCTGGGTTTGCCTGCTGTTGTGGTGTCTGACACCTTGTCGTCTCTTCCTATTTCTGTCTATAAAAATCTTGAAGCTACGTTAGGGAACTACAGTTTTATTTCCTCGGCAGAAAGCCTGCCCAAAGTGTTGGAAACGGCTATTTCACTCACGCATCAACAACAGGCTGAACAAGACTTGGAGCAGAGCACGGCGGCAAACAACGTGCAGCACCGTCAGTGTCGTGACACCTTAATTTTTGTTGGCTCTTCAACAGGGGGCGTGGATGCGTTGGAAACCGTCCTCAAGGACTTACCTCAAACGATGCCGCCGATATTTATTGTGCAGCACATTCCTGAGGAGTATTCATCAACACTGGTTAAGCGACTAAATACTGTCAGTAAACTCACGGTAGTAGAGGCGGCGGATGGCGAAGTTGTAAAAGAGTCCATGGTGTATTTCGCGCCGGGGGGGCACCACATCAAAGTCGCGCAACTCGGCGACGAAACGTCCATTGTTCGTGTGACCCGAGATGCGCCCTTAAACAACTTTCGTCCATCGGTGGATTATCTCTTTCAATCCGCATTGAAAATCCAGAACAAGAAAATTGTCGCTGTCTTAATGACAGGCATGGGGAGTGATGGTGCTGGCGCACTTAAGTCCTTAAAAGACAAAGGTGCACTGACACTCATACAAGATGAAGCGAGCAGTGCTGTATTTGGGATGGCACGTGTAGCAAAGGAAATCGATGCGGTATGCCGAACTATTCCATTGATTGGGATAGCGCCTGCATTGGTCGAGGCTACCGGAACGTTATCGCTCGGACACTCTCGGGTAAATGAGGAAGAGTATTGACGCATAAACTGAGCGACAGAGAAGCATTCTCTGAGTTTATTAGTGAGTCGACACGGTCCTTAGTA
The DNA here is from genome assembly GCF_028683135.1 of Enterovibrio qingdaonensis. Classification (GTDB taxonomy): domain Bacteria; phylum Pseudomonadota; class Gammaproteobacteria; order Enterobacterales; family Vibrionaceae; genus Enterovibrio; species Enterovibrio qingdaonensis. The sequence goes on from NZ_JAJUBB010000016.1 coordinate 105,648, forward strand.
GACCGAGGAGATACCTTAACGTTAGATAACATCGTTGAGGTATTAGAACTGCTTGCGGCTAACCCAGATGAGCGATGGAAAGGCGCGGCTCCCTACTATTGTGAGAGAGATGAAATACTTGTTGCGCACACAGAAGAAGTGATGCGGGTGCTCAACGAAGATAATGTCGAGGCAGATGAACGAATACTGTCTTTCATTCGCACATTATTCCAGATGATTGATACTAACGTCGATGAACGCCAAGGCCTATTAATGGGGGACCATGGCGAAAAAATCGAGCAGGTGATTACGCAGGTTCTGGCAGTGATAACGCTAGACAAAATGGGGATGGAGAACCTTTGTTGTGAAGATGCGTCGATATTCGATGACAACGTCCAAAAGGAATTGGATTACCTCATATCACTGGTAGAGCAGGAAGACGAAACAACGTCGGACCAACCTAAACGTAAAGGACTATCTTCGACGCGGTTATCGGCGACCAAACACGAAGATATAAAGAGCAAGTTTGAACCCACGACCCGCGTTAAATCTCACCTTCTTTCTCAGTTGATGAGTTATTCAGAAGAGTTAGTTCAGATAAGAAATACGCTTTTTGATATGGCTGAAAAGGATGAAAACCCCAGCCTGACCGAGCTTTCAAACAAACTGCTTTCTGTCTCTGACAACATCCTAAACGATTTACTTAAAACGCAAATGCGCCCCGTTGGAAACCTGCTGAACAAGTATCTCAGAATTGTGAGAGATCTTTCTCTGGAGCTAAATAAGAAAGTCGATGTGGAAATTATTGGTGAGAACATCGAACTAGACAGCAATGTGATTGATGCCATCAACGAACCGTTGACACACTTGGTTCGAAACTCACTCGATCACGGATTCGAAACGCAAGAAACGCGTGCGGCGAAAGGGAAATCAATGGTCGGTAGATTATTGATTCACGCCTACAACGAATCGGGAAAAGTGGTGATTAGTGTCAGTGATGACGGTAAAGGCATTGATATTGAAAAAGTGCGTGCTAAAGCGATTTCTAACAATGTAATCACGCCAGAAACTGCGCGTACCTTGTCAGATAAGGAAGTGCTTGAGCTGATCTTCCACTCTGGACTTTCAACATCAGAGAACGTGAATGCCGTTTCGGGGCGGGGTGTTGGCATGGATGCCGTGAAACGAAAGGTGGAAGAGATCAAAGGTTCTATCGACGTTTTTTCTCAAAAAGGCGTCGGAACAGAAATCGCGATGATTTTTCCCCTCACGATGGCGACATTGAAAGTGGCCTTGTTCGATATTCGAGGGGTTACCTATGCTATTCCTTCCGCGGATATCGCCAGCATTATTGGGTTACATTGTAATGAAGAAAACGTCTCCGTCCGGTTTGATAGCGACCATGCGTTACTTTACCGAAATGATGATGTGATTCCTCTCATCGACCCTACAGAGTATTTGGGTGACCTTGCTGGCGATAGGTCTTTGGAAAGGGCGTATCGAGCCGGTGAACGGATCAGCATTGTGAACTTTAGGCACCGAGGACAAGAATGGGGCTTGCCCGTCGATGAAGTTAAAGCGTTTATCGATATTGTGATTAAACCGCTGGATAAAAGCATGAACGGGAACGAAGTGTTTTCAGGTGCAGCCGTTCTGGGTAACGGCGAGTTGGCGTTAGTGATCAATTTGAAAAAAGTGATTCAGCTTTCCCGTTTGAGTTAGTTGGTGGGTCGGGAAATTACTTCTTTCTGCTTATAAATGGACGGATTAGAACAATGAAACTATTTGGCCGATTTATATTAGATGCAGGTTTAATTTCTGCAAAGGATCTTGCTGACGCCATGGTAGAGCAGGTAAGCCAAACGCCGCAGAGTGTAGAGATTATTTATCAAAAAGGCCTGATTTCACCAGAGCAGGTACTCGACATTATTTCGCTTCAAAATGACGAGCATTTGGACTTTAGAACGGCATGTATTCGGCTGGAGATTTGGCGTACCGACTTCATCGATATCATCAATGAAGAAGTGGCGAAGCGTCGTTTGACGCTCGGGCAGCTATTGGTTGATAAAGAGCTTGTCGAGCCCAACAAACTGCTTTCTGTATTGAAACAATTTCATGTCTATCGCGCAGAAAATAACAACGATTTTGCCCTGTTTTCAGATAACACCTTGTTAGATCTCAACGAAGAAAATAATAACAGTAACGAGCTAGACGAGAGTTTTTCGCCTGACTTTTCGCAAGTGAAAATCAACAATGTTGTGGATTATCTGGATCTGTTTTCCGAAGAGAAAGAGATTGAATTAGAGATGAAAATTCTCGCCATCGAGTCGTTAGGAAAAGCAAATCAAGATGTGAACCCAGAAGAATTGCTCGATCAGTTTTTCACTGAATATCACTCACTGAAAGGGACGGCGAGAGGCATTGGGGCGATACTGACGGAAAACCTCATTCATGAGTCAGAAGATTTACTCACCTTTTACAAACGTTTCCTGCATAAAGTCGAAAGCTCGGATTTCGTTGCTTTAGCCGCAACTAACTTGAAGGTGCTGGATGTGCTGAGCCATCTGCGAAATGAAATGATAGATACCAGTACGGAAGAGAGCTTTTGGCGCAAGCCCGAGCTAAAAGAAAAGTACCTGCGCGCCCTGCATGACACAAAACGCTTATTTACAGAATTAGAAAGCCGAGGGTACCAAGTCGATTTGGAAGATGTCAGAGACATGTTCTGACGCACTTTCCTATCCGCGAACCATCATATATGTGCTGTATTCTAGTGATAATCGGGCATAGCCGCGCATAGCCGCGCTTAATCTTGCTAGTTATTTAACCAAATTTGTCGATCGACTCCTTGTTTCCACATGCTGTTCACCGAATGTTTTATCAAATTGGTTATGCTGGCGTTTTTAGGCTGAGGGTTAAATTAAATGGAAGTGTTAGATTTACTCGCGAACGTGCTTAACGCGTGGATTATTCTCGCAGTACTTGTGGTTGTTTTTCTCAAGGGTGCGGTTAAGTTCGTTCCTCAAAACACAGCTTATGTCATCGAAAGATTTGGTAAGTACAATAAAACCATGGAAGCGGGTTTGAACTTCCTCGTGCCTTTCATCGATCGTGTGGCATATATTCATACATTAAAAGAACAAGCATTCGATGTTCCCTCTCAGTCTGCAATCACTCGCGACAACATTTCGCTGGTGGTTGATGGCGTACTCTACATCAAGGTGCTTGACCCTGTTAAAGCCAGCTACGGTGTAGATGCCTATGTGTTTTCCGTTACCCAGTTGGCGCAAACTTCAATGCGTTCTGAGATTGGCCGAATGGAGTTGGATAAGACCTTTGAAGAGCGTGAAAACCTGAACACGGCCATTGTGTCTGCAATCAACGAAGCGGCAGCCCCATGGGGTGTGCAGGTGATGCGTTACGAGATTAAAGACATTGATCCGCCACGTTCAGTGCTGGATGCCATGGAACGCCAAATGAAGGCTGAACGTGAAAAACGTGCTGTTATTCTAGAATCAGAAGGTGCGCGTCAATCGGAAATCAACGTTGCTGAAGGTAAAAAGCAAGCACGAGTTCTCGCTGCAGAAGCTGAAAAATCAGAACAAATCCTGAAAGCGGAAGGTGAAGCGCAAGCGATCCTTGCCGTTGCACAAGCACAAGCAGAAGCTCTGGAAGTGGTTGGTCGCACTGCGGCGACAGAAGAAGGCCAAAAAGCGATTCAGTTGGATTTGGCGGATAAAGCCATTGAAGCGAAAAAGGCAATTGCTAAAGAGTCTTCCGTTGTTTTGCTGCCTGATAGCCAATCAAATGCAGCCAGCCTGGTCGCAGAGTCGATGAGCATCATCAACGCGTTAAACGCAAGGAAGTAATAATGAACGTGCTGGACTATTTTCAATCCAATCTAGCAGAAGCCACCATTATTGTGGGCATGATACTGCTGATTGTAGAGATTTGGTTGTTTGGTCTTTCCACGATTATTTTGCTCGCGCTTGGCATTGCAGCAATTATCACTGGCGGTCTTGTTTGGTTTGGCGTGCTCTCTGAAACCATGACGACAGTCATTACTGGTTCGGGGGTTGGTGCCGGTGTACTCACCTTGATCCTATGGGGACCAATGAAACGTGCCCAAGTGATCACAAAACGCGATTACAACATTCACAGTGATTTGATGGGATTAGAGTTTACGCTTGAATCCACGTTGGATATCCAAACGCCTACAATAGTGCGCTATTCGGGTGTGAGCTGGAAACTTGTATTGTCCAATAAGTGCCGAGACGCTGTGCTTGAACCCGGATCAACGGTGAAAGTTGTCGGGGTTGATGTGGGGAAGTTCTTTGTTGAGCCAAAGCCTCAAGATTCAGCGGCAGAAACAGCAAAGTAATTCTTAGAAATATTTATATGAAAGAACGCCTGATTCAATATCAGGCGTTTTTATTTGTGGGGGTAATTACTTGGCGTATATGGGCTTTTCCTACCCAACCGTTCCAACTTATAATCCGCCAGTTTTAGTCTTATTTCTTTCTGTTCTAATGTTTGGTTTGAAGAAAGTTCGTCAAATTTCCACCTGCTTCATAGTGTTTTTTAATGGCAGTTCGTTGGGTTAATAATGCTTCACTGGGTTGTTGCCACTCATTTTTTGGTAGGGGCTGTGACCACTCATTAATATTTTCTGGTAACGGCTTTTTATTTAAACTGTCCGTCCACTCAGAAACTAGGTAGGGGATCTTCCAGCAAGAAAGAATATGATAGAAGTAATAGCAGAATAAGGTGAAATACGAATCCGCTGGGTCAGTGAATTTGAAAGAAAGCCACTTTCTCGGGCCCTTTTTGAATTTAGCCCAAATACGCTCTCGCTCTGCATCAAACATTGCGCGGTCTTCTTTGATAAACGGTAGCGATCTGGGCCAGTTTTTTTGAGGCTCATCCATGTAAGAGCGCATGGTTTCCCATTTCCTTTGTGCCTCACCAACAGAGTAAACGGGTTGGCGTAAAAGCCAGTAATCTTTACCGTCAGGTGTTGGGATCGCCATGCCAAAGGTATAGGTTGTCATGACGTTGGTGCCCGTTGTACCTCTTGATAAGGCAACCCAAGAAACAATCTGCTCCCAAGGTGCTATCACAGGGGTTGTTCTGCCATCAGGGTAGTAGCATATTTCTCGGCGTTGTCGATGAAAGCGAATGGGCCGTTGGCGCGCATATTCGAACGACGTTTTGATGATGACGAACCAAACGATTCCGGCAAGTAGCAAATAAACAATAGATATGCCGAATACTATTTCGTTGAAAGCTCTTAAAAATGCATCTAGAAAAGGCCCGCCATAAAAAAATCCAGCATGAGTGAGAATCAGAAGCGCAACGAAACTGACAGCATTGATTGACACGAGCCCAAATTGGACTTGAAATGCTTTCCCTTGGCAGCGAACACCAATGTCCATATAAGCATCATTGACTTCGAGTATTTCTGAAGAGGGCACCGTGTCTTCGCTTTTCAAGTGGTAGGCAGGCATGGGCTTTGGTGAGAAAAAGACGGCTTCACCTGCTAAAAATTTTCTTCGTTCGCCCGCGCAAGGTTCTTTTTGCGTTAAGTCGAGTTCTTGGTTTTTCTTTTTTCTGAACATGGTTATGAGGTCTTCCTACCCAACCTTTCTAAAATCCATGATGCCGCCACCCGCCTCGTAGTGTTTTTCAATGGCAGTGCGTTCTTTCAGCAACGCCTCACTTGGTTTGGCCCATTTGTTCTCAGGTATAGGCGTTGACCAGTCTGCCACTTCTTGTGGCAGTTCCACTTTCGAGAGGCTGTCTGTCCATTCAGAGACCAAATAAGGCAGCTTCCAGCCGCTCAATATATGGTACGTGTAATAGAAAAACATTGAGGCGTAAGAGACCCAAGGCATATCTGAATTGAGGATGAACCAGCATCTCGGCCCTTTTTTGAACTTCTCCCACATTTCACGGCGGTTTTTATCAAACAAGGCGCGGTCTTCTTTTTCAAAGGGGCTTGGGGTTGGGCGACGTGCTGGCGGTTCATCCATGTACATGCGCATGGTTTCCCACATGCGTTGGCCGTCGGTCACCGTGGCAATCGGTCGGCGCAGTATCCAGTAATCCTTGCCATCAGGCGTAGGGATGGCCAACCCAAACGTAAAATGTGTCACCATGCTGTTGCCTGTGGTGCCGCGGTTCGTAGCTACCCAGCACACCACCTCTTCCCACGAGGCAATGATGGGCTTCTTTTCTTTGTCGGAGTAATAGCATATTTCCCGACGTTCGCGGTTTAAGCGGATAGGACGTTGGCGGGCAAACTCCAGGGAGCTGCTGATAATGACGTACCAGCAAATGCCTATTAGAAAGGCAAAGATAAAAGCTAGGGGTATAGCAAGCTGATCAAATACTGCCCGAAATGATGCTTCGACAGAGCCGTAAATAGAAGCATCCCTAAACCCAAAGATGATGGCCAATACCAACATAACAATGGCAGCAAAGCCTATCACAGTATTGACCAACTGCACTTGCCAGGCTTTACCCTGACATCGCTGACCGATATCCATGTAAGTGTCATTAATGGCCAGTATTTCGGGTGAGGTCACCACTGTTTCTTTGGCAATTTTTGCCGAAGGAAGGGGCTTAGGTGAGAAAAATACCGCTTCGCCAGCAAAAAAATTGCGGGTATCCCCCGCTTTGGGCGTAAGCTCCGTCAGGTCGATGTCCTGATTTTTCTTTTTTTTCCAAAACATGGTTATGAGGTCTTCCAGATGATGTGTTGGGTGGTCAGTGGGGCTAGTTCACTGGCCGAGGTATTTCTGGCTTTCAGCAGGGTTACTTCACTGAGGCGGCCGACACGGGTGAAGCTTTCTGCCTGAAAACGCAGTAAGTCTCTCTCGGGTGCCTCCAGCATGGGGAAGTAATGCAGTTCAATACCAATGCCATGCTCGGCGTTGATTTCAGGGCTATACAGTGGTAGTGCTATCTGCAGCGGCTCAGTAGCATCGCTTAAACACACCCATTGCTGAGCTAGTGCTTGCGTCCATGGTTTCCAGTCGTTGTTGCGGGTACTGCTTTTCCAATAGGCGGCAAGCTCCACGCCGGCTTGATCCAGTGACCCCCGCGTTAGCCCTGGTAGGCTTAATATAAGTGCTTTTCCCTTGCCGAACTCACGGATTTCTGCCGCGGGCTTGGTCGAAATTCTTGCCAGTTGCAGGTTGCTTTCTTCGAGTGTCCGTGAAGACCGCGCTTTACCCCACTGACTGTTTTCAAACCAGGCCAAATAGCTCGAAAGGTGGGTGCGGTTATACCATACCGTGCTGGCAAGTTGGAGGGCAGAGATAGCAATGCCAACAAGGGTTAAGCGAATGGTCATCGAGACCAGTTGAGAGCCGTTCTTTAACCATATAGTGGCCCGCGCTGCTTTGTCTGCTTTAAGCACAGTGAAGCCGACTTGAGCACTGCGAATTAGCCCCGCGCTATTCACTGCGACCAATCCGCCTTCCGCGACACCAGCGATTAACGCCTTAGTGTCGCCGTTTCGCCATGCCATGATCGCTTCAGATGCTTTTAGACCTGAGCTAATAACACCGAAAGCATACGCTGATGCCCCCAAGATTGTGGTGTACTTTCCAAGGTTTACTCCATAAGTCAGTTTACTGCTATTACTACTCACCAGCTTGATGGCAGCCATATCGGTTGCTGCCTTGACACCTTGTACTAGACCGGCAATACCACTGAGTACGCCTGAAATTTCAGCTAACTCTTTAAGGAAGCCTTTTCCCATTGCTTTCTGAGCATTATGAATGGAAAAAATGACCAAGACTAAGGACAGAAAATCCCATTTTCCGGCGTTGATGCGTATGCTGTATTTACCCAATTTTGTTGACGCATCCTTCAATGACTGTAAGTCCCGCGCCATGAGCTTCATGTCGGCATGCATCTCGGGCGATAAGCCCCTGATGTAGTAGCCAACTTTTTCTGGGCCCTCTCCGAGTGGCGAGATGGCCTCCGCCAGCTTGGTTTCCATGGTCAGCAGTTTTGATTGGTTATGTTTGAAAGACTGACGCAGCTCAGTCACCGACGAAGATTGGTTAATGGAACGCCCTTGTCGGCGTAAAGTCGCGAGTGTTTGTCGGATCTTGTGTTTGAGTTCTAGGTTTTCTGCTCGCAGTGCAACAGCTTTGTCGCGAAGCAGCTCAAACGCACTAAATTCAGCTTTATTGGCAAGACCAATAGATAGACCCTGTATGTTGTAAGCCTTCAACATATTCAGCCAGGCGCTACCAGGGAGGTCTCTAAAGACCTTACTTGGGTCAAACTGTTTGTTGGCGTTGGTGTCGTCTAGAAATTCTGACGTGACTTTTGCGAGTGCCAACGTATTGGCTTGTGCATAACTGGCGTCTATCAGAGAGTCAAACGCACGCAGACTATCATCTATTCGGGTGAGCGCTGCCCCCCAAGAAGCACCATTAAACTCCCTTGCGAGCAGGCCATTCAACTCTGCGTTGATGGCGTTGATTTCAGCCAAACTGTTTTCAGCAGAGGCAAGATCATGCAGTTGCTTTATCTTCTTGAGTATTTCCTCGGTGATTTTGACATAATTCTCCGCTGGTAAGGTAAATATCCCTTTGATACTGATCCATGGCATTTTATGCAGCTGGCCGGCGACCAGTTCACTGGCTGCTTCGCTCCAGCAGACGTCCTGAATGCAGGAGTATTCAGCCGCCAGTAAGTTTTGTAGGCTCTCGACATTGCTGGCATCAAAGTACCAGGCCGCCGGATAAAAGCGGGTAAAAAGGGCAACCCTATCATCGTTGATGTTTTCAAGGAGCACCTGCCAATGGTCCAGCTTTTCGCGCTCCTCTTTCAAAAAAGCGTTCATCTCCTCTTCATTGATGAGGTCTAAAAGCCCAGGCGTACCTGCGTTAGAGTCCCAGAACTTAAAGGCATTCACCCCTCGTGTTTGTCGTTGGTATTGGTCTTCAATATCGTCAATGAGCTCTTTGTATTTATCCCAAAGGCCTTCACTGAGTTCTTCTTTCAGCCTGATTTTTTTGTAGGCTCTAAGTTGAGGGTGATCACTGCCGGGATCTTTCTGAAATTCAATCCATTCAACCACGGCTTGTTTTTGTCTATCATTGAGTTCGTTGACAAAACCAGGGTCTCCTACGGCAACGGCGAGTTGATCAACTTGTTCGGGAGAAAGAGTGATTTGCGACTCGATATAGCAACCTTCTATAAACCGCTGATAGTTTTTTTCATCTGAGGTCCACGTTTCGAGAGAAGTTGCCACTAATGCTTGATATGACGCAAGGTCTCTGAGAATACCGATATCATCGTTAAGGACGAGGTAGAAGTGATCATTTTTGTATTGAGGTAATACCTTGGCACTTAATGCAGCAAAATCGGTTTGCTTATACAGCGGCTTGTGTTCCCATTCATAGTCCTCATAATCCAACGCAGAGGGCTGTGCGTTTGGCACCGTTGTTTCTGCACATTCGGCAATGACTGATGCCGCTTGTTCTGAAGTTAGCAAGTTGTCGCCGCCGGTCAGAGGATTCGCGCCTGAGACGGTAACTCGTTGCATGAACCGCTTTCTGTCTGCATCACTTTTAATGACTTGAGAGCATTTTTTCGCAGTCCACTGCACTTCGGCGTAGCAAGCGTACAATGTGTCAGCTTTTTTGAAGACCAGATTGGCGTCACCGACGGCTGTTGTCCTTACGTCGTTATCAACTTCCCCGTCCTGCCACAACAAGGTGGTGATTTGTCCTCCTTCAATGCGGTATTCATGAAGCAGCCAAGTGTTACTTTGTTTTACCAACATATATAGCCAGCCGTCTCGCAGCAAACGCACGCCTACTGGCTTTGATTTTGTTTCAAAAGGAGCGGGAACAGTTCCTTTAGCGGCGAGTGCTTCTACAAGTCCGAATCTCACTGGAATGAGCTGAACTTTATCGAGCTTTAACGAACACACTCCCGTCGGGCTTTGCGCATCTTTAGTATCACCACATTGGGCATCTTGTACTGGGGAGGTCAAAGTGTGTGCTCCTGAGTCGAGGTTGCGTAACGTTCAGCCAGCAAAGCGGCTTTTTCTATGCGTTGAGAAGGCGTTTGGGCTGAAGGGGCGTTTACCAGCTGATATAGCTCGGGGTAAGCCTCTTCAGTTAGTGCTTTTTCACCAAGAAACCCCAGCACGGTGAAATACTGCAAAAGGTCTCGCTCTGAGGAAAAACCCTTTTGGTAAGCGCGAGAGGCTTGCTCTCTTACCCAGTGATTATCTGTTTGAGGGAGAGAGTGGTTGAACCATTTTGTGATGTGTTTTTCTATCTTCTCTAGCGAGTTTCGCCAACTGATTTGACCAAGCTGTGCCCACTGTTTGTCTGTGAACGTTATTGGTTGCTGCGGTGAGGAAGAAAGAGTGCTGGGTTTGTTTTTGGTTTTCCAACCGTCGCGGGTAGGTAGCCAAACTTGTTCAATGTTATGCCAAAGTGCGGGGCTCTCATCATCAAACAGTACCCAGGCAGCTTCAGCATGTGCCATTTTGTAGAACACCGAACTTCCGTAGGGTGTTTTCACTTGAATGACCCCGCGCATGGTCTCCGCCACGTCCTCTAGGTTTGCAAAAGAAGAAAAAAAGTACCCTTGGTTCGCGTTGGCATTTTTTCTGAACCAATCAACGAGATTCCATGTTGCGACAACGACACAGGGTGACACTTCTTTGAGTTCGCTCCACGGAGAATTGAAATAAATCGGCTCGTACTTTGGGTTCCCTTCAACCTGATACAGAAGTGTTTCCACGTTCGGAATTTGAGTGCCATCGAGTATGAGATAAAGGTGCATGTCACCGTGCAGATCCATGTCTGGAAATGGCTTGGGTAAGACTGTTTCTGACATGACAAATTTACCTCGATTCTTCACACTGTTCGCATACCGGATCAGACGTTTTAAGTGCCGCAATCTGACGGGATTTAAGAAGCGGTGACATTGAAACCTCTGTCGCTTCTAGTTTGTTGAGTTGAATGTCATCCGGTGCTACTTCGGTATTTACCCCCAATGGCAACATCGGCATTTCTCCCCCAAACCCCGATCCAGACCCTGCACTGCCACCTGAATTGATATTGACGACAGAACCGACAATATGCACCCCAGCAGGGTCGATTTTCACAAAGTTACCACCGACTTTGAGAGTGACTTCTGTGTAAGCCTCAAGCACGGATTTGTGCCCACTTTTAAGGTGTATTTCGCTGCCTGCTTCGTTAAGCAATCCATTGTCCGCTTTTACGTGTAACGTACTGTCTGTAATGATGGTTTTGTCATTTTTAACGTGTTGGTGTTGGTTACCCTCTACCGTCAAATGATCATCCACCCGAATGCGCTGAAAACGTTCATTCTCAACATCCAAATGCAGGTCATGTTTGATGTGGTCTTTGCGGTCGTTTTGTACCAGCAAGTTCATGTCCTTT
>NZ_JAJUBB010000017.1 GCF_028683135.1 Enterovibrio qingdaonensis
CTGATGTTCAGTGCCTTTTTTGTGTTCTTTAGTTCGCTTGCTCTTGCAGCGATGACCATAAGTTAGCCACCAATACCTGATCGGCGGGCGTCAACTCGTTCGCATTGTCTTTTAGGCTGCCATCCACACGGGTTTTCAGTGACGAAACATCATCAATACCATCTTGTTCACAGTCTGCCGCCGCCAATGAAATATGGCCACGCAGATAACCACTCGCAAACAATTCATCATCCGATGCCGTTTCCACCATGGCGTCAATAAGATTAAGGATCTTCTCTTCGTAATCTTGGATCATAGGTCTCTCTTAAGCGTCAAAGTTTGCTGCAGTCAAAGGAGGCAGATTATAAAACGTTCTCAGGGCATCTGAATAGGCTTTCGCTCGCGGAGGCATATCCGCGTCCAAATAGGCCAAGACTTGGCGACGTACTTTGTCGGTAAACAACGGGCGGTCTGGCTCGAAATTGCCATTTAAGTTGTCGCAGCTCACCTGAAAACGAAAACCACAGCTTGCAGAGAGAATCCACTCTACCGCTTGTGGTTTAATTTCTACCTTTTCAAATTCCATTTGTGTTACTTCATCTCGGCCATCCGGCTGATACCAATAGCCATAGTCTTCCAAAAGACGACGTTCTGGGCCCGCGATACACCAGTGCGCCACTTCATGAAGAGCGGATGCAAAAAAACCTCGCGCGAAGATAATGCGGTGCTTGGCGTTTTCTTCATCCGCGGGTAAATAGATAGGCTCATCGCCACCTAGCAGTAGTTCTGTATTAAATGTATCGATAAAGGTCTGATTAAAGACAGAAATTAGATCGTTATAGTCGTGGTGCATGAGAGTAAATGTGAAATTTCGGTAACAAGAATTTGAGTCGAAAGGCATTTTACCCGTCATTACAAAGCTTGTCGCAGGAAAAACCACCGAGGTTGATGATTTTTCATGCCTAAGCATGAATTGATTTCATGTGTGACTTCACATCCTTTCATTGGTTTGTGATGTTAATCACGTCTATGATTACGCGAAATTACCCATTCATACCAAACATATTTATTACAGAGTCAAAATTGCCCTTTGAGCGTGATGACTATGTGCTTGGTGTTCAAACTCGCTGGATAGAAGATGTTGTTGTCCACACTCTACATTATTGGAATTACCGCTGAAGCCATGACAGGCGCACTAGCCGCCGGTCGCAGAAATATGGACTGGTTTGGCGTCATGCTGGTGGCCAGTTGCACCGCCATTGGTGGTGGTACCGTGCGCGATATTTTGCTCGGGCATTACCCTCTCGGCTGGGTCGCTAATCCCCACTATTTAGTGATTGTTTGCGTAGCAGGCATCGTGACAACGTGGATGGCTTCGTGGGTACACCGTAATCACAAGCTTTTTGTTGGTCTCGACTCATTGGGTCTCATCGCGTTCAGTATCATTGGCTGTCGTGTGGGCATGGACATGGGCTTATCGCCGCTGATTTGTGTTGTCTCTGCATTGGTTACCGGCATCTTTGGTGGTTTGCTTCGTGATCTTCTCTGCCGTCGCCAACCCATGGTCTTACACAAAGAGCTCTATGCATCAGTAGCATTTTTTGCAGGTGCCATGTACTGGGCTCTCATGACCTATGGCGAACAATTTGGTGTTAACGAAACATCCGCGACGATTTCTACACTCATTCTTGGATTTGCATTCCGTATGAGTGCCGTTCGGTTTGGCTGGAGCCTCCCTGTCTTCAGTTTTGAGTCGGATGACGAGCCACAAAAAGCAGATGTAAAATAGAAAAAGGAGGCCTCGCCTCCTTTTTGTTATTTCGTTTCAATCCAGTCTTGGTCAAAGCCAATCAGTTCGATCACTGAATCAAAATCCAAGCTATCTGGCCGTTTTAGTGTGAATTTCTGCGCATTGTCTGGAATGGTATAGAGAATGGTGAACTGACTTCCATTCGGCTGCCACGTAAAAACATGCTTTCCTTCGGCATCAAATCCTTGAAGGTTGCCCCTTTCGTTTTTTTCCCAGCGAATGTCCTTGGGATTCACAAAATCAGCGTCTTTTTCGAAATACGTAAATTCGTTTAAATCGGGGGAGCGAACAAGAATGGCGTGGGTAAGGTCTTTATATCCCGATTTTGCCGCTTTCACTCGCTCGTTATAAATGGCAAGAACTGCCTCTCCGGTCAACGCGATATCTTCCAGTGGGTTTTCGATACCAAACGAATAGGTAACGTTATTTCGCCCTGAAATAATTCTGACCGTTTTTGCCTTGTGCGGATTGGTATTTTTTACTGTTTTCACTGACCAACTGAAGCTGTCTTTCACCACATCCGCCAAACCTAGCGGGCGGCTTAAGTTGGTTCCTTCAATACCATTGGCAAAGATTTGCTCCCATTTGTCGCCTGATAGGTCTTTTTCACCCACAGCTATGAGGTACGCCAACGAGCGACAAATCTTAAAGCGCGCTTTTTCTGATAGCTCACCCAGTGGATACGGTCTTGCCAGCACATGGCTATCTCGCAAGCGAGGAGTCCCTAACATCTTGTTTATTTCCAATTAAATACCCAGTGCAAGGTTATCCAAGCGACTGGGTGGAGACAAGACAAAAAAGCCCGACTGAATGGCTTCAAACGGGCATTTCTGCATATTCCATTTAGCGCAGGGTTTAAATTTTTGGCGTCGACGTATGTACACCTGCATTCTGCGCGCGGTGACGCAACAAGTGGTCCATCAACACAATCGCGACCATGGCTTCTGCAATCGGTACCGCGCGAATCCCCACGCACGGATCATGACGGCCACGTGTCACCACATCTACAGTTTCGCCATCCACATTGATCGTTTCACCCGGCACGGTAATACTTGAGGTCGGTTTCAACGCCAAATGCGCAACGATTTCTTGTCCTGACGAAATGCCACCTAAAATGCCACCTGCGTGGTTCGATTTAAAACCGCTTGGCGTTAATTCATCACGGTGCTCGCTGCCGCGCTGGTTAACAACATCAAATCCATCGCCAATTTCAACGCCTTTCACCGCATTAATTCCCATAAGGGCATACGCGATGTCTGCATCTAATCGATCAAAGACAGGCTCTCCCAAACCAACGGGAACATTGTTTGCGACAACGGTCAATTTCGCGCCGACAGAGTCACCTTCTTTCTTAAGGTTACGAATCAGCTCATCAAGTGCATCTAGCTTGCTGACATCTGGGCAGAAGAAAGGATTTTGCTCAACCTGATCCCAATCGACGCTATCAATGGTGACATCACCCATTTGAGAAAGGCAGCAACGCACTTCAATGCCGAATTCTTGCTTGAGGTATTTTTTTGCAATCGCGCCTGCTGCAACACGCATGGCGGTTTCACGCGCAGATGAACGGCCACCGCCACGATAGTCTCGATGTCCATACTTTTGATGGTAAGTGTAATCGGCATGCCCTGGGCGGAAGCGATCGGCAATCTTTGAATAGTCTTGTGAACGCTGGTCGGTGTTTTCAATCAACAAGCCAATTGAGGTACCTGTTGTTTTCCCCTCAAACACGCCAGACAGAAAGCGGACTTCATCCGCTTCACGACGTTGCGTGGTGTATTTTGACGTGCCGGGACGGCGACGATCTAAATCAACCTGCAAGTCTGCTTCTGAAATTTCCAGTCCCGGGGGACAGCCGTCTACGATACACCCTAAAGCCACTCCATGACTTTCACCAAAGGTGGTAACTCTAAAAACCTGACCTATTGTGTTGCCTGCCATTACTTCCTCTGTCTTTTACTGGCTGCCTGTATGATGCCAAGAAGATTGGCTTTCAGGCATAACTGCATCAGGTTAATGAAACATAACCAGCCGAGAGAAGCAAAAATTTTTTGAGGCAGTGCTTTGCAACTCTTTGTGTAACAGGCTGAATATTGGCAAGAAGAGAAAATTACGGAAGGTAAAAATAAAAAAGGCCGAAATGGGTATTTTCGGCCTTTTCATTTCACACTGTCTTAGTGTTCACTTAGTCTTTGTAGATAGAGAACTCGTCAGCAACGCTTACCAGATCTTGGTAGGTCATCATGAACACACCATGACCGCCGTTCTCAAATTCCAACCACGTCAGCGGCACGTGTGGATATTGCTCTTGAACGTGAACCATTGAGTTGCCCACTTCACAGATCAACACACCCTCTTCGGTCAGATAGTCTGGCGCGTTAGCAATAATACGACGCATCAGCTTCAAACCATCACTGCCCGCAGCCAAGCCCAGCTCTGGCTCGTGACGGAACTCGTCTGGCAGTGAGTTCATGTCTTCCTCATCCACATAAGGTGGGTTAGACACGATCAGGTCGTATTTGTCTTTTGGAAGATCGCGGAACAAATCAGAACGGATTGGGAAAACTTGCTGCTCCAGACCGTGTTCTTGAACGTTCATTTCTGCCACTTCCAGCGCGTCGGTAGAAATGTCCACCAGATCGACTTCCGCTTCTGGGAATGCATAAGCACACGCGATACCAATACAACCACTGCCAGTGCATAGGTCCATAATGCGCTGTGGTTCAACTGATAGCATTGGGCTGAATTGGTTTTGGATCAATTCACCGATAGGTGAACGTGGCACCAATACGCGCTCATCCACGTAGAATTCCAGATCGCAGAAATACGCTTTGTTGGTCAGATAAGCAACTGGCGTGCGTTCGTTAATACGACGAACAACACGTTCTACAATACGGTGACGCTCGCTGGTTGTCAGACGAGATTCACGAACATCGGCAGGCACATCGATAGGAAGATACAAGGTTGGCAATACCAGTTGCACCGCTTCATCCCACGCATTGTCCGTTCCGTGACCGTAAAACAATCCTGCCGCATTAAAGCGACTTACCGTCCAACGCAGCATGTCTTGCAGCGTACGCAGCTCGTTGACAACTTCATCAACAATAATCTTATCCAAAATGGCCTCCAAAAGCCTGATTCACCCCAACACATCGCGTTCGTGGCAATCGCTTAGGTCAATTCCAAATCCGACAACAAGACATTGCGCGTATTTTGAGTACAATGCAGCTATCAGTATTTGGAATTGACTTATGAGCAAGAATACCCCGATCCCAGACGATGATTTCTCATTGTTCCGCGATGCGGTAAAAGGCGTTAAAAAACTGCAGCAGGATACCATAAACCCGCCAAGACGCCAGACAACAGAACAATCAAAGAAGAAGCTGTCAGACTCGACAGTCAGGGACCATACATTCTATTTCTCTGATGAATTTGAGCCGCTGTTAAAAGAGGATGGCCCGACGCAATATGCGCGCACAGGTGTTTCGAAATACGAAGTGAAACGCCTACGCCGTGGCGTGTACGTGCCGGACATGTTCTTGGACCTTCATGGTATGACGCAAATGGAAGCCAAACGCGAGCTAGGTGCTTTGATTGCGGCTTGCATTAAAGAAGGCATTAGCTGTGCGTGTGTGATGCACGGTATTGGCAAGCACATCCTAAAGCAGAAAACCCCTCTTTGGCTTGCTCAGCACCCTGATGTACTGGCGTTCCATCAAGCCCCGCTGGAGTTTGGTGGTGACGGCGCGTTGCTGGTATTGATTGAGATACCCGAAAAGTAATCACAACGACTTCTCGACCATCAAAGCCAGCAAGCACAAAACCAATGTACACAAACGAAAAACGCCCATTTAGGGCGTTTGTTCTTTATGGCGATTATGCGCAGTCTTCCAGTTGGCTCGGCGTTTTCAGCCAGAGAACTTCACTCGCACCGCTTTCAATATCAAAATCAACGCAAGAAATCGACGATGTTGGGAACATCGGCGGTTGCATATCCGGCGCAAATTCCGCAGTGAGATAACCCACCAAAGGTAAATGCGAAACCAGCAAGATAGACGCAGGTGTATCCACCTCTGCCAAGGCACGCAAATACGTGGCGACCTGCCCACTGTCTCCGTATGGCGTGATCCCTTCTTCCGTCAGTACACGTTTTGCCTGAGGCAATACCGTAGAACACCCTTGCCACGTCTGCTGCGCCCTGAGATAAGGGCTTACGAGCACCATATCCAACTGACCGTTAGGCAGCTCATTGGCTAGCCAACGTGCCATTTCAATGGATTGTTGCTCTCCACGCTCAGTTAACGCGCGTTCTTCGTCCGTGGCGGCAAAGGTCTGCGCCTCACCATGGCGCATAATATAAATTCGCATAGGAATACTGCTGATTTTTAAAATTCCAATTAATGCTACCAGCGAAACGCCCATTCTGGAACGATAAACCGCACAGATGTTTGCCTCAGTTTCATTAGAAAGTCATAATTAAGACCTATCACTGGAGGTGCTTTGTGCAAATCAGTCCAAACGATCAACGTGGCTATCGCCACCTCACACTCGACAATGGATTACGTGTCTTACTTATTGAAGACGCACAAGCGCCGCGCAGTGCCGCAGCGTTAACCGTTAATGTCGGCCATTTTTGTGACCCCGCTGATCGAGAGGGTTTGGCACATTTTCTTGAGCATATGCTGTTTCTTGGTACCGAAAAATACCCCGTTGTCGGCGAGTTCCAGTCCTTCATCAGCCGCCATGGTGGCAGTAACAATGCGTGGACAGGCACCGAAAACACGACGTTTTTCTTCGACATACAGCACCCTCACTTCGAAGAAGCACTGGACAGATTCAGCCAGTTTTTCACCGCCCCATTGTTTAATGCTGATGCTGTCGACAAAGAGCGCAACGCGGTCGACTCCGAGTACAAACTCAAACTCAATGATGACGTAAGGCGCATCTATCAGGTTCAAAAAGAAACCATCAATCCGCAGCACCCTTTTTCCAAATTCTCAGTCGGTAGTGCAGATACGCTTTCTGATCGTGAAGGCAGTGCCGTCCGTGATGAGTTGATTGCATTTTATAAGCACCACTACAGCGCAAACTTAATGACCGCAGCCATTATTGGCCCGTTCACACTGGATTCTTTGGAAGATTTAGCACAAGAGGCATTCGGCACTATTCCTAATCACAATTTGCCGTTATTTGTCCCCGAAGCACCTTTTACTGATAAATCGCAACTGCAGCAGTTTATTGCCATTGAGCCGTTAAAGGATGTCCGCAAGCTCACATTGGCCTTTTCCATGCCTTCGACTGATGAGTTTTATAAAATAAAACCTTTGTCATACATTGCGCATTTGCTCGGGTACGAGGGAGCAGGCAGTGTGATGTCGTTGCTCAAGGCGAAAGGTTATATCAATAACCTTTCTGCAGGCGGGGGGATAAGTGGTTCTAATTTCCGCGAGTTCACGGTCAGTGTTGGGTTAACTGAGCTTGGCCTAACAAAAGTCGACAATATTGTTACCTACATATTCCAAGCCATAACCCTTATTCGTGAGAAGGGGCTCGCTGCATGGCGATATGAAGAAAAACGCGCGGTTCAAGAAATGGCATTTCGTTATCAAGAACCATCAAGGCCGTTAGATACGGTCAGTCATCTCGTTCTCAATTTACAGCATTATGATGCAGATGATGTGCTTTATGGCGATTACATGATGCAGTCGTTCGACGAAGGCCTAATACGAAAAATGCTGGGTTACCTGACACCAGAGAACCTGCGATTGACGCTAATTGCTAAAGGCGGGAAATTCGACAAAACTGCAAAATGGTATGACACACCCTACAGTGTTAAACCATTTAGTGCCCAGCAGATTGAAAAGTGGCGCACTCTGCATGTCTCCCCTGCTTTGTCGTTGCCAGAGCAAAACCCGTTCATCAGTTACGAATTGGATCCAGCCCCACTCGAAGTACCAGAAAAACAAAAACCAGAACTGATTGAGGAATTACCCGGCTTCAGGTTGTGGCACTTACAAGATCATGAATATCGCGTCCCGAAAGGGGTAATCTACGTCGCGATTGATAGTCCTCATGCTGTCTCTTCCGTCGAGAACATAGTGAAAACCCGCGTCAGCGTGGAGATGTTACTTGAAGCCATCAATGAAACGGCCTATCCCGCAGAAGTTGCTGGGTTGAGTTACAACTTATACGCACATCAAGGGGGCGTTACCCTTAAGCTAAGTGGATTTAACGAGAAGCTACCGTTACTCCTCGACTTGGTATTGGAAAAGTTTGAGAAACGCGATTTCAAACCTGAACGCTTCGACATTATCAAAACACAACTTCTGCGAGGCTGGAAAAATGCCACGCAGAATAAGCCAATCAGCCGCTTGTACAATGCAATGACTGGCATTCTTCAGCCCAATAATCCTCCGTATGAACAACTGATCGAGGCGTTAGAGCCACTCCAAGTGTCTGCACTTCCAGACTTTGTTCACCGTGTGATGTCTGAGTTACATGTTGAAATGTTTGTCTACGGTAATTGGCAGCAAGAACAATCCCGCGCCTTAGCGGGGGCTATTAAGCAGGCACTTCGTGTTCACGATCAACGCTACCAAGAGTCAACACGCCCACTTGTGCTTTTGCAAAATGCGGGCAGTGCCTCCTATCACTTAGACAGCGATCAACAAGATTCTGCGGTGCTGGTTTACTATCAGAGTCATACCAGTGAGCCGCAGGATGTGGCCATGTACACCTTTGCACAGCATTTGATGTCCGCCATTTTCTTTAACGAGCTCAGGACCAAGCAACAACTTGGCTATATGGTTGGCTCTGGAAACATGCCGCTTAATCGTCATCCGGGATTGATTTTCTACGTTCAATCCCCGCAGGTTGGCCCATCCAAATTGATGGAAGCCATCGACGACTTTCTTAATGCCTTCTTCTTGGTGTTGTTAGAGCTTAACGAAGCACAATGGCAAGCCAGTAAACAAGGGCTCATTGCACAAATTGAAGAACCAGATGCGAATTTGCGCGCCCGTGGTCAACGCCTTTGGATCAGTATTGGGAACAAAGATACGCACTTTGAGCAACGTAAAAGAGTCGCTGATGCCATCAAAAAAATGGATCGCGCTGACATGGTGAGA
Source organism: Enterovibrio qingdaonensis (assembly GCF_028683135.1). Taxonomy (GTDB): domain Bacteria; phylum Pseudomonadota; class Gammaproteobacteria; order Enterobacterales; family Vibrionaceae; genus Enterovibrio; species Enterovibrio qingdaonensis. The sequence goes on from NZ_JAJUBB010000017.1 coordinate 8,917, forward strand.
TTTGTTGTTGAACAACTTAAACCACGAACCTCCGATCGCCTTGTGATGCACAGTTGTGGTTTGGCTCATCCGGATCAATGTTCACTGGAAGGCACGAAGAACATTGATTCAGTTGCTGAGTTTCGTCGAAACCGACTGGAAAGAGAATAACGGAGTGCTGGCTTTAACCAAGCTGGTATCACCGTGCCAAACGCGAGTTTGCTAAGCCCATAAATTAGAAAGCCCAGCGGTATCGCTGGGCTTTTTCATTCCTAAGGCTATTCGTAGAACGCCTTGCCTTCTGCTGCCATCGCTATTAAACGACTGCAAGGGGCAAATCTGTCGCCATATTTGGCTTCATGTTGTTCAAGCAATTCCACGACGCGATGCACGCCAATCTGATCCATATAACGGAATGGACCACCTAAGAATGGCGGAAAGCCGATACCAAACACAGCACCAATATCACCATCACGCGCAGACTTAACAACGCCTTCATCAAGACAGCGCGCCGCTTCATTCAACATCATTAGTACGCAACGGATCGCCAGTTCATGGCCAGAAAGCTGACTTTTCAGCTCAACGCCGAGTAAGCCGTAGACGCGCTTGTCGACTTCTTTCTTTTTGCCGTTGTACGTAAAGAACCCTTTGCCACTTTTACGCCCTTTACGACCGTCATTGAGCATCACATCAAACATGTCTGGCGCACGAAAACGTTCACCCAGCTCGTTTAATAGTATTGGGCTAATTTTGGCACCAATATCGATCCCGACTTCATCCAACAAGGTGACTGGCCCCACGGGGAAACCAAAATCGAGCAACGCATTGTCGATATGCTCTACAGATTCGCCAGCCAACAGTGTGGTAGCGGCTTCATTCATATAGGGCGCAAGAATGCGATTAACGTAAAAACCCGCTTTATCCGCAACAACAATGGGCGTTTTTCCTTGCTTCTTAGCAAGCTTAACCACCGTTGCGACGGTTTGCTCAGACGTGCCTTCGTGAGGGATGACCTCCACCAGCGGCATTTTATCGACCGGACTAAAGTAGTGCAGGCCCACGATATTCTCTGGACGTTTTGCACCCCCAGCTATCTGGTGAATAGGCAACGACGACGTATTCGTGGCGAATATGGTTGAATCTGCCAGAGCGTCTTCCACTTCAGCGACCATGCTGTGTTTCAACGACAGATCTTCGAACACAGCCTCAACGACAACATTGCAACGATCCATACCGGTGTAATCAGTCGAACCACTGATGCGCGCCATTTGCGTCTGAAGTTCAGCCTTAGAAATAATGCGACGTTTGCGCTTTTTCTCTAATAGTTTGTAGCTGTAGTTCATTGCGTTAAGAAGACCGTCATTACTGACATCTTTAACACGCACTGGCACGTTAGCTTTTGTGGCGGAAACATTGGCAATCCCCGCCCCCATCAGCCCGCCGCCCAATACCGCAACGCCAGTGACAACGGCGGGTTCAGCTGCCGCCCCCGTTTCTTTTTTCATTGCCGTCGTCGCAAAGAACAAGCTCCGCAATGCCGCAGATTCAGGGGTCATAACTAACTCACCAAAGCACTTAGCCTCAAGAGCCAATCCTTTCTCTACGCCTTTGTCCAAACCATGCTTAATAACATCAAGAATGGCTTCTGTGGCAGGATAGTTACCGCGTGTTTTCTGGCGAGTTTTCTTCGCAGCCTGATCAAAGACAACACTGCGGCCAAGCGCATTGCCACCCATCGCCCAATCTTGCCAAGAGCTTTTACGTTTTGGCTTGCTCTTACCTGCGAGCTCTTCAGCCACTTTTAGCAAAACAGATTGTGGGACAACATCGTCAACCACGCCCATTTTCTTGGCTTTCTTGGCACGAAGTTGTTTCCCCGTCAGGATCATATCTAACGAGCCTGCCACGCCAATCAAACGCGGGAGGCGCTGCGTCCCACCTGAGCCCGGTAATAACCCTAATTGCACTTCAGGCAGACCGATTCGGGTTTTATCGTCATCCGTTGCAACGCGACTATGGCAAGCCAAGGCCAGTTCTAGTCCGCCGCCTAAACAAGGACCATGAATTGCCGCGACGACATGAAAAGGCAACTTTTCCAAACGAGAAAAGAGCTGCTGACCCGCCTCGGCAATGGCTTGCGCATCTGCTGCTGTTTTACAGGCATCCAGCATTCGTACGTCAGCACCAGCGACAAAATTATCTGGTTTCGCAGAGTACAGCACCATGCCTTTGATATCTTTGTTACCTTCCAATTCTGTCAGGAGGGCGCCGATCTCATCGACAAAGCTGGCTTGAAGGGTATTCATGCTTTCGCCAGGCACGTCGATGCTAAGCCATGCTATGCCATGATCACCATGGCGAAGCGAAAAAACAGACCCCGTTGATTTGGTTTGCTCGTTCATTACTCCACCTCCAAAATCATTGCCGCACCAAGACCGCCCGCAGCACATGCCGTATTTAATGCCAAACCACCACCACGACGGCGAAGCTCATTTAATGTCTGGGTGATCATGCGTGCCCCCGTAGCCGCAAATGGATGCCCATAGGCAATCGAGCCGCCAAGGACATTGAATTTGTCCATGTCTATCTCACCAATTGCACTGCTACGACCCAATTTTTGCTGAGCAAATGTCTTCGAGCCGAACATTTTGACGTTAGCGAGTGCTTGGGCAGCAAACGCTTCATGCATGTCGATCAGCGTCAAATCGTTGAGCGTAATACCCGCGCGGTCTAACGCAAGAGGTGTGGCGTATGATGGCCCCATCAGCATGTCTTGCTCAACCTGAATGGCAGCAAATGCATAAGACCGAATGTATCCCAGTGGGACGAGTCCTAGTTCTTTGGCGCGTCCTTCTCTCATGAGCATGACAGCCGCGGCACCATCAGTCAGTGGGGTACTGTTCGCCGCGGTGACTGAACCGTGTTTACGATCAAATGCTGGACGAAGTTTCGCGTAGGTTTCCATCGAAGAGTCTTCACGTACATTGTTGTCTTTATCAATCCACTGTTTAAACGGTTCGGGGAATGCGGTCATCACCTCCCCTCTGACAAAGCCGTCGGCCCACGCTTTCGCCGCCAACGTGTGCGAGCGATGTGCCAACGCATCTTGCTCTTCACGACTGATATGATGAGATTTCGCCATTTGCTCAGCCGTCTGCCCCATACTCAAACCTGTTGAGTACTCTGCAACCGCTGGTGGTACTGGTGCCAAATCTTTCAAGGATAACTTAGACAAAAGCTTCAAACGCTTGCTTAGCGTCTTGGCTTTACTCAATGCCAGCAAGGTCGCCGCCATTTTTTTGGACACGCCAATAGGCAGCACAGAAGAGGAGTCCGCCCCACCCGCTATACCAATATCGACCGCACCTGCCATGATACTTTCCGTCACATTCACGACAGATTGAAAGCTGGTTGCACACGCTCTGCTCACACTGTAGGCATCGGTATGAATATTCATACCTGTGCCCAGTACAATTTCACGTGCAATGTTTGGTGCCTCTGGCATTTGAACAACTTGGCCAAATACAAGTTGGTCGATCAGTTTGGGATCAATAGCCGTTCGATTAAGCATTTCGCTTACGACCATTTTGCCGAGGTCAACGGCAGGCACATCTGCGTACGCGGTTGATTGTCGTGCGAAAGGTGTACGCAATCCTGCGACGATGGCGATGCGTTCTCCCTGACGCGTAGTCAGGTTTTGGGGAGAGTTCATTGCTGCTCCTTGCATGTTAGAGGTCAGACCAGAGAAGTGTAACCAATTTGTTATCGAATTAAAACGTGCGTTTTAAATAAATTGTAAGCGCAAGATCACAAGCAAAAAAAAACCACACCGAATGGGTGTGGTAACGTATGTGGAAAGCAATTACGTATTTAATTCAATTAACATAAAGCCAATTGCAAATCAGGCCAAAAGACCTGAGGAGAAAGTAAAGTCAGCCTTCAAAAAGGAAGTTTGTCATCTTGCTCAACACAGTGTCGCTCTCAAACAGTTTGGTAAACCAACAAACTAAGTGGGCGCGCCACCAGATGACACTGGATACTATACGGATTGAAAGCGAAGCATTTTTGAAGCAGATCAATTTTATGTTCGATTCTGCATCACACTGGACAGAATCAGAGATAAACCGCGCTGATATGCAGAGATTTGACTAGATTGATATGAATATTGTTGCGTTATATCTACTTTTATCAACAAGTCTCATTAATAGAAATGTGATTGTAATGCTGACTTATTCACACAGATAAGCGTTACGATTCATTATCATGTGCGATGTCGGATGATGAACGTGCACTTAGCATCGCAAAAACCAGACTTTCAGGAAGAGCGGAATGGTTTTAAATTTTTTTGGAAAGAAAACGTCTGCTTCCCAGGTCTCTAAGGATATGGAAAAGCAAAGACGATACGAAGCGCTCGTGAGAGCTTGGCACAGAGACCTATATCGATATGCCTATTGGTTGACGAAAGATCAGCACGTGGCAGAAGATTTAGTGCAGGAGACTTGTCTTCGTGCTTGGCGTTCGCTTGATAGCCTTCAAGATGACAATGCCGCGAAAGCATGGCTGATCACCATACTTCGCCGAGAAAATGCGCGCCGATTCGAACGTAAACAACTCGAGTTGGTAGATATTGATGACCACCAGGTAGCAGACAATAGTCAGCAAAGTGAAGAAGCCTCGGTTGAACAGCAATGGCTTCACAAGCAGATCATGCGTCTAGCACCAGAGTATCGAGAACCGCTAGTACTTCAGGTATTGGCTGGTTTTAGCGGCGAAGAAATTGCAGAGATCCTTGATTTAAACAAGAACACTGTAATGACTAGGCTGTTCCGTGCTCGAAACCAGTTAAAAGAATATATGGACAATCAAACTCAACCTCAAAGGGGAGCGCAAAATGGACGAGCTTGAATTTCGCCGCCGTCTACTGGCGGATCCTCAAGACAGAGACCCAGCTATTTCCGCCGCGAAGCTTGAATCACCTGCGAATCAAAAGCTCGCAGCAGAATTAGAGCAATTGGATGCCATGATTGATCAGGCTCTTCGCGTCGACGTTCCGGATGATCTTGTCGATAAAGTGTTGTTTAAACAAACCAGTGATGTCATAAGAGAAAACCGCAAACCCAAGTTCCATTTGGCCATTGCTGCTTCTGTTGCGTTTGTTTTTGGCATTATGCTTGGACAATTTAACTGGCAGACCCTACCTACTGGTGCGTCAAACTTAAACCTCGGAGAGATTGCGCTTCAGCATTATTATGATGAGCAGGGGTTTACTCAGGATATTTTCGAAGGTGCCACTATCCAGCAGGTTAATGCGAAACTGTCTCCCCTAGGGGAAACCTTCAACGGTGCATTACCCGGCCAAGTGTCGTATTTGAACCATTGCAGCTTTGACGACCGTCATGCAGTACATATGGTATTGCAATCAGAGAGCGGCGAAGACTTTACCGTTTTTGTTGTGCCTCAGCAGTCACCCGCAATGGAGAAATACACGGACGGCAACATGGAAGCCGTTTCGATGCCTGCGAATAACAGCAGCGTGATAGTCGTAGGTAAAGAAGGCTCTAGCATCATGCCTTTGGTAAAAGAACTCACTAAGCACTTAAACCAAAAAGCCTAACGCCACGACACATTTCATTACAATTTGACAGGGAACTTACGTTCCCTGTTTTTTTTCCTTTAAATTACGCCTAATTGACGCATCTTGTTGCATTTTCAGAACAGTGTCTTGTAACTGGTCAGATTTCCAATTAAGTACCTTCACAATAGAATCCGGCCAGCTTTTCGAAAAGCACTAAAAAATAAATAAATATTAGAAAATCAATCGGATTAATTCACATTATGAATAAGAAGCGTCTGTTTATTCGTTCAGCAGTGGCGATTGCTGTTGCAGCGAGCTCTACGTCAGCACTGGCTGCTGGCTTCCAGTTAAATGCCCAATCAGCAACCGGCATCGGCCGTGCATTTGCAGGTGATGCGGTTATCGCAGACAACGCTGCAGTTATGGCGCGTAACCCAGCGGCAATGGCACTGTTCGACGAAAATGCGTTCTCAATCGGTTTTGAAAGCATCACCACCATGATCGACGTTAAAGATGCAGAGTACTGTGGTACTGCATGTGAGTGGTTCGGCGCACCTAAAACTTCAGTGGCTGATACTGACGACGTCGGTGGTACTTCTATCGCACCAAACGTGCACTTTATTCACCCAATCAACGATAAATTCGCTGTGGGTATCAACGCTTACTCTAACTTCGGCACCAAAACTGAATTCGCAGACAGCTACGTTGCGAGTGAATTCGGCGGCCTGACCGATGTAATGAGTTTCAATCTAGGCATTGCTGGTTCATACCGTCTGAATGACCAATGGAGTTTTGGTGCTGGCCTAGATCTGATTTATGGCCAAGGTACGATGAAACGTACTGCTAGCAACAAGGTAGGAATCGTCGGTGGTAAAGACCTACTTAACGTTGATGGCGCAACTGGCACCGCTGTTGGTTTCAACCTAGGTACCGTATTCGAACTGGACGAAAACAACCGTTTTGGCTTCTCTTACCGTTACAGCCCAGAATTCGAAGCAGAAGATGACAAAGGTCAAACCATCACGCTGCCACTACCAGACATCGCAGAGTTCTCTGGTTACCACAAAATCCAAGACACCAAATTCGCAGTTCACTACAGCGTTCAATACATCGGTTGGGGTGCCTTCGATAAAATTAGCTTTAGCAACCTGCAAGACTCTGTGCTGACTGGCGATTACGACAAAGACTACGGTTGGCAAGATGGCTGGCACTACAGCATCGGTGGTACTTACTACCTGAACAATGACTGGACACTGCGTGCAGGCTATATGTACGACACCAGTGCGCAAGATCAACGCACCTCGATTTCTGTGCCAGACTCAGACCGTCAGTGGCTATCAGCGGGCTTGACCTACCATCTAGATCAGAAGTCATCTATCGACTTTGGCTTTACTTACTTGATGGGCAAAGAAGTTTCAGTATCTGAAACTACTCCTAATCCGTTGGGAGGCAAAGATCTGTCATCTGTAACTGCAACCACCCAAGCGAATGCAATCCTAATGGGTCTTCAGTACAGCCGCAGCTTCTAATCGCAACGTCTGTTTTCGATCTAAAAGGGAGCTTCGGCTCCCTTTTTGTTCGCTGAAATTCCATTCATACGCAGAGACACCCTTTAAAATTGGTACTTTTCAGCGTACAAACAAGCCAATACCTCCGCATATTTAATTACACCTGTTCGCTGAAACTCAGCGTACACGTGTAAATAATTGACACAAGACCAGTGTATACATCCAAAAATTAGTGGTTTTTCAATATTTATATCTAAACGAAGCCAATGGTATGCATCACGTTTGATTTAGAGTTTTTGCTCAGTACCCTATAGTGCTCCAAAAACTCAATTAAATGACTATGAACAAGAACAAATATTTACCGCTAGCGATCGCGGCAGCCCTAGGCTCTCTTTCTTCTACAGCTGTAAACGCGGCAGGTTTTCAACTGGCAGAGTACTCAGCAACGGGTCTTGGCCGCGCGTATGCGGGTGAAGCAGCAATGGCGGACAACGCATCTGCACAATTCCGCAACCCTGCCATGTTGACTTACCTTTCTGGCACACAAGTGTCGACTGGCATGATCTACGTTGACCCAAATGTAGATGTTGACGGTGTGATTACTACTACGGGTGAAGCAACAAGTTCAAAAGACTTCGCGGATTCAGCTGTAGTACCTAATTTCTACCTGTCTCACCAACTAAATGACAAGGTTTACCTCGGTCTCGCATTAAGTTCTAACTTCGGCATGCACACCAAACTGGATGACAGCTTCAAAGGCACCCAGTTTGGTAATGAAGCGTCTGTAATGACCATGGAAATCAACCCAAATATCGCCTACCGCATTAACGACCAATTTTCTGTAGGTGGTGGTGTTCGTCTCGTTATGGGTGAAGGTAGCATTGGAGCAAAAAGCTCAGGTAAGCTTACCAATGGCATGACGCTGAAATACATGGAAGGTGACGACACCGCTTTCGGTTGGCAGGCGGGTGCAGCTTGGCAGCTCAACGAAGATAACCGTATTGGTTTTAACTACCGCTCTGAGGTTGATTTGAACCTAGAGGGTCACGCTAAAGGTTTAGCATTTAACCTATACAGCGGTAACAAGAACATTTTTGATATGGTGAATTATGGCGGCAGCATGGAACTAACACTTCCAGCAACAGCTGAAATCGCCAGCTTCCACCAGTTGACAGAAAAACTGGCTGTTCACGCGAGCGTTAACTGGACAGATTGGAGCACGTTCGAAAAACTGGAAGCCAATATTCCTTCGCTTAAAGTACCAACACAGTTAGTTAAACAAGAGAACTGGGAAGATAACTACCGTTTCGCTGTGGGTGCAACCTACTCAGTAAATGAAAAAGTAGAGTTTCGTACCGGCGTAGCATACGACACCTCTGCTGTCAGCGACGCAAACCGTACAATAACTATCCCAGAAACTGATCGCCTATGGTTCAGCGTTGGTGCAGGTTACCAGTACTCTAAAAACTTGACGCTAGATACAGGTATCACTTACGTCCACGCGAAAGACGCGAATGTTCAAGAACCTCGCCCGGGTATCGACTCTGACAACGCTTCTGTGCCGTTTGGCGGACCGTTCAAAGGTCAAACAACCGGTAACGTATGGCTGGCAGGTGTTCAAGCGACATACCGCTTCTAAACACTTTCTAGATAGAGATAAAATCGAAAACGCCACCCTAAGGGGTGGCGTTTTTTTGGCTTCTATTCGTCGCTAGTAATCGTCTATTTCATCCAGTAAGGCATCATCAAACTCATCCTCATCGTGATTATCTTCGATCACCGCATCGCTACCCTGTGCCCTGAACGCTTTATTCTGGAGGTAAGCATCGCGTGTAAACACGTAAGGATCTGGTGAATTTTCAAGGATTGCTTCTTGCGGGACGAGTGCCGCGCGGCTTTCCATACCATCAAATGCCCATTTCAAAATGGACTGTGGCAAGGTTAACAGTGACAACGGAGGATAAAGGTCATCAACCATATCACCAACGCCTTCACGCACGGTAAGTGGCCCGTAAACAGGGATCATAAAATAGGGGCCCTGCCCGATATCGTAGTAACCCATCGCATCGCCAAATTGCCTCTCATCCAGCTTCTGAATATCCGCAGCAGACGCGATATCTACTAAGCCAGCAATGCCGAACACCGTGTTTATCCAAAAGCGATTAAAGTGTGTCAACGCGGCTTCACCTTCCAGCATCACCAAACTGTTGACCATACTGGCTGGCTCTTCAAGGTTGCTGATAAAGTTAGAGATACCGGTACGCGCAAAGCTAGGAACGTAATTTACGTAGGCGAGAGAGACGGGACGAGCGATATACGGGTCAAGATAGTCGTAGTTAATTGCCCACATAGCACGATTGAACCCTTCAAAGGGGTCATCTGGGTGCGAGACGTCAAATTTGGCATTCGTTTCCGAATCAGCAACTGATTCTTCAGGCGTTTGTGCACAACCGCTGAGCCCAACAACAAGTCCAACTGCGATGACTAGCTCTTTCCACATACAAGTATTCGTTCCTAACTAAAAAGAAGGCTGGAATACTCCAGCCTTATCCATTTTCTTAAAGTATAAAACAACTAATACTTTTGGTTAATCACGATCTGAGACTCACCGCCCATCTTGAATGGTGAGGTTTCACCAAACCAGTCGCCATCTTTAGTCATTACGTTACCGTCGTTATCGATACGCGCTTTCACAATAACTTCTGGTAGAGAAGACAGAAGACGCTCTGGGATCATGCTGTCTACGTCAGTCAGTTCAACGTCAAGTGGGAAGCGACTCAAAGGAAGACGCTTCGCTGCAACGGGCATAGGTGCGCCATCTGCCGAATGCACTGAAACAATCAATACACCCTGCTCTGGTAATTTAACGCCGTCTTCTAGCTGAATATTGACCGACACCGATTGACCTGGAACAGCACCAACATGCGCCTGTGCGCGTTCTATGCTGCGATCAAGCATATTGACACGAGGATCGTTGGCTGGCAGCAGCTGCTTCATGGTTGACCATGCCGCTATTGCTTCCTCATAAGCACCACGTTCAAAGGCTTCAAATGCTAACAAAGAGAAAGCTTGAAGGTTTGCGTGGTCTTCTCGGATGACTTCTCGCAAAAGGTTACGGGCATTTGCGACGTTCGCTTCATCACCACTAAGCATCAATGTTTGCGCATAACCCAGCTTGATGTCTGTATCACCAGGGGAAAGTTCGTACGCTCTCGCCATCGCACCTTCAGCGGTTTGCACATCGCGATTAGCCAGGCCAATGCGGCCTAACAACAACCATCCCATTGCATCATCAGGTGTATCATGAAGCTTGGTGCGCAGCGACAAGGTCAAATCACTCATTTCCTTGTCTGTCATTGGCTCTTCGCTATCAGACATCAGTCGCGACGACAGCTCAGGCAAACGAGATGCAACGTCCTGCCATTCTGTCACGTTGTGCTGGTTGCCCATGATGCTATAGAGGCCGTAGCTTAAAAAGACAAGCACTAATACACCCGGAACCAACACCACAGGAGATACCTTGTTGTTGGATACTGCATTAGCATTGTCAGGAATGTCATCAAGCAATGATTGTTGAAGCTCTACCGCCAGCTCTTTTTGATTATCAACAAGGCCTTCTTCTGCTTCTTCATTCAGTTCAGCCATACGGTCTTTAAAGAATGCTTTGTTTAGCTCATCACGACTTGCCGCTTCGTCCTGCGCTTTTCCTCGAAGGATCGGCATAACAAACACAGCAACTGATACGAGTACCATTAAGGCTGTAATCAGCCAGAACCACATTTCACTCATCCGTTGTTGTCCTTGTTTTTGTCGTCAGTATTATCATCACCCAGCAACGCTGAAAGACGCGCTTGTTCTTCGCTGTCTAGTGCCGCTCTTTCTTCCGCAGCTTTTGGATTACGGCTACGTACGACCAACACAGTGAAGCCAATCACGACAAACAGCAAAGGTCCTACCCAAAGGATGAGCGTGGACGCTGACAACGGCGGATCGTAAGTGACAAAGTTGCCGTAGCGGGCAATCATGTAATCAACAATCTCGTCTTCGCTCTTACCGTCCTTGAGCATGTCATAGACTTTTAAACGAAGGTCTTGAGCGAGCCCTGCATTGGAGTCTGCAATGTTGTTGTTCTGACACTTAGGACAACGGAGCTCTTTACCGAGTTTATTGAATGCCTCTTCCTGAGCCGGAGTGTCAAATTCATAGACCTCGATAGCAGCTGTTGCTGTAAATGCTGCCATCAGAGCTAAAAGCGCAGCCAAATAGAATCGTTTCATCATCCTTGTTTCGCCTCTGCCATCATTTGCTCATAAATCGGGCGCAAGGTGTCATTCCAATTACGCTCGTTTACATCGCCAGCATGGCGATAACGGATCACACCATCAGCATCGATAAGAAACGTTTCTGGTGCCCCGTAAACACCGAGATCCAAGCCCAGCATGCCATTACCGTCAAACAAACTGATCAGGTATGGGTTACCCAGGTTGTTCAACCAGCCAATCGCTTTTACGCGGTCGTCTTTGTAGTTAAGGCCAATAATTTTCACACCATTGGCTGCTAGCTCATTCAAATAAGTATGCTCGGCGTAACACGTTGGACACCATGTTGCCCAAACATTGAGCAACAAAGGCTGGCCACGGAAAATGCTTTGATCATAAAGCTTACCGGCTTCAGTTAAGTCTTCGAGACGAAACTCTGGCACTTGCTTACCAACTAACACGGACTCCAACTTTGTTGGGTCCTCGCCTTCCGCATTTTTACCTAACTGCACAAAGAAAACGGCAACCAGCACCATAAACAGTACCAGCGGCACGAAGAGTAAAGGTCTCTTCACCTTTAAGCCTCCTTCACAGGTTCGGCGGATACTGCCGATTTCGATTTTTGACGGAAGCGGTAACGCTTATCAGACATCGCAAACAAACCACCTACAGACATCAACACGGCACCAAACCAGATCCAACGAACGAACGGTTTGTAGTAAATACGCACAGCCCAAGAGCCATCAGGCAAACGTTCACCCATTGCCACGTATAGGTCACGGGTAATGCCACGATCAATCGCCGCTTCCGTCATCATTGAACGTTGAACATTATAAAAACGTTTTTCGGCATGAAGCGTATTCACGCGCTTACTGTTTTTGTAGATATCGAAGTCTGCGATGTAACCATCGTAGTTAGGACCGTCTTTATCACGCAGGCCTGCGAAGTGGAACTCGTAACCTTGCATGACAATACGATCGCCCGGTGCCATTTTGACATCACGCTCAATATCGTAATTCTGCACCATGGCAATACCCAGTACGGTCACCGCAAGACCAATGTGGCCTAATACCATGGCCCAATGGCTACGACCAAGCTTGCCCAAGCCAGTGACGAAATCATGGCGGTGCGTTGCACGCTGATACACTTCGATAGATTGTGTAATGATGACCCACAAGCCCATCACAGCACCCAGCGCGGCCAGAGGCATAAATTTGTCTGCAAAAATCCAAACCACCGCGATACCCAGCAAGACAGAAACGATGCCACTTACCAGCAGCTCCTTTTTCACCTTACCGAGATTGTCGCGTTTCCAGCGGACCAATGGCCCAATGCCTAGCAGGAACACAAACGGTACCGCTAACCACGTAAATAACAGGTTGAAGAACGGCTCACCGATGGATACCGAGCCCAAGCCCAATTGCTTATGGACCAGTGGCAACAGTGTACCCAAAAGCACAACCACCAATGCTGCTACCAACAGAATGTTATTTGCTAGCAACGCATTTTCTCGTGAAACCAGTTCGAAATTGCCGCGAACTCGCACTTCAGAAGCGCGAAGCGCATACAACAACAAAGAGCCACCGATCACGGCAACCAAGAATGCAAGGATGAATAACCCGCGGGTTGGGTCTGATGCAAACGCATGCACAGACACCAGCACACCTGAGCGCACAAGGAATGTACCCAGCAAGCTCAGAGAGAACGCAGAAATGGCCAGCAACACTGTCCACGCTTTAAACGTACCGCGCTTTTCAGTCACCGCTAGCGAGTGCATTAATGCAGTACCTGCCAACCAAGGCATGAAAGACGCGTTTTCAACTGGATCCCAGAACCACCAGCCGCCCCAGCCAAGTTCGTAGTATGCCCACCACGAACCCAGTGCAATACCTAGCGTCAGGAATACCCATGCTGCAATTGTCCAAGGACGCGACCAGCGTGCCCACGCGGTATCCAAACGGCCTGCCATTAGAGACGCAATCGCAAAGGCAAATGCCACAGAGAAGCCCACATAACCCATGTAAAGCATGGGTGGGTGAACTATCAGACCTGGATCTTGAAGCAGCGGATTGAGGTCGCGACCATCAACCGGGAAGTAAGGCAGTGTGCGCTCGAATGGGTTTGACGTCAGAATGATAAACAGCAAGAAGCCAACACCAATCATCCCCATCACTGCCAGCACACGTGCAACCGATTCTAGCGGCATACCTCGACTGAAAACGGCAACCGCCACGGTCCAACCTGCTTGGATCAACACCCAAAGCAATAGTGACCCTTCGTGCGCACCCCAAACCGCTGTTAAACGGTAGTACCAAGGCAAAACACTGTTGGAGTTGCTCGCAACATAGGAAACAGTGAAATCATTGGCATAGAACGCCCAGCTCAGTGCAATGAAAGACAGCAACAGCATCATGAACATGCCGATGGAAAGCGGACGCGCAGAGCGCATCATGGCTTGGTTTCCGATTTGAGCACCCCACAACGGGTAGATGCTCAATAACACGGAAAAGCCAAGAGAGATTATGAGAGCAAAATGCCCCAATTCAGCAATCATTAGTAATTACCCTGTTTTTGCTGCTCAGTGTATTCAAGTGGCGTGTGGCTCTTATTCATTGCTTCCGCAATTTCAGGTGGCATGTATTCTTCATCATGCTTTGCCAATACTTCATGTGCGCGCACAGTGGTTGCATCAATCAACTCACCCTGAGCAACGATTCCTTGCCCTTCACGGAACAGATCAGGAAGGATGCCATCAAATTCCACGGTTACTTGCGGGCCGATATCTGCGACTTTAAACGTCACTTTTAACGATTCTGGATCACGTCGAACGGAATCTGCGACAACCATACCGCCAATTCTCAGGCGCTGACCGACTTCAGGCTTAGAACCGTCAGGTTTGCCATTCACCAGTTCAGTGGGCGTGTAGAATAAATCCATGTTTTGGTTTAGCGCATACAACACCAAACCAATCGTGGCGCCTACACCAAACAACAGGGCTATCGCAAGCCCCAGTCGTTTCTTGCGTCTTGGATTCATAGCGTGTTCTCCATATTCTCAGCGTTCTTTATTCGCTGCTCTCGGGCGATTTTGTTTTTAATTTCTTGGAAGAGTTTTCGGCGCGTCACGTACGCAGATACCACTAACCAAAGCATAGCGATTAACGTAATACCAAATGCTCCCCACACGTAAGAGCTGTAGCCACCCATCGCCAAAAATTCAGAAAAAGAAGAAAAATGCATGTTTACGCTCGCTCCACTAATTCACGTACCCAAGGACGATGTGCTTCACGTTGCAAAATTTTGTTTTTTAACCCCATCAGGGTCAGTGCACCAAAGAACAGCGCAAAGCCTAAAATATTCAAAAGCAGGGGCCAGAGCATGTCATTCGCAATCGAAGGCTTGGCAAATTTCGTGATTGTTGCGCCTTGGTGCAGTGTGTTCCACCACTCCACAGAGAAGTGAATAATAGGTAGGTTAATCACACCCACAAGTGCAAGAATACCGGCGGCTCGGCCTGCCGTGCGCTCATCATCAAACGCGTTATAGAGCGCGATTACGCCAAGATACAGGAACAATAAAATGAGTTCTGACGTTAGACGCGCATCCCATACCCACCAAGCACCCCACATTGGTTTTCCCCATATCGCCCCCGTCACTAACGCAATAAAGGTAAACACCGCACCAACTGGCGCCATCGCCGCAGCGGCCCAATCAGACGTTTTTATCTGCCAAACTAAACCAATGAATGCCGCGATAGCCATCGACATATAGGCACCCATAGACCAAATAGCGGCTGGAACGTGGATGTAAATAATTCTAAAGCTGTCTCCTTGCTGGTAATCAGAAGGTGCAAACGCTAGCCCCCAAACCGTCCCTGTGATTAAAGACGCCAATGCCAGTATCGCGAACCAAGGCAGCAGTTTATTACACAGCTGATAGGTTGCCTCAGGCTTAGCATAAGGATGAAGCCACTTCCACATCGCAAATATCGCTCTCAGTTAATATTAAAATTATTGAACGCTGACTCTTAATGCTGCCGATACAGCAAAAGGAGACAACGTTGCTGACCCAACCAGCAGCGCGCCAAGAATCGCTAACTGCCCATTGATCGCAAATCCACTTGCGGCCATGTCTATCGCAGACGTTGCGAAGATCAAAACCGGAATAAATAACGGTAACACCAGAAGGCTCAGTAATACGCCGCCCTTTCTCAAACCTACCGTCAATGCCACACCAATCGAACCCAGAAAACTTAACGTTGGCGTTCCCAACAACAAGGTCAAAACAACCGCTTTGTAAGTCTCCCAATCCAATGAGAGTAATACAGCCAACAACGGACTAATGATCAATAGCGGCAGTCCCGTTAACAGCCAATGGGCGACGATTTTTGCAAACGCCAACACTGGCAATGGCTCAGGCATAAGAAGCATTTGCTCCAAAGACCCATCCGCAAAGTCATCCCTAAATAAACGCTCTAACGAAACGACCGCAGCGAGAAGCGCCGCAACCCAGATGATTCCAGGTGCAATTTCCGCCAGCAAATTGGGTCCTGGGCCTACGCCCAACGGAAACAGGGTGATGACAATAATGAAAAACCACAGTGGATTCATCATGTCTGATTGTCGACGAAACGCGATAAGCAGTTCGCGTTGAATCATAGAGAAAACTGCGGTGCCCATCATGCCCCCAACTTAATGCGACGGAGGCTCGCATTGTCGACAAACATATCTTGGTGGGTGGTAAACAACACCATGCCACCGTTGTCTACATGTTGCTGGAACAAGTTTTCCAATACTTTCACGCCCTGTTTATCAATCGCCGTTAAGGGTTCATCCAATACCCACAGTTTGGCGTTACTGATCCATAGTCTTGCTAATGCAACGCGTCGGTTTTGCCCCGCTGACAATTGCGCGGCTGGAACATCTTCTCGCCCAGCTAGCCCCACACGCGCTAACGCATCCCACAATTTGTCTTCGTCGGGCGTTCCATGCATTTTTTGGTAGAAAGCAAGATTTTCATACGCTGTAAGCTCGCGCTTCACGCCTGTGCTATGACCTAAAAATAGTAAATCACTATAAAAGTCTTCCCGCGCACGATTCACCTTCATTCCATTCCACATTACATCGCCAGATTCCGCTAACCCCAACCCTGCAATGATACGCAAAAGCGTTGTTTTCCCTGCCCCATTCGGGCCTTCAATTTGGACGAGTTCACCCGTTGAAATCGTAAAATTGAGGTCTTCAAACAGCACACGCTCATCACGAATACTACTGAGTTGACGCACTTCTAGCATGAGAAATCTGAATTCCAGATAAAGTAATGAAAATATCGCCCGATAATAACATAGAGGCACCTTGTACTGTTAGCCGAGAGACCTAGCTGTTACCTAAGACCGTTAATAATTGTGAGTAAATATGAAAATAGATAACAGTGGCAACATCAATGCATTAACCTTATCTCTCCTTCAGAGCAGTGCCATAAAAGAGATCGTCAAGCTCGGACAGGCAGAATCAACAAACAGTTCCCCTGCAGGCAAACAAATTTCTCAGCTTTCCCAACTACTCCAACTTATCAACCTGTTTCCGTCGCTTTATCGGGTAGCAAACCAACAGGGTAAAGATGCTCCGCTACTCGCTTTGCTCAGCAAACTTGTTGTGCCACAAAATCCGCAAATCGCCGTAAAATGGCTGGCAGAGCGACAACCGGACAACGCCCTTATAGAGGGGCTAAAATGGCTAAGACAACACGCAGATTCAGATGAAAGCGCATCACTCAAAGCGGCGATTCAACTTCTGGCGGAGCAACGCTTACAAGACGCATCCACTAAACCCGGTGAGCATCATTGGATTTTTTGCTTCGGACAACCTGAGCAATCAAAAGTCGACGTATCCGTTCGGAAAAAGACCGCGAGTACCCGGAAAAAATCTCGTTGGTGTGTCAGCGTAAATTTAACGCTCTCTAACAATCGCCACCTTTCTGCCGCCGCCGAATTGGAAGGACAAACATTAGATTTGAGCTTTACCACAGATTCAGAGAGCTTGAAAAAGCAACTAGAGAGTACGATGCCCGTTTTAGAACGCCAATTGGCCAAACACAGCATAAGCGTCAACTCGTGCGATGTTGCTTCGCTTGAGCCAGCCGATCAGCCAACCATCACTATGGGGTTAAATATTCAGGTATGAAGAAAGTCAAAAGTGCTGTTGCGCTAAAATATGACGGCGTAAACGCACCCCATGTGTCTGCCAAAGGATATAACGAGCTTGCCGAAAAGCTCATCAATGAAATGGCAAATCAAGGAGGGCTTATACACAGTGATGAAACACTGATGCAATGGCTATCAGCATTGGAGGTGGGTGATGAAATTCCCGAAGCACTCTATCTCGTCATCGCAGAACTCATCGCGTTTGCTTGGTATCTAGAAGGAAAAACCCCTCCTGGTTGGGAGGGGTCTTGTGTCAATCATACGGTATAATCGCCATGTACCATTATCAACGCATCATTCGCTGCTTTCTGATACTCAGTAGCAGCTCTGCCTCGGCTTTTGGAAGATCGCATTCTTCCATAAGCTCGTTGATATCTGCCCCTAATTCCACCATTTTACTGGCTCGGGAATAGAGCTTGCCGTCTTGATCGTGCATTTCTAACTCGTTTTGCTTTTCCAACAAATCATCGAATCGATGGGAAAGCTCCGCAAGTTTTTGGCTCATGCCAATAGAGCCCGCACGCAACTCGTTAAATTGTTTACTGAGGCTTTCATGCTGTTGTCGAGCATTTTTCAACAACAACTCCATCGCCTGAAATTTAGCTTCAAGTTGCGCCAGTGCTTTTTTTCCGCGTCGCCACAACACAAGGGCAATTGCCGCAACGATCAAACTGACCCCTAGCGGCAACCAATACAACACGCTCTCAAGCATTACAGCATGGCCATGTCAGACCACTCTTCGTCAGAGAGTAGTTTATTCAAATCAACCAGAATCAACAGATTACCGTTGCGGTTGCTTACACCTTGAATAAACTTCGCACTTTCGTCGGTACCTACGCTTGGAGTAGTGTCGATCTCTGATGTTTTGAGATACACCACTTCAGCAACGCTATCTACCATGATGCCGATAACCTGAGATTCAGCTTCAATAACGATTACACGGGTGTTATCCGTGACTTCGCCTTGCATAAGACCGAAACGAGAGCGCGTATCAATGACCGTGACAACATTACCACGCAGGTTAATGATGCCTAGGACATAATCCGGCGCACCTGGTACAGGGGCGATCTCTGTATAGCGCAATACTTCTCGCACCTGCATGACATTAATGCCATAGGTTTCGTCTTCCAGCTGGAAGGTCACCCACTGCAGGACCTCGTCATTCACGTTTTCTTTTTGGACTTCAGCTACCTGAGACATTTATTTTCCTCTTTACGTGCTGTGCTACGCCAACGCATTGGCATCAATACCTTGATTAAGCATGGTAATAAGAGCTTCGACATGGATAAGTGCACACATTTTCTGTTTCACCAATCCAGCTAGCCAAGGTCTCTTACCTGCTTGCTCACGCCATCGCACTTGTTCGCCATTGAGTGATTCCGTCCCTAGTAAGGCATTGCAAGCCAAGCCCCATTTACTGTCACCCAAGAGCACAATATAACTATAGCCGTCGCGATGGCTGTTATCTGTTATTTTTTCTGGCATCACCCATTTAGCGGTATCAACAATATCAAGTTGCTGATCACGTTCGGTCTGTAACCCTAAGTACCAGTCTGGGCGACCAATCAAATGATTACACTCTTCTAACCGATGAATTCCGCCTAATTCCGCTAGCGGCACGGCGTAGGTCACACCAAAAGATTCGAAGAACAACACTTGAAACCCGTGCTCCGGCACGATGTTTTTCCATGCATATGCAGTTTCTTCTTCGACCTCTGCCTCAGTTTCCACCTCAGCATCGGTGTCAATCTCTATTGCCTCATCGACAATGTTTTCTTCTTCTACTGATACGGCTTCCTCTACGGAGATCGCCTCAGCTTCAACTGTTTCGGTTGCGACCGCCTCGACAACATGAGGCTCACTAATCCTCTCTTCTGTTTCTACCGCAAGTTCAGTCTCGACAGCATCTAAAACGTCGGTGACGACGTCGACATCCTGTTCCAGTGCTGTTTCAACATGCGTTTGTTGTTCTGTTTGAACATCAATAGAGACATCAGTATCTGTAAGCAACTCAATGTCTGTCTCTGTGGTTTCCACCACTTCAACTTCCATATCCTCATCAAGTTGTAACTGACTAAGCAATTTCTCAACCGAGGATAGATCGCGCTGTTCTTTTGTCAGTATTGCCCCATTAAATTTATCTGCGGGCTCACTGGTTACTGCTTGTAACTTTGGCACGGCTTCGATTGCCGCATCCGTTAATATTGGTTCAGCATCCGTGTCTGCTAACTGTGGCTGATCATCTTCATCCAACAGCGCATCAAAGTAATCATCCAGTGCCTGAACACTGGATAAGGCACGGCTATCTTTCATCCTGTTCTAGTCGCTCCAGATAAGAGAGCAGCGTTTTGTATGCAAAGACGCCACGACAATTTTTTGCGTAATACGATGGCGGCATATGCTTTAAGCTCGCATCACGAAATTTAGTATCAATTGGTACTGCAGATGTCCAAACCTGATCGGGATAACGCACTTTAAGCTCTTGTAATGTTTCAAGAGAAGCACGGGTCCGCTTGTCATACATGGTTGGAATAATGCAAACCTTGAAGGCTGAACTTCTGGATTTCTGCATGATTTGCAGTGTGCGCACCATGCGCTCCAGTCCCTTCATTGCGAGAAATTCAGTTTGAACAGGTATCAGAATACGGTTACTTGCCGCTAAGGCATTGACCATCATTACGCCGAGAATTGGCGGACAATCAATCAAAGCGTAGTCATATTCACCTTCTAGACATGCCAACGTTTTTTTCAACATCAACCCCATACCACCGCGGTTTCCCATCGCACGGTCCAAGGTTGCCAACGACATGTGAGAAGGCAGCAGATCCAAATTTTTATATTCGGTTTTGAGAATGAGAGGCTTAACCGTATCTCGGTTGATGGTCTGAAGCTGAAATAGATCAAATAGAGAGTGTGACAGCTTGTCCGAATCGTAATTCAGATAGGTTGTCAGCGATGCATGGGGATCGGTGTCGATCAATAAAACACGCTTATTCTTTTCACTGAGAAGCCCAGCAAGGGTGATGGTAGTTGTTGTTTTACCTACTCCCCCTTTCTGGTTTGCAATGCTCCAGACTATCACAGCCGCTCCTTATACCAGATTGAGCTCTACAAGAATGCGCTCAGAGATGCGGTCAAGTGGAAGGTCTTCGGTGGAAATACCCGCTTTAGCCACAGCTTGAGGCATACCGTATACGACGCAGCTTTCTTCATCTTGCGCCCATACCGTGGAGCCATGTTGCTTTAGCAGCCTCGCGCCATCGCGACCATCAGCACCCATTCCAGTAAGTACCATTGACAACACTTTGTCGCCATAAATATTGGCAGCAGAACCAAAAGTCACATCAACACATGGCTTGTAATTCATACGATCGCCACCATCAATGATTTTCACACGGGTCGCCCCTGCGCGTCCATCAATCATCATCTGCATTCCACCAGGAGCCAAATACGCAGTACCTGCTTTTAATGGCTCTCCGTCTTCCGCTTCTTTGACAGAGATTTTGCAAAGACCATTTAAACGCTGTGCAAAAGCCGCAGTAAACGTCGAAGGCATATGTTGGATCAGCAAAATAGGTAACGGGAAATTGGCAGGTAACGCACACAGCACTTTTTGGAGAGCCACTGGCCCACCCGTTGATGTGCCAATCGCGACCAATTGGTAACGCTTTCCGCTGGCTTTAAATCGAGAGGCTGGAGACGGTGCACGAGAGACCGGAGCTGGCGCGGTCGCCGTCGCAGCACCACCTGCTAATGCTCTCACTGGCGTACGTTGAGCTGTCGAAGAAACGGTTGCGCTTGTCGGAGCAGGCGCAACAGCAGGTCGACGCATAAACGCTCGCTTACGCGCAATTTCATTCACGCGTTGCTGAAGCAAAGAAACAGCTTCATCTCTGTTGCGAGCGATATCCTCAAATTTCTTTGGCAGGAAGTCGAGAGCCCCCGCATCCAAGGCGTCAAGCGTGGCTTTTGCGCCGTCATGGGTCAACGAAGAGAACATCAAAATTGGGGTGGGATTTGACTGCATGATCTCACGAACCGCAGTAATACCATCCATCACCGGCATTTCAATGTCCATCGTAATAACGTCTGGCTTAAGCGTAGCTGCCTTTTCAACCGCCTCTTTGCCGTTGACTGCACAGTCAACGACTTGAAGGCGCGGGTCCCCGTTAATAATTTCACTAACGCGGCGGCGGAAAAAACTGGAATCGTCCACCACCAAAACTTTCACTGCCATGTTATTCCTTTTTAATTATCGACCTGCATAACGTTTCAGCAAGTTTGGCACATCAAGTATCAACGCGATGTGTCCATCACTGGTGATTGTCGCACCCGCCATCCCAGGCGTACCCTGCAACAGTTCATCCAGAGGCTTAATTACCACTTCTTCCTGACCAATCAACGAATCAACGACAAACGCTACAGGCTGGTGACCCATTTGAACGATCACCACATGTCCACTTTCTCTGTTCGCCGTCCCACGACCAGGACATAGCCAATCTTGCATATAGAACAGTGGAATTGCCTTGTCGCGAACAATCAAGGTGAGCTGTCCATCAACCGTGTTGGTTTTTGACAAGTCGAGGCTGATAATTTCATTGACGTTAGACAATGGGAATGCAAACGGATTATTGCCTACACCCACCATCAGCGTCGGCAAGATCGCGAGTGTTAATGGTACCTTGATTGAGATAATGGTACCGCGACCTAGCTCTGAGTCGATGGAGATCGTGCCGTTAAGTTGCGTGATCGCAGTCTTAACAACGTCCATCCCTACGCCACGCCCTGAGATGTCTGAAATCTCGGTTTTGGTAGAAAAACCCGGTGCAAAAATCAGGTTAAATGCTTCGGTATCCGTTAAGCGCGCTGCAGCGTCTGCATCCATCACGCCACGGTCAACCGCAATGCCACGGAGTTTTTCTGCATCCATACCGCCACCGTCGTCTTCGATGGTCAGCAGGATATGGTCACCTTCTTGAGAGGCAGCCAAGGTCACCGTACCTGTACGTGGTTTACCGTTGCTCTCACGTTTGTCCGGCATTTCAATACCGTGGTCAACCGAGTTACGCACCAAGTGAACCATTGGGTCGGCCAATGCCTCAACCAGGTTTTTATCCAAGTCGGTTTCTTCACCGCGCATTTCCAGCACGATGTCTTTGTTCAAGCTACGCGCCAAATCACGTACAACGCGCGGGAAGCGGCCAAATACTTTTTTGATTGGCTGCATGCGCGTTTGCATGACCGCACCTTGAAGGTCAGCCGTTACCACGTCGAGATTTGTCACGGCTTTTGCCATGTTCTCGTCGTCGCTGTTTGCCCCCAAACTCACTAGACGGTTACGTACCAGTACCAACTCACCCACCATGTTCATGATAGTGTCGAGCGTGGACGTGTTTACACGAACCGTTTGTTCTGCTTGAGGTGCAGGGGTTTTCTTCTCTTCAGCTTTTGCTGGCGGTTTTGCGACTGGGGCTGGCGGTTTCGCCGCCGGAGCTTCCGCTTTAGGTGCGGGAGCCGCAGCAGGTTTAGGTGCTGGCGCAGGCTCCGCCTTTGGTGCTGCTGGTGCTGGCGTCGGAGCGTCATGATTTATTGGGCTTTTGCCTTTACCATGAAGTTCATCCAGCAATTTTTCGAATTCGTCGTCAGTGATTTCATCACTGGCTGGACTTTCCACAGACGCATTTTGCGGTGGAGGCGTTGCTGAACCCGAGTTTACTGCGGGTCCTTTGCCGGAACCATGTAAATCATCCAGTAACTTCTCAAACTCATCATCGGTGATATCGCCACTGTCAGAAGCAGGTGCAGCCCCCGACGCTGATGCCGTATTCGATGCTGCTGGACCATTACCTGAGCCATGAAGTTGATCCAAGAGGCGATCAAATTCGTCATCGGTAATTTCATCAACCGAATCCCCAGCAATGGCTTCACCACCATCTGCCGCAGGAGGCTCTGGAACAACCTCAGGCTCTGGTTCTGGCTCAGGTTCGGGTTCGGGTTCAGGAGCCGCCGCTTCAACCGCTTCGTCAGCAGTCGCTGGACCACTGTACTTGTGCAGTGCTTCCAATAAAGCGGGGTCTGCTGCTGGCGAGGGTTCACGCTCTTGCACACAAGCAAACTGTTCATTAACGGTGTCTAGTGCTTGAAGGATGGTATCCATCACCTCAGGTGTTAGCTCACGACCACCATTACGCAGGTTATCGAAAACGTTTTCCGCACCATGGCACGTATCAACTAACTCAGAGAGTGATAAAAAGCCCGCACCACCTTTAACCGTGTGGAATCCACGGAAAATCGCGTTGAGCAGATCGCGGTCTTCTGGCGTTTTCTCCAGATCAACCAATTGCTCAGACAACAACTCCAGAATTTCACCTGCTTCGATCAAAAAGTCCTGCAGGATTTCTTCATCCATTTCAAAGCTCATAACTCACCCCTAAAAACCAAGGCTGGAAAGCAAATCGTCCACATCATCCTGACTTTGCATCACTTCTTTTTCTTGACGCTGCTGTTCATTGACGACAGGACCTTCGGCCTCGATACCAGTTAGTTGTTCTGTTTCTTGTTGTTGGTCTTCATCCAAACCGAACGCTGTGAGGATTTCTACCAGCTGTTTTTCAACTTCTTGGACTAATTCGATAACTCGTCGGATTACTTGACCGGTGAGATCTTGGAAATCTTGAGCCATCAAAATTTCCGTTAATTGTCCTTGCAGCTTGGTGGTATCACCTTCGACTTGCGTCAATAATTCATCGATCAGATGACAAAGTTGTTTGAAGCTTTCAATGTCGATCTTGCCTCCCATCAAGCTGTTCCATTGCGGACGAACTTGAGCTAGGCACTCTTGAAGGTTATCTGCGATTGGCAACGTCGCTTCAACTGCATCCATCGTTCGGTTTGCAGCGAGCTCAGTTTTTTCCATCACAAAATTCAAGCGATCTTTCGCGTCTGGGATTTCGCTTGTCGCCAAATCACTGACACGAGGATCCAAACGGAAATTAGCGAGTGAATCGTGCAGTTGCCGGGTCAGTTTTCCTACTTCATTGAAGAGTGGATTGCGCGAATCACTGGTGATCTTAACCAGCAGTTCATCCGCGCTATCCTGATTCCCTTCTTCGAGCAAACTGACCAATTCTTTAGCTTGGTCGAGTGTTATCATCGTTCTAATAGTCCTTCACTGCGCGAAGAAGTAAATCACATGCGTTCGAAAATCTTATCCAGTTTTTCTTTCAGCGTCGCAGCGGTAAATGGTTTCACGATGTAGCCATTTACACCCGCTTGCGCAGCTTCAACGATCTGCTCACGCTTTGCTTCAGCGGTGATCATCAGCACAGGTAAGTGCTTCAGTTCATCATCTGCGCGAATTGTCTTAAGCAGATCAATACCTTGCATGCCTGGCATGTTCCAGTCAGTAACGACGAAATCAATACCGCCTTTCTTCAAGATTGGCAGTGCTGTTAGGCCGTCATCTGCTTCAACAGTGTTGTTGAAACCCAGATCACGAAGGAGGTTTTTAACGATACGTCGCATTGTTGAAAAGTCATCAACAATGAGGATTTTCATGTTTGTGTCCAAAGTTGCCTCCGGTGAGGTCCCTTATAATTTTAGAAACTTACTTTGACCAAGCAGATAGCTTGGTCCGTAACCGCTGCATTGCCTGATTTTGTATCTGGCAAACTCGGGATTCGCTGACCCCGATAATGGCCCCTATCTCTTTGAGGTTAAGTTCCTCATCGTAATAGAGAGAGAGAACCAAAGCCTCTCTTTCAGGAAGTCCTCGGATAGCATTGGCCAATTGAACCTTAAAGCTATCTTCAGCAACCTCCTCAAAGGGAAGATTTTCGTTGCGATTGCTTTCAGTCATGAAAGCATCTTCTGAAACACCCAAGTCTTCGATGCCA
This sequence comes from Enterovibrio qingdaonensis, assembly GCF_028683135.1. Lineage (GTDB taxonomy): Bacteria > Pseudomonadota > Gammaproteobacteria > Enterobacterales > Vibrionaceae > Enterovibrio > Enterovibrio qingdaonensis. The sequence continues at coordinate 34,334 of NZ_JAJUBB010000017.1, forward strand.
ATCAAACGCCCTGCGTTGATGTCATTTTGAGCCTGATAGTATTGGTCTAGGCTCATGCCCAGGCGTTTCGCAATTTCTTTATCGTTAGGATCTCGGCCTAACTCACCTTCCAGTTGCGAGATGACTTCGCTGATCTGACGATTATTTTTATGTACCGATCTCGGAACCCAATCGCCTTTACGCATGTCATCAAGCATCGCACCACGAATACGAATTCCCGCATACGTTTCAAAACTCGCCCCTTTTGAGGGGTCATAGTTTTGTTGTGCTTCAAGCAAACCAACCATGCCTGCTTGAATAAGATCTTCTACCTGCACATTTGGGGGCAGACGAGAAATCAAATGATGAGCAATACGCTTAACTAACGTCGAATATTGCTCAAACACAGTTTCCGTCGATGCGCCACTCCTGCTGTAGGTGAGCGTCCTATTCACCGAGGTAATCCCCCGTTGTTTCGTCTCGGACGAGCAGTCGTTCAACAAAAAACTCTAAATGCCCACCTGGGTTTCTTGGCACAGGCCAAGTCAACGCTTTGTTAGCCAGTGCGTTTAACGCAAGTGCTGCGGGAGCCTTTGGAAACGCATCTACAACGACTTTTTGCTTCTTCACAGATTGACGCACACGTTCATCTAATGGGACACATGCTACTAATTCTAGATTAGCATTTAAAAATCTTTCTGTTACCCGCGTTAATTTTGTGAATAAATCTCGACCTTCTCGGTAACTTCTCACCATATTTGCGACGACTTTGAAGCGTGTAACGCCGTGTTCACGGCTTAACAGCTTGATCAAAGCATATGCATCAGTGATGGATGTTGGTTCGTCACAAACAACGATCAAAACATCCTGTGCTGCACGAGAAAAGCTTAAAACCATGTCAGAAATGCCAGCGGCTGTATCCACAAGCAGTACATCGACATCTTCCTCCAGCGTGCCAAACGCGCGAATAAGACCCGCATGTTGGGCTGGCGATAGTTCTGTCATTCCACGCATTCCAGACGACGCTGGAATAATTCTCATGCCATGAGGACCTTCAACGATGATGTCCTTCAAATCGCACTCGCCTTTCATGACGTGGCTTAAATTTTTACCTACACGTAAACCCAACAGCACATCGACATTGGCCAAACCTAAATCCGCATCCAACACCATGACCTTTTTACCTTGTTTGGCCATAGACGCTGCAACGCCCAATGTAATATTGGTTTTACCTACACCGCCCTTACCACCAGTGACGGTTATTACTTTTGTGCGAGTCGGGTTTGTCAGGCGGCGGAGGCCGCTTGCTTGATCATGCATGGTTGTCTCAATCATAAAAGTCCGCCGCATTCGACTCTGGTACATCATGACTCCAGAAATGGTTTTGCTGCTCTGAATCTTGATCCATCAGTTCACTTGCTCTGTTGACCAAGTAGCGACCGCTGGCTTGACGAATGTCTTCTGGCACTCGCTGTCCATCTGCTAAATAAGTCACAGGAAGGGCGTTTTCGATGGTCACGCTCAATAATTCCCCAAGGCTGAGGGATTCATCCAGTTTCGTTAATACGCACCCCGATAATGGGATGCGTCGAAAATGATCAATGGTCTCTTGTAACACGCGACGCTGTGAAGTGGCGGGCAACACGAGTAGGCTCCGAATGTGGGAGCCACTGCTTTGAATCAGAGTATCTAGTTGTTCTGAAAGCCTTAGATCCCGTTGCCCCATACCAGCAGTGTCCAACAGAATCAGTCGACGATGACGTAACTGATAAAGAATATCGGCAAGTGCTTCCGCATCTTTAGCAACTTTTACTGGGCAACCTAAGATTCTTCCATAGGTAGCAAGTTGCTCGTGAGCCCCAATTCTAAAGGTGTCCGTCGTCACCAACGCAATCTCTTCAGGACCAAAATCCATCGCAGCGCGTGCTGCTAACTTAGCGATGGTGGTTGTTTTCCCCACCCCTGTTGGTCCTAGAAGGGCAATAACGCCGCCAGTTTCCAACAAGTTTTCACTTGACGTAATCACTTGATCCGCAAGCAGTTCAAGCAGTTCTGACCACGCTTCATTCGGCGGTGTTTCTTCCGGAATGTATCCGGCTAATTGGTCGGCTAAAACCGGTGAAAGGCCGAACCTTTCGAGACGCTTAATGAGCATCGCTCTAAGCGGCTCTTTACGTTCAACCTCTTGCCACATCAGCCCTGAAAGTTGATGCTCTAACAAGCTGCGAATACTTGCCATTTCTTTGCGCATCGCTTCAATTTCGTCAGGCTGGCGAGGCGAAGACTTTCGTGACTCATAACGTGTCGCATCGAGACGATTTTCTTGGCGCGCTTCCTGACGATTTGGGAATCGTTCATCACGTCGCTGCAATTCGTCACGTTTTTGACGATACAGACGATCCAGTTCCTGACCTTTCGCTTGCTGGACGTTATTTGTTGGCGCACGACCATAACCTTGGCCGTTTGCACCGTTGTTATTTTGACGAGGCGACGCTTGTTTTGCGGCACCATAGTTTGATTCTGACTGACGGCGACGCGCTTCATTTTGACGCGCAAGCAATGCGGTCAAAGAATCGGCTTCCGGTTCAATATTTTTGTCTTTGTCAGTATCGGACAACTGCGTTTGGTAACGGTCGAGCAAGCTTGAGAACTTACTCCCTAGCGCACTGCCAAGCGGTTTACGCGCAGCCTCTTTGCTGATATCACGGCGCAAATGCACCTTATCTTCAGCCAATCTGCGCGTCTGCTGAGCTCGCTCCATATTTTGCGCGACCTGCGTACGTGCAGTCTCTTTTCGCAAATCACGGGTTGGCGCTTCAGTGTCTACTGCAGCCACGATTTCGACACCACCGGTCACTTTTTTGTTTGACATGATCACCGCATCCGAGCCGAGTGCTTCTTTCACTTCGGCAAGCGCGGTACGCATGTCTTTTGCAAAAAATCGTTTTATCTTCAAAATCGTTGTCCTGATTTACTGATGCTCAGCATCAGTTGCCAACTGCTCTTACAATTCTTATTTGTTTTTCATCCGGCACTTCTTGATAAGACAAGACGCGCAAGGATGGGATCGTGTTCTTCACAAATTTGGCTAGCGTTGATCTCAACACGCCGGATGTGAGAAGAACGGCAGGCTCACCTTGCAACTCTTGTTGCTGTGTCGCCTCAGACAAACTTTGCTGCAATCGCTCAGCCAGTCCAGGTTCAATACCTGTCGATTCACCACCAGATGCTTGCATAGTTTTATGCAATATCTGTTCCAATTCAGGCACCAGCGTAATCACCGGTAGCTCTGGAGCTATACCGTTGATTTCTTGTACGATTAAACGTTTGAGGGAAATACGAACTGCCGCGGTTAGGATGTCGGGATCTTGACTCTTCGGCGCATACTCAGAGAGCGTTTGGATTATGGTTCGAACATCTCGAATAGGAATGGCTTCATTGAGTAAGTTCTGCATCACTTTCACAACAACGCCCAACGAGACCAAATCAGGAATAAGCCCCTCAACCAGACGAGGTGCTTGCTTCGCCAACATATCAATAAGGTTCTGCGCTTCTTCATGCCCGAGCAAGCGCTCAGCATTATTCGTAAGCATTTGACTTAGGTGCGTTGCTAACACAGTCGCGGAGTCAACAACGGTATAACCCAACGCTTGCGCATGCTCTCGCTGTGCTTTATCAATCCATACGGCTTCAAGTCCAAACGCAGGATCAACGGTAGGCTCGCCATCAATCGGCCCAAAGACTTGCCCTGGATTGATCGCCAACTCTTTGTCAGGACGTATATCGGCTTCACCGACTGCAACGCCCATCAAGGTGATTCGGTAGCTGTTTGGCGGAAGCTCCAAATTGTCGCGGATATGAACAGGTGGCACCAAGAAACCAAAGTCTTGCGACAGCTTCTTACGCACACCTTTTACGCGGTCGAGCAGCTCGCCGCCCTGATCACGATCCACCATCGGGATGAGGCGATAGCCAACCTCTAGACCTATCACATCGACGGGTTGTACATCATCCCATGAAAGCTCTTTGGGTTTAGGTGGTGCAAGTTCCTGCTTCGGCGTCTCTTCTGCCGCCACTTTCGCTTTTTCGATTTGCTTGGTTTTCCAATACGCAAACCCACCACAAATCGCGGCGAGAGTCAGGAATGGTATGTGCGGCATACCGGGGACAATACCCATAATGAAGAGTATGCCGGTGGAAATAATCAGTGCTTTGGGATTGTCGACAAGTTGAAAGACCAGTTGCTGGCCCATGTCTTCATCGGTATTTTGACGCGTTACCATCATTGCCGCACCAATCGATAGCAACAACGACGGGATTTGCGCAACCAAACCATCACCAATGGTCAAAAGCGTATAGATTTCAATCGCATCTGAAAAGGCAAGGCCGTGCTGCATCATACCGATGATCAGGCCGCCAACGATGTTGATAACCAAGATCAGAATACCTGCGATAGCATCCCCTTTCACGAACTTGGACGCACCGTCCATTGAACCGTAAAAGTCAGCCTCTTTCGTCACTTCCTGACGGCGAGTACGTGCTTGGTCTTGGTTGATTAGACCGGCGTTCAAGTCCGCATCAATCGCCATTTGCTTACCCGGCAATGCGTCCAAGGTGAAACGCGCGCTCACCTCAGAGATACGACCCGCACCTTTCGTGACAACCATAAAGTTAATGATCATCAAAATGAGGAAGACCACCAAACCGACGGCATAGTTACCACCGATAACGACCGAACCAAAGGCTTCAATAACTTCACCCGCAGCACCCGGCCCTTCGTGACCATGTAGCAGTACTACACGGGTTGAGGCCACGTTCAATGCTAGACGCATCAAGGTCGCAATCAGAAGTACGGTAGGGAATGCTGCAAAATCCAGCGGTCTACGCGTGTAAACCGTCACTAGAAGCACAACCAAAGACAATGCAATGTTGAATGAAAACATCAGGTCAAGCAGGATTGCCGGCATTGGCAATACCACCATCGCCAGCGTTGACAACACCAGCAGTGGCGCGCCAATCGAGGGGAAGGAACCTCCGCGCTTGAACGGCAGTTTGTCTTGGACCTTGTCGTAAAACGGCAAAGAGAGCTTCATGAGTGATTTTTAGTCGTTTTTCTGGGTAATGACGAAGCATTATGCAAAAAACAAACCAAAATAATTAGTGCTTTATTTCAATAAATTAGAAGATTGGCATCACATCAGTGACGTAATTCTGGCGGTATGGGTAATTGTTGATCAGCTAAGGTTTTAGGCTTGCGACCACGGCCGTTTTTGTATTGCTTGAGCTGGAAGACATACGCGAGCAATTGCGCAACTGCCGCAAACAAACCGTCAGGAATTTGTTGCTCAAGTTCGGTACTGAAATAGACTGCACGCGCCAACGGGGGCGCGGGTACGATGGTGATGTCATGTTCTGCTGCAATTTCTCTAATCTTAAGCGCGAGGAAGTCGGTTCCTTTCGCCACCACAATCGGGGCCCTGTCAATTTTGCTGTCATAGCGCAATGCCACCGAATAGTGCTCCGGGTTGGTGATGATAACGTCAGCAGATGGCACTTCAGACATCATTCGCCGTTGCGCCATTTCACGCTGCAACATACGAATACGCCCTTTTACTTCAGGCTTACCTTCCGTTTCTTTGTATTCATCTTTGATTTCTTGCTTGGTCATTTTGAGCTGTTCATTGTGTTGCCAAATTTGAAATGGCACATCAATCGCCACAACCACCAGCAATGAGCAGCAGATCAAAAGAACAAAGTTGAGCAAGATATCTAACGCGTGGTAGAGGTTTGTTGGAAAGGTCTCGATATTTAGCTGGAAGAAGTCTTCTACACTCGCCCACATCAAGTAGAAGGCCACGCCTGATACCAGCGCAACTTTTAAAATCGACTTTATCAATTCAACCCAGCTTTGCTTGCCAAACATGCGTTTGATGCCTTGAAGCGGGCTCATCTTGGACAACTTGGGGCGTGCTGCTTCCCAAGAAAACGATACACCACCCAGTGCGGACGCGCCTATCAGACCTGCCACAAATAACATGCTCAACACTAAAGAAAGAGGCCACGCGATATGGAATATTGCGCCATACGAGATAATTCCAAGCGTGGTGACGTCAAATATTTCCTCTCGTGAGAGAGTGAAAAACTTACGCATGATTTCCATCAACGCAACGCCTAGACCTTCGCCAAACCACATCAAAGAAACCGCACCGATAATCAGTACTGCAACCGATGCCAGTTCTCTTGAGCGCGGAACCTGACCCTTTTCCCGCGCCTGCTGCCGCCTTCGGGGCGTGGCTTCTTCTGTGCGTTCTTGACCGTCGTTCTCAGCCATCAGGCACCCCCGCCTACCGTACAGTCGAGACGAATTAAGTCACAGATGGCATCCACACCCGTTTCCCAATGGTTGAGGTAATGAGGCAAAATGCCACTTAACAAGTACATACTGATCAAAAGACCAACAAGTAACGCAAAAGAAAAACCCAGAGAGAAAATATTTAGCTGTGGTGCTGCACGCGTCATCACACCAAAGGACATGTTCACGATAAGAAGCGCGATAATCCCTGCCAATGCCATGCCCAATGCCACACTAAACATGATGCCGAACCAACTGGCTAAGAGGCGATAATCCGCAGCTTGAAGCGTTTCACCGACAGGTAAACTCTTAAAGCTCATCATGACGAGGTTGAGCATCTGAAGATGACCGTCTGTTGCGAGAAACAACATGGTTGCGACGAACAGATAGAACTGACCAAGAAGTGGCGTGTTCTGACCGTTTGCGGGGTCAACCATTGAGGCAAAGCCCAAACTCGATTGCATACCGATAATCTGGCCTAACAGCACGAATGTTTGCATCACAAACTGTGTGACCGTCCCCATGGCGATACCGATAATAATTTGTTGGGCCAACACCAAGAAGCCGCCATAAGACAACAGCTCAATTGACGACGGAACTTGCGGTAAAGCAGGCATCACCGCAAAGGTAATCGCTAAAGACAGATACAATCTCACACGCACGGGTACGTAACGGGCACCAAAGAAGGTCATCGTCATCATCATTGATGAGATGCGCGTCAGCGGCCAGAAAAACTGAGCCATCCAATCGAGAATAATATCTGCGGGGTATTCCATCGACGCTATTGCCTCAATACAGCAACATCGGTATTTCTTCTACCAACCGGAAGAAATACTCCATCAGCATGCGGGTCATCCAGTGTCCAAATACCATCAACGCGATCAGTGTTGCAATCAAACGCGGTAAGAAACTGAGTGTTTGTTCGTTGATGGACGTGGCGGCCTGAAAAACAGCCACGATAAGACCAACGATAAGACCGGGAATAATAATGGCCGAAACCATGATCAGAATGAGATAGAGCGCATCCTGGAATAGCTCAACAAACGCTTCTGGTGCCATGACTCACTCCTACCCAAAACTGCCGGCAAGTGTCGACAGAATCAGATTCCAGCCGTCCACCAACACAAATAGCATCAGCTTAAACGGCAACGATACAATCATTGGCGATAGCATCATCATACCCATCGCCATCAACACGGATGCCACCACCAAGTCGATAATCAAAAACGGCAGGAACAACATAAACCCTATCTGGAATGCCGTTTTCAACTCTGAGGTGATGAAGGCAGGGATCAGCACCGTCATTGGCACCAACTCGGGGTCCGTTGCGTCCGAACCCGACATGTTCACAAAGGTTTCCAAATCTTTGACGCGCGTTTGCTGCAACATAAATTCACGAAGAGGGATTTGAACGCGATCAAACGCTTCTCTAGAAGAAATTTCTTCATTGAGATATGGCTGAACCGCCGTAACGTTCATTCTGTCTATCACTGGCGACATAATGAAAAACGTCAGAAACATGGCGATACCGATGATCACCTGATTCGACGGTGTCTGCTGCAAGCCCATAGCCTGTCGCAAGATAGACATCACCACCACAATTCGGGTAAATGAAGTCATCAAGATGACAATCGCAGGCAGAAAACCTAACGCTGTCATCATCGCCAGTATTTGCAACGTTACAGAATAGTCTTCGCTGCCATCTGGGTTGACCGTCATGGTTAATGCTGGAATGCCACTGCCATTTCTTGCTTGCATCATCGACGCTTCCCCTGCGTTATTGATCAGGGTTTCCGTGACAGATTCAGAGGCAGGCACGGCCTCTTCTTCCGCAAATGCAGACGGTGTGAGCATAAAACAGCAAAGTGCCAGAAAAATGGCACTGACAGATTTAAGACGCATCATTTTTTTTCAGAATATGGTTAAGTTGAGAAGAAAACGACGGTGTCGTCGGCGCGGATGTTTCCATTGGCTTATCCAAACTTTTTATCAAAGTGATTTGGCTCGCGGTCACACCTACCAGCACTTGTTCACCGTTAACATCGAGCACGACGACTCGCTCTTTTTGCCCAAGAGGCAACTGGCTAATTACCTTCAACCCTGACTTAGAGCCCATCATAGAAGGGACTTGCATGCGCTTCAGTAACCATGCCAAACCGAAAATCAGGCCAATGACAAACAGTAAAGCGACAAATGTCGTTGCTAAACTTTCGCCATCAGGCGCAGCAGCGAAAGCACTCGGTGCGTAAATCAGTCCAATCAGAGCAAGTCGCAGGAAAGCCATTTGGGTCTTCTTCTTCAGCCAAAAAACAGGGGGTGTTTGCTCTGTTAAGCAAAATTCAGGCCGAAAAAAAACACACCCAAAGGGATGTGCTTTTTAAGCCAAGAAAGGCGCGCTATTAACGCAGCTTCTTAATACGTTCGGTTTGGCTGATTACGTCAGTCAGACGAATACCAAACTTATCGTTGACCACAACAACCTCACCATGCGCAATGAGTGTGCCGTTGACCAAAACATCCAATGATTCACCTGCCAACCTGTCTAACTCAACGACTGAGCCTTGGTTCAATTGCAGCAAGTTACGAATGTTGATATTGGTTCGTCCGACTTCCATCGAAATCGTCACGGGAATATCTAAAATAGCATCCAGTTTTCGGATTTCGTCAGCATTCATCGGTGGCGCTTCATCGACAAGCTCATCCAGCGGTGCCGTTTGTACGTCGTCTCCACCTTCTACTTCAGCTTGTTCAGCAAGTGCTGCAGCCCAATCGTCTTCTACGTCACTCATGATTCTTCACCACATGGTTTATCAGTTTTAATCATCGCTATCACTGCTGTTATTTTCATCTAGGTTTTCAAGCGCTAAGAACTCTTCGTCCTCTTCTAACAGCACGATATCGCTTTTCGCCACTTCTGGGCGTTTGAGTTTTTCAGTAATCTTGATAGCAAGGTTGTCGTTTGCCTGTCCCATCTTCCCTCTAAAGGTTGGAAGATCTTCCACAAAGACGGTACAGGCATCCGGCATTTTCACAGGAATCACATCCCCGACTTGAAGCTCCATCATGTCGCGAAGCGACAAGGTTGTATCCAGAAGTTTAGCTGTCAGCTTCACTTCTACATCCATCACCTCATCTTGCAGTGCTTTAGACCAGCGAAGGTCTGTATCCATCTTGTCACTTTGGATACCCGCATCGAGCAATTCACGGATTGGCTCCACCATCGAGTAAGGCATGACAACGTGAAAATCGCCACCACCTCCGTCTAACTCGATATGGAATGAGCTTACGACGATAACTTCCGTCGGACTCACGATGTTCGCCATCGCAGGGTTCACTTCTGAATCGAGGTATTCAAACTCGACCTTCATGACCGGAGCCCACGCATCCTTGTAGTCTTCAAACACCAACTTAAGCAGCATTTGAATGACGCGTCGCTCTGTTGGGGTGAATTCACGACCCTCAATACGGGCATGAAAACGGCCATCACCGCCAAAAAAGTTTTCCACAAGAATAAAGACTAATCGTGCTTCCATGGTTACGAGAGACGTCCCTTTTAGAGGACGGAATCTCACCATGTTCAGACTCGTCGGCACAAACAGCGTATTTTGGTACTCACCAAACTTCACCATTTGAACGCCGTTAATCGAAACCTCCGCGGTTTTGCGCAACATATTAAACAAGCTGATACGCATATGGCGCGCAAAACGCTCGTTGATCAGTTCCAACGTAGGCATACGCCCACGTACGATGCGGTCTTGAGATGAGAAGTCGAAATTTGAGGCGGAAGCTACATCACCCCCACCCGATTCGGGTTCGTCATCTTCAACATCGTCTACACCATGAAGGAGAGCATCAATTTCGTCTTGACTGAGTAGGTCGGTCACATTGCACCTATTGCATTACAAAGCCAGTAAATAGCACCCGCTCAACCACAGTTTTGCCGGTAACTTTTTCCATCGCAGCTTGAACGGTGTCAGCTGCCTGTTTACGAATTTCCACCTGTCCTTGTGGGGTTCTGAGCTGCTCAACCGTGGCGGCCCCAAACGTTGTGAGCAAGCTATGCTCAACAAGCGGTAAGTTTTGTTTTGCAAGTGATTCATTTGAATCACCACGCACCATTAATTGCACATTGACTTGAACCAAGCGCTGTTGAGAGTCACCCGTTACGTTAAACACAAAGGGCTGCGGCAAGGTGACATAAATCGCTTGTAAATTGACTGGCTCGGCTTCTTCTTCAATGACGATGTCATCTTTACCGCCACTGTCTCCGCCCGACATAAACAAGAACGCTCCTGCACCACCACCTAACAACAGAAGAGCGGCCACGATTATGATGATAAGCTTTTTCTTACCGCCACCACCGCCTGCTTCAATATCTTCATCTGCCATGATAATCCTCGGTACCGTTAATTAAGTGTCTGTTTAAATACGCATGTAGCATGAGTGCTACATTAAGCATAATAGTCGACACGATCCTTTGATGTATTGACGTAAAGCTCACGATTGATAGTTGAACTTTCAATCTCATGATCCCCATCGCCTCGACCAAAGCGAGATGTACCATCCTGACCGCCCTGGCCACTTTGATTATCACCTTGTTGGGACTGTTGGCCTGCAAATGCCTGCCTACCACCCGCATCTTGCTGCTGAACCGAAGATTGCGCTAACTGAAGGCCTTGCTGCTGCATCATTTCACGCAGTCTTGGTAGCGTTTGTTCTACCATGTCTCGTGCGGCTTGATTGGCAACCGTAAACTGTACCGAGGCCTGATCTTGGTTCATCGACAGCTTAATTTGCATGCGACCAAGCTCCGGCGGATCTAAGCGGATATCCACGTGCTTTAAGTTTTTCGACATCATCATGTTAACGCGCTCTTGCAATGCAGTGGCAGCATCATCAGTCTGGTTTTGACTTAATTGCAGCGGTGTTTGAACAACGGTGTTGTCTAATCGTGCCGCCGTCGTCGAACCTTGGTTGCCAAAACTGGTCGCTAGCTGTTGCGCCAAATGCTCGGCTTTCACCTCAGGTTTGGTCTGAGTGGCTTCCGTCATCTGCAAGGCTGTCGCTGCATCAAGTGCAGCACTACTTGCGGCTGCTTGTGGCTCACCATTACTCACCATTGCGGCGGGAGTCCAAGGGATCGCTGCGAACGCAGAAGCAGGGGTTTGCTGCTGTAACTGAGGATTAACCGCAGCTTGAACTGCTGACGCCGCTTGCGTTAAACCGTTCTGAGCATGTGCCAACGTAGCCGGGTTTTTCATGTGACTTTCGCTGGCTTCAATATCATCAGAAACCACAGAATTTGCTGCTTGCGCGGCTATTTGTGCGCGTAGCAAAGCGTCTTGTTGAGGCTTAGTAAGTACCTCTGCACCTGATTTCGCGACCATTTCAGTTTCAATGGGATCGGATACATTCGCTGTTTGCGCCGTCGCAGTCTGGCTCAATGCATTGCTTGCTTGCAGTGCCCCTGCCATGGTTTCAGCACTTAACTCAGGTGCCACGTGTTCATTGGCTGTATCTGTCATCTGCGAACGAAGCGCACTTTCAGGCAACGGCGTATCTAGCTCCGTTTGATTGCTTTGCGCTGGCAGTGCTTGTTCTTCCGACGCACGTTTTGCAATCATTTCCAATTCTGTGGTCGACAATGCGTCAACATCAATGCCTTCGCTCGCAAGAACAGCTTTTACATCTTCAACAGATAGCACCTTCGTATCTGTCGTTGCTCCCTTAACGTCGCTTAGCATTGCAGCGATAGGCAACCGGTCAGTCGTGATCTTTTCGGCACTTTCCAGTTCAACTCGCATGTTTTCCGCATCATTCAACGGCAAAGTTTTGCCGACTGGTGCCAAGGTTATGATGCTTTGATCAGCGCGAGAGGATTCTGTGCCTTTTTCGCTCTGAGGCTTGAGCACGCTGTTTGCTTCATTAAGCCTTTGAAGCCAGGCTTCGCCGTCTTGTTTAGCGGTGAGTGGTTTCTCCGTTGCCTCTGTATCAACATCCACATCAGCACTCTTTAGCGATAAGGCGATCTCTTCTGATACAGCCACATCACCTTGTTTTACGTTTTGAGATACAGTTTCATCACTGTCAATTTCTTCGCCTTCAGGTGCCAAGTTTTCGACGTCTTTTCCTTCCGTCTCACCGACACCGCTCGCCAGCAATTCATTCAATGCAGCTTCACTTTCTACGCCATCGATGGCAATGTCTTGCTTGCCCTCAGAGGCCTCAGTATCACCAGAAACAAACTGCGCCAGCTGGGCAAAGAAACCTTCGCCTTCCATTTCAGTAACATCCTGAGAAACTGCACCTTTGGCTTCGCCAACGGCAGCTTTGTTATTGGAGATACCGGAGAGTATGAAACTGGTTTGATTCATAGTGATCCTGCTTCGAATACTTTGTCGTTTCTGGGTAGGTAGGCATCGCTACCTGCGCGTTACAAAGTGTGAAGCAATTATCAGGCCAAACTAGGGTCTTTTTATCTTTGGTGGCTAAATTTTGTTCTCGCGAAAAGCGTTTTAGGCGCGGCGAGGTGTGTGCCGCCTAGTTATTCTACGCAAATACACCTCAACAAAGCATAATCTTCACCAAAGATAAACAGACCCTAGAATTGTTCACGTTTTTGGCGGGAAAAACTTAACATAGCGAACTCGTCCATCTGCTTTTGCTCTAGACGTTCAGCCCGCATTCTCGCTTCCTTTTCGCGTTTCTCGATAAGCCACTCTAATGAGCGTGTATGCTGGCGACATTGCATCCAATGCTCTCGGCAACGTTCGACATTTTCCTCAAACTCTATTGCCGCTTGGCGTTGTCTTGCCAGCGTTTCATCTAGCTGAACAATAAATCGATTGAGGTGACCGTAGCTACTTGCACTTAATCCCGCCTGCCCGCGATCTGACATTTGACGAAAGTAATCAAGACGATACTGCTCAATTTGCTCAACTTGAATGTAGTAGCCTTGAAGCTCTTGTTGAGCGGCAACCAGTGCCACATGCGCTTTGTGTTCTGTGTCTTTCGCTTGGTCGAGTAGCAAGTTCATCGCGTTATTAGACATGGTTCACCTATTGCAGCGTTGAACGGAGCATATTGACACACATCCCATAGGGCACAACCTCTTTCATGCCTTGCTGCAGATAGCCATCAATACGTGGTTTCAAGGTGAAAGCCTGATCAATCGATTGGTCAGTACCAGGTTTATACGCGCCAATCGACACCAAATCCTGGTTTTTTCGACAGACGGAGAGAATTTGCCGCACAGCCCGAGACATCAACATGTGTTCATCATCCACAATGTTTGGCATTACACGACTCACTGAACGCTCAACATCAATGGCAGGGTAATGCCCTGCGTCCGCCATTTCGCGGGATAAAACGATGTGACCGTCTAAAATTGCACGCGCAGCATCAGCGATAGGGTCTTGCAGATCATCGCCTTCGGTTAACACGGTAAAAAAGGCCGTGATAGAGCCTTGCCCTTCTGCGCCATTGCCCGCACGCTCAACCAATGCTGGGAGCTTCGCAAACACTGACGGCGGATAACCTTTGGTCGCTGGGGGCTCACCTACTGACAATGCAATCTCACGCTGAGCTTGTGCAAAACGCGTCAGTGAGTCCATCAAAAGCAGAACATCTAGCCCTTGGTCGCGGAAAAACTCCGCGATAGTCAAAGCAGTCTGACATCCCTTAAGGCGCATCAATGGTGAAGCATCTGCAGGTGCAGCAATGACTACAGAGCGCGCGCGCCCTTCCTTACCAAGGATCTCATCAATGAATTCTTTAACTTCTCGACCACGTTCACCAATCAGGCCAACGACAACAACCTGAGCGGTTGTGCCGCGCGTCATCATACCGAGCGTGACAGATTTACCGACACCCGAGCCCGCAAACAACCCAATACGTTGTCCTTTTCCTACCGTCAGCAATCCATTAATGGCTTTAATGCCGACATCCAATGGGGTATCGATAGGTTTCCGGGAAAGTGGGTTAATTGCAGCTGGCGTAAAGGAGGCTGTCTGTCCGGTGAAAATGTCACCCATGCCATCTAACGGGTTACCTACGCCATCAATTACGCGACCAAGAAGTTCAAGTCCAACGGGAACACCTTGCTCACCCGATAGCGGCGTTACGCGCGCGCCTGGCAACACACCCGATATTTGCTCACTCGGCATGAGATAAAGCGTTTCACCCGAGAAACCAACGACTTCTGCTTCAATACTGCCGCTGAGTGTTTCCACTTTGCACAAGCTACCAATGGGAGCTCGGCAACCAATGGCTTCTAAGGTCAATCCGACAACGCGAACGAGTTTACCCGACGCAACAGGCCGAACACTCAGGTTCTCTGTGGAGAGCGAATTCAATCTCTCAGACAGGCTGGCCATTTTCGCCTTCTACATTGTGCACGTCAGAAATGTCGGATGTTTCAGAAAGATCATCGCCTGTAGAATTGATGTCCTGTTGCGAGGTGTCGCTGCCGGAAGACGAATCTTCAGGTACAGATTGATCGACGCTAACCATCTCGTCAGTCACCACCTTATCAGGCCCCAATAACACATCGGCACCCGTTTCATCTTCTGCCAGTTCCGGCTCTCGACTTAGGTTTTGGCCTGCAAAACGGCTTAATGCTTGAGAAATGCGGTCTTCAATACGATAGTCCACAATGGAGTCACCGCAAGCGACTTGAATATCCCCACGATTGAGAGACGGTTCGGCAATCAAGCGCCATTCGCGATCACGCAGCGATTCCACACTGTGTGCAGACGTGACAACCTCCATATCATCTGGGTGCAAGTAAATCGTCACCTGACGCCCCGCCATCGGCAAGGCATTTACCGCTTCACGCAGGGTATTGAGGATCACTTGTGCGTTCGTCATCACTTCCGTTTGAATGACCGACTTGGCAAGGTGCATCGCCAGTTCAACCACTTGTTGTTGAACTTGATGATCAATTTGGTGGATAGGGAAAGCGAGCTTGGTTAGCATCACATCTAGGTGACGGCAACGCTCTTCAACAAGTTGCTGACCGTCAGCCAAGCCTTGTTCAAAGCCTTCTGCTTTGCCGGCTTCAAGGCCTTCAATTTTGCCTTGTTCCAGTCCCGATGTTTTGCCTTCGTCAAAACCCGCTTCACGCCCTTCTTCATGCCCTTCTTCGTATGCCGACTGCCGAATTTCTTCAAGCACCTCGGCCGTCAGCATGGAAAGATCTAACTCAGGCTCAACGTCTGGCTCTTCTAGCTCAGGGGGCTCCCAACTCGGATCATAGTTGAGTGCTGTGTCTTTTGGCTGGGGTTTGCCCGCAGCGTAACTCGGTATTTCCCAACGTTCGAGAACATCTTCAGGTTGTTCGCTGGTTCGGATATAACCGCGTCGACGGTCAAGGCTCATGCTGCTACCTTCAACATTATTACTGCGGGTTTACGCTCTGCCATGGTTAGAGGAACTCGTCCGCACCACCGCTGCTCAACATGATCTCGCCAGCATCGGCTAGGCGTCGAGCAACAGATAGAATCTCTTTCTGCGCAGCTTCCACATCGGAAACGCGAATTGGCCCCATGGCATCCAAGTCGTCTTGCAACATTTCTGCGGCACGCTTGGACATGTTTCTGAAAATCTTGTCTCGCAGTCCATCCTCTGCACCTTTGAGTGCCTTTTGAAGTGCTTCTTGAGGAACATCTTTGAGGATCGCTTGGATACCGCGGTCGTCCACTTCTGCCAAGTTGTCGAACACGAACATAAGATCCTGGATTTGCGAGGCCATCTCTTCGTCGTTTTGGCCAATTTGCTCCATTAATGCCGATTCCAACGCATTGTCCATGTAGTTCATGATATCGGCTGCAGCCTTCAAGCCGCCAATCTTGGCCGCTTGCGCACCCGCTTGACCCGCAAACTGTTTCTCCATGATCTCATTCAACTCATGCAATGCCGCAGGTTGAACTTCTTCAAGGTTAGCAATACGCATCACCAAATCGAGCGCATCACGCTCTGCAAATTGCGTCAGAATTTCGGCGGACTGCTCTGGTTCCAAGTAAGACAATACAATGGTTTGAATCTGAGGGTGCTCGTTGATGATAATCGACGCTACCTGACGAGGATCCATCCACTTCAGTGAATCCAGACCTTTTGAGCCGCTACCCAACAAGATTTGGTCAACAAGGTTTGTCGCTTTATCTTCACCAAGTGCCGCAATAAGCGCATTTCGGACAAAGTCTTCACTGCCCATACCAATGGCCGTGAATTTCTGAATATCTTCAAGAAAACCGCGATGGACAGCTGCCACTTTTTCTTGGTTCAAATCTGCCATCTGTGTCATTGCACCACCCACCTTTTGAACCTGCTTAGGCTCTAAGTGGCGAATAATGCTCGCAGCATCTTGCTCGGTTAAGCTGAGCAACAGAATCGCAGCTTTATCAATACCCGACAGTTGGCTGATATCGTATTCAGCACCTGATTTATTGTCGTCGTCTTTAGCCATCTTCACTTACCCAGCTTTTCACTACCTGAGCCGCAAGGTCAGGTTCATTTGCCACCAGTGCACGCACTGCTTTCAACAAGTCTTCATCTTTATGTAAATCAGGCAGGTTGAGGTTTGAGGAACTCATCGAGAAGTTGCTCGAACCATCCAGTTCCGCACCAATCAGGCCAATATCATCGTCAGGGCTAAGCGGTAACCCATCTGGTCCCATCATCTCGCCATTTGGCCCCAACAATGCATCGTCGTCTTTGTTTGGATTGAGCAGTTTCGACAATGCGGGCTTGATCAAGGCAAACACCACCACAATGACAACCAAGGCGGCGGCAAGCCAACGCACCCAATCGTTAAAGTTTGGATGTTCCCAAATCGGTACTTCGCCGATAGATTCAACTTCTGGCTCTACGAATGCCACCGAAATTACATCAAGGATATCGCCACGCATCTCTGAATAACCCACACCACCGATAAGCAATCGGCGAATTTTTTGCAATTCTGCCTCTCCGACTGGCGTTCTTACCATTTCACCAGATTCGGGATTCACCCCAGTGATGTAATCCACAGCAACAGATACCGTTTGGCGAGCTACCGTTCCGGTTTGAGCGCGGCGATGGCTGATGGTGGTGTCGAGTTCATAGTTACGGGTCGCTTCTCGGCTTAATGAACCTTTGTCACCCGCGCCACCATTTTTCAAATCTTGAATATCTTCTGGAATGGCGGAGTCTACAGGCGGTTGGTTACTTAAGGCTCCAGGCACACCCGCGACATAATCGGTGTTGTTGTAATTTTCACGCGTGTATTCGCTGCGCGTTGAAGAGGTCGCTGGATCGAAGCGCTTGCGGGTTTCCTCAATCGCGCTGAAGTCCATCGTGACATCAACTTGCGCGGTGTAGTTACCTAGGCCAAGAACGGGGATCAGGATGGAGTCAATTTTTTCACGCAACGCTTGTTCTTGTTTGCGCTCTAACTCGTATTCTTTTCGGCGTTGCGACGTCATCGGGTCTTCACTGCCCGAGCTTAATAGTCGTCCGTGTTGATCCGTAACAGTCACACGCGAGGTCTTCAGGCTAGGCACTGCTGAAGCGACCATGTCTACGATGGAGTCAACCTCTTCTTGGCCCAATTGGGTGTTACCCCTGACCGTCAAGAAAACCGTCGCAGAGGCCTCTTGATTGTGACGAACAAAAACACTTTGTTTTGGCATTGCCAGCAACACGCGGGCCTTGCTGACGGCACGAATTTTCTCAATAGCGGCAGCAAGTTGACGCTCGCGACTCAGCTTCAATCGTTCACGTTCAAGTTGTTGGGAAACGCCAAAGCCCATGTCTTCGAGAAGGATATCATCACCTTCTTCGCGCGCTGAGTTCAGCCCTGCACGGCTAAGATTGAGCTTAATGGTTGAGTATTCTTTGACAGGCACGCGAATGGTATTCCCATCAAGCGCGTATTCGATTTTTTGTTGATCTAGGTGGTCAAGAACCGGGATCAACTCTTCTGTTTCGTATGTGCCCAGTGGACGCATCTCGGGTTCTTGCACCCAGACAAATAACAGCGCAATAAGGGATACACAAATGGCAACCGCTGCTACTAATATGACCTGACGCGCAATGTCCATGCCGCCCAACACCCCTGAAGATGGCGTAACGTCTCTTTCCATCAAGTCAGGATCGGACATCGCACCCCCGCCATCTGAAGCGATAGGCAGAGCCGATGCATTGTCTGCTAAGGCTAATTGCGTGTTATCAGTGTCTTCTGCCACGAGCTAGTACCTACATTAAACTGGCATGTTCATTAGTTCTTTGTACGCTTCAACCAGCTTATTACGTGTTTGAATAGTCGCTTCAAAAGCAACGCTGGACTTGTTACGTGCGATCATCACATCAGACAAGCTCACACTTCGATCTCCCTGATCAAAACGCGTTTGCAGATCACCTGATGCTTTCTGTAATCCGTTTACTGAGTTGATTGCGCCGGAAAGGAGTTCACCGAAATCTTGGGACACTTGCTGACCGGTTGCGGTACGCGCTGTGTTTTGCGCCTCCAGTGCCATCGTCTGCATTTCATGCTGCATTGCATTAATTTTCATGGGTCGTCCTTACTGTCAAAACTTTGGCAACTCGCACCATTTCTGGCTCTTAGGCTTATCTGGTTACTATTTATGCAATTAGCAAGCCAACAATTATAACGCACTAAGACGATAAAAAGCAGCCTATAACGACGCTCTAGGAAGAAGTGATGACTCGATTTATCTGAGTCATCACACAATGCGCCATACGTTTAAAGGTGAAAGGTTATTGAGGAATATCGATGCCCGCGTCGCGCATTTTGGCAAGCTTGTAGCGCAACGTTCGAGGACTGATCCCTAACCGCTCTGCCACATCTTTACGTCGCCCTTCACACGCACGGATGGTGTCGAGAATGATTGCAAACTCTTGCTCGCGAAGTTCTCCGCCAAGACTCTCTGATGCTGCCACATTCGAAACTTTCGATGGCATCGCTTGTGGCTGAATTTGTGGCGTCGCAACATCAACATTTGATACCAGTGACTGCAAACTGCCCGCATCTTGCCAATCAAGACCTTCGAGCAGTATGTCTCCTGCCGCGATAGTCCCTTGCTGGCAAAGGATCAGCGCACGTTGCATCACATTGTCCAATTCACGAACATTACCTGGCCATGGATATTGAAGAAGCTTTTGTGAAGCTTGCTCATCAAGCTCAGGCGTTCCATGGCCCATTTTACTGCAATGACGCTGAAGTAAATGTTTCGCTAACGGGATGATATCTCCAGGTCTTTCGCACAGTGGCAACCAAGAGATTGGGAAAACGTTGAGACGGTAATAGAGATCTTCTCGGAAGTTGCCTTCCTCGACATACTGGCGAAGATCGCGGTTACTGGTTGCCAATACACGAACATCTAACTTAATGCTCTTGCGGCTGCCCAAACGTTCAACTTCCCGCTCTTGGAGCACGCGAAGTAATTTCGCTTGCAGCGATAAATCCATCTCACTGATTTCATCGAGAAGAATGGTGCCGCCCTGCGCTTGTTCAAACTTACCAGGACACGCTTGTACCGCCCCTGTGAATGCCCCTTTCTCGTAACCAAAAAGTGTAGCTTCGAGCATGTTTTCGGGAATGGCGGCGCAGTTGATTGCGATAAACGGGCCATCTACACGGAGAGACTGGCGGTGAATGTGTCGAGCCATGACTTCTTTACCTGAGCCACTTGGCCCCAAAATCATGACGTTAGCATCCGTTTTCGCCACTTTGTCTGCAAGCGCAATCAGAGCATGACTTTTAGGATCAGCAACAATGGCATCAGTGTTTTCCGTTTTAACCGGCGCATAGCGGCTGATCATATTAAGTAAAACTTCTGGCGCGAATGGCTTAGCCATGTAATCCACTGCGCCTTCTTTCATTGCTGCAACTGCATCTTGAATGTTCGCGTACGCGGTCATCAAAAGCACAGGTAACTTAGGATAATTTAGTTTTAGGTTTCTTAGCAGCCCCAAGCCGTCCATGCCTGCCATCTGAACATCAGAAACGACAATGTCGACTGATTCATTCTTCAAGATAAGCAATGCTTGTTCAGCACTGTCTGCTTCCACCCATTGGTAACCCGCCAATGCCAGAGTGTCGACTAACGCTTCGCGCAAGCCTTCATCATCTTCAACAATCAATACTTTGCTCTGGTTCATTATGCTTCTCCTGATACCTTGTCTCGTACAGCATCGCTATTGTTTGCCAGCGGCAAACTGAGAGTAAAACACGCGCCTTGGCCCGGCTTTGATTGCAATGTCAGTCTGCCTTTGTGCGCATGACTAACCATTTGTACAACAGCAAGACCAAGGCCTGTTCCTTGCTGTCGGGTGGTAAAGAAAGGCTCTAAGATCTTACTTTGCAGTTCTTCCGCTATGCCTGGCCCGTTGTCGGCAACGGACAGAAACAGTTGATCGCCGATGGCTCGTGCATCAACGACAACCTTGCTGTTTTTACCGGAGACTTGAATAGCATTAATGACAAGGTTCGACAGTGCACTTGCCAACGCATTGACGTTCCCAAGCAAAGTGTGTGATTCATTGTCACAATTGATTTCGAAGTCGATATTTTGACTGTTAACAAGTGCCTCAACCATGGGCTCAAATTCATTCAGCAAATGCTCTAACGTGAATTTGTCGACGACTTTGTTGTCTCCCCCCTTGGCAAACAACAGCATATCATTCACTTGTTTTTCAAGGTCATGCAACCTGTCCACCAGCTTCATCTGAAAGCGCTGTCGGGTTGGTTGATTGAGGTTCGGTGCACCGAGGTTTGCCGCATAAAGCAGCGCACTCGATAAAGGCGTCCTTACCTGATGTGCTAACGATGCCACCATTTTACCCAATGACGACAGTCGCTGGAGATCGCTCACACGTGACTGCAGTAGACGGGTTTCCGTCATATCAGTGATAAGGATGAGCTGGCCCGACTCAGACGCAGAGATCGCCAGCTTCACTTTTCTGCCGTCTCTTAATGACACTTCGTGACCGTCGTCTTCTCGCGGTGAAAACGCACGGTTAATCACGTCAACCCAACGGATGCTTTCCAGCGGTTCCCCTAACAGGCGATACGCTTCTGGGTTGGCCTCTGCAACTTTCCCGAATGGGTCCAGCAATATAACGCCAGCAGGCATTACATCCAGAACTTGCTTATAGCGGAGAAGTTGCTGGTCCATTGTTCCCAGCGGTGAGTCGTTGGCTTCCATTGTCGTTTGCTTTTGACCTAGTCGATTCGATACTAAGCCAGTATTAGCAGATAATGTGCCAACAATTAACCATTAAAATTCAATATGTTAACCGAAGACACAATAAAAAAAGCGAAGTCATTTTTTTGACTTCGCTTTTTTTCTGGGAAAAGATCCTGCGATTAGGCAATATCTTCTTTGTTCAATCCGTACTTTCTCATCTTCTCGACGAGTGTGGTTCTGCGCATGCCCAACATGTCTGCTGCACGTGCCACGATACCGACTTGTGCTTCGAGTGCCTGACGGATCATGTCGACTTCTAAATCTGCCAACATTGCTTTTAAATCAACACCTTCTGGCGGAAGACCTGTCGTAACAGGATTGCTAAAGCCTGGCATATCTTCTTCCGGTTCATCCATTGCGAAAACTGCATGCAGAGCTTCGCGCTCCAACTCCTCAGCATCTTCATAATGATTAAACACTTCAGGCTGAAACTCAGGAATATCGCTATAACGATATTTTTTTGGCAGTCGATTAACGTCAACCATTTGTCCCGGATACAAAATCACCAAGCGCTCGATCAAGTTTGCCAATTCACGTACGTTTCCTGGCCACTCATGCTCCATAAGCGAAGATATTGCACGAGGTGTAAGGTGAACTTGATTTCCGCCTTCTGCTTCCAAACGCGCCATGAGCTCTTGGATTAAAAGCGGTGTATCTTCAATACGCTCTCTTAGTGCAGGCATTTCAATTGGGAAAACGTTGAGTCGATAAAACAGATCTTCTCGGAAAGAACCATTTTCTATCATGACATCAAGATTTCGGTGAGTCGCAGCCACGACACGAACGTTTGCTTGAATCGTCTTATTGCCGCCGACACGCTCAAAACAACGCTCTTGAAGCACGCGCAACAACTTAACCTGCATTGGCTGTGGCATATCACCGATTTCATCAAGAAATAGCGTGCCACCTTCTGCAAGCTCGAAGCGCCCCTTACGCGAAGAAATCGCACCGGTAAACGCCCCCTTTTCATGACCGAACAATTCACTTTCTAAAAGTTCTGGTGGAATCGCGCCGCAATTAACTGGAACAAATGGGCCTTTTCCACGCTGAGAATGATAGTGAATATTTCGAGCGACAACTTCTTTACCGGTACCAGACTCGCCAAGAATCAATACA
The DNA here is from genome assembly GCF_028683135.1 of Enterovibrio qingdaonensis. Lineage (GTDB taxonomy): Bacteria > Pseudomonadota > Gammaproteobacteria > Enterobacterales > Vibrionaceae > Enterovibrio > Enterovibrio qingdaonensis. The sequence goes on from NZ_JAJUBB010000017.1 coordinate 57,026, forward strand.
CTGGCGTCTGTACCTGCGACTTGTTCAATCAAATGACGAACTTCGCTTATTGCATCGCTGCGACCGACCATGCTTCGGAATAGCGTATTTTTTCGACTAAGTTGTGGAATATTAAATGCGTGCTTGCCGGAGAATTCCTGACAATGGCGAAGTGCATCTGCCATTTGTGGATAATTTAACGGCAATTCAAGTTCGCCAACAAAATTTGGCAAACCTGATAAATCTGTTTTGTGTTTAGACAGTGCAATAACCGGGATGTGGTTATTTATTGCCAGGCTATCAAGAACCTGAGACAGTCTTTGGGGTGAATGAATATTACCCAGAAAACAAGCCCCCTCTGCTTGCTTCCAGTGCGAATCGTTTAGCTCAATGGTTGAACATAGCAGGTATTGCTCACCAATAAACTCCAAGATAACGCCTAAATCGTGACGAAATTTTTCATCATCCTCGATAACAAGAATCTTCGTTAAACCTTGCATGTGTGAGATATATCTGCCCCAAAACCATCTTTATCGTCCACGCAATGATACCGCTGACGACAGAATAATCCAGCTATTGTAATAGTTGAATGTTATATAGCAACCAGAGACACAATAAAGCTGTGACTCCGGTGCCAAGACAGATCAAATTGTAGTGAATCCTGAGGGGAATTATGCGTCTGCTTGAGTGATATTGTGATATTCGGCGGGTATTTGATCCCACGCTGATTTAATTTCGCGCAAAATATCAATCACATCATCGATTGGTGCATCGAGATTATCGCGATTCGCCATCGTAACTTGTCGGATCATAAAATCATAAAGCGCATCAAGGTTGGTCGCAATTTCGCCACCATCTTCCATCGACAAACACGTTCTTAGGCTAATGATAATATCAAGAGCTTTACCCAAACGTTCGCCTTTGACGGCAATATCGCCCTGCAGCATCGCTGCCTTGCCTTGAATTAGACGCTCAATTGCGCCTGCCATCAGCATTTGAATCACTTTGTGTGGTGATGCTGCAGATAACTGGCTATCAACCGACACTTTTTTGTAGGCCTGAAGTGACCCTCTCATACCTTTCCTCACCTACTCGAATTTTTTATAAATTTGCACTGACTTACGCCCTTTAATAAGGTGACTGGCCTGAGCTGCAGTACGATCACGATGATTCTTAATCACATTAACAAGATGACGGGTTCGCTGCATTGCGATCCCCCAAGCCTCTTGTTCAGGCTTCTCCGGCAAATTCGTGATCTCTGCCAGACATTCCTTTCTTTCATTCAATAACCGTGCCATGTCATCAAGATTTACCTCTTCATGACCTAGTACAGCTAATAATTGTTCGTCTATGCGTTGCAGCTCAGCAAGGTTCGACATTGTTCACCCTTAGGCTGGCATGATATTCATCATCGCAGATAGCTGACCTTGCATCTCTGCCATTGCGTTATCCATGGCAGAAAACTGTTTCAATGTCCGATTTTCTAAATCTTCCATTCTACGATCCAGCTTCTCTTGCTCGTCTTGTAAACGTGTTCTCTGCTCACCAAGGCTCGACTCTCTATTTCGAATCGCCCCACCAGCTCCAGTGAAATTTTGAACAACTTCTTCAATTTTGCGGGCGAAACCTTGGTTACCACCAAAGAACCCTTCTAGCGCAGAGAAGTTTTGCTTTAACTGCCTATCCATCATGGAATGATTGATTTCCAATCGACCTTCCATGGTGGTGGCAATGCCCAACTCACTTAATGTTTTCAGCGAATCAGACGCACCCTCAATCGGTGTCGTAAACAATGTGCGCATTTGACTGACTGCGGATCGTATCACCGTATCGCCAATTAAAGGCCCACCTTGTTGGGTATCAGGGTCATACTTAGACAGGGCTTTGGTGACTTGGTAAAACGCATTGTACGCATCGACAAATTCTTCCATTGCCGCTTTTACCGTCGCTCTGTCTTCATCCACCTTAACGGTAACCGGACCAGATTCCACCGTTGTCAGCTTAGACACCGAAATATCAACGCCACGAATTGCATCAGAGAATGAATTCGAGTCACTCGAGACAGATGCCAAACCATCAATCAAAATGCGAGCATCTTTTGCTACCTGCATTTCGTTCATATTGTTCGTAGGACTGACCGGGTCGTAAGCAAGAGCCTCTAAGGGGCTACCAGGTAAAGCCGCTACACCAATACTAATCTGGTTCTTTTCACCCGTTTTGTCACCACTGAAGATCAATCGTGCGCCACTATCATCATTAATGACCGAGGCTTGAATACCGGGGTTGGAAGGATGCGCATTGATCGTTCGAACAATATCAAGCAAAGAACTTTTGTCCTGCTCAATATCAATGGTGGCTGAGCGACCACCTAGATTCAGCGTCAGTTGTCCTGCACCAAAATCCTCATCAGCATCTAAGCCTTCGGAAACCAGCTTGTGGGACTGTGCGAGTTGTTGAACATCGATGGAATAAACGCCAGTTGCGGCAAGGTGGGTAGCGGATGCAGAGACGGTTTCTTCATTACTAGAAACCGTACTCCGCGCCGCGAAGGTATTGTCACGACGAAAGTCATACATCAAATCTTTCATCGTATTGAGGGAAGTTTTGAGCCTACCGTAAGCACTGATGTTAGTTTCAACATCATTCATGTTCTTAACGATACGCTCTTGTTTGGGCGCGCGCTCTGCCTCAACAATTTTGTTGACCATGGAAGTAATATCCATGCCACTGCCAAGGCCCGTTGCACTCAAACCCATTTTGTCTTCACCTCAGTTATACCTTTTCTACAACAAGCCCCCTCGAATGAAGAGACAATTGTTGTGCCAGCTCGAGCATTTCTTTCTCAGGAATCTGTCGGATAATGTCACCACTACTCATTTCATAAACAGTGACGACGTTTCTTCCAGATGCCTCATCGAGTCGAAACGACAAGCCTTTGTTAAAGGTAGACACAAACTCATCCAGTCGCTCAACCAGCACCTCGAGCTGTTCTTGCTGCATCTTTCTCGAGTCTTCCAAACGGTTCGCTTGTTCTACTCGACGTTGAGACAGCTTTTCAACATTCTCTGCCATTCGCTGCTGGTTTGTGATTTCGGGTTGAGTCCCCTCCACAGAACGATTACTGCTAGCAACTTTCGTGCCTGACTGTGGAGTCACTTGAGACAGGGATGACGTTGAAACGGATGTTATGTCCATTGTTGTTCACCTCCTGTTAGCTGTTGACGGTGAGGGGCAAGCTCACCGTCACATGGCTAATTCTCTATTAACCTAACAGGCTCAGTGCAGCTGACGGTGCTTGCTTCGCTTGTGCAAGTATAGACGTACCAGACTGCTGTAGGATCTGAGATTTAGTGAACTGGGTCGTCTCTTTCGCAAAATCCACATCACGGATTCGGCTGTTAGACGCGCTAACGTTCTCGTTAACGTTGTCCAGGTTAGCAATTGCGTGGCTTAGACGGTTTTGCTTCGCACCCAACTCTGCACGGTGAGAGTCGATGTATTGCATCGCGTTATCAATCAAACCAACCGCTTTCTGCGCACCACCTACGGTACCAACATCAACGTTTTGAATGGTTTCATCAACTTTAGTTGCACCCGAAATACCCAGAGACGCAGCCAGTGCACCCGCAAATGTTACGGTAGAGCCCGCTGCCGCAACAACTTGTAGTTCGCCGTCTTCAGTTACAGACGCAGACACTTTGCCATCTGCCTGACCGTTAATGTACGTCGCTACTTCTTCCACGTCATCGCCGCCTTTTGCAGCAATGTTCAGATCCAAAGAGTTGCCATCAGCATCAACCACTTTGATATCCAGTGACGCACCCGCTGTTGCAGTCCAAGCTGCCATATCACGGCTTGCGGCTACAGACGCTTTGTAGGTTGCACCACCCATTTTGGTTTCGTCAGCACGGATGTTTTTGAATTCCATCATCACGGCTTCACCGGCGTCAGCACCAATTTGGAATGCTTTCGTGCCGAATGTGCCGTTCAGAAGTTTCGCACCACCGAAAGACGTTGTTTCCGCGATACGGTTCAGTTCGTCTTGCAGAGCAACAACTTCTTCTTGGATTGCAACACGCTCTTGGTCGCCATTCGCGCCGTTAGCTGATTGCAGAGACAAGTCACGCATACGCTGCAGGATGTTGGTGGATTCTTCCATCGCACCTTCAGCAGTTTGTGACATTGAGATACCGTCGTTTGCGTTACGAACTGCAACGTCTAGACCACGGCTTTGTGAAATCAAGCGGTTAGAGATTTGCAGACCTGCTGCATCATCCTTTGCACTGTTGATACGGAAGCCCGAAGACAGGCGCTCCATCGACGCATTCAACGAGTCAGTTGAATTGTTCAAGTAGCGCTGAGCGGTCATTGCAGGCACGTTAGTGTTTACTGTAATAGCCATAACTATTCTCCTTTGGTACTAAGTCCGGCTTCCGCCCAGCAACCCAGGGAAAACCAGTTATAAATCTCTCACAACCCATGTAACGGCAGCTTCGGAAAAACCTTTACAACTTTTTTCCCGTTTTTTTTACAGCGTGTATTTCAGAGGAAATTTTGCTGTTGCCGCATGGTCCTATGGATTGTTTTCGCCTTAGAAAAGAAAAACTTTAGTGACAAATGACATTTTTCTTTCGAGAAGCACTAACGAGGAAAGGGAATAAAAATGGTTCTACGGTAAGAAATGGTCTGAAGAGCGAGAAACGACGGTACTTTCGGGGATTTTCAGGCATAAAAAAAGCGGCAATCAGTTGCCGCTTTTTTCGATATTTTAATCGGTTATTGAAGCAGATTAAGTGCCGCTTGAGGCAACTGTTTCGCCTGTGCCAATATCGATGTACTCGCTTGCTGCAGGATTTGACCTTTCGTAAGCTCCGTCGTCTCTTTAGCAAAGTCGGTGTCACGAATTCGACTATTAGACGCAGACACATTCTCTTGGATATTCGAAAGGTTACTGATGGTGTGGCTTAATCGGTTTTGTTTCGCACCAAGATCTGCACGCTGGCTATCAATATACTGCATTGCAGAGTCAATCACGCCCACACCCATCTGTGCACCGCCGACTGTACTGACGTCAATGTCCTGAGCTGTTTTATCCGAACCTGCACCAGACGCAATACCTAACGATGTAGCGAGAGAACCGCTAAACGTCACACTACCACCAAGCTTGTTTTCTGCGACAAAGAGCTGCAACTGGCCATTTTCGGTTACTGACGCCGTTACGGCTTCATCCGATTGACCATTAATGTAGGTCGCAACCTCTTCAATGTCGTCACCTACCTTGGCTGAAATATCAAGGCTAATGGTTTGGCCGTCTTTGTTCACGAACTCGACGCCAAGTGTTGTCGCACCTGACACTTCCCAACTGGCAGACATTTGCGCCGTACCGACAAACTCTTTGCCACCCATGCGGAAATCATCTGCACGAATACTGGTGAGTCCCATGATGATCGCTTCACCTGAATCGGAACCAATCTGGAAAGCTGCTTCACCGAATGAGCCATTGAGAAGACGACGTCCACCAAACGCTGTTGTTTCAGCGATACGGTTCAATTCATCTTGCAATGCGGAAACTTCTTCCTGAATAGCCACACGCTCATCAGGACCGTTCGCACCATTCGCAGATTGTAGTGACAGATCTCGCATACGTTGCAGGATATTGGTAGATTCCTGCATTGCACCTTCCGCTGTCTGAGCGATAGAGATGCCGTCATTCGCGTTACGCATTGCGACATCTAGACCACGAGTTTGCGCAATGAGTCGGTTTGAGATCTGTAGACCAGCAGCATCATCTTTTGCGCTGTTGATCCGACTACCAGACGACAAGCGTTCCATCGACGTATTGAGATCGTTTGTCGACTTGTTCAGGTAACGCTGCGCAGTCATCGCAGACACGTTGGTGTTAACTGTTACACCCATTTTGCTCTCCTTTGACTTTCGCGTTTTTGCGAAACAGCCTACCCGCGACAAACATGTCCGATTGCGAAGCGGGACCAGCCTTCAGTTCGTTATCAGGGTCAGTATCCAGCATTGCCGATACCTCATGCCCAGATATATACAATTAGCGTGCCAATTTTTATTGTTCTTCAATTTCAAGCACTTAGCCAAATTGCACGCAGTGATATTTTCCAGAGCGGCAAAAAAAACACCACATTTTTGTTTAAGACGGCAAATCAGATCCTCTGATCCTGCCTCTTCATAAACATAGCATTACTTCTCAAAAATTAGATAGATGCACAGTAAATAAAACAAAATGTCTGCCGATAAGCTGTAATAAGGGGGACTCTAACCCTGCTAGAAATCAGCATTACGGCACGGTATTTGCTGGCTTTACAGCGATATTTAACTGCAAACTTTAAGCCACAACTTAAAACGGATTATCTATGACCAATCCCTCACCGACGAACGAGAATGCAATGACATTAGAGCAGGCATTTGAGCACGGTATCTCTCTCTACCAACACCAAAAGAAAAAAGAGGCACGTGAGGTTTTCGAGCAAATCCTTTCACATGCACCAGAAGCTGTGCCGGTGCTGCAAGTGCTTGCCGTTATGGATACTGAGGATGGTGCATGGCAAGTGGCAATTGCCAAGCTAGACAAAGCGTTAACTATTGAACCCGGTAATGCATCACTGCTTTTTGATAAAGCCAGTGTGCTGACACAATATGGTGTAAACAAAGAAGCTTTGGACATCATTGATAGCCTACTCGCCGTTGCCCCAGATCACCAAGAGTTACTGACAATGCGGCAACAGGTTACCGCTGCATCCGGCAAGTTGGGCGAAAGTCGCCGCACGGCAAAGTACAAAGCCGCGAGCCAAGAACAGAAAAACAGCGCATTAGGCAGTGAAGTGACTGAAACACTCAATCTTGCCAAACAAATGCTGACGTCAAACAACATCGACCAAGCCAAGCAGCTTTATCAAGCCGTCATTAGTGTCGCTGGTGATGTACCTGAGGCACTGTTAGGGCTTGCGCGTGTTCACATCCAAGAAGACAAGCAGGCATTGGCGTACCAAACACTCTCTCGGGCGGCGGACCAAACTGAACCGAATAAAGACATTTGGGTTTTACTTTGCCATACCGCAATCAAGATTGAAGATTACCGAGCAGCCAGAGCACATTGTCAGTTCTCCCTGAAGCAATGGCCAGAAGACCCCATTCTTTGCCGCTTGATGCTACTTAGCTACCTCAAAGAAGAAAAATGGCTCGAAGCGTATCGAAGATCAAAAGAATACGTTCGCTTGTTCCCAAATGACGCTGACATTCGTTATCGCCTGGCCAATGCAAGTTTTAACCTGCTCAAGTCTCGACATAACTTCACACCTGAAGCGATTAAAGAGTGTCAGGGGCTTATCGAATCAGCGAGCGAGATTGCAAAAGACAAAAGCAAGCTGGATTTGTCTCGCTATCTGGCGGAGGTGCTTTGGTACAAAGGTGAAGCACGAGAAGCTAAGGCCCTTCTTGAAGCCTATATGGCACAATATCCGGATGATGTGGACTCAGGCTTTAACTCGAGCTTTGTCTATCGCTCACTCGAAGAGTGGGATGAATACTATCGTACCAATGAACTGGGTATTGAAAGCGGTAAGCGTCTAAAGTACCGCGGCGATATTCCGCAATGGGATTTAACCAGACCCAAAGAAGACGTTGTATTGGTTATGCCAGAGCAAGGGGTTGGTGATGAACTCCTGTACCTACACAACCTAGATATCGTGTTGAACAACTGCCAAAAAGCATACGTTGCATGTGACCCGCGCTTAGTCACATTGGTACAAGCCTCTTTCCCTGACGTTCACACCATTCCTATTACACGTTCAGACAATCAGGATATCCAAATCCCTGAATCGGTATTGAATGAAGCAAATTCTTGGATTGCTGGTGGTAGCCTTGCCGCTCTCTGTTACCGCGAGTACGGCCGCCATGTTTTCCGTCCAGGCTACATTCAATTGCCCGCGCCAATTACAGCGAAATGGAAAGTAGCGTTAGATAAAGTGCGACAAGCCAACCCTGGCAAACCTCTTATCGGTATCTGCTGGCGAAGCGGCTTAGCCGCGGCATCTCGAAACATGCACTATTTGATCGCGGAAGAAACGGCGCATTTGCTCAAGCAGTTACCTGATGCCGTATTTATTAACCTGCAGTACGGCGAATGCAAAAAAGAGCTGGAAAAAATGGCGAAGCTAACAGGGACTCGCGTACTTCAATTAGATGGATTGGATCTTCGTGGTGACTTTTGTGGCACTGCCGCTGTTATCGGTGAATTAGATACAGTGATCACGGCGGGCACCGCCGTCCACCGACTCACCACCGCCGTCGGTACGCCTTGCCACGTGTATTTCGCGGGTACCAACGAGTCCGACTTCTCCTGCCCTCGTGAATTGAGTAATGAAAAAGAAATTGGGTATTTCTATCCGCCTATGATGGAAAACAAGTACCCGCTACTTGAGTCGATGGCGACAAACATTAAGCGGATGCTTTAATCACCACACAACAACGAAAAGGCCAGCGTTTGCTGGCCTTTTCTTTATACTCGCTCGGTGGCGAAGTTTTCCGACTCCCTCGCTTTTTCTCTGCTGAGGGAGACTGTCAGCAGCAAAAGTGCTGACACTCCGGCAAACATCATCGCAATCATCACATAGTGGTAACTGTATAACTCCGCAATCATCCCTACAGTCAAGCTAGACATCAGACTTGCCACCATCATGCTATTGTTGAAAAGCGTCGTTGCCGTCCCCATCTGATTTGGCATTTTATTTTGAATCACCACCATCCCCAAACTCGCGCTGATACCCACTGAAAAGCCATTGAGAATTTGCAGTGCATACATTTGCCACAACTGCTCCGCATTAAAGAGCAATACGTAAAACACACACGCTATTGATGCACTCAGCACCATGAGTTTTTGAGGTGCGATCTTGATGGCCCACAGTCCCGCGAACACCATAATTGGAATCTCCAAAAACGCTGCCAGTCCCAACAATTGGCCTGCAACAGACCCGGAAAGCGAGAGTTCCTTAGTGACATAGAGGGGAATAGTGATGACATACATGTTGTTTGCCCAAAACAACATGAGCACAGCCCCCAAATACATCGGTACACCGGCAATTTTTCGCCACGGCATTTTTTTAACAGTCGCCCGCTCCCCTGCCTTTTCTCCCGCGTTCTGAGTTGTAAACGGCGAGGTGTTAAGAACAACGATGACAGACACAGACATCACCAGAGCCGCAAACAGGAACGCTCCATTGAAGCCAATTATGTCTTTGACGATGAAAGCAATGGGAGGCCCAATTACCCATGCAAGTGACATCATTGCGCGCATCAAAGACACGAAAATCGTGCTGTTTTCTCCAAGTTTTTGGTCCGCAAACTCTCGACCCAATGCAAACGTTTGTGGCATCGCTGCGCACGAAACACTGAAGACAAAAATCGTCACCACCAGTGCCAGATAGTAGTTTCTGATGAAGACAAAGAGCAGCATGGTCACGATAAATGCGGCCTGAGAAAGCGCAATAATGCGTCGACGCTCCCACCCATAGTCAGACAAGGTCGCAAGAAGCTGAGAAACGAATACGCCACTGACCACCGATAACGCGAGGTAAACCCCCATTTGTGAAGGGGACGCGCCAAGTCCATCGATAACAAAAAGGCTCATTAGCGGCATAAAAAAGCCGCCGCCTAATCCAGCAAACAAACAGATAAGCAGGTAACACAGCGGCTCTTTTCTGACTAAAAAGTGTAAGTAGCTTTTCATTTTCTCTCATTCTCCTTTCAGATTTGCATATCAAACCTGATGGGTATTCGTAGTGCAGTGAGGAGAAGTGTAAAAACTAAACCTTGCTTTGTGTGATGATCATCGGGCAACCACTGATACTTTTCTGTCATTTTCTTCCATATCAATGACATTACTAGTAAAAAGAGAGGGTTATACGAAAGGATAGAGATACCCAATGAAGCCGATGATTGAACCCATAGACAAAGATGTGAGCCCCAATTGGCATTTCGCCGACTACTACTGCGATCATTCAAAAGACTTTGTTCACTGTAATTGGCACTATCACAGTGAACTGGAGCTGGTGCTTTATGTCGATCCGCATTCTGTTAGTGCAGGCAAGCTCATCATGGATGACTATGTCGGAGACATTACCGATCAAACTGCGTATCTAGTGGGGTCTGGGATCCCCCACATGCTGACAGGCAGCTCGATTGCAACAAAAGATAAAGCAAGCAGTTCTCACATCATGTGGCTTGATCAAGACTGGTTACACAAAATGATAGATAGCGTTCCTGCGCTATCTTCCGTCAACGATTTACTCGTACGAGCCCACAAGGGGCTTAAGCTTTCCCCCGTCGTTGCTCAACAACTTTTTGCTCTGATGGACGGTGCTTGTCGACTCAAACCTTCGGCGCAGTTCCTGCGTGTTGTCGAAATTCTTTTACTGCTCAGTGACGATAAGAATGCGGAAAGCCTGACATCTCGTCCGTATTGCCTGTATGTCGCCAAAGACACGCCAATTTTGGATAAGTTAGAAAAAGCGCAGCAATATATTGCCGACCACTACAACGAACCGATTACTGTTCAGCATATTTGCCAACACTTACACATGAGTGAAAGTTCGGTGTATCGCATGTTTGAAAAGCATTTTTCTAACAGCTTTTCAGAACACCTAAAACGTTACCGGTTAGGGAAAGCCAGTGAACTGCTGATCCGTTCTAACATTCTCGTTTCCGTTGTATCAGAACGGGTGGGATTCAGTAACCTTTCCAACTTTAACCGCCAATTTAAAGCCGCCAAAAGAATGACACCAACCGCATTTCGTCAGTTATTTGGATAAAAAGAAGGGAAGAAAAAGGGCAAGGTATCGCCCTTTTTATTTGGCTTAAATGTAATTAAACAAACTCAGATCTTTGGTTTTCGCAAACGCTTGTTGTGACGCTTGCAACGCGAGCATGTTTTCGTTCATGTCGATAACAGCAGTCGAGTAGTCCAAGTCTTCCATCGTGCCTAGGGAACGGTTTAGTACCAACTTGAAGTCTTTGTGCATACTTTCTTGTCGGTCAAGCGTCGTCAAACGTGTCCCGACTTCTGACCGCGCTTTGTTGAGGTGTTTAAATGCAGCGGAAAACTGCTCGGTGACTTGGTGCAATTCAGCCGTTGCGGAAGCATTGAAAATACTTTCATGAGATAGGTCGATGCCTTTTTTAAATGCATCAAACACATTAAACGTATCTTGGCGGTCCAAAACAATGCGGTCACCGTCTAGCATCTCCCCTTCAAAACTCACGCTTAACGTGCCAAATTGCACGCCATTTTGTGGGTCGTAAACCCCTGAGCTCACGACATTGCCGTCTTGTGTCAGCTCATATTGGGTCTGTCCGTTGCCATCAACGTTAAAACTCACCGCATACTCAGAGGCATCGGCGTTGTTCGTATTTGTCGCTTGAGACATCAACAACAAGGACCCATCTTGAAGATCGTACTCTGGCTGATAATCACCAAAAGGGTTTTCGATTTCCATGAAAACCTGATCACCTGGATCGCTCGTTTGTACTTCAACCGCTGGTGCAACTTGCGCGGTTCGATGGTAGCTGTCACCGGCATAACGCACATTCAGCGCGCTGTCGCGGTAGAAAGGTTGCTTGCTCGACTGTGTGCCGGAAAACAAGAAGTTGCCCGATTCATCTTTGGCATTCACCAAGTTCATAAAGTTATCGTACAGACCTTTTAAATCTTGGCGGTGTGCCGTTCGGTCATCTTCTGATAACGAACCGTTGATCATTTCCATGCTTTTTCGTTTGGCACTGTCGATGAGCTGTTCAGCATCATCAATAGCAATTTCGGCACGCGTTTGACGGTTTCTCGCCAAGGTAATGGAATCAACGTACTGATCGAGTTGCTTGTCTTGCTGACGAAAGTTTTGAATGTAGATTGATGACACAGGGTCATCCCCTGAGGTCAATACACGCTTGCCCGTCGCAAGTTGATCTTGGTTGTCCTGCAACTTCACCTGCTGGCGCATCAGGTCATTAGACACTGATTGGTAATTGTGAAAACTGGCAATACGGCTAATCATCACTCAGATCCTTTATCGGGTTGCATTCAGCAGAGTTTCAAACGTTTCATTGGCCGCGGTCATAATGCGTGATGACGCCATATAGGCTTGTTGAAACTTCATCATATTGGCCGCCTCTTCATCCAGGTTTACCCCTGAAATTTCGGCCACGCGTCCTGCCGCTGCGTCATGCTCTACGCGACTTACATCTTCGAGCCGCGCGTACGAAGCTTTCTGAACGCCAAGGTCGGTATTTAGCCCTTCGTAAACGTCGATTAAGCTTGAGCGTCCACCATCCATCAGCTTCATCGTCTGCAGTTGCTGCATACGAATTAGGTTTCCGTTCTCACCATCTGCAGGCTTTAAACTCACCGCAAAAATGTCTTCAGGGGCTGCTCCCCCGGTCAACTCAAACACCGTTCCATTCACATTCACAGGAGTGCTTGGCGGATAAGCTTGAGGAGCAACGAGAATATTGCCTTTCATATCCAATACGGCGAATTGGGAGGCATCAGGCGAAATAGCAACTTGAAACTCTTCTTGTGCACCGGGCTGCAACACTTTCAAGTTACCTTGACCTGTTAACACTGATTTTGAACTGACGTAGCTTTGCGCGGCGATCTTCGCTGGGTCTTCCATTGTGACCGTAATTTGGCCTGCACCTTGTCGGACAGGACGAACAATGACGCGCTCACCTGCCGCCAAGCCCGCATCAACTTGAATTCGAAGACCGTCATATGAAATTGAAGGCGGTGTTCCAGACGGCGTCACAGACACGGTGTTTTTTTCAGGATCCACCAAGGTGTACTGACTGCCGTCGTATTTGAGTTGATAGTCGCCTATTTTCAGCTTAGATAAGTCATCGATATAGACTTTCAGATCAGCGGTAGAATCTGGGCTAGTAATGACACGATCTGCCGCAATTTTGTCGCTATTAAAGTCAACAAAAATGTCCGCCCCCACATTGCCCGCCAAATCATAGCCTTGTGACTGGAGCTCATTGATGGACAGCGCGAAGCCTGCCGCAAGGCGACCAAGTTCATCGCGCGCTTGCCCTAAGGTTTTGTCGCGATACTCGAACATCGCGCCCAACTTACCGCGAATATCGGCGTTATCAATAGGTTTTAAGGTTTTGCCTTCAACCAATGCCAGACGACGTTTCTGATGATCTGGCACACCCGGCACCGTTCTAAGCTCACTTGAACTAAGCCCCGATACTAGGTTATGGCCACTACCAATGATGACGTTATACAAACCATCATCACGCTGATTAATACTGACTTGGGTGAACTCAGACAGTTCATTGATAAGGCGCTGATGTCTGTCCAAGAGATCGTTGTCTACCGCTTGGCTTTTCAACATGGCCTTATGAATGTCCACCAGCTCACGACCTATATCATTCATCCTGGTCAGCGTGGCATCAATCTCGACGGAGGTATCCGACTCTTGTGCTTGAAGCATGGTGTTAATGTCATTTAGCCCCGAAGCAACCATGCGCGATTTTTCCAATACAACCTTTCGCGCTCCCATGTCGCTTGGGCTATCGGTCAGGCCTTTTACGGCACCGTAGAATTCGTTCATGTTCTCAGGAATTTTTTTCGCTGAGTGCGACATCATGTCATCGAGCATGGTGAGTTGGCTGTTACGTGTTTGCGAGTGAGACAGAGCGGAAGTGGAAATGTTGAATTCGTTGACCGCAAATTTGTCGTAGTTACGGCGAACAGATGCCGCATGCACGCCATGGCCCCATTGGTTCGCGGACCAATAGGCGGAGTCGTTGGCACGCTGTTCAACGGACTGACGGCTATAACCTTCAGTGTTCACATTCGAAATGTTGTGACCCGTTGTATTCAGCTGCCGCTGTGCTGTCAAAACGCCCTGAGAACCGAGCGTCAGCAGATCAAACCCCATTCTGCCCCCGTGTGCAACTCTGCATCACTGTTTATACGTAATTATTATGCAAAGTAATACAAGAATCGTGCCACAGATGATTTATATTATTTTTCAACACATTAGGCAGGGGTAACAACTGTGGAATTGCTATGATTTTCCTTCAAAGGCAACGGTTTGCCGTTATTCAGTAATCCAAGTCCATAATCCAAACGAGAAATGCGGCAAAAGATCGATGCCAAGGAAGGATTTAATAAGATACAAGGTGATAATAGCGACCGAGAAAAGCACCAAGCTTCCCATGAGCAGGAAAAACACTTTACCCGCATTCGCCATTCTCTGTTCTGCACGTGTCAGGTCACGTCGGTTGCGCCCCAACAAAAAAACAAAGTAATAACTCCAGCTAAAGCTCCCCATGACGGTTCGAATATCGACAATGTGTTGTGCTTTGGCTCGAGTTCCAAACATGAGTTTCAATTGAAGCAACTGCGAGTCGGTAAAACTGCTTGCAACATCTTTGGGGATTTTATCTAGGAAGCCACGAATAAAAGGATCGTTGTGTATAGACCCTTTTATGTTTCCTGTCGGTTTGATTAATGACTCGGGTTCGTTTGATGGAAGCTTATTTGGTTGTTCGGACATGTTCATTCACCTGCGCATTAGATAAAGCCCAAACTGCTGAACTTACGGCTCCATCAACCCTTTGACTCGACCGAATATGCTCATAATTTTATTTGCATACTGTGGATCGGTTGCATAGCCTGCTTGCTGTAGCCCACTGATAAACTGCTCGGGTTGCGCCGTCTGCTGTAGGGCTGTTGCATAACGAGGGTTTTGATTTAGAAAACGGACATAATCATCAAAGCTGTCCTCATACGAAGCATAGGCGCGAAATGATGCCATTTCCTGTACAGGAATATCTTCATAGAATTCCAACGTTTGCGTAGCGACTTTATTTCCAGCCCAACGAGGATCCGCTTTGATGTTGAACAAGTTGTGACTGCTGCCTCTCGCATTGGCTATCACCTTTTTTCCCCACCCTGTTTCCAATGCGGCTTGCGCAATTAACAAGGCTGGGTCCGTACCTAGGCTACGCGCCGCTTTCTTCGCATACGGTGTTAAACGAGAGACAAATTCGTCTGGAGACTCAAACGGGGCTGCTTTTGCTGGCATTGGCGGAAGTGCATTAGGACTACCTAACGGCATCCCTTCAGCCATGCCATTGACTCCCTCGGTTAACACAGGGGAATTTTCCGGACTGCCTACTGGCGCAAGTGGCGAGATCTTGTCGAGATTGATACGTTGACTAGCAGGGTTGTTTGCCACGTCCATCGGTTCACTGTTTTGTGAGCCTTTAAACTGCTGGACTATAAGATCGGCCAACCCAAGAGAACCCTCTCTCGATAACGCGCTCGACAGCTGTTCATCGGCCATTTGCTCATAAAACTTCGATGTCCGATCGTCAATCAGATCGGATTCAAACGCTTCATTTGCTTGTCGCATGGATTTAAACAGCATTTGGGTAAACAGTGCTTCAAACTGCTCTGCCGCCGCGCGCATTGCATCGTCCGATTGCTCGCCGTTGGCGGCTTTTTGCCGCAACACATCAAGTCGGCTTAGGTCATGAATAAATCCAGTATCAAGAGGTGCTTTCATGGCTTAAATCACTATCAGTTGGCCATCGATTGCGCCAGCTTGCTTTAGTGCCTGCAAGATAGCCATGAGATCAGACGGTGCCGCACCAACGCCATTAACAGCGCGAACGAGATCATCCAAGGTTACCCCTGGTTTGAAATGGAACATGCGTCCATCTTCTTCTTTTACTTCAACGCCCGAATCCGGCACCACCACCGTTTCGCCGCCCGAGAATGCACCCGGCTGACTCACTTGAGGGTTCTCGTTGATTGTCACGGTCATGCCGCCATGTGTGATGGCTGCAGGACGCAATCTGACATTTTGACCAACAACTATCGTACCCGTGCGGCTGTTCACAATGATTTTTGCGGCGGCATCTGCGGGGACAAATTCAAGGTTTTCAACGGTAGAAAGGAATGCCACTCGCTGAGAAAGATCGCGCGGTGCTCGAACACGCACAGAGGTTGCGTCAAGCGCAGAGGCTGTGTTCGGACCAAGGAAGCTGTTAATGGAGTCAGCCAATCGCTGAGCAGTCGTGAAATCAGATTCAAACAGGTTAAACGTAATGTGATCACCACGACCAAAAGGAGTAGGTACTTCTTGCTCTACCGTCGCGCCGTTAGTAATACGTCCGACCGTTGGCGTATTACCGACGATGGAGGAACCATCCGCACCTTCTGCACTGAAACCACCCACAATCAAGTTGCCTTGTGCAACTGCATACGTCTTTCCGTCCAAGCCTTTCATAAACGTTTGAACAAGCGTTCCACCGCGGAGGCTTTTTGCGGAACCAATTGACGATACGGTGACGTCAATTTTTTGACCTTGCTTTGAAAACGGCGGCAACTCGGCACTTACCGCTACGGCGGCAACGTTTTTCGTTTTTGGCTTTGTGCCTGGTGGCAATTGAATGCCAAAGTTTTTCAGCATGGCGTTAAAGCTTTGATCGGTAAACGGTGTACTTTCCCCCGTCCCCGCTAGACCTACGACAAGCCCGTAACCCACTAACTGGTTACTGCGCACACCAGCCACTTCCGAAACATCTTTAATTCGGGCAGCTTGCGCAACAGGGCTTACCAATAAGGCAATTAAAAACAGCTTTAGCCAATGCTTCACGTCAATTCTCCGGCAACGTTAATACGCGTTAAAGAACGACATTAAAGAATCGTGCCAACCATCCCTGATCTTGGGTATCTTGACGATCTCCAGTACCAGAGTATTGAATTCGTGCGTTTGAGATACGGGTAGAAGCAACCGTGTTCTCTTGGCTGATATCGTCAGGACGTATCGTGCCACTTAGGCGAATATACTCATCACCCGTGTTCAAGGTTAGCCACTTCTCACCGCGGATCATTAGGTTACCGTTCGCCAGTACATCAACCACCTCAACCGAAATTGATCCACTGATGCTGTTGCTTTGATCGGCACTGGTTGAGCCGCTGGTTTTATTGTCATGGCTTGCCGCATATGAAAGGTTGGAGTCGCCAATGGTGACTTCCTGCCCGCCCATTTCCATCGGGTCCATACTCAGGTCACTGGATTTGTTCGCGTCACTGCTCGCGCTTTTTTTGGCTTGTGTCTTTTCTTCAAGCAAGACAGTGACGATATCACCAATGCCTCTTGGCTTGGTGTCGTCATACAAGTCTTGTGCTTGTGAAACACTAAATAGAGAGCCCGTGGCTGTCGCATAGTGTTCCGGCTGAGATGTCGGATGTAATGGCGTCCAATTAGGATCGCCTGCAATAGCGTCTTCACGCTGGCGCAATAGACCAATCAGTCCCTCACTGCCCGGATCCGTTGAACCTTCAACAGCGTCAGTTTCTGTCGTGCCCTGAACAATCTCATCTTGAGGCAACAGATTGTCTGGATTTAGCATCGAACAACCTGAGAGGGTTGCCAACATCACACCCGTTAGCAGTAATTTTCTCATCCGCGCACTACTCCATTAAAGGTTTTGGTTTACGTAACTCAACATCTGATCGACAGATGAAATCACCTTGGAGTTCATTTCGTAAACTCGTTGTGCTTCAATCATGTTAACCAGCTCTTCTGTTACGTTAACGTTGGAGGTTTCCAGCATTGACTGACGGATACTTCCCAAACCATCAAGACCCGGCACACCCTCTTGTGGGTCACCACTCGCACCCGTTGGCAGGTAGAGGTTTTGCCCAATCGGCTCAAGGCCACCTGGGTTAATAAAATCAACTGTCGTGATCTGTCCCAAGACGGCATTGGCGGTCTGACCACGCAGGCGCGCTGAAACCTCACCGTCGGTGCCAATCGTGACTTGAATCGCATCAGGTGGAACAACAATTTCTGGCTCAACCGGGTAACCGGCACCCGTCGTGACAAGCACACCTTCATCATTCAAGGTGAACTGACCGTTGCGCTGGTAACCAATGTTGCCATCCGGCAACAGTACTTGGAAAAAGCCGTCGCCTTCGATCATCAGATCGAGCGCATTATTCGTCGTTTGCGCGTTACCGTTGGTGTGAACGCGCTGCGTTGCGACAACTTTAGAACCCGCACCCAGCATCAAACCACTAGGCAGTTCCGTATTTTGAGAGGACTGACCGCCCGGCTGGTTGATGTTTTGATAAAACAGATCTTCAAATACCGCACGCGATTTTTTAAAGCCTACTGTCGAGGCGTTCGCGAGGTTGTTCGAGATCGTCGAAATGTTGGTTTGTTGGGCATCAAGGCCGGTTTTACTTACCCACAGAGCTGGATGCATGCTTAATCCCTCTTAATTAACCCATACGCAGCAAAGAACTGGACGCTTGATCCATCTCTTCTGCGGTTTTCATTAGTTTGACTTGCATTTCAAAGTGACGCTGAAGGTCAATCAGGCCGGTCATTTCGCCGATCGCATTGACGTTACTTCCTTCAAGCGCACCAGTAAGAAGGGTGACGCCGGCATCTGCATCATAGACAGTGCCAGGGTTGATTGGTTTAAAAACACCGTTCTTATCTTTAAATAAATCTTGGTTGTCTGGGCGAACCAGTTTGATACGACCCACTTCTTCCATCGCTTCTGGTGGTGCACCTTGAGGCAACACAGAGACTGTACCGTCTGTACCAATCTCAATTTTCGAAACAGGAAGTGGCAAGAAAATTGGCGCACCGCCGTCACCCAAAATCAAATGGCCATGGCCGTTTTGCAGCAGACCGGTCTGATCAACTTTCAAATTTCCGACACGGGTATAGCCTTCTTGGCCTGTGCCGTCTAAAACCGCCAACCAACCGTCACCTTTTACCGCAACGTCCAGCTCTCGGCCCGTCGTAATGGTCGAACCTTGCGCAAAGCTATGCCCAGGGCGTTCTGTCATATTGAACACACGCGTGGGGAGGCCTTCACCATAAGCTTGCATCGCTCTGGCTTGCTCTAAATCAGCACGAAAGCCCGTAGTGCTTACGTTTGCTAAGTTATTCGCTCGTAATTGCAAGGCTTGCATGTCTTGCTTTGCGCCACTCATGGCGAGAAATAATGCGCGATCCATTAAGACGTTCTCCTGTCGCTTATGCAATACAACAAGCAAGAAGAGTGCCAACTGGTTAAAAATTGATTTAACAGTAAGTTAGCCTAATTTCTAGGCAGCAAATACAAGAAGGTGAGAATCAGATTGGGAAAGGAATTGCCGCCCAAAGAATGAGCGGCAATAAAGGAGATGACGAAGATGCTATCGAATCTGAAGAATGGTCTGTTGCATCTGGTTGCCCACTTCTAGTGAACGCGAGTTCGCTTGGAAGTTACGCTGAGCAGTGATCAGATCCACCAGCTCTTGAGTCATGTCGATGTTTGATTGCTCAATGGTGCCGCTTTTCACTTTACCAAATGCACCTTGCATCGCTTCACCCCAAACAGCTTCGCCTGAGTTCTGCGTTACTTTCCATTGGGTGTTACCCGCTTGAGATAGGCCTTGCTGATTGGACACGCGAACCATAGCAACACGCCCCAATGCCACGTTCTCACCGTTACTGTAGGTCGCCATAATGGTACCTTTAGAGTCGATATCAACTTTGGCCAGGTATCCCGTGGTAGCACCATCTTCTGCAAACTTACGCATTTCAAATGGCGATGCGTACTGCGTAGGATCTTCAAAATTGATCGTCAAAGCCTGAGAGCCATCTGCACCATTCATTTCAAGACCCGCACCATTTGGACCAAACTCTACCGTTTGGATTGGCGCGCCGTTGTTGACGGTGTTGACCGAACCATCACTATTGAACTCAACAGAGTGACCCACTTGCCCCAAGGCATTCGTAAACTCACCACCGGTCAGACTCAGTGGTTTTTCACCGGTTGGATCGGTCGCCGTATAATACACAGCCCACTTGTTTGGCGTCACATTGTCTTTCACATAGTAAGTCGTCAGTTTGTACGGCTGTCCTAGGGAGTCAAAAATGGTCGCAGATGTTGCTTTGTTATAGGTATCTGGGTCTTCAGGGTTGAACAATGCTGGGTCTTTTTCTGCGCCACCTGCTGGCAAGTTCAAGCCGATATCTACGTTCTCAGACGCACGAGGCTGACCAAATTGATCGGGTACATTCAACGCTTTAGGTTCAAACGACCCCACCTGAAGTGTTTCAGTGTCAACGTTGTAGCCCAATAAGTACTGACCTTCGGAGTTTACAATGTTGTTGTTTTTATCAAGATGAAACGCACCGTTACGTGTCAACGCGTTGTCTTGCGTTGCCAAGTTATCATTTGCCACAGCAAAGTAACCATTACCACTGATACGCAGATCAAGAGGGTTATTGGTGTAAATACTTGAACCTTCGTGGAACTGTTGAGCAACGATGGACGTTTGTACACCGCTACCTGTCGTGGTTTTCGCGTTTGAAAAAATGGACGCTGAATACACATCACCAAACTCAGCACGCGATTCTTTAAAACCAAAAGTGTTGGCGTTCGCAATGTTGTTACTGGTGGTGTTCATGTCTTTTTGGGCTGCCGCTAGGCCGCTCAATGCGATATTTAATGATGACATTGCTGGAACTCCTTAATCTTTTTAGCTCTGGCTTACATCGCCAATATTGGCTTTGCCGACTTCAAGCACTTCAGATAGCTTGATTGGCGATGTGTAACCCGCGATATTCAGCATCACATTGCCGTCACCGTTCCCGAGAAGAACACTGTTTACGTTTGCGTACGTCGACAGTTCGAAATCCTGGGATTTGCCGTTCACATTGCCACTTACATTCATTGAGTAACTGCCTTCCGGCAGAACATTGCCATTGTCGTCTTTTCCGTCCCACTCAACACGGTGGTCACCCGGTGATTTTTCGCCAAGGCTAAAGGTTCGTAGTAATTCACCACGCTCGTTTTGAATTCGAACAACAACGTCGTTCAGTGCTTGCGGCAGCTTAACCATGGCCGCAATACCACCGACAGCAGATTTAAATCCTTCATTACCAGGGACAAGAACATCCTGACCAACCAGTGATGATGCTTGCAATGCTTGACTTGAGGTCATCGCGGCATTCAACGAACCAAACTGTTCGTTCATCTTTCCAATGCCATCGACCGTTGCGAACGATGCCATCTGCGCAATCATCTGTTCGTTATCAACAGGCTTAAACGGGTCCTGATTCGCCAGCTGCTTGGTGAGCAGAGACAGAAAGTCTTCCTGGTTCAGGTCAACCTGCCCCGTCACTTTCTCTCCGGTATCACCGCGTTCTGTGCGTTGCTTTTCTTGTAACGCTTTGAGCTGGTCCATGTAGCTTCCGCTACCTACGCCACCCGCTCCATCTATAGGATTCATAACGCTGGTCTCCTACCTTTACTCGCCCATTTGTAGTGTGCGCATCAGCATTTGTTTGCTTGCTTCTGCCACTTCTACGTTGGTTTGATAGGAACGGGAGGCTGAAATCATGTTAGCCATCTCTTCCATCACGTTGACATTCGGTTTGAAGATATAACCTTCAGCATTCGCCATTGGGTGCTCAGGGTTATACTCCGCTCGCAATGGTTTTTGGCTTTCAACAATCCCTGCCACACGAACCGGTACACTTGAACCGTTTTGTGACGTTGCTTTGTTTAGCTCAGCCGCAAAAACAGGGTGGCGCGCTTTATATGTTTCAGCTGCTGAGCTGCTGACGGAATTCGCATTCGCCAAGTTGCTGGATGTTGTGTTGAGTCTTACTGACTCAGCACTCATGGCAGAACCAGTAACATTAAAGACGTTAAACAGACTCATCAGTTACCCCCTTTCAAAGCTTTGGATAAGTTCTTGAACTTAGAACCCAGAAAATCTAATGATGCCTGATACTCAAGCGCGTTTTGCATAAACAAATTACGCTCCA
This sequence comes from Enterovibrio qingdaonensis, assembly GCF_028683135.1. Lineage (GTDB taxonomy): Bacteria > Pseudomonadota > Gammaproteobacteria > Enterobacterales > Vibrionaceae > Enterovibrio > Enterovibrio qingdaonensis. The sequence goes on from NZ_JAJUBB010000017.1 coordinate 78,886, forward strand.
CTTGCGCGTCAACGGTGTTGCCATCGCCAGTATCTGGCTGGTTGGGGATACGATACATTTTTTGGCCATTCACCTGTGAGGAGGCATCAATGTGCCGCCCATCGGTTCTACTAAGGCCAATCTTTGCCCCTGAAGTTGCCGCCTGAAGCGCACGCTCGAAGTCGACATCTTGGGCTTTATACCCTGGCGTATTGGCGTTGGCTAAGTTACTCGCCAAGGTCTCAGCACGCTGAGAACGGACACCTACCGTGTGTTGGTGTACACCCAATGCTTTGTCGAACGATATCGCCATCTGGCAACCTCCTAAAATCTACTAAACCGAAATTTGCAATATAGATGCCAACTTTTACAAATCTCGTTATGTTTATAATTATATTTTTGTATTTGTTGGTTTTTTCTTGCTAATACTGAAAAACCATAAGGGCAAGCCAAAACATGCAGACACAAAAAAAGCGGCAACTTCTGTGCCGCTTTTCGAAAGATATAACGCTTTATTTCAGCTTGTAGATAATCCCTGGGTTACAACGGATCATTTCAAAGCGGTCGGTCAAACCAGTAAGCGACTCAGACGCACCAAGCAGCAAATAACCACCCGGATTAAGACTTCCAGCCATCTGGTTAAGTACTTGCGACTTCATCTCTGGCGAGAAATAAATCAACACGTTGCGACAAAATATGATGTCGAACTTGCCCAGCAAACCATAGCTATCCATCAAGTTTTGAGGCTTGAACGTTACCATACGCTTTAGCGGATCTTTGATTTTCATGCGGCCATCACCAACATCTTCAAAGAACTGCCTTTTACGTTCTGGAGACAAACCTCGACTGAGGGCCAGATTGTCATACACACCAGCGCGACAATTTTCGAGCATAGTTGACGAAATATCCGTCGCCGTAATAGAGACGCTACCCAACATGCCCGGCTTTTTGGTTTGAACCTCTTGAATTGTCATCGCCATAGAGTAAGGCTCTTGCCCAGACGAACTCGCAGCAGACCAAATCTTAATTGGACGCTTTGACTCTCCTATTTCAGGAAGCAATCGGTTCGCCAGTACGTCGAATGGATAACCATCTCTAAACCAAAGCGTTTCATTAGTTGTCATCGCATCGATAGCTGCAACCGCTAAATCTCGATTACGATTAGACAAAACAAGCTGAAACAACTCAGTCATCGACGATAGACTAAAGCGCGTCAATAACGGGCTTAAACGGCTTCTTACGAGATACTGCTTACTGTCGCCAAGAACGATTCCACACTTCGCTTCTAGGTACTTACAAAAGTCGCGATATTCTTGATCTGTTATGGCTATATTTGTCATTGATTAGCTTTCTTGGCCTTTTACCGCTTGGATGACTGCTGCGCTCAGCTCATCGGGATCAAATTTTGGAATAAATGCATCAGCACCAACACGCTGAACCATCGCTTCATTGAATACCCCGCTGAGGGACGAATGCAATACTACATGAAGATCTTTGAGATTCGCATCCTTTTTGATTTCAGTGGTTAACGTATAACCATCCATTTCAGGCATTTCAATATCTGAAATTACCAGCGCGAGCCTGTCGTAAATATCGCCTTCTGCGACCATCTCTTGCAGCTTGTTCAATGCATCACGACCATCGTACGCCAGAATAACGTCGTAACCGATAGTTTCGACAGCACGTTTCACCTGACGACGAGCCACACTGGAATCATCAGCCACCAGCACAACATTCGGGACAGACTTGCCCTCTTCCACAACGGGTTTTTGTGACAGTACTTCTTCGCTGATTTCTTCATTCACTGGCGAAATTTCGTTGAGGATTTTTTCCACATCAAGAATTTCAACCAGTTCGCCATCAATTTCAGTCACTGCCGTCAAGTAGTTAGAGCTACCTGTTCCTTCTGGCGGCGGCAAAATGGCTTCCCAATGCATGTTTACGATTCGCTCAACAGACCCGACCAAGAATCCCTGCGTCGAACGGTTGAATTCCGAGATGATAATGAAGCGATTTTCTGGGTCATCAATTGGCATGCCGCCAGTTGCCAAACTCATGTCGATAACAGAAACCGTCTGACCTCGAATATGGGCAACCCCTTTGACCAGTGGGTGTAAATTAGGCATGGAGGTCAGTTTTGGACATTGGAGCACTTCCTTTACCTTAAAAACGTTGATGCCGTAGCGTTGTCTACGCATCAAACGAAAGGTCAATAGCTCTAGACGGTTTTGGCCGACAAGTTGCGTACGCTGATTGACCGTATCAAGAATCCCAGACATAAGATAAACTCCATATTGCCCTGTTTTTGTTATCGTATTGCAGCAAACATTTGCGCAAGCCTGTATTCTGGCATGCGAATTGAAAGAACACTGCAGCTATATTAACTTTCACTAACCATTCTGTGACTTATGTGTTATCAACGATTAGCTTGCTTCATTATCGGCACACTTGTCAGTGGCTTTAGCTCAATTATAGCCGCTGCTCCAGCAAATCAACTCCAAGCAGTAAAAGATGCTGCGGAAAGTTTCGTTGAAACGCTGATAACCGCGCCAGAACACGGAAAATTGGAGGTTCAGGCCGGACATCTGGATTCTAGGCTCACACTGTCAAACTGCCCTTCTGAACTAAAAACCACGGTTCCTGGACGTCAATCTCTTAATAAAAGCGTAACAGTCATGGTTCGCTGCGAAGAAGATGATTGGCAGGTCTACGTTCCCGTCCAAATTAAGTTACTTACACCCATCATTGTTGCCAAAAGACCCCTCGATCGCGGTGTCACACTGACAAACGAGGATTTGATCATCCAGCTTGTGGAAGCGCGCTTTCAGCGAGGTCAAACCTACACCGACGCAGACATCATCATCGGTTCACGAATTAAACGAAATGTGGGGATTGGCGAACCCGTTCAAGGCAATGATATTTGTATGGTCTGCCGCAATGATGAAGTCATAATTACAGCATCAGGGTCTGGATTGAATATCATTGCAAAAGGCAGCGCATTGAGTGACGGTGCTCTCGGAGAACAAATTAAGGTTCGCAACAGTAAATCCAACCGAATTGTAGATGCTACAATCACAGCAGTTGGACGTGTGGATGTGAAATTCTAAATTAGTGACATTTAGTGCTAAAGTTCACATAAGTGCTGCCGATACTGTGAGCAACAGAAGGTTCGGACAGATATTAAGGCTTAGTTATGGCAAGTATCGATCATTTGCGTTCTGGTCAGCCGTTAAATACGAACAGAAGCAACCAAAGCAAGTCACAAAACACCGCCGTTGAATCAAACGGTTCGGGAGAGGTGCGCAATCATCGCGGTGATGCGTTCTCATTAAGCGAGCAAAGCCGTGCAATCGGTGCGATGAATCAGCAAATGGCCAGTGAAGCGCATTTTGACAGTGCGAAAGTCGCTGCCATTAAAGAAGCAATCGCTAACGGTTCGTACAAGGTTGATGCAGATCGTCTGGCATCTAATATGCTCAGGCACGAAGACGAACTTCGTGGACTTAAGTAATTTAGATGTCGACACCAACGTTTGAACAATTGCTTCAAACTCAATCAGACAATGTGAATGAGTTATTAGAAGTAATGGAAAGCGAGACAACAGCAATTGCCACGCGCAAAGCTGCTGATATAGAGTCTTGCGCCAAAAAGAAGCTTACAACAATACAGCGAATTCAACTCACTGATGCGCAGTTAGCGCGATGCAGTGAATTGTCGACTCCGTCAGACGAGGTTAAAGAGCAAATAAATAAAATTAAGCAAACGCTCGAACAATGCCACTCTGTCAATGAAAGTAATGGTGCCGCCCTTCAACGTGCTCAATTGAGCATGCACAAGCTGCGTAACCTTTTCCAAGAAGCTGCTGGTAAGAATGAATTAACCTACGACAGCGAAGGACAAGCTTCCGGTAGCCGTACACTGGGCACCAACGTTAAAGCCTAATCAAGAACATTCAAAAAAAGCAGCCTTCATGGCTGCTTTTTTGTTTGTGCTATCTGGGTCAGCGTCAAAACCACATCAGTTAGAAAATCACTGCCGAGTCTGATGGTACGTGATGCGATTCGCCGTATTCTTTCATCTTGTTCATTTTACGGAGGTTAAGCTCCATTTCAGTGACATAGCTGTCACCCACTTTGTAGCTTGAAATCACTTCGGCTGCACGAATAATGCCATCTGAGGCACCGTGCGTTCTGTCTTGACCAAGGCTTTGATCATCCACTTCCGTCAAACCACTGATGCGAACGCCGTAAACCTGTTCTGACAACTCTTTGTAGGCCTCCAGTTTTGATGCGCGCATTGCTCTAAACTGTTTTTCTTCTAAAGTATCGCCGCGTTGCGCACTGATCGATGCAGTCCCAACGGCCGTTAGAAGTTCATCAGAACGGATAGTTGTCAAAGGTTGGCAGGCAGTAAGCATTAGAATGAATGCAGTTGTTAGCCAAGTTTTCATGTTCGCTCCGCTCTCTATCAAGGTTTAAGAATAACGGTATCAACCGAATGTTTACGTTTATCGCCACGGATAATCACGCCATCTTCAATGCGGACTTTACGCAACGTATCAATATCGCGGCCAATTCTGTCCGCCGGCAAGAAGCCTTGTGACGACGCAACCACGACACGGGAACGCATACCGACGATACGTGCGTTCACCAAAACACCGCCTCCTTGGCGAAGCATAGTGCCCGTCAAAACGTAATCAATTTGCTGCTCTGGATGCAACTCTTTCCAATCACGGCTAAGGGTAAAGTCCCCCTCTTGAGTAACGCGAATCGACCCTGTGTTTTTAAAATCAATCACAGTAAATCCGCGTCGCTGCATCTGATAAATCATGCCTTCGGTTACAGAATTACCCAACCAGTTGGTTTCATCCATTTCCTCAACGTCAACAAAAGACACGACAGCCATCGGCGTGCGTGCTGTGAGGTAGTTGTTCGTTTCAAGCAATTCTTCCGCAAGACCGTCAAGAAAGTAATCTAGCGTGTGCCGAGGTGTTTGCTGTAACAGAAACTGGCTTCCCGAATACGGCTCCTTGCCGTTATAAATCGGGTTATAAGCGCAGGAAACGGTTACTAGACTCATCAATATAACTATCCAGTTTTTCATTATTGTCTGGCTCCGGGCACGTTCACAGTCTTCAGATCGAGCGTTTGAAAATTAACCGCCTAATCAGACCTTTATCTTTCCAAATTTTAGGAACATTATTTGCATCATCATGGTCATACAATTGCCGTATCTGCTAACCACGTTGCCGCTTTCTATGCGATGTCTATCGGTCTAGCAATTTTTATACCTATTATTGGAAACGGGCCTTATGAGTAAAAGATTTCTTACACCTCTCGCAACAGGATTGCTGCTTGCAGCTGCGTCAACACAGGCTGCGTGGTACGAGGTAACGGGAACAAGCACCGTTTTAAAAAATTCAGAACAAGCCAGAGAACGCGCATTAGAAGATGCTATTTTTCAGGCACTAAAGTACTCAGGTGCCGATATTGGTGGGTTAGCTGACATTCGTCCATACCTAAAAACTCCCCGATCCGATTATCAATTCAGTGGTAATGAAGTCAGGCATATCCAGATCATTGATACGAAAGAAAGAGGTGGCGTCATGAAATTGACTGCCCGTATCGATATCTACCCATCGGCAAAAGCTTGCCACAAGAACCAATATAAGAAAGGACTCCTGATGAGCCGATTTGATATCGTCTCACCTCAGCACGCCGCACTAGGGGGAATCTTCCAATTCGGTGATGACTTCACCGTGCTGCTACAACGTCAATTCGAAACGCAGGCACAAAGCTTTGTCGCTCAAGGGATCACCCCGCACCATGTTTCCCCCTCTTCTCCCGACGTGGCTACTATGATTGCCGAAGACACAGGTGCTCAGTTTATCCTTGTTGGCTCGATCACGGATATGAGTGCGACTATCGACAAAAAGCGCTTTAAGGATGATGAAACCAATCGTCAACTCGCGCTTTCCGTCGATGTGATTGATGGGAAGTCTGGAGAGGTCATCTATCAAAACAGCTACCGTGACATTGCCGCCTGGCCTTTTGAGCGCCATAGCCAGGTAGACACGAAGACCGCCCGCTTTTGGACATCACCCTATGGCGAAATGGCACAACGTGTAAGCAGAAATATCCTTCTCGATCTAGAAAGCAATCTGTCTTGTCGCGCGTCAACGCCTGAAATCGTTTCCATCAATGGCCAAGTAGGACAAATAAATGCTGGACGCATTCACGGGGTGAAGTACGGGGATGAATTGTCGCTGTGGCATAACGCTTCTTTTACGGATCAATTCGGAGTATTACGTACCCAATTGAAAAAAAGTGAGATGTTGCTGACGGTAAGTCGTGTGTATGAAAGCTCCGCAGAGTTTACTGTTGCGCCTGTAGAGCTTGGTTCAAGCATCCAAATTGGTGATTTAACCACCAAAGGCACACAATAGGGTCACTTAAGGCTTAACCTATTCTAATCATTCGGTATACTAAGCGTCTTGGTGTCACCCTTGGCACCAATTGCTCCCATAGCTCAACAGGATAGAGCAGTCGCCTCCTAAGCGATCGATCGGGGTTCGAGTCCCTGTGGGAGCGCCAATTTCCTAAACAATAATCCTTTCAAATCAACAGCCCTTCGTAATGTAACGACCTAAACCCCCATCTTAAATATGAGATAGAGATCTTATTTTTCAACACGAAATGTAAATTCCTCCTAATCTGATATCGAACATCCAGAAACAGTTAGGAGGTAAATAATGAAAAAGTACGTATCGTCTGCTGCATTAGTTTGTTTGTTGTCACTTATTGGCTTTAGTGCCCACGCAAGCAATGGTAACGGCAATGCGACACAGTCCGGGCCATTGGTCATCTGCACATACGCTGATGGCTCTTCAAACTATGTCCCTTCCGTAATTTGCTCTCACAATGGCGGGACGTTTGTTCGAAATTGGGGCAACCAATGGTAAGCCTCAACCGAGACACATAAAGCGGCTGTCTCCCAAAAACAGTTAATTTTCTGTCTCACACAAAAGAAAAAGCGAGCCCAAAGGGCTCGCTTCTGTTTGAGTAACTTCTATCTAAATAGAGATTACCAGTAGTACTCAGTACCCAGCATGAAGCGTGTACCGCTACCACCGTCTTCTTTGTTGCCATACATTTCGTAGTTACGAGCATCGAAGTAGATAACCATGCTTGGCAGAGAGTACAGCAGACGTGCAGTCATTGCAGTTGAGCCTTCTTTACCCGCAGCTGCAGTACCAACATCAGCATCACCTGCTGCAGAGTAACCTACTTTCGCCAACCACTGGTCGTTCAGCCAGTAACCTGCAGTCACAGACAATACGTCTTGTGAATCGTTGGTTGCATCGTTTTCCATCATCTTGTAGCCAGCGGTGATGGTTGCTTTACCGAACCATACGCTACCACCGATCAAGCTGTAGCTAACGTCGCCTTTCTTCTCAGTGCCTTCCATCCAACCATCTTGGGTGTAGTGACCACCGTGGATGCTGAAGTTGCTACCAGTGTACGAACCAGCTACCGACATAATCGCGTGGTCAGTGTCTGAACCCATGCCACTCAGAGTTGCTTGGAAGTTGAAACCACCAAAGTTTGCTGAGTCAAAACGCAATACGTTATCTGCACGCGTTTCGTAATCTGCACCAATGTTATTGTTCCAATCGAATACGTTACCTAGACCTGGGTTAGTGTGTGGCCAGTCAACGTAATCATATACAGCGATAGTACGACGACCAAAAGTGATGGTACCAGTGTCTTCGAATTGGAAACCTACATATGTGTCACGACCACCTAGGATACCGTGGTATTTGTTCCATGGGTCAGTACCGCTGTCACGGTTGTTCGCGTTACCAGATTCGATTTGCCATACAAAGTTTGGAGCAAAGTTGTCAAACTCAACTACGCCACGGAAACCGATACGTGATTCAACTTCAACGCCTGCAGATTGTTGTGAACCATTACCTGCTGGATCCCATACTTGGTAAGAAGCTGCCGCTTGTCCGTAAATTTGTACCGCTTCGCCAGCCAGTTCGATTGCTGCGTTTGCAGAACCAGACACAGCAGCCATTGCTACTGCTGCGCCTAGAAGAGAACGTTTAAAAGTCTTGTCCATGGAAAACTCCTTAAAAATGTTTAAACCGATAGAGAGTTTCGTTTGCTTTAAGTTGGCCGCCGAAAACAAACGACATCGGTGTTTTTGTATTGATTTAATCTATCAACGCTGTGCAGCTTAATTCGTATCGATAAAAAAAAAATCCACAACTGAACGAAGTTTGAATTAGTTCAAAATTAGCTTCTAAAAGATTATTAACCTCTTAAAAACAATAACTTAAACGACATCAATTCAGGAAAAAATATCTAAATATCACATCAACCAACAGACAAGTGATACGCATCACGATTTATAGGCAATACAAAAAACATAAAAGGCGATCAGGGGTAATTAAGGGGGCAGGATAGTGAAGTAAATCGCAGTTTATTATTGATGTGTTATTCAACTAGAGGCTATTAAAGAAAAAAAACCCCGAACGAAGTCGGGGCTTGGTTAGAAATTAGCTTTACTTATTGCGCTTCACGCTTTGCGATATAGTCAAGTGCAAGCTCAATACGTTGAACAACACGCGCTTTACCGACAAGTTGCATTACAGCATCAACGGAAGGTGACTGACCTTGACCAGTAACAGCAACGCGAAGTGGCATGCCTACTTTACCCATACCAAGTTCCAGCTCAGCACAAACATCAGCAATAACAGTGTGAAGGTTTTCTGTTGTCCACTCTTCAACCGCTTCTACTTTTGTCTTCGCGAGCTCAAGTGCTTCTTTCGCAACAGGGCGCAGGTGTTTCTTCGCAGCTCCTGCTTCAAACTCTTCAAAGTCCTGATAGAAGTAGCGGCTTTGCTCTGCAAGCTCAACAAGTGTGCTGCAACGCTCACCCACTAGTTTTATCACATCAGTGATCGCAGGGCCGTTTTCAACCGAAATTTCTTTCGCATCCATGTGCCACTGGAGATACTTGGCCACGTACTCTGGCTCAGCAGTCTTAATATAGTGGTTATTCAACCATAGTAACTTATCAGTATTGAACGCAGATGCTGACTTGGAAATAGATTCTAGTCGGAATAGCTCAATCATCTCTTCTAGAGAGAAAATTTCCTGATCGCCATGAGACCAACCTAAACGCACCAGGTAATTTAGCAGAGCCTGAGGCAGGTAGCCTTCATCACGGTATTGCATAACACTAACCGCACCGTGGCGCTTAGACAGTTTTGCTCCGTCATCACCCAAGATCATTGCGCAATGCGCAAACTCAGGAATCGTCGCATTTAGTGCCTTATAGATATTGATCTGACGAGGTGTATTGTTGATATGGTCTTCACCACGAACAACTTGCGTAATTCCCATGTCGATATCATCAATAACCACACAGAAGTTATACGTCGGGCTACCGTCTGTGCGGCGAATGATCAAATCATCCAGCTCGCTGTTTGAGAATTCAATTCGACCACGGACATAGTCGTTGAAAACAACAGAGCCTTCTTTCGGATTGCGGAAACGAATACAGAAAGGCGCATCATCGGCAACATTGCTATTAGCTTCAATAATACGCGGGTGGTTCGCATCGTAGCGAGGTTTAACACCTGCCGCCATTTGCTCTTCACGAATCTCGTCTAGCAACACTTTCGGCGCGTAACACTTGTACGCTTTATCTTCCGCCATCAGTTGATCAACGACTTCGTTGTATCGGTCAAAGCGTTTTGTCTGATAATAAGGACCTTCGTCCCAGTTCAGACCTAGCCACTCCATACCCTCGATGATCGCGTCAATAGCTTCTTGGGTAGAGCGTTCCAAATCTGTATCTTCTATACGAAGTACAAATTCACCGCCAGTATGTTTAGCGTATAGCCAAGAATAAAGTGCAGTACGCGCACCACCTACATGCAAGAAGCCAGTTGGGCTTGGTGCAAAACGTGTTTTAACTGTCATGTTAATCCTATAACGTTCAGCAAAGTTCTAAGGACACGGAATGAGTTCCGAGAAAGCGGCTATTGTAAGCGTTGAAGAGGCGTTGAACAATCATTCAATGGCTTTTGAGGCACGGCATATAGAAGATAAGCGTCACTGAAATAACAGTGATGAACTGTCTCAAAATCTAGATCAAGATCTTATTTTTCATCGAGAATTGTAAAATAGTCCTACCATATTTGTGAAAGATATAACAAATAGTTAGGAGAGTTACGATGAAAAAGCTAATTTCTTTAGTGGCAGCAGTAGGTTTCGCATCCATCATCAGTTTTTCTGCACATGCGGATGGAAATAACAGTGGTGGCGCAACGCAAGCTGGTCCGTTAGTCATGTGTGACTATGCAAACGGTACTAAGGACTATGTTCCAAGCATGATTTGTAAATTCAATGGCGGTACGTTTGATCCCAACGTTGGTCAGCAGTGGTAACCCCATAGAATTGGCAAAAATAAGGGCTTCACAATTGAAGCCCTATTCGTCTCTAGTTATGAGCGAACGTTTTCCACCGCCCATTGAAGAAACTGTTGTTGCTCTTCAGCACTCATTCGTAAAAAGTCAGCCTGCATAAGAATCATGGAGTTGCCAGAAGATACCTTAACTTTTTCAGCTACCGTTACTGACTGAACAGCTTTGACAGGGCTTGTTGCTACTTCAGGTGCGACAACAACAGGTGCTACGACTGATGTTCCATTGGCTGGTATTGCCAAAGGTTTGGTTGCCACTACCATTTCTTCAGCTTTTTTAAATTCGATACCGTGTACTTTGTTAAACGCATCAATATCATCTTGATAATCACGCAACAGCCCCTTGCCTTTAGGCAAGAGCATTTGGTTTGCTTGAATTTCTTGACCATTATTTGCTACAAGAACAAAGGAAGGATTCTTTTTAAAATCGCCGATATCTCTTTCGGCAAAGATTTTTTTCGTTGGACGAATTTCGAGCGAAGTATCACTAACATTAAACGTGAGTACGAGAGGATCCGTTTTAAATTTGTCCCACTCAGAACCGCCAGTTTGAACAAGTTTAGATACACGGACAACAAGCTGATTCACGCCATTTGGTAAAGAGAAACGTGTTTTACTCGTCACTGAAAGCGGCAATTCCTCACCATTTACAACTATAGCTTCAACATCAGTACTCAGTTCCACATCTACAGCAGCATGTGCGAACAATGGCAAGAACCCAAAAAAGATAAACAGTGATTTAAAAATACGTTTCATATAGTCCTCCATGAAAAAAGCGAGCGTCCGGAGACGCTCGCTTCAATAGTACTACATCTGTATTAGAGCTTAGAAGTAGTATTCTGTACCAAAGACGAACTTGGTCACGTCATCTGTTTTCGTTGCACCATCGACGTCGTAGTCACGTACGTCGAAGTACAGAATTGCGCTTGGCAGCAAGTAACCAACACGTGCAGTCATTGCTACATCGTCGTTATCTTGGCCAGTAGTTTCTGCGGCTTTCGCATAACCTGCTTTAACGAATACATTGTCAGCAACATTGTACGCAGCAGTGAATGAGTAAGTCGCTTGGTCAACATTTGTCAGACCATTGTCTTGCTTTTTGTAACCAGCAGTCAGAGTCAAGTCACCCAGGAACATGCTACCACCGACAATGTAGTAAGAAGCGTCACCAGCAGGAGCACCTTCTGATTCGTACTTGTCTTGGTTGTAGTAGCCAGCGTGTACACTGAACATTGATTGCGAGTAAGAACCAGCAATACTTGTTACAAGCGCGTCAGTGGTTGAACCCATGCCGCTCAGAGTTGCTTGGAAGTTGAAACCGCTGAAAGAAGCAGAGTCAAAACGCAGAACGTTGTTAGCACGGCCTTCGAAAGAAGCACCAGTGTCATTACCTGCACCCCAAGTGTTATCAAACACATCACCCAGACCTGGGTTAGTGTGTGGCCAGTCAACATAGTTGTATGCTGCTACCAACTGACGACCGTATTTGAACGAGCCAACGCCGTCAAAGTCAAAACCAAGGTAAGTATCGCGCTGACCAAGGCTACCACCGTCGCTGTTTGCGTTACCAGCTTCCATCTGCCATACGAAATCAGGTGCAAAGTTGTCAAACTCAACACGGCCGCGGAAACCGAAACGAGACTCGATGTCTGTTGCGATTACGCCATCTTTGCCTTCACCTTGCGGGTCAGTTGCGATGATTGCACCAGCAGCTTGTCCGTAAAGAACTACGTTCTCACCAACAAGTTCGATAGCTGCATTTGCACTACCTGAAACTGCTGCTAGAGCTACTGCAGCACCCAATACTGAACGTTTAAACATTTTTTCCATGGAAAATAACTCCTAAAAGGGATTTTTCAGAATGTTCGTACACTGCCTTAAAGGTTGGCCGCCGAAAGCAATGTCCGATAATTCAAATCTCCAAAACAATTTAGACTTCATTGCTTTAGATTTATTTATTAACCGATTGAACTCTCCCTCAATCGATATGTCCCAGCCTACTTCCACATAAAAAAACATCAACGAGAACTTTATTTGTTATTAAAAAAATATGACTCGGTGCAAAGTTCCATCCCTGTTCGTGATCACGATCTCGTATTTATGTTTTTATATAAAAAAATAAATATAAACGAATAAATATCAGTAACTTAAAATGTAATGGCATTGTATTAAACGCCTAAAAAAGCACTAACGAGATCATCATCACAACTGTGAATTCATCGAGTAATGGCTAATTACCCCTTAAATTTATCGGCTAATTTTTAGACGAAAAATATTAGATCTGCCTCGCACCACATTTTTGCTGGCATAAAAAAACGCCGACAAACATGTCGGCGTTTTTCATTACAGAACGAAATAATTTTACGATGATAAAAGGGCTATCATTCCCTCTTCATCCAATATTTCGATTCCTAATTGTTGCGCTTTTACCAATTTCGATCCCGCAGCTTCACCAGCAATCAGCAAATCGGTTTTTGCAGAGACGCTGCCAGTGACTTTAGCGCCTAAAGCTTGTAATGCTGCTTTCGCGTCATTTCTCGCCATCTGAGAGAGCGTACCTGTCAGTACGACGGTTTTCCCAGCTAAAGGTTGTGGCTCACTTTCATCGCGTTGTTCAATAGCTGCCCAGTGAACGCCACCTGCCAACAATGCATCAATGACCTCAATGTTGTGCGCTTCGCTAAAGAATGATGCGACGTGTTTTGCCACAATGACACCCACATCTTGTACATTTATCAGCTGCTCTTCTGTTGCTTCACGAATGGCATCAAAGGTAAAGAAATGGTTGGCAAGATTTGCTGCCGTGGCTTCCCCAACTTCACGAATGCCCAGTGAATAGATAAAGCGAGGTAAGGTGGTTTCTTTTGCCTTCGCTAAGGCATCAACAAGATTCTGTGCAGACTTAGGCCCCATACGATCAAGCATCGTCACTTGACCTGCGGTGAGTTTGAATAAGTCTGCTGGCGTTTGAATTAGCTCTTTATCAATCAGTTGCTCGACAATTTTGTCGCCCAAACCGTCGATATCGAGTGCTTTGCGTGAAGAGAAGTGCTTAATTGCTTCTTTACGTTGTGCGCGGCAGATAAGTCCGCCCGAGCAACGTGCCACCGCTTCACCTTCAATACGCTCGACGTGAGATTGACAAACCGGACATTCAGCAGGGAAAACCACATCCCTCGCATCATCTGGACGACGACTTTCTACCACGCTGACAATTTGAGGTATTACATCGCCAGCACGACGAATAATCACGGTATCGCCGATTTTCACGCCAAGACGCGCTATTTCATCCGCATTGTGCAGCGTTGCATTCGATACGGTGACACCGCCCACGAAAACAGGCTCTAACTTAGCAACTGGCGTGATTGCTCCCGTACGACCGACCTGAAACTCGACATCTTGAAGAAGAGTGATCTCTTCTTGCGCTGGGAATTTATAGGCAATCGCCCAACGCGGTGCACGCGCAACAAACCCCAAACGCTGCTGCGTTGCAATGGCATCCACTTTAATCACAACACCATCAATTTCGTAAGGAAGTTCATTTCTGCGCGTCATGATGTCTTGGTAATAGGCCATTACATTCGCTAAACCTTCGACCTTTTTCACTTCAGGGCTGAGTGGAATACCCCACGCTTTTAGCTGCTCCAACCGACCTATATGAGAATCGCCAAACGCGTCAGACATCACGCCAACAGAGTAAGCATAAAAACGCAGTGGACGCGTTGCAGCAATTTTTGGATCTAGCTGTCGAAGGCTGCCAGCCGCCGCATTACGCGGGTTAGCGAAGGCCTTTTCACCTTTTTTTAGGTTTTTCTCGTTCAGTTTTTCAAAGCCTTCTTTGGGCATGAAGACTTCGCCACGCACTTCTAAGCGCACCGGCCAGCCTGAACCCTGAAGTTGAAGAGGAACATTGCGAATGGTACGTGCATTGTGGGTGATGTTTTCCCCAGTTGTGCCGTCACCGCGCGTAGCTGCTTGTACAAGAATACCGTTCTCATACATCAAACTAACAGCAAGACCGTCCAGTTTGGGTTCACAGCTATATGTGAAATCATCAGCGACGCTCAACCTGTCTCGCATACGCTTTTCAAACGCAGTAAGTTCCACATCGTCAAACGCGTTGTCCAACGACAACATTGGGATTTCATGACGGACCTGCTCAAACGCACCTAGTGGCTGCCCACCAACGCGTTGGCTTGGTGAGTCTGCCGTAATCAATTCAGGGTGCTCAGCCTCTATCGCTAGCAACTCTTGCATCATCCTGTCGTATTCAGCGTCAGGTAATTCGGGCTTATCCTCTACGTAATAAAGGTGGCCATGGTAGTTCAGCTGCGCTTTTAGCGTCTGCAGTGTTTGTTGAGTGTCCGTGGTCATCAATGCTGCCTAATTCGTCTTCACCATTGCACTGGTACAAATGGTTAGTGGTAGGAAATGTTCGACATTATATACCCAAGCAACCTTAATTCTGTATCTTCAGGTTGCTTGGGTATTTACCTGAGCTTGACCAAACTGTACTTGTTGAAAGTGATCGGCAGCAGTAAGATGTCCGCCCAATTCGAGGTATAGCTTCACGATGCAGACAAAAGAAATGAGTAAAAAAGGTGTGATGGGCGTGATGCTCAGCATTCTGCTCGTCTTTTTGTCAGCCTTCGCGCCTGTATCTGGCTACAGTCAGCCGCTTCATTCCGCAAGCGTCAGTCACCTCACTCAGGCCAAAGAAGCCGACGCATCAGGAAACTCAGTATCTGACGCGCAAAGTGCCCCGGTCAAATCATTGGCTCCGAGCCTGTCCTCTATTGTTAGAGCTGGCTCTTACATGCCAGAGCACTCTAATGGTGCAGAACCTGAGTTTGAACTCGTCACTGAGCTGAATACTCACAGCGCACGCAATCCATTTCTTCAAGTCCACGATCTTTTTAGCCATTGGCATGACTGGACACTGAGACCCCCATCCACAGCACATCGCTTGTCCGGCTGGAAGGACTCCAATCTCCTATATCGATTTATCAGTCAATCTCGAGCCTAGCATCACGTTTTGCCGCCAATCGGCACTTTAAACTCTCGCGCTTCTCCATTGCTTAACTGCAATTTGAGCGTGATGTCGACGCTATTGCCCATCATAAATGGGTGAACGAGATTACAAATGAAAAAACGACCTCAACGAACGGCTGTGCTGAATCACTATCCAGCATGGAAATACGTAGTGCTGGTAACCACCATCATTATTTTACTGTTTTCCGCCCTCCCTTCTTGGTTTGGCGAAAATGCTGCCGTTATTTTAACGACAGATGCAACACCACCATCAGCAGTCGCACTAAAACACGATTTGGAACGACAAGGGATCAGTGTTTCACGCATTGACCAATCAAATGGAAAGACGACCGTCGTCTTAGGTCAATCAGAACAACAGAACGCAGCAAAGCAGGTACTTACAAAAAACACTGAGACTGATGACTCAGTGACCTTGGCAATGGTGCCCGCAGCACCTCAGTGGCTGCTAGATATGGGTTTCAAACCCATTAAACTCGGCCTGGACTTACGCGGTGGTGTTCAGTTCCTGCTTGATGTAGACATGCAACAAGTATTCAAATCCCATGCATCTCAAGCAGCAGAATCCATTCGCGACCACGCGCGCGCAGAACGCATTCGTGGAGTACGCGCTCAACTAACGAAAGATAATGGTGTCACCATTATTGCGCCAAGTAGTCATGATGAAGCCGCCTTACGTCAGTTTATCAACCAACAATATCCGCAATGGGATGTCACTGGCAGCGGTGAAAACACCCTTTCGATGCACCTCAAAGCGTCAGAAATGCAAACCTTGACCAACCTTACGGTTCATCAAAACCTGCAAACGATGCGAAGCCGTATTCAAGAGCTTGGGATTACGGAAGCTGCGGTACAACGTCAAGGTGAGCACCGTATCCGTATTGAGTTGCCCGGTGTGCAAGATCCTGCCGCAGCGAAAAATGTCATTGGTGCCACCGCAAGCCTTGCTTTCTACGAAGTCGTTAGTGACCACAAACCGGGGTCGATCGTGATCAATGACCAAGACGGCCGCCCTGTTCACGTAAATCGCAGACCCGTATTGACGGGTGATCATATTGTCGACGCGCGCGGCAGCATGGGCGACATGGGCATGCCGGAAGTGAACATCACTCTGGACTCTGCTGGCGGTCATATGATGTCTGATTTCTCAGGAAAGCACATTGGTAAGCCAATGGCGACCGCATTCAGTGAATACACCCGCAACGCTGAAGGACAGACTGAGCAATCAACCTCGATCATCAGTATCGCGACCATTCAAGCACAGCTAGGAAATCGCTTCCGAATTACCGGTGTCGGCTCGCTGACCGATGCGCAAGATTTGGCATTGCTGCTTCGCGCTGGGTCATTAACCGCACCTGTCACTATCGTTGAAGAGCGCACCATTGGTCCGTCTTTAGGTGCTGAAAACATTCAAAATGGTTTTGCTGCACTGGCACTTGGCATGGGTTTAACCCTGCTATTTATGGCGGCGTGGTACCGTAAACTAGGCTGGGTTGCAAATGCCGCGCTAGTTGCCAATATGGTGATGTTGTTAGGTCTGATTGCATTGCTTCCGGGTGCGGTTTTGACACTTCCTGGTATTGCTGGCCTCGTCCTGACAGTGGGCATGGCCGTTGACACCAACGTGCTGATCTTTGAGCGAATCAAAGAAAAACTGCGTGAAGGCCGCAGCCTCGCACAGTCCATTGATTTAGGTTTCAGCAGTGCATTCAGCACCATTCTTGATTCCAACATCACGACGCTTATCTCTGCCGCGACGCTTTACGCTATCGGTAATGGTCCAATTCAGGGGTTCGCACTCACGCTTGGACTGGGTCTGCTGACCAGCATGTTCACAGGTATTTTCGCTTCACGAGCGATCATCAATTTGGTTTGGGGCAGAGACGCACGTCGAGGAGTGAAAATATGAGCCTGATTAACATGAACAATGCCACTAAGTGGCGTCACTTCGGCACGCTGATCTCCTTTGTACTGATCGCGCTGTCTATCATCTCACTGAGTACCAAAGGGTTAAACTTCGGCCTCGACTTCACTGGCGGCATGATCAGTGAGGTTCGCCTCGACCCTTCACTGACTGCCAACGACATACAACACAAATTGGAAGCGGCACTCCACCAGCCAGTTACCGTTGTGTCTGGGGGGGAGAGTGGAGACTGGGTGTTGCGTTACGCTGCGCCAGAAACCTTGAGTGACCAGCCTGAATTGAAACCACTGTTGGAATCATTTTCCAAGCAAGTGGAAATGATAAACGTCAGTTTGATGGGGCCACAGGTTGGACAAGAGTTGGCAGAACAAGGCGGACTAGCTGTTCTGATCACCTTATTAGTTATTCTTGGCTACCTTAGCTACCGATTTGAATGGCGATTGGCATCGGGTGCACTATTAGCCCTGCTTCATGATGTGTTCTTATTGTTAGGCTTCTTCTCGATTACAGGGATGGAATTCAACCTTACGGTGTTAGCGGCACTGCTGGCCGTATTGGGTTATTCGCTCAATGACTCCATCATTATCTCCGATAGAATTCGGGAACTACTGAAAGCAAACGTCGATTTACCGATTGCAGAACTCAACAATCGGGCCATCGCGTCAACACTTTCAAGAACCTTAATTACATCAGGGACGACACTGATTTCTGTCGGTTCGCTATGGTTACTTGGTGGTGAGCCACTGTTTGGTTTCTCTGTCACCATGTTCATTGGTATTGTCGCGGGTACTTGGTCAACCATGACCATCGCTACAATCATTCCTGAGATGGCAAAACTGGGGCCTCAGCACTACGCGCAGACGCCGGTCTCTGATCATCCTTAAACACGAAAGCCCGCACATTGCGGGCTTTTTTACGTCCATTGTTTCAATTTTTAGGTCTTTTTACATCAATCATTGGAACTCCTTGTAGATTCCTCTATCGAAGACCCTGTAGTCTTGCTTTTACGTACAATGGAAAACAAAATGCCACTAACGCACGGACAATGATACTGACATGAGACCGGAGACAAAAAACAAAGCACACGCGCAGTGGGCACTCACCTTGGTATGGTGGGTCGTTTTTGTTTGTCTGTCACAAAATGCAGGGCTTATCAAAACATGCCAGCTAAACACAGACGCTGTCAGCACTTCCGTGGCGCACCATATCGACCAAGCTTCAAATGATGATGACGAAAATTGTGCACTTTCTGAAAAGCTGCTCTCCGCATCTAAAGATCATTGGGAAAACATCACCCTCTCACTGTTTGTTTTTGTCTTTCTGTTTATTGGCTGGCAATCAGCACAAAAACACTTTTTAGGGTTTGTTCCTAGCGAGCCCATACTCCCGCCTTATCGAAGGCACCTGACATTTTGTGTGTTTCGAGAATAAGCAACGCTGAAATTTCCCAATTTTAGATTTGTTTTATTCAAGGACATGTAATGACTTCCAAAGCTGATATTTTTCATCTTATTCGGCGTATTGTCTGTGCACTGCTTATTACGGCATTTGCACCTTCACTCGTTCAGGCTGAAACCACCTCGACAGGATGGCTGACTAGCCCTGCGCATCCTCCCGTACAAGCTCGCGTAGTGCTGACGGGCGACGTCGATCCCAATAATCAAACGGTGAACGGTTTTATCGAGGTCACACTCGACGGAGACTGGAAAACCTACTGGCGATCTCCCGGAGAAGGGGGCGTCGCACCCAGCCTTAATTGGCAAGCCTCCCAAAATATCCAAAGCGTCGACTGGTCATGGCCAGCACCGCATCGCTATGATCTACTGGGCATAGATACCCTCGGCTATAAACATGACGTGATATTTCCGATTGCTTTGCATGTAGAGGATCTATCACAGCCTGTAACCTTTGCAGGCACACTGACGCTTTCTTCCTGCACCACGGTTTGCGTACTCACGGACTATCCGTTCTCATTGTCATTTAATCCTGAGCAATTGACGACGGATGTTGATGCCCTTCACTTGTATGCAAAAGCGGTGAGTCAGGTGCCGAAAGCGTCACCGCTTTTAAACGATGTAAATGCGGTTTGGGATAGCAATTCACAAACACTGCAGGTATCTGCCACCAAAACCTTACCGTGGCAATCTCCAGATATCGTGGTCGATAGCAACGCTGAGGCTTTGCTTGATGTGGCCTATTCCGTCCCAACCGTTTCGGTAGACGGCAATACGGTGACGGCCACGTTTAAAGCCAGTAGCTGGATGGGGACTCCTGAGCTTTCAGGCGAAAACATCAACCTGACTTTTATTGATAAGGATTTTCTTGCAGAGCAACACGTCACTGTTGCAGCAGGGCTAATCAGCAAAACAACACCAGCGTTTTCATTTGGTTCAGCAGTCATCTTTGCACTGCTGGGCGGACTTATCCTCAATATCATGCCCTGCGTATTGCCTGTCCTTGGCATGAAACTGAGCAGTGTGATAACGGCACAGGGCTTGGATAAGAAACATATCCGTCGACAGTTCATTGCATCGGCAACCGGCATTGTGTTTTCGTTTTGGCTAATTGCTGGATTACTTATCGCACTCAAAGTCACCGGCAATGCTGTTGGCTGGGGTATTCAATTCCAAAGTCCCTTCTTCATTGGATTGATGGTGGTCATCACCACCTTGTTTGCCGCCAATATGCTGGGGTTGTTTGATATACGCTTGTCATCCAATACCAGCACTTGGCTAGCTACCCGCGGTGACAACAGCTATTCAGGGCACTTCGTGCAAGGCATGTTCGCCACGTTATTGGCGACACCTTGTTCCGCGCCCTTTCTTGGTACAGCCGTGGCCTTTGCACTTGCTGCATCGACGCCGACCTTGCTCGCAATCTTTACCGCTCTGGGCATAGGAATGGCACTACCTTGGCTATTGGTTGCCGCTTTCCCTGCCTTGGCGAAGCACCTTCCAAAACCCGGGCCTTGGATAAACAAACTGAAGTCGCTGTTCGGCTTTATGATGCTGGCAACTGCACTTTGGCTGATAAGCCTTCTAACCAATCACCTCCCGTTTGGTTCGGTCGTCCTCATCACACTCGCTGTTTTGACGCTTGCCATTTGGCGTGTCACTAAGGTGTTTGGTAAAAAGCGCGCCATCCTTGTCAGTGCCTTTGGCATTGTACTCAGCACATCCGCCCTATTAATCGCAAGTTTAACGACCTCGCACTGGGTGACACCACTGCCTCAAGATCTACCTTGGCAAAAGCTGTCTGAACAGCGAATTGCCGCTGAAGTCAATGCTGGTAATGTTGTTTATGTCGATGTGACCGCTGACTGGTGCATTACCTGTAAAGCCAACAAAATCGGTGTATTGCTTCAAGAGCCAGTATACAGCCGTCTTCAGGCACCAGACGTCGTTACGCTTCAGGGCGATTGGACAGTACCGAGTGAATCAGTGACAAATTACCTGCAAAAACACGGTCGTTATGGTGTGCCATTCAATATTGTTTATGGCCCCAATGCACCCGAGGGAATCCCGTTGCCTGTGGTGCTTTCAGATAAAGACGTGATAAACGCGATTAACTGGGCCAAAGGAGCAAACAATGGATAACGACAAGAAAAAAGCATCATGGCGACAACCGCGATTTTGGCTTCGAGAAATCTTGCCCTACGTGGCTTTGTTCTTGGTTATTTCTTTCGCGGTTGATCTTTGGCGCAGTCAGGACATGCCAAGTGGCAAGGTTCCGAGCCAACAAATGACAACCGTTAACGGCCTAGATATCGATTTGGCCAAAATGAGCCAAGAACAACCTGTCCTGGTTTACTTTTGGGCCACATGGTGTGGCGCATGCAAGTTTGTCACCCCAACGGTCAATTGGCTCTCTGACGATCATCAAGTCGTCTCCGTCGCGATCACATCAGGCGACAACGCGCGAGTAAAACGCTATCTGGCGGGACATGATCTGGATTTTGACGCCGTCAACGATGAACGCGGAGTTTTGGCAAGTACTTGGGGCATTCAAGCAACACCGACCATCGTCATCATCAATAAAGGTGAAATTACATCGATTACCACAGGCATCTCCACACCGCCGGGATTACTGGCACGCCTGTGGCTTTCATAACGAAATTTTGAGGGTAAACATGAAAAAACTCACTATTGCCATCGTGGCATCGCTGTCACTTTGGGCAGCAACAAATGCATTTGCTAACGACGTAACACTCAGCAACACCGAGCAATCTCAGCTTGACGATATTGTCACTATGTTGAAAGGGAACCCTGAGTTGATCCCTAACTTACATCAGGGCATCAAGGGATACATCACTCAGCAAACACAAATCGATCAAGTGTTGGTGCAAAATCACGACTACCTCTACAACAACCCGAAACACCCGCAATTTGGTGCGGTAAATCCAAAACTGACCATTATTAACTTTACCGATTACAGCTGCCCATTCTGTAAAAAGCTGGATCCTGTTTTGCACCAAGCCGCGCTGTCTTACCCGGATGTAAGAGTCGTGAATGTGTTGGTGCCCTTAATCGAAATGCGCAATCCGCTCTCTGACAAAAACTCGGCGGCGTTCGCCATCAATGTTTGGAACCAAGACAGAGACAAGTTCTTTGATGTAAATGAAACGCTGATCAAAAAGCCAAGTGCCCACGACAACCGTTCTGTTACCAACGTGGCAAAGAAATTTAATACCGAGGCCAGCTTAAAATCGTCTGAAGAAACTCAGAAGATAATTGAAAAGAATTATCAGCTGTTCAATGAACTCGGTCTGCGCGGCACACCCGCAATGGTCATTGGTGATCAAATCGTTCCAGGCTATGTGCCAATGGAAGAGCTCAAAAAGCTCATCGATAACGCGCTCGCTTCCTAGGCAAATCTGCTTTTACCCATAATCGGAGAGGAACTTCCTCTCCTTTTTCCTCTAATGCCTTCCTCAATTCGCTACATCTCTCAAAGTAGATCACGCATTTCTTACATCCATTGAAACCTTACATCTTCTTTTTCGAGTGACCATAAATTTGAGCATCTTCAAATTGAAGGACAGCGTTCAATTAACCAACCCTTGGAGTGCACAGTAGAAAAACAACATTGTATTAACAATTAACATAAAGAGGAAAAAGCATGTTACGCACTCGGCTCCTACCCTATGTCGCTGTTGCTTCGGCTGTTTCATCCATCGCTATAACGAGTAATGTCTCAGCACACGGTTACATGGACTATCCTCCATCCAGACAAGAAATTTGTTATCGCGATGGTGGCTATTGGGACTCCAATGACGGCTCAACGATCCCTAATGCAGCATGTCGTAATGCCTATGTAGAATCTGGTTGGTATCCTTTCGTACAAAAGTCAGAATTTGCCAAGCTGGTTTCAGACTACAATAATCAAACCGCTGTTGAACTCGCGGTGCCTGATGGCGAGCTTTGCTCCGCTGCCGATCCAAAGAAATCTGGCATGAATACGCCTTCAACGGAATGGCAAAAAACACCGATAGATCCTTCTCTCAATGGCAAGTTGACACTTCTCTACAACGCCATGACGCCGCATAATCCTAGCTTTTGGAAAATCTATCTTTCCAATGCCAGCTACAACCCAGCCGTAGACACCCTCAAGTGGACTGATCTGGATATTCTCGCTGAGTTTGGCAATGTTCCTGTCGTCGAAATCAATGGCACCAAGTATTACCAAATGGAAATTACCCTGCCGACAGATCGCGTGGGAGATGCCATCCTGTTTTCCCGCTGGCAACGCGAAGACCCCGCTGGAGAAGGTTTCTATAACTGTAGCGACATCAGCTTTGGTGGCGATGTCACGCCCCCCACGTGGACTAACATCGGTAACGCGATTAAATCAACGACCAACGCAAATGCAGGTGATACCGTCTGGTTCCGCTTGTTCGATGCCAATGGCACAGAAACCATCTTCGAAAAACTCCCCATTGACGCGACTAACGAATCAGAAGCCGTTTGGACAACCCAGCTTGCGGAGATTGTGAATGCCTCGACCATCGCGTTGATGGGTAAACAGGCAACTGACGGGACAATTACGTGGGACAGCAACGATATTTATGCAAACGCCGTTTATGCCATCGATAAAAACAGCACTTTCCAACTGGAAGTAAAAGCCGCACCAAGTAACAACGCACCAGCCTTAAGTGCTCCAAGCTTGGTATCGGTTGAAAGCGGAAAGAATGTCACGATCGCAATCTCGGCGTCAGATCCGGACAATGACGCCCTTACCTTTACCGCGAGTTCAGGCACGCTTTCGGTCACTGGCAATAACGCATCGCTGCTTTATGTTGCGCCAACAACAACCACCGATATCGCCGAGCAACTGCTCGTGACCGTCAGCGACGGAACAGCAACCACAAATGCGACGATCACAGTCAACATAACGGGTTCTGGCGCGGTAGGAGAAACCAATTGGTCTGCCGATGTCGTTTACCTAGGCGGTGATAAAGTTACGCATTTTGGGACAACGTATACCGCTCAATGGTGGACGAAAGGCCAAGAGCCTGGCACATCTTCTGCTTGGGTGGCAGATAAAGCCCCTGGTGATACGGCATGGAGCACTGACAGCACCTACACGTCAGGAGACACAGTGACATACCAAGGAAAAGCCTATAAAGCAAAATGGTGGACGAAAGGTGATGTCCCCTCAAATGGCGGACCTTGGCAGGAAATTATTTAGCGCAACAGGTATAAAAAAACGCCCCACAATGTGGGGCGTTTTTTATTCTTTTTGTCTTTTATATATTACGCATGCGCATGAAATTGTTTAATTTTCTCGCGATAGCCATCAAGTCGCTGAGGCGTCATCATGTTGCGATTGTCATCCGTCACTAAACCACCCATTTGGTCAGCCACTTCCTGAGCCGTTTTCAGCATCAACTTAAAGTTTTGTTCCGCCTCACCAAAACATGGCAACGTCATAAAGAAGGTGATGCCTGGCGTAGTAAACTGATGAATGGAAGTCAGCGGGAAACTGCCCGGATTAAACATATTTGCCGCACTGAAAAGGACTTTACCCGTGCCCGCCAAATCTGCATGTCGATGGAAGATATCCATCTCACCAAACAACATACCGTGCTGCTCTAGACAATTGATCAGATCTTCACCCGGGAACTCAACGTTACCGCTGGCCTGTACATTGATGATAAGAACTTGTGTTTCAGGCTCTTTGGGTGCTTCCTCAACAATGTCTTCTTCAACCACGTCCTCAACAGCATCAACGGTTTCTTCAGATACCGTCTCGGTAACGATTTCCGTCTGCTCTGTCTCATACGCTGGTTTCGCAGTCGCAACGTCGTGAGTCGGTTCGCTAACCGTGCGCGTCGCATCGTCATCGCTGTCTGATGCGGTAAAGACGGGGAGATCGATCTCTTCATCTTTTACGACTTTTTGAGCTGGCTCATCACTGGCAAAAAGCGGGTCTACCTCTGGTTTATCACCAAAACTCAACTCAGGCTCTTTTCGTGGTGCTTTCGGCGTTTCTGGCTCACCCGATTTAATAACGCGGACGGAACCAATACCATCTTGATCGAATCCAGTGTCATCTTTGTCCCTAAGTTTGCCAATAGGTCTTTCAGCAAACTTTGCAGGCTTTTCCTTTCGGCTAGTCCATAGGCCATGAAGTAGCAGCGCAGCAATCGCTACTGCTCCCAAAATGATTAAAACAAGGCGCAATTCCTGCATCATTTAATCTCAGTATTTATCCAATTAACGACGATCGGCGTACCTATCTAAACACCTAGGAACAGCCTTTGGCAATGTCGCACTCACAAATTGCTGACTACTGTACCAAAAAGTGTATAAAAGTTAACGTCCATACCGCGAGAACACTGAAAAAGTCACTGTTCTGTCTAGGTTTTGACAACCCGTTCGAGCAAAAATTCGCCAAAGTCACAAATTGCTATTCTCACCCTGAAACCGTTACCATTAGGAGACTTACAGCAAGGAGACGTTATGACACCTTCTCAATTGGCCAAGCAACCCGTATCCGGGGCTAGCTATTTTCTCCGCGGATTCTCGTTGGCTTTTACTCCAGGCATACGAAGATTCGTCATTATTCCGCTCGCGGTAAATCTGATTTTGATGGGTTCGCTAATTGGTATTGTATTGTCGCAGCTAAGCGGTTGGATTGATGGCTGGCTCTCTTACATCCCCCAATGGCTTGATTGGCTGTCTTATCTTCTCTGGCCAATGCTGGCAATTGCGATCTTGGTGATATGTTCATACTTCTTCAGTACGGTCGCAAACTGGATTGCCGCACCTTTTAACGGCTTACTGGCTGAGCACTTAGAAGCGCACCTTACAGGTAAACGTCCACCTGATGATGGATTAGCGGGTGTGATTAAAGATCTCCCACGCGTGTTTAAACGTGAATGGCAGAAACTCTGGTATTACCTACCAAAAGCATTGGGGTTGCTTATCTTGATGTGGATCCCTGCAATTGGCCAAACATTAGGGCCTGTGCTTTGGTTCCTATTCAGTGCCTGGATGATGGGGATTCAATATTGTGACTACCCGTTCGATAATCACCGAGTGTCTTTTCCCAACATGAAAGCCACCCTGCGCCAAAACAAAGGCTCTACCATGAGCTTCGGTGGTCTGGTGATGTTTTTCACCATGACGCCAATACTCAACCTGTTTGTCATGCCCGCAGCCGTCTGTGGCGCGACCGCAATGTGGGTCGATAAGTACCGCAACGACCTCGCACGTTACTGATCCATCCATAAAACAACACCTTTGTTCTGAGTTAACGATCACTCAGCAAAGGTGTTTTGTTCTCCTATTGTGCATATAACTGCGAAGCCCACCTGAAACAAACCTAATTACAATAAGATATAACTAGACATTCCTTTGAAATTAGAAAATACACGATATGCTTGTATCCGTATCCCCCTGCAACCGAAGGAACGAAGAAGATGGGTAAAATTTACGAAGACAATTCAACCACTATGGGCAACACTCCACTGGTACGTTTAAACCGTGTATCTAACGGAAAAGTGCTGGTTAAGATTGAAGCTCGCAACCCTAGCTTTAGCGTTAAATGCCGTATCGGTGCAAACATGATTTGGGATGCCGAAAAAAGCGGCAAACTGAAGCCAGGCGTTGAGCTTGTAGAACCCACCAGTGGTAACACAGGTATCGCACTCGCATACGTTGCTGCGGCGCGCGGTTACAAACTCACGCTGACCATGCCTGAATCAATGAGCCTTGAGCGCCGTAAGTTGCTGAAAGCACTGGGTGCAAACCTCGTACTCACCGAAGCAGCGAAAGGCATGAAAGGTGCCATTGCAAAAGCAGAAGAGATTGTTGCTTCAGATCCAGAAAAATACTTACTACTTCAGCAGTTTGATAACCCAGCAAACCCAGAGATTCACGAGAAAACAACAGGTCCAGAAATCTGGGAAGACACTGACGGCGAGATTGACGTGTTCGTCTCTGGTGTTGGTACAGGCGGTACACTGACCGGTGTAAGCCGTTTCATTAAAAACACCAAAGGTAAGGCAATCACGACCGTTGCCGTTGAGCCTGCTGAATCACCTGTTATTACACAAACCGTAAATGGCGACGCAGTACAACCAGCACCGCACAAAATCCAAGGTATCGGCGCAGGTTTCGTACCTGGCAACTTAGATTTATCACTGGTTGATAAGACAGTACTGGTTACGTCTGATGAAGCCATTGCGATGGCGCGTCGACTGATGGAAGAAGAAGGTATTTTGGCGGGCATCTCTTCCGGTGCAGCGGTAGTTGCTGCCAACAAAGTTGCTGAATTGCCTGAGTTTGCGGACAAAACTATCGTCACCATCCTGCCAAGTTCTGGTGAGCGTTACCTGAGTTCTGCACTGTTTGCAGGTATCTTCACAGAGCTCGAAAACCAGCAATAATCAACTATCTCAGTTATTTGACATTCTCATTACTGAAAATAAAAAGCCCCTGTTGGGGCTTTTTTTGTTTGATTTTTCGAGCCTGCTCTAGTAAAAATTCCCCGCCTTTTATTTTTAAGCTCGAAATTAATCCGTGACTCGAATGTGAGCAAGTTGTAGATTTGAGTGAAAATGTCACAAAAATTTGACTTGGATTAAGCAAGAGCATTCAAATCTTGGTTAGTTTACGGTCCACCGATAGCCAAAGAAGGCCATTCGGTTTAAGCTATCCACAGATTTAATACATAAACCTAAATAAATAATGTATCGGGGTAAAACATGTATCAAAAGCAAGTAGAAATCACTGCTGAAAACGGTCTGCACACTCGTCCTGCTGCTCAGTTTGTTAAAGAAGCAAAAGGCTTCGACGCAAAAATCACTGTTGTATCTGGTGGTAAAGAAGCAAGCGCGACTAGCCTGTTCAAACTGCAAACTCTGGGTCTGACCAAGGGTACTGTAGTGACTATCAAAGCTGAAGGTGCACAAGCTCAAGAAGCAGTTGATTTCCTAGTTAAGCTGATGGACGAGCTGGAATAATCCAGCTCTTTTTCTATCCATTAGTTTTTAATTTGATCAACGTAGGGTAAAGCTATGATTTCAGGTATCCTGGCATCTCCTGGTATTGCTTTCGGCAAAGCGCTGCTGCTCCAAGAAGATGACATCGTCATCAATAAAAATCCAGTTCCAGCGGACCAACTAGACGCGGAAATCGCACGACTATTTGACGGTCGTGAAAAATCTAAACAGCAACTTGAAGCGATTAAAGACAAAGCTCGCATCACTTTCGGTGAAGAGAAAGAAGCGATCTTTGAAGGCCACATCATGTTGCTTGAAGATGAAGAGCTAGAAGAAGAAATCATAGCTTTCATTAAAGACAATAATGCGTCTGCTGAATACGCGATTTACAGCGTAATCGAAGAGCAAGCGACGACTCTTGAATCATTGGACGATGAGTACCTAAAAGAACGTGCAACTGATATTCGTGACATCGGCTCACGTTTCATCAAGAACACTTTGGGTATCACCATCGTATCTCTGAGCGCAATCAACGAAGAAGTTATTCTGGTTGCTAACGACCTGACGCCTTCTGAAACTGCGCAAATCAACCTAGACTACGTTCTGGGCTTCATCACCGACATCGGTGGTCGTACGTCTCACACTTCTATCATGGCGCGTTCTCTTGAACTGCCTGCGATCGTTGGTACCAACGACATCACTAAGCGTGTGAACAACGGCGACATGCTGGTTCTTGATGCAATCAACAACAAGATTGTTATCAACCCAAGCGAAGAAGAACTAAACAAATTCAAAGCGATCCGTGACGAGTTCATCGCAGAGAAAGAAGAGCTGGCAAAACTGAAAGACTTGCCTGCTGTTACTCTGGATGGCCACCAAGTGGAAGTGTGCGGCAACATCGGTACAGTGAAAGACTGTGACGGCGTTAACCGTAACGGCGGTGAAGGCGTTGGCCTGTACCGTACCGAGTTCCTGTTCATGGACCGTGACTCGCTGCCTACTGAAGAAGTTCAGTACAAAGCGTACAAAGAAGTTGCAGAAGCAATGCATGGCCACCCAGTGATCATCCGTACTATGGATATCGGTGGTGACAAAGATCTGCCATACATGGATCTGCCAAAAGAAATGAACCCATTCTTGGGTTGGCGTGCAGTTCGCATCAGCTTGGATCGTCGTGAAATCCTTCGTGACCAGCTGCGTGCAATCCTGCGTGCATCAGCGCACGGTAAGCTACGCGTGATGTTCCCAATGATCATCTCTGTAGAAGAAATCCGTGAACTGAAGAAAGCGATCGAAGAATACAAAGCGGAACTGCGCGCTGAAGGTCTGGCATTCGACGAAAACATCGAAATCGGTGTAATGGTTGAAACGCCTGCTGCTGCGGCGATTGCGCACCACCTGGCAAAAGAAGTTGAATTCTTTAGCATTGGTACAAACGACTTAACCCAGTATACTCTGGCGGTTGACCGTGGTAATGAGTTGATCTCACACCTGTACAACCCACTATCACCAGCAGTACTGACCGTTATCAAGCAAGTTATTGACGCTTCTCACAAAGAAGGTAAATGGACTGGCATGTGTGGTGAGTTAGCTGGCGATGAGCGTGCAACCCTGCTTCTAATGGGTATGGGCTTGGATGAGTTCAGCATGAGTGCTATCTCAATCCCACGCATCAAGAAAATCATCCGTAATGCAAACTTTGCTGATGTTCAAGCAATGGCGGAAGAAGCACTGGCAATGCCTACTGCAGCAGAAATTGCTGAACACGTAGAAAAATTCATTGCTGAGAAAACTGTCTGCTAGAATACGGCAGCAAAGTACTGTTAACGCTTAGGAGCAAACACTATGGGTCTGTTTGACAAACTGAAGAAGCTGGTTTCTGACGACAGCAGCGATGCTGGCGCAATCGAAATCATCGCACCGCTGTCTGGTGAAATCGTAAACATCGAAGACGTGCCAGACGTTGTTTTCGCTGAGAAAATCGTTGGTGATGGCATCGCGATCAAACCAGCTGGCGACAAAATGGTTGCACCAGTAAACGGTACCATTGGTAAGATTTTCGAAACCAATCACGCGTTCTCTATCGAATCTGAAGACGGCATCGAGCTGTTCGTTCACTTCGGTATTGACACCGTTGAACTGAAAGGTGAAGGCTTCAAGCGTATCGCTGAAGAAGGTCAGACTGTTAAAGTTGGTGACCCAATCATCGAGTTCGATCTAGCGATGCTAGAAGAGAAAGCGAAGTCTACTCTGACTCCTGTTGTTATCTCTAACATGGACGAAATCAAAGAGCTGAACAAGCTTTCTGGTGCTGTTACTGTTGGTGAAACTCCAGTACTGCGCATCAAGAAGTAATTCTTAGATGCGAAAAAAAGCGCAGCCTAGGCTGCGCTTTTTTTGTATCTGTCTATTTTCACTTAACTATTAACATTTTTGGGATTATAGAGCTAAAGCCTCATGCCTAGTTCGATACTGGCTGGGCGTCATACCAGCCAGTCGTTTGAACATACGGCAAAAATAATCCGCATCCACAAAGCCACTTTCCAATGCCACCTGTTTGACTCGAAGTCCTTTCTCTAGCAGTAAATGTCTTGCATGAGCAAAGCGCTCGCGATTGACGTATTCGTTAAACCCGACCTCACCGTATTGTTTGAACAAATGCGAAAGATAGCTAGGTGAAATACAGAACTCGCGTGCAACCGAATCCCGACAGATCTGTTCATGAAAATGACAACGCAGATAAGTCAGTATTTGCTGAAAGAGTACCTTTTGCTTCGACACATCAATCGCCTGTTCTTTCAGAGATGATGCTATATATGCCAACAGTCCATCAATTTTTCCTTCAACGTTGGTTCTGTATAGCGCAGGCACTTCAACGACCCATTTTGCCAAACTGATACATCGGCCATCTTGCCAATGGTTATAACTCAGCCCAAGCTTCTCGCCTTTAAAGCAGATACTGAGTGTATTGGCATCTTGGGCAAACGGTAAGTTCCAACCATCCGGCGATACACAAAGTACATCGCCTGATTTCATCTGCTCAGACGCTCGCACCCCCTCAGCCTGACTAAATAACATTTCAACGCAACCATCGACCACGATTTCCAAGCGTTGTGTTGGAACCCGCCAAGCAAGGATTGGCGCATCATTGCAAGGCACCGCCCATAGGCAGTGTCGATTTTGAATATGCTGCAAACGCTGTACTAACTCAGCAATAACGAGAAATGATAGCGGCTCAGCTTGGAATGAAACATTTGGCATCAGGTTATCCACTCACCAATAGGTAGAAAATAAATTCAAAGAACTCAATATTCGTACACTTTACGGTGAAAAAATTTACAGCATTCAGGGATTTTTTCTATGAAGTGGCGCACCCTTTGCTGTAAATATTTACAATTAACCGTCTATTTTGCGCATTGTCACAGTTAAATATTGGAAAAATTTTCATTATTCGCCTGCCCTATATCCCCTATATCTATTATTCGGTCGTAGAAGGAGAACCTCATGACCAATAACGTTGTCGCGATAACCGCTTGTGCTGCTGGTATCGCACATACCTACATGGCTGCAGAAGCTTTAGAGCAAGCCGGTAAAGAACATAACTTTTCAGTCAAAGTAGAAACACAAGGCTCCATTGGTGCTGAAAATATCCTGACTGAACAAGACATTGAAAAAGCAGATCTGGTAATCATCGCCTCCGATATTGAAATCGATTTGGCACGCTTTGCTGGCAAACGCGTTTATAAAACTCGCCCGAAAGCGGCGATTCGCGATGCGATGGCTCTAATTAAAGAAGCGGATGAAAACGCAACGGTCTTTGGCGCAAAAGGCACTAAAGTCGGCAACGTCACGTTAGGTAAAACCACTGAGAACGGCTTTGTTCAACACATTATGAGTGGTATTTCTTACATGGTGCCGATGGTTATCGCAGCCGGTCTATTACTGGCGATCGCGAATATCTTCGCTTTCCAGAAAGACGACCTTGGCCGCATGGTCGCATGGGGTTTTGATCAAAAAGACCCACTCGGCTACTTCATGTTCCACCTTTTTAAAGTCGGTCAAATTGGTTTCACCTTGATGATCCCGCTGTTCGCTGGCTTTGTAGCAAACTCAATTGCAGACCGCCCAGCAATTGCTCCTGCAATGCTAGGTGCCTACATGGCAAATGACCCTAGTTTCCTAGGTACTAACGCAGGTGGCGGCTTCCTGTCAGCCATTCTGGTTGCCTTCCTTGTCGGTTATTTCGTGAAATACCTGAAAAAGGTAAAATGGCCAAAAATCATCCAACCTATCGTGCCGATCATGGTTATCCCTCTGATTGCGACCTTCTTCATCACTGTTGTTGTGCTTTACCTGATTGGTCAACCGATTGCAGGTGCAATGAGCGCGCTGTATGACGGCCTGAACTGGATGACGACCAACTATGCCTCTTCGACCTTCATTATTGGTGCCATTATTGGTGCGATGATCGGCTTCGACTTTGGTGGCCCGGTAAACAAAACCGCATTGATTTTCGGTACCGCAGTATGGACGGACACCGTCGCGAAATACGGTATCGAAGGCGCAAACTTTGTGCCGGGCACTGCAGCGCAAGCAGCAATCTCTGTTGCACCACTGGGTATCTTCCTTGCGTCTAAGTTGTTCGCCAAACGCTTCTCTGCAACCGAGAAAATCTCAGCAAACTCAGCCTTTGGTATGGGTATCGTGGGTGTCACCGAAGGTGCAATCCCATTTGCTGCCGCTAACCCTGTACAAATCATTACTGCAAGTGTGGCGGGCTCTGCGCTAGCTGGTGGCTTGGTTGGCTACTTGGATGTGAAATTCTACGGTGGTATCGGCTCTCCACTGGGCACCTTTGTTGGTTACATTGAACAGCCAATTCCGTTTGTGACTTGGATTGCCTGTACGTTCGCAGGTATTGCAACAACCGCGATGATTATTGGCTTCTGGCGTCGTCCTAAAGCGGTAAACGCCACAGAATCAACACCTGTTGAAACGGTCACAGTCGAAACAGCAACCACCAACGGATAAGCAATATGAACGCAGTATTCTCACTTGAGCACATTTTAACGGATGCTCAATCTACCACTCAAAAAGCCGCTTTCCGCTTTATCGCTGAAAACGCCTACGCCTTGGGTTTTGTTGACAGTATCGAGGGTTTTGAAGCGGGTTTAAAAGCGCGCGAAGAACATGACAGTACAGGTTTTATGGGCGGCATTGCCATCCCTCACTGTAAGTCGGAACATGTCACCAAACCGGGGATATTTGTGGTGCATTTCACGCATCCGATTGAATGGGAAACCATGGATGATGCCCCAGTCACGACCGTCGTGTCTCTGGCCATCCCTACATCAGGTGCTGATGAAAGTCTGGTGATGTTGACCAAACTTTCTCGCGCCATGATGAAACCGGACATTCGAAGCACCTTGCAAAGCGAAGACTCGCAAGCGGTGCTGGATATTATCCATCACGTAATTGCGTAAAACTAAGCGGGCAGTGCTATGACGAAACAACTTCATGTGATTTCCCACACCCATTGGGATTTTGAATGGTATTTCTCTACCCATGAGTCGCTCATCCAGCTTATCTACCATATGGAAGAAGTGATGGATGCCCTTGAGAAAGGGGACGTCGACAATTACTATCTGGATGGGCAATTGAGTATCGTTGAAGACTATCTCAATGCCTGCCCGCATCAACAACACCGCTTATCTGCGTTGGTAGAGAGCGGGAAACTTAAAATCGGTCCTTGGTATACACAGACCGACCAGCTCATCATTGCGGGGGAATCTATCATCCGCAACCTGCAACTTGGTATCAATCTTGGCAAAGCGTTAGGCGGTGTTGAGATGCTCGGCTATGTGCCTGACTCGTTCGGTCAGAGCGTAGATATGCCGAAAATCTACCGTGGTGTCGGCATTGACAAGACCGTATTTTGGCGTGGACTCTCGACCGATGTTTACCCCTACCGCGAAGGTCGCTGGCAAAGTGATGATGGCAGTGACGTTACCTTCTACAACATACGAGACGGCTACTACGTCGGCGGACAATTGATTTACTGTGACGATGCGGTTGCACTCGTCAGTCAGGTCGAAAAAGGCTGTTTAAGCCAAGACATCGCTCTGCCACTCGGCGGCGACCAACGCTACGTTGACCGCAACGTCAAATCGCGTATCGAGCAGTTTAATCAGCAATTATCAGAGGCAAACCTTGATGTTCGCTTGGTTGAGAGTAGTTACGACGCATTATTCGACCGTCTGAAAGCACAAGATCTCCCAATGGACATTCTAAGTGGTGAGATGATTGATGGGCAGGTCTCAAAGATCCACCGCTCTATCTACTCATCTCGTGCCGATCACAAGCGTTTAAACGATATGCTTGAGCGTCGCATCACCCTAGAACTCGAACCCTTGATGGCACTGGCAACACGCTTTGGCATCGGGTACCAAAAAGAACTTATCAATAACCTCTGGCGCATCATGACGCGAAATCATGCCCATGACAGCGCGGGGGGGTGCAACACAGACAAAACCAACAAGATCATTGTTGAGCGTTTTGAGCAGGTTGATCAGATGTCTTCTGCGGCGCGAGACTATTTAGTTCGCAAAATCGCGGAATCACAACCTGTCCTAGAGAATGGCGCAAGGCTGACACTCTTCAACACATTGCCGTTTGCACGTGAGCATACACAAAACCTCACGCTTTCAACCAAATCAGCAGGCTTTACGCTCTCAACAGTGAGTGGCGAACCCGTCGCATTTGACGTGATTGCACAAAGCCAGCATTACAACGGCAGCATCCAACGCGATCCAAAAGACAACGATCCTAATGGTTACTATTACCAAACCGAGATAGCGATTCGCCACAGTATGCCAGCGCTGGGCTTTACCTCTTTGGTGATTGAAGAAACCCGAGATGCTCTAACACCCATTGACGAAAAAGCCACTTACCTCATAGAGAACAACCGCTACCGCATCGAATACACAGGTGGCGGACTGCATTTGATTGATAAAGACAACGAGCGTCGCTGGGAATACTTCCTTACAGCGCGTGATGGGGGTGATGACGGCGATACCTATGACTACTCGCCACCCGCCCAAGATTGGGTTATCGACTTGTCATTTAATCATGCCGAATGTGTCACTCAGTGCGGCGCGTTACAACAACGCTTAACACTCTCTGGCCAATGGATGCTGCCAGAAAATCTAGAGGCCCGCTCCCACCGTTTCGCTGATACGCAGTGTGACTACGTGCTGACATTGACGCTGCAAGATGGCTTACCGCTTTCCATTGAGTTCGATATTAATAATCAGGTTGATGACCACCGTCTTCAGCTCGTCGTCAACAGCCCGATTGAAACCAAAGAAAGTATTGCTGATACGCCGTTTGGCTTCGTTCGTCGCCCGCACTATCAGTTGCAAATGGCTGACTGGCGTGAACGCGGCTGGAAAGAAGAGCCTTGCGGTATCTATCCGATGATCAACCTTGTCAATGTGAGTGATACCGCCACAAGCTTGTCAGTTCTGGCACAAGGCATTAAAGAATATGAAGTGTTGCTGGAGTCGCCTTCTCAGCCAAGCGGCAAAGTGGCACTGACTGTGTTCAGAAGCGTTGGCTGGCTAGGCAAACCGGACCTGATCCGTCGTCCGGGTATCGCATCAGGTCAACAGTACAAATACATTCCAACACCCGATAGCCAAATGAAAGGCCACCAAATCGCCAAGTTGGCATTGCTGTTGGATGACAAGTTTGACGCGGCGGCTGTCAACCACGCTTCTCAGCGTTGGAGCATTGAGCAGCCATACTACCAAGCGCAATCGCTAAATCAGTTCACGAATACTCTGAAGTATTTTGTGATGCACCCACTTTCAAACACCGTTGTCGATGAAACATCAATGCTGACTGTCGATGCACCTTCATTGGTTTGCAGCAGCATTCAATACGAAGACGGGGCCGTTTTTGTGCGCGTGTACAACCCGTCTGAATATGCGATTGAAGACGCAGGCACCCTACAATTTGCGCAAGATATTCAAGATGCATGGGAAACCAATCTACTGAATCAACCGCTGCATCTGTTAACCATCAGCCAAAATGCTATTCATTTCGGCAAGTTCCGCGCGAAACAAATTCGCACTTTCAAAATCGCGCTTGAATAAGAGGAGTGTTTTGCCTTAACCCCTTACTGAATGCATGCTAGCAATACTTTCCCCAGCGTACAGACTGTGTGACTGGGGAAAGAAAACGCTCGCCTTAAAGCTGCAACTTCCAGTGATGAGGGTATAGTAAGGCAAACTGACAATGGCCTATGGTACTGATGAACAAAGATATCGGACTGCTTTTTGAATATGCACGGAGCAAATTCACGTCTACCGACAGCAAGATTGCGGAATACTTTCTTGCCCGAAAGCCAGTCAAAACTATTGAAGAGCTTGCCGTAGACATCGGTGTTTCCACCGCGTCTATCACCCGCTTTTGTCAAAAGCTGGGACTGAACAATTTTAAAGAGTTTCTGTTTCTCTATCAGGGTCAACTAGACAGTGCTAACCCCCCATCGAAACGTGAACACTCTGGATTACATCAAGATTATTTTGACGTATTGCAGCAGCTAGACAATTGCATTGATACTGATGTCGTTGAGCTTATTACTGCGGCAATTTCGCAACATAAAATCATCCACATTTTTGGCACAGGATTCAGTGCGCTGGCGGGTGGCGATTTCAAATTTCGCTTCGGCCGTCTAGGTAAGTTTGTTGAAGTCGTGCAAGACACCAACTCCATGGTGATGTACCAAGATATTCTGACTACTGAGAACTTAGTCATCGTATTAAGTCTCAACGGTCTGAATGAAGATATGGCAAAAGTCGTGAAAAACCTCACTTCACGTGGAATTTCCACGTTTTTAATAACCTCTAATGCCAAATCCAAACTTGCCAAAAACGCCACCGCAACCTTGCTAACCGCTTCATTGCACGGCGAAGAGCGCACCGGGATGATCACGGCACAACTCCCCATGCTTATGGCGATTGATCACCTGTATTTCCACTACGTTTCGACCAACCGAGACACCATCAAAAACTGGGTCTCCACTGAAGCCCCGTTTGGAAAATAACACACCTTCTTCAGTCGATTTTTAAAACTGCCAATATAAGAAAGCCGCTTAATTAAG
>NZ_JAJUBB010000018.1 GCF_028683135.1 Enterovibrio qingdaonensis
GCGTTAAGTGGTGAGCAACGCTACCACCCTACCTAAACCATTGTGACATAAACACTTAACCTAAAGTAAGCTGAAAATGCCGAGCGTTGGGAATCCGTCTTAAACGCTTTGTTAGCCCTATGC
This sequence comes from Enterovibrio qingdaonensis, assembly GCF_028683135.1. Taxonomy (GTDB): domain Bacteria; phylum Pseudomonadota; class Gammaproteobacteria; order Enterobacterales; family Vibrionaceae; genus Enterovibrio; species Enterovibrio qingdaonensis. The sequence continues at coordinate 124 of NZ_JAJUBB010000018.1, forward strand.
CAAAAGGCTACCAACTTCAATTGCGTCTATCTTTACACCAAAGCTCGAAATATTGGGCAATGTTGCATTATGATGCGCTCGAATTTGAGCGCCGGTAGCATGCGATTTATCGTGGGTTGTATGAGCGTCCGATATCAACGTAACCGAATAACCTAACCCAGCAGCCCTGCGAACGGTCGTATCAACACAAAACTCAGACGCATAACCACAGACGATTACATTGTCGATTCCTAATTCTGTCAGAAGACTTTGAAGGTTTGTATTCAAAAACGAATCCGGAGTTGTCTTACGAACAAAATAATCGTCCACTTGAGTCACAAGCGCCGACTGCAACTTCCAACCATCGGAACCAAATTCGATCACAGAATTGAGCTGCTCATGCTGGATGAAAACAACTGGAACTGCCGTATTCCTAGCCCATTTGGTCACTTCATTAATCTTATCTAAGACTACTTTAGACTCAAATGGTTGTGGTTCGGGATCGAATAAAATCGATTGAACATCGATAACAAGAACCGCAGATTTCATAATTATCCTCTTATAGGGCTAACGCCGCATTAAGTGGTGAACAACGCGACCACCCAAGCCTAAACCTTGCCACATTTAGCACTAAAGCCGACCCAAACTGAAATTGCCAAGCGTTGAGAATCCGCCTTAAATGCTTTGTTATAAAACAATTTTTTCGCATTGGTAAATATGGTCTGCGTACAATTTACCACCGATTTCATAGGCGTTTGGCATAACATCTTTCAGCGTAAAGCCACATTTAGTTAGCACTTTCTCTGAACCAATATTACCCTCAGTTACAACTGCATTAAACGATTGTAAATCATGCTCTTGATATGCCCATTCTAGCAATGCTTTTAAAGACTCAGCTCCATAGCCCAACCCATGATATGTAGGTTGAATGAGAAATCCAACTTCAGCTGCACCATCATGTATACGAAAACCAGTAACACCGATTTTCTCACCCGTATCTTTCAAGGTTATGGTCAAGCACAACCAATGTTTAGAAGTCTTATTCCAAACTGGTAGCCTAGATTCAAAACTGGCCTTAATTTCTTCTGATGATGGTTCATCAAAGCATAGACTAATGACTACTGAGTCTCGATTTAGTGATTGAAATAACTCCCAATCTTCGGCAGTAATTTGAGTCATGCCTAATCTATCTGTATCTATTTTCAAGCGCTGAACTCTCCTTGTTTTATAACGTCAGCATAACGGGCGTTTACTAGCCCAATTTGATTGAAACGGCTAAATCACCACTTTTTGAAAATGCGCCACGAGTAAACGTCCCGTTCATGCTCTTGTTATATTACTTGTCAATAACCCTTTCTATCGACGTACCCCATAAAGTATCTTTTAAGCTCAATTCGTACTTAGAATCCGAAAAGCTCCCGGCACTAAAATCAGTAAGGTAAATCCAGTTAGAGCCCGAGAAGTTTGGGTTAACATCCGCAGTACATACATGAGAAAACACCGTTACCTCTTTGCATTTAAAGTTTGTTAACTCGAAGCTTTCCTTATGAAATTTGGCCGTACCTACGTCGTTTCTATGAAGCGTCGAAATTACCCCATACAATGAAACTAATACGGTACTACCGACCAGAGACACTAGAAACAAAGAGCTCATTAGCGATTGGAATAGCAACCTATTCTCGGTATGACTTCCATAGGAAACAGAAGCTGTTTTCATGGTGGAAGGGTAAACAGCTTGTGACTGCAACAGCATCCTTTCAGCTTTCAGCCTTTTGTGAGCTCTTATGTCTTTCAATACGAGTATTGTAGAGAGTGGAACATAAGAAACCAAAACTAGCATGAGCAATACGGTTTGCTTGATATAAAACGAACCAAACAAAGCATAGAAACCTATGTAGAACATCATCATTGTCGGCACTGTAATAAGCAAAGCTATCGTCTTAGCCATCCATGCTCCAAGTAATATAACGCCAAATTAAGGTGTGAACAACGCTAACCACCTTACCTAAACCATTGTGCCATAAACACTAAACAGGCTTGAAGTGAAAGCGCCGAGCGTTGTGAATCACTCTTAAATTTATTGTTATATGCAATTTCACACGCCTAGCTTTTCAGTTAGTTCGGCGAACGCTATTTCAATACTTTTGCCTGCCGTGTCTATTTTGATTACATCGGCTTTCCAAGCTTCGTAATGACGGTTCTGCACTTGTTTCCAGTCAGGTAATTTTAGGTTTGTTACTTCACTTCTACGAGTGATGACTCTTTGTTCGTGTTCACTGCTATCTGAGCAACTAATTTCAATATTGATGAATTTAGCCCCCACACTTTCTGCGACTTCCTGCCATTCGCGTCGCGTAAGCTCGATAGGATTACAAGAGTCTGAGATACAGCTAATCCCAAGCTCTAAGTTGTCTCTGATTATACGATAGCTTAAACGATACCCTTCACCTTCAACTTTGAAGTTACAAAGATCTCGAAGCCCTTGCTCTACTGTATCAATGCGAACATACGTAGCACCCACTTTAGCCGCCAACAACTTAGCAAGAGTCGATTTACCTGAAGCTGGGAGACCCGAAAATATGTATAAAATAGGATAGTTCAATTGACCTTCTCCCCTTGCATATAACAACTTATTAGCGGGCAACTTGCCCGTTTAGTCCAAAACCGGGACGCCCGACTAGTCCGCTTACATGTGTAACACAATATCATAAATCTCATTTTTATCAGTTACATATAACATTGCGCGTCGTTGCAAACTCAGAAAAACGGGCGCGGTAAACTAAAAACCACCGATTTTTTACTATACACTCACAACTGTATAAATAAACAGTAACAGTGAGACATCTATGAAGTCACCTTTTCTAAGTGCTATCAGTGAGTTTATGTATTCTCGTCACTATGCAAAACGCACAGTGGATACTTATCTTTATTGGATTCGTTTATTCATTCTTTACAGCCAAAAGAAACATCCAAGCGATATGGGCGACCAAGAAGTCGAATTGTTCCTGTCTTATTTAGCTAATGAAAAAAAACTATCAGTAAAAAGTCAGGCGACTGCGCTAAATGCACTGGTTTTTCTCTATCGGCAGATCATTAAGAAGCCGCTTGCTGATAATTTATCGTTCAACAAATCGAATAGGGCCCCAAAACTGCCTGTCGTACTGACGCAAGATGAAATAGTACGCCTTTTTCACCATTTAGCCCCAACCTGTAGTCTTCACGTAAAAATGATGTATGGAAGCGGGTTACGAGTAACTGAGATGCTTAGGCTCAGAGTGCAAGATATCGATTTTGATTATTACTCAGTGCTTATCTGGCAAGGTAAAGGACGAAAGAATCGCCGCGTGACGCTCGCTAAAGAACTCATCCCACTCATTAGAAACCAAATATCACTGGTCGAAAAATACCATGAAATGGACTTGGTGAATCCATCTTACAGCGGTGTTTGGTTACCCAATGCCCTAGCCAAAAAATATCCCGCAGCTAACAAGGAACTTGGGTGGCAATTTTTATTTCCTTCGTACAAGTTGTCGATTGACCCTTCATCAGGGTTGACTAGACGTCACCATATTGACGAAACCACAGTAAGAAGAGCTGTTAAAGACGCAGCAAGACAGGCTGAAATTAAGAAAAAGGTCAGTTGCCACACGCTTAGACATTCATTCGCGACACATTTGCTTGAGACAGGTGCTGATATACGAACGGTACAGGAGCAACTCGGGCATTCAGACGTAAGAACCACGCAAATATATACACATGTGCTGAACAGCGGCGCAAATGGTGTGATTAGTCCGCTGTCGAGGCTTATGTGATGAAACGCTACCGCCCCTGAACACATGCCCAGTAATACATTGATTAAGGCAATGTTATCGAATTGAGCTTGTTTACAGGCACTTGGCACCAAAAGTTTGGGCGTATTTCAAAAAATTAGGCACAAAAAAACCGCAGCTTCAGCTGCGGTTTTTCGTGGTTTAAATGTCAGGGATTAGCCTTCCATTTCAGCAATTTTCACTTTCCACGTGTCAGGGCCGATTTGGTGCGCGTTGTTACCGGCAGAATCAACGGCAACTGTCACTGGCATATCAACAACGTCAAACTCGTAGATTGCTTCCATACCCAAATCTTCAAACGCGACAACGCGTGCTTTCTTGATTGCTTTCGCAACAAGGTATGCTGCGCCGCCAACTGCCATCAGGTATACAGCTTTGTGCTGTTTGATGGACTCAACCGTCGCAGGGCCACGCTCAGCTTTACCAATCATGCCCATCAAACCGGTTTCTTCAAGCATCATGTCAGTGAACTTGTCCATACGGGTGGAGGTTGTTGGGCCTGCAGGGCCTACTGCTTCATCACCAACTGCATCAACAGGGCCTACGTAGTAGATAAAGCGACCGTTGAAGTCCACACCATCAGGCAGGCCTTGGCCGCTGTTGAGCATTTCTTGAATACGTTTGTGTGCCGCATCACGGCCTGTCAGGATTTTACCTGTCAACAGTACCGTTTCGCCTGTCTTCCACTCTTGAACATCTTCTTTGGTGATGTTGTCGAGGTTAACGCGGCGCACGTTCTCGCCCACTTCCCATGTTACTTCTGGCCACTCTTCCAGTTTTGGTGGCTGAAGGTCGGCTGCACCGGAACCATCAAGGGTAAAATGAACATGACGGGTTGCTGCACAGTTCGGGATCAAACAAACAGGTTTTGACGCTGCGTGCGTTGGTGCAGTTTTAATTTTCACATCCACCACTGTCGTCAAACCGCCAAGGCCTTGTGCACCAATACCCAGTTTGTTAACGCGATTAAAAATGTCTAAACGCAGTTCTTCTTCCGCATTTTGTGGGCCACGGTCGATGAGCTCTTGAATGTCTATGTGTTCCATCAGCGATTCTTTCGCCAATACGGCCGCTTTTTCTGCCGTACCACCAATACCTATGCCTAGCATGCCTGGTGGGCACCAACCCGCACCCATGGTCGGTAGCGTTTTCTCTACCCATGCGGCAACGTCATCTGACGGGTTAAGCATCACCATCTTGGTTTTGTTTTCTGAACCGCCGCCCTTAGCCGCGATTTGAATTTCGACTTTATCGCCCGGCACCATGTTGATGTGAACAACAGCGGGCGTGTTATCTTTGGTGTTGGTGCGCTTACCCGCGGGATCAGCCACTACCGAGGCGCGAAGTGGGTTATCTGGGTTGTTGTAAGCGCGACGAACACCTTCGTCCACCATTTCTTGTACGGTTAAATCACTTTCCCATTGAACATTCATGCCAATGTTCACAAAGCAGGTCACGATACCTGTGTCCTGACAGATCGGGCGTTTGCCTTCAGCAGACATGCGAGAGTTGATGAGAATTTGGGCGATCGCATCTTTCGCTGCTTGGCTTTGCTCTTTGTTGTAGGCCTTTTCAAGGGCTTGAACAAAGTCGATTGGGTGATAGTAAGAAATATACTGCAGGGCGTCAGCGACACTGTCGATGACGTCTTCCTTACGAATGACAGTCATAATTGCCTCTTTAATTGTTATGTTCCTTGGTGCTACCTGAATGTAGGGTTCGGGTAGAGCTGCCAGTATGTTTTATTAAAACCTAGACAAGGCCACGCTGAAAGGCGAAACCTTTTGTATCCTTACGCATAGAGTAACTTATTGGGACAAGTTTGCGCATTCTGAGAGGCACAACAAATTTGTCACTCATCGCCATAAAACCTGCGATTATGATACTCTTACGGCAGTTTTAGCGCTATTGAGCGCATCAATACCGATCACAAAAACACGAAAATGACCGAATCGAGACGTATGCCAATCACTCTGCAGTTTCTTGAGTACTCTCCGACAGCACTCACGTCCCTATTTTCCCGTATTCAATCGCAGCCTTGGGCGATGTTGTTGCAATCGGCAGCGGACAAACACCCTGATAATCGATTCGATATTCTGGTGGCGGATCCTATTGCCACGATTTGCAGTGAAAACGGGGTAAACACGATTGATTACAGAGATGGCCGCACCGTCGTGTCTGAATCTGATCCATTTGAAGCGTTACGCGCGTTACAACGTGCGTTATTGCCTGAACTTCCTCCAATGCATCCTTGGCCTTTTGTGGGCGGTGCGCTGGGGTATTTCAGTTACGATCTTGGCCGCCAAGTTGAAACGCTGCCAGAGATCGCCGAGAAAGACATCACCATTCCTGATATGGGCGTTGGGATTTATGACTGGGCGGTAATTGCAGATCATACCGAAAAGAAACTCGTGGTGATTCAACCTCACGGGCAAGATCGTTTCGCTTGGCTCACCGAAAGTGCGGTCGTGGATACAGCACCTTTTGCGTTACAAGGTAGCTGGCAGGCAAACATGACGCCGAAAACATACACAGATAAGTTCAATCGCGTCCAAGGATACTTGAAGTCGGGCGACTGCTACCAAATCAACCTCGCACAACGTTTCAGCGCGGCATACCAAGGCAGTGAGTGGGAAGCTTACGAGAAACTTGCAGCCGTCAATGGCGCACCCTTCTCCGGCTTTATCCGGTTAGACGATGCCGCCATTTTGTCTGTGTCTCCAGAGCGCTTTTTGCAGTTACACGGTCAGGAAATAGAAACCAAGCCGATTAAGGGTACGCGCCCTCGCAGCGAAGACAAGGAAACGGACTCTGCAAATATTGAGGATCTGTTAACAGCAGAGAAGGATCGTGCGGAAAACCTGATGATCGTTGACCTGCTACGCAATGATATTGGCCGTGTCGCCTCGCCGGGATCGGTAAATGTGCCTAAACTTTTCAATGTTGAGACATTTCCGGCCGTGCACCATTTAGTCAGTACTGTAACGGGAACATTGGCGGACGGTAAACACGCATCTGATTTGCTTCGCGCTTGTTTCCCGGGCGGATCTATCACAGGCGCACCTAAAGTCAGGGCGATGGAAATTATCGAGGAGTTAGAACCTCACCGCCGGAGTATTTACTGTGGAAGCATTGGTTATATCAGCCGCTGTGGCACCATGGACACCAGCATTACCATTCGCACACTGATTTGCCAGAACGAACAGATTTACGCATGGGCAGGCGGTGGTGTCGTGGCAGACAGCGAAGCTGATTCTGAATATCAGGAAACGCTCGACAAGCTGAGTAAGATTCTGCCAACGCTGTCTTCGTGAACACGCAATGTTTGGTGAACAAGCACTGTCTTCGTGAAAAAGCGTCGTTTTCGCAATCAGACGTTGTCTAGTAAGCAAAAGAAGGAACCCACTTTTTTATGTCAGGGACGGACACAAATTTCATCACATATAATGGTCAACTGGCGTCAGTCAAACGCCAGTGTCCAATGCGTCCCCTCTCCCGTCACTGGCTGACACAACGATTTAGTCTAACGCCTGCATTTCATTACGATAAAAAGGTCATTCAGCGTGCGACAGATGCCATGAAACGGCTCGATGACATCCAGTTTCGGCCTGCTGCCGTGACCATTGCATTGGCCGAGCGAAACGGCGAATTACACGTTTTGTTCACTAAGCGCGCCCGTCATCTGAAACATCATCCCGGTCAAATCAGCTTTCCCGGTGGCAAGGTTGAAAAAAGTGACAAGGACATCGTGGAAACGGCAGTGCGGGAGATGGAAGAAGAAATCGGTGTGGTCGCGAAGCGTGAAGACCTCCTTGGCACGCTCTCGCCGCTTCCGACGGTCAGCGGTTACCTTGTCACACCTGTGATTATGTTTGTTGATGCGAATTACCAGCCAACGCTCGACAGTAACGAAGTGGACAGTCTGTTTGAGGTTCCACTTGCTCGATTTTTAAGACGTGATGCGATCACGAAACAACCTTTTCTCGTTCGCGGAAATACCTATCACATCTATGCAATGGGCGTTGGTGAGCACCTGATTTGGGGTGTTACCGCACAAATCCTCCATGCACTTTCCCAGCAACTTTCGCTCAACTAAATTTTAATATCTCAACTTTTTTTAAAGACATTAAACATGTTTTTTAAACCCTAAAAAATGAATGTGTACTGAGAGCAATTAATTTAGTAGCACGGGTTTCCAATGCCACATAAAGTGATCTCGATCACTGTTTCCAATGCAAATATGGCAACAATACGCACCAGTTCCTGATCTGTTTCGTATTTTTATTGGTAAACCATCAATGACAACACAATCTACAACGACAACCAGCGCTGACAAAATGAAGTGGTCTGCGCAAGATACTACCTGGATGCTTTCTCTGTTCGGAACCGCAGTAGGCGCAGGTATTCTTTTCCTTCCAATCAATGCGGGCCTTAATGGATTCTGGCCGCTGGTTGCTCTGGCTGTGCTGGTAGGTCCTATGACTTATCTTGCGCACCGTGGCTTGGCACGTTTCGTACTGTCATCTAAAAAGCCAGGTAGCGACATCACTGAAGTTGTAGAAGAGCACTTCGGCGCGACTGCGGGTAAACTCATCACTCTGCTTTACTTTTTCGCGATTTACCCAATCGTTCTGATTTACGGCGTTGGTATCACTAACACTGTTGACTCTTTCATGGTTCACCAACTTGGCATGGAATCTCTGCCACGTTCAGTACTGTCTATCATCCTTATCATGGGTATGATGTCAGTGATGCTGGCGGGTGAGAAACTGATGCTGAAAGTGACTCAGTTCTTGGTTTACCCATTGGTAGCAATCCTGCTGTTCATGTCTCTTTACCTTATCCCTGATTGGAACACGTCTGCACTGCAGCAAATTCCAACAGTCGGTGATTTCATGACCACCATCTGGATTTCTATCCCTGTACTGGTTTTCTCGTTCAACCACAGCCCTGCGATTTCTGCGTTCTCTATGGCACAGTCACGCAACTACGGTGAGAACGCTGAGCGTAAATCAAACCAAATCCTGTTCCGTACCTCGGGCATGCTACTTGGTTTCGTTATGCTGTTCGTGTTCTCTTGTGTTCTGAGCCTGACACCTGCTGATCTGGCTGAAGCAAAAGCTGAAAACCTGCCAGTTCTGTCTTACTTGGCGAACAAGCACGAAAGCCCATTCATTTCTTACTTGGGTCCAATCGTTGCATTCGTTGCTATCGTTTCTTCTTTCTTCGGTCACTACATGGGTGCACGTGAAGGTCTGAACGGTCTGATCGTTAAGCAACTGCGTTCACGCAACAAGACTGTAAACATGAAGAAAATTGACATGTTTACTGTAGCGTTCGTTATCGTTACTAGCTGGATCGTTGCAACCATCAACCCAAGCATTCTGGGTATGATTGAGTCACTGGGCGGCCCAATTATCGCGACTATCCTGTTCATCATGCCGATGTACGCTATCAAGAAAGTACCTTCCATGCAGAAGTACGCAGGTAAAGCGAGCAACGTATTTGTAACGGTCATGGGTCTGGTAGCAATTTCTGCAATCATGTACGGTTTCGTATCGTAAGAAATTGTTCTTTCCAAGCTACCGAGGCCTGTACCTTCATGTAGCTTGGGTATAGAATACGACCTACAAAAAAGAGCAAGGATACGCTTAACGTCCTTGCTCTTTTTTTGCTTTCCAATCTCGAACCAAGGAAACTCTCCGGTTCGAAAACTGGTCGCCTCCACGGATGGATGAAAACGAAAAATGAATCCAAATGCTCGCTCTAAGTAAATAGCGGGCATTGACTGAGGTATGACAAATGATCAGCGTTTTTGACATTTACAAAATCGGTGTTGGCCCTTCTAGTTCTCACACTGTGGGTCCAATGAAAGCCGGTAAATCTTTCATCGACGATCTGCGTAGCATGGACAAACTGCGTGACGTAACTAAGATCACCGTTGATGTTTACGGCTCTCTGTCACTGACGGGTAAAGGCCACCACACTGATATCGCCATCATCATGGGTCTGGCAGGTAACTCTCCTGAGCACGTGGATATCGATAGCATTCCTGGCTTTATCGCGCGCGTAGAAGAAACTGAGCGTCTGCCAGTGGGCATGCACTGCCACACTGTTGACTTCCCACGTGAAGGCGGCATGAACTTCCACACGTCTAACCTGCCATTGCACGAAAATGGTATGGAAATCCACGCGTGGATCGGTGAAGAGAAGATCTACACCAAAACTTACTACTCTATCGGCGGTGGCTTCATCGTTGATGCAGAGAACTTCGGCAAAGAAGACGAGAACAAAATCAAAGTTCCTTACGATTTCAACAGCGCAGAAGAGCTGCTGAACCATTGTCAAGAAACCGGCTTGTCTATCAGTGCAGTTGTCATGGCGAACATGCGCGCCATGCACTCTGAAGATGAAATTCAAACTTACTTCGGTAACATCTGGCGCACCATGCGCGAGTGTTTGGACCGTGGTATGAGCAACGAAGGCGTTCTGCCTGGACCACTACGTGTTCCTCGCCGTGCTGCTGCGTTGCGCCAGCAACTGATTGCGTCTGAAAAGTTTTCTAATGACCCTATGGCAGTCGTTGACTGGGTGAACATGTTCGCCTTCGCGGTTAACGAAGAAAACGCAGCTGGCGGCCGTGTTGTTACTGCACCTACAAACGGTGCATGTGGCATTATCCCTGCGGTTTTGGCGTACTACGACAAGTTCATCCAGAACGTAGGTCCGCGTGAATACATGCGTTACTTTGCGGTATCTGGCGCGATTGGTGGTCTGTACAAGCAAAACGCATCTATTTCTGGTGCAGAAGTAGGTTGTCAGGGCGAAGTCGGTGTTGCATGTTCAATGGCAGCAGCCGGTCTTGCTGAGCTGATGGGTGGTAGCCCTCAGCAAGTATGTATCGCGGCTGAAATCGGTATGGAGCACAACCTAGGCCTAACGTGTGACCCTGTTGCTGGTCAGGTTCAGGTGCCATGTATCGAGCGTAACGGTATTGCTGCAATGAAAGCAATCAACTCAACGCGTATGGCATTGCGCCGCTCTTCTGAGCCACGCGTATCTCTGGATAAGGTTATTGAAACCATGCTGGAGACAGGTAAAGACATGAACGCTAAGTACCGTGAAACCTCTCAGGGCGGTCTAGCAATCAAAGTCATTTGCTAATCTACGCTGAGTTCATGCTCAAAAAAGAAAACCGCCAAGCTGGCGGTTTTCTTTTATCTGTTTCTTATTTCTCTTCTTTTCAAGCGGTTGCATAGACCTCCCTGTCTTCGACTCGAACATGTTTCTCGGCGGCATCGATAGCGCGGTACAAACGCATTTTGGTGGCACTGAGGCCTAGTCCTAATACGTTGCTTATCTCTTCGAGCGATAAATCATGCTCAAAGCGCAATACCAGCACTTCCTGTGCACTTTTCGCCAACGATTTCACCGATTGGGTGATCCCTTCCCCTTCGACGTGCAGTGGACAAACATCTTCACTGCCTGCCTCTTCCTGAAGCTCTTCAGAAACGAAACGCTGTGAATGCGTCGCCCGTTTTTTCAGGTAGCTTCGGCACTGATTGTCAGCAATGGCATAAAGCCAACTTCTGAATGCAGCTTCGCCGCGATAGGCATGGATATAACGGTAACTACGTACCAAGGTTTCCTGCAATACGTCATCCGCATCATGAGGACACCCTAACCAAGCCATGCATCGACGATGTAACGGTGATACATAACGAGCAACCAGTTGGTCAAAGTAATTGCGGGCTTTGGGATGCCCCGCTTGAATCTTCTCGATATGTTCACGCTCACTGTTCTGAAAACAGGTTGAATCCACTGAATGCATGTTAATACCCTCCTGGTATTCGAGTGGTGCACTCAACCTAGCCAAACCGACGCTAACAATCAAACAGTGTTTTCTATCTGAATTTGTCTAAATTTTAGTTAAAAAACGCTGTACAAAATGGTCACCTACTGTCCAGCGGTTCATTATCAATTACTTATAGACGTTAAAATTGAACGCTGTTCGATTACCCTGCTAGCAGTAGGTTTTTCGCATGTCTCATTTTTCTCAGCGATGAGGCACTTTATTACTTTTCAACAGAAGTCAGACCAGTAAATTTGATGTTTTTTCTCGGGGGTGTTGAAGCAGTTAAAGCATTAGAAAACGCGAATTGTGGTGACGTTATAGGCAACTGGAGGCATGGCTTTGAAACTTTCGATGAGACACAATCAAGGGGATTTTAGGTATAAAAAAACCCGCTCATTGAGCGGGTTCTCGAATTCGCTAGCGAGCAAAATTATGCTGCTACAGGCTGACCTTCTGTTACGTCTGCTTTCACTGGTTTAGTGATGAAAGACAGAACCACAGCCACTGCCAGCATTGCTGCACAGATGGTGTATGCCATTACGTAGTTGCCAGTCATGTCTACTGCGGTTGCTGCAACAACAGGACCGATGAAGCCACTTACGCCCCAAGCAGTGTAAAGCACGCCGTAGTTACCACCGTAGTTCTTCAGACCGTAGTAGTCTGCAGTGATAGATGGGAATACTGCTAGCAGTGTACCGTAACCAACACCTGCTACTGCCGCACCAATCATCAGTGTGAATTCTGTGTTGTAGGTTGCGAACATCATCATGTTGATGCCTTGCATAATGAAAGCAAGCATCAGGGTTTTAAGGCCACCAATCTTGTCAGACAGGATACCTGCAGCAACACGACCACCTGAGTTGAAGATAGACAGAACAACAACCAGGAATGCTACTTGAGTCAAATCAGATTGGTTAATGGCGATTGAGGTGATGTTACCGATCACCATCAGACCTGCAGAAGACGCCAGTGCGTACATCAGCCACAGTGAGTAGAACTGTGGGGTCTTAACCATTTGCTTCCAACCCATGTTGTTGTCGCCTGAACCCGCTTTCGCAACATAGCCCGCAGGTGCTTCTGGCGTGTAGTCAGAAGGTGGGTTGTTGATGGTGCAAGCCAGTGGTACAGCAATAGCCAGAATACCAACACCTAGGATCAGGAAGCTTTGTTGAACGCCGTAAGTAGCGATCAGCGTAGAAGTCAGTGGTGCCAAGTAAACCGCAGCCAGACCAAAGCCTGCAGCGATCAAGCCGTTCACCATACCTTTCTTAGATGGGTGGAACCACTTCATTGCAGCCGGAGACAGACATGCGTAACCGAAACCGATACCACAACCAGTCACAACACCAAAGGTCAGCAACAGAGTCATTGGCGTTGAAGCAAAGCTTGAAATGATCATGCCGATACCAACCATTACGGTACCAAGGATCAAAACTTTACGAGGGCCCATACGGTCTTGCAGGTTACCCGCCACCAGCAGAGAAAGTGCAAAACAGATGGTTGCAACGGTGTAAGGCATAGATGCATCGGCGTTCGACCAACCCTGCTCTACGAGAGACTGCTTAATTACAGACCACGCGTACAGGATGCCGATACACATATTGATAAAGAAACCAGCAGCGAGAACGCCCGTAGCTTTGTTCAGTTTATTCATGTTACGACTCAAAAAATTCAATTAAAAAAAGTGTCACTGGCAAAGCCTTAGGGTGACACCCAACCAAAAACCCAAACGACATAAAGCCTATGCTATTCATACACATATAACTTTACGTAGTTTGGGTATTAAATAATTGTTGGCATTCTTCAAATAAGGTGAGAATGACAGAAGCGCGCGGAGTCTATCAGGGAAAGTGAGCTGGATCAAAATCTAGTTTTGCTTTTCTGCAAAAAAAGTTTTCGTTTATAAGCATTGTCATTACGAAAGCTTGCCGCATAACGCGATGTATGTGCTTGGCAACCCTCATAAATACGGGGTTTGTATCAATGACTGGAGGTGAAGGTTGCCCTTAATTTTATTTCACACTGAGTCCTTTTGACTCAATAAACGCTTTCATAAATGGCCGTGATTCTTTGCCAAGCGTGCCATCTATTTGCTCGCTCCACGTCATTTCTTTCGTTCCGCCCGTCCGGGTTCGGTAGTAATGCCTCACCTCTTCGTCATATTTTGCGAGTTCGTCTTTATCTAGTGGCTGATATTCATCGGTATGGACGAGAAGTGATGACGGCAAACGCGGTTTCACTTCAGGATCTTGTGCGGGGTATCCTAGACACAAGCCAAAGAGCGGAGCAACGTACTCGGGAAGGTTAAGCAACTCGGAAACCTTATCGGGATTGTTACGAATCCCGCCTATATATACGCCACCTAATCCCATAGACTCGGCTGCCGCCAGCGCGTTTTGTGCCATGAGTGCCGTATCAATCGCGCCAATCAGCGTTTGCTCGGTAAAGCCCAATTGCGCGTCTGGCTTGATTTGTAAGTGGCGGTTAAAGTCCAAACACCACACGAAGAACTCGGCGGCGTCTGCAACATACGCTTGATTCCCTGCATACTCAGCAAGCAGGCGACGCTTTTCTTTGTCGATCACACGAATAATGCTGGTGCATTGAATAAAGCTAGAAGAGGACGCAGCCCTCGCACAGTCAATGACCGTCGTGACTTGATCTTCTGTTAATGCTTTGTCTTGAAACTTTCGAATGGAGCGATGAGCAAGAAGTGTGTCTATCACCGGATTCATAAGGCGTCCTTGTCTGTTAGCGAATCGTCTATTATCACCACGGACAAGGAAGCCTTACAACCAGCATGTCAGAAAATGGCTCTCTCTTTCTTTGACTACTCCATCACTAAGTAATCTGACACCTCAACCTGGTGGCACATTCTGTCAAGAATACTAATAAGTCTTTCTTCACTTAGCGGGAGGGCGTTGCCTTTAATCGAACTGGATTTCATCGCTTGTTTAGCGACTTGTTCAAACACTGAGTCACACAAGCCGTATTCACACAAAGACGGGATCTCTAACCGTTTCAATGTACGTTGAACCCATAGAATGCCATCGCTCGGTTCAGCGTTATGTCTTCCAGTCAGGATGCACGCCAACTGACGATATCGGTTTAACAGGCTGATTCTTCCTGCGTCACGTGCTGCCAGAATGTTTTCGGCCATCACATAGGGCGCAAGTTGCGCTGTGATAACGCCATGTGGCGCATCAAGCATGCCGCCAAGTGCAGCAGCTAAACCATGAGCCGCGCCAAGCTTTGCGTTGGACTGCGCCATTCCGCCTAACATAGACGCAAAAGCCATATCCGCCCTCGCCTTGGGGTCATCGTCTTCACAGGCATGAATAATGGCAGGTGCCAAACGGCGAAGCCCTTCTTCACATACCATGTCGGTTAACGGATTGGGGTCACCACACACATAGGCTTCCATTAAGTGTGTAAATGCATCAAGGCCACAACGCGCTGACAACGTCTTATCCATACCATAGGTTAAAGTGGGATCGATAATCGCTACATCCGGGATCATGTCGGGGCTTCGTAATGCCGCTTTTACGTTTTCTTGCGCCGATATAAGCACTGCATTGCGGGTAACTTCAGATCCGGTACCTGCTGTCGTGGGAATTGCGATACAAGGAAGCGGTTTTGCGGTCATTGGCAATGCACGACCGACAACATCAACATAGTCATAGACACTACCTTGGTTAGGGATTAGGCCGGATAACGCCTTACCCACATCCATCACGCTACCACCGCCGATAGCAATGATCATATCTGGTTTAAACTGGCGTCCACCTTCAACCATTTCTTCCACTTTGGCGATCAACGGCTCTCCATGGATACAAAGCTGAAGGTAGCGAATGTTCTGCTGCTTTAGGTAGCCAAGGAGAGGGGCAACTCTTTCTTCATCCGAGCCTGTCACAACCAAAGCACTGTAGCCAAACTGGTTAATCACGGACAGCGAGTTAATCAACGCGCCCTCCCCAAAAATAATCCTTGTTGCCGTCATGAACTGAAACATGGTCTCTCCTTGAATGCTGACCTGAACGTAGAATGGCGTAGACACCTGATTTGAGAATTGATATAGCGCAGTTAAGTGCGTTAATTCGGCGTCCGTTTTAAACATGTGTTGAGAGCGTCACAGAGACTTTATCGCAGGTGGAATGGCAACATCGTGTGATTGATAGATTTCTTCGATTGAATTAAAAGACAAAACCTTCTTTTCATAGAATTCGGCTTAGTGCATAGTGATACCAAAGATTTTCAGGGTGTTGTGGCCCAAGGAATGTGCTCACAGCATCAGTGCAGATAAGAGATAGGATATTATTATGTTCGTAGTGATTTTTGGTCGTCCAGGTTGCCCATTTTGTGTTCGCGCTAAAGATTTGGCAGATAAACTGAAAGCTGAGCGCGACGATTTCAACTACCGCTATGTCGACATTCATGCGGAAGGCATTAGCAAAGCTGATCTGGAAAAAACAGTCGGTAAGCCAGTTGAAGCGGTACCTCAAATCTTTGTTGACCAAGAGCACGTAGGTGGCTTCACTGAGTTTGAAGCATACTCAAAAGCAAATCTGGGTCTGTACGAGTAATCGTATCGAATAAGAAAAAGCGGCTTTCGAGCCGCTTTTTCTTTATCTCTACTTTTTCCATTATCTTGTCTTTTTTCTTTGGTCGACAAGACGCAACAATCCTGATGATTTTCACCCGAGAAAATCACGCAAATTACTCACATTTTCAACCCGATAAGTACCTGTAAATTATTCTTCACGATATCCTGTTGGTCTTCTGACAAATACCTGAATTAAAGTGCCAAATTTATCGCATTCTTAAATTACATTTCGCTACAAATGCGTATAATACCCGACCAGAATTTTCCTCCCCCGCACGCGGATAAGTAGTTAAGTGAACATCGACGTAAACACTTTGCTCGTTCAAAACGATATTCTTTTGTTATTTGTTGTTCTTGCGATTGGTTTGACCATCGGCAAGATACGTATTGGCAGCTTTCAGTTTGGTAACTCTATTGGTGTACTTGTTACAGCACTGAGTTTTGGCCATGCTGGTTTCACCTTTAGTCCCGAAGCCCTAAACATCGGTTTTATGCTCTTTATCTTTTGTGTGGGTATTGAGGCAGGACCTAACTTTTTCGGTATTTTCTTTCGAGACGGCAAATCCTATTTGGTGCTCGCACTCACGGTGCTAAGTGCCTCGGTAGCTATTACGCTTCTCATGCGTTACCAATTTGGTGTTGATGGCAGCATCGCCACCGGCATGATGGCAGGCGCATTAACAGCTACTCCTGTCCTTGTAGGTGCAAAAGATGCGCTGAACGCTGGGTTAGCGGGTGTTGACTACTCGCCTCAACAAATCGCAGACATGATCGACAACTTAAGTGTGGGTTATGCCTTGGCGTATTTGGTGGGCTTGGTCAGTCTTATTTTGCTCGCAAACTTGATGCCAAAACTGCAAAAAGAAAACCTTGAGCACTCTGCACAAAAGATTGCGGCAGAACGTGGTTTAGGCGGTTCTTCGCAGCGCAAAGTCTACTTACCTATTATTCGTGCTTATCGCGTGGGGCCGGAGCTTATCAATTGGGTAGATGGACGAAACCTTCGCGAATTGGGTATTTACCGTCAAACAGGGTGTTACATCGAGCGTATTCGACGTAACGGCATTCTCGCGAACCCAGACGGCGACGCCATCTTACAAGAAGGCGATGAAATCGCACTGGTGGGCTACCCGGACAGCCATGCGCGTCTTGACCCGTCATTCCGTAACGGCAAAGAGGTATTCGACCGCGACCTGCTTGACCTTCGCGTTGTTGAAGAAGAAATCGTGGTGAAAAACGACGCCATTATCGGCAAGCGTTTATCCGACCTGAACCTCGCGGAATACGGCTGTTTCTTGAACCGCGTTGTTCGCGCGCAAATCGAAATGCCAATGGATCACAACATCATGTTGGCAAAAGGCGATGTGTTGCAGGTCAGTGGCGAGAAACGTCGAGTAATGGGCCTTGCCGAACGCATTGGTTTTATCTCGATTCACAGCCAAGTCTCAGACATGCTGGCCTTCTGCTCATTCTTTATTTTTGGTCTGATCTTCGGTTTGATCACCATGACATTTGGTGGCATGACCATCGGATTGGGTAATGCCTCAGGTTTGTTGATTGCAGGCATTTTGCTCGGCTTCTTGCGTGCTAACCACCCAACATTCGGATACGTGCCTCAAGGTGCGATCAATATGCTAAAAGAACTGGGGCTGATGACCTTCATGGTCGGCGTAGGCTTGAGTGCAGGTAGCAACTTGATTGAATACTTACAGCAAATGGGCTTTACCATCATGCTAGGCGCGTTGGCAGTCAGTGTCATACCCGTGATTCTGGCCTATTTGGTGGGTGCGTATGTCTTGAACATGAACCGCGCATTGCTGTTTGGTGCCATTATTGGTGCGCGTACCTGTGCACCTGCAATGGACATGATTAACCACCATGCACGAAGCACTATCCCTGCGCTTGGCTATGCGGGTACTTATGCCATTGCAAACGTCCTATTGACCTTTGCGGGAACACTTCTCGTAATACTGACGTAACAATTTGAAGATGCTCGAATTCAGACGACGTCATGTTGATTGGGTATGAATTCGGTCAGCCAATATTCAGCGAACAGCGTTACACTGTTCGCTGAATATTAATCAGATAGAGCACCTTTTCCCCGAGGCCATTAGCTATGCGAATCCTGATAGTCGAAGATGACCCCCTTCTAAGTCACCACCTAAAAACGGAACTTTCCGAACTTGGAAATCAAGTTCACTGCGCACCAAATGCGGAGGAAGGCCTGTTCGTTGCAAAAGACTATCCAAATGACATTGCTATTGTCGATCTTGGTCTGCCTGACAGAGACGGGGTGAGCCTGATTAAAGACATTCGCCGCGCTGGCGTTCGCACCCCTATTCTTATTTTGACGGGTCGCGCTAACTGGCAAGACAAGGTCTCAGGCCTTGATGCAGGTGCCGATGACTACTTGGTCAAACCTTTTCAAAAAGAAGAGTTGGTGGCGCGCCTGAATGCGCTGGTTCGCCGAAGTGCTGGGTTTGTGAAACCCGAGCTTTGTGCCGACAAGATTGTCATTGACCTGTTGGCGAAGAAAGTCGCTGTTGAAGATGTCGCCGTTGAACTGACTGCGTTTGAGTACGACCTGCTCGAATATTTGGTCCGCCATAATCGACAGGTAGTGTCCAAACAGCGTTTGCTCGATGTGCTTTATCAGGATCAAGAAGGTGACCCAAATACCATCGAAGTCATGATGAGCCGCCTACGCAAGAAGCTCACGCAAGCAGGACAAGACAATCCAATTTCCACTATTCGTGGTCAAGGGTACATTTTTGAACTCAATGTCAGCTAAACCAATATCATGAAATCCAAAATGACACCGCCGATGCACAAGCGGGTTATCGCGACCTCTATCTCGATAATTCTGGTGTTTTCTATCGCATTTGGACTGTTACTGAACCAGCTCTACATTAAAAGCTATGTCGCGTTATATTCTACCGATTTGGTGACCGCGGTTCCCCACATCGTTGGTGAGTTACGACGCGACAGGTTGCTTGAACTGGCAAAGAAAAACTTTCCTCAAGAACCAAAATCTGTCGACGCACCATCTAAATACCTTGCCTTCATCTGCCAACGCGACGATACCGTGCTTTGGATGTCTTCTGATGCAAAAAACAAAGGCATGGAAGACATTTGTTCTGCCATTCCGTTTGAGACATCAGAACCCGATTTGGTGACATACAAAGATCTTCCCTATGTCGTGCACGTCATCAGTGATGCAACGCATTCAAAGAATGAAAACTTCTTCGTGATACGCGAAGTAAGCCCTCAATTGGAAAAAATGTCCGAGATCAAAAGTAAGACATGGTTTTACGTAACCATGCTCTTCCTCGGTGCAACTGGCTTACTGTATGCCGCTTCCTATTGGAGTTTCAGCCCACTTCGAAAACTGGCCGGAGAGCTTAATGAAATAGCGGAGTCTCGCCGAGAAAAGCTTGATCAGGATTACCCTTCTGAGCTTGAAGAAGTTACGGAAGCTTTGAACCGTATGATCCAGCTAAGAAAAGAGCAGACGCAGCGCTATCGCCACGCTATGGACGACTTAGCCCATAGCCTGAAAAGCCGCCTTGCAGTAACCAATGCGCTGCTTGATGACAGCACGCTGAGCAGAGATAGCCTTAGCAAGCGCATTGTTGAACAGGTCAGCCAAATGGACGACATGGTGCAATACCAGCTACGTCGTGCTTTGGTGGGCGATCGAGGCTTAGTCAGAGAAAAAACGGAGCTCAAGCCTGTTTTAGACAGTTTGACGGGGATGTTTGCCAAAATTTATGGCGATAAACCGGTCACCATTTCCATTGAAACAACGGCGTTACCGTCACTTCCTCTAAACAAAGCTGACTTGACCGAACTGCTGGGTAACCTACTGGAAAATGCGTTTAGGTTCTGTATCGCTGAAATCCGTATTTCATCCAGAGAAACGCTGGAAAACTATGTGCTCGTGATCGAAGATGATGGCCCTGGTGTTGCAGAAGATGTCAGAGAATCCATTTTCCAACGAGGCGTTAGGGCTGATCAGCTCAACCCGGGAACCGGCATTGGTCTCGCTGTGTGTGATGAAATTGTCCACAGTTATGACGGACAGATCAAAGCATTGACCTCAACGCTGGAAGGCGCAGCTTTTGTGATGACATTTCCGAAAACACACTAACTGACCTCTCTCACTTTGACATGCAATTTAAGAAAACCGCGCCCAAAAAGCGCGGTTTTTTATTGATTTCCATACAAAATTGCCGCTTTACAGCTATCTTATTCACTGGCACAAAGTTTGCTCAAGTTTCCATACATGGGGGTAAAGAGCACGATAGATGCAACTGTTAAAGTGGATTGAAAACCAACGCCAACTGCTGCTCACAAGGCTGCGGACGCACTTCGTCCATGCGACTGGATTGTTTATCGCCCTCGCTTGCGGGCTATGGCTCATCGTTCCTCATCCCATTATTCCCGTTGCCATTGGCATTCTTCCCTTTGCTGTACTTATCACCATTAGCCAACCTGTACTGTTAGGGCTTCTTTTCATCGCATTTTCATTTTTCAGGTTGCACGAAGCCTTCGCCCCACTCTATTCCCTCAAAATTCCCTTAATGCTTTCCCTTGGCACGCTGACAACACTTGCGTGGCATATTGGCTTTAGCGGCAAAATTCGCATGTTTAACTGCAAGGAACTAGGCAGTTTCTATGCGTTTTTTGCGCTGGTTACAATTGGTTTGCCGCTGGCAGGTAACTTTGGTGAGGCATTTGCCTATTACAAAAATATCTATGTAAAAATTGGAATCATGACACCCGCGTTGGCGTGGCTGCTTACCAGTGTGTCCCACTATCGCCGAGCACTCACCATGATATTGGTGTCAGGCCTTTGTATTGCCCTCGTGACCAATTACAACAAAATGAACGGTATTGGGATGGTCGAAGAAACCCGAGTCACGGTGGGCCGAGAGCTTGGGTCTGTATTGGGTGACCCGAACGACTTGGCATTGGTACTCTTATTTCCCTTCTCTTTTGCCATTTCAATCGCGATTACGACTGACCTTCCGACAAAACAGCGAATATTTGGAGCGATTACAGCAGCAGCACTTTTCATGGCAATTATCGGCACACAAAGCCGGGGTGGCCTACTCGGCATCATGTCTGCGTTAGGTGTGATTGCATGGCGACGTGTGAAATCCAAAACGCTACTGTTTGTCGGCGGTGGCATCTTACTCCTCATCCTATTTGCATTTGCCGGTATCAGTGGAAGAAAATCAGGTGGTGCCGCTGAGGATGGATTGGATGAATCGGCGAAAGGTCGACTTTATGCGTGGGAAGCCGCCTTTTTTATGGCCGTTGATAACCCTATTTCGGGCGTAGGACTCAACAACTTTTACTTCAATTACTTCTACTACTCCCCCCATTGGGATGGCTTAAACCATGCGGTACACAGTACCTGGTTCGGTGTTTTGGGAGAGACTGGCTTTTTGGGTCTTATCGCTTTTCTGGTGATGACCTTTATCGTTTTCCGATCGGCACAGAAAACCGCAAATATCGTCTCTAAACACCCTCAAATATACGATCCGGTCGTACGTAGTATCTCTGAGGGGCTTTACTCTGGCATGGTCGCATTTTGTGTTTCTGGCACCTTCCTGACGCAAGGCTTCACATGGCCAATCTACATTTTGCTCGCATTGACTGCCGCCGTCTCAAACTTTGTCAACAACATAGAACGAACGCGGGAGAAAACCGCAGAAGAAATCGCAGAGGAAGCACTCAAAAAGCGAGGAGGATTACCCGAACGGCTCAAGGTAAAGCCCAACCCCAGAAAACACAAAGGCCGCCCTAAGGCAGCCTCTGAAGCATCGGATAACGACGGTTAGTCGTCTGCGTTGAGCAGGTCGTCTTTTGCCGCGAGCAGATATTGGTACATCGACCAATAGGTCAGCGCAGTAGCAATATAAAGCGCGGCATAACCAATGTAGATGATCCACTCGTTCTCACGCCAGAGAAGCATGGTCAGCGCAAACATCTGAGCGGCAGTCTTAAACTTGCCAACCCAAGACACGGCAACACTGGCTCGTTTGCCCAGTTCTGCCATCCATTCTCGAAGTGCAGAGATAATCACTTCACGGGCAATCATGGTTGCCGCTGGGATTGTCACCCAAATCGAATGGTAATGCTCTGCAATCAGAACCAGCGCAATCGCTACCATCACTTTGTCGGCGACGGGATCGAGGAATGCGCCAAATCGTGTCGTCTGGTTTAGTGTACGAGCGAGATACCCATCCAACCAATCCGTAAAACCTGCAATGACGAAAATAAGTGCAGCAGCAAACGCCGACCACTCGTAAGGAAGATAAAACGCGATGACAAAAACAGGAATTAATGCGATGCGTAAAAGAGTCAGAATAATGGGGATGTTCAGTCGCATAGTTGTAATTGTTGGTGAGTAACACCGCTATGGTGGACGAAAGTCATTGCTGTTGCAACGACGAATGAATTTTCTCTGCTAAAACTCTGCTTATTCCGGGCACTTTGGCTATTTCTTCAACAGAAGCGCGTTTAAGCTCCTGAATCCCGCCCATGTATTTAAGCAAAGCCTGTCGACGTTTTGGTCCAACACCTTCAATTTCTTGTAACACACTGCTTTTGCGCGCTTTCGCACGTTTTGCTCGGTGACCAGAAATTGCATGGTTATGACTTTCGTCCCTAATGTGTTGAATCAAATGCAGGGCTGGTGAATCAGAAGGCAGCGAAAACTCCTCTCCCGTCACTTTGATCAACGTTTCTAAACCCGGTTTACGTGTGGTGCCTTTCGCCACACCTAACATGAGCGGGTGCTTTGGCCATTCCGCTAACAGCGGCCTAACCACATCCCACGCCTTGTTAAGCTGTCCCTTACCACCATCAATTAAGATGATGTCAGGGATTTTTTCCGGATCGGATTGTTTCGCGTAACGACGCTCTAAAACCTGCGCCATCGCTGCGTAATCATCGCCGCCCGTAATACCGGTGATATTATAACGCCGATACTCCTGTTTAACTGGACCGTCCTGATTGAATACCACACAAGACGCGACAGTTTGCTCACCCATGGTATGGCTGATATCAAAACATTCCATGCGTTTTACCGACTCAAGACCTAAGGTTTCCATCAGTACATTGAAACGGTTATGAATCGTCATCTTGTGATTAATTTTACTGGTCAGCGCGGTGGATGCATTGGTTTGCGCCAATTTCAGGAAACGCGCGCGAGCACCGCGAGGTTTACTCTGAATGTGCACTTTGCGCCCTGCAATCTCGGACAGTGCTTTAGCCAGTGATTCCAACTCCTCACCCATATCCTGCCCAAGCAAAATGCTGGTTGGAATGGTGCGACCTTCCGCCTGATTGATATAAAACTGGCCGATAAAGGTGGAAATCAACTCATTGATATCTGTGTTCGCAGGCATTTTGGGGAAATAGCTTCTGCTTCCCAGTACCTTGCCCTGTCGAAGGAACAATACGTGAATACATGCAATGCCGTTTTCAATAGATACACCGATGGCATCTAAATCGTCATCGCTGTTTTGGGAAACAAACTGCTGTTCCTGTACGCGGCGCAACGCTTGAATCTGGTCGCGATATTCCGCCGCTTTTTCAAAAGCGAGAGACTGACTAGCCGCTTCCATTTTTTCTACCAGCGTCGAGATGACTTGGCGATCTTTGCCTTGCAAGAAGAGTCGAGTGAAGTTCACAAGTTCGGCGTAATCGTCATCAGAAATGATGTCCTTCACGCAGGGGCCTGCACAACGACCAATTTGATACATCAAGCAGGGACGTGTGCGATTCGCATACACCGAGTCTTCACACTGACGAACAGGAAAAATTTTCTGCAGAAGATACAAACTTTGCCTGACTGCACCAGCATCAGGAAACGGCCCAAAGTACTCGCCTTTGCGCTTTTTCGCCCCACGATGAATAGACAATCTCGGATGTTTTGACGCAGAAAGGAAAATGTACGGATAGGATTTATCATCACGAAGCAGCACATTGTATTTAGGCAAGTGCTGCTTAATGAGATTGTGCTCTAGGATAAGTGCTTCGGTTTCACTGTGCGTGATCGTCACTTCTACATTGGCGATGTTTTTCACCAAGGCACGGGTTTTCTCACCCGAAA
Organism: Enterovibrio qingdaonensis; assembly: GCF_028683135.1. GTDB lineage: Bacteria > Pseudomonadota > Gammaproteobacteria > Enterobacterales > Vibrionaceae > Enterovibrio > Enterovibrio qingdaonensis. The sequence continues at coordinate 24,519 of NZ_JAJUBB010000018.1, forward strand.
CATTCGTTCTAAAGTAGCTAGAAAGACGTTTTTTGAGTGACTTTGCTTTTCCGACGTAAATAATTTCACCGGAAGCGTCCATCATTCGATAGACGCCCGGTTTATCAGAAACAGTTTTTAGAAAATTTTTGGCATCAAACACAGTGAACAGAAGTAATTAGAGTGTCTCTGTGTCTAGCATACCATGACGAATCGCTAAATGGGTCAACTCAACGTCACCATTGATACCCAGTTTGCTAAACAGCCTGTAGCGATAGCTATTAACTGTTTTTGGACTGAGGTTCAATTGTTCAGAAATATCCGTCACCTTTTGACCTTTGGTGATCATCATCATGATCTGAAGCTCTCGCTCAGAAAGATTTTTAAATGGATTTTCTGACGCTGGAGAAAACTGACTCAACGCCATTTGTTGAGCAATCTCTGGCGAAATATAACGCTGTCCGCTGTTAACCGCGCGGATTGCATTAACCATTTCACTCGCACCTGCACCTTTTGTAAGGTAGCCAGCAGCTCCTGCTTGCATGACTTTGGTTGGAAATGGATTTTCAGTATGAATTGTAAGAACAATAATCTTGGCGTCGGGGTTATAGCGTAGGAGTTTACGCGTAGCTTCTAAACCACCAATACCAGGCATGTTCATGTCCATCAAGATAATGTCCGCATGATTGCTACGACACCACTTGACTGCTTCTTCACCGCTTTCGGCTTCCCCTACCACTTTAACACCACGTTCGTCTTCGAGAAGACGACGTATCCCTGTGCGAACCAGCTCGTGATCATCTACAAGGAAAACACTAATCAAGCTTGTTTCTCCACTATGATTTTGGCTCGCCATGCGCCACGATGGCGCTCGACTTCGTGCTGCATCTTACTTGAGTTTAACCCAACAATAAAAGTCCGAACACGTTGAATCTGTGTAAGAGTGCATGTTTTTCATTTTAATATGTCACTATTTATACAGTGACGTCATAAAATCTAGTCCATAAAACCTCAAACAGAATAAAATTTCAATAACAACATATGGTTACAAGCAGCAACTAATTTGCCAAATAAATACAATTCGTCCAATACTTAATACATATCAATACACGCAATTTGAAAAATATCTTCTCACTTGCGGTTTCCGTTATTCTTTACTTACATAATTTTATTACACAAACAGCGTGAACAAAGGGAGAAAGCCGAGTGAAAAGCGTAGGAATCTTGCTTTGTGACGATCACTACGAAGACTCCATTCCTGTATATGGTCACTATGACGACGCGTTCAAACGACTGCTGTCCATTGATGAAATTGATGTCACTCAGACGTACAAGTGTTTTCTTGGGGAATTCCCCTCTCAGCCTGAAGAGTGCGATGTGTGGGTCATTACTGGCAGCAAATGGAGTGCCTATGACAATGACCCATGGATAGAAACACTCGCGACCTTCATTCGATTGTGCGACAAACACCACCACCCACTACTCGGCATTTGCTTCGGCCATCAAATCATTCATTCCGCCCTGGGCGGCACGGTTGAAAAATCCCACAAAGGCTGGGGAATGGGTCTCTATGCTCTGGATGTCACAGAAAAAGGTCGTCACTTGTTCGCCCCCTACGACCCAGCGTCGCTCTCACTGCTCGCCGTTCACCAAGACCAAGTCGTTGCTGCGGCAAACAGTTTCACCACGATTGCATCATCTGACTTTTGCCCACAAGCAATGACGATGAAAGGAAGCCAAATTCTTACGATGCAATGCCACCCTGAATTCACTGCGCCATTTATCATCCAATTGTTAGAGCGTTTACGAGAAAAAGCTGGCGATGAAAAAGTCAATTCAGCAAGACGCACGGTAGAGTTGTTTGGGGAAGGTGACCGTCAGTGCGCAGTGCGATTGATTCGACGGTTTATCTTGTCGCTATAATCCTCTCTACCCCTTGAATGCAATTCGTTTCTTTAAACCGTGATTTGCATAACAAAAATGCCGCGTTTTCAATATGCAAATCATTTCTATAGACCGTATAGCGTCCCTATTTATACTATTGATTAATAAGCACATTAACACTGGCATTCATATTGCTATCTCCTTGTCATACAGCGAAGGGAGTGTTTTCAGATATGAACGTGCCATCATTGAAAAAACCACTGATATTTGTCGGCCCGCCTTGTTCAGGTGTCAGCCTCATTTCAAACATTGTCTTTCACCACCCTGCTTTGTGCTGGTTGGATGAAAACTTTGAGAAGCACCCGACATCCAACTTTCAACATAAGCTGTTTAAATTCACCAGCAAGTGGCGTTCGAAATCTAACGACTACCCTACCAACTCACTGATGTCTGCACTGGCAAACGATTTTTCACCAACCCCCACAGAAGCTACGCTGTTTTGGGATTTGATGACTCGTGACGATGTCGATTTCTATCGTGGTTTTGCAAGGGGAAAACTTGCATCTCCCATGGAGATCTCTGAGATCAGCAAGATCCTAGAGGCGCGCGTAGCAAGTACAGAAAAAGAAAGATTGGCACTGAGATTCACAGGGCCTGCGCGCCTTTGCTATTTGCAAAGTCTCTTTCCTGATGCCAAATTTGTTCACGTAACGCGTGACCCCGCTTCCACCGTCAATTCCATCATTTCCAGCCAAGAGTGGGAATTTCAGGGCAAGAGTATGTTGTGGTGGCGAGGTGCTTATTCTTTGCAAGAGTTGGCACAATATGACTTGTTAAGACAACACGCCGTCGCGGGCACTGCGTTCCAATTGAACAAGCTGTTGCAAACCACACGACAAGAAATTGAAGAAGTGAATGCTGACCTACTGACGGTCAATTACGAAGACTTTGTTGCTAACCCTCAGCAAGTTTTACTCAACCTGCTTGAGTTTGCGGAGTTAGACCCAGATTTAAACGTCGGGCGTGCATTAAAACGAAGCGAAATCAGATGCAGTAATAAAGTATTGAAAATGCCAGCGACGGACATCAACACCGTCTACACCTGGTGCCCTGCCCCATAAGCTTTTTAGCTAATTGGCCAGACATAAAAAAACGCCTTCCGTTTGGGAAGGCGTTTGATTTTTTACTTACTTAAAGCGCGTCAGTTTTAATACACAGAACGTGGTATTTACCGTGTTCTTTTTCCGCACCTTCAGTTTCGTGTTCGAAACCTGGGAACTCGTCATCCCATGCCTCAAGTGCTTTGAGGTATTGGATTTGAGGGCTGCTTTCACTACCGAAGTTCTCGCCACCCATCAGCATTGGGATGCCTGGTGGGTAAGGGATCACTGAGTGCGCTGCAACGCGGCCTTCCAGTTTGTCTGAAGGAACCAGTTCCACTTCATTCGCAACAATGTGTTGGTATGCAGTACGTGGTTTCAGTTCAACTTCTGGCAGTGTTGAGTATGCTTCGTTCAACACTTGCGCTGGGTTGTGACGAACGAGGTATTCGAACATACGGTCGCCAAGGTCACGCAGGCCAAGACCTTTGTAAACTTCTGGTGCACTTTCTACGAGTTCTGGAAGGATAGTTTCCAGAGACGCATTCTTGTCGTAGTGACGTTTGAATGACAGCAGTGTGTTAACCAATGTGTCACGTTTACCTTTAGTAATACCCATTGAGAACAGGAACATTACTTGGAAGTCAGTAGTACGGGTAGGTACGATACCGAAACGACCTAGGTATGCGCTAACCAGTGCGGCAGGTACACCTTTTTCAAGGAAGTTACCTTTGTCATCCAGACCCGGAGTCAGCAAGCTAACTTTGATTGGATCCAGCATACACCAGTCGTTTTCCATGTTGTCGAAACCATGCCATTTGTCTTCTGGGTGCAGTTTCCAGTTATCCTGAACTGTCATCAGAGACTCAACAGATGCGTCTTCGAACTTCACTTTGTCGCCGTTGGTTTCGGTTACAACCTCAGCATTCCAAGGTTTGAAGAACCAGTCGCCATCAGCAGTGTAGTCGTTGAACAACTTACGAACGCTTTGACGGAAGATAACCGCTTCACGGATTACTTCGTTAGTCAGAGACAGACCGCTTTGGCCTTTCATCATGTTTGCAGCAACGTCGTTAGATGCACAAATTGCATACAGTGGCGATGTTGATGTGTGCATCATGTACGCTTGGTTGAAGCGATCGAAATCGATGGCGTCTTCACCGTTACGAACGTGAATGTATGATGCTTGAGATAGCGCATTCAGCAATTTGTGGGTTGAGTGAGTCGCGAATACTGTTGGACCTTGGTGGTCTTTCGCGTCACCACGCATTGCGAAGTGGCCTTGGTATACAGGGTTGAAGCGAGCATAACCAAACCAAGCTTCGTCCATATGAATACGGTTAGAGCTTTCAGACAGCAGAGATTCTGCGTGTTCTGAGTTGTAAACCATACCGTCGTATGTACAGTTGGTCACTACTGCGTATTTTGGTTTTTTGTTTTTCGCATCTTTGGTCATTTTGCCTTCTGCAATCATCTTCTCGATGTTTGCAGCAGCCATGGTTGACTTGCTGATAGGACCAATGATGCCGTAGCAGTTGCGTGTTGGTGCCATGTAAACAGGACGTGCGCCAGTCAGGATCAGGCCTTGTTCAATGGATTTGTGACAGTTACGGTCGATGATAGCAATATCGTCGTCTTTCAGACACGCTTGCATGATGGTACGGTTTGAACCTGAAGTACCAACGATACCAGAGTAAGATTCGTGAGCACCGAATACTTTAGCTGCTTCTACTTCGCTGTCTTTGAATGCGCCAGTGTGGTCTAACAGTGAACCCAGAGCTGCACGCTCGATACCCATATCGGTACGGAACAGGTTTTCACCGTAGAACTGGTGGAATTGATTACCCGCAGGGGTTTTGGTGAAGCCGATACCACCTTGGTGGCCTGGAGCAGACCATGAATACTCGTGGATATCGTTGTATTGCATCATCGCTTTCATTAGCGGTGGCAATACTTGTTCGCGGTAACGTCGCATTGCAGCCACGATACGGCCCGCAACGAAGTCAGCGGTGTCTTCCAGTACAGAGTAACATTCGTCAACACGTTCCATCAGTTTGCGGTTAGCAAGAATTGAGGTACGTGCGCGTTCTGCAAGCAGGAACACTGGCACTTCTGATTGGCGATCTTTCAGCGTATTCAGCAGATCGATTTCTTCTTCAGAGTGAACGATTTGTTCTTCAGATTTGTCCAGGGTCAGTACCAGGCTGTCAATTTGTGACGCCAAGATAACTGCTTTCGCATCTTCGTATGACTTTGCAGTCACGATATCGATAGTACGTTGAGTCAGTTCTTCAATCAGAGATTGAGTTGTACGTGCAGCATAGCTGCTTGGATCGATATTTTGCGGCTCTACAACCAGAGTGCGCATTTTGCTGAAGTTGTTGCTCATAATAATTACCTAATTTGTAATTTTCTAATTTCAGCGTCAACGGCTTGGATGGCTTTTTTATCTAAAAAATAAATAAGTCAGGCAGAGTGGTTAACGTTATTTCTTTTTGAGTGGTGAGGGTATCTCTCACCCGCTCGGATTTTTGATAATCAAATGGCTAGTCTCAATGACAGGAGAATAATTAAGACCAGCCATTCGATTAAATTTATTACGTTACTTCTTGCTTAGTGATTATTTAATTGGGGAGAAAATATCACTTATTATGCTTTTGCTTTTACATCTGCTTCAGGTTTTACATCTCGAGCAGCAATAAAGCCGTAGAAGATATAACCGAATAGAGTCAGGATGGTACCGCCGAATACTGCTTCCGCACCACAAGCGTACACACCGTAGATGCTGTAAATAACACCCAGAGTACCCACTGTCGCACCGAGGCGATATTGCGCTGGTGATACTTTGTTTTTACGTAGCATCACTTCCAGACCAGTCATAGACAGGATGTAAGGCACCATGTTTACGAATACTGCAAGGTTGAGTAGCGCGTTGAACTGATTTACCAAGTTTGGAGAAATTGTCATCACGGCCAGAGCAAGTTCTGCTGCAAGCATGATGAGCATACCCATGATTGGTGCACCCGCTTTGTTAGTTTTCGCGAAGATTTTAGGGAACAAACCTTCATCAGCCGCTGCTTTAGATACTTGCGCATTGGTGAACTGCCAACCTAGCAGAGAACCGATACATGCAATAACCGCTGCCAGAGTAACGACGTTACCAACTGTTGGGTTGAACATTTCGCTGAATACAAGACCAAATGGTGCTGTAGATTGAGCCAGTTCCGCGTTAGGAATAATACCTTGGATTACGGTGGTAGACAGAATGTAAACAACCGCTGCGAAACCTGTACCAAACAGTACTGCAAGAGGTACGTTACGTTCTGGGTTTTCTACAGCATCCGAGTTCGCACCCGCTGATTCAATACCTAGGAATGCCCACAATGTCAGTGCAATACCAGAAGATACTGAGTGCATTGTTGTGTCGTGGTGTGGGTTCCAAGCAGCCATAAAGGTTTGTGGATCGAACCACCACCAGCCGATGACAGACAGGCCCAGCACAGGCAGAATAATACCCCAAACAGTGAATGATGAGATTTGACCGGTAATTTTTGGACCACCGAAGTTAGCCACCATAGTGACAACCAAGATCGCAACAACACCATAGAATGTGTGTACTGGGGTGTTTAGCCAAGGCATAAACGGTTTGATGTAACCTACCGCTGAAACTGCAATTGCCACACAGCTAATAACCAGACATACGTAATATGTGTATGAGGAAATAAAGAAGGAGGATTTTCCGTGCGCTTCTTCTGAGTAAGCTGACATGCCACCAGAACGTTTACAGAAAGCACCACATTTTGCGAATGTATAAGCAATACACATTGCACCTGCTGCGGTAATAACCCATGAAAGTAGAGAAATCGTTCCGACTTGCGCCAAACTTGCTGGCAGCATAATAATACCGGAGCCCATCATATTTACAGCAACGAGAACGGTTAGCCCAACCAATCCCATTTTTTTACTACTGGCATCTGAAGACATTAATTTAACCCTCAATTCAGACGAGATAGACAAATAAACTTGTTTTTTAAATAGCAATGCCAATTCCGTGGCAACTGTATTGTCAAAGGGCTTAATTTGATATTGGTGATAATTCAGAAATAACTAATCTGCTCTTACTACAGAAATATTCACAATGGATATATCGTGTGAATGCATCCATTAATGAATATGTTTTTCTTCACTAAAAACATATTCATCATACCCAAACAACTTGAAGATGCTTGAATTCAGAGGGCCTAAATACGTTCAATTCAAGGCAATTTTTCCTAGGAATAGTCATTCTATTTCAGGGAAAATTAACGAAGAAGTGAGCGTATTAAGGCTCTCCCTTCGGGCGAGTTGACTGACGCTGTGCTCTTTGTTGACCCTTTTTGATGTAGATGACTACACCTACAAAGGGACGCCGCAATCACAACCCCATTCAATCTCGCTGAATCCTGCATCTTCAGGTTGATTGGGTATCAATCGTTTAGACCGTACCGCTCTATTCGATGGAGGCTATTTTTCTCTTTTTTCGATTTTTTTAAACCCCTAAAAATGCAATCATCCGTTTCATAAATCATTTTTATTGTAAGCATTTAAATCACTATTCATTAGTACCCTTGTGTCCATTCACGACTCGCCTCCTCCCTCTTAAAACTTTGACACTCGTCACACAATGTCGGTAAATCAATGCGTTAGGTGACCGAAATCTATCACTCATGACGACAGTCACCCGCAGGGAAACGTTTGTACCCACTTCATGAATACGCAAAATTTATGGTGTTTCATGCATTTAAGAAATTTATCGTTTTTGTTTGGCAGGGGTGATTTATCTATCAGTGAGGCACCCTTGGCATGAACTATGCGCAACATTTCACCACCCACTGGCACTCGCTAAACATATGAATAGATTCATCTTGTTGTTTTGACGAGGTTATGATCAATGTATGCATAATACGCATGAGGTTTTTGCATTTTATTCACTTGTTTCATGCTCTTGATAAACCTACATTACGCGCGTCTGTCATCCCAGAGGCCTATATGTTTTCTCAATCTCTTGCAGCTCAGATTGCTAGGTGGCTCCTGGTGCTGATTGTCACCCTGTTCTTTGTTCACAACTGCGCACCACTAAGAAGTGCGTTAAGTGAATATGCAGTTGACGGTGGATGTCATCAACGCCACTCCACACACCCTTCTGGACACATGGAAGCAAATACGCCTTCCGTATCCCAACATCACTAACACTCACGTTAAGGTAGTTTCATGAGTATTTTCAGATTCCCAATGCTGGTTTGGCTGGGAATAGGCACGTTGATTATTAGCCTAGGGATCAGGCAATCTTTCGGTATCTTTATGATGCCAATTACTGACACTTTTCAGTCTGGTCGTGAGTTCTTTAGTCTAGCTATCGCCCTGCAAAACCTCATGTTTGGCGCGTTCCAACCTTTTATAGGCATGGCGGCTGATCGCTTCGGCGCAAAACGCATCATCGCTGCAGGCGGTGTGGCGTATGCACTTGGTCTTTACCTGACATCTATTGCGACAAGTACCGGTGTGCTTTACCTGTCTATGGGTATTTTGATTGGTTTGGGCTTGAGTGCGACAAGCTACGTGATTGTGTTAGGTGCGGTGGCAAAAGTGGTACCCGCTGAACACACCGCAAAAGCGTTTGGCCTGACAACGGCAATGGGTTCATTCGGTATGTTTGCCGTGATCCCTGGCGCACAATCATTATTGGCTAACTACGATTGGCAAACTGCCATGCAAGTATTTGCAATGGTTTGTACCTTGATGATTGCCTTCTCTGTCTTTATGAAAACTTCAGCCAAGAATTCCACCGTCTCGGCTGCTGAAGACAATCAAACACTGAAAGAGGCTTTGCAAGAAGCCTTCAAGCACCCAGGCTACTGGCTGATCCATGCTGGATTTTTTGTCTGTGGCTTCCAAGTGATGTTCATTGCAACGCACCTGCCTAGCTACATTTCAGATAAGGGATTACCGGGTGGTGTTGCTGCTATGGCCCTCGCTTATGTGGGGATCTTTAATATTTTCGGATCCTACTTCTGGGGCTTGATGGGCGACCGTTTCAATAAGCGCATTGTCATGACCAGTCTCTACATGATGCGTGCGGTGGTATTGGCCTTGTTTGTGATGCTGCCACTCACCACTGAATCAGCCACTATCTTTGGTGCAGCCATCGGCTTCTGTTGGTTAGGTACGGTGCCGTTAACCTCAGGTTTAGTGCGTCAGATCTTCGGTCCACGTTACATGTCTACACTTTACGGCTTGGTGTTTTTCACTCACCAAATCGGTAGCTTCTTGGGTGCATGGGTAGGCGGTCGAGTATTCGATTACTATGGCTCCTATGAACCTATTTGGTGGGCATCGGTTGTTCTCGCTGTAGCGGCAGCACTGCTCCACTTGCCGATCAACGACAAACCATTGGTGCGTGTTGCAACACCTGCAACGGCGTAATCGCTTCCTATATGACAGGCGTTTCGACGCCTGTTTTTTTTCTTTCTTCCCCTCTTCATTCTTCTCTTCGTTTACCGAATGACTATCTGTTAACTCCCCAACTAAAATCAAAACACATTAGATATCTGTTTTTGTTCAAACTTTAATCGTTTGAAATGCGTAGTACGCTAATAGAATGCTAGCTTGTAAGAATACGATAACGTTCAACACGCGATGAAAAAGACAAAGGCTGGTGCTCATGGGGAAACTGACCACGCTTGTTCAAGACACATCCCGAGGCAAACCCGCCGCAGGGGTCAAAATATCGCTCTACCGTATTGACGAGACAGGCCTCACGCCATTACTGACCACGTCAACCAACGCTATAGGAGAAACAGATGCCCCTCTGCTAGAGGACATGGCATTAATGTCCGGCCAATACCAAATGGTCTTTGAAACCGCCCCCTATTTTAAGAGCATCGACGCCTTACTCGACCCGATACCCTTGTTTGATGAAATTGTCGTTCGGTTTGGTATTTCTGACCACCAGCAAGACATCCACTTACCCCTATTCGTATCCCCCTTTAGTTATTCCATTTATCGAGGCCAATAAAAAAGCCAGCCCGAAGGCTGGCAAATGTTGGCAAAAGGATCATTCAAATAAAATGGGATAAGCTTGGGTGTATATCCAATCCGTTTCTTTAGCAGGAACATGACAGCCAAGACAGTCCGTTTGATAGTCTGTCGATGCATTTTTTGACAGTTCTCCGGGCTTAAACAATGCCCACCCCCAGCCTTCTCCCCATATTTTACTGTCCGAGAAGCGGTTTTTACTGTCTTTAACCATCACAAACCATTGCTTAAGATCTGCCGTTTCATAACTCACACCCGAGCCTGTTGTGAAATCCCCTGTGGCATGCGCGCGGAGCTCTTTAACAAGGGTGGCTCCATCGGGAAATTCACCGTTTTTTCGAAAAGCCTCAACCGATGAAGACTCGGTGTAAACACCGTGAAAGCCGCTTGCACCACCTTCTGGCACAAACCAAGATCCAAGATGCATCATGTTATCCCTAAAGTTCTCAGGAAAACTGATCGCGCCTTTTTCATCGACATAGGGTGACAACTCACTGCCTCCAGCAATAACACTCGCACTGGCGGCGACCGAGGCACTGAGTGCGACATATCGAATGAATTTGTTCATATCATCTCTCCTACTTCAACGTCGATGTAAAACCACCCGCAGCCTCTTCGCCCGTTCCTTTCCCCGCTCGAAGCACTGGATAGTACTGGGTAAACACAAAGTCATCTGCTGCCGCTGATTGATGGCAGGCATTGCACGATGCCGCAGGAAAAGGTTTTGCTACTTCCGTTAACGCATCATGATCTGGCGTTGAAAAGCTATAATACGACCAGTTCCCCGGCTCATTCGGATTATGTTTTTTACTTTTAATCGTCGCTTCTAGCCCAATGAATTCACCTTGGAAATAGCCATTGCCGCTGACCGCCGCTTTACTTCCCACGCTCACCAACTCTTTCATGATGATAGTGCCATCACGAAATTCACCTGTTTCTTTCCAATGCGCCCAGCTTTTGGGGTCGATATACACATTGTGATGCTCAGGAAAGGCTGCCTTCCCATTATTCATATCGTTTGGGGTAACGGGCGTACCGACATAAACCCACTCTCTGTAACCAGTGGGTCTTTGTAGCTCTCCGTCTTTAATTGTGAAGAATTCTTCCGCATTGGCGTTTGCCGAGAGCAGTCCTGCACTCAGAAAGACCAAGGAAGCAATCGTATTTGAGTTAATTGATGTCGACATTGCTTTTTTGATTTGCATTTCTCACCTCACTTACAAATAAAACGCTCAACAGTCCAGCGTTTGGCCTGAGTCTAGGCTACAGTTGAGGCAAGAGTTATCGCCCTAAGGCTCACATCAGTGCCCCAAAGAATCAAACACCAACAAACCTTCAATTTGCTTGCCGATATCCTTGAAACACTTAAGTTTCGCGGCACCATTTTTTTCAGTTCAGCCCTAAGTGCACCTTGGGGAATATTGCTTGAAAAATTGGGGTACCCACGATTTCATATCACCCTTCATGGCGAATGCTACGTGGGGACCGACCAAGATGCGTTCCTAAGAGCCAAGGAAATGGACATTTTTCTGCTTCCCAATGGCGACGCCCACTGGATAGCGGATGACCCCAACAACCCCAAAACGCCAAGCGAACGTGCTGTAAACGCCTGTGAGCTTAAATCACCGCTTTTCCAACACGGCCCAACAACACATAAGCTGATCTGCGGCATGGTGCAATTCGATGAGGGGTTAAGCCACCCCATCATGGACGCATTGCCCAGCGTGATTCATGTGGAAGGCATAGAACACGACAGCACTCTCTGGCGATTAGTCCAATTGATTGATGCGGAGATACGTGAAGCAGAGACTATCAATAGTCCAATGGCAGACAGATTGACTGAAGTGCTTTTTTTGAAGCTTTTACAGTTCCATGTCGATGAACATCATGAAACCTTTGGTTTTCTTCGTGCCATTCGCGACAAGCGCATTCATCAAGCACTGACATTGCTCCATGAAAATCCCGCTAATGATTGGACCCTCGAAGAACTGGGTCGAGGTGTTGGCATGTCTAAAGCCACATTGGTTCGACATTTTCAAGACGCTATGGGAATGGCCCCTATGGCCTATTTAAATCACTGGCGACGCTTAAAGGCATACCACGCATTGCGCTATACCAATGACTCAATGGACAAAATTGCAGTTTCGCTGGGGTTTACATCTGGGCGAACATTAAGTCGCTCGCTGGTTCGAGAATTGGGGCTATCACCTGCCGACATTCGAAACTTGTCATCACCATCTAACCCCAACAAATAAAGGAGCCCGAAGGCTCCTCTCTTTCACGTTTCTAAGGTTTCAAGAGTGACGTGTTAGACGTCGATTACTCTCTATCTTGGTCGAAGTCACCATGGAAGTGACCATGATCTGCCACTTCGCGCGAAGCCGACTTGATTTTCTCGCCGATTCGATGCTCATGCTCGTGCCCATCATCCACTGACAAAGTGCGTAGCGTTCTTTGTTCTGGTGCCGGGGTTTCATTTCGCGTATCAGCGTAAAGGTCATCACTCATCGCATAGAATGTCGCCACATATGCCAGAGCGCGGGAGTTCATCGTCAGTGCCTCGTTGGCAACATTGTTCAAGTCATCACACGCTTGGTGATAACATTTGTCGTATGCAACGTCGACTTCTCCACCAAACTGTTCAACTTCTTCCGCTGATTTAAGTTTCTCAGCACCTGTAAACAATCCGCCAAACGCGATTCCCCAGTCAGCAAAGCCCGAGTAATCCGAACGCTTGGAGAGTGCTTGAGGAACTGTCGACTCGTTTTTCTTGGTGAAGAATTCGTTAAACATCCCTTCGATGTGTGACGTACCTTCAGGTGGCTCAAAGTCACCAGGGTAGGCATTGTCAGGACTGTCTTTGGTATCAGACAAATCACCATCCATCACGCCATAGATATAATTTGGTGAGCCTATCATGTCGAAGTTTAAGTACATTTTAACTGGATTGATTTCTAGGTATCTCGCTTCAATCAATTCTCGATGTTCAGCAGTCAGCTCGCCAGGGTCTGTAATGCCGAGTTCTTCCATGATTTGCGTCTGCGCGTCTTGATAGTACGCACCGAACACTTCGTTGGTGTAGTACTCAGAACCCACCAAACCCGCTTCTTCAGCAGCCCACCACGCGAAACGTACTTTGTTTTTCTGGTGAACTGGCAAACGATTCAGTTTCTTTTTCAGACGTATGGCGTACTCAAGTACACCCGCAGTGCCAGAACCGTTATCATTGATGCCCGGCCCTTCCGGCACCGAATCCAAGTGTGCACCCAACATAACAATTTTATCAGGGTTACCTCGCGCAGTTTCTGCGAGGACATTTTGCGTCACCACTACTTCATCTTTGACGCCAATACTCAACGCAGCCGCGATGGAATCACCACCACCTTGTAATGCGTCATACCACGCTTTACCCAGATCGTACCTCGCACCAAACGCCGGAATAGTAGCCTCTGAATCGCTGCCCAAGGTACCATTTACAACGCCTTTTCTGCCGTCACTGTTGCCTTGGTTGAAGACTATTGCCCCCACCGCTCCCGCGGCTTCAGCATTGACAACTTTGGCATCAAATGTACACCCACCGCGTTGAATGACGGCCACTTTCCCTGCGACATCAACACCGTCAAAATCTGACGCTGTACAACCATCCGTATCATCATAGTCTGCTGAATCGAAATCAAAATCGGGTGTTACAAAGGCAATTTCAGCATTCAATGCTCCATCAGAACTTCCAGAGTACGACATGGCTGCATAGTCGGCGGGAATATCGTCTGTTGCATCACGCACATGTACCAGCGTTTGATCGTTTACGGTCAGCGTTGTCCCGTCTAACTCCACCCAGCTTCGAAAATCAAACGGTTGTAAGGTAACCTCATAACCATGTTTTTCTAACTTTCGCTTAATGTAATCAACAGAGTTTGCGTACCCGTCTGTTCCCGCTGCACGCGTAGTGGAGTTACCGTCTTCGGTCGCAACTGCCGCTCCCTCCATCGCTTCCAGATGATCGACTAACCTTTTTTCTTTAATCGATTTACTGACCTTTTTCGCTACCCAACGCGGATCTTCACAACCTGCGAAACCCGTGAGTAAAACAGCACTCACCGCAATAACGGTGGCTTTCTTTACGTTTAACTTGAATGTATTCATAGAAACTGTCCTTTTATATGACGTAACTAGTCAATCATTCAAAATAAAAACCAACCAGAACCAAAAATAATTAAACCCCAAAAAGTAGGTGTTCTCTCACAAATTAACTGAGTTGTACGGAAATACTAACCATCGATATCATTACCAATGTTTGTACACTCTCTTATTAATTGGCATCAATGTGTAAATAAGACCTTAAGCAATTAACTCCACTTCTTATCGATAGTTATTTAAACAGAACAGAAAAAACCTCAATATAAATATCCAACATCAACAATTATCTTTAACATCTAATGAATAGTGATGCAGACACTTGGTGGCCTCGACCTCAAAAACGCAAAGCAAACTAGGCATTCATTACCACTTTCAGTCTCTTATTCGAGATTCCGTGTCTGGGATTCTTTATAGGCAATTACACACAGGTTCAAAAAATCAACGCGTAGGATACTTTAGAAAGCGGCATCAACCTTTCATACTAAAATAGTATGAGAATCTCCCCTGCGTTTCGCTATGCCAGCGATTCAATGAACAACATCGCCATTTTATTTGGGTTAATATCAGATAGGACAATTAGCCAAGGCTTAATGCGAGAATTTGGCATATCCCTTGCCAAGCTCTGACGTCTTTCTGCCAATAAGACACAGCCAAATCCACCATGAACCGCCTATACTCTTATCCACGCTTGGGTATATAAGACAACGGAAAAATTTGTACGCTGGAGAAACGAACATGTTGTTTGCTATCGGTTCCATTCTGCTTTTACTCATCATCCTCTATATGTTGATACCCAATCGCACACTTTTTCATAGCGCAGTTAACACCGAGCGACATCTTGCAAAGCTCACTCGTAAAAGCGTTTCAATTGATGATGGGGAGATCGTTTATCTCGAAGGTGGCTCTGGGCAAACGCTACTTATGTTGCATGGGTTTGGCGCTGACAAAGATAACTGGGTACGAATGGCGAAACACCTTACCCACCGATACCACGTCGTTGCACCAGATCTCCCCGGCTTTGGTGAAAGCGTGAAAAATCCAGACCTCGATTACGGCATTAGCGACCAAGTAACGCGGCTTCACCAATTTGCTTCGGCAATAAACCTTGATGAATTCCATATTGGCGGAAATTCAATGGGTGGGTATCTCGCCGGCAATTATGCCGTCCAGCATGCAGATAAAGTGATTAGCGTGGGCTTACTGAACCCTCTGGGCATTGCCTCTTCGCCAGACAGTGAGATGTTTGCAATGCTTCGCCAACATCAAAGACCAAAAGTACTGGTCGGAGACAGTAAGCAATACCGAGAGCTGCTTGCCTTTGCGTTTTACAAAGTGCCTTTTATCCCCAGTTTTGTTGTTGAAGAGTTAGCCAAGCAAGCACAGGAAGACTTTCCACTTCATGAAAAAATATTTCAAGACATCCATGCTATGTCCAATGGCCAACCGCATTTTAGCGATCCTTTAGATGTTGTTCTCAGGTCTATACAAAAACCTGTATTGATCATCTGGGGAGATAGCGACCGGATATTGCACCCAAAAGGAGCCAGCATTCTTCAATCATCGATTCCTAATGCCAAAGCAGAGGTTATGAAAAACATGGGGCATTTGCCCATGATCGAATCTCCGTCGAACACAGCAAAGATCTATCTCAATTTTATTCAATGCTCAACACAGTAGTTTTTAGCGGGTTAACTCACTTTAATCCCATATTCTGCATCTCTCAGAGACAAAGCTCTGCTAAATGAAAGAAAAGTGTCATCTTTCATGATTGGGAACTGTGTGTAGTTTACGAGAGTTTTGGTTTATAGCCCTTCACTCCTCGCTTGTCTGATGGCTCTGGATGATAACCTAATATCCAAATTGCAATCTTTCGATTGCTTTATTCCCTAAAACGCTAAAAGTGGCAATGTATACACGCAACTCTTCCTTTGGTTTGCGTCTTGTTACTTGTCGGTTTGCAACATAGTCAGCTTAACTTCAAGGATATGAAACCGAGTATTTTTCTGCGCATTAGGCCGATCCTGTTTACCATTTTCGGCTTTGCTATTAGCCACAATCTCTTTTTCATCATGCTTCCCATACGCATGAAGGAGGACGGGTACGAGACTGCCGACATCGGCCTAGCCATGAGTATGTTTGCGGTTGGGGCAATTTGTGCAGGATTGTTTGGTTCCAGAGCCGTGCTTCGCGCCGGACACATTCGCGCATTTGCTTCTATGGCCGCAACACTATCCATCGTGTCCGTTCTTCATAGCTATAACACCGATATATGGGTAACGGCACTGCTGAGAATGATTGCGGGGTTTTGCTATGTGACCTCATTCATTACCTTAGAAAGTTGGCTGAATGTGCTCAGTGACAGAAGTAACCGAGGGAGAGTGTATGGCACATACCAAATCTGTTTCGCAGTAGGTTTTGGTACCGCGCCGTTTCTCTTTAGTGCCTTTAACGAGCAAGACCCGCGCTTGTTCGGACTTATTTCGGTCTTCTTGTGCTTTTCACTCATTATCATGTCGATGAGCCGGCTTCCTGCGCCTGAGTTACCCGCAAGAGCATCTCCCATCTCAGTTAAGAAGCTCTGGCAGTATTCGCCATCTGGCACCATGGCATGTTTTTGTGCAGGGCTTATCAATGCTGCAAGCGTTTCGCTCATATCGCTTTATGCATACAGCAAAGGGATCTCCGGTGTTTGGCTGTCGCTGATCCTTGGCTCCTACCAAATGGGCGGATTGCTTACACAGTTTCCTGCAGGTTGGCTTGCAGACAGATTCGACAAACGCCTTGTAGCATCAGGGTTGATGTTCATGGGTATCATCAGTAACAGCTTGATCGTGCTCGATAACTTCTACCCATACCCCATTGAATTGCTCGCGGTGCTGTTTTGGGTATCAGGCGGATCAGGCGTGGCACTTTTTCCATTGGCCGTCACGCAGGTTTTCGACCATATCGATCCAAAAGAAGCCATGCCCACCACCAGCATGATGCAAATTTTGCTGGGTATCGGCGGCGTCATCGGCCCAATCGTTGCCAGCTTCCTCATGTCTGAATTCAGTGTCGTTTGGCTTTACTACTACATCATCGCAGTCCACATCTTTGTCTTGGTGTTCCTGATGGTGCGAAAACTCTTTGTCCGCACCGAAACTCTGCCCGCAGCGACGTCATTCAAGGTCAATGTACAGCCTATCCCCGGCGCGTCTGAGCTTGACCCTATGGTTAACTTTAAAGATACCGAGAAAGCCAACCCAGAGTTAAAACTCTTGATCGCGGCATTAGGCCTTAACCCATCTAATCCGGGTCTGTTGTTTAAGCTCGCCCTAGAAGGTTCTTCGTTGAATGCGAATGACGTGGCGAAGAATATTGTGCTTGCCTACCCCAAACGCTCGGGAGAAATGCTCACGCACTTACTCACACAATTCCCGAAACGACGTTTAGAAGTCGCCTATTCACTGCATGACTTGTTTATCCTTCGAAAGGAGCGCATTAACGTGCTGTTAGAATCAGCACTTTTAGACGGGGCGACAGAGCAGGAAAGAAGAAAAATCACCGAACTGCTAGACGAGATTACCTATCAGTCCGATGATAAAAACACCGGTGAGAAAGGAAACCGTTAGCGTCCTTTCCTTGGACAAGACATCACATTGAACTGCTTATCAAAACAAATACCGAACTCATGGCGAGTTTGGTGAAGCCAAATGTGTTTGAGTTCGGGGTTTTTTTCACGCATCCAGCGCACAGCGCGTTTAGCACTGAGTTCGCCCGGTGGTACAGTAAACTGCTGGGCCAATGACAATGTTTTGTCAAAGTACTCCTCAGGGTCATCAAAGTCGCAGGCACCATGTTTTTCCCACTGCCCCTGCAGCAATTTGGTACCGGGACTCATACACAAATAGGGTTTGATTGTTTCCAAGGGCAAGGGCTTCAAATCGCCTTTACAAAATCGAGGATGACCTTTGTTATTACCGGACTTGTACGCCTTTTCTGACTCCCCCCACAAACCGTGGATAACCCAGCCAAATTCATTATCTGACTGACATTGAAACTTCACACCACGATCGCGTTTCTTTCGCGCCATATACTCACAAAAGCGCGGTGAATTTGAGTACACCAGCAGAAAGAAATCCGTATCAGTGTGTTTATTTTGGTAGTCCAACCGATTGTCGTACTGCTTGTTAAGCACCCCTGCATCGATATTACAGCTTCCGTTGTCGTATCTTTCTGCAGCAACAGATGACCCAATGCTGGCCAGAATAAATCCAGAGAGCAAACAATGTCTCAATAGGTTCCTGAGTAAAGCAGCCACGTATTCTCCTCAACGTTTTTCGGCAGTCTCTTTGCGCGGAAAGATAGCCTCGCTGCCTCAAAAAGTCACATTAAATTGGGGCTGTCATGCTGGAGTCTCTCACTTAATGCGTCTCAGTGTCGCTGGCACAATTAGTTTATGTACTGGCCCAACAACACACATATATACACGTCCTATTGTATTGTTGATATGTACCACTGAACTTGCAGTCACCGTTGCCTTGTCTCCATTCGACGCAATATGGAAAGACAGCTTCACGTTGAGATGCTTGTCTCTGTCTTCCATGATGACTTCGTTCTGAGACTTGTAAATCATTTGGAAAATCCCTACCTGATCGCCCACTTGATAATCGTCGCTGGATGTTTTTGGCGCAAAACTTTCAAAATTACCCAAATGTTTAAGGCCGATTTTAGACACCAGTGTATTTCGTAACTTCATCAAGTAATTCACCCACCCCGGCGTGCTATTCATCACCTTGAGATAAATTTCTAAAGCACTTTCACCCGAATACGCGATGACTTGCGAATGGTTATCTGAGAAATCAGCGTTTTCTATGTAGTTGTGCAATTCTGTAAATTCAGGAATCCCTTGCATACCCGCTCCTTAACACGCACCAATCGTGCTACTCAAACCAAGGTTCACCTTAGTCGTCGACTTAGCAACAAACAATGACGATTCGTCAAAAAAGAATGTTTTTCGGCGATATACATCTAGAAATGTCGTCAATATCTCACTGATTGGCAGCGTCAGATCTGACAACTTAGGCAATCGATTGCCTTCACAAGAAAACGTGGAAAATTTATTTCACCGCATTTGAAAATAATTGTTTGACTTACTTTTTCGACCCTATTAATATCCGCGCCCAGCAAAAACGGTCTTCTACGCAGGCCGTGTTTTCAAAGGGTTAACCCCTTAGCCAGCTGATCCCGGTCAGTTGCTTTTCCTTTTTTTAATAAATAGGGAAACAACAAAATTTCGGAATCGGCATGACCACGCAAACACACGCTTCACAATCATCATCTTGGCAGACAAAAGCAATCCTCAGCGTTGCATTCTTAATGGCAACGACCTCTGTCGGCCCAGGCTTTCTGACGCAAACCGCCGTATTTACCAATATCTACAAAATTGACATGGCTTTCCCTGTCTTCGCTTCCATGTTTATCACCTTCGGTATCGTGATGAACTTATGGCGTATCGTGGGTGTTTCTGGTCTACGTATCCAAGATATCGCAAACAAAATCGCCCCGGGCGCGGGTTACTTTATTGGCGTACTTCTGGCTCTAGGTGCAGTTGCATTCAACTTTGGTAACGTAAGCGGTGCAGCACTGGGTATTAACGTACTGACTGGCGTAGATACGACTTGGGGTGCGTTATTTACGGGAGTTGTAGGTTGTTTGCTATTCGTGGTTCACAACGCCTCTAAGCGCATGGATCAGATGGCGCGCTACCTAGGCCTGTTCATGATCGTTCTGATTGCTTATGTCGCAATGACAAGCCTGCCTCCAATGGGCGAAACGCTCGCTGCAGCTGTTATCCCTAGCGATATGGGTAGCCTTTTGCTTCCAACTCTGACTATCGTTGGTGGTGCCGTAGGTGGTTACTATACAGGTGCACAGCGTCTTGTTGATATTGGCCTGCAAGGCAAAGAGAACGTGGACTCCATCAAGACGGCTGCGTGGGCGGGTATTTCCATCGCCGTTGTCATTCGCATCCTGTTGTTCCTAGCAGTATTCGGTGTAATCGCTTCAGGGGCAGTACTCGACACGTCTAACCCAGCCGCTGACGCGTTCCGTCAAGGTGCAGGGGAAGTGGGCTACTTCATCTTCGGTCTGGTGCTCTTCGTTGCCTCTATTACGTCAGTCGTAGGTAACTCCTACATGGCCATTTCGCTGATTAAAACCCTTTTCCCTGTCGTTGCACGCAATGAGAAAGCATGGTGCTGCGGCTTCATCATTGTGACCAGCGTGGGTACTGTGATGATGAACATGCCAATCCTGCTTCTGATGCTAGCGGGTTTGGTCAACAGCATCATCCTGCCGGTCGTCCTCGCTTTTGTTCTGGCAGCAACTCGCCGCAAAGACATCGTTGGTGATTACAAACACCCTGTGTACCTGTCAATTGTGGGTGCGCTGATTGTGGTCGTCATGGCTGCGGCTAGCCTCAGCAATATCAACGGTTTCATCGCTAAGTTTATCGGTTAAGTTCATCAGTTAAATCGATTTTCGGCCACAGTAAACATGCTGTGGCCTACTCTTCCTTTGCTCTCCTTCACTCGCCTTCATCTTGTCAGATTTGCCGCTTTTCAACATTGGCAAGCTATATGCAGTCATTCCACTATCTAAGATTTCCTTGCTTATCAAGGATTGAAATAGGCAAAAATCAGCCATTTTGACTCTCAATATGACGATCAACATGCAGATTAGGAAAGCCGAAACAAATAAGGAGTAGGAATATGACGCGTTTACCTCTTTGGTTTAAATATACCTTGTCGGTATTGTCTATTACTCTGGCTCTCAGTTACCTTTCTGGAGAAGTCGTTAGGACGTACGAAACTAAGTACCTCGAAGATCGCATGGACGCACAAATTCGTGCCAACTTCTCTGCACTGACAGAAGCACTATCAGAAGACGTACTTACCCAACAAACCGGTGCCCTCAACGCCAAACTCGATCGCATGGCTCAACATTATCCCGACCTCTGTTATATTTCTATCGTCTCTCAAAACGACTCAGAAATTGGGCAATGGGGTGATCGACCACACGACGATAATCCTATGGCTCTCAACTTCAGCAACCTTGTCGAGTTCGATGGACGCTCAATCGGAACAATGCGAATTTCGATGAGTAAAAAACAAATGATGGCCGATATTTCAAAACACGTTGAAGAAGTTCGCATCTACTCAGCGGGTCTTCTGCTCACCCTTGCCTTGCTTACCATGGTTGTTTCTCAATATCTTGTTCTTCTGCCGCTGTCTCGCATCAACAAACGTCTAGTAAATATGTCCTATACCGACGAAATACTCGACACAAAGAGCGATGAGTTGATGCGCTTGAACAAGGGTGTAAATGTGCTCGAACGCCTACTTAGTCAGCATGTGAAACGCGAGTCTGAGCTAATGGAAGCGAAGAAAACCGCCGACTCAGCCAACATCGCTAAGTCGCAGTTTATTGCAACCATGAGCCATGAAATTCGCACCCCAATGAACGCGATTATGGGGGCGTTAGACATCTTGCAAGAAGCCGAAATTCCTGCACATTGCCAACCTCTCGTTGAAATGGCAGACGATGCCGCCAACCTATTGCTCAATCAGTTAAATGACGTTCTGGATTATTCGAAGATTGATATTGGTGCGCTAGATCTTCACGAGACAGAGTTCGATGTCAGCGAGCTCAGCAAAAATGTCCTCGCACTGTTTCACAGCACAGCCAAAGAGAAAGGTATCGAGCTGCTGTTTGATGATGAGCTAAACCATCGTTTCCTCGCCACTTGCGACAAAGGAAAGCTGTCTCAAGTGCTCACTAACCTCATCTCCAATGCCATGAAGTTTACCGATGACGGCGAAATTGAAATCGTCCTTAGCCATGGCTTCCCTCGCGGATTGAAAATTCAAGTCAGGGACTCGGGTATCGGCATCGCGCCAGAGCACCGCAAAATCATCTTTGAGCCATTTACTCAAAAAGACGGCACTTTCTCGCGCATTCATGGCGGCACCGGCATGGGACTCGCGATCTCACAACGGCTTATCGCCTTAATGGGTGGAGAGCTCACATTATGTAGCCAAGTCGGTGATGGCAGCGAATTCACCGTTTTACTTCCCTGCGACATGCGATTCCCAGAAGAATCCGATGTAAAAGTGGAAACAAGGAAAGCGTACCGCACTGAAGATGCCGTGAATATATTGATTGTTGAAGACAATCCAGCAAACCAATTGGTTGCTCGCACGATTCTCGAGATATCAGGATTTAATGTAACAACAGCGAGTAACGGAATAGAAGCCATTGATGCAATAAAGCAAACCAAATTCGCCTTGGTTTTAATGGATCTTCAAATGCCGGAAATGGATGGGTTTGAAGCCTGTAAGGAAATCCGCGAACTTGACGAGCAAAGTAAAACCTTACCCATTTTGGCGATGACAGCCAACGTCAGCCAGCAGGACAGAGATCGCTGTAAGCGTGTGGGCATGGATGACTTTATTGCCAAACCAGTAAACCGTAGAACCATGCTCGATATCATTGACAATTGGATGGGCAAACAACACGAAATTTTTGACGCGTAATCGCAACTTGATTTACGCAGCTTCTATTACACAGAAGCTGCGTAAGTCCTTTTTCTACTCTATAAGCAAGTACTTATACACCCTTTCGCCACCTCTCGCTTTACGCTCTTTTATCCTTCGAAAAGTTGACCGTTCGGCCAGATATTACTAGTTTGAGTCTATACAGTATGCACGCCGCTCATCGACAAATTGCTGTTTTCTCACCCCACTATTTGTCATGAAAAACGCATGTGATTGACATGCTTTCTACCTAACGTAGTTGCTAATTCTCGAGGGAGGTTGTCATGGAAGTTTTTATTCGTCGGTTACCCAAAGTTGAACTACATCTGCATATTGAAGGGTCTTTAGAGCCAGAGTTGATGTTCGAAATGGCCGAGAGAAATGGCATCAGTTTGCCCTATAGCACGATTGAAGAAGCCAGAAATGCCTATCAGTTTGAAGACCTTCAATCTTTCCTGAATATCTATTATCAGGGCGCAAACGTGCTCGTCACTGAGCGGGATTTCTTTGACCTCACTTGGGCGTATCTGCTGCGCTGCAAAGCAGATAATGTCATTCACACGGAAATCTTCTTCGATCCACAAACACATACCGCCAGAGGGATTGCATTTGATACGGTGATCAATGGTATTTTCCATGCACTGCGCCAAGGTGAAAAAGAACTCGGCATCACCAGTAAATTAATCATGTGTTTTCTTCGTCATTTATCGGAAGAAGAGGCATTAGAGACGCTTGCACAGGCAGAGCCTCACCTCAATCGTATCGTTGCTGTCGGTCTCGACTCTTCAGAGATAGGGCATCCGCCTGCGAAATTTCAGCGCGTGTTCACCAAGGCGTTGGCAATGGGCTTGAAAACCGTCGCACACGCAGGTGAAGAAGGCCCAGCGAGTAATATTTGGGATGCCATGAATCTGCTAAACGTCAGTCGAATCGATCACGGCGTGCAATGCACGGAGGACCCCGTTCTTGTCGCGGATCTTGCTAAATCTCGGATGCCTTTGACCGTCTGCCCACTTTCAAACATCAAGCTCCGTGTGTTTGATTCCATGTCAGACCACAACATATTAACGCTATTGGACCAAGGCTTATGTGTCACCATCAATTCAGATGACCCTGCGTTTTTTGGCGGCTACATGACGGACAATTTTCTCGCCGTCAACAACGCACTCCATCCAAGCAGAAGTCAATTGGTCCAACTCACAAGGAACGCGATTGAGGCTTCCTTTATCAGCGACGAAGAAGCGAATACGCTGAACGCTGCCCTCGATGAGTTTTGGGCTAATCATGGAAATGACGCATAAAAGCATGAGTAAATCGTAAAGGTCAAAAAATACACTACTGCGCAAAGATCAGCGGCTAAGCTCTAAAAAGGAGGTACTGAGTTACGCCTAAGGACGTGGCGAAGACATCACCGGAAGGAAAGGGGCCGCTGTGCGCGCAGAATACACCTCGCTAAAAATTGGTATACCCAAGTATGCGCGATGCTGGGCTATATCCGTTGCATCATTTCTTGGCACCTTGCTTTTACTATTCTGTGTTTATGCTGTATTCCAACACTACGATTGGGGACACCCAATTATAAAACTGCTGTGTTTCACAGCACTGTTCGCGCTGACAGCACTCATGTACACGCACAAATCTCAGCGCGATGGCGTTGGCTCGCTCACCTTAAAAATTGAAGCCATGTTTGCGCTGGTATTACTCAGCGTCATAGTGGTGAACATGCTATCTACGTATCTTCCCTATGTAACTGCTGGTCCCACTGTTGATATTGGCTATACCACGCAACGGGCCGCAGAAATACTCCTGTTACAAGGCCAAAATCCCTATCTCGACCAGACCATAAATATCAGACCTGAACTGGCACCTGAGCATAGAGGGTTCCATTATGGCCCCGGCATGATCATCGGCTATGCCTTGTCGGCTTTCTTACCTGATCTCGGGTACAAGTTAACGAGCCTGTTCTACCTTGCTGTGACGGCTATTGCCTTGTGCATGCTGATTAGCCACACCCTGAAATCCAAAGGTAAATGGGAAGTCTACTGTGCCTGCCTTGTAGCCATGCTGCTTTTTTTCATGCCGGAACGACTTTGGTATGAAGTGCTGAAAGTAGGTGCCAACGATATTTTCCCGGTTGCATTGCTATTGGTAGGGTTGGTGTTCGTTCAACGAGAAAAATGGCTGATTGCGGGTTTTTTGATGGGACTGTCATTTGCGGCCAAATTTTCACCTGCTGCTTTCTTACTCGCAATGTTCCTAAGAACGGGCATTAACCTGAATTTCCTGATTGGCTGTGTATTAGGTGCATCTCCCCTCCTTGCCATGATGGCTTGGGACTATCACGGATTGGTGGAGAATGTGTTTATCTTGAGGTTTACCCTTCACTACGATGCGACAAGTTTATATTCCGTCACACCAGAAGCCTTCCATATGCTGTTCCCACTTACGCAATTAGGTGCGTTGGTGTATTTGATTCGGCGCAATATGAAGAAATCACTGACAATAGAAGATGTTATCGTTTGCTTCACGCTTTTACTCATTGTCGTTGAGGTGACATTCAAAGAGATCCATGCCAATCACCTTATCTGGTTCTATCCCCTCATCGCATTTATCGCGACCCTCTACCGTCACAAGGTATTTCCCAAAAGACCTTAGACTTTAACCCCATACCGACTGACACTATATCTTCCCCCTCTCAGCCACTTGGCTTTCGCACTTTTAACACCGAATCTCACGGGACGTCATCTACTATTTTTATATGCGTTTTGTTCGCAACAAAGCGCGTAACATCGCTGTTGCAAATGAATATTTTTGCACTGGGACTTGTGCTCTAGGTCAACATTATGAGATAACGTCGCCTCATTTTTTCGCGCTAAAGGAATTTTGTCCGGCAAAGAATGCCTGCAAACGCGCTAAAATTCGCTCTTGGAAGAACATTAAAAATAAGGATCTCGCACGTTAAGGAGGATGTGGAGATAGCAGAGGGTTTATGAATCAACTAATTTCTGTCGGCGCACTAGAATCCTTCCTCATCGCCATTTTTGTACTATTTCTCGGCCATTTCATCAATGCCAGAGTTTCGATTCTAAAAAAGTTTAACATCCCTGAACCCATTGTCGGTGGCTTGGTTGTTGCCAGTGCCATTACCGTATTGCACCTCAATGGGATCGAATTAGAGTTCCACCTGCCGTTGCAACACACTTTTATGCTGATGTTTTTTGCAACGGTCGGTTTGGCGGCGAACTACACGCAGCTGATCAAAGGCGGTGCAAAAGTATTCGTTTTCTTAGCTGTGGCTTCACTCTACATCGTGCTGCAAAACGGCGTGGGCGTGACGCTAGCAACTGCGTTAGGTTTAGACCCTTTAATGGGACTGATTGCGGGTTCAATTACGTTGTCCGGTGGACACGGTACTGGCGCAGCTTGGGCACAAACTTTCCAAGACGTTTATGGTATGCATAACGTACTGGAAATCGCCATGGCATCGGCCACCTTTGGCCTGATCATGGGCGGTATCATCGGGAGCCCTGTCGCACAGCGTCTGGTTCAGCGTTTTAACCTGAAATCCCAGTATGGCAACACCAACAACACCCATGAGCAGTTCCCAGAATTGGTCACCTACAACGAAAACGAGCAAGACAAAGTCACCGCGAAGAAAGTGATAGAGACACTTTTCGTATTGCTGATCTGCGTAACGGGTGCCAAGTATCTGGAACTTTGGGTGCGTAGCTTTGAAATAAGCTGGCTGATGATCCCTGACTTTGTTTACGCCTTGTTCATTGGTGTTGTGATCACCAATGTACTGGAAGTCTCTAAGGTAAAAAGAATGGACGTGGAAACCGTCGATATTCTTGGCACCGTTTCATTGGCACTGTTCTTAGCGATGGCTTTGATGAGTCTGAAGCTATGGAATATCTTGGATCTGGCCGTGCCGTTCCTGATCATTCTGATGGTGCAATCCGCTATGCTGGCCGTATTTACGTACTTCGTGACGTTCCGAATCATGGGTAAAAACTACGATGCAGCAGTCATAGCTAGTGGACACTGTGGCTTCGGACTTGGCGCAACGCCTACGGCGGTGATGAATATGGGCTCTGTGGTTAACCGTTTTGGTCCGTCACCTCAAGCGTTCATGGTCGTGCCCATTGTTGGTGCCTTCTTCATTGATATTGTGAACCTGATTATTCTTCAGACCACGCTAAGTATCATCGGCTAAAAACAGCATATTGATGTTCAACGAGCAGACGTGACCATGTCTGCTCGTTCTTTCCTTTTGGTTGTTCCTGTCGCAATCTTTAGCATGTTTTAACTAAGGTTAAGAATATGCTTAAGGCAGAACGTAAATCTCGACTGTGAATTAACATGCGCTCTTACGATATTTTTGCTTTAAAACACACCCGCTTACTCTACATGTTGCGCGTGTCTTTCGTTTTTGGGGTTATCCTTCTGATCACCCGTGCTTTTACCATCCCCTACGGTTACTGGGCTCTGATTACTGCCGTCACGATTCTTGGGGCAATTCCTTTTGTTGGTGGCGTACTATCCAAAGCCAAGCAACGGGTCACGGGTACGGTTATTGGGGCCTTAATGGGCCTCGCACTCTTTCTTATTCCACCGCAGTACCACTGGACTCACCACATCGCATTCTTTGCACTGCTCGTCGCTGCCATGTATTGCACTCAGGAAAAATATGCCTATGCGTCTCTGATGGCAGCCATCACCATCGTTATCGTCGCCGGTGGTGGTCCCGCAGATGTCGCAGCCGCAGGGTGGCGTATATTCAATGTTCTTTGGGCGGCAATTCTCACCATTTTGGCGAGTCTTTTTATCTTCCCCGCCAAGGCCACTGAACGTTTTATTTACCTGCTTGAACAATATCTTGTTGAGTGCAGCCATTACTATGCCAAGCACATTAAGCATGCGAAGCAAGGTAAGTTCCCACCTTCTCATGCAGAAAAGCTCAATACCATCATTGAAACCCAGCAATCTTTATTGCCGCATATGATGGTGGAGTCCGGCGTTAACAAGTCGGTTTTGAATGATATTCTTCTGATTGAAAAACGCTTATTTGCCGAGCTAGAAGCCCTGCTCAGTACACAATGGGAAAGCCAGCAAGGACAAGATGAGATCATGAATTTGGAAGGCTTGACCAAGGCGCAAAGTCAGCTCTCGGACAATTTTCAGGTACTGGCACAACAAGTTTCAGAGAAGCGAGTGACCGAAGTCGAGTGTATCGACATTCACCTTCTTAACCTGTCCAAAGAACAACTATGCCAATCAGCCAATGACATTAGCGATATCAGCTATTACGGTTATTTGTGGTTGAACCGCGAAATGGCAAGGCAGTTTATCCAGCTCAGCAAAGCAAGTACCGCGCTGTTTAAAACACCTTAACACGCCGTGTTCTCTGCCCTGGCTCTAATTTCAATGCATTTGTATTACCCAGGGCACGCTGTGATACGTAAGATGGCATAGCTCTTTATTCGCTCTACCAGCAAAGGATCGTATTGTGAACAGCATCTTTATCTCTTTCTCTCACACAGAACTGAAGCCCCTTGTAGAATCACTGATTTCTGCGTTGAATGGTTCGACATTGCTTCAACGGTGCCAAATACGCCCCTTTCACATCGCCGAGTTCGACGCCTTTCGCAAGGCTCCCATTGAAAACACCGTGCACTGTGTTTCACGTTCTCGCTGTTTGATAAACCTCATTGGGAAAGATCTGGGTGAAGTGCGCGCTGAAGGTAAATCGCATATTGAGTGCGAGGTAAATGCTGCTCTCGACAATCAGGTAGACGTACTCACTTTTCTTGTTGGGAAACACCACGCTGATAGCGCAACACAGCCAGAAAGCGTCCGCGAATTCCTAAGCGTATTACCGAGCCATTTTCTTCGACACCACATTCAGGACGAACACCAAGACGACATTGTCGATTCAATTGTTAAACAGGTAGAAACCTTCCTTTGGGCTTCACTAGGCTGTGATGATAACCCACGCATGCCTGAGAGTTCACTGCTGAAAATCGATGGTATTTCCCCGTCGACTGACACGACTGAAAGTCCACACCATGACCAATTTCGCCGTATCTTTGATAAACCGGATCCTTCGTTAGAGACCAACCCTATCGCGTCTTCATTGGCGCAGCGTAAAGACTGGGCATTCCAAAGTATGGAATTGAATCATCTCAGTGAAGCCACACAGAACTTGGTTAAAGCCACTGAAGAATTTGGGTCCGACTTTTTCAGTTGCTTCTGGCTTGGCCGTATTTACGCGTTGCAAACAGACACGTCTGCGAACTGGAAGTCCGCCATTCCATTGTCTGAGCGCGCAATATCTTCACTGAAAGAAGATGAAACCCTACTTGCTTCTGCCTGCAACTCACATATTGCTATCGCATATGCCCATATTGGGGATTTCGAAAAAGCAGCCCACTATTTTGATTTGGCATTAGCACAATATGAAACATTCGAGGTGCTAGAACGTAAAACCGACATGCTGCTAAACCAGTTCGCACTTAACAATAACCCTCATAACAAACAGTTGGCTGTTGAGGCGTTAAGCACATTTATTCGAACAAATCTTAAGTACTATCTCGCGGCATCTGAGCATTTCTCTAAGAAAAACCCGACCTCATTTGCAGAAGCCGAAGGAGATATTCACCAAGAACTCGATGCTCTGCGTGTGGCACTGACGGAAAACTATGGCGAACTTCAGCCATGGGCAGACAGCGCATTCAATATTGCGTTTCCTGAATCAACGTCTTTCCATGACTCCAACGATATTCTTCTCGCAATCTACGCGGCGAATCAGAAGATGTGGGAAAACTTCGCAGCACTGCGCGCCTGCAGCACGTCGCTTCTACAGTTTTACGAAAGCCATGCACAGCAAAGAAAAGATCTGGAAACCCATAACCTAAACCTAGATAACGACCATGGCGTGGCGATCAGCTTGATTGACGAGCTTGCCACTACCATTGATGAGCGCAAAACGACCAACGCGAAAGAAAGCGACCTACAAACACGCGTCAGCAAAGAAAAGCGCAACCTTGTCATCTGGGATATCAGCCTCCTCGCATCTCTGGGTATTTTGGCATGGTGTTACTTCCTGAAACCTGAGTTTATCTGGCTGTCTGCGGCACTATCTGTTGGCCTGTTGATCGTGAGGTTCTACTTCAAATCTCGCCACTCCGTTGCCACCTTACGGATAAAAAGCAGCAAAGCACACCGTCGGTTCATCAACGAATCTGTCACCGAGTTGGTCGAGAATGCAATGCACAGCATGGCCTTACCGCATATGCGTTCCATTGTTGAGCGTTTGAAGTCCGCACCTAATTACCTCAATCATGAAGATCTTGCGGCGACGAAATCCGCCTTAAATGATTTTGTAGAAAATCAGCGAAAAGCCGTCGACAGTGGCCTTGCCACATGGGAATTGAAGTCCCTGTCACTCAAAAAACTCATTCGAGAGTGGCTTGGGAAAGTGGCGCAATTTGAGCAACTTGCCAGCTCGTCAATCAATACAAACGTCACGGGAAGAATCAATCAGAGCCGTAACGTGCATTTTTTTCACCCCTCGTTACTGACGAACAACAGCGAAGGTATGTTTGGCGAACCGTCAGACAAACACTGTTTCCAGAAAGACGGCTCACAAATGCTAGCTTGGTTCGACAATCCCGTGAGCGCCATCGCGATGCAAGCCTTTTACTCGAACGAGAAGCCAGTAGCCGAAGCTACCTCAGAAAAAACGTTGGCTTAGTAAACAGTAAATACATCGATGTCGACAGATGAGCGAGCATTTCGCTCATCTTTACTCATCTGCGCATTGTAAGCATCGATCTCGCCTACCCCTGCGTTACGTCACCGCCTCTCTTTTTACCCACTTACCGTTACTCACCGCACCTTAAACAAAGCTTTGTTAAACACCGCTTTCTGAAACGCAGCTTTCCGAATCAAAGTTTCTTTAAAATAATTTTGCGTAAATTTTCGAATGCGCTGTCACTGTCGTTGGCATCAGCCGATGGCTACTATCACCACATCTCGACAACGGACAGGAATTGAACATGAGTTACGGTGACACAATCACAGCTGAACGCTTGAAAAACAAAATGAAGAACAAGGTACTGGGGATCTTTTTAAACTTTGCCCTTCCAGGCGTTGGGCACATGTACGCGGGCCACGTTATGAAAGGCATCATTACCTTAGTGGTGTTTATCGTCTGTATGTTCACTGCATTTTTGGTTGTGCCCGGTATTATCGCTTTCATTTTGTGGCTATGGGGCATGTTCTCCGTCAACAAAGACATCATTGCTTACAACGATGCACTGTTAGCGTCAGAACTCGACAAGCAAAAACAACAATAGCCCTTTGCAATCAAAAACTCAGAGAGTAGTAACTGATGAAAAACACACTGAAGAAGTCAAAATATCTGGCCCTGCCGCTAGCACTGATTCTGGTCGGTTGCGGTGCTGATTACCCATCGAAAAGCGAAGCGAGAAGTGCAGTTGAAACCGCGGCAGTCCAAGCCGCACAGGCAATGGGTGGCTTATTTGAAATTGAACTGGATGACATTGATCTAAGCGATTGTAATGTCGTCGGCAACGAAGAAGACGGTATTGTTTCATGTCATGTCACGGCAAAAGCAACCACAACAATGAGTTTATTCGGTGAATCAGCCACCGAAGTGAGTGACTTCAGTGAGCAAGTCGAATTCCAAAAAATTGATAGTGAATGGGTCGCTATCTAATCGACAAAGACGATTCAAAAAACAGTTATCCATTTTTTGCTAAACAGGGCGTGTAAGCCCTGTTTCTGCATCTTGCACGCTACGCGTTCTCAAGGCAAAATCAAGCACTTGAGAAGTAACAATCACATCGGAAGCTTTATGTGATTGCAAGAATAGATACAGGATACATGTTTCAGAAGCAGTCTCTATTGGAGCGAATAGACGCCACCGAAATTCTGAATGGCTGGCAGTCCCGCGACAAAGAAAAATCCAATGATTTTTTCGTCGCCGCTTATCAAGATATATATTCCATCGTCAAATCCATGCTCGATAAAAAACAACCTCACGGTACGCTTTTCAGTCAATCCAGCGCAACGGAATTGACCCATGAAGCGATTTTGAAGCTCAATAAGTGGCGAAATGACGAAACACCCTTCACGCAGCGCAAAGAGTTTGTGGACTATGTCCGATGCTCAGTTTGGCACTTGCTTTTTGCCGACCATGAAAACAGTCAGCAAAAAGAGGAGGGTAAAAAAGAGTATGCAGACGTAGAGCAATTAAAAGCCGTCGCCCACCTACCTGACTACTCTTTGAGTCGCGATCTGTACCTCGTGCTTACGACATTGCGAAGCCGTTACCCAGAGCAAGCTGATGCGTTTGAATACAAACATTTTGCAGCCGTCTCCAATAAACAAATCGCCATGCTACAGAATGTGAGCGAACGCACCGTTAATAACCGCCTTTTGTTCGCGACAAACTACCTTAGAAAAGCCCTCGCTTGATGGAAATATCTGACCTCTACGTCGAGTTGCTGGCATTGTCTCCCAGCGAACAGCGCATTCGCCTTGGGCAGATCAGAGAAGAAAACGCAGACATTGCCGATGACTTGGCATCCATGCTGGATCTGCCTTGTGATGACCTGACGGATATCAGTGACGCTCTCTTTTCTTCGCACTCCCAACATCAGTCTTCACCCGATTTTATCGGGAAAGAGGTCATGGGGTTTCGCATTGAGAAAGTGCTGTCGGAAGGCGGTGCCACAGGACAAGTTTTCCTCGCGTCTCAACACCTTTCCTCGCCAGATAAACCTGAGCATTGCCAACACTTTGCTGCTGTAAAAATACTGCGTGGAAGCGTGCTTAATCTGCGCGCACGACAAACACTTTTTTATCGGGAAGCCAGCAATCTTATTGCCTTAAACCACCCCTACATTTGCCAGTTCTACGGCTCTGGCGAGATAGAGGGCACACCGTGTATCGTCACCGAGTATGTCAATGGCAACCAACTCGACGTTTATCTCGATACGCACCGCCCAACGAAAGCGGAACGCCTCCATCTGCTTAAGCAATTGATGGACGGCATGGCGTATGCTCATAGCCGCGGGCTTTACCACGGTGATCTGAAACCACAGAACCTTTTGGTTGATGACCAAGGTAACCTGAAAATTATCGACCTAGGCTTTTCTAAACGCATTGACGACCAAGCCAACCAAGACGGTGGAATCGCGAAAGATTACATCAGTGCATTTTCTCGATATTGGAGTGCTCCTGAGCAAAAAGACGGGATTTGGTACCGTTCTCGCTCTGACATTTACTCGCTGGGTATGTTGTTTTTCTATCTACTCTCTGAAAACAACGACCCATACGCTGTAGAAGAATTTCAGTCTGGCGTCAGACCTGAGTATTTTGTTGGAAGAGGATTTGGCAAAGAAAGTGCCGCCATTATCGCCAAAGCGGTGAGCCATGATGCGTCACTACGTTATCGCGATGCCGACGAAATGCAGCAAGACATTTTGAGATGGCTCAATCGATTTCCTGTCGATGCCTACTCGCAAAGCCTGTTCTATCGTGCACGGAAAGGCATCACGCGTTGGCCGCTCACGTCGGCGATCGTCCTCGTAAGTACGGCCTTGTTGGTCGCAGCTTCCGTGTCTCTCATTCGTCAGCACGTTGCACTGGTACTTGAAAAACAAACCAGTGATGAAGTGGTAGAACAGCTCTCCAACGTCCTGCTCTACTCTCAACCCGAGCTTGCCCATACCTTTGAAACACCGAGTATCGAGAGCTTATATCGATATGCGGCCAAAGAATGGGTAGCCTCACATTCCGTCATGACCGATGGCGCGAGATTCCAGACAGGTTCACTGCTGATCAAAGGCCTACAATCACTCTATATACATGACGACACCCACGCCATTTTGAAAGCGTTGAATGCTAACGTCTCCGTATTTAGTGATGAGCAGCAAGCCATATTGCGCTTTTATCAGGTACGAAATTTACGGCTAAAAGCCTCAAGTGACAAAGCATGTATCAACACCTGGGGTGAGAGCACAGGGTGCTGGGCGCATGCGTTTTCAGCGGAAGCATGGTCACACTTGTCAGCTTACCCCCAGCATTCGTTCTATGATTGGTTGATTTTCGGCGAGCTCGTCAACATGCCAGGCTTTCAGCTTGTCCCATTCCAGCGGTTAGTGGGTCCTATCACTGACAACATTTTGGATTTCATCCTGACCGACAATACGCGGTGGCAAGCACTTTCGTTCAGTGAAAAACACGACCTCCTGCAAACCTTTCAACACCGCATGATGAAAGTGAATGAACCCATCGCACAAGAAAAAAGCCAAGCTCTGTTTGCCATTGTTGATGAGTGGATTAAGCAAACCTCGTTTGCCAGCGAAACCTATCTCGCCGTCAGCTCCGCCCTAAATCTAGCGTATGTGTTTGATGATAAATCTAAAATTGGCAAGTACTCAGAGACTAAAGACACACTAAAGGCGGAGACACTTTCGCTCAATACAACGATGTTGTCCTACGAACCATTGGTTCAAACTCAGTTGAACAACCCTAAAAAGTCGCTCATTGCATTGAAAGAAACCGAAGTGGAAATTGCAGAAAAATTTGGCGAACAGAATGCATTGGCGAAAAATGCTATCGAGGCCCTATCGAGTGCCTATTTCTTGCTGGGAGCAACGGAAAAAGCACAAGAGGTTCTCTCGTTAGACCAAACACCACAATTTCAAATAAGCGCGAAGTTACAACCTTTGTTTGGCACAACGCCATCGCAAATGACACTGGCAATATTCCACCGAGATTGGGATAGCTTTCACTCAGCTTATTCGCAATATATGGCCCTTTCGGCACTGCAGAACGATCAAAGACAGCCCTCTCATGACAATATTTATCAGTTGTTCAATGCGCTGCTTATCAAAGACTCAGAATCGCCCACAGAGGCGACTCTGAAAGCGCAACTCCCACAGTTCATTAATGGGACCAGCGCGCTGATCTACCTGCACTTTGCCACAGGGATTACAGGTCACCCCTCACTTAGCGATGCGTTTTATAACGCAGTATCTGAAAACTCGTTGTCTGACTTTACCATCATGTATCTTTCAAACGGTGTCCCCTTGATGGAAGAAGCGGTGGCGTACTATACGCGGACGCTCATGCAACGAGGACAATTTGCGCGCGCTGAAACCATCATTCGTAACGTTTTTAAGCAACACAATAAACAATGGTACGGGTCAGACTTTCTCAAAATACAGGTGCTGTACCTTGCGGAAGGTTATGTACAAAACGGCAACCTGAAAGTGGCTAAGTTACTTTTGGAAGAGTACGCACTCACCGCAGCAGATTTTTCTTTCCGAAAAGACCTAGCGGGGTTGGCGGCAGGCATTGATAGCAGGCTTAAATCTATCTGACAAAAAGCCCGCTATCTCGGCGGGCTTTGTGTCTGGTTCCGTTAGTCCATGGTCGGCATGGTGAACGCACTGCTATGATCTTCTAAACGCACGCTTGCCGGCCAGCGAGTCGTTACCGTCTTCATTCGGGTGTAGAAGCGCACTCCGTCATTCCCATGCACGTTTAACGGCCCAAAGATAGAGCGCTTCCAGCCGCCAA
The DNA here is from genome assembly GCF_028683135.1 of Enterovibrio qingdaonensis. Classification (GTDB taxonomy): domain Bacteria; phylum Pseudomonadota; class Gammaproteobacteria; order Enterobacterales; family Vibrionaceae; genus Enterovibrio; species Enterovibrio qingdaonensis. The sequence continues at coordinate 59,887 of NZ_JAJUBB010000018.1, forward strand.
AACTGTGGAATGCCATCGGAACCGGAATCGGCACGTTCACGCCAACCATACCAGCCAACACATCTTCACTAAATTGACGTGCGGTATCACCATCACGGGTAAAGATCGCCGATCCATTGCCGTATTGGTGTTGGTTTATCAAGGTCAACGCCGTTTGATAATCCGGCGCGCGAACGATAGATAACACTGGGCCAAAAATCTCATCTTGGTAGATAGTCATATCTGGCTTTACATCATCAAAGAGTGTTGGGCCCACGAAATAGCCGTTTTCATGGTCCGCGACCTTACAATTTCTGCCATCAACAACCAAGGTTGCGCCCTGCTCTACGCCAGCATCGATATAGCCCAGTATTTTGTCCCTGTGCGCTGCCGATATCACGGGTCCCATATCGTTTTCTCTGCCGTCGACAATCCCCGGACCGACGCGCATCTTCTGAATGCTCTTGGCCAGTGAATCAACCAGTCTGTCTGCGATTTCATCGCCCACTGCCACAACCACAGACAGCGCCATACAGCGCTCACCTGCAGCACCAAAACCCGCGCCAACAATGGCATTACTCGCCATGTCTAAGTCTGCATCAGGCATCAATATGCAGTGATTTTTCGCCCCACCAAGTGCCTGACAACGCTTACCATGCGCTGAAGCAGTAGTGTATATATACTCTGCGATGGGTGTCGAACCGACGAAGCTCACTGCCTGAACACGCGGGTCTGTCAACAACACATCGACGGCTTCCTTATCGCCATTTACGACGTTAAATACGCCATCAGGTAATCCTGCTTCTTTGAGAAGTTTCGCCATCATAAGACCTAAAGACGGGTCTTTTTCTGATGGCTTTAAGATGAAAGTATTCCCAGTTGCGAGGGCAATGGGGAACATCCACATTGGCACCATCGCGGGAAAGTTAAACGGTGTGATACCCGCACAAACACCCAAAGGTTGCATGATAGAGTGGCTATCTACCGTCGAGCCAACATTCGCCGAGCTTTCCCCTTTTTGGAGATGGGGAATGCCGCAGGCAAATTCCACCACCTCTAATCCACGCGTTAGCTCACCGACAGCATCGGAATACACTTTGCCATGTTCATTACTGATCATCCTCGCCAACGCATCTTGGTTAGCCTCCAGCAATGCTTTGAATTTAAACATCACACGAGCACGTCTTAGTGGCGGCGTCTTTGCCCAGCTAGGAAATGCCGCCTGCGCGGCCTCTATTGCTTTCTTGGTGTCTTCAACCGTGCTCAACACAACACGTCGGGTCTGTTCACCCGTCGCTGGATTAAAAATAGGCGCAAAGCGAAGGCTATTGCTGTCCGTCACTTCACCGTTGATAAAATTTTGGATCGTTTCCATGTCTGAATTTCCCTATTCACGTGGTTCAGTTTGAACGCCAAAGATCAATTAAGGTGATGAAGTTGGTTTTCACTGCCTGCATGAATTTGGCATCATCCAACTTACCCTGCATCCATTGTTTACTCGGCTCTCCAAAGATAGTGCGACCGATGGCGAAGCCTTTCACATGCTTTGATTGCTTGGCGATGGAAAAACCGTTTGCTAAGGCATCCACTGGAGCATCCAACCCGAGGAGCAATACGCCACGACAATGTGTGTCCTGTCCATCGATTAGAGCGTCTACACCCTGCCACTCCTCTTGCATCAAAGGTGGAAGCTTCCACCAATCCGGCTTAATGCCTAAGTCATACAATCGCTGCATCGTATGGAGATAGTAAAACTGTCCACTTTCCACATTTGAGTGCGGCATGGATTTCGGAAGTATCACTTCAACAAGTAATTCGTTACCGCTCGCACAACACGCTTCATACACTTCTTTCAACAAACTTTCCTGACGCGCCTTCAACTTGGCGGCATCATCGGGATGGTAGAAGACCAAACATTTAACGACCTGTTCTTTGGGCCAACTGGCAAGTTGCGTCCCTATGTTTCCATGTTCAAGCTGAAGCGGACGAGACCCAGGGAGTTCAATAGGTCTTCCAACCCAACACCTTTTAGTGACGTTGTCACCAAACCCAGTAGCGTCATTGAGAATATCCATCCCAAACGTCGAGTCACACAGAATGCCAGCTTTCCCTTGCAGGCCTTTTTCCTCGACAACGTTTTGCGTGGCTTGCCAAATAAGCTTTTTCAAATACGGAATATGGGCAACGTCGATATCCGCTTCTCGGGCCATCTCGACAAACTGGGCGCGATGGTCAAACGCCAGCACACACAATTCCGGCCAACCTCTTTCCCGCGTGGTCACGCGATGCAAATGATTGAGCATGGTATCTTTGTCTGGTCGGGGAATTTGATGTTCGTTTGCGAGGTAATAATCCAACTCTTCCCGCGTTGGCATTGCTGGAGAACAACCATGACGCGAAACCACCAGCGCACCGCACGCGTTGGCGTATCGACAGCTTTGTTCCCAAGGCTCGTCGTTTACATACCCTCTTAACAGACCAGACATAAAGGCATCGCCCGCCCCCAGCACGTTGAGCACATCAACACGCACACCGCGAATGGTGATGCCATCATCCAACGAATCACCAATGTCTTGCTCAAATACACTGCACCCTAGCGGGCCACGTTTGCAAACCAGTGTCGCGTTAGTGAACTCTCGAACGTTGCGCAGGGCTGCAACGGAGTCTTCTGACCCACCTGCAATATGAAATTCCTCTTCGGTACCGACAATCAGGTCAAATAAGCCGAGCACTTCTTGCAGGCTTTGCGTCACCGACGCCGATTCGATATAGCGCGTTTCGCCATCTCCTAACGAGGTTAGCCCCCAAAGAACCGGACGGTAATCGACATCGAGTGCCGTTCTTACACCATGCTTTCGGGCATAGTTTAAGGCGGTGATCACTGCTTCGCGGGATTTTGGGTTGGAGAGGTGCGTCCCTGTGATTGCAAGGCATTTGGCCGAGGCAATGTAGTCTTCGCTAATGTCTTCGGGAACAATTGCTTGGTCCGCACAGTTGTCACGATAAAAAATAAGAGGAAAGGTTTCAGAATCTTTAATGCCCAGAACCACCAGTGCGGTTAAGCGCTCTTTATCGGTAATGATGTGGCTGGTATCGACGCCCGCTCGCGCTAACTCCTCGCAAACAAAACGGCCCATGTGTTCGTCGCCCACTCTGGCAAGCATGCCAGACTTCAGTCCTTGGCGCGCAGTTCCGTGCGCCACGTTGCCCGAGGAACCACCAAGATATTTCGCGAAAGTACGCATATCTTCCAATCGTGATCCTACTTGTTCACCATATAAGTCAACGGCTACGCGCCCAAGACATATTACATCTAACGCTTTACTCACCAGCTTAGCTCCCTGCTTAGGTTATCCATAACGAAATAAACGTTTCATTTAATGCTAAGCAAGACCCAACAAAAGCGCAACTTTTGAAATGAATATTTCAAAGCATTCTCCTTTGTATCCGTGTCGAATGCAGCGAGAGAAATACACAACAATCTGATTCCAATAAAAAATGCAGCCATTTTGCTGCATTTTTTATTTTCGTATATGTTGGAACGTCTATTTCAGTGCAATGGTCTGGTGAGATTCCAACGACGTTAAGCACGCATCTGCAAGAACGAGTGCTTGTTCTCCATCAATCCCTGTGCATTGCGGTTCTGATTTCCCTTCAAGCACATCAACAAAGTGTTGCCATTCATCGATATACGCGTCTTTATAACGCTCTAAGAAGAAGTTTTGAGGCTTAGCAGCCGTACAGTGCTCGTCTCCCCAATGTTCAACCAAGTGCTCTCGAACGTTACCCGCTTTAAGCATTCCTTTGCTGCCATGAAGCTCAATACGTTGATCGTACCCATAGCCAGAACGGCGACTATTGATGATGTTCGCCATTGCGCCCGATGGGAAGTGCAACACGATCACGGCACTGTCGATATCTCCCGCTTCTCCAATCGCTGGGTCAACGAGACAAGCACCATGTGCAGACACTGAACTGGGGTCTTCCCCCAGAATGTAGCGCGCCATGTCGAGATCATGAATCGACATATCCCGAAAAATACCACCGGAAACGTGAACATAGTCTGCCGGAGGAGGCGATGGATCACGTGATGTAATCACCAAGGTCTCGGCTTTACCCACGGCACCACTTTCAAACAATTCTCGTAATGTTCTAAATTGCGGGTCGTAGCGACGATTGAAGCCCACCAGAAGCTTCACGCCAGATTGGCTAACCACCTCTAAACACGCCTTCACTCGAGACAAACTGAGGTCTATTGGCTTCTCACAGAATATGGCCTTGCCCGCTTGCGCCGCTTTTTCAATAAGATCGGCGTGAGTATCTGTCGCTGAACAGATGCAGACTGCATCAATGTCTTTATTCGACATCGCCTCATCAACACTCATCACCTCAGCCCCGTATTGTTTAGCTAACTGGTTTGCACCCTCGAGATACGGGTCAATAACGGCTTTGATTTGAGTATTAGGATGTGCAGCAATATTAACAGCGTGGACTTTTCCTATCCGTCCACAACCAAATAACGCGATATTAAACATGCCTACTCCTTTTGCTGAATATCAGAATTTTGAATGCGTAAAACGAGACCTACTCGCCATGCTTTTGTGCATACACCGGGCTATTTACCCACGCGTGGTCCGCTTCCCACGTAAATAACCATTTGCGCACAGGGCCTGCCATCACATTGAGATAGTAACTGTCATAGCCAGCAATCGTCGCGACTGGGTGATAACCCTCTGGCACCATGACAACATCGCCATCGTAAACCGCCATGCATTCATCTAACTGGCGATCATCGGTGTAAACGCGCTGGATACAGAAACCTTGATGTGGGTTAAGGCGGTGATAATAGGTTTCTTCCAAATGTGTCTCTTCGGGGGGCGCATTTCTGTCATGCTTGTGGCTTGGATACGAACTCGTACATCCCTCATCGGTATAGACTTCTACCACGAGCAAGCTATCTGCATCTGCGGTATCCGGAAGGATGTTGTGGACGTAACGTTTATTGTTTCCGACGCCCCGCGCTTCGGCTCCCACATCCTCTGGGGCAATAACGCGTGATGGATAAGTGCCTTTACCTGGAGCCCTGCACACCGCCAACTCCAGTGGAGATGTCGCGATTAGCGACACATCATCACCCGCCGTGACATACACCGAGTAAGGTTTCGTTTTTTCAAAGGGACCGCTTCTCTCTCCTAGCTCGCCGATTGCTCTGCCGCAAAGCGAAAAATCCGCGCGCCCTCCCACCAATACAAGACAAATTTCTTCGTCCGACTGGGTAGCGAAAGAAAGTGATTGCCCTTCTTCCAGTACGTAGGCCTCAAATCCTACGTATTCCCAACCTGCGGTTTGCGGCGTTATATGCTGAAATCGCCCATTCGCCTCCAAGGCTGTTCGCTTTTTCAGTAATTCAGACATCACACCTCCTTGTCTGTCTAGCGCAATCAAATTAATGACTCTCGACTTGCAAATAATAGAACATTTTTTTCAGTTCTCACTATTTTGAAATTAATATTTCATTTTGGTGTTAAAGTGAAATACAGGACGGGATGAAAAAGTGATCAGGAGATCTGCGATGCGTGCTCTTCAAACACCTAAGACGTATTACAGCACAAAGGATTGTGACCTCGATGAGTTCAGCCTGTTTTGCTCAGCTTCCACCAGTGCGGAACACTACCCTCTGGCTTCCCAAGTAATTAGTAATGTGCTTGTTTATCAGGGGGATGACATCAGAAAGAATCTGTCAGAGGTCAGAGACTATCAGGCAGAATTTGCCCATGCCCTCCTGACTGGCCCGGGCGTTTTCGTGATAAAAAATTTTTACGACGATACTTCCGTCATCGATAAAATGAGTGAGGTATTTGAACAAATTCTGAAATCAGAGAGTGGGTTTGGCGCGGGTGATCATTTTGGCGAAACAGGAGAGCTAGCGAACGGACGAATCTGGAATGTGTTTCAAAAGAGTGCTGACGTAAGCCCCGACAGCTTCATCCATTACTACAAAAACCCGTTACTTTTGGCCGTTAGCGAAGCTTGGCTGGGTCCGCATTTTCAGCTCACGGCACAAGTGAACATTGTGAGACCCGGTGGCAAAGCGCAAGTGTCCCACCGCGACTATCATCTTGGTTTCCAGCAGCCAGAAGAAACGAGTCGTTATCCGATCCACATACAACAGATGTCAGCTATGCTGACCCTTCAGGGTGCTGTGGCGCACACAGACATGCCGCTAGAAAGCGGCCCAACGAAACTGCTTCCCTTCTCTCACCTCTATCCATTGGGTTACGTGGCATACCACCAAAAGGCGTTTCAAGCCTACTTTGATGCCCATTGTGTACAGGTACCGTTAGAAAAAGGTGATGCGGTTTTCTTCAATCCAGCCTTATTTCATGCGGCGGGAGAAAACAGAACAACAGACTTCCATCGATGTGCGAATCTGTTGCAAGTTTCTTCCGCATTTGCAAAGCCGATGGAAACGGTCGATCTTGCCCACATTTGTCGAGTGCTATACCCATCACTGTTAACAATGTGGCATTCAGGCCAAGTCAGTAAAGAAGAAAAACATGCAATCGCGACAGCTTCATCTGACGGCTATTCGTTCCCGACCAATTTGGATACTGATCCACCCATTGGCGGACTGGCACCAGAAACCATGGAGGCATTGCTTATTCGGGCGTTAGACGAGAAGCTCGACCCTGCAAGTTTTGAGATTGCATTAGCGCAATTAAAAGAAAAGCAACGTACCTAAACACCAAAGAGTGTGTTTATGCGTCAGCTTTTCCGCTTAAACGAAACGCAAGCGATACCACAAGGCTTTGGGCCAGACACAAGCTTGCAGTTTGTGAGCGAAATGCGTCGACTTCTGCTTCATTGACCAGAAAGCAGATGTCGCTGTTCATGGCTAATGGACTGAGTTGGCTGTCTGTTAGCACAATCTGTTTGGCTCCAGACGGTGTCGCGCCTTCACATAAGGACACGGTTTCAGGTGAGTAAGGTGAAAAACTCGCCGCGACCAGAACGTCTTTCTCTCTGATTTGGCTTAGTTGTTCCGCCCCCATTCCACCAATGCTATCAACCAAAACAACCTTACGTTCCAAATGACTGAGCGCGTATGCCAGATAAGAGGCAATACTAAATGCCCTTCTCATCGCGAGGATGTAAATAGTTTCCGCTTCCTCTAGTAGATCAACGGCGTTATTCAGATCATGCTCGGGCACATTTGTAGCAAGCTCTTGAAGTGCCAACGTATTGGCATGCACGAATTGATTGAGAACATCGAGCGGTGTCTCGCCCCAATTGGCATTGCGCTCATTTCGCTGAGCCAATTGTGCACGTTTGGTATAACTGGAGGTTTCTTCCACCAGTTTTCGGCGAAATAGCTGTTTCATTTCATTGAAACCACTAAAGTCGAACGCATTAGCAAAACGAATAAGTGTGGAAGGTGGAACGTCTGCATGTTCAGCAATCACTGCAACGGTATCAAATGCTATGCTGTTGGGGTTATCCAACACATATTGCGCAACCTGTTGTAATCTTTTGCTTAATGTTGGATATCGCTGACGAATTTGTAGCTGCAATTCTGCAAGATGATTCGCGGTTGCCATGAGGATCCCTGTCTGACACATTCTAACGAAGTGTAATCTCTCCTTGTTTATATTGAAATAAACATTTTAATTTCAGACAGAAAGGGCAATTTTATGCATGCTACTTTTCGGTTACTGCGTTTTGGGGTATTTCTGGGTTGACCCTCGAACGACAGGTTCACAAGGTAAGGTTATTGAACGGGCAGGCAAATCAGAGTCCGCGATATGCTCAAACAAGGCATCTATTGTGCATTGAATCATTTCTTCGTTGGGTTGCCGGATCGTCGATAGGTTGTACGAACGGCTGTTAGCTAAGCGAATATCATCAACCCCTACTACCCCAATTTCTTCCGGAACACGACAGCCTAGCTCGTAGCGCAACGCATCCATCCCTCCACAAGCCATGATGTCATCCGCGTAAAATAAGGCATCTGGCTTCTCCGTATGCTGAAAAATTCGCAATGTCGCGTCGTATCCTGCGTCATAGCTAAACTCGCCACCTTCAACGACCTGCCATTCGTGGCAACCTCTCTCCATCAACCGCGCGATAAAACCACGCTGGCGATCAATCGTTGCAGACGTACCAATGGGACCTGCGACAAATGCAGGCTTTTTATAACCCGCATCCAACAGCATATCCGCAGCCATATTGCCTGCGAGAACATTGTCACAACTCACGACCGTCACGCTATTTTCTGTTGAATCGCGACCAAAAATTACCGCTGGGGTGTTTTGAGAGCGACAAGCCTCCACCAGCTTCAGCGGCAGCGAAGCAGACGTAATGATCAAGCCATCAACGTTGTATTCCATGACCAGTTCAACGGCTTCTTGAATATCCATATCGCCATCGACGTGGATGAGCAAACTGTGGCAATTACGGCGTTGAATTTCAGTGGTGAATCGGGAAAGAACAGGCAGATAAAATGGGTTATTAAAATCTGTCATTAAAATACCAACCAAACTGGAACGGGATTTAATCCCTCTCGCCAATCGGTTGGGTTTGTAATTGAGTGACGCAGCTGCTTTGAAAACTTTCTCACGCAGCGGTCTGGAAATGCTGGCTTCAGGGTTAAACGCTCTGGAAACGGCAGAGATAGAGACGCCAGCGGCCTCTGCAACTTCGACAACCGTTACCTTTCGTTTTTTCTGAATCGGCGAGGTTTCAGTAACCTGAGCTTCTTTTGACATACGCATTCCCGCTTAAAAATTCTTCCCTTGCTCTCTAGGCACTGCATTATCTTAATGAAATTGTTTGCAGCTGCACACCGCCTAATCACTGTGTGCCAAGTAATTTTGAGTTTTCGTGAGATAGCAAAGTACATGCTCCGTGACAGTTAGGGGGATTAAACTGCCACGGTGCATGCATATCAATTAACGGTATTCACCCGCCAGTTTCTCTACCAGCTCAACATTTTCTTTGGTCACGAAGCCAGGACCAGAGTTGATGTTGTTTGAAGGCGAGATGCCGTAACGGTTGTACAGCGTCAATACCATTACAGGCACATAACCTTGCAAGAATGGTTGCTGGTCGATACCCCACTGGATGTTGCCATCTTTGATGCCCTGAGCAATTTCGCCACTCAGGTCAAACGTACCGAAGTAGATTTTGCCAAGCTGACGGTTCTTATCAAGCGCACGAATGGTTGGGTGAGCCGACGTAGGGCCGAGTGTAAGCACTGCATCAGTATCTGGGTTTGCGCGTAGGTAAGCAGACACTTTCTTCTCGATACCTGTAGGATCCTGACCCACATCGATCATCTGGCTGCCCAGCTCTACGCCTAGCGCGTCAGCAAAACCCTGACAACGCTCAACAGATGCTGGGTTAGTAATGTAGTGGTTAACACACACAAAGCTCGTCACACCATCTTTCTTAGCGCGTTTACCTGCACCGAAACCGGCATCATATTCTGGTTGCCCGACGTGTAGGATTGCACCCACATCTTCACTTTGCTGGTGTGTCCCAGAGTTGATGGTAACAACGGGAATGCCTTTCTTTTTCGCTTTCTCCAGTGGACCTTTTAGCACTTCATAATCTGCGATGGTCGTAATAATACCGTCAGGGTTTGATGCGACGGCCTGCTCGATAATACGTGCCATGTCTGCCAAGTCGCCAGTAGTAGGATTACGGTATTCCACTTCCACATTGAGCTGCTCGCCCGCCGTGCCAATCGCATTTTTAATCGTATTCCACCAAGAATCTGAGTCCGGTGCGTGGCTGATCAGGACAAAACGCTCGCCTTCAGCGAGTGCTGTGCCTGGCAGCATAGCGGCCAAACTGGCTGCCATTGCTAACACAAGGACGGACGCTCTCTTTGCTACAGATTTAAGTAGGGTATTCATCCGGTGTTCTCCAAGTTACTTTATTGTTGGATCCTTTGCAGGCGTTACGGCCTACACGGTTACGGCGATACTTTTATGGGTTGCCAATTGCCCATTTGCTCTTCTTTCTTATGCCCAATCAGCCTGAAGCTGCAGGATTCAAGCATCTTCAGGTTGTTTGAATATATAAAAGCCTAGTTTGCAGAGGCAGCATCAGCATCTGCCCGCTGGAACTCAGCCAATTCAGCTTCGAGTGATTCGAGTTCTTGTCCACCCGCCATCATTTCGAGGATTTCTTCGCGTGTTACGTCTTTCTTCAACCACGTACCTAAGCTCTTTCCTCGGTTAAGTAAGGTAAAGCGATCAGCAATGGGGTAAGCGTGATGAACGTTGTGGGTGATCAGAATCACTGCAAGCCCTTTGCCACGCGCCCTTGCCACCACTTTCAGCACATTGGCAGACTGCTTAACACCCAGTGCAGCCGTTGGCTCATCGAGGATCAGCACTTTCGCGCCGAAATGAATGGCACGCGCAATCGCCAGACATTGACGCTCACCGCCTGACATAGTCCCGATGGGATGCTCTGGGTCACGCACATCAATGCCCATGTCTTTCATGCCTGCCTTGGCAATTTCATTGGCGCGCTTGGTATCGAACACTTCAAAGGGGCCGACTTTTTTCGTGAGTTCTCGGCCCATAAAGAAGTTGCGGGTCACGCTCATCAGCGGGACGAGCGCAAGATCTTGATACACGGTCGCAATACCCGCATCCAGCGCATCACGCGGTGAGCTGAAAACCGTGGGTTTGCCATTCATAAGAAATTCGCCTTCCGACGGCTTATGCACCCCGGCAAGCGTTTTGATAAGCGTGGATTTACCTGCACCGTTATCGCCAAGCAAGCAATGGACTTCGCCCATTTTCACTTCCATATCGATGTCTTTCAGTGCGATCACCGAACCGAAGTAACGGCTGACTTTCTTTAACTCTAGGATGTACTCTGACATGTATGTTCTCCTGAAATCCGTTTCCGTGGTCGTCGCGTTTTATCGCGCACTGGTGACTTTTTTGCGGATGAAGTTATTAAACAGCACCGCAATCAGGAGCATGACGCCAAGGAAGACGCGGAACCAATCTGAGTCCACGCCCGTAAAGAAAATCCCCATCTGAACCACACCGAAAATGAGCGCACCGAAGAACGCACCAATGACCGAACCATAACCACCGGTCAGCAGCGCACCGCCAATAACCGCAGCAATGATGGCTTCAAACTCTTTGAGCAGACCACGGTCAGCCGCCGCAGAGCCAAACTCCAATACTTGGCAAGCAGCAAACACAGTGGCGCAGAAAGCCGTGAACATAAACAGCATAATTTTCACGCGGTTGGTGGGTACACCCACATTTTTTGCTGCATTGGCGTCACCACCAGAAGCAAAAATCCAGTTTCCAAAACGAGTACGTAACAGGACAAAAGAACAGACTGCGGTCAGCAAGAACCACCAAACCACAACCATAGGAATGCCCGTGACAATGGGCGAACCATCAGAATAGGTTTCTATCCATCCCATACTGGCAAGCCAGTTGAAAAAGCCGACGCCGATTTCTCCGCCAAACATCGCCGCGAGCCAATCGCCTTCAGCAATGTTGCCAACACCTGAGATAATGGTTTTATTAGTGAGTGCGATAGAAAGTGCGATGGTGAGACCACGCAAAATGAACAGAAAAGCGAGGGAGACAATAAAGGAAGGTAATCCTGTTCGAACCACGATATACCCGTTTACAAAGCCAACGGCCATTGCGCCCACAAACGCAAAAATGATCGCAGCCCAAACCGGCCATCCCCAGTACACAGCGGGAATCGCTATCAACATACCCGCGAACCCAATCATTGAGCCGATAGACAAATCGAATTCACCGGCAATCATTAGGAGGCAGGCTCCGACAGCGATGATGCCAAGTTGCGCGGATACCGTGGTCCAGTTGACGATACCATCGGCATTGAACATACCTGAATCCCATGCCACAAGGGCAAAGAAAGCAAACACGAGAATAGCCCCAGAGACAGACCCTAGCTCTGGCCTAGACAATAAACTATTGAGTGTCGAGACCTTTCTAACACGCTCGTCTCCCGGTGCAATTGGCTTTGAATCTGCCTCTGTCTCGGCTTCTTTTACCGACATACTACCTCCACTATCCATTTATCGCTGGGTCAACACGACCCAACATTTCGCTGCAAAAAAGCAACGAGTCCATTAAGCGATTACCGTTTTCTCAATAAACACACGGCTCTTCTCAGCGTCTGTTTTGGCATCACTTTTCGCTGCTGGGTCGGTGTCCTGTTCAACGGTGACCCAACCTTTAAAATCAATATCTATCAAGGTTTGTTTAACGTCGTCGAAATCTACGCAGCCCTGTCCTAACGGGCAGAATATGTTGTTGCCAATCGCGGCATAAAAATCGGTGCCTGACGCAACAGATTCCGCCAATACGTCGGCATTGATGTCCTTAAAGTGAAGGTATTTCACTCTGTCTTTATAAGTGCGCAATACCTCACTCGGATCCATGCCCGCATACACACAATGGCCCGTGTCCACGCATAGAGACATGAGATCTGCTGGCAAATCTCGCATTGCCTTATCGAGTTCATCTCGATACTCAATGAAGGTGCCCGCATGAGCGTGGAGTGTCGGTGTTACGCCATATTCCGCGCATATTTCACCTACGCCTCTCAGCGTTTCCATCATTTGTGCCCACTGCTCGTCTGTCAGCCTTGTTGCGGTGTCCACTTGACCCGCCTGATCGGTGCGTGGTGAAGAGACATGATCAATCACGACCAGATAGTCCGCGCCTTGTTGTTGAAGGATTTGGCAGGTGGTATGGGTTTTCTCAAAAATCGCCTCGCGCTCTTCCGGCCTGTGCAGGTATACAAACAAGGTTCCAGCAATAAGCCCCAATGAACGTGACACCAGTGCTTCACTTAGCGTGTCTTTGTCTGTTGGTAAATAACCGAGAGGCCCCAACTCTGTCGCCCCATAACCTGCACCAGAAATCTCGTTCAATACGGTTTGCCAACTTGGGTTGGCCGGGTTGTCTGCAAACTCAATTCCCCATGAGCAAGGTGCATTCGCTATTTGTAGTTCCAATGAGGGCCTCCTGACCTTTTACGCTTCCATTAACTGCCGCTAATACCTGCGACTAACGCGAAGAAGTTGAAATCCACACACCTAAAATAGGATTTAAACTCTCGTTAACACTTTTTAAACATTTATGGTAATGATTTCATTTTGTCAAACTTCACACCGTCTCAAAATTGCGCAAATTTGCCTTGGATCGGTGCTAGCAATGAAAAAAGAGGCGTAAATCTCGTTTTTCAACATTCACGATTTGAAAACATTTTCATTACATGACTACTATTATGCAAACAAGGATAACGAGTGGGAGATTCCAGGATGGGTATAGTAAGACTCACAACCGCGCAGGCTTTAGTCCGCTATTTAGCAGCTCAACAAATTGAAATTGATGGCGAAGTTACGTCTTTATTTGGTTGTGCTTTTGCCATTTTCGGACATGGAAACGTGACCTGCTTAGGGCAGCAACTTTATGAAAATCAGTCCGTTTTTCCGACATGGCGTGGGCAAAATGAACAATCCATGGCTCACGCTGCTATTGCCTACGCGCGGGCAAATCAGCGCAGACGCATTGGTATCGCTACATCTTCGGTTGGGCCAGGTGCGGCGAATATGGTGACTGCCGCGGGTGTTGCCCACACGAATCGCTTACCTCTGTTGCTGCTTTGCGGGGACACGTTCCAGTCGAGACTTCCCGATCCTGTTCTTCAGCAAACTGAGCACTTTTCCGATCCGTCATTGACGGTTAACGATGCGTTCAAGTCAGTGACACGATTTTGGGACCGCATCAACGCCCCGTCGCAGTTAACCGTGGCACTGCCACAAGCAATCGCCACGATGCTCGACCCTGCTGACTGCGGACCTGCGCTCATTGCTTTGCCACAAGATGTACAAGGTGAAGCCTGGGATTTTCCGGAAAGTTTCTTTGCGCCAAAGGTACATCGCATTCGTCGCCCTCAACCAGAAGAGATCGACATTGAATTGGCGACCGACGCGATCAAAGCGGCCAAACGCCCTCTCATCATTGCTGGCGGCGGTGTTTTCTATTCAGGCGCGAGAGACACGTTAATCAACTTTGCTGAGAAGCATCAGGTGCCTGTCGTCGAAACCATCGCTGGACGTACCCTGCTTCCAGACGATCACCCGCTGAACTGCGGGCCTATTGGTGCAACAGGTTCAAACAGTGCAAACCATATGTGTCATGACGCTGATTTGGTGTTGGCCATTGGAACGCGATTGCAAGATTTCACGACCGGCTCTTGGACTGTATTTCGCGACCCTGACATGAAACTTATCAGCATCAACGCAGGTCGCTTCGATGCCACCAAACACATGGCGCAGTCCATCATTGCTGATGCCAAAACCGCCATTGCGCAGTTAGACACAAAACTGGGTGATCATTGTGCGGATGCTTCGTGGGTCGCCAAAGGCGTTGGAGAAAAAGCAGCATGGAAAGAGATTGTGAACGCACGAATGGCGGCAACTGAAACAGCCTGTCCATCCTACGCGCAAGTCATCGGTAAAGTGAATCAACTGGTTAACGAAGGCGACCGTGTGATCACTGCCGCCGGCGGTTTACCTGCAGAACTCAACATGAATTGGCAAGCCACCTACCCCTATTCACTCGACATAGAGTTTGGGTTTTCATGCATGGGCTATGAGCTCGCAGCGGGTTGGGGCAATAAGATCGCACGACCAGACAACGAATCTATCGTCATGGTTGGAGATGGTTCTTATCTGATGATGAATTCCGACATCTACAGTTCCGTGCTCACGGGTCACAAAATGATCGTGGTGGTGTGTGACAACGGGGGCTTTGCCGTTATCCGCAAGCTTCAAACCAACACAGGTAATGTTGCGTTCAATAACCAACTGGAAGACTGCACGACAGAGCGTGACTACGACTTGCCGCGTGTTGATTTTGTCAGCCATGCACGCGGATTAGGTGCGCATGCCGAGAAAGTCACTCACCTTAATGATTTCGACGACGCGTTTGAACGCGCCAAAGCGGCTGACCGCACCTATGTTCTGGTGCTCGATATTGACGATACCGTCTGGTCCTCCTGCGACGCGTGGTGGGAAGTTGGCCTTTCTGAAGTTTCCGATAATCCAAGTGTTAACGAAGCCCGCGATAACTGGGAAGCAGGTCGCCAACACCAACGCCGTGGCGTTTAAATTCAGCCAAAGGAGTGCGTGAACATGTTTAATGAAGAAACACAACTCACCCCAATCCGCTGGGGTATGGTCGGCGGCGGCAGAGGCAGCGAAATCGGTTATTCACACCGTGCGGCAGCACAACGTGATCGCCTTTTTACCTTTGTTGCTGGCGCGCTAGATATTGACCCTGAGCGCGGCCGTGATTTTGGTACCAAAATCGGGCTCGACCCTGAACGTTGTTATCCAGATTACAAAACTTTGTTTGTAGAAGAAGGAAAGCGAGAGGACGGCATTCAAGCCGTATCCATTGCAACACCCAACGGCACCCACTACGAAATCGCCAAAGCGGCGTTAGAGGCTGGGTTACATGTGGTGTGCGAAAAACCCGTGACCATTCATGTCGCAGACGCCGTTGAGCTTAAGGCTCTGGCCGAAAAGCAAAACAAAATGCTCGCGGTAATGTATGGCTACACTGGCTTTCCCATGGTTCAGCAAGCAAGGGAAATGGTTCAGCGCGGCGACATTGGTGCCGTACGCGTCGTTCAAATGTCTTTTGCTCATGGGTTCCACAATACTGAAGTGGAGAAAAACAGCCCCGGAGCCAAATGGCGAATGAACCCAGAGGTATCCGGCCCTAGCTTTATCATCGGCGATTGCGGCACACACCCTTTCTACATGGCGGGAATGATCACCGGTCTGAAAGTAAAATCACTGATGTGTTCTCGACAAAGCTTTATCGAATCCCGCTCGCCCCTTGAAGACAATGCACACATTGTTTTTCAGTTCGAAGGCGGTGCAGTCGGTACGCTTTGGGCAAGTGCGATCAACTGCGGCTCGATGCATCAACAAAAAATTCGCATTGTCGGAGAGAAAGCAAGCCTAGAGTGGTGGGACGAATATCCGAATCAGCTCAGGTACGAGATTCAAGGGGAACCTGTTCGCATTCTGGAACGGGGAATGGGCTATTTGCACAATGACGATCTGGGCGTTTCAGCGAACCGACAAGGTGGCGGTCATGCAGAGGGCTTCTTTGAGTCTTGGGCAAATATTTACCACCGCTATGCATTGGCGATTGATGCATTTGATCGCGGCGACGAGGCCTTTTTAGAAACACATTGGTACCCCGATATTAACGGCGGTATTGACGGTGTGAAGTTGGTAAACGCATGTGTGAGATCCGCCGACAATGGCGCGACATGGGTGGACTATGACTGATTCTATTCACCTGTCAGATTGGCACTCCAATGCAGAGCGACCACTAGACGTGATTTGCCTGGGTCGTGTTGGTGTTGATTTTTATGGCGTCACCGACGGTGCTGATTTCATTTCCGAATCAGGGTTTAAAAAGTGCGTGGGGGGGTCGTCAGGCAATGTCGCCGTTGGATTAGCCACGCTCGGTGCGCGAGTGGGTGTGATTTCTTGCTTGTCTGACGACGCGCAAGGCAACTATGTACGCCACTACCTTACAGGTAAAAGCATCAACCTTGATGGCGTATTCACGCTAGGTGGCGAATATCGCACCAGCTTGGCCATCGCCGAACTCCGGCCCGAACCTGACGTTGTCATTTACCGAAACAATGCAGCGGATCTCGCGTTAAATACGGATCATATCAAGACAGACTACCTCGCTTCCGCTCGGTGTCTTTTTGTTACTGGAACTGCGTTGTCACAAAGCCCTTCGCGAGAGGCCACCTTACATGCGATGCAAACCGCACAGATGGCAGGCACCTTGGTGGTACTCGATCTCGATTACCGACCTTATTCTTGGGCATCACCCGATGATCCGCCTCATTTTTATAAGCTCGCCGCCTCTTTTAGCGATGTTGTCATCGGCAACCGAGAGGAATTTGAAGTCATGGGCATGCCCTTTGATGTGGAAGAGAATCACGTCAACGCTGCCTCTGAGATGTTAAGCGGAAACACGGAACTCGTGATCGTTAAAGCGGGCTCTGAAGGGTGTGACGTGTTTGGCTTAGATATGGATAACAACCTTGTCAGCCTGTCCCAAACCGTCTTTCAGGTTGAAGCTCGAAAACCGTATGGTGCGGGAGATGCGTTTGCAGCAGCATTCCTATTTGGCCTTCTCAACCAGCAGTGCTTGAAAGATGCCGTGGCGATGGGAGCCGCAAACGCCGCACTCAATGTGACGGGCGATACGTGCGCTGACGCGATGTCAGCGCTCGAACCGCTAAAAACCTTTATGCAGCAAAGAGGCTATCAGTTTGCAGGAAGCAACTCGCCACTTTCAGGGAACGAATAAGGAGTAAGAAATGGGAAAGCACATTCCTCCGTTTGATAACAAAAACGAACCCGTTATCGGCATCAACGATGACACCACACCACTTTGTTATTTCAACCCCGTAAAACTCACCCAAAGTGAGCAATACAGCTACCAGCTTGATGGCTATGAGTCAGCGGTTGTGCTGGCTGGCGGCACCTGTGATATCACGGTCAATGGCGAAACATTCAGCAATATCGGTGAACGCGCCAGCGTATGGGATGGCGACCCTTCGGGTGTTTACGTGCCCGTCGGCAGTTCGGTCACCATTACCTGTGTATCCGCCGATGCGGATGTATTGATCGCGGGTGGACGCTACGAAGCTGATAGTGAGGGTGCCCCACTTGAACCTTTCGCCATTCGCCCAAAAGACACAGACAAGGTCCAATACGGCAGTGACGATACCAAGACCCACCGCAAGATTAAGCATATTCTCGGGCAGAAAAACGCCGATAAACGCGGACGCTTACTGGTCAGTGAATTGTTCACCGTCGGTGCTGGCGGTTGGTCAGGATTCCCGCCACATAAGCACGATGAAGAGCGTCCGCCTAATGAAACCCGCTATGAAGAAGTCTACCAATTCAGATTTAACCCAGACTTTGGGTTCGGTGCACAATTTCTCTACGAGCACGAAGATGACTTTGGTCCGGTCTATCACGTAAGAACAGGCAGCGTTATTGCGATTGACAAGGGCTACCACCCTTCCGTGGCGGCACCCGGCTATGAGATGTACTACTTCACCATTATTGTTGGCGAGAAAAGTAAATCCTTGGTGCAGTATTTCGACCCTCACCACGAGTATCAAGTGCATACCATTCCCGGCATCAAAGACATGGTCGCTAAGTTTAAGTGAGGAGAAAATTTTGCTGGTAACGCTTAATGATTTACTCCCTCAAGAGGCGCAATCATCGGGGGCGGTTGCTTGCTGTAATGTCTTTGGTATTGAAGAGGCCAAAGCCATCATCAGCGCGGCAGAACATTTACATCGCCCCGTGATACTTGCAGTGAACAAAGACATGGTGGACTTAGCAGGCGTCGAGGCGATGGCGGGCTTGCTGTTGCCGCTAGCAAAAGCCAGTTCTACTAAAGTTTGTGTGCACCTCGACCACTGCTATGAAGAAGCCATTGTCTTCCGTGCGATTCACGCGGGATTTACGTCCGTGATGTTTGACGGTTCACAGCTTCCCTTAAACGAGAACATTCGCCGTACGAAGAACGTGGTGGATGTTGCTCATGCTGTTGGTGTCAGTGTTGAAGGGGAATTAGGCTCAGTGCCCTACCAAGAGGGGCGTGACCATATTAAATCGGAATTCACTGAACCGACGGAAGCGACGCGATATGTCAACGAATCCGGCATCGATGCACTGGCAGTGTCCGTCGGTAACGTTCACCGAATGACTGAAGCAGGCAGTCCCATCAATTTTGATTTGCTTGAAACGATCGAGGCAGCAACGACGCTGCCGCTAGTCATTCACGGTACAACGGGCATCGCAGAAAGCGATCTGTTGAAGTTGAAAACACAGCGTGTCGCCAAATTTAACGTGGGAACCACACTCCGTATGGCCTTCGGCAATGCAATGCGCGAGGCCATGGAACACGAGCCTGCTAAGTTCGACAAACAATACTTTGCAAGCAAGGCAATCCCCGCGCTTCGGCAGGAAGCCATTCGAGTGCTGTCGTTATTGTCATAGCTAGGTTTATAGGGAGAGAACATGAGCAAGGCATATAAAACACTTGGAAGAAGACTACGGCTTGGCGTTATTGGCGGTGGCCCAGATTCCTTTATTGGTTCGATACATCGCTCAGCTGCCACCATGCATGAAGAGTTTGATGTAGTGGCAGGCGTGTTTTCTTCCAACGCAGAACGTTCTGTTGCGGCGGGAAAAGCAATGGGTATAGCTCGCTCCTATCCAACTCCAGACGCCTTGTTTGAAGGCGAAGCAGCTCACGACCAACCCATTGATGCCCTTGCCATCATGACACCCAACAACAGCCATTACGATTTGTCAGTCAAAGCATTAGAAGCAGGCTTTAACGTGTTTTGTGAAAAGCCGTTAACCATGAATGAAGAAGAAGCTGCCTCGCTCGTTCAACGCGTTAAAGCGTCAGGAAAGCGGTATTGCGTCGCGTATGGTTACAGCGGCTATGCCATGGTGCGCGAAGCAAGGGCGTTGGTTGCCTCAGGGGCTATTGGTGAGATCACCATGGTGCAAAGTAACTATGTGCAGGGGCACTTGGCAACGCTAACCGAATCAGAAAAGTCCGGCACAAATTGGCACATGAAACCTGAGCTTTCCGGACCTTCATTGATTTTGGGTGACATAGCCACGCACAGCTATCACCTCACCAGCTACGTCATCGGTATGGAAGCCAGCAGTTTAAGTGCCGATGTTACTGCACTCGTTGAAGGACGCACCGCCGACGATTACTGCGGGATCCTATTGAAGTACCCCAACAATGCCCGTGGCATTTTCTGGGTCACACAATCTGCTGCAGGGGCAGTGCACGGTTTGAGCTTCACGATTTACGGCACCAAGGGCGGCTTAGAGTGGCACCAAGAACAGCCCAATGAGTTGCTCGTGCGCCCAATCGATAAACCCGCCTACATCCTGACAAAAGGTGGCGTCGGCCTCTCATCCGCAGGTGAGCGTGTTTCTCACATCGCTATTGGTCATCCCGAAGGCTATCGCGAAGCGTTTGCCAACCTTTACTATGATTTTGCGTCAAACATTGTTGATGACATATCCGGCAATTCCCCTGATCCGCTTTCGCTCACCAACCCCACCGTTGAAGACGGCGCGCAAGGTATGGCGTTTGTGTATGCATCAGTAAGATCGAGAGATAATGAGGGAAAATGGGAGACTATTAGAGATTTGAGATGATAGTTAGTATGGTGAAAAGCCCGCTAAATCGCGGGCATAAAGTGGAAGACACGCTTCACTTACTTTAGGTAGTCGCCAAAGGTCTCTATGAATCCGGTAATACCTTCTGCGTCATCATCAATTTTATAAGCGGGCAATCGGCAGTAATCCGTCTCTATGATGCCACGCTGCTTGAGTATGTCTTTTTCTATAGCGATGATGTACTCACAATGGCTCATCCAACGCTGAATATATTCCAATAGGACGGCGTGTAGCACTTTGGCTTTTTCCGATTTTCCTTCTTGGTATAGGCGATAGATCTCCACATAGATTTCTGTAAATGAACATCCCGGCATGACGCCTTTACCGCCGATATCCAGCATATCCATCATGTACAAACCCGCGTAACCATTTAGGATCACGACATCTGACTTCAGTGTTAGCAGTTCTTCGCAGTATTCCACTGGCGGGTTGCATTCAATTTTGAACACCGCATGCGGAAAACGGCGGCTGATCTCTGCCATCTCTGATGGTGGGATATCCAGTCCTGTTTCGCCCGGTGCATATTGGACCAACACGGGGATAGAAACTGACTCAAGTACAGAACAAATGTGATGAACAATTTGCTCGGTTGTTGGTTTTAAAAAGAAAGGCGGCAACAGCATGAGGCAATTCGCCCCCAATGCTTGGTAGTAACGCGCTCTTTCTACTGCCACTTCGGTCGAGTGGTCAGTCACTGAAATACAGCTATATACGTCACTTTCTGCCAGCAATTGAACAAACACCGTAGCGAGTTGTTCTTTCTCTTTTTCAGTCAATTTGTAGAACTCGCTGGCAATGCCAAACAAGGTAATACCGTGACAACCTGTCGTTTTTAAATGCTCGATTAAGCGGATAAATGACAGGGTATCGACCTTACCGTCTTGTGTGAACGGCATTGCTGCGATGGGGTTAACACCCGCTAACTCAACTGGCGTATAGGTTCGACTCATAGTAGGACTGCTCCTTCAGCCGCTGATGCAGCGCGCTCACGATAAAGGTTGAGGAAACCAGCGGGGACTTCTTTGTTCAACGGAATCCAGTTCGCCTTGCGCGCTTCAAGTTCCGTGCTATCGACATCAAGGTTCAGTGTGCGCTGCGCAATATCAATCTCAATCATGTCCCCATTCTGAATAAGCGCAATCACGCCGCCGTCTGCCGCTTCTGGCGAAATGTGCCCCACGAACAGGCCACGGTTAGAGCCAGAGAAACGACCATCGGTAATTAATGCACAATCATTGGAGAGAGCCATCCCTTCTAGGAATTTCATTGGCTTATACATTTCTGGCATACCCGGACCGCCTTTGGGCCCCTCGTAGCGCAAGACAAGCACACTGCCTTTAGCAATTTCACCTTGTTGAATACGATCAATTGCTTCTTGCTCAGAATCGAATACCACCGCTGGGCCTGTGAAGTGATACATATGATCGGGCACCGCGGCTGGCTTGATCACTGCGCCTAGTGGGGACACGTTGCCATTGAGTACAGCCACGCCAGCATCTGGTTTGATAGGTGACGCTAAGCTGCTTACAACAGGGGTATTCTCGATAATTTCGACCCCTTCCAGAACATCTGCTTTTGTGCCTGCTACTGTCAATGCCGACAACGCCAGCTTACTGGAAAGCTGCTTTTCTACTGCAGCAATACCACCCGCATGGTGAAAATCAATCATGTCATGCTCAGAGGCCGGATAAATTGCCGCCAATAGCGGAATCGTGCGGCTCAGCGCATCAAATTCGCTCAGGGATAGGTGGCCGAGTCCTGCTTCATAGTGAATCGCTTGGAGGTGCAATATTGCGTTGGTTGAGCCGCCTGTCGCGAGAAGGGCGCACATGGCGTTATGGATTGCTTCTTTGGTCAATATTTGACGAGCGGTAATCCCATCTTCGACCAATTTTACTATTCGCTTGCCCGCCGTATAGCCAACTTCAAAACGTGCAGGATCAATGGCTGGTATGGTTGATGTTTGAGGTAAACTCATGCCCAATGATTCTGCCAAACACGACATGGTATTTGCAGTGCCATACATGGTGCAAGAACCCGGTCCAGGCTCGGCTAAATCTTCAATACGACGGAATTCTTCCTCCGTAATTTCACCACGCTGTTTCCAGCCAATGGCTTCTGTGACGATATTACCGTCCCAGTGTTTGCCACCATATTCCGCCGGATACATAGGACCGCCGTTTACCAAAATCGCGGGAATATCGAGGCGTGCCGCCGCCATCAACATACCCGGTACAATTTTGTCGCACGAACCCAGAAGTACCATGCCATCAAAGCGGTGTGCACGTACCATGATTTCGATGGATGCCGTGATCACTTCACGAGCAGCCAAAATGTAGCGCATACCAAGATGCCCTTCAGCAATGCCATCACAAGGGGCAATAGTGCCAAACATCATCGGCACACCACCTGCTTCACGAATACCTTCAAACACACGATCAGCGACATCATTCAAGTTCACGTGTCCGGGCGTAGCATTGGTGTAGCTGTTCACAACGGCAATGACGGGTTTACGAAGGTCACAATCACTGTGACCCATCGATTTATACAGTGCGCGTTTCAGCGCACCGTCATCACCCTGTAGAATCGAGCTAAAGTGAGGGCCACAATTGCCGCAGTTTCCACAGTTAGCCATGATTACCACTCCGCAAATGAGCCATCTTTGTTACGCCACACTGGGTTGCGCCAGCGATGTCCGACCTTGGCCATTTCTCGCAAGTAATCTTCGTCAATATCCACACCCAGGCCCGGCCCCTGCGGCAATTCACAGTAGCCTTCTTTGAAAGTGAACACTTCCTTATTCTTCACGTAATCCAATACATCACAGCCTTGGTTGTAATGAATACCGATACTCTGCTCTTGGATAACCGCGTTCAGTGCAACTGCGTCGACCTGAACACATGAAGACAATGCAACAGGGCCTAATGGACAGTGAGGTGCCAATGCCACATCAAATGCCTCAGCCATGGACGCAATTTTCTTCACTTCGGTAATGCCACCCGCATGAGACAAATCAGGCTGAATGATGTCGACACCACCTCGCTGTAGCAGCGTTTTGAAGTCCCAACGTGTAAACATACGCTCGCCCGTCGCAATAGGAATCGCACCGTATTTCGCGACTTCGTGAATAGCATCGAAGTGCTCTGGTAGCAAAGGTTCTTCTACGAACATTGGACGAAGAGGCTCAAGCTCACGCATCAATACTTTTGCCATGCCTTTGTGGACACGGCCGTGGAAGTCGATACCAATACCCATGTCTTTATGGGTTGCATCGCGTACCGCCTGAACACGCTCAAGCACTGCATCCACCTTGCTGTAGTCATCGATGTAATTCAGTTCTTCGGTGCCATTCATCTTGATTGCGGTAAAGCCAAGTTCCATGCGCTCTTTTGCCATACGCGCTACGTCGTCAGGGCGGTCTCCGCCGATCCAAGAGTAGGTACGGATTGAGTCACGGCATTTACCACCCAGCAATTGATAGACCGGAACGCCAAGATCTTTACCTTTGATATCCCATAGTGCCTGATCGATACCTGAAAGCGCACTCATCATAATTGGGCCGCCGCGATAGAACGACGCGCGGTAAAGTACGTTCCATAAATCTTCGATGTCGCGTGGGTCTTTACCAATCACATAGTCCATCAGCTCATCAACTGCCGCTTGAACCGTGTGTGCACGCCCTTCAAGTACAGGCTCACCCCAACCCACTAGGCCTGTATCCGTTTCTAGCTTTAGGAAGCACCAACGTGGTGGAACGATAAATGTTTCATAACTTACGATTTTCATAGCAACTTCTCTACTTCGCTAATTCAGGCAAAAAGGTGATCACGCCAGGCAGGAATACCAAGGCAATTTGAACCAACAACATACTGATGAGGAAAGGAACGACGGCCCGGGAGAGCTGCACCATCGAGGAGCCTGTGATGCCTTTTGCAACGAACAGGTTTACGCCAACTGGCGGTGTGATAAGTGCCAGCTCAGTACCCACAATCAGAATGATACCGAAGTGGTAAGGGCTGATACCGAGGTCCACCAGAATAGGCAGGAACAACGGGGTATAAATCAGAATCTGTGCAGCCGTTTCGATGAACAGACCCGTAAACATAATTAAGGCAACGAATATCAACAAAATGATCGTCGGGTTGTCGGTTACCTGAAGAATCGCCTCACCGATCATTTGCGGGATTTGGCTCATGGTCAGGTAGCGGGCAAAGGCCGTAGCAAAACCAAGGATGATGATGACACAACCTGTGGTGATGGCCGATTTCACGATGATAGGACGAATGTCTTTCAGCGTGATTTCTTTATGAACAAACAGGCTGACAATGAGGGTGTAGATAACCGTGATACAGGCAGCTTCCGTCGCCGTAAATACGCCAGAGTAAATGCCGCCAAGAATAATAACAGGTGTCAGCAATGCCCATTTCGCATCGTAAAATGCGGCCCAGACCTTTTTGCTGTCAAACTTCTCGGCCATACCGACATAGCCGCGTTTTTTCGCAATGAGATATACGGTTAAGATCAGACCCAGACCAACCATACCGCCTGGAATAAAGCCTGACAGGAACATATCACCGATGGAAATCTCCGCCGTCACCGCGTAGATAATCATTGGAATAGAAGGTGGGATCAAGATACCGAGCGAACCAGCCGACGCCGTCAACGCACCCGCGAAGTGGCGGTTGTAACCTTTTTCTATCATCGACGGCACCATCATTGAGCCGATAGCAGCAACGGTGGCTGGCGATGACCCTGAAATCGCTGCAAAGAACATACACGCGATAACAGTAACAATGCCCAAGCCACCTGTCGTACGACCTACCAAGGTTGATGCGAAACCTACGATACGGCGCGACAGGCCACCTGTTTCCATGACAAAGCCTGCCATGATAAACATTGGGATTGCGAGGTAAGTGAATGAGTCCAAGCCTGAGAATGAAATTTGGGCAATAAAACCGCCAGAAATGTCATTCATTAACAACGCTGCAAGCGTCGACATACCGATACAAATTGCGATTGGCATGCCCACGAAGAGCAACGCAACGAAGATCAGCATCGTTATTCCGAAAGATACCATTACTGAGCCTCCATATCGGTTTGGCTAGTGCAAAGCACGTCTTTATTCTGAAAACGTTGGTACATGCGCTGAATCAAGCGCAGAGATATAAGGAAGAAGAACACAGGCACAATCATGTATACCCAGCCAATCTGCCACTCAAGCGCAGGCGTCACTTGAGACACACGCAATGCTTCTAACGTGATTTCAACGCCGTATGCACCGATATAAATCATGAAAGCACACCAAGAGGCTTCAATGACTTGGTCTAAATAATATTTCGCCTTGCCTTTTACAAAGTTGTCGATGATTTCAACACGAACGTGCGCACCTTTAATAACCGCTAGGGAAGAGGCAGCATAAACAAGGGCAATAAATACGTATCTCGCCAACTCTTCCGTCCAAGATAACGAAAAGTTAAAAACAAAACGGAATAATATTTGAAGAAGACATAAAACAATTAGCGCCAAAAATAACGCAACACTTAAGTACTCTTCGAATTCGTCAGAAAAGATCTTTTGCAATCTAGACATAGCTAATCTCGAATATTGGATGTTTAAATAAAAAGGGGCCTGGGCCAGCCCCTTTATTAATTAAGAAAGTTTGTTTACTTCTTTTTGTAGTTCTGAGAAGAATGCAGGATCTATTTGGTCACCATGTTTTTTCACAACAGGTGCAACTGCTTCACGAATTTCTTCTTTCGCTGCGTCCGTTAATTGATGGAACTCAACGCCAGCTTCGATCATTTTTTGCAGTGACTCTTCATCCTGAATGCGCACCGCTGATCGCATCTCTTCTTTCACGATATCTGCGCCTTGCTGCAAAATTTTCTGATACTCAGGTGTCAGGCCATCATAGAACTTCTTACCAACAACAAAGACAACCCAGCTATACACGTGGCCAGTGTCTGACGCGTAAGGCTGCACTTCAAACAGGCGTTGAGAATAAATATTAGTGAATGGGTTTTCTTGACCATCCACTGTGCCCAACTGTAGAGATGAGAACAGCTCGGAGAACGGCATTGGCGTTGGGTTTGAACCTAGCGCTCGGAACGCATCCAAGTGTGAGCGGTTTTGCATAGTTCTAAGTTTCAAACCTTCAAAGTCGCTCAGCTGCGTAATCGGTTTGATGCTGTTGGTGACATGGCGGAAACCAAAGTTACCGTAACCTAAACCTACGTAGCCCGCATTTTCGAGTTTACCCAAAAGGTCTTTACCCCATTGACCGTCAACAACTTGGTTTGCAATATCTTCGGTTGGGAAAATAAATGGTAGCTCGAGAATATTAAACTCTTTAACAATATTTCCCATTACTGCAGGTGCAGGAAGGTTCATTTGTACCGTGTTAAGTTTAATTGACTCCAAAACTTCTTGGTCATTACCAAGTTGGTTACTTGCATATATTTGAACGTCTAATTTGCCTTGCGTTTGTTCTTCTACAAATGCCTCAAAAGACTTCATCGCTTTAAATTCAAAGTGTGATTCTGGAACACCAATGCCCACTTTCATCACCTTTACGTCATCGCCGCTTTCACCACATCCGGTGAGTCCAAATAAAGCCATTGATACAATTATTGAGGTAAGGGTCTTTTTCATTTCACGCTTCCTTGAGCATATTAATTATTGGAATTCGCCCATGCTTCACGATATTGACGGGCTATTGTTATTATTTCTTCTACAGTGTTTCCCGGTTTATATAGGCCGGAACCTAAACCAAAGCCAGACGCGCCAGCCTGTCTAAATTCACGCATTTGAGCAGGATCTGCATTGACTCCCCCAACAGGGAAGCAAGCTACGCCTTTCGGTAACACAGCTCTCAGTGCTTTGATGTAACGAGGTTCAATAGAATCTGCTGGGAAAAACTTCAATCCACTCGCCCCACACGCTAGTGCTTCAAATGCTTCTGTTGGCGTCATTACTCCCGGCAATGTCACACAACCATGCTCGGCAGCGCGTTTAATGACGTCAGGGTTCATGTTCGGTGTGACGATCAGGCGAGCGCCAGTGGCAAGCACTTCATCCAACAGTGATACCGTGGTAACGGTTCCCGCCCCGACTAAGGCTTGGTTGCCAAATTTTTCTACTAATAAGCGAATGCTGGTAAGTGCATCAGGACTATTTAGCGGTACTTCGATAAGCGTGTACCCTTCATTGATTAATGCCTCCGCCACCGGGAGCACTTCTGCGGGCGTAATACCACGCAGAATGGCGACAAGAGGCAGAGACTTGAACGATTCACTGTCGATAAATTGTTCAGGCGACATGGCAGCGATTCCTACTTTGCTGATAAATGGTGGTCATGCCAGCGAGGAAGCATTCGTCGCCAGACATTATCTTTCCTTGCAGATCCAAATGCTCGATGGCAAGAAGGTAACGTTGGCAGAGTTTTTCATCGCCAACGAGATAGATAGGCCCGTCTTCATTGAGAGTGCCGAGTTCAGCACCGATCAGCACACCAGACAGGTAGCTCTCTACATTCTCAGGTGCGACATGGTTGAAGAGTCGCTGTGTACGGGCAGAAAACAGTACTGAGCTCAACGCGCCCTTGCGACCTGCATCCACCCCCAACAAGTAGCTCGTATCACAATGCTGTTGCTCGGGCAGTTGGCGACCTAAAATCGAGTGTTGTTTGAGTACTGAGAACAACTCACCAGTCATATAGGTTTGAAAATGGGTCAGTTCACCGGACTTAACGTGAACGTGTTTGCTGTGCGTGCCCGGCAGAATGGCGTGTGTAACACAGTTATCAGTAAGACTTACTAGACCCATCAACTGCACTTCTTCACCACGCATCACATCTGGCAGGTCAAAATCGTTATCTCCCGTTGCACCCGGAACAATCCAACCCTTTTTGCCCCATGGCAACGTCACGTCGGCCATGTTCTGAATTAGTGCGTCGGGAGAGACTGGCAGCGATACGTATGGCACATCACGCCAACCTTGCTGGGAACCTACCATGCCAGCAAAAAGAACTGACAACGAGTTGATGGAGTCAGCCCAAGGGCTAACAAGTTGTTGAAAGGTGTCAGAGAATTGGCCGTTGGGCACGGCAAGCAACCCGCAAGATGCCGTCAGCTTGTCGATAGTTTGACCTTCTGGCGTCATCAGGAATGCACGAAAATTGGATGTTCCCCAATCTACCGCGACCCAACTTGCTTTAAGACTCATATTTGTCATACATACATTCCTATCTTGTATGACAAGCATGATAGGTACTTTTTTACCCTTTGTGTGTGATCAAAACCTAAAATCTATTACGGGATTAAATTTACGTAATCAGGCTGATCGTTGAGCACTTTACGCATAGACGCCAACACCATCTCACGCATACAGTTTCGGGCAGTTGCTGCGTCCCGCATTCGGATTGCATCGAGGACGTCCCAGTGCTCTTGTAGTGCGGGGCCACTTAGACTCACATCCTCTTCCAAGGTATTGGAAAATGAAAGCTCCATTGTGGCGGCAAGCATGTCTCCTAATGCTAAAAGAAACGGGTTATGTGAGGCACGAATAATCGCGTTATGGAAACGAATATCACCTTGATTAAATTTGTCACGGTTCATCTCTTCCTTGGCATCACGCATGATTTCATAACCAGCCTCAATCTCAGCCAAGTCACGGCTTGTTGCATTTAGTGCAGCCAACGCAGCAATATTTGGTTCAAAAATCAGACGTGTCGCAATCAAGTCTCGCAATATGCGATCACTACTTTTTACTTGGGCTGTCCAGCGCAATACATCACCGTCCAACCAGTTCCAATTTTCAATAGCCGCAATGGTTGTTCGTTTTTTCGGTTGGATGATAAGCATTCCTTTTGAAGCCAGACTTTGCAGTGCCGAACGCACTGTCGTTCTGGATTTGTCGAACTGACGGGCTATCTCATTTTCACCGGGTAATTGATCATCCGTACCATAGCGACCAGAAACGATGAGATTCGCAATCTCTTCCGCAAGCGTTTCAGATACAGGCTTTGTTTTCATCTTACCTTCTCTTGTGTGACATGATTTCTTTGCAAGGATACATCATATGTCCAGTTATGTGTATTTATTCAGAAAAAGGAATATGCAGTACAGCCAAGAAAAGTATAAATCGTAGATTTTTTGATGGTGAGAACCCCGAAGCCTTTGCCAACCTTTACTATGATTTTGCATCAAACATTGTTGATGACATTTCCGGCAATGCCCCTGACCCGCTTTCACTCACCAACCCCACCGTCGAAAACGGTGCGCAAGGTATGGCGTTTGTGTATGCGTCGGTGAGATCGAGAGATAATGAGGGGAAATGGGAGCCGGTGAAAAAACTGTATTAGCTACAAAAGAATAATGAGTGACATTCCGTATTGATGTCACTCTAATTTCAGATTCCGAAAAACTCGACGACCATCGAATTTAACCTCAAACGTTTGCGAGCATTTCCAATAAGTATCGATGCATTTCATAGAATCAATCAGTTTTAAAAAGGAAATCCGCCATATTCATTACATTATTCAACAATTAATTGACAGCATTATTGAAAGCCACGCTTTAACCCTTCGCTTTATGTGTCGCAAAATGACAGTGTCACAATTCCTACGCCAGAAAAAAGCCAATAGCATATTCACCAAAATATAAATACGTTTAGAACTGCGTTTTCATAAACAGCAGAATCTAAATATCCCTTTCAACCTCTATGGCTAGAGAATGAAACAGTGAACATGCTCGAAAATAACATTGATATCCGAGATATTACTGCTGTAAATCCAATCCTTTGCACCATTCCTTTTAATCAGGTTTTAGTCGATGAACTAGGAAACGTGAACCTCTGTTGTGGCTCCCATATTAAGAACATGTCCCCTGTTGCTGGGAACCTCTTTAGCGAAGATGCTAAGCGCATTTGGAACAACGAAGTTTACAAAACGTTTCGTCAGTCCTTCACAGACGGAAGTCTGCGCTACTGTAACGAAAAATCTTGCTCAGCATTGGCAAACAAGCAAAGCCCTGAAGCCAGATTACTGCTGCATACGCTTGAAGAAATTCGTTGTGATGAGCACTTATCAAAAAGTAATTATTCCTCGTTTTCTGATAGCCCTGACACGTTTGATGGGACGTTAACAGGGATGCCGACCCGTTTGTATTTGGGCATTGACCCGAGTTGCAACCTCAAGTGTCCTTCATGTCGCGACGCCCTGTTTATCGACAAATCTGGCACTGAACGGCTGGATACACTCTATGGCAATTTGAGAAGCATAACCCCTGGCATCGAGTTCCTAGAGTTAGATGGTTCCGGTGATGTGTTTGCGAGCAAATGGTATAACAAATTTCTTCGAGACTTTCCGGTCAGCGACTTCCCAAACCTAAAAGAAATTAAATTCAGATCGAATGCCGTTCTCTGGAACCGAAAAAACTGGTACCGCATTCACCCTACGTTCAGAGCAAAGAAAATTCATGCCTGTATCTCAATTGACGCGGCTACTGAATCCACTTACGAGGTTGTCAGGGGAGACTCTTTCCAAACCTTGATGGAAAACATGTATTTTGTCAGAGAATTGCTCGAGAACGGAGAATTGGAATCTATCTCCATCGTCATGATTTATCGAAAAAGTAATTACCATGAAATACCAGTATTCATTCAACTCGGTAAAGAACTCAAGGCAGACACCATTATTATCAATCCTCTTCAGGCTTGGGCACAGTCCGCATATTCGATTAATGGAACATTTGAGGATGAGGCAATTCACCACCCTTCACACCCTGAGCATCACCGATTAAAGCAGTTAATAGACGAAAACAATATTCGGTATGGGAATGACGGGGATACCTTTATCGATTTTGCATGGTGATGCACTTCATCACCAACGCAATTTATTTAATAAAAAATAATCAAATATACAAATACAGCTAGGTCATTGGTTAGATAATGAAGAATTCAACAAAACGTCAATTATGTTTCATCAGAAATCCAAACTTTGAAATAGACAATAATGACGTTTACTACACACTGGGCTCGTATCATCGTTCAAAGAAACCTGTTTGCCAGCTCGGTCCTTGGCACTCCCTATTTGTTGAATTAGATGCGCCATGCTCTTTTGATGACCTCCTGAAAAAATACCCATCGTGCGAGCCCATTTTAAAGCAATGGCTTCAACTCGGATTGGTACACGCTTACCCTCGTATTGATGCAAATACGGCGGTCGAGGACGACAAACATCTGGTCGTGTTAGAGCCTCACATTGATGATGCAGCATTGTCTGTGGGCGGAGCCCTTATCAAGCGACGCGGAAAGCAGCGCACCACCATATTGACCGCCATCCAATACACGGACTACACCAGTTATTCAGAGAAAACACGCGGAAAACGCGACTACATATCAAGTCGAAGAGAACGTGAAGCCCGTATTTCTGCCGCAATGATGGGCGCAGCACATAAAACGATGGGTATGACCGATCAACCTATTCGATGGAACCAACCAGACTGCCGCGACCTCTTCCCTGAATCAGAACTTTCGTACCTTGCCGAGCACCTTTATGCCAACATTTCCGAGCTCAAACCAACCGAACTCTGGTTACCGCTCGCAACAGGGCTTCATGCCGATCATCACAACATCCGCAACGCTGCGGTATTGATGCTTAATCAACACCCAGAGCTTTTAGAAACGGCGGATATCTATTTCTTCGAAGACCAGCCCTATGGGTATGATGCAGGAAAGGCGTTTACGGAAAAGCTTCACGCTAACCTTTTCCCTTACGGCGACACCAGCGTTTGTAATATTGATATTTCAGACGTCATGGATGAAAAGAAAAACCTCGTTTCTATTTTTGGTTCCCAGTTTAAGGTCGACAAGATGTGGCCAAAAATTGAAGCGGCAGCGTACTCCCACATCACGGGCGTTCCGTCAGAGCGTATGTGGAAAATCAACACCACACCGAATGCGCTCTCCTACCAACACTTCGAACGCTTTGATGCAATGAAACCTGCACTCTCATTGGCTATTAAGAACAAAAAAGTCTGCTTAGTGCTTAATGACTACTTTGTGGCTGGTGACGTCGAGGCATTCATTAAAGCATGCTCTGCGTTCGATATTTCTTTAGAGGTGTTTACCAAGCGCACTGAAGCCGCAAGGGTTTCGATGTTTGAAAACAGAAACGTTGACGTCACGCTGTATGATGCCCAATCAAACGGATTACATAATACCTTAACGCGCTTATCAGAAAGGCAAGACGCTTTCATTTTCGTCTCTTGTTTTGAGTTCAAATTTCCTGAACGCCTAAACGCAGCGCGGGCACTTTTAGACGGGACGGAATACTACTTGTCCGAATGGAGTTCTTCTATGTTCCGCGCATTTGAAGAGCGCGTGGAGGAGTTGGCACAAGATTTTGTCAATAACCCTGACCAAGTAGAGGAAAAAACATTGTCCGTTGCTTAGATGTCACCGGAATAGGTAGGACAAACACGTCAGTGGATACGCTAAAATACGGCATCATGCCCCGTAGAAACAGGACAGCGAATCAATCCACGCTATTTCTTCATAGACATGACAATGATTGATGTAGGGATTAATAAGGCATAAAATTACGCCACAAATTGCGAATCAATAAGCAATACATAGACTTAAGCAGTAAGCATTCATGAAAAAGCCCAACCTGACTTCCAATGATATCGCCAAACATCTCGGCGTTTCCCAATCGATGGTATCTCGAGCCTTTAACCCTAAGGCCAGCATCAGCGATGAAAAGCGGACCTATATTTTGGAAGGTGCAGCGAAGTTGGGCTACAAACCTAATGCATTAGCTCGCAGCCTGATTTCCAATCGTTCCGGTTTAATCGCCATCGCATTGGACAGCAGTGCCAACCCTATGTACGACTTGCAAGCGCGTATGCTGGCATCAGAAATACAGGCGAAAGGTGGACATGCCATTCTCTGCCCTATCTCCAACGGCGATCTCGATTCCGCCATTCAAAGGGCGTTTGAGTATCAAGTTGATGGTTTGATTATTGCGACCAGCCGTTTGAGCAGTAATGTTATTGAACAGTGCGAACAATACGGTGTTTGTTTAAGTTTTATTAACCGTTACATAGATGGCTTCCGAGCCAACAGTGTCGGCCTCGATAATGATGATGCCGGCAACCAAGCTGCAGACTACTTTTTCAAAAAAGGCTGTTCGTCATTTGCATTTGTAGGTAGCGAAGGCGGATCAATGACCTGTGAGCTTCGTTGGAACGCATTTCATCGCAGAACGCTTGAGTTAGGTTTAGCCGAACCGATCAGAATATCAGCGTCATTCGATATCGAATCTGGTATGCAAGCCGCTGAACAATTGATAAACAGCTCCCATAAGGTTGATGCCGTTTTTTGTGCAAACGACATTATTGGTATTGGCTTTATTGAAGGTCTAAAAATGCATAATCAAGGAGGGTATAAAATTATCGGTGTCGATGATATTCCTATGGCTTCTTGGCCTTCTTACCAACTTTCCACGATAAAACCACCGACGGATATCATTTGTAAGTCTGCCGTTGAGGATCTGTTCGGCCGTATTAACGGCAATAATGAAAAAACAGGTAACTACATACTGTTTAAAGGTACCTTAGTTGAGCGCGCGTCTTAAAGGCTCACCATCATCTATTCCCCTTGGGTAGTCAGCGTCGTTTTGTCACTCTCTTTCACTGCATTTTGACTCGACTACCCATCAATTGCTCGACGCGAAATAAAGTCAGCCGACTTAGAACAATGCATCAGAAAAACACACTAACAAACACAACGCAGCAACATTGCATTTACATCAACCCAATTCTGATAAAGCTCCGTGTTTTTTCCCAACACGGTTCTTCCACATCCATTTTCAACCCACCGCTCAAAAATATCGCAACTCTCTAAATTTAAAGTGATAAATGTCCCACTAAAGGGGTATGTGATACCGGAAATCATGCAATTCTGATTTAAGTCAATAAACGACTAAATCCGATCGTCTAAATTCCATTGCATACGTATGCATGGATGTACCATTGAAAATGAACTTATGTAACAACCCTTTAAACGATAAACAGCATGGCAACGTGTTCAATATTCAGTTGTTCACGATTGATGATGGCCCTGGCATTCGTACTGAGTTGTTCTTAAAAGGCTGCCCACTTCGCTGCAAGTGGTGCGGAAATCCTGAAAGCTTTAAGCACTATATTCAACCCGGCATTTATGAGACTAAATGCATTGGTAAAGATAAGTGTGGTGCCTGCATCGATGTTTGTCCTGACAGCAGCATGCTGACGTTTGTCGACGAGAAACTCACGGAAATCGACAGCAGTAAATGCACAAACTGCATGAAGTGCCATAACGCCTGCCCCTCTGACGCTATCAAAAAATGGGGCAACACCATGTCTATCGACGAATGCATGAAAGTGATTCGTAAAGACAAAGGGTTTTACCTGCGTTCTGGCGGCGGTGTGACCGTATCTGGCGGTGATCCCATCGGCCAAGCGGATTTTGTCGCCGAACTGTTTAAAACCTGCCAAGCAGAAGAGATACATACCTGTTTGGAATCCAGCTTCTACGGCAAGTGGTCTCAACTTGAAAAAATACTGCCTCATACAGATTTAGTGATCTCTGACATTAAACACATGGATACCGATGTGCATAAAGCCTATACCGGTGTTTATAACGAGAGAATTTTAGAGAACCTAACAAAACTCGCGCACGAAAATATTGAATTCATTTTAAGAATTCCCGTCATTCCAAATGTGAATGATGATGAGAAGAACATCCAAGCCACCGCTGACTTCATTATTAATAATTTAGATAACAAAGTCAGGACGCTACAACTGTTGAGCTTTATGCGCCTAGGCGAGGAAAAGTATCGCTCATTGGGATTGCCATACCAAATGGAAGACGTTGTTTTTGAAAGGAATGCGTTCCAACAGAAGATAAGTAACATTGCAGATTA
Source organism: Enterovibrio qingdaonensis (assembly GCF_028683135.1). GTDB lineage: Bacteria > Pseudomonadota > Gammaproteobacteria > Enterobacterales > Vibrionaceae > Enterovibrio > Enterovibrio qingdaonensis. The sequence goes on from NZ_JAJUBB010000018.1 coordinate 95,190, forward strand.
CTTCAACAGCAGAGGTATTCATTGTGTTGTTGGGACAAGAGAGAAATAGCCTTCACGCATAATATTTTCAATCGACATATTTAAATCGATATAACAGAGAAGAAATAAGAGCATCTGTGCTCTTTTTCTTATCACGTTAATACTGCGTACGTTAAATACAAAAACAAAGATATTTGACCCAATCATCTTTGTTTTTGCATTTGATAAAATATAAGGATGTTACATGTACGAATCTGTAGCAAATAAGCAAACCACGTCTGCTCGCGGCGTCGATGCGTTTGATAAAGTCTATGGTCTAGGTTATGAAGTAGGACACGATGATTGGTCTCCCTTCCCGCGTGTTAACCGTTTACGCCAAACCTTTTTAGATCGCCCTTATGAGATTGATGTAGAGCGTCTGCGTTTAGTCACCGAAGCATTTAAGAAGCACGAAGTTGCGCCACGCATTCTGCAAAGTGCTTATGCGTTCGAAAACATTCTTCTCAATACCACTCTGTATATCTACGAAGAAGACCTGATTCTTGGTGAAATTGCAGCACCTGCAAAAGCGTCCCCTATCTACCCAGAATTCTCTGTCGATTGGATCATTGATGAAATCACCAACTCTCCGTTTGAAGAGCGCACCAACGACCAATTCTATATTCGTAGCGATGAAGAACGTGCTGAAATATTAGAACTTTGCGCGTATTGGAAAGGCAAAACAGTGAACGAAATGATCACTGCCACACTAGACCAAGACCAGAAAAATGGCTCACACATTGGCGAGAAGATCTTCCAAACCAATAACTACCATTTTGCCGGTATCGGCCACTTCGCCATGGATTTTGCGCGTTTAATGCGTGAAGGTTTTGATGGTGTCATCGCGCAAGCAGAAGAGGCACTGGCGAAACTGTCGAAGAAAGACGCCGATTGTGCCGCTAAACGTGATTACTACAAAGCAACGCTGATCACACAAAACGCGGCGAAAAAATACATCACTCGCTACGCAGACCTTGCAAACGAAATGGCGGCAAGCGAGTCAGACGAGAAAAGAAAGCAAGAACTTGCTGCAATGGCAGAGAACTGTTACCAGATTGCTGGCGGCGCGCCACAAACATTCTGGCAAGCGGTTCAGCTGTTTAACTTTGCAACGACGCTGACGCAAATCGAAGGCAATGGTCACTCAATCTCTTACGGACGTATGGACCAGTGGCTGAACCCAATTTACCTGGCGGACGTTAAAAACAACGGCGTAGCAAAAGAGTTCGTTCTAGAGCTGATTGAAGTGCTCTACGTCAAAATGAACAACCCGACCAAACTGAAAGACAAAGGCACGGTGCGCGTTCGTAACGGCCGCGGTTTCGGTGGTGAAAGCCTAACGATTGGTGGTGTTGATACAAAAGGGAATGATGCGACGAATGACCTCACCATGCTTATGCTTGAGGCATCTGTTCATACCCGCATGATGAACCCATGGGTATGTGTTCGCATGCACGAAAACACGCCTTACGAGCTGAAAGTCAAAGTCACCGAATGTATTCGTGCAGGATACGGCCACCCGAAACTGTTTAACGACGGTCCTGCGATTAAAGCCATGCTTGCCAAAGGCATGACACAAGAAGAAGCCCTTGATTACGCCGTTGTCGGTTGTGTAGAACCAACCATTCCGGGTAAAGAACATGGCTGGCAAGACGCGGGTTACGTTAACGCCGCCAAGATGATGGAAATGGTGCTGAACCACGGTCGTCTTGTTGCAGGACCAAACACCGACCTTCAACTAGGGCCAGATACGGGAAGCCTTGAAACGTACCAATCGTTTGAAGACGTGCTTGCCAGCGTTGATAAGCAATTTGAATTCTGGTGCGACCAACTCTGCAGCACGCTAAACATTACCGATAAAGTGCATGCAGCACTTAAACCGACGCCATTTATCTCAGCATTCTTCGAAGGCTGTATCGAATCTGGTCGTGACATGACAGCGGGCGGCGTGAAATACAACGGTATTGGCCCTCAAGCGGCAGGTATTGCGACCTGTGCGGACTCGCTGGCGACCATCAAAAAACTGATGTTCGAAGACAAGTCATACACAGGTAAAGAGCTGCTAACCGCACTGCGTGACAACTGGGAAGGCCACGACAAGCTTTATGCGCTGGTCAACAGCACCAAGATCCCTCACTACGGCAATGACATCGACGAAGCGGATGAGCTCTTCAAATACATGTTTGAATGCTACTGCAAAAACATTTCCGGTCGTCCAACCCTGCGTGGTGGCTCATTCAGCCCAGGCGTATACACAGTAAATGCGAACGTGGGTATGGGTCTCTTTATGAATGCCTCTCTTGATGGCCGCAAAGCCCAAGAGCCAATTTCAGACAACATGGGCCCAGTACATACCGCTGGCGGCTCCCATGACTTTGCTGGCCCAACTGCGGTAGTTAACTCAGTCACCAAAGTTGACCATGCCAAAGCCACTAACGGCACGCTGCTCAACCTTCGTTTCCCTGAAGACTCCGTCGCTGGCGTTGAAGGCCGCGACATCCTAATCAGCTTCATTGATGAGTACATGTCAAAGCAAGGGATGCACGTTCAGTTCAACATCATGAGTGCAGACAAAATGCGCGCAGCTCAGAAGAACCCAGAGCTGTACAAAGACATGCTAGTACGCGTAGCTGGTTACAGTGCTTACTTCGTGGAACTGGGTCTCCCATTACAGAACGATTTGATTGACCGTACCGAGCTACGTTTCTAATCACGCAAATCAACCGACAATAACCCAGGAGGATAGGACGTCTATCCTCCTCGTCTGGAGACACTCTCGTGGATTTCACGTTTAAAATTGACTACTTGCTTGTTGGATTAATGCAAGTAATTGGTTTCTTTATCCAAGGCACAACAGGCTTTGGCTGTACCGTTATCGCCGCCCCTGTGACCAACGGTTTACTGGGTACCACCATGGGTGTGCCTTACGGCACTGCCATTACTATTCCCTTTTTGTACTATTTAGCCGTTAAGGGCAGAAAAGATATCTCATGGAAAGATCTGGGTAAGATTGTTGTTCTATGTGCGCCAGGCATTTTGATTGGCCAATATCTGTTCTACCAAATCAGCCCAGAAACCGCAAAAGTGCTCATCGGTGCCATGGTTACCATCATTGCCTTGATGAACCTTCACAAGTACGTCATCAAGCCGCTTGTCATCAAAGAAATGGACGACGTTGAAGTGGCTGACACACTTGTAAAACGCACCTTCCGTTACGGCTGTTTGATCCTTGGCGGCATTGTGCACGGCGCGTTTAACATCGGTGGTCCACTTATCACTGTTTACACACTGGAAGCAGTAAAAGACAAGAAAAAATTCCGTAATACCATGACCATGCTTTGGGTAGTACTGAACTCTTGGAACCTCTTTAACCAACACCAAAACGGCGCATTCACCAACGAATTGAACAGTGCTCTGTTGATTGCTCTTCCTCTGGCGGGTATTGGCTTCTTCTTCGGTATGCGCTTCCTTGAGAAGATCAACCGCGAACAATTCCTACGCATCGTTTACGTGGTTCTGCTGATCATCGGTTCTAACATGCTGCTAAGTAACATTCCATGGACGGCTGACAGCAAAATGATGTCAATGATCGGCACCGCGATCGTGCTAGCGGGTTACACATTCAACGTATTCAAAAAACGTAAAGTAAACGTTGAAAAGCTTCAGACTCGCTAATTCACCACAACCTTTTTAAGTAGCAATTGTTGCTACAGATATTTTTTACATTCCAAACAAGTACTGCTTATCGGCGTACTTGTTTGTTGAGGAACATTCAGTGAAAGACTTTAATTTTAAAATTCCACAAAATATTGAATTTGGCTTGGGCAGCTTAAACAAATTACCTGAGATCCTAACCAACAATAATTCAGACCACGTATTTTTGATTTCTGACCGCGGACTTGAAAGCCTTGGCGTAGTAAAAAAAGTGCAAGAGATCATCGAAGCAGGTGGTATCAAATGTACTTCTTACTTGGACGTTATACCTAACCCAACGATTACAATCGTCAACGAAGCGGCAGCACTTTACAAAGAATGTGGTGCGAGCAGCATTGTTGCGTTAGGTGGCGGAAGCCCGCTTGATGTTGCCAAAACCGTTGGTATTCTTGCGAAATTTGGCGGCGACATTAAACAATATGAAGGCCTGAACAAAGTACCTGGCCCTATCGTGCCAATGATCGCAATCCCAACCACAGCGGGAACCGGCAGCGAAGCCACGGCATCGTCTGTGATTACAGATGAAGCGATCAACTATAAGTTCTCTATCGTCAGTTACGAGACCCTACCAAAATACGCGATTTTGGACCCACAACTGATCATGACTGCGCCTGAATCTATTGCAGCCGCGTGTGGTGTTGATGCCTTGATTCATGCAATCGAAGCGTACGTATCCAAAAATGCATCGCCATTTACCGACACCATGGCAGAGAAAGCGATGCAGCTGATTGGTGCCAACCTGCGTAAGTTCGTTGCCAATCGCGAAGATGAAGATGCCGCTTGCGCCATGATGGTCGGCAGCAACTTTGCGGGTATCGCGTTTGCGTGGGCTCGCCTCGGTAACGTGCATGCCATGAGCCACCCTGTGAGTGCCTTCTACCACGTACCACACGGTGTTGCTAACTCCATTCTGCTGCCTACCGTGATGAAGTTTAACGCTGTGGCTGACAAAGGCCGCTATGAAGTGATTTACAACTTCATCCGTAAAGGTGATGCGCCAGTAGAAAACTTCACGCCTGAGATGTTAATCGAAGAGATCCAACAGCTGAACGATGACCTCAAGATCCCAAGAACGCTCTCTGAAGTCGGCGTGAAAAGCGACCTTATCGAAGAGATGGCAAGAGACGCGATGAAGAGCGGTAACGTGCTTTGTAACCCACGTGAGACCACGCTTGAAGATATGATTGAGCTTTACAAACAAGCGATCTAATCGACCTATATCGGCACTCGAAACCCTCTGGTTGTTTCGAGTGCCCTGTTTCTGAAATTCGATATATAGCTACTTTTTCATGGCAGCAACCAACACAGGTTTTGTGAGTGGATATATATGGAATTTTTTATTTATAGGTTTGTCATGAAAAGAGAACATGGAGAGGAACAGCCGTATATACCTGCTGGCCCCTTTAAGCTCAGGATACCCTTCATTCATGTAGGCTTTGAAAAAGTAGATTTTATGCAAGGTCTGCTGCTTTGTGCAGTGTGCCTAGGCATGATTCCGATTCTACAAGAATATCTAGGAATGCCATTTGAAGTCGCAGTGACCATTGTCGTCTTAAATGGCTTGTTCTATTTTTTACACATTCTGCTGGGTGACCCGATCATCCCCGGCTGGATAACACCCGCAATCCCTATTGTCATTCTCTACCTTGGCCAATTTGATATTGGCGTAGAGCGTGTTCATGCACTCATCGCGTTTCAGATCTCTTTAGGTGTGCTCTCTATTCTCTTAGGCGTTGCAGGCTTGGGAGAGCGTGTCGCGTCTATCATTCCTAATGCCATGAAATCTGGCATTATTATCGGTGCGGGCATCGCTGCCGTTAACTCGGTATTGGTTGAAGGTGGTCGCTTTGAACAGGCCCCTATTTCTATCATCGTTTGTACCGGTGTTGGCTTCTATTTATTGTTCTCTAGCCACTTCAAGAGCCAAAGAAACGCCAACAAGTTCACCAAGATTCTGGCCGATTTAGGCTCATTACCGATTATCCTGCTGGCGATTATTGTCGGCCCTTTAGTGGGTGAAATCCCATGGCCTCAAATTGAGTGGGGCTTTACGACCCTCGCCTTTGGGGAATTGTTCCAGAACTGGACTATCTTTGGCCTTGGCTGGCCCCCACTCGAAATGTTCGTGATGGGTTTACCTGCCGTGATTTCTACCTACATCATTTTGTTTGGTGATGTTGTTCAAGCCAAATGTCTGTTGGAAGACGCCAGTAAAAAGCGCCCAGATGAGAAGATTGATTACAACGCCAACCGTTCCAATATGATCTTTGGTATGCGAAATGTCCTGATGGGTATTTTCGGCCCGACGATCACCTTGTGCGGCCCGCTTGCGGCAGCCATGCAAGTAGTAGTTTGTGAACGCTTCAAGCTGGGGCCTAAGACCATGAACTCCATCAACAATGGTGCTATTTCCTACCGTTACGGCACCTTTGTCGGCTATTTTTTGCTGCCTATCGTCACCTTGGTAAAACCAGTGTTGGGCATTGCATTGGCAGCCACACTGCTTATTCAGGGTTTTGTTTCGTTCCGCGTGGGTGTGACGAAATCAAAAACCGTCAATGATTTAGGTATTGCAGGCGTGATGGCCGCCATCATCGCCACCAAAGGTGCCGCATGGGGCTTAGGCGCAGGGATCATCCTTTGCCTGTTTGTTAACCTTGGCAAAAGCCACCGACATGAAAGCGAAATCGCGGCAGAGTTGGAATCGACCGAGCTGAGAGACAGCGCAAAACCTAGTGTGGCGAATGGACGCTAGTGCTTAGTCAGTGATTTGTTTTAGATATGAAAAGCCCGCTCTGTGAGCGGGCTTTTCTAATTTGACGGAGAGATAGGGATTTGTAAATTATCTACACTGAAACCTATAAGAATCAAAGTCTTTGACTCAATGGAGGTTTTTCCGTTGAAAATAGAAAATCAGATATCCATCAATGAATCACACTCGACTCGACAGCCATAAGAGAGTCTTTCAAAGCACAAATTACCGCTTTGTAACTACGTTCCATTTAAAGGTTCAGTTAAAAATTACAAACTAAAAGCTCGAACATAATAGCTAATCTCAAGCTAAAAATAAGCAATTCCATGTATTGATCATGCTTGATACAATAGAGTTATATAAACAATTTCATATATTTAGGTAAAGTTTAGTATGGGTGATTATGAGTGGGGACGAGAGAATGGCTTATGGGGAGAAGATGGCATCCCTTACGAAATTGCTGATCAACTATCAGATGATGACAATGACCCAGATGATTTTAAAGTACGCTCGAACAATCTGAACTCAGAGCCACCTCACTACTCCAAAGAAGTGTTTCCTGGCATGCGTGAATCAGGAAATGTAAAAAACACTTCAAACTACACCATTGCAGAGTATGAAGATAAAGGTTTTAGACTTGAATCAATAGCTCTAGAAATCCAACATCACATCAACAGTCATTTCGTCTTATATGATTATAAAGGGTCTATCTTAACAAATAGCTCTGAAGTAATCCGTGTTTTACATACATTTTATACATACGATGTCTATGTTGACGGCGACGTGTTAGGTATCTCTGACACTTTGTTAGCCCTTACATCACAAAGCCATACTCCTGATTTTAACGCCCCTTTAGAGAACGACGTAGCTTCAAACATTCAGCTCTGGCATATGCAACTACATCCAAATTACGTAAATTGGGGGAAGGAGAAAGAACTTCTTGAGAAATATGCTCTTATAGGTTTAGGCAAAAGTAAACAAGAACCTTCCTTCATCAATTTCGAAAAGATGAAGATCAACGATATTGTTCTAGTTCGAAGAGGAAACATCCCAGTCGCTTTAGTACAAGTTAATAGCGAACTGGAAGAAATAAATGATAATAAGGATGAAACCCTAAACTTAGATTGGTTCAAATATAGAAGGAAAGTTATTGTCCTAGAATATGCAAACAGTGATATGGATAAATTCCCTAACACTAGAGGAACACTTTCCTTAGCAAACAATAAGAATTCATTGTCTTATCAGTATATTATTGATTGGTATAATTCAATACCTAGACAAAGAAACAATCCAATAAAAATACCTAAAACCATATTAATTAAGGAGGCTCCTCCATCGTTTAATGTAGAGTCCATATCTAAATCCTTGTCGGCAATAATTACTAAAAAACCAGACGAATCAGGAATGATGGTGGGTATCTTTGGTAAATGGGGACGCGGAAAAACGTATCTCTTCAACAAAATTTGGGAAAGTATAAGTTCTAACGATAATAGTTACCATCGAGTTGATTTTTCAGCTTGGAAGTATCAAGAAACAAAAGAATCTTGGGCGTACTTGTATGAAAACTTAATTAATGCATACTTAACCCCAAATCATAAATGTTTACCAAAGTGGTTGTCGAGTTCAATAAAACTATTTAGTCTCAATTATAGCAAGCACAAATATTTACCTATATTTAGTTTTCTTCTCATTATATCTTTTTCTATTTATTGGAATTTTTATAATGGCAGCACCGAATTAATTAAGCTAATAGTAAACTCATTCAGTGTAATTTTTATTGTAAAGTTATTCTTATTCTATCTAACAAATAAGAATCGAGCTTTGAATATTGTCAAGCAATATATTCATAAACCAGGGTATTCTGATTACTTGGGAATGCAAGCTGAGATAGAGAATGAGATTGAGCACCTTCTTAAAACATGGATACCAAAAGAAAATGATGGTAAAGTCATCCTATTTGTTGATGATATTGATAGGTGTGAAACCAGCAAAATAGTAAAATTAATTGATGGACTACGAATCATCCTTGATAATCCAGAAATTCATAAAAGACTGATTATCATAACTGCAATTGATGAGAAAATACTTAAAAACTCAATTGAAGATAAATATCAAAAGCTAAACAATAATGACAGAAACTTATTTAAAGAATACATTGAAAAAATATTCATAATAGGTATAAAGCTCAATGACCTAGAAATAGACGAAGTCAAAGAATACATATCAAACTTAGTTAAAAATGATCGGAAAGAGTTAAATGCTCCTGATAATAGAATGTCAGAAAGTCAAGATGCATTGATTGTAGAGCCTATTTATTCATCCGAAACCGTTATTACGGTGGATGATAATGGCGAGAGTAAATCATCTGAGAATTCCGAGCTTAAAACAAACAAGTTGGACATAGAAAGAGAAATTGAAATATCAAAAGAAGAAGAGACTGCGTTAATTGAATCAATCTCAAGACTCAATAATCCAACACCACGTAAAATCAGGATATTCTATTATAAGTATTTGATTTTAAAGCAAATATTTCACGTAAGACTTCTAGATAAGAAACTTATTGACACATGGGATATTGAATGTGACGAAAAGATCATCATTGACATATTGATTCACATTAGTAACAGCGAAAGTTTACCTAGCTATTCAAATCCTAATATTAGCATTGATATACTAGAAGAACTGAAGTACTCGGCAAACATGCTCTCCGTATTATAATTGTGTAAATGCTGTGGGTAGGATAATCTTCATCTATCGAACAGCTTCATATACCCTGATCATGTATGGATAAAATACTCTCTAACGTATATTTCCTTTTTATACGCTAGAGAGTGCATTTCAACTGTAATTTTTGAGCAGATAGTATCTTTTATCGACACTTGTATGATTTTGCTATTTTCCATCCTTTATATTCTGTATTTAGCAGAAAAAAGGGACAGACACTTTTGGAAGTTCTATTTATCTATTCTATGTTCCCATACAATTACCCAGTTCCTCAATAAGAAATAGGGAGAT
>NZ_JAJUBB010000019.1 GCF_028683135.1 Enterovibrio qingdaonensis
CTGAGAGCTCGCCTAACGGCGGGCTTTCTTCGTTTCTGCCCTGCCAAATTTTTCCAACGCTTATTCCCTGCTTTCTCCGTGGTTGCATCAGTGTCCAATACCTGTACGCTTTAATAAGGACAGTAAGGAAGTGGTCACCGTGAGTAAGACAAACCCGATTTCAAACCAGATTTACCTCGATCTGCCAAATGACATGTACACGCCCTTAACGCCAAAGCGTGTGGAATCTCCCACTCTTCTGGCACTTAATCACGATCTGCTAAAAAGCTACGGGCTGGATTGTGAATGGTTTGAAGATGCTGAAGGTATTAACTACCTAGCAGGAAACGGCGACTATTCAGCCTCCAATCCGATTGCAATGGCGTATGCCGGACATCAATTTGGCCATTACTCTCCGTTGCTGGGCGATGGGCGAGCCCACATGCTAGGCCAACTCAAAATCTCAGATGAGCAATACGTCGACGTCCAACTGAAAGGCTCTGGAAGAACGCCCTATTCTCGTGGTGGGGATGGAAGAGCAACCGTAGGGGCTGTTATACGCGAATATTTGATGGGTGAAGCCATGGCAGGCTTAGGCATTCCAACCACTCGCACGATCGCTATCCTGAGTACAGGCGAAAACGTCATGCGAGACTACCAGATGGTAGCGGGCGGCATTCAGGCGCGCACAGCGTCGAGCCACATTCGTGTTGGCTCCTTTCAGTACGCTTACGCCAAAAATGGCGAGTCTGGCGTCAAGGCACTGGCTGATCACCTCATTCAATATCATTATCCTGAGCTTTCTGAGCGCGATGATAAATACCCTGCTCTGCTAGAGGCCATCGGCATCCGGCAAGCTACCCTTATCGCGCAGTGGATGTTAGTTGGCTTTATTCACGGCGTCATGAACACAGACAATATGTCATTGGTTGGAGAGACCATCGATTTTGGTCCGTGCGCCTTCATGGACGAATTTAAAGCAAGCAAGGTATTTAGCTCTATCGACAGAGAAAGTAGATATGCGTGGAACCAACAAGCGAATATTGGTTACTGGAACCTTTCGCGCTTGGCGGAAACCTTGCTGCCTTTGTTCGACAGCGATTCAGAGCAAGCCATCAAGATTGCGGAAGCGCGGTTGCAGACTTACGTATCCACCTTCCAAGAAACTTTCCAGCAAGGGCTAAAAGCCAAGCTCGGCATCACGTCAGACAACGAATTAGCGAAAGATTTGATTAACAGCGCGCTTCCCACCCTCGAACGCGAAGGTATCGACTTTACGCTGTTCTTTGATGCGCTGACTCGCCATGCGATAGGTGAAAGTGACGCTGAATTGCTGTTGCTGTTTTCGACACCTGATGTCGGCCAAGCATGGTTATCTCAGTGGAAACAAGTGCGAGATAGCAGTGAAGAAGCCGTTAAAGCGATGCGACAAGCCAACTCGGCTTTGATTGCGAGAAACCATCAGGTAGAGAAAGCCATAGACGATGCCATGGAGCGAAATGACTTCACCCTCTTCCATCGTTTAGCAGAAGCGTTGAAGACGCCGTATGAAGTATCACAACAGAATCGCGACCTGCAAGCCGCCCCAGAACCACAAGAACGCGTGCTAAGGACCTTATGCGGAACCTAACAGTTGCGCCAAAATAAGATTTAGCGACATTTCTGACGCAGGATAAATGGCGATAAGCATTAGGCAAGTCGCCATTTTGGCAAGTAAGAAGGATGCTAAAGCCCCATTGCGTACTTAAGCACCTGCTGCTTAATAGGCCCACTGTTCTCAGCCACCTTTAATCCAACGTTACGCAGCAATTTGAGCGGTGCAATATCATTGCTAAAACCACCATAGAACACGTCCATACCAGTTTGCATCACAAGATTATCTGGTTTGCGCTTGCGTTCGTAGGCTTTCAATACGGCATCATCCAGCCATTCAACGCCAGCATCCGCCACGACGTCCAGTAATGCATCGACATCTTTAAAGCCAAGGTTCACACCCTGCCCTGCCAGTGGGTTGATGGTGTGCGCAGCATCGCCGAGCAGCACGACGTTATTTCGGTAGTAACGCTGAGCATGACGACGAGTCAATGGAAAGGCCCCTTGCCCGATGACGTCAATGTCCCCTAACTCTTTCGGGAAGTGTTTCAGAATTTCTTCACGCAACGCTTCAGGTGACATACCGCAAAGCTGCTTGATGCGCGCTGGGCTGTCATACCAGACCAATGACCCTTGATGTCCCGGTAACGGCAAGAAAGAGCGCGGGCCATCTGGCGTAAACCATTGCCAAGTGATGTCTTGTTGAGGAAGCGCAGTGTTAACGTTCACTAACATGCAGTGCTGACGATAATCCCACGCCGTCACACCGATTTTGCCGTAATCACGCACGCGAGAGTTCGCGCCATCGGCACCTAGCAGCCATTTGCCATGAAGCATCTCGCCATTTTCCAGCTCTACCACATGACCGGTTTCATCAGCCAGCATGGCAACGATATTACCCGGGCAAATGACCTCTAGGTTTGCCTGTGCTTCGCAGCCCTTCCAAAGGGCCAGCTGCAGAACTCGATTTTCGACAATATACCCAAGCTCAGACAGGTTCATATCCTCAGCACTAAATCGTATGCGGCACTCAGGATGCTCCCAAGTTTCAAGTCTGCGATAAGGACAAAGACGCATCTTTTCGACATCGTTCCAGACTTTTAGGGATTTAAGTAGGGCGATTGATGCAGGAGAAATCGCGGAAACACGCAAATCCATGGGCTGTTCAGGTGAATAAGCCACTGGCGCATTGCGCTCAACCATTGCGACGCGCTTTCCTTGCTTAGCAAGGCCCAATGCGGCCGCAGCACCTACCATGCCACCGCCCACGACAATAATATCGAATTGTTTCATAACACAATCTCTTTATAAGCTGACATCATTCTACCTGTAAGGCAGCACGTTAGTACAAGAACTGCAAAAATCTCAGGAACAATTCCACTAAAAATTTGGGGGGAACGCGATCTGGTCACAGAATGACTAAAGCAGTACAATACGCGGCTTATCAGAGCCCAGCCCAGCTTAAGCAGGGTGGTGGGATACACAGAATAGTGATTTTCGGTTGAGATGAGTCGGTGCTAGACAGCCTGCTCCTTTGATATCTCGCTCAACCGAAAGATATAAAACATTAACATGAGCAATAAGTTACATGGCTAAGAAACTGCTGATCAAAACCTGGGGCTGCCAGATGAACGAATACGATTCATCAAAAATGGCGGATCTTCTTAACGCGGCCGGTGGCTACGAGCTAACCGAGGAGCCAGAAGAAGCGGATGTACTGCTTCTTAATACCTGTTCAATCCGCGAAAAGGCTCAGGAAAAAGTGTTCCACCAGCTAGGTCGCTGGAAAAACCTGAAGGATCAAAAGCCTGGCCTTGTAATTGGCGTAGGTGGCTGTGTAGCAACGCAGGAAGGCGACCACATTCGTGAACGCGCACCGTATGTTGATGTGATCTTTGGCCCACAGACGTTGCACCGTCTGCCACAGATGATCAAACAGTCTCAGCAAGATCATGGTCCTGTCATGGACATTTCTTTCCCAGAGATCGAAAAATTCGATGCATTGCCTGAGCCGCGCGCCGAAGGCCCAACAGCATTTGTTTCCATCATGGAAGGCTGTTCGAAGTACTGTACCTACTGCGTCGTGCCTTATACCCGTGGTGAAGAAGTAAGCCGTCCGTTGGATGACGTACTTTACGAAATTGCTCAGCTCGCAGAGCAAGGCGTGCGTGAAGTAAACTTGCTGGGTCAAAACGTAAATGCCTACCGTGGTGACACGCATGAAGGCGACGTATGTACGTTTGCTGAATTGCTGCGCTATGTAGCTGCGATTGACGGCATCGACCGTATTCGCTATACCACCAGCCACCCAATTGAATTCACTGATGACATCATTGAAGTCTACAGTGATACGCCAGAGTTGGTTAGTCATTTGCACTTGCCAGTGCAAAGTGGTTCAGACCGTATTCTGACACTGATGAAACGCCCACATACGGCGATTGAGTACAAGTCGAAAATCCGCAAGCTGCGTGCTGTGCGTCCTGATATTGCCATGAGCTCTGACTTCATTGTTGGATTCCCAGGTGAAGAAGACGCCGATTTCCAAGCAACCATGAAGCTGATCCGTGATATCAACTTCGACATGAGCTTTAGCTTTATTTTCTCTCCACGTCCGGGTACGCCAGCGGCTGATTTCCCAGACGATACACCAGAGCAAGTGAAGAAAGAGCGTCTGTACGAGCTGCAACAGCAAATCAACGCCCAGTCGATGATCTACTCACGCCAAATGGCGGGTACTGAACAGCGTATTTTGGTAGAAGGTCCATCGAAGAAGAACCTGATGGAACTGCGCGGCCGTACTGAAAACAACCGCGTGGTGAACTTTGAAGGTTCTGTTGATTTGATCGGTCAATTCGTAGACGTGAAAATCACAGACGTGCTTACCAACTCACTGCGCGGTGAACTGATTCGCACTGAAAAAGAAATGAACCTGCGCGTGGCGGTGTCACCTGCAGAGATGATGGCAAAAACACGCAAAGAAGATGATCTTGGCGTAGGCGTGTATACTCCGTAATAATACGGAGGCCATTTAGCCATCCCAAGCCCTGCAATGACGCAGGGGAAATCACCGTTATCGGCGCGAGATACAAGCGCCGATAGCACTTGCGAGGACAGCGTTGAACAAAATCATTACTTTGGAAGTATCACTGGAACCAGCTGATAATTCACGCCTTGCCAGCCTGTGCGGCCCGTTTGATGACAACATCAAGCATCTCGAACGCCGTTTGGGTGTGGAAATCAACCATCGTAGTCACGAATTCTCTGTTGTTGGCAAGCCTCACACGGCCACTGCTGCAATCGACATCCTCAAAACGCTTTACGTTGACACTGCCCCCGTCAAAAACCGTTATCCGGATATTGAACCGGATCAGGTCCATTTGGCGATCAAAGAAAGCGGCGTCTTAGAGCAAAATGTCGAGTCAACGATCCCTTACGGCAAAGAGATCAACATCAAGACCAAGAAAGGCGTCATTAAACCGCGCACACCCAATCAGGCACAATACATTGCCAATATGGTGACGCATGACATCACCTTTGGTATTGGTCCTGCAGGTACCGGTAAGACCTATCTGGCTGTTGCCGCAGCGGTTGATGCACTGGAACGTCAGGAAATCCGTCGCATTCTGCTTACGCGCCCTGCGGTCGAAGCGGGAGAAAAGCTCGGTTTTCTGCCTGGTGACTTGAGCCAAAAGGTTGACCCCTACCTTCGCCCTCTTTACGACGCCCTGTTTGAAATGCTGGGTTTTGAGCGCGTAGAAAAACTGATTGAACGTAATGTCATTGAAGTGGCACCACTGGCTTACATGCGTGGTCGCACACTCAATGATGCCTTCATCATTTTGGATGAAAGTCAGAACACCACTGTCGAACAGATGAAGATGTTCCTGACCCGTATCGGTTTTAACAGCCGCGCCGTGATCACTGGTGACGTAACCCAAATCGACTTGCCCCGCAACGCAAAGTCTGGCCTACGCCACGCCATTGAAGTGTTAGCAGATGTGAACGAAATTAGCTTCAATTTCTTCCAAGCTGATGATGTGGTTCGACACCCTGTGGTTGCCCGTATTGTCCTTGCTTATGAAGCTTGGGAAGCGGAAGACGCCAAAGCACGTAAACATGCTGAAGAGCGTCGTCGACTAGAAAGAGAAGCCGCAATGAGCACCACTGTACACACAGAAGAGAAGCAATCTTAAATGCAATATTTCGTTGATCTTCAAATCGCGACACAAAACACTGATAATCTGCCGTCCGAAGCACAGCTACAAAGCTGGTTCGAGCAGGCTGTAAAGTCCTTCCGCGAGCAAGCGGAAGTGACAATCCGAATCGTTGACGAATTCGAAAGTCAGTCGCTTAACCGTGACTATCGCGGTAAAGACAAACCGACTAACGTTTTGTCATTTCCATTCGAAGCTCCTCCTGGTGTAGAGTTAGATCTGCTAGGCGACTTGGTAATTTGCCGCCAAGTTGTGGAAAATGAAGCACAAGAACAGAATAAAGACCTGTTTGCCCATTGGGCGCACATGGTTGTACATGGCAGTCTCCATCTGCTAGGTTATGACCATATTGACGATGAAGAAGCGGAAGAAATGGAATCTCTAGAGATTTCCATTATGAATGCGCTGGGCTTTGATAACCCTTACGCAGCCGACTTTATCTAATATCAACGTTGTAAAAATTGAGACAATGAACGAAGACAACTCACAAAGCTCTGAAGGTCCGAGTAGAAAGACCTTCTTCGAACGTTTAGGACAGTTCTTTCAGGGTGAGCCGAAAGACCGTCAGGAACTGGTAGATGTATTCCGTGACTCGGAACAGAACGATCTGATCGACCACGATACACGGGATATGCTTGAAGGCGTTATGCAGATTTCTGAAATGCGCATTCGAGACATCATGATTCCGCGTTCGCAGATGGTGACCATCGAACGCTCACAGCCTCTTGAAGAAATCATCACGATTATCAATGACGCGCAGCACTCACGCTACCCTGTGATCAGCGACGACAAAGACCATGTTGAAGGCATTCTGCTAGCAAAAGATTTGCTGCGCTATTTAATGGCGAACAGCGAACCATTCGACATCGACAAAGTAATCCGCCCTGCAGTCGTAGTGCCGGAAAGCAAGCGTGTTGACCGTCTACTGAAAGAATTTCAGGAAGAACGCTACCACATGGCGATCGTTGTCGACGAATTCGGCGGCGTGTCTGGCGTGGTAACCATTGAAGATATTCTTGAGGAAATCGTTGGCGACATCGAAGATGAATACGACGATGAAGAAGAGCAAGAAATCCGTCAGCTCAGCAAGCACACCTTTGCGGTGAAAGCACTGACCACGCTGGAGGACTTCAATGAGAAATTCGGTTCTCATTTCAATGACGACGACATTGACACGATTGGCGGTCTAGTCATGACCAGCTTCGGTCATTTGCCTGCACGTGGCGAAGAAGTGGACATCGAAAACTTCCATTTCAAAGTCACTGCAGCTGACAGTCGACGTATCATCCAATTGCAGGTTACTATTCCGGATACTACTGCAGAGGAAGAAACGGCTTAAACGTCAAATGCTAGCTATACAAACTTTAAAGCGGCCCCAAGTATTCATGCGGATCTTCGGGGCCGCTTTTTCTGGCGCACTCGCCACGTTGGCCTTCGCGCCATACTCATTCTGGCCAGCCATGCTGGTTTCCTTGGTTTCCCTATTATTGCTCCTCTATGGGCAATCGCCTAAACGTGCCGCACTAATCGGTTTCAGTTGGGGTCTGGGCCAATTTGGTACAGGCATCGGCTGGGTATACGTCGTCATCGCCAACTTCGGCGGACTGCCAACCGCAGTCGGGTTAAGCCTCATCGCATTGCTGGTGATGTTCCTGTCGCTGTATCCTGCGTTGTTCGCATTTATCCTTCAACGTATCAAACTGCCTCTTTCGATTTCCTACTTATTGTTCGCACCCTCACTGTGGCTGCTTATCGATTGGTTCCGAGGCTGGTTCCTCACGGGCTTTCCTTGGCTATGGCCGGGTTATAGCCAAATTGATGGGCCACTGGCTTCTTTTGCGCCAATGTTTGGCGTACAAGGTATCACGCTTGCCCTGCTCATCATTTCTGGCTCCGTCGCCATCACGGTCATCACACGCAAAGCGTCAGCTTTACTGCCCGCTTTAGTGGTTGCCATTGTGGGCACGCTATCAAGTCAGATTAACTGGGTACAGGAAACGGGCAAAGACGTCGACGTGGCCATGGTACAAGGTAATGTCCCACAGGAACTGAAATGGCTGCCAAGTCAACGCTGGCCAACGCTATTAAGCTACCAAGACATGACTCGCCAAAACTGGGATGCAGACATCGTCATATGGCCTGAAGCAGCAATACCAGCCCTAGAGCGCGATTTGCCCGATTTCTTGCATCGTCTGGATGCTGCCGCCATCAATAATCACACCGCATTGATCACAGGCGTCCTCGACCAAACCGATGATGGGCAGTTCTACAACAATGTCATTACCTTAGGTGAGAATGGCGAAAACGGTTATACCTACCCGGCAACGCAGAGCTATAGCAAACACCATCTGTTGGTGTTTGGTGAGTTCGTCCCGTTCGCCGACCTGCTTCGTCCGTTAGCACCGCTGTTTAATTTGCCGATGTCATCCTTCAGTCGTGGGAGTTACACACAGCCAAACATCAATGCCAAGGGCTATCAGTTAGCTCCGGCGATATGTTATGAGATCGCATTTAACGATCAGGTTCGTCAAAGCCTGACCCCAGATTCTGATTTCATTCTTACGCTGTCGAACGACACCTGGTTTGGCCGCTCTATTGGTCCTCACCAGCATCTGGAAATTGCCCGCATGCGCGCCTTGGAAAACGGCAAACCTGTCCTTCGTGCAACAAACACAGGCCTGACAGCAGCAATTGGCTATAAAGGTGAGCTGATCAAGCAGATCCCTCAGTTTGAAACTGCGGTATTACGCGCGAAGGTACCAACTACCCAAGGACAAACGCCCTACACCCAATTTGGTGATTGGCCCTTGTATGTATGGATATCGCTTTCAATGGGAGCGGCATTCTTTATGACCAGAAAGCAGAAAATTCGATAAGTGTTTAGCTTGTCGCAAAAGTAAGAGAGAACATTCCGTCTCTCTTCAAGTCTAATTCAGGCAGAGTGCTTACAATAGCACCCTGCCTGTTTTGTTTTGTGAAGGAGTCACTGATGCGTGTCGCTTTGCGTTTGTCTCTGGGCTTTTTCCTTGCCCTGTCCACCTTTTTAGTTAAACCCGCCTTCGCCGATACGGATGCTGAATTGTTTGCCGATACCCGTGCAGCGCTTGCGAACTTTCACCGCTTTGAAACTGTAAAACCCTTCTTTGATACTGCCTATGGCTATGCCGTATTTCCATCCGTGGGCAAAGGTGGTTTTTGGATTGGAGGTGCATATGGCAACGGCTTGGTTTACGAACGAAACAACACCGTTGCCAAAGCAGAGCTTGTCCAAATATCAGTAGGTCTCACCTTTGGCGGACAAGCGTTTAGTGAGATTCTTTTCTTTGAAGACAAATCCACATTTGACGCCTTCATGGCGGGCAGTTTTGAACTCGGTGCGCAAGCGTCAGCCACCGCGCTCACGGAGGGAGCAGCAGCGCACGTAGGTACTACTGGAACCTCTGCCAGTGCTGGTAACACACAATCTAAAGCCTATTACATCAATGGCACGGCCATCTTCACCCAAGCCAAAGGCGGCCTGATGATTGAAGCCGCCATCGCAGGCCAGAAATTCAACATTGAACCATTAAGATAACGTCAAAATGGTTGCTAAAGGGCGCACGTCGCGCCCTTTTGTGTTCCTGTCAGGCAGGAAAAGCTTTACGGCTGAATTGCTTGTTTCCACACTTGATGCAAGGCGTGAGTACATCAACGTGTGTGTGCTCGGTTTGATTCCCACACTTCTCACAAATCAAAATACCAAGCCCCACCACCTCGCCAGCCGAATACACGCCGTGGTGCTGAATATCTTGGAGCACCTCTCGCCATTCTAGCTGCGTCTTATCGGTAATTTCGGCCAGTTGCTCCCACAGAGTGTTAGCAATCAGGCGTTTAAACAGTTCGCTGTCCTCTTTTTCAGCTTCTGATTCGTTGTAACGCGCGCCGAACTCCTGAACATCGCGTTTGAAATAGGCTTCTATCAACGCCAGTTCATCTTTGGTCATGTCTGACGCCGCCGTGAAATAGCGTTCAGACAATTCAACCCAACGTTGTAGCTCTTCTGGACTGTGCTTTAAAGCGTCACCGATCCGCTGAACAAGCACTTTATATTCCGCTTTTTGCTCTGACATAGGCCACCTCTGCATTCAAGTGTTGTTGCGCCTTCTACCTTTAGTTATTCTATGTCGATTATTTTGGTTCATTTTATACCTATCTCACAATTTCCCGGATGTCATCGATGCAAGAACAATACCGTCCACAGGACATAGAGCCCAAAGTTCAGGCTGAATGGGACAACAACAAAACCTTCGTAGTTACTGAAGACCCAAGCAAAGAGAAATTCTACTGCCTATCCATGTTCCCGTACCCAAGCGGTCGCCTACACATGGGTCACGTACGTAACTACACCATCGGTGATGTGATCTCTCGCTACCAGCGCCTACAAGGCAAGAACGTCATGCAACCAATCGGTTGGGATGCATTCGGCCTGCCAGCAGAAAACGCTGCGGTTAAAAACAAAACTGCACCTGCGCCTTGGACTTACGAGAACATCGAATACATGAAGAACCAGCTCAAACTGCTGGGCTTCGGCTATGACTGGGATCGTGAATTCGCAACCTGTACCCCAGAGTACTACCGTTGGGAACAAGAATTCTTCACAAAACTGTACGAAAAAGGTCTGGTTTACAAGAAGACCTCTTCTGTTAACTGGTGCCCTAACGACCAGACCGTTCTGGCGAACGAGCAGGTTGAAGACGGTTGTTGCTGGCGTTGTGACACCCCAGTAGAGCAAAAAGAAATTCCACAGTGGTTCATCAAAATCACTGCGTACGCGCAAGAGTTGCTGGACGATCTGGAAACACTGGACGGTTGGCCTGAGCAGGTTAAAACCATGCAGCGCAACTGGATTGGCCGCTCTGAAGGTGTTGAGCTGAAGTTCCAAGTGGCTGGCGAAAGCGATCTGGAAGTGTACACCACCCGTCCTGACACCCTGATGGGCGTGACTTACGTGGGTATTGCAGCAGGTCACCCTCTGGCGACCAAAGCAGCACAGAACAACCCAGAGCTGGCTGCATTCATCGAAGAATGTAAAAACACCAAGGTTGCTGAAGCAGAGCTAGCGACCATGGAGAAGAAGGGTATGGACACTGGCCTGAAGGCTATCCACCCTCTAAATGGCCGTGAAGTACCAATCTTCATCGCAAACTTCGTACTGATGGATTACGGCACAGGTGCGGTAATGGCAGTACCTGGCCACGATCAACGTGACTTCGAGTTCGCAACCAAATACGGTCTGAACATTGAAGCTGTGATTCTGGCAGAAGACGGCAACGCGCCAGACATCTCTGAAGCAGCACACACCGAAAAAGGTGCGCTGTTCAACTCTGGTGAGTTTGACGGCCTGAGCTTCGAGCAAGCATTCGATGCAATTGCAGCGAAACTGGAATCAGAAGGCAAAGGTCACAAGACCGTTAACTTCCGTCTACGTGACTGGGGTGTATCTCGTCAACGTTACTGGGGTTCTCCAATCCCAATGGTGACTACTGAAGATGGCCAAGTGCACCCAGTGCCGGCTGACCAACTGCCAGTAATTCTGCCAGAAGATGTTGTGATGGACGGCGTAACCAGCCCGATCAAAGCAGACAAAACGTGGGCAGAGACCACATACAACGGTCAACCTGCGCTGCGTGAAACAGATACCTTCGACACCTTCATGGAATCGAGCTGGTACTACGCGCGCTACTGTTCGCCAAAAGCTGACGAGATGCTGGATTCAGACGCAGCAAACTACTGGCTGCCAGTTGACCAGTACATCGGTGGTATTGAGCACGCAGTAATGCACCTGCTTTACTCTCGCTTCTTCCACAAACTGCTACGCGATGCAGGCTACGTGAAGTCTGACGAGCCGTTCAAGCGTCTGCTGTGTCAAGGCATGGTGCTGGCTGATGCGTACTACTACAACAACGACAAAGGCGCGAAAGTTTGGGTTTCTCCAACTGAAGCGACCGTTGAGCGTGACGAGAAAGGCCGCATCACCACAGCCGTAGATACTGAAGGTAACAACCTTGTTCACTCAGGCATGACCAAAATGTCTAAGTCGAAGAACAACGGTATCGACCCACAAGAGATGGTTGATAAGTACGGTGCTGATACCGTGCGTCTGTTCATGATGTTCGCATCACCAGCAGACATGACCCTTGAGTGGCAAGAATCTGGCGTTGAAGGTGCTAACCGCTTCCTGAAGCGTGTTTGGAAGCTGGTCTTCGAACACACTGCGAAAGGTGACGTAGCCGCTCTGGATACATCTGCACTGAACGCTGATCAGAAGACGCTACGCCGTGAAGTTCACAAGACTATCGCGAAAGTGAGCGATGACATTGGCCGTCGTCAAACCTTCAACACCGCGATCGCCGCTGTGATGGAACTGATGAACCGTCTGACCAAAGCACCTCAAGACACTGACGCTGACCGTGCAATTCTGGACGAAGCAGTGAAAGCTATCGTTGCGATGCTTTACCCAATCACCCCGCACATCAGCACTGAGCTATGGGCTGCGCTGGGTCAAACTGACATCGACAACACGGTTTGGCCTGTTGCCGACAAAGACGCAATGGTTGAAGACGAAAAACTGATCATTGTTCAGGTGAACGGTAAACTTCGTGCGAAAATCACGGTTGCTGCTGACGCTGCGAAAGAAGACGTCGAAGCAATGGCACAAAATGACGAGCACGTAGTGAAGTTCACGGAAGGTAAGACCATCCGTAAAGTCATCTACGTACCAGGTAAACTGGTTAATATCGTTGCTAACTAATACAGGGAGTATTCGGTGAAATCGATCTTTCGCTCTCTCCGAACCCTGCTTGTCGTGGTGGCCGCTTTGGCCACCGCGTCTTGCGGATTCCATCTTCGCGGCAGCTACAATTTGCCCGACGAAATTAAAACCCTTTCAGTAACGAGCTTTGACCAGTACGGCAAGCTAACTCGGGAAATGAAATCCCAGCTTCGCCAATACGACATTGACCTCGTCACACCTGCTGCCACCGTTGCCAACCTCAATTTGAATGGCGAAAGCTACGGCGAAAGCACCTTGTCTTTGTACCAAAACAGCCGCGTAGCAGAAAAGCAGTTTGCCTACACAGTCAGCTACTCCGTGACTGTGCCAGAAAAAGGCAGCTATAACTTTTCCACATCGTTAAGTCGCACCTATCTTGATAACCCACTCACCGCACTTGCGAAATCCGTGGAAGAAGAGATGCTGGCTCAAGAGATGCGCGTAGAAGCCACCAAGCAAATCATGCGACAACTTGCGCGCCTTAACGCCCACATCGAAGAATATGAGCGTAAGGAAGCGGAAGAAAAAGCCCTGCGTGAGCTATACCAAGGTGTTGACCAGAAAAAACCTGCGATCACCATCGAAACACGTTTCGAGGGTAAAGATGAACAACGTGGTAAACCACTATCCAGCTACTCCACCAGTGGTGACAGTACGCAATGAGGGTTTATCCAGAACAACTGACACAGCGCCTCTCACAAGGCCTGTGTAAGACTTATCTGCTATTTGGCAACGAGCCACTTCTTAAGCAAGAGTCCATTCAGAACATTTTGGATGAAGCTGCAAAGCAAGGCTTTGATGAAAAGCACCGCTTTACGATCGACAGTCAGCTCAACTGGCAAGACATTTATGACTGCTGTCAGGCACTCAGTCTGTTCGCCAATCGCCAAGTTCTCATCATCACCTTCCCTGAGAACCCGCTGACCGCCGCGCAAGCAAATGCATTGAAGGAGCTCGCACCGCTTCTCCATCAAGACGTATTGCTCGTGTTCGATGGCCCTCGCTTAAACAAAAAACAAGAATCTGCGCAATGGTTTACCCTTTTTCAAAAAGAGGGTCTGTATGTACCCTGCAACACGCCTGACGCGCGACAGTTGCCACGCTTTATCGAAAACCGTTGCCATAGCTTGGGGCTTAAACCTGATCACGAGTCGATTCTTTTGCTGGCACAATGGCACGAAGGAAACCTTTTAGCCTTGTCCCAAAGCCTGATGAAGCTTCAGCTGCTTTATCCTGATGGCGAATTGACGCTCGTGCGCTTGAAAGAAGCCTTGTCACGCCACAATCATTACACCCCTTTCCAGCTCACCGATGCATTGATCGAAGGGAAAGCCAAGCGCGCCATTCGTATTGTTCGTCAACTAGAAGCGGAAGGCGTTGAGATCACTATCTTGCTACGCGTGATCCAAAAAGAGCTAGTTCAACTGTGCAAAATGCAGGAGTACGGGGCGTCAGGGATGGGATTGAGCAAAATATTCGATCACTTCCGCGTGTGGCAAAACCGCCGAGCACCACTGACAGCTGCCCTTCATCGCTTGCCATTACCTGCTCTGATGCAGTTACTGAGAAGCCTGGCGGACATTGAAACCATGGTTAAGACCGATTTCGACAGTCAACCTTGGCCAGCGTTAGCTGCGTTTTCGCTTAACATGTGCGGACACACTGTCCAACTATCTTCTGTCAACTGACAGTCAATTAGACGTCGACGTGTTTTATTCAAATACGTCGATGTTATAATTTTCCGATCCGTCCAGCAGAACGGATGTTCAATTCCTCAAGCCTCACGCTATGAGGACTAGTATCTACAAGGGGTTAACTTTGCTTCCGGAACAACTTCAACATTTCGTTGTCGATAAAGCCGATGATATGAAAGCTGCAGACATCATCACGATTGATGTCCGTGAGAAAAGTAACATCACTGACTTCATGGTGCTTTGCACAGGAAATTCAAAACGCCATGTTGCTTCAATTGCCGAACACGTCGCTGACGAAGCACGTGCTGCAAATATTCTTTACTTGGGCATGGAAGGCGAAAACGAAGGTGAATGGGTCGTACTGGATCTCGGTGATGTCATGTTGCACGTCATGCAAGATGAGCAACGTCAGTTGTACCAGTTAGAAAAACTGTGGAACTGATTAAATGAAAATTCAGTTAATTGCTGTTGGCACAAAAATGCCGAAATGGATCGAAGAAGGCTACAAAGAATATAGCCGTCGATTCCCCAAAGATATGCCGCTTGAACTGGTAGAAATCACTGCTGGTAAACGCGGTAAAAATGCCGATATTGCACGCATCCTACAAAAAGAAGGTGAAGCAATGTTGGCGGCGGTACCAAAAGGCAACCGTATCGTTACGTTAGATATTCCGGGAAAGCGCTGGGACACTGAACAATTGGCAGAACAGCTGGAAAGCTGGAAGATGGATGCCCGCGACGTGTCGATTCTCATTGGAGGCCCAGAAGGATTAGCCCCAGCCTGCAAAGCGGCGGCCGATCAAAGCTGGTCACTCTCTCCTCTAACACTGCCACATCCGCTTGTGCGTGTTGTGATGGCAGAAAGCCTTTACCGAGCCTGGAGTATCACAGCTAATCACCCTTATCACCGAGAATAATTCATGAAGTACAAGCGTAGTCCTATACGCGATCATCAGGCTGAGTCTTCTTTGTTTTTCCGCCGGGCCGTTGTGGCTTTCGGCGGTATTGTCGTTCTCGTTGGTATCCTTTTGCTCAACCTCTATAACATTCAGGTTAAAGAGCACGACGATTACATCACCCGTTCCAACGATAACCGCATTAAGGTCGTCCCTGTCGCACCCAACCGTGGCCTAATCTACGATCGCCATGGCAAGATTTTGGCCGAAAACCGTCCGGTCTACGCGTTAGAAATTACCCCTGAGCAAGTCAAAGATATCCCGGGCACCATTGAGCGTCTTAAAGAAATCCTTCCTATCACGGAAAGAGAGCTTAAAAACTTTGAACGCGACAGAAAGCGTTCGCGCCGTTTTAATGCCGTTGCGTTGAAAAACCAACTGACAGAAGAAGAAGTCGCGGTATTTTCTGCCAATCAATACAAATTCCCTGGCGTTGAAATCAAAGGCTACCTAAAGCGTTACTACCCATATGGCGACGCACTCACCCATGTGTTGGGCTATGTGGCCAAAATTAACGACAAGGACATCGCGCGCCTCGAGCGAGAAGAACTTATCAGTAACTATAAGGCGACCCGAGATATCGGTAAGCTAGGTATTGAACGCTTCTACGAAAATGTTCTCCATGGCACCGCCGGATACCAAGAGGTTGAGGTTAATAGCCGAGGCCGCATTATCCGCACGTTAAAATATGTGCCTCCCGAGCCGGGTAAAGATCTGGTCCTCAACATTGATGTCGACCTACAACTCTATGTTCGCAATATTCTCGGTGACCGACGTGCCGCGGTGGTTGTGCTGGATCCGAAAGATTCTTCCGTGCTCGCCATGGTATCGACGCCAAGCTATGACCCGAACTTGTTCGTTAATGGCATTTCCGGCAAAGATTATCGCGCCCTACTGAACGACAAGAACCGCCCGCTGGTTAACCGCGCAACGCTTGGTATCTACCCACCAGCGTCGACGGTTAAACCGTTTATTGCGGTCTCGGCACTGGAAGAGAAAATCATTACGCCAAATACCACGCGTAACGACCCCGGCTATTGGCGACTACCAAACTCCAATTCACGCCCATTCCGTGATTGGCTGCCTTGGGGACATGGTCGCGTCAATATCGTCCAGTCGATTGAAGAATCCGTTGATACCTTCTTCTATCAAATTGCGTACGACATGGGCATCGACAAGCTTTCCAGTTGGATGAGCAAATTCGGTTTTGGTGACTTTACAGGCATCGACATTTACGAAGAAAGCAAAGCCAACATGCCAACCCGTGAATGGAAAATGGGTCGATACCGACAACCTTGGTACAAAGGTGACACGATTCCCGTCGGCATCGGTCAAGGCTATTGGACAGCGACACCTATGCAAATCGCTAAAGCGACCGCAGTGTTGGTAAATCACGGTAAGGTCTACCCACCGCACCTTCTGATGCGCACTGAAAAAGAAGGCGTGAAAGAAGAGGTGCAATTGTCGCCATACCCACCAATCGCGAACGTCGATGAGAAATACTGGAACATGGCTCTGGAAGGCATGCACTTGGTAAACCACGGTCGCAAAGGCACGGCAAGACGACACTTTGCCGATGCCAAATACGAAACGGGTGGTAAGTCAGGTACGGCTCAGGTCTTTGGCTTGGGTGAAGATGAAGAATACAAAGCCGACGAAGTGGCTGAACACTTGCGCGACCACGCACTTTACACTGGCTTTGCGCCGTTTGATAACCCGAAAGTGGTTGTCTCTATGGTACTTGAAAACGCCGGTGGTGGTTCAAGCAATGGTGCCCCCATTGCGCGCCGTATATTCGATCATGTGCTTCTAGGCGAAGACAAAACCAGCGGAGAAAAAGTCCAATGAGTATTCTTGCGTCCTCGGGCCAAAAGAAATCACTGTTTGATCGTTTACACCTCGATGCCCCGCTCCTACTCGGCATTTTGGCGTTAATGGGATTCGGTCTTTTGGTCATGTGGAGCGCAAGTGGACAAAACGTTGCCATGATGGAGCGCCAAGTGTTCAGGATGTTTCTGGCACTTGGCGTCATGTTTGTACTCGCACAGGTGTCTCCCAGGCACTACGAATTTTGGGCACCTTACCTCTACATCGTAGGCCTGTGTATGCTGATCGCGGTCTTGCTCTTCGGTGAAACCGCAAAAGGGGCACAACGCTGGCTAAACCTTGGCGTCATCACCTTTCAGCCGTCAGAGCTTATCAAACTTGCCGTGCCACTGATGGTGGCGCGCTTTATCGGAAAAGAGCCTTTACCCCCGCGATTTAGAACCTTGGTCTTTGGCTTGGTTCTGGTTTTTGTTCCCACTATCCTCATTGCAAAACAACCTGATCTTGGTACCTCAATCCTTATCGCCGCTTCGGGTATTTTCGTCCTCTTTCTTTCAGGGATCAGTTGGAAAATTATCATTGGTGCAGTCAGTCTGCTCGCGTCTTTCATTCCCGTACTCTGGTTTTTCCTCATGCGCGAGTATCAACGTACCCGCGTTAGAACACTTTTTGACCCAGAATCTGATCCGCTTGGTGCGGGCTATCACATTATCCAATCTAAGATTGCCATAGGATCTGGTGGCATTTCAGGCAAAGGTTGGTTACATGGCACGCAGTCTCAACTCGAGTTCTTGCCAGAGCGTCATACCGACTTTATCTTTGCCGTGATCGCAGAAGAATGGGGCATGATCGGTGTGGCATGTTTGCTCACACTCTACCTTTTCGTTATCGGTCGAGGACTGCTGCTGGCAAGCCGTGCCCAGACAGCTTTTGGACGCATGATGGCAGGAAGTGTCGTATTGAGCTTCTTCGTTTATGTGTTTGTTAATATCGGGATGGTGAGCGGTATTTTGCCTGTGGTGGGTGTTCCCCTTCCACTGGTCAGCTACGGAGGTACATCAATGGTGACCCTCATGGCAGGCTTTGGCATTTTAATGGCCATCCATACTCACAGAAAAATGCTCTCGAAGGCGTTGTAATGAAAAAATACTTAGTGATGTCTGTTTTGGTGTTGGCAGGTTGTGCGACCACAGAGAATGATGGCCGATACACACTGGCTGACGATACCGCGCCAGACGTTGTGCCTACCCTTCAACACGTTGAAGACGCACAACCACGTTATGAGCCTTATAGCCGAGCGGGAAACAAAGACTATACCGTTCTTGGTGAGCAGTATCATGTACTGAAAAACCCTGAGGACTATTCTGAAACAGGCATAGCCTCGTGGTATGGCAAGAAGTTCCATGGACACAAAACCTCAAATGGTGAGATTTATGACATGTACTCCATGTCCGCTGCGCACAAAACGCTGCCTCTCCCAAGTTATGTTGAAGTGGAAAACACCGCGAACGGTAAGAAAGCCATTGTTCGAGTGAACGATCGCGGCCCTTTTCATGAAGGCCGAATCATCGATTTGAGCTATGCCGCAGCCTCAAAACTTGACGTACTAAAAACGGGCACCGCACCTGTTAAAGTGACACTGCTAAAAGTAGATAAACCGGCGGATGATACCGAATGGCAAGGCGCGCGCCTGAACCGCTATTTTGTACAACTGGTCGCCATTTCAGACAAAGAAAAAGCACAACGTGCCGCTGAAACCTTTGGAAAACAGCTCGACCAGCCAACCGACATTCTGCAAGCGGGTAATGTGTATCGTGTTCGTTTAGGGCCATTCTATGATTACGATAAAACCCAGAATGCCGCCATGCGAGCGCGTGAACATCAAATAAATGAAGCTTTTGTTGTAGTTGAACCGATCACTAATGAACCGACGCCAAATTTGAATGTCAGTAATTAGTAAGTTGTTGTAACCCCGTCTGACACTTGCCTACCTATCTGATATAGTGTGGGCTGTTTTGACTAGAGAAATACCGAGTAAGTACCTAAATTTATGAAAAAATCACCCTCATTGTTGCGCTCTTTAGTCTTATCGACCGCTGTTTTAACTTCTGCGAGCGTTTTCGCAGCACCAAGCGTTGTACCTGATGCCCCACAAATCGCGGCAAAAGGCTACGTATTGATGGACTACAACTCAGGTAAAGTTCTGGCTGAGCACAATGCTCACGAGCGTCTGAACCCAGCGAGTCTAACCAAAATGATGACCAGTTATGTTATTGGTCAGGAAATCGAACGCGGCAATATCAGCCTCGATGATGAAGTGGTGATCAGCAAAAACGCGTGGGCGAAAAACTTCCCAGGCAGCTCGAAAATGTTCATCGAAGTTGGCACGACTGTGACCGTCAACGAACTGAACCACGGCATTATCATTCAATCAGGTAACGATGCATGTGTGGCAATGGCTGAACACATCGCGGGCTCTGAAGATTCTTTTGTTGATCTAATGAACGGCTGGGCGAAATCGCTGGGCATGAAAGACACACATTTCATGAACGCGCACGGCTTAGATCATGACGACCTTTATTCAACGCCTTACGACATGGCATTGCTTGGTCAAGCACTGATCCGCGACGTTCCAGAGGAATACCGCATATACAGTGACAAGCAATACACCTACAACGGCATTACCCAATACAACCGTAACGGTCTGCTTTGGGATAAGAGCATGAACGTTGATGGCATCAAAACCGGCCACACTGACAAAGCGGGTTACAGCCTAGTTAGCTCAGCAACCGAAGGCAAAATGCGCCTGATTGCGGTTGTGATGGGTACAAACAGTGCCAACGCGCGTAAAGCAGAAAGTAAGAAACTGCTGAACTACGGTTTCCGCTTCTTCGAAACAGTTGAGCCACACAAAGCAAACGAAACCTTCGTGACAGAAAAAGTATGGATGGGTGACACAGACCAAGTAGCACTGGGTGTAACCGAAGATACTTACGTCACTCTGCCACGCGGCAAAGCGAAAGATCTGGAAGCGAGCTTCGTACTGGAAAAAACGCTGGAAGCCCCTATCGCGAAAGGCGACGTTGTCGGCAAACTTTACTACCAAGTTGATGGTGAAGACGTTGCGGAATACCCATTGGTTGCACTAAACGATGTCAAAGAAGGTGGCCTATTCAGCCGCTTGATGGATTACATCGTGATGTTCTTCAAGAACCTATTCTAAGCACCCAATACGACGAATATAAGGGCAGTGACTTCACTGCCCTTTTTATTTTCCACTTTCGCCCCCATATACCTTTATGTGGTGAGCGCGCATCATCTTGTTTTCTTTTAACAGGACGATTACTATTCTCCCCCAATTATATTCGTGATCGAAATCTCAGTTCCTGCGATACCTACACAGTGCACAGGAGCTCGTACAAACAAGTATTCGGCTGCTTTTTTCTGCCGCCGATTGTGGAGTCATACATGCAAGAAGAACCAAAACTGAGAGACTTACTGGAGTTCCCGTGTAAGTTCACTTACAAAGTGATGGGCTATGCGAAGCCAGAGCTTCCAGATCTGGTTTTGGAAGTGATTCAGCGTCACGCCCCAGGCGACTACAGCCCGACTGTAAAGCCAAGCGGTAAAGGCACCTATCACGCGGTATCTGTGACCATTACAGCCACCTCTATTGAACAAGTTGAAACGCTGTACAAAGAACTGGCTGATATCGAAATCGTTCGTATGGTTCTGTGATCAGCTCACGCTAATCGCGTAATACCCTTACTGACGGCGGCTGTTAATTCAGCCGTCGCTCGTTATAATATCTCACTGGCATTTCGAAGATTTGTCATCTTCTTACCGCAATTCCCGTCGGATTTCGGATGAAGCTTTCGCAAACTGGCAGGTGTACTTTGCAGCAAAATCGTCTCATCATCAGACAGCTTGGATTGCGCCCTTACGAGCCGACCTTTCAAGCCATGCACACGTTCACTGACGAACGTGAAAGTGATACGCTAGATGAAATTTGGCTGGTAGAGCATGAGCCTGTGTTTACCCAAGGTCAGGCTGGCAAAGCGGAGCATTTGCTCGCAACGGGTGACATTCCCGTTGTTCAGAGTGATCGCGGTGGGCAAGTCACCTACCATGGTCCCGGTCAGCAGGTTGCCTATGTGCTGATTGACCTAAAGCGGAAGAAGATGGGTGTTCGCGAGCTGGTTACCCATATCGAGAACATTGTGATCGATACGCTCGCGCATTACGGTATTGAATCCCGAGCTCGTCCAGATGCACCGGGTGTGTATGTGGGTGATAACAAAATCTGCTCGTTGGGTCTTCGGATCCGTCGGGGCTGTTCGTTCCACGGATTGGCACTAAACGTCAATATGGACTTGTCACCGTTCCTGCGCATTAACCCATGTGGTTATGAAGGCATGGCGATGACACAAACCGTCGATTTAGGGGGCCCAGCATCGCTTGCTGAGCTTTACCCTGTGTTAGTTGATAAACTGACTTCGCACCTCGGCTACGATGAGGTGGAGTCCCTAACAGAAAGCAACGAATTATGAGCAAACCGATCCAGATGGAACGCGGCGTTAAGTACCGCGATGCAGACAAAATGGCGCTCATCCCGGTCAAAAACATGCCGACCGAGCAAAAAGAGATGCTGCGCAAGCCTGAGTGGATGAAGATCAAACTTCCATCAGACAGTAAACGTATCCAAGACATCAAGTCTGCGCTGCGTAAAAACAATCTGCACTCGGTGTGCGAAGAAGCGTCTTGCCCTAACTTGGCAGAATGTTTTAACCATGGCACCGCGACCTTCATGATTCTGGGTGCGATTTGTACCCGTCGTTGCCCTTTCTGCGATGTTGCACATGGCCGTCCAAACCAGCCGGATGAAAATGAGCCAGCGAAACTGGCAAAAACCATCAGCGACATGAAGCTAAAATACGTGGTTGTTACCTCGGTAGACCGTGATGACCTGCGTGATGGTGGTGCGAAGCACTTTGCGGACTGTACCCGCGAAATTCGTGCCCTGAACCCAGAAATCCGCATCGAGACGCTGGTGCCTGACTTCCGTGGTCGTATGGACACCGCGCTTGAGCTTCTGAAAGACAACCCGCCAGATGTGTTCAACCACAACCTGGAAACCGCACCTCGCCTTTACCGTAAAGCGCGTCCGGGTGCGAACTACAAATGGTCTCTGGAGCTGCTGAAGAAGTTCGGTGAAATGCACCCTGACGTCCCGACCAAGTCTGGCGTAATGATGGGTCTGGGTGAAACCAAAGAAGAAATTATTCAAGTCCTGAAAGACTTGCGTGAACACGGTGTGACCATGCTGACCTTGGGTCAGTACTTGGCACCAAGCCGTCACCACCTTCCGGTAGAGCGTTACGTGCCACCTGAAGAGTTTGACGAGCTGCGTGATATTGCGTTAGAACTAGGCTTCACACACGCTGCGTGTGGTCCGTTCGTTCGCTCTTCTTACCATGCAGACCTGCAAGCACAGGGCGTGGAAATCAAGTAAGAGCCAACGTGAATCTAAATACGAAAACGCCGAGCATTGCTCGGCGTTTTTTGTTTCTGGTCGTTGAGGCTTGGGTGGTGAGGGGGGAAAGTATCGTGGCACTTTAGGTGGATTGGGACAATTTCGATAACTTCATAAAAGCTGCTGGCTTTATTGTTCGAGAGCATTGGCTGCTGACGCAGCCAAAATTAACAATGAATACTTGTGTTAAATAGCTACTTGTTTTAAGCACCACCTAGCCCGACAACAGCCCTCATATTACTAAAGCCACTTGAAGAAAATGAAGTATTCATAATGTTCAGCGATTCAGAATTGGCTGTAACATTTATCCCAAATGGCCTTAAGTTTAATTTATGGACAACAATAGTGCCGTCATTCCTTTTCTCACAATCAATCACCTCTCCATCTGGCGTTGTTACTTTTACACCATTGCTACGCTTCAGCACAATCACTGCTGGATTTGTTGAGAAGTTGTCTTTGACAAGGGGGTACCATTCAGTACCTTGTTGATTCATTGGCACATTAATCCAAATGTGCGGTGTATCTCCGTCACCGACTAGAATTGGAGAAAATCCATTAAAATCGATCAGTGTTTGCACGTTCTTTAGTGAGTTTGACCCAATTAGCATCTGTTCAGGGGCTGAGTAATTACTAGGCAGTGATTCAATTTTCATCACTTATCTCCCCCTTGAGTTAAATGAACTCGACGCTTCCTATTTTGAGTAAAATGCGCATCAACGACTGATAACAATTGTTCTTTTTCTTTCTCGTCATCTGACTTAATTTTTTTCTTTACCAAAATTGAAATGCCTATACCTACAACTACCGCAACAATTTCCCACGTTGCTAAACTAGGATCTTTCTTATCTATCAAAGAAGCAATTGTCTTCCCTGCAACTGTAATCACAACTCCAGCCGTACCGCCTGCAATCAAATTAAACCACGTTTCAGAGCTAGATGACTTTTTTAAAATACTAAACTCATACCGCGTAAGGTCATACGGTTTTTCAGCAACATACCTCTCAGGCTCATAATCAATCCCCCCTTCCATAATCAAAGGAGTATCAAAAGTCTCGCCTCGAACATGCGGGGTATCATCTACAACAGTTTTTTCTAACACATAAAACCCCTTTTGATTCAAAAAAGCGCAGCCATTTGCCAGATTCACAACAAAACAATCGAAATTGTCAGCATCTAAGGCGGCTGAAATATAACACGCTGATTTAAATGAATTATATCTGAGGAACTGGAATTGTGAGCGAAATGGAAAGATATGTAGTTCCATTCCTACAAACTTCTCGAGCAACAACAAGAAAACCTAATAGTGCAGCTTGATGAGAGACTGATTAGTTTTGCATTAACTAATACGATACGGAAAATTTTGGAGTTACTTAGGCCCTAGCCCCCACCTCTCCACTTCTTTTAACCGGCTATTTCACACACCATACGGATTTCCATTTTGGAAAAATATGCTTCTTCATTGTTCAATAGTGACAAACCGGATTCGCGCTTAGAATAAACCCAAATTAAAGTAGGGTCTTTTCCATGAGCAAGCATCTGACAGAACTTCAAGAACGTTTCTACCAAATCATCAACAACCCAACCCTGTCGCCAAAGCAGAAAAACCAATGGCTGGCGTTGGAAGCAGAAGCTAGCCTGCCTTACATGGATATCTCTGACGATATCGAGCAGGCGATGAAAGACGGCGTTATCTGTGACATGTTTGAAGGTCACGCACCGTTCAAACCACGCTACGTGCTGCCAGACTACGCAAAGTTCCTGTCTCAGGGTTCTGAGTACCTAGAGCTGTCTCCAGCAGAAAACCTTGATGATGCGCTGAACATGCTGAACATCATCTACCACCACGTACCGTCTGTGACCAACATTCCTGTTTACGTGGGTCAGTTGGATGACGTGTTGATGCCTTACGTGGGCGACCTGTCAGACGAAGAGATCTACCAAAAAATTAAGCGTTTCTGGATCATGCTGGACCGCACCCTGCCAGACGCATTCATGCACGCAAACATCGGCCCAGCAGACAACATCATCTGTCGCACTATCCTGCGCGTGGATGCTGAGCTAAAGCAAATTGCACCGAACCTGACGTTCATGTACGACCCAGCGGTTACGTCTGACGACCTGCTGCGTCAAGCGACATCAAACATCGTTGAGTGCAGCAAGCCGCACATCGCGAACTACCCAATGCACGCTGCCGCATACGGTGACAAGCGTTTCGGTATCGTAAGCTGCTACAACTCGCTGCCACTGGCTGGCGGTTCTAACACGCTAGTGCGCATGAACCTGAAGCACGCTGCTGAGAAAGCAGAAAGCGCACAAGACTTCCTGAACGCAGTGCTGCCAACGTACAGCAAGCTGATGGTTGAACTGATGGACGTGCGCAGCAGCTTCCTGCACGAGTCTTCAAACTACTTCAAACACTTCCTGGCAACAGAAGGTCTGATTGAAGAAGGTCGTTTCGCGCCTATGTTCGGTATTTACGGCATGGCGGAAGCGGTTAACATCCTGATGGAGAAAGACGGTCAGTCACAGAAGTACGGTCACGGCATCGCGGCAAACGAACTGGGCCACGCTATCTCTGCAAAACTGGCAGAGCTGGTTGAAGCAAGCCCTGTGAAATATGGCCTGAACGGTAAAGCGGTTCTGCACTCACAAGGTGGCATCAGCATCGATAAAGACGTGACCCCAGGTGTTCGTATTCCTTACGGTACTGAACCAGACCCAGTGACTTACGTTCACGCAACCGCTGGTCACCACAAATACTACACCTCGGGTATCAGTGACATTCTGACCATCGACGAGACGGTAAAATCAAACCCAGAAGCCATGTTCAACCTGTGTAAGGGTGCAATCAACATGGGCTACCGCGAGTTCACCGCGAACGTTGCGTCAAACGATCTGGTACGTGTAACGGGTTACATGATCAAACTGTCTGACATCGCGAAATACGACGATGAAGGTTCTCGTAAGAACACCACGTGGCTGGGCGCAGAAGCGGCTTGCAACACGGGGATTCTTGACCGCGCACCACGTGTGGTGAGCTTCGAGACCACGCCTGTTTACAAGTAATCGCATACCACCGGAGAATGTCAGTGAAACCGAGTAAGACAAACGCATTGGTCAGCCGTATCCTGACATTCTCTTGTGTCGATGGACCGGGCAACCGCCTGGTCATCTTTTTGCAGGGCTGCAATTTCGACTGCATTACCTGCCACAACCCGCATACCATCAATCACTGCACCGATTGCGGCGATTGTGTGGCACCCTGCCCTGCTGATGCGCTGTCATTCAGTGCTGAAGGCAAAGTGGTTTGGGATGCAGCAAAGTGCACACACTGCGATCTTTGCATCGATGTATGCCCTCACAAATCCAATCCGAAAATTGTCAGTTACAGCTTGGATGACATGCTGGCCTTGGTTCGCCAACACCACTTTTTCCTGAACGGTATTACCGTGTCAGGCGGTGAAGCCACGCTGCAACTGCCGTTCATTATCGAGCTATTCAAAGCCGTAAAAGCCGATCCTGCGTTGTCACACCTGACATGCTTTATCGACAGCAACGGTTCATTGTCGCGTGCAGGTTGGGAGCGTGTTGCCCCTTACCTTGATGGCGCAATGATTGATTTAAAATCTTGGCAATCCGAGACGCACCGCTGGCTCATTGGTCGCGATAAACACCGCGTTATCGATACTATCGACCTGTTGGCTGAGATGGGAAAACTGCACGAAGTGCGTTTGCTTCATATTCCGGGGAAAAGTGACTTGGATACGGAAGTGGATGCCGTCGGCGCGTATCTCAATAAACTGCCAGAATCGGTTCAAATTCGCCTTAATGCCTTTCAGCACCATGGCGTGATGGGTCAGGCACTGGAGTGGGAAAAATGCAGCGAAGCCGAAATGGATCGCTTCCACGACTTGCTGTTCGCCCGTATTCAGCGTCCGATGCTGAAACCGACCATTTATACCTAATTTACCATCCTGTTTTCGGCTGGCTTTTTAGCTCTCGGCAATAAGCTGGCTGTGAAGCCAACGACACGCTGGGTTGTTCAAGCTCACCATGTTCCACACCAAACTGTACGCCACTTGTCCGTAATCGAAGGGCAAGGGTTTTGCGACCAGATCTTTTGCCTGCAAGGCGGTTTCCGCCCAGCGTTTGGAGCAGGTAAACAGATAGTCTGAGTGATGGCAGGTCAGTGCCGCAGAGCCAAAATCTGCGACCATCAAAGCGATGTTGCGCGCGCCATGGCGTTGCGTCAGCGTCATCTCAAAATACGGTTCAGCCAAGTCTTTGTCGATCACCCGAATGTGGCGGCAACTTAAGTATCCCTCAATCGTTAAGTCTTGCTGTGCGAGCGGATGATCGGCACGCATCAGACACACCATTTCATCTTCCATAATGGTTTGCCACACCAAGCTTTTGCTTTGTGTCGGTGGCTGGCTGATGTCGTGCGGCAACAACAGGAAATCCAACTTACCGCTTTGCAGCGCTTCAAAGCTGAACTGCTCTTTGGTGGAGATGTTAAGGCGTGCTTTGTCTGAAAGCTGGGCGGAAATTCCGCAAAGCTTCGGTGCAAACAGCTCAAAGGTGCTTTCACGCATTGAGAGCGACAAGGTGCCTTCATACACCTCTGGCGAGAACTCCCCTTGCTGGAAAATGCCATTGATGTTCGACAGCACATTGTGAATCGCAGGGCCGATACTGAGCGCAAATTGCGTGGGCGTTAGCTGATTACCACGACGGAAGAACAGATCGTCATTAAGCTGCGTTTTTAACTGACTGAGTGCCTTGCTGACACTGGATGGGGTCACACACAGAATATCCGCCGTTGCCGTAACACTGTGCGTCATCAAGAGCACATGCATCACAGTGAGATTCTTAAGGCTGATCCGAGAGAGTGTGGTGTAATCCATCGCAGTTTCTGGCGTTATCGAATAGTGGCGAGAGAGTACCGCCATTCAATGAAAACAGATAGTGGCTGAATAGAAAAAAGGCACTCATGGAGAATGCCTTCTGCTGCGATTTATTCAACGTCGCCTTAAGGGCGTGCGAGATAATCTGCTTTACCTACCCATTTGTAGGTGGTGAGCTCTTCTAAGCCCATTGGGCCACGCGCATGCAGTTTCTGAGTAGATACCGCAACCTCTGCGCCCAAACCGAACTGTGCGCCGTCTGTGAAGCGTGTTGACGCATTCACATACACCGCCGCTGAACCTGCACCGTTGATGAAGGCTTCTGCCGCCATCAGATCGTTAGTCAGGATCGCGTCTGAGTGGCTCGCGTTGTGATCGCGCATGTGCTTCAGAGCAGCATGCACGTCAGAGACAATCGACACGCCCAGCGTATAGCTCAGCCATTCGGTGTCAAAGTCACCTTCGCCCGCTTCATGCAAATCAGCAACCGCTGACAACAGAGGGTAAGCTGCGCTGTCTGCAACGATCTTCAACTTGTTGTCATTCAGCAGTGGCACCAACTTTTCAAACAGCTCAGTCGCAACGTCTTCATGCACCAGCAGCGTGTCCAGCGCGTTACACGCTGACGGACGCTGTGCTTTCGCGTTGATGATAAGATCCAGAGAGCGATCCAGATCCGCAGTCTTATCAACAAACAGGTGGCTGATACCAAAACCGCCGATGATCACAGGGATAGTGCTGTTCTCTTTACACATTTTGTGCAGACCTGCACCACCACGTGG
This sequence comes from Enterovibrio qingdaonensis, assembly GCF_028683135.1. Classification (GTDB taxonomy): domain Bacteria; phylum Pseudomonadota; class Gammaproteobacteria; order Enterobacterales; family Vibrionaceae; genus Enterovibrio; species Enterovibrio qingdaonensis. The sequence goes on from NZ_JAJUBB010000019.1 coordinate 28,297, forward strand.
GATGATCATGTCGACGTATTCGTCCAAACGCAGCAGTTCACCCACCAGCTCACGGTCTGGTTTTTCGATGTACTGAACAGATGCAGCCGGTAAGTCAGCTTTTTCCAGCGCAGTCTGAATCACTTTCACAAGCTCAACGTTTGAGTGGAACGTTTCGCGACCGCCACGCAGGATGCTCGCATTACCGGTTTTCAGGCAGAGCGAAGCAATATCAATGGTCACATTCGGGCGCGCTTCGTAAATCACACCAATTACACCAATGGGCTCACGACGACGACTCAGTGTCATGCCATTTTCTAGCACTTTGCAGTCAATCTCACTGCCGACGGGGTCAGTCAGAGAAATTACATTGCGTACGTCTGCGGCAATACCCGCCAGACGAGATTCATTCAAAAGCAGACGATCAAGCATCGCGTCGGGCAGACCTGCTGCGCGACCCGCGTCGATGTCTTTTGCGTTAGCAGCAAGAATTGCCGCCGCATTTGCTTCTAATTCATCAGCAATCACTGCCAGCGCTTTGTTTTTCTGCGCCGTCGGTGCGGTTGCCAGTGCGTAAGCAGCGTCTTTCGCTGCGCGTCCCATTTGTTGCAGACTCATTTCAGCCTCTATTGCTCTTCCATTTAGGCCGCGGCTTGCGCCACAGCCTGATTAATCGATGACGACCAAATCGTCGCAGTGCACCGCGACGGCTCCGTGTGCATAACCCAGAATATCTTGAATATCCTGACTATGTCGACCTGCGATGGCACTTAAATCTTTGCTTGAGTAACGACAGATCCCACGCGCCAGCAGTTTTCCGTCCTTATTACAGATACGTGCAACAGCACCACGGTCAAATCTACCTTCAACAGCAGTAATGCCTTTTGACAATAAACTGCTGTGACGCTCAACCACGGCTTTCGCTGCGCCATCATCAATGATGATGTTACCTGCTGGAGGAGGACCCGCGAGAATCCAACGCTTGCGGCTTTCCAGTGGTGATTCTAGCGGTAAGAAGCGCGTACCCGCAGGTTTGCCTTCCACCACATGCTGAATCACTTCAGGACGGCTGCCCGCGGCGATGGTCACTTCAATACCTGAACGACGCGCAACGTCTGCCGCTTGCAGTTTGGTCGCCATGCCGCCCGTGCCCAAACCACTTACGCTGCCACCCGCCAGTTTATGCAGGGTTTCATCAATAGTATGAACTTCGTGAATTAGTTCAGCGTCTGGATTGCTGCGAGGGTCTGCCGTAAACAGACCAGGCTGGTCGGTAAGAAGCAACAGCTTGTCCGCTTCTGCCAAAATCGCCACCAGTGCTGACAAGTTGTCGTTGTCACCCACTTTGATTTCCGCAGTTGCAACAGCATCGTTTTCATTCACAACCGGAACGATATTGTTGTCGAGCAGTGCTTGCAGCATATCGCGCGCATTCAGGTAACGCTCGCGATCATCCAAATCTGCACGCGTAAGCAGCATCTGACCGATGTTGATGCCATAAATGGCAAACAGGCTTTCCCATGCTTGAATAATGCGCGACTGGCCTACCGCTGCCAGCATTTGCTTGTTAGCGATAGTGTTTGCGATTTGAGGATGGTTTAAGTGCTCACGACCTGCCGCAATCGCACCCGAGGTAACGATAACAACATGATGACCTTCGCGAATCAGCATGGCGCACTGACGAACCAGTTCAACCATGTGTGCACGATCCAGTTTTTTAGATCCGCCGGTAAGTACGCTGGTGCCCAGCTTTACAACGACAGTCTGGCGATCAGATTGACCACCAGACGTTTTGATAGATAAATTGTTTTCTTGGCCTGACATGACATTGATAACAAATAAAGCAAATGAGCTCTTCTTTTATCAATCTCAGCCCAAGATAACAAGCGAATAAAGCATTCGTTTGCGTGATATTCGAAAGTTATGCAGCCGAACCCAGCTTTGGTTGCTTAAGTGATGGGAGTGCTGAAATCTCCAGCGACAGGTCACCTTCAACAAATGCCGTGATTTTCTGGTAGAAAGTGTCCAGAGACGCTTTCACTTCAGTGGCACTTTTGTTCGGGACATTTTCTTCTTTCCATTCGCCCGCCGTATCAAACTTGCCGAAGGCGTAAAAATATTCAAATCCACCCTCTTTTGGCGTCAATTCCATCCACCAACCCCAAAATTCACGACTTTCGGGTGTTTTTTTTGCGTTTACACAGGCAGATAGGCAGTCGAAGAAGTAGCTTTCTTCTGAGGATTTATTCTGGCGAAGATAGGGGCCCAGTTGCGCGAACTTTGTCATTAGTCGGCCATGGGATAGTGATTTAGTTTCGTCTGTCATAGCAAGCTCCCTTAAAACGAATTCCAATGTTGTTATTATTCGTTGCGTTATTCACAGGCGATGCTGTCAATACAAGACCTCAAAGCCAGGTCGATTTTTAATCAGCAAACTTCAAGTGTATAACAATCGAACAAAGGAATTCGTCTAATATCAGAGAGCCTTGACCAATTCGAGGTACCTAAAACGAGTTAAAAGACCTTAGTCACAAGGTCTTTGAAAACCAAGCCATGGCCTCCAACATGATTCTGTGATAACCATCATGCAATGGTGCGCTTGGTAAGGTTTTCGCCTTTCCACCTTGGCTATAAAGTGCGGCCAATTGGTTGTCTGTTTCAGGGCACACAGGATCCCCTGATAGGCTTAGTGCCAACACAGGAACTTTAGTCCGTCTACCGGTCAACAAACCCTGATTTTTGAGGGATAACGCCTGCAGTTGCGTCAGTAGCGATGTACTTGCAACCGACTTACCCATTCGCGAAGCTATCGTATCAAGATACATAGGCGGAATGTTTTTTTGCAGGTACGCTTCATTCAACATGGTATGCAGCATGCCGCCCACAGACACGCATGATTTCACGTTGTTTTGCTCAACAAATGCCATTCGGACCGCAGCATTCGCCCCCATGCGCACACCTAAACAACCGATGCGGTGATGGTCAACCCATGGTACAGAACGTAACTCTTGCAACATTGCCTGATGCAAACGGCTGGTATCTTCTGTGAGGTTCCAGTGACTGCTTCGCCCAACAGACGGCATATCCAGCGTCAACATGGCGATATTGGCAGGTGCAAAATAGGTTTCAAACAAACGCCATGCGTCGGTTTGCAAGCTATCGACACCACCACTGACGATCACGGTCGGCAACGGCTCATTGGTATGAGGGAGATACAAAAAACCTTCCAGCGGTTTTCCATCAACCTGAGTAACAACGGTTTTAACCTTGTATGGCAGTTTGTCTATCGCATTATGAAACGCTTTATTGGCCAGCGTTTCTGCTTGTAGCGATAAAGGATCACCTTTTAAATGCGGATAAGCAGCGATGCTGAAACAGGTACTTGCCAGCAGCCACGTATTTGCCGCGTCCGCTTTTTTACCGGACTCTTCGAGACGTTGCGCCGATTTTTGATGACGCATTCCGCATTGCGTCCATTCATACGCCCAGTTTCCTGCCCGATAGCCTACGACGGTATCAAGTAATTTTTCGCTGCTTCGATCGTTATCAGACACCGCAATTCTCGCCAATGTCTCTTCCATTTCAATGGGGTCGACACCTTGCCATATCCACTGAGGACGGCGAAGGATACGGTACCAGCTATTGTCACTGTCTCCATCCAAGGCATTGTGTAAACCACTTAGGTTTTGATTCACCGAGCCAACAATGGTTGAGGTTTCCTTGGCATGCTTGTGTTGTTTGAAGAGTTTAATTGACAGGTTTTCGGATTCGGTTTCGCTCACGCAACCTCTCCCAAATATTCAGAAATTACTGGGGTTAGTGTAAACCATCATAGGCAGAAAACCATGATGTTTGCCCGTATAAATAGCACCGTCTTCACTAATATTTAGATATAAAAAAAGCCCCTTTCGGGGCTTTTTACAATTCTTAGCGCTTAGCAACAGGCTCAACGAATGTCACGCCCATATCCCAAGGCTGCTCAATCCAGCAATCCTGAGCGATGTCTACCACGTAGTCGTCAACCAAGTGCTTACCAGCAGGTTTCGCACACACAGTTACAAACTTCGCTTTCGGGTACATTTCACGGATAACTTCCGCAGTACCACCAGTGTCAACCAGGTCATCAACAACGATGAAACCTTCACCGTCGCCGTCGGCTTTCTTCAGGACTTGCATATCACGCTGATGATCATGATCGTAGCTAGAGATACAAACTGTATCTACGTGACGAAGACCCAATTCACGAGCCAGAATTGCGGCTGGTACCAAACCACCACGGCTTACCGCGATAATACCGGTCCACTGATCAGCAGGAAGCAGCTTCTCTGCCAGCTGGCGGGTGTACATTTGCATGTTGTCCCAGGTGATAACAAACTTGTTGCTCATTTAGAAAACCTCAGAGGCGATGGTCGCCAATATAACTCACTCAAAAGATTGCGGCGTATTGTGTCTTACATAACAAATTTCAGCAAGAACATCGCAGAAAGAACCCACACACTGATATGTACGTCACGTCCTTTGCCACTAAGTGCCTTGATTGCACAGTAAGAGATGAAGCCCAGACCGATACCGTGTGCGATTGAATACGTCAACGGCGTTAGCAAACAAACAACCACGACTGGTGCTGCTTCAGTCAGATCGCGCCAGTTTACGCTCACCAGTCCTGACATCATCAGAATCGCAACATAGAACAATGCGCCTGCTGTCGCGTAGGCTGGAACCATGCCCGCCAATGGTGAGAAGAACAGGGCAAGGATAAACATGATACCGACAACAACCGCTGTCAGACCTGTACGACCACCCGCTGCTACACCAGACACACTTTCAATGAAAGACGTCGTGTTTGACGTACCCAGAACCGCACCAACTGTCGTTGCAGTACTGTCAGCCAACAGTGCTTTGTTCAGGCGAGGCAATTTGCCATCTTTGTCCAACAGCTCTGCTTTAGTTGCAACACCAACTAGGGTGCCGGCAGTGTCAAACAGGTCAACAAACAAGAATGCAAACACAACCGAAATCATCGCAACATCAAACGCACCAGACAGGTCCATTTGCATAAAGGTCGGAGCGATGCTTGGTGGCGCAGACATGATACCTGCGTATTGAACGTTACCCGTGATAACAGCAATTGCTGTCACAATCAGAATGGCAATCATTACCGCGCCTTTAATGCCGCGATTAACCAGACCGATAGTCAAGAAGAAGCCCAGTGCCGCCATTGCAGGACCAAACGAAGACAAATCACCCATTGCAACCAGCGTTGCAGGGTTGTCGACAACGATACCTGAATTTTGCAGTGCGATCAGTGCCAAGAAGATACCGATACCTGCTGAAATGCCCGTGCGCAAAGAAAGGGGGATAGAGTTGATAATCAGTTCACGGACTTTAAACAGGCTCAGTGCAATAAAGCAAAGACCAGACAGGAATACTGCGCCCAATGCTACCTGCCACGAGTAACCCATCTGGAATACTACGGTGTAAGTAAAGAAGGCGTTCAGACCCATACCCGGAGCTTGTGCTACTGGGTAGTTGGCAACTAGACCCATGATGAAACAGCCAATCGCCGCAGCCAAACAGGTTGCAACGAACACTGCACCGCGGTCCATGCCCGTCTCAGAGAGGATTGCTGGGTTAACAAAAATGATGTAAGCCATCGTCAGAAACGTTGTGAGTCCTGCGATAACCTCGGTGCGTATATCTGTACCTTGCTCTTTTAGTTTAAAAAGACGCTCAAGCATGGCTTTCAATTCCTTGGAAAGAGTGTTTATGGCCAGTCAAAAATGACGCAAACGTTTTCCACAAACGTTTGCGTGGAAATTCGACGCGAATATTACCCGCCACTTCTCGAAATTTCCAGCGTGAATTGCGTCACGTTAACATCGTTTGGTGGTGATTTAAGCTAAAGACCGCTTGTTCGAGTAACTGCGCATATAGTAGAAGGAATTTTCGCACAATAAATGTACAGCTGGAGATTATGAGATCGATATAAAGTATCTACTCAGCAATTGGGCGGGATTAGACATTTTTGGAAAAAAAGGTAAAAAAAACGCCACTAATATGTGGCGCCAGATGAAACGTTGTTTCCAAGCTGGAAACAAATTATCTGTTAGAGTTGGGGTATTACTGTATCGTGCGCAAGTACGGTCACTTACGCTGATAACCGAACGCGTTCGGGTATCGGAAATTAGCTGTTAATACTGAACCTTGGTTCCAATAGCTGGAAGCGGAATTACCTTTCATCGTTTAGGGTACTCTTTCTCAATACATTCGAATGGATGCAGCTTTTACAAAGCTCGGTTCCTTGGAGACGAATAATATCGGGCTTTTCCTTAAACGAATGAAAGCGCATCACCAAATCCTGGGTGCGTAGACCTTTCTTCACAGTCCTGCTTCAGGACGGTGAGATAATAACCTGTTCGTTATTTTATTACAATCCCCATAGAGATCTATGTCACATAAATTTCATCAAACAGGCCATTTATGTAATAAAATTACAGAAAAGGTCATCCTAGTGCTACGGTTTCTTAGTAAAACCATTGGATCAAGCCCAATAAACCCTCTCACCCGCAGCATGTGTGACAGATAAAACCCTTACTTTATAGTTTAAGATTTAGTCACCTATCAGATTTATAGGGATATCCTTTTAACAAGGCATACTTTTCCGTTACAAATTCTGTTAGGTTATCGACGTGCAGCATTTGTTGCGCATCGATTTTTTTTCGTTTTTCTGGAGAAAGCCTGTGTCAGAAATCAGCCAACTGTCACCACAAGCTGTGTGGCAATTTTTCGATAAGATTTGTTCGATTCCTCACCCGTCTAAGCACGAGGAAGCATTGGCGCAATACATCATTGATTGGGCAACCAGCGAAGGCTTGGCTGTTAAACGTGATGATGTGGGTAATGTCATCATTAAGAAACCTGCAACAGCAGGCATGGAAAACCGTAAAGGTGTCGTACTGCAAGCGCACATCGACATGGTTCCACAGAAAAACGAAAACACCGAGCACGATTTCACGGTTGATCCAATCCGCCCTTACATTGATGGCGAATGGGTAACGGCTGACGGCACCACATTGGGCGCAGACAATGGTATGGGTATGGCTGCGTGCCTTGCAGTACTTGCGTCAAAAGAGATTGAACACGGTCCATTGGAAGTTCTGCTCACTATTGACGAAGAAGCAGGCATGACGGGTGCGTTCGGTTTGAAAGAAGGCTGGCTTGAAGGCGACATTCTGCTGAACACCGACTCTGAGCAAGAAGGCGAAATCTACATGGGTTGTGCAGGTGGCGTAGACTCGTCACTGACGTTTGCGCTTGAGCGTGAAACCGTGCCAGAAGGCTTTGTGGGCAAAACGCTACAAATAAAAGGCCTGAAAGGCGGTCACTCTGGTTGTGATATTCACACTGGTCGTGCCAACGCCAACAAACTGCTGGGTCGTTTCCTTGCAGGTCATGCAGAAGAACTGGGTATCCGTGTTCTGTCTATTCGTGGCGGTTCGCTGCGCAATGCAATTCCACGTGAAGCATTTGGTGACATTGCACTGCCTACTGAAAACGCAGAGAAACTTGCCTCACTGTTCAGCCACTACCAAAACCTGCTGAAAGAAGAGCTAGGCGCAATTGAAACCTCGATTGCGCTGTCAGTTGAAGAACTCACTATCAGTGAGCAAGCACTTACCGCCTCAACTCAAGCGCGCATTATTGCAACGATTAATAGCTGTCCAAATGGCGTGATTCGAATGAGTGACGACATTGCCGGTGTGGTTGAAACCTCGCTGAACTTGGGTGTTATTACCACAGAAGAAAACACCCTAACGATGCTTTGTTTAATTCGTTCGCTGGCAGACAGTGGACGTAGCTACGTAGAAAGCATGCTGACCTCATTGGGCGAACTTGCAGGTGCAAACGTCGCGTTTGCGGGTGCTTACCCTGGCTGGAAACCGAATGCTGACTCTGAAATCATGCATGTTTTCCGCAAGACCTATGAAGATATCTACGGCCGTATTCCAAACATTATGGTGATACACGCAGGTCTTGAGTGTGGTCTGTTCAAAGAACCGTACCCAAACATGGATATGATCTCTTTCGGTCCGACAATCAAGTTCCCTCACTCTCCAGATGAGAAAGTGAACATTGAAACCGTGGGATTGTTCTGGGAACAAATGATCGCGATTCTAAAAGCGATCCCAGAGAAAGCATAATTACTCTGCCACAACGAAAAAGAGCACCTCTGGGTGCTCTTTTTGTTTCCGCTAAGCTCAAACTACCAATTAAAGCTGAGCTGTGACGGACCGTGTTTGTCTTCAGCTTTCAGGCCGACATTCAATCCGATTAGTCTTATGCCCCTTCCCTGCTGTCTGTCCAAGGCCTCTTTAAGCAAGTCTGGAAACATCTTCTCATCGTATCGCCATTGACGATGCTCAACCGTCGTTTGTTGGAAATCCGAAAACTTGAGCTTCACACCTTGGCGCGCAATTTCCATTTCTGGGCAAACACGACGCAATCGCTGCTCCATTTCTTCATAGAGTGAAGCCATCACTTCGAGGCACTGGGCTTCGGATTGAATGTCTTCTGCCAGTGTACGCTCCACTCCCACCGACTTTCTCACCCTATCGGTCTCGACGTTTCGATCGTCAATCCCGTGGCAGCGACTCCAAAGCGATTGCCCAAACTTACCAAAACGCTGTAATAACGCGTGCTTCTCAAACTGCTGAACATCTTCACCAACATAAAGCCCTAGCTCATGAAGTTTGCCCAAGGTGACCTTGCCAACGCCTGGTATTTTTTCAAGCGGCAAACGTTTCACGAACTCGTCCACCTCGGGTGGTGTCACGACATGGATACCATCAGGTTTATTGATATCAGACGCTACCTTCGCGATGAACTTAACCGGCGCAACACCGGCCGATGCAGTCAGTCCCAACTCGGTTTTTATCGCCAACCGAATATCTTCCGCAATCATGGTCGCAGAGCCCCTAAAAAGTAAGCAATCACTTACATCCAGATAGGCTTCATCAAGGGAAAGTGGCTCAATTTTATCGGTGTACCGTTCAAAAATGGCACGGATTTGGCGAGAGACCGCTTTGTATTTGTTCATGTCGCCACGCACAACGGTCAGATTTGGACACAGCTTGAGAGCATGTGCCGTTGCCATAGCCGAGCGAACACCAAACTTACGCGCAATATAGTTACAGGTAGAAATCACCCCGCGACGCTTCTCAGAGCCGCCAATCGCTAGAGGAATGTTTCGTAGCTCCGCGTTGTCTCGCATTTCTACAGCAGCATAAAAACAATCCATGTCGACGTGGATAATTTTTCTCATTTGGTCACATATCGAATTAAATACCTGTGTATAAAAACAGTGTCTGGTGCAAATGTCAAACTACACAATTTTCACTCTAATGTGTCCTATAGTTAATAAAAAAGACAATAATGAACTCATCAGGCTTTCGTATGACAAAAAATCACCAAGTCTTAGTCGTCGAAGATAGTCCGACTTTTCAAAGCTATATTTCCTCTCTTCTTGAGGATGCTGGATTTGAGCCAGTTATTTTCAGCAACCTCGCAGACACAAAAGCATACCTTGAAACCGAGCCAACATTCCTTTGTGCCGTTCTTGATTTTTGCTTGCCAGACGCCCCGAAAGGCGAAGTCATTGACTATGTGCTCGCCTATGGTCATCGCGTTGTCGTGCTAACGAGCAATAATGACCCAGACACAAGAAAATACCTGTTTGATAAGGGCATCATTGATTTCATCCTAAAAGACAGTGCCGTGTCTGTTGCTTTTCTGAGCCCCTTGCTCAACAGATTGGTTCACAACATCAGCAAGAAAGCCTTGGTCGTCGAAGACTCCGTCTCGATGCGAGCGAGATTGGTAGACCTGTTAGAGCGTCAGTATTTAACTGTCCTATCAGCGGAGAATGGCTTAGAAGCCTTGGAGATTTGCGAACAAGTAGACGACATTAATTTAGTCATTACCGACAATGATATGCCGTTAATGAAAGGCATCGAATTAGTGCAGCACCTACGGCTTGATTACAGTAGAGATCAGTTGTCAATTATTGGTCTTTCTGCCTCTTCAAACTCTGAGCTTACCTCTCAGTTTCTTAAAGCTGGTGCCAACGATTATTTAAATAAACCATTCAACCAAGAAGAGCTTTATTGCCGTATCCACACGCTTCTCGATATACAGGATGCCAGCGAGCAGCTTTTCTATCTCGCGAACCGTGATGAGTTAACCGGGCTTTGGAACAGACGGTATTTTTTCAATTTTGCTGCTGAAAACCCAAGTCCAAATAAAATGCTGGCAATGATAGATGTCGATCACTTTAAAAAGATCAATGACAGCGTGGGTCATGAAGGCGGGGATCATGTATTGAAAGAGCTTGGTCACCTGTTAAAGCACTCTTTCTCCTCGGCACTACCTGCCAGACTTGGAGGCGAAGAATTTGTCGTGATCTGCACGGGGAATGAAACGGTCTTTGAGCAAGAGCTCCTCGCGTTCAAAACGGCGGTAGAGCGTTTTCACACCGAGTTCGATGGCAACAATATAAACTTCACAGTGAGTATTGGTGCATCCAGAGGTAACCGTTCACTGTCTTTACTGCTAAAAGAAGCTGACGATAAGCTGTATCAAGCCAAAAGAGAAGGCAGAAACGCGCTCGTCATCTAACAAAATGAAGGCAAAGAAAAAGACCGCTTAAAAGCGGTCTTTTTCATTTAAAGGATTTGATTCTTTTTCCATTCTTCGGTTTTCGCCGCGCGAGCTTCACGCTTTTTACGTGCATCGCAAGGCTCAGGGCAGTCGCATTCTTTCTCTATGCCAACAGCACCCAAACCACCACAGCTACCGCTAATGGTTTTACGCTGGATAATGAAGCCGATGGCCATTCCTGCAATCACAAGCAGAAACACCGAAAACGTTATCAAATATACAGACATCTTTTTACCTTAACGAGAGAGATATTGTTTAAACGCATCCGATGCGATTTCTTTATACCCATTATCCGTCTTTACGATGAAAAATGCAGGGATATTTTCGCTGTTAGCAACCTTCAATGCCTTATCTGCGCCCAACACCATAAATGAGGTAGAAAGGCCGTCAGCTGTCATACAAGACTTATCCAACACGGTCACTGATACTAAACGGTGGCGGATCGGCTCTGCCGTTTTAGGATCAATCGTATGCGAATACCGCACCCCATTTTCTTCAAAGTAATTTCTGTAATCGCCTGACGTGGCGATGGCCATATCGCCCGGCGCAATAATTTCTTGCACCGTTTGCTGCTCATTAGTTGGCTTTTCAATGGCAATACGCCATGGCTGACCTTCTGCATTTATCCCCTTAAGCTGAAGTTCTCCGCCAATCTCCACCAAGTAATTTTTAATACCCAGTTCGGACAAGTAGTTGGCAACCACATCCACACCAAAGCCTTTCGCGATCGAGGACAAATCGACATACAGTGCTGGATTAGTTTTGATCAAGCTATTGCCTTCCACGCTCAGGTGCTCAATCCCCGTCATCGCGCGGCGCGCTGCAATTTGTTCGTCAGAAGGAACACGGTTTGGGCGACCTTCAGGACCAAAGCCCCATAGGTTCACCAACGGCCCCACAGTCACATCCAACGCACCATCTGACAGCTTATTAATTCGAATCGCCTCTGCAACAACCTTCGCGGTATCCGCAGACACTGCAACCGGATCATTGCCTTTGTGTTGATTGAAAACGCTAAGCTCTGAGTCCTTGCGGTAGGTAGACATTTGATCGTTTACCAATTCAAGACGCTTATCGATTTCAGCCTGCACCTCTTTGGATGAAGGAACACCTTCTTCAGGCAAGTACTTGATTGAATAATAAGTACCCATGGTTGAGCCTGTCAGATGCACTTGCTCAGGGGTTTTATCACAGCCAGCCAGCAGCAAAACACTGCTAATCAATAGACCGACTGACAACAGGAATTTCTTCATTACTTCATCCAGTTGATAAATCTAATATCAGAGAGAATCACTTTCGACCATCAGAGGCACAGTAACTCTTTGAGAAAACAATGATTCTGTCTGACAAAATAACGGTATGTTAGGTTTATAGACCTTGAATACAAAATGGCTGACCCTGAGGCCAGCCATTTTCTCTTTCAGACTCAGGGGCGATTAACCACCGAAGTCATCCAGCAAGATGTTTTCGTCTTCAACACCCAGATCTTTCAGCATGCCGATAACAGCCGCATTCATCATTGGAGGTCCACACATGTAGAACTCACAATCTTCTGGTGCATCGTGATCACGCAAGTAGTTCTCGTACAGAACATTATGGATAAAGCCGGTGTAGCCTTCCCAATTATCTTCTGGAAGAGGATCTGACAGTGCACAATGCCATACGAAGTTTTCATTCTCAGCCTGCAGGCCGTCGAAGTCTTCCACGTAGAACATTTCACGCTTAGAACGCGCACCGTACCAGAAAGACATCTTACGCGTAGACTTAAGACGCTTCAGCTGGTCAAAGATATGCGAACGCATAGGTGCCATACCTGCACCACCGCCGACGAATACCATTTCTGCATCAGTGTCTTTCGCGAAGAACTCACCAAATGGGCCAGAAATTGTACAAGTATCACCTTCTTTCAACGACCAGATGTACGAAGACATAATGCCTGGAGGCGCGTCTGGGTTGTTAGGTGGCGGCGTAGCAATACGCACGTTTAGCATGATGATGCCGAACTCTTCAGGGTAGTTCGCCATTGAGTAAGCACGAATCGTGTCTTCGTTTACCTTAGACTCGAAACGGAACAGGTTAAACTTGTCCCAATCTTCGCGGTACTCTTCTGGTACATCAAAATCCGAATACTTAACATGGTGAGCAGGTGCTTCGATTTGGATGTAACCACCCGCACGGAACGGTACTGACTCGCCGTCTGGAATTTGTAGCTTAAGCTCTTTGATGAAGGTTGCTTTGTTATCGTTTGAGATAACAGCACATTCCCACTTTTTAACACCAAAGATTTCTTCTGGCAGCTCAATGTCCATGTCAGTTTTCATTGCTACCTGACAGGCCAGACGCTCACCTTCGCGTGCTTCACCTTTGCTGATGTGATCAAGCTCTGTTGGCAGAATATCACCGCCACCAGATTTGATTTTCACGCGACACTGGCCACAAGAGCCACCGCCACCACACGCTGATGATACGAATACGCCTGCACCAGCCAATGCGCCCAGCAGCTTGCCGCCAGGTTGAGTGGTGATCGCAAGGTTTGGATCGCCATTTACAGAGATGGTGATGTCACCTGATGGTACTAGCTTGGACTTGGCGAACAAAATCACCAGTACCAGAGCCAGTACGATTAGAGTAAACATCACTACACCAAGAATAATGTCCATTGACTATTCCTTAATTCGCGGTTTACCCGACTTACAGTTGAACACCGGAGAAAGACATAAAGCCCAACGCCATCAAACCTACAGTGATAAAGGTAATACCCAAACCACGCAGTGCAGGAGGTACATCAGAGTACTTCATCTTTTCACGGATACCTGCCAGCGCAACAATCGCTAGCATCCAGCCCACACCTGAGCCGAAACCGTAAACCACAGACTCGACAAAGTTGTAGTCACGTTGAACCATGAAAGATACGCCACCAAAGATCGCACAGTTAACGGTGATCAGTGGCAAGAAGATACCCAATGCGTTGTATAGCGGCGGGAAGAAGCGGTCCAGAACCATTTCTAGGATCTGTACCAGTGCCGCGATAACGCCGATGAAAGTGATGAAGTTTAGGAAAGTAAGATCCACGCCTTCAACAATCGCACCGTTTTTCAGTACATAAGTGTAAATCAGGTTGTTAACCGGAACGGCCACAGACAGTACTACGATAACCGCAACACCCAGACCGAAAGAGGTTTTAACTTTCTTGGATACCGCCAGGAAAGTACACATACCCAGGAAGAAAGACAGTGCTAGGTTTTCGATGAAGATCGAACGAACCAGCAGGCTGATGTAATGTTCCATTACGTCCTTACTCCTTCGCTTCAATTTGTTCAGGTTTGAACGTACGTACAGCCCAGATCAGGAAGCCGATCAGGAAGAACGCTGATGGAGCTAGTAGCATCAGGCCATTTGGCTGGTACCAACCACCTTCTGAAGTCAGAGGCAGAATTGATACGCCGAACAGCTTGCCAGAGCCCAGCAGTTCACGGAAGAAACCAACAGAGATCAGTACAAAGCCGTAGCCCAGACCGTTACCAATACCGTCGATGAAAGATGGCAGCGGCGCAGACTTCATTGCGTACGCTTCTGCACGACCCATTACGATACAGTTGGTAATGATCAGGCCAACGAATACTGACAGCTGCTTAGAGATGTCGTAAACGTAAGCTTTTAGGATCTGGTCAACCACGATTACCAGCGATGCAATGATCGCCATCTGAACGATGATACGTACAGAGTTAGGAATGTGGTTACGAATCGCAGAAACAAACAAGTTAGAGAATGCCGTTACGAATACTACCGCAATGGTCATTACAAATGCTGTTTCCAGCTTAGTGGTAACTGCCAGCGCAGAACACACACCCAGTACCTGAAGGGCAATTGGGTTGTTGTCTAACAGTGGGCCCCACAGATTCTTTTTCAGTTCTTTAGTATCAGCCATTGATCAGCTCTCCCTGTTGAACTTTCTTCAGGAATGGGCCAAACGCGCTGTCGCCGAACCAGAAGTCAAACGTGTGCTGAACACCGTTAGACGTCAAAGTTGCACCAGACAGGCCGTCTACGCCATGAACATCACCAGGTTGTGCGCCGCCTTTAACCACTTTCAGTGCTGGATAACCTTTGTCATCAAACAGCAGCTTGTCGTGGAACTGAGCACGCCAGCGTGGGTTTTCAACTTCGCCACCCAGACCCGGTGTTTCACCGTGTTGGTAGTAAGCGATGTCTTCGATAGTGTTGCCATCAGTGTTCAAAGCAACGAAAGCGTACATCATGCCCCACAGACCACTACCGTGTACCGGCAGGATCAGCGTTTCAGTTTTACCTTCGTCGTTTTTCACTAGGTACACTTTCGCCACTTCTGACAGACGACCGATCTTCGCGATATCCTTGTCTGCAGTCAGTTTTTCTGACTGAGTAGGATCTGAAGATGCGATACGCAGGTCAAAGTTTTTCGCTTCTTCCACCGTGCCCACGAAGTCACCTGTTTTCAGGTCAACCAAACGCGGTTCGATGAATTTTTCGAAAGTACCTGTGATGTTGCCTTGAGCATCAATGCCAGCAACAGAAAGGATGTTGCGCTGCACGTCCAGCACGGCATTTTTCTCTTGCAAAGGACGCAGAGAAACAGCCGCGAAAGAAACCACAACTGAACAAACTAGGCTCAGTGCGATAACTACGGTCAGCGTTTTTTTAATGCTATCGTTATTGCTTGACACGAGCCAGTCTCCGTTTGATGTTGCCCTGAACTACCAGGTTGTCGAACAGCGGTGCAAACAGGTTCGCGAACAGGATAGCCAGCATCATACCTTCTGGGTAAGCTGGGTTAACCACACGAATCATCACTGCCATCGCACCGATCAGGATGCCGTACCACCATTTTGCTTTATTGGTGAACGACGCAGAAACTGGATCGGTTGCCATGAACATCATACCGAATGCAAAGCCACCCAGAACCAAGTGCCAGTGCCAAGGCATGCTGAACATTGGGTTGGTGTCAGAACCGATGATGTTGAACAATGTTGCAGTTGCAACCAGACCAATCATGGTACCCAGAATGATGCGCCATGAAGCGATTCGCATCGCTACGATCATTGCACCACCAATCAGGATTGCCAGCGTAGATACTTCACCGATAGAACCTGGGATGTTACCAATGAACGCGTCCATCCAAGAGATGGTTTGACCGGTTACATTGTGAACCAGTGCGCCTTGACCACCCACAGCCCATTGGCTCAGAGCAGTTGCACCCGAGAAACCATCAGCCGCAGTCCAAACCAAGTCGCCTGAAATCTGTGCAGGGTATGCAAAGAACAGGAACGCACGGCCAGCAAGCGCAGGGTTCAAGAAGTTACGGCCGGTACCACCAAAAATTTCTTTCGCAACAACAACACCAAAGGTAATACCCAGTGCTGCTTGCCACAGAGGAAGTGTAGGTGGAACAATCAGTGCAAACAGGATAGAAGTAACAAAGAAGCCTTCGTTTACTTCGTGCTTACGCACCATACAGAACAGCACTTCCCAGAAACCACCAACCAGGAATACGGTTGCGTAGATAGGAAGGAAGTATGTTGCACCCAGCAACATCATGCTGCCCCAGCCTGCTTCAGCTGAAAGCGTACCGCCGACCATTTCGGTCAACCAGTAGTGCCAGTTACCATCAATGATCGCTGTTAGCTGATCACCGCTGTACATAGCATTCAGTGCAAGAACAGCTTGGTGACCTGTATTGTACATACCCCAGAACATTGCTGGGAATACGGCAATCCACACCATGATCATGATGCGTTTCAGGTCGATGCTGTCACGAATGTGTGCACCGCGTTTGGTCACTTGGCCTGGGGTGTAAAGAAGAGTTGCAACTGCTTCATACAGTGCAAACCACTTCTCGTGCTTACCACCTGGCTCGAAGTGATGCTCGATATCTTCAAGGAAATTCTTCAGGCTCATTGCTTACCCTTCCTTCTCAATTTGATCTAGGCACTCGCGTAGCATCGGGCCAAAATCGTACTTGCCAGGGCAAACAAAAGTACACAGAGCAAGATCTTCAGCATCTAGTTCTAGTGCGCCCAGTTGCGCCATGCTGTCCAGATCACCTGCACAGATGTCACGAAGCAACAGAGTTGGCTCGATGTCCAATGGCATAACACGCTCATAGCTGCCGATTGGCACCATAGAACGCTCACTACCGTTAGTAGTGGTTGTCATGTTGAACAGCTGGCCTTTAAAGAACTGGCTAAGGAAAGCACGGGTAACAGAGAACTTGTTCTTACCTGGAACAATCCAGCCAAACAATTCTTTCTCACGACCTTCGCGCAGAGCACTTACCTGAAGATGGAAGCGACCTAGGTAGCCGTGAACACCACCAGCTTGTGTACCACTTAGTACGGAGCCAGAAATGAGACGGATTTCTCCAGGCATCAACTCTTTGTCGGTAAGTTCAGTTAGAGACGCACCGATTTGAGTACGAACCAGACGTGGATTGTTTACAACCGGACCCGCAAGAGAGATAACGCGATCGGTGAATAGCTCGCCCGTTAGGAAAAGCTTACCGAAAGCAATAACATCTTGATAGTTCAGGTGCCATACCTGCACATCCATACCAACAGGGCGTAGGAAGTGGATATGAGTACCAACCAGACCTGATGGGTGCGGGCCTGCAAACACATGCTCTTCTACATTCGACTGCTTGCTGCGTGGCAGGCTAGACTCGCCTTTACACACAAATACTTTGCCATCAGTCAGACGAGAAACCACATCCAAACCAGCCACGAATGCGTCTTGCTGTTCGTTGATGATCAGCTCAGCGTTTGCTGCTAGTGGGTTTGAGTCCATCGCAGTAACAAATACAGCCGCAGGACTTGCGTCAACCGCAGGCGATTTGCTGAATGGGCGAGTACGAAGCGCAGTCCACATGCCTGACTCAACAAGTTGTTCTACAACAACCTGACGGTCCAAGCCTGCGATGTCTGAAGCTTCATATTTATTGAAAGTGACTTGCTCGTTGCCTTCGATTTCGATGACAACAGACTGAAGAACACGCTTAGCACCACGATTGATTTCAACCACAGTACCTGCTGCAGGAGCAGTAAATTTAACGCCTGAGTTCTTTTTGTCTTCAAAAAGAATCTGACCTTTTTTCACTACATCCCCAACACGAACATGCATCGTTGGACGCATACCAACGTACTCTTCGCCAAGCAAGGCGACTTTTTTGATGGCTGGGCCATCATTTATCACCTGAGCAGGAGTCCCTGAAATTGGGATATCCAAACCCTTTTTTATTGTAATCATACGCACTTGCACTACATTAACGGGAAAAAATTCTGTTATTGCGCAGTTAATACACGACTTTCCACTGTCTGGCGGACCCATTCCAAGCCTCGCCTTCGCAACTTCCTCATCACTAACCTGCAACAATTCATCGTGCAGGGTTAGTATTCAAGCGGTGGATTCTACCATCAACCAAAGTCGCTATTCCACGGCAAACACCGTGATACACACTGAATTTTCGGCAACTGAGCAAACTATCGCCACTTGTAGGTAATTAATATGAGCAAGTGCACAAATTTACGCGTAAAAATCATGTTTCCGAACTGTTACAACGGTAACAAGACGTAAAAAACAACGCGAATTTTTACTGGGTTGTTAATACACCAAAACGGTTTACAATTGCTCAAAATTACCACGCCGCGAGTGATTTCTCGGCCGATCTTGTTAACTGCTCGTTATCTTTTTCGTTTTTATTACCACGATTCGTCATTTCCTAAATCGTGGTTTTAAATCGTGGTTTTAAATCGTTACTTATCGAACAATGAGCCGCCACGACATGCTGGGGAGGATGGAACTTCTCCTTTCGACTCTAACCATTCTTGTTCAGTATAAGTATGGATGGCTAACGCATGAATATCATTTTTTAATTCGTCGGCAAGTGTTGTATTTACCGCACGGTGCCTCGCGATCAGCCTTAGCCCGTCAAAGTCTGCACTCACAATCGTCACCTTAAAGTGACTTTCTGCCCCCTCAGGCACGCTGTGCATATAACTTTCATTTTTAACTTCTATATATATAGGCGAAAAAGCGGCGTTTAGTTTTTCTTCGATGCGCTGCTGGATGACCATGACTTCCTCACTTCCTAATTATCAAACCACAAAAATCACCTTGGGAGCCCCAAGATAATTGCAGTATTCCTCTCATTTGCGACAATATAACGCATTATTCAAAGAGCTTCGCTGACACCTTCCATGAAAACCACATTAGAGATTGCCGGTATTTCGCTATCACTGCGCCGATACCCACTACAAAACAATGAGTCGCTCCAAGCATGGGATGCTGCCGACGAATATCTGATTGATCACCTTGAGAGCATGGATCTTGCTGAGAATAGTCACTTGTTGGTACTTAACGACAGTTTTGGCGCGATAACTTGTTGGGCATCGCAGAAAGGAGTGCGTGTCACAACTGTCAATGACTCGCTATTATCTCAGCAAAGCGTTGAACAGAACCTGACTGAGAATGCGCTTGCCTCTGAAAAGGTTAATCTTCTTTCGTCAGTAGATACACTGCCGTCAGACATTACCCTCGCCGTGATGAAGTTACCGAAGAATAACCGCCTTCTTGTTTGGCAGTTACAGCAGCTTTCACACTTAACAAATGACTCACTAGTTCTCGTTTCAGGGGCGAAAGCGAAAGATATTCATACCTCTACGCTCAAGTTGTTTGAAAAGTACCTGGGGACAACTACAACCTCACTGGCAAAAAAGAAATCGCGACTCATCTTCACGCAAAAAGAAAAGCACATTGAACGCTTGCCGGCTGCTACCACTTCTTTTGAGGTTCCCGAATACAAGCTGTCATTGGAGAATCACGCCAACGTCTTTTCTTCTGAAAGCCTAGACATCGCAGCGTATTTGATGCTCGAACACATTCCGCAATCAGAAGACATTAAAAACATCATTGACCTAGGCTGTGGAAACGGTGTTTTGTCTATTCAGGCGGCACGTTTAAATCCGCAGGCAACCATTACCGCGGTCGACGAGAGTTTTATGGCCGTTGCATCAGCCAAGTTAAATTTGGAAAAGCATGGTATTGATGAAAGTCGTATTCATTGTTTAGCGAATAATTGTCTGGACGGATTTGAAAAAAATACCGCTGATTTGGTACTTTGCAACCCTCCGTTTCATCAACTCCATGCAGTGACAGATCACATCGCATGGCAGATGTTTTGTGACGCCAGACGGGTTCTAGAGCCTAATGGGCGTATTGTTGTTATTGGAAACAGGCACCTCGGCTATCATGCTAAATTGAAACGTCTTTTTGGCAATGCACAAGTCATTGCTTCTAACCAAAAGTTTGTTATTGTCGAAGCTCAAAAATAGCAAGACACTAAAGGGATGCGTTAACTCATGAAAAAACTTCTGCTTATTACTGGTATCGTTCTCGGATTGAGCGCTTGCTCTGCACCAAGAGAGCCGCAGTTAACTATTGCACCAAATCCGACGATCTCTAATGTGCCAATTGCTCAAGGTAAATCACTGACCGTAGAAAGCCGAGACCTGCGTACCGCCCAATTTGTCGCTGTTGTCGACAACGGACGAAAAAATGTACAGCCTATTCAAGCAACGTCAAATTTGCGCGTTGTACTGGAAAATGCGTTGTCTCGTCAATTGAGCTCTCAAGGGTTCAAAGTCGGCACCGACAGCCCGAACACTGTGCGCCTGGATGTCCTAGATGCGTTGGTTAAAGTTGAACACTCCATGCTGTCTCACAACATGGTAACCAATGTTCAAATCCAATTGGTCGCTGAAAATGCAAGCACCAAGTTTGTAAAACGCTACTCAGGTAAAGCCACCTCTGAAGGTGCAAGCAGCGTGTCTACAGAAGAAATGGAAGTGGCATTGAACAGTCTGCTCGAAGCGGTTTTGCAAGACATTGCACAAGACAAGCAGCTTAATACCTTTTTGAATGAGAATTTCTAAATGAAAACAATCCTGAAAAGCGCAGTGATCGCAACGTCGATGCTGTTTGCTTTACCAGCATTGGCAGCAAACCCAATCGTTGAAGTTGAAACAAATTTGGGCGACTTCAAACTGGAACTGTATCCAGAAAAAGCCCCGAAGACGGTTGAGAATTTTCTAAAGTACGTGGAAGACGGCAGTTATGTTGGAACCCAGTTCCATCGTGTTATCCCGGGGTTTGTAGCTCAAGGTGGCGGCTATGATAAATCTTTCAAGCCAGAACCGAGTACTTACGGTGAAGTCGTTAATGAGTCCAAAAACGGTCTTAGCAACAGTCGCGCCACCATTGCCATGGCACGTAAGCAACACCCAGACTCTGCCACCCGACAGTTCTATATCAACCTTCAGAACAACAGTAACTTAGACGGAAGTGCGTACAAACCCGGCTATACCGTGTTTGGTAAGGTAATTGAAGGCTTTAATACGGTTGAAAAAATGGCAACCGTTAAAACTGTCACAATACCAGAAACTCGTATGCGCGACGTTCCTCAGCAACCTATACTTATTGAGAAAATCATCATCTCAAATAAGTAACAGGTAGTGAGGGAATGCTGGAACTGATCGCAAACAATCCCGAACAGAACAATGGTCATTTCGCCGGAGAGCATATTGGAAAATATGCCCCGGCGTATGCGGCGGATGTTATCCGATTCATCATACGTCAATCTGACTATGACGAATTAGTGGTGTCCACTAAAAAACAGTTCACGGATTGGTGGCAACTGGCGATTTCAAGTGGTACACCCGAAAGCTCCTATGAATCCGTCTACTGGTATTTGGTCTATCTCATCGAATCACGACGTGAAGATGAGCTTCGAGGTAACCGTTTTGTGAAACAACGCATCCAAGAATGCGCTTGTTATTTGATCAACAAAGGAAAAATCCCAAACTTCGCGCATGGCATTCGTCCTTGAAGCACGGTAGCATGGTTCTATCATTCAAGCGCAACAAGGACTGCTACTCGTGTCCAAAGCCTCCACTCTCTCTTGGCGAGAAACACTAGAAAGTTATCTCGACCGTCGACTCTTATGGGTATTTATGCTCGGGTGCGCCAGTGGTTTCCCTTGGCTACTCATTGGCTCAAACATGTCCGGCTGGCTAAAAGATGCAGGCCTGACACGCACTGCTATCGGGCTATTTGGTTCCATCTTTGTTGTATACGCCATTAACTGGATGTGGGCACCGCTGATCGACCGTGTGAAGCTCCCGTATTTATATAAACGCTTGGGGCAACGACGCAGTTGGATTTTCCTCATGCAGTTGGTGATGCTTGTCTGCACACTTGCGATAGCCAACACCGACCCGTCATTCAACCTCTGGCTAACCTCTATGCTGGCGTTAACCATCGCCGTCGTGTCTGCCACGCAGGATATTGCGATTGACGCTTTTCGTATCGACAGCTTTGGTGAGCAAGAAAAGTCAAAACTTCCTCAAGCCGCAGCAATGGCCGTGATCGGATGGTGGACAGGATATAGTCTTCCTGGTTACTTTGCCTTTATTAATGCCGACTCTATCGGTTGGAACGGCGTGTATTACGGTATGGCCGCCTTTGTTGGCCTTCTTATTCTTTTCACGCTCTTTGTCGGCGAACCCGAATCTAAACGCGACGAATTACAGGCTGAAGCCGAACAGCGGTATAACACGTCGAAAATGGGTAAAAACCGCATTGCGCTTTGGTTTACTGTCACGCTTGTAGAACCGTTTGCGGAATTTTTCCGTCGCAACGGCGTTCAAGTGGCACTGACGTTATTACTTTTCGTTTTCTTGTTCAAAATCGGTGAGGCCTTTTTGGGTCGCATGTCGATTGTATTCTACAAAGAAGTCGGCTTTAGCAATGAAGACATCGGTTATTACTCCAAGCTTATTGGATGGGGTGCGACTGTCGTATTTACCCTGATTGGCAGTGCCATCAACGTAAAATTTGGTGTCGTTAAAGGCTTGTTGATTGGTGGCTTGGCGATGGCAAGCAGTAACCTGATGTTTGCCATCATGGCGCAAGTTGGCCCAAACAAAGACTTGTTCCTAGCCACTATTTTGGTCGATAACTTCACCAGTGCATTCGCTACCATTGCCTTTGTTTCATTCTTAACCTTCCTCACGGGCAGGGCTTTTTCTGCAACCCAATATGCGCTCCTAGCCTCTTTGGGCAACCTCGGCAGAACGACCCTTTCCTCGTTCAGTGGCTCAATGGTGGACTGGATTGAAGGCTTTGAATGGCTGCATCACGTGAGTTGGCTAAATCCGTGGTCACTGTTCTTTATCCTGACAACGTTAATGGTCATCCCTAGCCTTGCCATGATCGTCGGATTGAGAAAACACTTTCAGCGCCTTTCTGACGCGCAAAACTCCCACTAAACTCTGTTGAACCCGTGACATATGTCGCGGGTCTAACGCATTTTTCCTGTTTAAACCTTTACTCACGTCATACTTTGAAACACTTATCGCAAATGTAATGCATTGCAACGAGATCAAGATCACAGTTGGCAAACGTTTGCTATTTCATTGCATTTTCTTTTTTGAACTTTCCCCTAGAATGGCGCTCGCAACGGCGGAGGTCCAACCACAACGGTGTCTTTGCCCCCAATCCTGATGATGTAAAGAGAACTAAAGATGCGTAAATCTGTAGTAGCACTTAGCGTTCTAGCAGCAGCCGCTGCTGTACCTGCTCAAGCTGAATATCTGTACGGTTTCGGTAATGTGTATGCCGACTACCTAACTTGGACCAATGGTACTCAAGGCTTCAACGGCGTTGACGTAAGTGAAGGTCGTGATGACCACATCACCATCGGTGCTGAAGGTGGTGCAGGCTTTACTTGGGGTGAGATCTACGGTTTCTACGAATACGAGAAGCTAAACGAAGCATCTGACAAGCGTGGTCAAGCTGCTAAGTTCTCTATGCACTATAAAGTTGCTGGCAATATAACTGCTTACGGTCAAGTTTACGACCTATCTCAAAGCGGTGAAGGTGCAGCATTCGACGAACAAAACCGTGTTCTAGGTATGGGTTACGTTGGCCTGACTGGCGACAATTACTGGTTCAAACCATGGATTGGTGTTCACGATGTAATCACTGGTTCTGGTGAAGCTGCTGGTATGAACGGCGGTATGTTCGGTTGGTCAGCTGGC
Organism: Enterovibrio qingdaonensis; assembly: GCF_028683135.1. Classification (GTDB taxonomy): domain Bacteria; phylum Pseudomonadota; class Gammaproteobacteria; order Enterobacterales; family Vibrionaceae; genus Enterovibrio; species Enterovibrio qingdaonensis. The sequence goes on from NZ_JAJUBB010000019.1 coordinate 52,119, forward strand.
TACAGTTTCGAAATCGCAGGTCAACCTCTACTGGTTACCAACTGGAACGAAATCGAGTTTGCACGCAACGATGCATACGAAGTAATGCAAAATGGTTCAACTGGTTTGAACGGTGGTGTAAGCCTGACTTACGACATCACTGACCGCGTATACACCAGCGTGACTTACCGCTACTTCGCGAACAAGCTGGGTGTTGACGGCTACGGCGACGCAGCAATCTTCCGTATCGGTATGCACCTGTAATCGCAAGATTATGAAAGAAAAGGCACCTTCTGGTGCCTTTTTTGTTTTTGCTTTCCGCCACTTTCCAGATTGATGGTATCCTTTCAGCGAACTATCGATACAGGGCAAATCAATGCGTTTCACCATAGTCGGAGCGGGTGCGGTGGGCTCCTTGTGGGCAATCAAACTTCACGAGGCTGGGCATCATGTTCATTTTTGGACGCGCGAATCTGACACTCAGATCGTAAGGCACGCTGAACGCTCAGCACCTCTAGTTTTCTCGGCAAACAATGTCGATGACATGGCAGAGAGCGACTGTATCATTGTTTGCGTGAAGGCCTTTCAGGTCAAAGACACGCTGAGTGCCATTAAAACGTCGGTTCACCCAGACACACCCGTCGTATTCATGCATAACGGTATGGGCTCAGCCGATATTGCGCTAAGCGCATTGCCAAACAACCCGATTCTATTGGCAACGACCTCTCACGGCAGCCTAAAAGTAACACCTGAAACCATTCGACATACAGGTGTAGGCGAAACCCGCCTCGGTGGGATTAATCCTACTGGCTACCAATGCGATTTCTTGGCCGACGTATTTCACCATGCGCTCGCCCCCTGTTATTGGGAGCATAATATTCAACATGCGCTTTGGAAGAAACTTGCCATCAATTGCCTGATCAATCCCATAACGGCACTTGAGCAGATACAAAATGGAGCACTTTTAGAGGCAAAATTTGAACCGGTACTCGATAAACTGAGTGAAGAAGTGAGTAACGTTATGTGTGAAGAAGGACTACCTATATCACGCCAAGCGGTACTAAATAATGCACTGGCAGTTGCTTCAGCTACCGCAGAAAACTACTCTTCGATGAATCGTGATGTCTTTTATCACCGCCATTCAGAAATAGATGCCATCACCGGATACCTTCTCCACCGAGCAACCCTCCATGGTATTGCCGTTCCAGAAAACGAAAGGCTATATCACGCAATAAAAAAACTGGAGCAATCCTATGACCACACCTAGTGTACTTGTCTGTCTGGCCCCTGGCACAGAGGAAATGGAAGCTGTCACTGTCATTGATATCATGGTTAGAGCAGGCTTTAACGTGACGACAGCCAGCGCAGAAGAAAACGGTGAGCTAACACTGACATGTTCTCGCGGCGTTAAACTGATTGCCGATGTGCCATTAGTCAAAGTGGCAGACGAAGAGTTCGACTGCATTGTGCTTCCTGGTGGCGTTGAGGGTGCAACACACCTTGGTGAAAGCGCATTGGTCGTGGAGATGATCCGCCAACAACTCTGCGATCAAAAATGGGTAGCCGCTATTTGCGCAGCCCCTGCATTGGTGCTTGAGAAAAACGGTTTGTTCCCAGAGGCGCATAAAACCTGCCATCCAGCGTTCATTGACCGCATTCCAACCGACAAACAAAACTCTCGCCGCGTTTTCACTGAACATGACTATAAGCTGATCACCAGCCAAGGTCCTGGAACGGCTCTCGAATTCGCCGTCGAGATTGTTTACATGCTTGCAGGGAAAGAAAAGGCAAAAGAAGTTGTAGGCCCAATGGTGGCAATTCCAAGCCTACATTACGACAAGAAATTCGCCTGATTTCTCATGTCATGACAAACATAAAAAAACCGACCCTGAGGTCGGTTTTTTTTGAAACGTGGCAAATCTACGGACGGTAAACTTTTACGTTGCTGTAGCCATTCTCTTGCAGATACAACGCTTGCAGTCGGCTCATCACACCACGGTCACAGTAAAGCAGATAAGTTTTACCCTGATCCAGATCGCCAAACTTGGTTGCCAGTTTGAAGAACGGAATGTGAACAACCTCTGCACCGTCGATTTCTAGCGGTTTTTCATCTTCTTCTTCTGGGCTACGGATATCTAGAACAACTGCGTTGTTCGCGATCTCGTCCACCAGTTCAACTTCTGGTGCTTTCTCTTTGCTGATCTTCTCGATATCACGGATATCAATGATGCGTGCGTCGTAAACCACCTTGTCCAGAATATCGAAGTTGAACTTCGCTTCTTCCACTTCCAGCTTCTCTTTTTCCGCTTTGATGGTTGGTTTACGAGAAATCACACCGCAATACTCAGGCATGGTTTTCGCAAAATCCTCAGTACCGATCTGACGAGCAAGATTGATGATGTCTTCTTTGTCCCAGTTGATCAGTGGACGCAGAATCAGTGAGTCACTCACGTTGTCGATCATGCGCAGGTTAGTCAGCGTCTGGCTCGAAACCTGACCCAATGCTTCACCCGTCACCAGTGCTTGAATATTGTATTTTTCAGCAATCTTGGACGCTGCGCGCATGAACATACGCTTCAGAACCACGCCCATTTGGCCGTCGTCTACATTCTCAAGGATTTCTGCAACGACAGGTTCGAAGTCGATAGAAACAAACTTCACTTTTGCAGAAGAACCAAATTTCTCCCACAGGTAATATGCCGTCTGCTGAACACCGATTTCATGCGCAGCACCGCCAAGGTTGAAGAAGCAGTAATGCACCTTGCTACCGCGTTTGATATGCAGGTAGCTAGAAACACCTGAGTCAAAACCACCTGAAATCAGGCTCAACACATCTTCTTGCGTACCAAGAGGGAAACCGCCCAGACCTTTGAAGCGCTCGCGAACAACGTTTACGTTTTCTTTGTCCACTTCAAGGTGCACGACCGTATCAGGGTTTTTCAATTGAACGCGTGCTGTTGCAACGTCTTGGTTCAAACCACCACCGACATAACGCTCAACATCGATAGAGGTAAAGTCGTGATTACCGCGACGTTTCGCACGCACACAGAACGACTTGCCTTCCAACTGGTGAGCTACCGTTGCCGTCACAATTTCATAGATGTTGTGCAAATCAGTAAATGGCGTTTGCTCAACTTCCAAAACGTGGTGGATACCTGGAGTGCGAGTCAGCACATCCAAAGCCATTTGACGCTCAGACTCTTCTTTTAGCGAAACCTCGATATGATCGCGACGGTTGAATACCGACACTGAATCTGACTTTCGCTTAAGAATATTTCGGATATTAGTTTCCAGAATTTTCGTGAAGCGCTTCCGTACAGATTCACTTTTGACCATCACCTCTGGGTGAATTTTTACGATAAATTTCATAACAGGTTTCGCAACAGCATTAATAAAGGCGCGGATTATACATCAAGCATACTTTATACCCAAGTAACCTGAAGGGAGGATTCAGCGACCTCTATGGGTGCTTGGTGCTTGGTGCTAGAAGGATGCTTGCAGGTATTAAGCAAAAGTAAGGCAACGTTTGGCATAAGTCGTACCGCCCCCCTTCCGTGTGGCAGAAGAACCCCCAATAAAAAAGGCAGCGTTAATATGCTGCCTCTGGTTGTTTGATCTTTGGCCTTAATTTTCTTGGATGGGCTCAATCGGAGCCTCGGCTGAAATGGACTCCGACTCTCTAGGTTTACCCTGCATAATGGAGATTTCAACGCGACGATTTTTCATCCGATTTGTTGGGGAATCGTTGGGATATCTTGGTGATGTCCCTGCTAAACCTTCAACACGCATGCGTTCTGCATCAAAGCCTTTCACTTTTTCCATTTCTTGAGCCACTGAGACGGCACGTTGTGCAGACAAATCCCAGTTTGAGCGGTACAACTCAGAGTCCAATGGGGTGTCGTCGGTATGGCCTGAAATACGAATTTCACCGGGTACATCTTTGACCAAATCGGCGATTTGCCTCACCAACGGTCTGAACTTGGGCTGTAAGAAGGCTGAGCCTGCTGGGAACGACCCATTTTCACGAATACGTATGATTAATTGCTGGCCGAGATTTTCGACTTCAACCGCGCCTTCTTGCACTTCCCTTTCAAGTGCTTGAACTACCATCTGTGCCGTGCTCGACATCTTCTCAGTGTCTTGCTCTTGTTCTTGCATTGATGCGTCCGTTGCGGTGGAGCCGCCGTCGAGTTTTGCAGAGTCACGTTGTGAACCACCCGCGCGATCTGACTCTCCATCTTGAAAGTCGAGCGTACGCTGCGTCATGTCGATCGTTTGCTGCATGATCACTTCAATGGGTGTCGGCTCTGGCCTGCCAGGTCTAAATTCTTGCGCGATCACACTGGTACCTTTTGGAATATCTTTCACTTCCAAAAGGTTTTGCACACCAAACGCAAACTTCATCGAACCCGCAATCTGCTTAAACTTCAATACGTCCATTTCCGAAAACGAAAGGAGCAGTACGAAAAAGCACATCAAAAGAGACATCAGGTCCGCGAACGTTCCCATCCAAGCCGGTAGCCCGGGGGGGGGACATTTGCATTCTTCTTCCATATCCGACTCCTTACCCGTCTACGTCAACAGTACGTTTTTTCTCGTTGAGGTAGTTTTTCAAGTAGCCGTCAATAACACGTGGGTTTTGACCATCTTGTATCGCGAGCAAACCATCCATAATCAATCGACGGTTGAGTTTCTCTTGGTCTTTACGAAGACGAAGCTTCGCCGCAATAGGGATGGCAACCATGTTCGCGAGCATCGCACCATATAACGTTGTTAAAAGTGCTACCGCCATTGCAGGACCGATGGCTTTTGGGTCATCCATGTTTGAAAGCATAGCAACCAGACCGATCAGTGTACCGATCATCCCCATCGCAGGGGCAACGTCAGCAATCGCACTGTAAAACTGCGCACCATTATCGTGCCGCTCTTCCGTCATAATGATGTCTTTTGCGAGCGTCATTTTAACGACTTCCGCATCATGACCATCCACCAGCATATCCACCCCTTTTTTCATAAAGGTGTTCGGCACTTCCATCTCTTCCAACGCGAGGAAGCCACCTTTACGCGCGGCGTCTGCCATCTCAACAATCTTGGCAATGAGGTCTTCCGGGTCATCCGCTTTAAACATAAAAGCTTTACCCGCAATTTTGAACGCGCCGAAAAACTGCCCCATGGTGTAGTTCATCAAGGTAACAAATAGACTACCGCCAAATACAATCAATAAAGAGGGTGTATCGACGAACATGCTGATAGTTCCACCCAGCAGCATCGCCATAACGATAAAAGCAAATGCACCTAAGATTCCAATGAGTGTCGCCAGATCCACAGAATCATCCCCTTAAAACGTAGAGCCAAAAATGAGTAAAGATAACCAGACAGCGCATTCCGCTAATCTAGTTAGCGGCAGCAGAGCAAATTGATTTAGCGCATCCCCTAAATTTTATACCTAACTCGTCGCAAGATGCAGAATTCATTTACAAGTTGAGACACCATGTGCTGATTTAAGCAAAGATACAAGATTGAGATTGTTATCCTGTCGAAATTTCCAGCAATTACGGTGAATAAATACCCCTTCCCCACCGAAATGTGCCCAAGTGACGCAGAAATCAGTTCAAGCGTTTGACCCCTAAACAGGCCTGAGTTAATTTCTCCGCCATGCTCATTGATCTGTGATTCGTAAGGCTGCATTCCCAGCCTCAATTCACGAATTCAGAACACGAAAAGTAGGATTATCATGGCAGCTAAAAAACCCGAGAACATGACGTTCGAGGAAACGCTTAAAGAGTTGGATACCATTGTTAATGGACTCGAAAACGGCGATCTTCCGTTGGATGCCGCCCTCAAACAGTTTGAGCGTGGCATTTCACTTGCCAGACAAGGGCAAAAAACGCTCTCTGATGCAGAACAGCGCGTCGAAATTCTTCTTGCTCAAGATGACAACGCCTCTTTAGAACCTTTTGAAGATACGCGTGATGAGTGATAACTGCTTAAAAACGACGATTCAAGCTTATCAGCACCGTAACAACGACCAGTTGACTCGCTGGATAGACAGCCTTGAACATGCTGCACATCCTTTAGTGCTGGCGATGAAACACGGCGCATTGCTGGGCGGAAAGCGTGTTCGACCTTTTCTGACCTACGTAACGGGCCAAATGTTTGGCGCACAATTACGCGATCTCGATACACCTGCCGCGGCAGTCGAGTGCATTCACGCCTATTCACTCATTCATGATGACCTGCCCGCCATGGATGATGATGCGTTACGTCGAGGCCAACCGACCTGCCACATCGCTTTCGATGAGGCCACTGCCATTCTTGCCGGTGACGCACTCCAAACATTGGCGTTTACTATCCTGGCCGAAGGTGATCTTTCTAACGACGGCAATACGTATCGTATTCATATGGTTAAGGAATTGTCCTCAGCATCCGGCGCGCAGGGTATGTGTTTAGGTCAGGCGATGGATCTCGCTGCTGAAGGTAAACACGTTGATCTCCAAACGCTGGAAACCATTCACCGAAACAAAACGGGCGCATTAATCCGCTGCGCTGTGCGTTTGGGTGCATTGGGTGCAGGGAGTAAAGGTGTGGAATGGCTGCCGCAGTTAGATAAGTTTGCTGACGCCATTGGCCTCGCGTTCCAAGTGCAAGATGACATTCTAGACATTGTCAGTGACACAGAAACCCTCGGAAAGCCACAAGGTTCCGACCTTGCAGCAGACAAAAGTACGTACCCAGCCCTGCTTGGACTTGAAGGTGCAAAGCAAAAAGCCGAGCTTCTTTACAAAGAAGCACTACAAGCACTTGACGCAATCCCTTACAATACAGAACAGCTGGAACAATTCGCCCGGTATATCATCGAGCGCAATAACTAAAATCAATGACGTCGCGCCAAATTATATGACTCTCGATATCGCTAAATATCCAACGCTCGCACTGGCGAACACCCCCGACGAACTGCGCTCACTGCCGCGGGATGTCCTGCCGACGCTGTGTGAAGAGCTACGCACATATCTTTTGAACTCCGTTAGCCATTCGAGTGGCCATTTTGCATCGGGCTTAGGCACAGTCGAACTGACTGTGGCACTTCACTATGTGTACAACACGCCACTGGACCATCTTATCTGGGACGTTGGCCATCAGGCCTATCCGCACAAGATTTTGACTGGTCGCCGTGAGCAGTTACCTACGATTCGCCAAAAAGACGGCTTGCATCCTTTCCCTTGGAGAGAAGAAAGCGAGTACGACGTGCTTTCTGTTGGCCACAGCTCCACGTCCATCAGTGCTGCATTGGGTCTTGCGATAGCAGAAGCCAAAGAAGGCAACGGCAGAAAAGTCGTTAGCGTTATCGGTGATGGCGCGATTACCGCAGGTATGGCATTTGAAGCCATGAACCATGCTGGTGATGTGCACGCAGACATGTTGGTGGTTCTCAACGACAACGAGATGTCTATCTCTGAAAACGTGGGTGCGTTAAACAACCACCTTGCCCAACTGCTCTCCGGCAATTTCTATACCTCCATTCGTGAAGGCGGAAAGAAAGTGCTCTCTGGTGCGCCACCGATCAAAGAACTTGTTCGACGCGCAGAAGAGCACATCAAAGGCATGGTCGTGCCTGGCACTTTGTTTGAAGAGCTTGGCTTTAACTATATTGGCCCTGTTGATGGTCATGACGTTGAAGAGCTAGTCAAAACCATTAAGAACATGCGAAACCTTAAAGGCCCGCAGTTCCTACATGTCATGACCAAGAAAGGCAAAGGCTACGCGCCCGCTGAGAAAGACCCTATTGGTTATCATGCGGTGCCTAAATTCAACCCTGCCGAAAACACACTGCCAAAAGCGGCGTCGAAAGGCCCTACCTTCTCCAAAATTTTTGGCGATTGGTTGTGTGATATGGCCGCTGAAGACAATAAATTGATGGCTATTACGCCAGCAATGCGCGAAGGCTCTGGCATGGTGAGGTTCTCCAAAGAGTTCCCTGACCAATATTTTGATGTTGCGATTGCCGAACAGCACGCCGTAACACTCGCTAGCGGTATGGCAATTGGCGGGTATAACCCAGTTGTCGCAATCTATTCAACCTTCTTGCAACGTGGCTATGACCAGTTAATTCATGATGTGGCCATCATGGATCTTCCTGTGATGTTCGCGATTGACCGTGGTGGTCTAGTTGGAGCCGATGGTCAAACACACCAAGGTGCCTTTGATCTCAGCTTCATGCGCTGCATTCCGAACATGGTGATTATGGCACCTAGCGATGAAAACGAATGCCGTCAGATGCTCTACACCGGCCACACGCACAATGGTCCATCGGCCGTACGTTACCCACGCGGTACGGGCTGTGGCGCAGCTGTCCAGCAAGAGATGACCGCACTGCCAATCGGTAAAGGTCTTGTTCGCCGTGAAGGTGAAAATGTGGCCATCCTCAGCTTTGGTACCATGCTACCAGCAGCACTAGAAGCCGCAGAAGCTCTAAACGCCACAGTGGCAGATATGCGATTCGTGAAGCCGCTTGATGAAGCTCTGATTGACGAACTGGCAGCCAATCACGATGTTCTGGTTACGGTAGAAGAGAATGCCATTGCCGGTGGTGCGGGATCGGGTGTTATCGAATACCTGATGAAGACCCGGAAACCAAAACCTGTGTTGCAGATCGGCCTGCCTGATTTCTTCGTTCATCAAGGCACACAAGAAGAGCTTCATGCCGAGCTAGAAATTGACGCTAAAGGCATTGAAGCGCAAATTCGTCGCTACGTTGCACACTGAGTTCTATCACACCACCCAAAACGGCCTTAAAAAGGCCGTTTTTTTTTATCAAAAATTACCCCTATTAAAAATGAGACTACGCTTAGATCGCAACCTTCCTAACTCACCTAAGCCGTAACTAAAAACTGGGGATAGCTTTTTGAAAAAGCACTATTTGCTTATATTGCATTCTGCTTGTCGATGCTATTGCAGTGCGTTGTCTTGTCTAACATCCATCAGAACGACGTTGTAGGGTTAAAGCATGAAAAACACCTGCAACAAGTACTCACTTTTAACGCAGCTTTCGCTCGTCATTTGTCTAGCTGTATTTGCTACTTTCTCTATTTCCGGCCTGATTGTTTATAGCGAACAGCGTGATGAAATCATTTCGTCGATGGAATCTAACGCCAGAGAAAGTGCATCAAGGCTCATCGATACCTTGTCACCCTTTATGACGGCATACTCCATACATGAATACGACAATTTGGTTAAAACAGAGGCACGACTAAATCGTCATTTGGCAATCATTGTTTATGATGAGTTGATGGGACGAGTTATTGGAGAGCCTAGCTTTGCATCAGGGTATATCCACGATAAAAACGGCAATTTTAAACCGTATGATCAAAGCTTACCTTCGCATAATTCGCGACTAGAAAGTGCCGCCTTCTCTCTGTCAGTGCCCATTAATTCGACGACAGGAGAGCCCATCGGAACACTCGCGATTTATACATCAAGTAGCGTACTTCAAGGCGCACTATCAAAAAAACTCGCGCAAACTGTCACTTACTCCGTATTCTCTGCGACACTCCTCATCGCATTCTTGTTATTTTTCACGAAGCGATTCTTCTTCAACCCATTAACGCAAATCACCAGTGCCATAAAAAAAACGGACAGTTGTGGATTACCCACCACCACTATCCCCGATTTTGGAAGCCAGGAATTAGCAACTCTCGGGTACTCCATGAATCGAATGATTAGCCTAATACGCAATTCTAATCAATCGCTTATACGTGAGCACTCTCGATTGCAAAATGTCATTGAAGGCACCCGAACTGGAACTTGGGAATTCAATACCAGAACCAACGTCATCTCTTACAATGGTACTTGGCAACTTATTCTCGGTTGGAATTTACGCTCCCTCAACCAACAACCAGGACTCGATTGGCGACAGTTCATTCACCCCGAAGATAAGGAACTGGCTGACAGTCACCTAGCAAAGCTATTCAACCAAGATGTAGACTATTTTGACTGCGAAATCCGCGTTCAAAATAGCAAAGAACAGTGGGTGCATGTTCTCGCTCGCGGCTCCGTCATGGAATGGGATGAAAACAACCGACCACTTACGGTATTAGGAACACTCCAAGACATAAGTCTTCATAAGAAGGCGGAAGACGACCAACGTTTGGCCGCAAAAGTGTTCACCCATGCAAGAGAAGGCATCATCATCACGGACAGCGACAAAATAATCGTCGACGTTAATGATGCTTTTTGCAGAATCACAGGCTATACCGCCGATGAAGCGAAAGGCCGGAATCCAAGCTTCTTACAATCCGGCCAACAAGATGAAACCTTTTATCGGAAAATGTGGCTTTCTCTCGATAAGCAAGGCCATTGGACGGGTGAAATCTGGAACCGTCGAAAAAATGGTGACCTGTATCCGGAATTATTAACCATTAGTACAGTCACTGATGATCAAGGGGCACCTCAAAATTATGTTGCCGTTTTTTCTGACATAACCACATATAAAGAACATGAGTCTGAGCTCGAAAAAATTGCCCATTTCGACCCACTGACCGGACTACCAAATCGATTACTTTTGAACGACCGATTAAAAAGCGCAATGAAGCAGTCAATTCGCCACAAACAGTTTGTTGCCGTTATTTTCCTTGATTTGGACGGGTTCAAAATGGTGAACGACACGTATGGCCACGATTGTGGGGACATGCTTTTAAAACAAATCGCGTCGAGAATGAAAAAAGCATTACGGTCGTGCGACACCATAGCCCGAATAGGTGGTGACGAGTTTGTCGCTGTATTGACAGATCTTGAATCCCCTAATTCATGCTCTCCCTTGCTACCAAGGCTGCTAGAAGCAACGTCGACACCCATAGATATCAACGGAAGCAAACTACAAATTTCAGGCAGTATGGGGGTGACGACTTACCCTCAACCGGAAAAGGTCGATTCTGATAAATTGCTCCGACAGGCTGACTATGCGATGTATCAAGCCAAGTTAAAAGGTAAGAATCGGTATCACTTCTTTGATGCAGAACTTGAACAAAGCCTTAAAAGAAAAAACAAACAGTTGGAAGAAGTGGGCAATGCCATTCACTCCAATCAGCTTTTTCTTCGGTATCAACCGAAAGTGAATTTAAGAACAGGAGAGGTGATTGGCGTAGAAGCATTGGTTCGCTGGGCTCATCCGAATAAGGGCGAACTGACGCCTGTAGCGTTTATACCGCAAATCGAAAACAATAGCCGTATTATAGAACTCGGCGAGTGGGTTCTCGAAACGGCAGCAAGCCAACTTGTCAGTTGGAAAGCACAAGGGCTCGAGACCACCATTAGCATCAACATCGCTCCTCATCATTTGCTGCAACCTGATTTTATTCACAAACTGCGTCTATTGCTTGCTAGATACCCGACGATTCGCTCCGGACAGCTGGAGCTTGAGATTTTAGAAACCAGCGCGTTCGAAGATATTGATGCCGTCTCTGATGTTATCTCCCAATGCCAAGAACTGGGGGTTTCATTTGCCATTGACGACTTCGGCACGGGTTACGCATCTTTGACCTACTTGAAAAACCTGCCTGCTCAAACCCTGAAAATAGACCAAAGTTTCATTCACGACTTATTGGTTGAAGCTGACAACTTGGTGATACTCGAAGGGGTAATATCACTGGCCAATACGTTCAATAGACATGTTGTTGCTGAGGGCATTGAAACTGCAGAACAGGCAAGAATGCTTTTATGGTTAGGGTGTGAACTCGGTCAAGGCTATGGTATCTCTGTCCCACTTAGGGATTGGGAAATACCCCATTGGATTGAAGGTTGGCATCCAGACCCATCATGGTATGGCTTACCGACCTTCAGCGAAAACCTCTACCCATTTATCAAAACGGTCTCAGAAAACCGCTCTCGCATAGAGCGGTTAAAACAGTTTCTGTTAACGAGTGAAAGCTTAGAGGGGTAAGTAAGGGGTAATCAGCCAAAGCGTAATCATCGACATCAAGCCCGCGACGATATCGTCCAGCATAATGCCTAGGCCACCGTGTACTTTCTTGTCCAACCAACTAATTGGCCACGGTTTTACCATGTCAAAAAAGCGGAAAATGACAAATCCTGCCAACACTATCTGCCATGTCATGACAGGCACCAGCAACATGGTGATCCAAAAGCCGACGAATTCATCCCAAACAATACTTCCATGGTCATGAACCCCCATGTCTTCTGAGGTGCGACCACACAGGTATATACCTACCGCGGCACCAACGACAATGGCAACCGGAAGCAGTGTTGGCGATAGAGCGACGATAAGAAGATAAAACGGAACCGCAGCCAAGGTTCCCATCGTGCCTGGCACGATAGGGGAAAGGCCCGAGCCAAACCCTGTAGCCAAAAGATGAATCGGGTTAGACAAACGAATTTTACTGATCGGATTATTCATACTTCACTCCGAAAAATGGTCCCAGCCGGACAAGGTCCAATCGACCGGTTTTTGCTTCCAGAGTACTTGTAGGCCATCACCATGACGGATCTGCCCAATACAAGTTACTGTGGTATTAGTGTGAGCTAGTGCTGCATCTAAAGCACCACGATGCGATTCTGGCACAGTAAAGCAAAGCTCGTATTCTTCGCCACTGCATAGTGCCAGCTTTGCCGCTTTTTCTGCATTTCCAACATAATCCAAAAGCGCATCTGACAGCGGAAGGTCTTCGGCATTGATCACTGCGCCCACCTGACTGGCTTTGAGGATGTGTTTTAGATCAGCAACAAGCCCATCAGAAATATCAAGAGCTGATGAAGCAATCTCACGGAGTGCTTGACCCGCTAGCACACGCGGCGTCGAATAGTAGTGTCGATTCAGCAGGGTGTTTTCCGAGTCAGATGATGGCTCATTGCCCTGAAGAATCACCTCTAATCCCGCAGCACTATCACCCAGATTCCCAGTAACGTAAAGCCAATCACCCGCTTTCGCACCATCACGGCGAATGGCTTTTCCTTTAGGGATAAATCCTTGCATCGTAATCGTGATGCTGAGTGGGCCTTTTGTGGTATCACCACCCACTAACTGAACCTGATAATACTCCGCCAACTTATAGAAACCGTCGCAAAAGCCTTTCAGCCATGCTTCATCTGGTGAAGGCAGCGTGAGCGCGAGTGAACACCAAGCTGGAATTGCACCCATTGCGGCGAGGTCGCTAAGATTTGATGCCAAGGCCTTATGCGCCACTTTGACAGGGTCAGCCTCTGGCAAGAAGTGATTACCCGCGACAAGTGTATCGGTGGTTACCACCAATTGACTGTTTGCCGGCACAGAGATGACGGCAGCATCGTCACCAATCCCCAACTCCACGTCTTTACGTGAAACGGGCTGCGTTTTGAAAAAATGGTTGATCAGGTCAAATTCATTGCCAGCCATTGTTTCCATCCAAGCTAAATTTGATAAGAAAAAGGCCAGCGAGGCTGGCCTTAAAATCTGTGAAGATTTCTATTATTTCTTTCTCAGGGTCGGTACTGCTTTATCAAGCACACCGTTCACGAACTTGTGACTGTCTTCTGCGCCAAAACGCTTCGCCAGTTCAATCGCTTCGTTGATTACCACTTTGAAAGGCACGTCTTCGCGCTTGCACATTTCATACATCGCCAGACGTAGAAGAGCGTGCTCCATCTCATCCAAGTCTTGGATAGGACGAGACAGGTAAGGACGCATTTTGCTGTCCAGCTCCTGATGATTCAAAACCACACCCGCGAACAGGTCACGGAAGTAATCTACGTCAGTTTCTGGCTGGCGCAAACGTGGCTCTTCAGCTTGATGCTCTTCTTCTTCGTAGTTGTCTGCAGCAAGGAATTGCGCTTCGATATCAGCAACATTACCTTTAGTCAGTTGCCACGAATAAATGGCTTGTAGTGCAAAATGACGCGCGTTGCGTCGTGCGGCTGGTTTCACGATAACCCCCGTTAGGATTCGATTTGGGACAGTACGTTTACCATTTCAAGCGCGCTCAGTGCAGCCTCTGCCCCTTTATTACCAGCCTTGGTTCCCGCGCGTTCGATGGCTTGTTCAATGGTATCTACAGTCAGAACACCAAATGCAACCGGAGTATCAAACTCCAGGGCAACTTGTGCCAGACCTTTGTTACATTCTCCAGCCACATAGTCAAAGTGTGGAGTACCGCCTCGGATCACTGATCCCAGAGCGATAATAGCGTCGTAACGTCCGCTTTTAGCAACACGTTGCGCAACCAATGGCAGCTCGTAAGCACCTGGGCAACGTACTACAGTGATATTGTCTTCGCTTACCTGACCCGTACGCTTCAGTGCGTCAATGGCACCATCCAGCAGGCTTTCATTAATGAAGCTGTTGAAGCGGGAGATAACAATTGCAACTTTCGCGTTAGGTGCGGCAAGTGCACCTTCGATTACCTTCATGGGCCTTCCTGTGACTTTTTTATCCGGATTGAGAAAACCGCCGGATTCTATCACACTTTTCTGCAAATCATCCAGCGGTTATACCTGTGAAACCAAGCGCGTATTCTGCTACAAGTTTCGATAAAAAAACGCAGCCTTGGCTGCGTTTAAGCCGTAAGCGACAAATTAGTCGCAAACGTATTCAACAACTTTCAAGCCAAATCCTGACAAGGCGTGATAACGCTTGCTGGTCGAAGACAGCAGACGCATGTCTGTGACACCCAGATCTGCAAGGATCTGAGAACCCACACCAACACGGCGACTCGTGCCCTGCCATTTCGCAGAGGCAGGCTTCTCGCCTTTGTCTTGTGCTTCAAACGTTCTTACTTTGTTGATGATAGATGCCGAAGACTCTTCTTTGCCAAGAATCACAAGTACGCCACCATCTGCGTTGATGCGTTTCATTGCGTCAGTCAACGTCCAGCTCCGCTCAGCAGAACGGTCTGAGTGCAGTAAATCCGTAAAAGTATCTTGAAGGTGAACACGCACTAATGTTGGCTGATTATTCACTTCGCCTTTACGCAGTGCATAGTGCACCTGATTATCAATCGTGTCGCGGTAGGTGATCAGGTCAAATTCGCCAAACTCTGTCGGTAATTTGCACTCAGCAACACGCTCAATTGTCGTTTCATTGTTATTGCGGTACTCAATCAGATCCGCAATGGTGCCCAATTTGATTCCGTGCTTTTCACCAAACACTTCAAGATCAGGTCTGCGCGCCATGGTGCCGTCTTCGTTAAGGATTTCAACGATAACACCGGCAGGAGAAAAGCCAGCCAAACGGGCCAGATCACAGCCAGCTTCTGTGTGACCAGCACGGGTAAGCACCCCGCCGTCTTGCGCCATTAAGGGGAAAATATGCCCCGGTTGAACCAAGTCAGCCGCTACCGCATTGGGTGCCACCGCAGCCTCAACCGTTCTTGCACGGTCAGCCGCCGAAATACCAGTTGTTACCCCTTCTGCTGCTTCAATCGAAACAGTAAAAGCGGTAGAGAACTGCGCATTGTTATCGCGAACCATTAAGGGCAAGCCGAGTCGCTGGCAGCGGTCTTTCGTCATGGTCAGGCAGATCAGACCTCGGCCATGGGTGGCCATAAAGTTAATGGCTTCCGGCGAGACCTTCTCAGCGGCGATAATCAAATCACCCTCGTTTTCACGGTCTTCGTCATCCATCAAGATGACCATTCTGCCTTGACGAATATCTTCAATGATTTCTGCTGCGCTGCTGATCGGCATGGTGCTATCCCTATAACGTCCTGTACGAATGCTCTGTGTTTATCTTAGAAAACCTGACTCGGCAAGCTTTGCCATGGTTAAACCACTTTTTCCGGCCTGATGAGCGGCTCGATCACCCATCATTAATCTTTCTAGGTAGCGGGCAATCACGTCCACTTCCAGATTCACCTGATGACCAACCTTAAAATCTTCGATCGTTGTTTCAAGTGCGGTATGAGGCACGATGGTCAGCTTGAAACGGTTACCGTCAACATCATTGATCGTCAGACTGATGCCATCAACGGTCACTGACCCTTTTTCTGCCAAGTACTTGGCCAGATTCGCGGGTGCTTCAAGCCAAAACTCAATCGCACGACCAGCTTGAGAGCGAGAAACGATGGTTGCGATCCCATCAACGTGACCTGACACCATGTGACCGCCAAAACGCGTAGTTGGCAACATGGCTTTTTCCAGATTCACTTTTTGACCCGCCTGATAATTAGCAAAGGCAGTTCGCTTCAATGTTTCGGTTGAAAGGTCAGCCACATAGCCATTCCCTGTCAACGCAACGACTGTCAGGCATACCCCGTTGGTCGCAATGCTGTCACCTAGCTTTACATCTGCCAGATCAAGTTTTCCACTTTCTACGGTTAGCGCAATGTCATTACCTTTAGGGGTAATTTTCTGAATTCGGCCAACCGCTTCAATAATTCCTGTAAACATACTTTATCGCTTCGATTTACTGCTTTTGCATGCGAAGACGCACGTCATTACCAATCTGGCAGACATCCGTCATTTCAAATGTCGGGACTTTGTTCATGGACGTCAGGCCGGTCATATTGACCAACGCTCGGCTGTCCGATCCCATTAATTTAGGTGCCTGATACACAATCAGCTCATCCACTAGCTCCGCGTCGAGCAAACTTCCTGCCAACGTGGCACCCGCTTCCACCCAAATGTGATTGATGCCTTGAGAAGCCAGCAACCGCAACGCGGCACAAAGGTCCAACCCATTTGAGCCTGTTGGCGTGACCATCACTTCCACGTTTTCATGGTCATAGCGAATGTTTGTATTGGCAGTTAAAACAAGCACGTCCCCCGCCAACGTAAACAACGCCATATCAGCACTTACCTTTCCATGGGTATCTAAAATAACGCGAACTGGCTGACGCAGGTTGTTTTGGCTGTATTCACTTTGCACGGTTTCTGGCAGCTGAGACCAACGCACATTGAGAGACGGATTATCATCCATAACCGTTTGACTGGTTGAGAGAATTGCACCAGCTTTAGCGCGAAAGCCTTGCACATCAGAGCGCGCTTCAGGGCCAGTAATCCACTTACTTTGGCCATTTGCCAGTGCCGTTCTGCCATCAATGCTCGCGGCCAGTTTAAGCTGAACAAAAGGCA
Source organism: Enterovibrio qingdaonensis (assembly GCF_028683135.1). Lineage (GTDB taxonomy): Bacteria > Pseudomonadota > Gammaproteobacteria > Enterobacterales > Vibrionaceae > Enterovibrio > Enterovibrio qingdaonensis. Next base: position 69,153 of record NZ_JAJUBB010000019.1, read on the forward strand.
GACCTGTTTTCATCACTTTGATAAATCCAGGGTTAAGTGCTTCTGCTTGTGCTTGCATTAAGCCGACATCCACTTGAATACCCGCATCTCGCAAACGTTGAATACCACGTCCCGCCACTTTGGGGTTTGGATCAACCATGGCACAAACGACACGACTCACGCCCGCCGCAATTAACGCATCTGCGCAAGGTGGCGTACGACCATAATGAGAACAAGGTTCAAGCGTCACATAAGCAGTCGCGCCTTGAGCACTGTCTCCCGCCGCACGAAGCGCATGCACTTCGGCATGTGGCTCACCAGCTCGAAAATGAAAACCGTCGCCAACAATGTCATCACCTTGGGTGATAACACAGCCTACATTCGGGTTTGGTGCAGTGGTATAAATGCCGCGTTCTGCCAGTTCAATGGCACGCAGCATCATTTGAGAATCAAAAATTGAAAACATGTAACCGCTTATTTTTCCAGGCGGGCGATTTCTTCACCGAAGTCTCGAATATCTTCGAAGCTGTGATAGACAGAGGCAAATCGAATGTATGCCACTTTATCCAGCTCTTTCAGCGCATCCATCACCAGGTTACCAACCATGGTAGATGAAACTTCACGTTCGCCAGTGGCACGAATCGTAGACTTGATAACATTGATCGCTTTTTCGATATCATCGGTACTGACTGGGCGTTTTTCCAGAGCTCGCTGAATCCCACCGCGCAATTTATCTTCGTTGAATGGCTCTCTGTTGCCATTGGTTTTGATGATACGCGGCATCACCAGCTCTGCAGTTTCAAACGTTGTATAACGCTCGCTACACGCCAAACACTGACGACGACGACGCACCTGATGGCCGTCAGCGACCAACCGTGAATCAATGACTTTGGTGTCATTCGCACCACAAAATGGACAGTGCATCTCGCCTCCTTAGATAGTTGCCGAACAGTGTAACCGATTTAGCCATAAGGGTAAGTGGTTAGTTGTGCGTTTTAGGTACAAAAAAAGCACCCGAAGGTGCTTTTTTTCAACAAAACATGACTTATGCGTAAACTGGAAGACGCTTACAAATTTCCAAAACTTTCGCTTTCGTCGCGTCGATCACTTCCTGGCTTTCGATGTTATCTAGAACATCACACATCCAGTTAGCCAGTTCTTTCGCATCATCTTGCGTGAAACCACGGCGAGTAATTGCTGGAGAACCAACACGGATACCCGAGGTTACAAACGGGCTACGTGGATCGTTTGGTACGCTGTTCTTGTTCACAGTGATGTTTGCTGCACCCAATGCGGCATCGGCTTCTTTACCTGTGATGTTCTTATCAATCAGGTCAACCAGGAACAGGTGGTTTTCCGTACCGTTAGATACAACTTTGTAGCCACGCTCTTGGAACTGAGCAACCATCGCTTTTGCGTTGTCGACAACGCGCTGCTGGTATGCTTTAAACTCTGGCTCCATCGCTTCTTTGAACGCGACCGCTTTTGCTGCGATAACGTGCATCAAAGGACCGCCCTGACCACCTGGGAATACAGCTGAATTCAGCTTCTTGTACATGTCTTCACCTGCATTCGACAGGATCAAACCACCACGTGGGCCAGCCAAGGTTTTATGGGTCGTCGTCGTTACAACGTGTGCATGTGGGATTGGCGTTGGGTAAACACCCGCTGCAATCAGGCCAGCAACGTGCGCCATATCAACAAACAGGTAAGCACCTGCTTTGTCCGCGATTTCACGCATACGCGCCCAATCAACGATTTGAGAGTAGGCTGAGAAACCACCGATAATCATTTTCGGGTTGTGCTCAAGTGCCAGCGATTCCATCTCGTCGTAGTTGATTTGGCCCGCTTCGTCGATACCGTAAGGAATAACGTTGTAATGCTTACCTGAGAAGTTTACCGGAGAACCGTGTGTCAGGTGGCCACCGTGCGCCAGACTCATACCCAGAACCGTATCGCCTGGATTCAACAGTGCCATGTACACTGCGCTGTTTGCTTGAGAACCAGAGTGAGGCTGAACGTTCGCATACTCACAACCAAACAGTTCACATGCGCGGTCAATCGCCAGAGCTTCCGCTTTGTCGACATACTCACAGCCACCGTAGTAACGCTTACCTGGGTAACCTTCTGCATATTTGTTCGTTAGCTGGGAACCTTGCGCTTCCATTACACGCGGGCTGGTGTAGTTTTCCGACGCGATAAGCTCAATGTGCTCTTCTTGACGTGCAGTTTCTTCCTGGATGGCTGCAAACAGCTCCGGATCATAATCAGCGATGTTCATGTCACGCTTTAGCATCTGTATCTCCTGACTCAGATTGTTCCCTAGGCTTTGTACCAAGTTGACCAGATATCTCGAAAATCAAGCCATCAGGTCAACCTGGTTTAACCTCAGATATAGTTACTTCTTGTCATACCGAAAACCCCAGAATCCATGCGGACGCAAACGTTTTCGTCATGACCATCCTCTTTGCTGCGATTCTACAAAATTTGTTGCGCAACAGGTAGTAGCAATCACATTTTTTTTGTTGTCGCGAACATGGTCATTTTTCATTCCAACCATGAATTGAATTCACGTTACTCCATATTTTCAGTAAAAATGCGGCTTTCATTGCAACGAAAATACGCTGTAAACCCGTTTTGTTTACAGTCCGTAACCCAGTGCTGACAGCAACGCATAAGCACTTTTATACGCTCTCTTTTCTCCGTAAACAAACCTCATTAAGATGCCCTGTTTTTTATTAGCCACTGCACCCGCTTGCGCCCCCCTCGCATTCAAAAACGACACGCAAACGTGCAGACCCTAGGAGCCCTTTCGTTGAACCTCAAACCTAAACACACCACGGTTGAAGATTTGATTGCCATTCTTTCCGGCACATTTATCGTGGCACAAGGCGTATTCTTCCTACAGCAAGCTGGCTTGTTGACTGGAGGAACCACAGGTCTCGCACTTTTAACGACTCAATTTGTCGACCTGTCTTTTGGTACCTTGTATTTCATGTTCAATATTCCTTTCTACATGATGGGCTGGGTGCGTTTTGGTAAACAGTTTGCCCTTCGCAGCATTTTTGCTGGCGGCATGGTGTCATTGATTGTTGACCACATTTCACACGTATTTACGATCAGTTGGCTATCGCCGGTTTACTGCGGATTCATTGGTGGTCTGTTGATGGGTGTCGGCATGCTGATGATTTTCCGTCACAACGCAAGCCTTGGCGGTTTCAACGTATTGGCGTTGTTCTGTCAGGACAAGTTCGGTATTCGTGCGGGCAATGTCCAAATGGCGGTTGATGTGGGTATTTTGCTGGCGTCGTTCTTCTTCGTCTCGCCATGGCTGCTGGCGTGTTCAGTGCTCGGTGCGTTTGTGCTGAACTTGGTGCTGACCATGAACCATCGTCCTGACCGCTATGTCGTGTGTTACTGATTCATTTAAGAATCTCCAGATAACGAAAAAGACCGCCAATGGCGGTCTTTTTGTATCACGCAGTTTTGCGCGTAGGAACGATCAACCGTTTCCAGACAAGGTTTAATAAAATCACGCCCGGCAGGCCAAAACAAACCAGCCCCATTGCACCTGATTGCGGCTCACCTTCTGCAAATGAGGCCCAAGACCAACCAATACATACCCAGAGAATAACAAAGACCGCAACCAACCCAAGATTTGCCAGCACGGTGATGTCATAGCGTTTTTTGATCTCTGCATACCACCACGCTGCACCGACTGTCATCATCCCCATCAGATACCACATTAATCCGATCATGATTACTTCTCCTTGTCCGATACCCAGAACTTCTCTACTGCTTTTTCTACTTCCATGTTGCCGTAGCCAAAGAGAATATCGGCTTCCGTCATCAGTTTATGGACAAAGCCAGAAGTCACGGTGTTCGAAGCATCAATCAGACGGTGATGCCAGAAGTCTGGCTTATTCCAAGGACAGGCTTTAATGCAGATAACACAGCCAATACCGTTGTCTCCCCAATACTTAAAGCACTTTTTCGCATCGTTATAGAATTTTTTGATACCTTTTTGGCCGTGCCACGCAATGTCGATGCGGTCACTACCGGGGTAAGTGGGAGCCATGGATGGCTTATCATCCATACTGATCGCATCAGACGGACATTGTTCTGCACAACGCTTGCAGTTTTCGCAAAATTCCATGATGCCAAAAGAACGTGGTTTGTCATATTCAACTACGTCGAGATCTGTATAGATCTTCGCTGTGCGAACGCGGCTACCAAAGTTAGGTACAATGAGCGTGCCATTGCGCGCACCTTCGCCCAACCCAGCAGCAATGCTGTAAGCAACGTTATTGCCAAGGTCGTTCCCTGAGGCAACAGCTTTGTAGCCAAGGCGACGAATAAAGTCCGCTAACTGACCGGCAACCAGCGACATCTCAGTATATTCGTTGTTGACTGACGCTGCGGATACCGCTGATGGCGCGGTTCGAATTGCTTCGTAATCCATTTCAAAAGCCAACACAATGACGGTCTTAGGTACAAATGGAAAATCATCGTCCCATGAATACTCAGTACTGGTAATAGGGTCAAAAATGGGTGAGTAATTCCAACGCGGATCATTGTGGGTAATGCCAACACGGTCGGCACCAAAAAGGCATGCCGCACGCTTGATATGCTGACTCGCATCTTCAGGGGAAGAGAACTGCCATTTTTCTGTCGCGAGGTTTAACTGATCCCAAGTGTGCTCACCCGTTGCCGGTGAACCAAACTTGCTTTTGGGAGCCAAATAGCGATCTAGAGGCCCAACAGCGGCATGACACAACGCCCAATCAATCTGTCGATAACCTAGCGTATTATTGTCCCATGCAGCCGGGTTTGGTTGTGAATGGGAAATCAGAGACTTCATGATGCTTGAGAAAGTAAAAACCGGGATCCCAAGTTCTTCTGCAAAGGCAGTATTTCGCTCTGGATATTGTTCTTGTAGTTTCTGAGAAATTGCGTAACTAAAGACTGAGTTTCTCTGATCAAACGGCGTCAGCACCGTATCATCAATTTCTACTGGAAAAGTATCGTGCGGTACACCATTTACGCGGTAGGATATAAATCCCCCCGCAGCACCAGCGGCTGCCACACCTGCACCAATAGCACTGAGCTTAAAGAACTTTCTCCGACCTTCGTTTTGTAGATCATCATTTGTAGACGGGTTTCTGCTTTCCATTTTTATCACCAAACTCGCTGAGATTAAGCGAGTCTACTGACGGTGTACGCATGAAAGCAGAGCAAAAATGCTATACCCCCTTCCCACTAAACAAATATTTGTTTATTCCCTTCCATGTGCTTTGTGAGCATTTCTAAAAACACCTTCGTCTTTTTAGGGAGATAATTTCTAGAATGGTAAATCACATAATACGGTTGTTCCATGCCGTACTTTCCACCAAAAAGACAGACAAGTTTCTTCTCACGCACCATCTTATCGGCCATTGTTTGAGGTACCCAGCAAACACCCACGCCCCTCACTGATAAGTCAAAGGTGGCTTTTATCGAGTCACAGGTAAAACTTCCACTGACTTTGACGGAGCATAGTTCATTTCCATCAGAGTATTGCCAGACATCTGCAGGCAAAATTCGGCTATCAAAACGCAAACAGTTATGCTTTTCCAATTCACTGGGATGTTTGGGCTCACCGTGTTGTAAAAGATACTCAGGAGATGCATAAAACCTGCGGCTAATCGTAAATATTCTTCTCGCAACCATATTGGGATCACGCGGAGGAAACAGGTAAAAGATCAAATCACCATCTTGCAGTTGTTCCATTTTGGATGGCTCAAAAGAGCGTGTGGTAATACGAATATTAGGAAATGACTTCATAAACTTAGGGAAAAAGTCATCCGACAGCAGCCTTGTGAAATATGGCATGCAATGCAGTGTAATATCGCCACTTGGCTCTTCACTGTACTCAGTCAAAAATGACTTCGCATTCTCATATTCTTCCACTATTTTCTTACTATGTAGGTAAAACTGCTTTCCTGGCTCGGTTAGGAATATTTCACGACAGGTTCGCTCAAACAAACGCACTTCCAGCACGTCTTCCATCTGTTTTATTTTGCGGCTGACCGTCGATTGTGGCAGATCGAGCACATTAGCAGCACCGGTAAAACTCAGTTGATCTGCCACCTGAACAAACAAAAACAAGTCTTCAATTTTCATGCTCTGTACTTCCTCGCCCAGCACATTGTTTTCGCATTACTGACGGCGAAGCACATTGTCAGGAAGTCCTACGTTACTTATTGATAAGCGTCAACATCTGAGCGTTTTTGCCGACCACACTCCACCAGACATAGCAAAACTGTGATACCCCTTATTCTTTCTAGCGGGTAACGCGTTTTGTGTTTCGATGCAAAAATGCCTCAACGGAGTTTTCCAATAAGTTGAGATATGAACAGAGCAAGACGCCCTTCGTCATCAAGAAAACTGGCGACGAAACTACTTGGCTACCTAAGCCTTGTCGCCTTAGTCGGAGCTTGGTGGTTTGGCTATACACAATCGACGCCCTTTACTGATGCGCTGCACACACACTTTCCTTCTGCAAAAATCACAGAAACCCCTTTAGAAAGCGGCTTTGATGTAAAAGGAGATGCCGAGATATACCGTGTCTATGCTGCAGAAGCGCAAGGATATGGCGGTCCGCTGAGTGTGGTATTCGCTTTGGATACCAACAACAAAGTCCGTCAGCTTGAGCTTCTCGATCATGTCGACACCCCCGGATACGTCGTTAACGTGTTAAATCAACGTTTCCTGAGTCGACTAGAGGGTAAAGTCATCACTGACGGCTTTGCCATCAACCATGATGTAGACGGGATATCTGGTGCCACCCTGACTGTCGTGGGAATAACCGATGCAGTGCGAAAAGCGGCGCATGAAGTAGCGACTGACCAACACCTGACAGCATCCGTCCTGCCTGTAGCGTGGAACATTGGCTTACCTGATTTCTTGATTGCCGTGCTGATAGCATTGGTACTTTTTGAGCGTCACTTGCCTGCGACGTTGCGTCAGTACCATCTGGTCACCGTAGGGGTTTTGTCTGTTGCTGTCGTCGGATACTGGGCGAACATGGCTCTGTCGGTCTCTTCCGTTTCGTCGTTCCTTTTAGGGTACTGGCCGGATCCGAGACAAAACCCAACCATTTATCTCATCCTCGGCACCGTCGTGGTTGGTATCTTGTGGTTGGGCAAAAACCTTTACTGCAGCCACCTTTGCCCGTTTCACCATATCCAGCGTTGGGCACACAAGCTAAGTGGAAATAATTGGCCTATTCCTGACGCGATTAAAAAACATAGCGTCGACATCATCAACGTTCTGCTTTGGATAAGCTTGATGTTGATTTTTCTTTCTCGTAACCCTGCCATCAGCGGCTATGAACCCTTCTCCATGCTGTTCTCCCTCGACGGTGTTGGCGTGCAATGGTACATACTGCCGTTGGCCCTGTTTGGTAGCTTCTTCGTGAAAGATTTCTGGTGTCGACTGCTATGCCCTTTAGGACGCGGCATCAACTACGCCGTTGCTAAACGCCAGTCGGTCAAAAAGATCCTAAGCAGTGAGTTGGACGCACCAAAAAGAAGGAAAGCATGATGCGTAAAAAGGCCACAGAGAAAAAAGCCACTTCGCCAATCACGAAATTGATTGCGACTGGCATGTACATCACCACGCTTTTCGTGATTGTTCTATTTTGGGTCAATAACGTTATGGAGCACTGGCTGAAATAGCATTGGCTGAAATAACACTCGCTGATAAAAAAGGCTCCCAGAGGGAGCCTTTTTAGATTGCTGCAGAAAATTATGCTTGTTGAGGAACCGCTTGTACGGTTTCACGCTGTTTCAGCACGGCATACAAGATACCTGTTACTGCCGTACCTGCCGCAATCGCTGCCAGGTACAGGAACACTGACGTAATGGCATTTGGAATGAACAGTACAAAGATACCGCCGTGCGGTGCCATCAGTTTTGCACCTACCAGCATTGATAAGGCACCTGTCAGCGCACCACCAGCCATACATGCTGGGATAACACGCATTGGGTCACGCGCCGCGAATGGGATGGCACCTTCTGAGATAAAGCACATACCCAGTACGAACGATGCTTTGCCCGCTTCACGCTCTTGCGCATTGAATTTGCTTCGCGCCAGCATGGTCGCCAAGCCCATACCCATCGCCGGTACCATACCTGCTGCCATGACTGCCGCCATTGGGGTGTACGTTTGAGAAGCCAGCAGACCCACGCCGAAGGTGTACGCCGCTTTGTTCACAGGACCACCCAAGTCGAAACACATCATGGCGCCCAGAATCACACCCAGCAGAACCGCGTTGGTTGAACCCATGCTGTTTAGGAACTCAGTCAGGCTGTTCATCACGCCAGCGACCGGACCGCCCACCACGAAAATCATGATAAGACCGGTGATCAAGCTCGCGACCAATGGAATGATCAGGATAGGTTTCAGCGCTGCCATAGAATCTGGCAGTTGCACTTTATCGGCGATGAATTTCGCGGTGTAACCCGCCAGGAAACCTGCCACGATACCACCTAAGAAGCCCGCACCCGTTGAGCTTGCCAGCATACCGCCGATAAGACCCGGAGCCAGACCCGGACGGTCCGCAATCGAGAAAGCGATAAAACCTGCGAGCACCGGAACCATCAGTGCAAACGCGCTGCCGCCGCCAATTTCCATCAGAGCTGCAGCCAAGGTGCCAGACTCTTTAAACGCTTCAATACCGAATACAAACGACAGCGCAATACACAAACCACCCGCCACAACCAGCGGCAGCATGTGAGACACGCCCGTCATCAAGTGCTTGTAGGCACCTGTACGCTCTTGCTTGTTGCTATCTGCTTTAGCACCACCATGCTTGTAAACTTCGGCTTCAGTAAAGGCTTTTGCCAGCTCTTCTTTGGTCTTTTTAAGAGCCGCACCCGTGCTGGTGCGGTATACACGCTTACCATCAAAGCGAGACATGTCCACTTCGATATCAGCACCGATGAACACCAAATCCGCCGCTGCAATTTCTTCTGCTGTCAGTTGGTTCTTTGCACCGACCGAGCCACGGGTTTCGATTTTCACCCACATGCCTTGTGTTTTCGCTTCTTCTTCCACCGCTTCTGCCGCCATGAAAGTGTGCGCCACACCTGTCGGGCATGCTGTGATACCGACAATGCGTTTTTGTGATGATGGAGCCTGAGCGTCTACCGAGGTTTCTTCAGCATGGGCATAGGTTTTCGCATTGGCTGCTGCGTCTGTCAAAAACTGCTTCGGATCAGCGAAACACGCATCCAATGACGCGAGATAAACTGACTTGCCGTTAAAGCGAGCCATGTCATTAGCAGCACCGACAACCACAATAACGTCGGCGGCATCAATGTCTGCCTGAGATGCTTTTTCGACGGTTTTCACCGTGTTTTGACATTCGATTGTCGCTTGCCAATTCATGGCTGACGCTGCTTTCTCCAGCACCCCAGCAGCAATAATGGTGTTCGCAATACCACTTGGGCATGATGTAACAATGATCGCTTTCATCTCTCTACCCTGTTCCTTTAATCTTGTTTTAGTTGTTTCACGATAATTTCGCGTTGAAGTGCTTCGACATGTGCAATGTCTTCAACGCCAACATTAACTTGCGTCACCGCCAGTGCTGACAGCGCGGTTGCAAAGCTCAGCGACACTTCGCGGTCCCATTGATTCAACTCGGCCCAACACATACCCGCTACCAGCGTGTCGCCAGCACCGACCGTGCTCACCACTTTCATACGTGGCGGCTGGCTTTGAAGCCACTTGCCATCGCGAAGCCAAAGTACGCCTTCGGCACCGCGAGAAATCACGACGTTATCAATGCCTGTTTCAGACAAACTCTCACCGGTCGCCAACAGCTCATCTTCACTTTCCAGAGCCTTACCGACCCATTGAGAAAGCTCTTCGTCATTTGGCTTTACTAACCAAGGCGAGGCTTTCAGGCCTGCCGTCAGTGCAGCATTGCTGCTGTCGAATAGCACTTTCTTGCCCTTCGCACGCAACATCTCAATCCAAGACGCCAGCATGGCTGGGCTTACACCGCCCGGCAGGCTGCCCGCAATCACGAAAAGGTCGTTCTCTTCCGCCAGCTCATTCAAGGTCGCTTCAAAGGCATCCAAGTCTTCATCACTCACGGTGACACCCGGGAAGTTAAGGTCGGTAACGCGACCTGACTCTTCAACCAATTTGACGTTGATGCGCGATGCGCCAGCGACGCGCACAAAGCGATCTGCGATGCCTTTTTGCTCAAACAGGTGGGCAAAGGGGTCTTGGTTCTCATCACCCAGAAAACCTGTCACTGTCACTTTTGCACCGAGTTCGGCCAGTACCTTGGCCACATTGACACCTTTACCGCCAGGATTAAGATTTGAAGAGCCAATCAAATTCACCAAGCCCGGCTTTAATTCACCCAACGCCCCCGTCATATCCAGAGCTGGGTTTAAAGTGACAGTTACTACACCACGAGTATTCATTTATCTGCCCTCGCCTAGACCGTCTGCGATAGCTTCTCCAATCGCATCCAACGCTTGCTGTGCGTCTGCGCCATCAGCTATAAACTCCAACTCATGGTCACGCTTCACACCCAAAGAGATCACTTTCATTAAGCTCTTCGCATTCACCTGCGCACCATCCGCACTCACGTTGGCCACCCAGATTTTTGAATCAAATTTCTTCGCCACATTCACCAACATCGCGCCCGGACGCGCGTGCAGTCCATGTGCATTTTTAATTTTGAAGACTTGAGAAATGCCCGCCTGACGCACGTCGGTCAGCACTTTAACCACAGCCTCAGGTGAATCAGTGAAAAGTTCAGACGCTTTACCATCAAACACCAAGCCAGTCAGGTTATTGAGCACCTCTACATGCTCAGCAGTCGACGCTGCGACAGCGATAAGGCCTTTCACCTCAGCACCATTGTTGCTAAATGCAGACTGTGCACTGATAAACGCGATTGCGGTTTGAGAGACAGCTTTGGAAGACGAGACCATCCAAAGGCCCTGCCCCAAATTGGTTGGTGTTTTCGCAACGAGATCGGCAACAAAGGCTTCGCCAACGGCACCTGCATTTTTTAGTTTCCCAGCACAGACTGCCGTCAGAGAAATCAAGTCTGAAGCAGGGAAGTTCAGCGTGATCACTGATTCGTCAAATAGCAGGCCCTTTTGGCTATCACCGTTCAGCACGGCCAGAATGTCATTTTCGCTGTTGGCATTTTTTAATGCTTCTTCGATACCATCAGCTGATAGCACGTGGGTCAGTTGTTTCAAGATGCCAAGATGTTCATCCGATTTAGCAGCAATACCAATCGCAAGGTAAACCGTGTTGCCGTTGCCCCAATCTACACCTTCCGCAAAGTGATGAATTTGCACACCGGTCTGGTTCACAAGGTGACGCGTAGTCGTGGTGCCATGTGGAATCGCAATGCCGTTACCTAGGTATGTCGAGTTCTGCGCTTCGCGCTCAAGCATACCTTCGCCATAACCTTCTGCGACCAAGCCCTTCTGAACCAAGTCTTCCGCGATACTGCGAATCGCATCTTGCTTATTTGACGCCTTCTTACCCAGAAGAATGTCGCGTTGCGTAAGTTCCAACATGTTGCTTACCTCTACTCGTCGCGCGGAATTTGTCATTAATCGAATCGCGCCATCATGCATTCAGTTCGCTGAACCGACTCACCACCCTATTCTCAAATGGGACTGAATCGTTTCAGCTTTAAATCCAAAAAACAGGTCTCACGCACAGTTTTACTCTTTGCTGAAACCTTTCAGCTACCGATACTGAATCCATTCAGCTTATAATGCAAAGAATCGATACGATCTTTTGCGCTTTTTTTGATCACGCGCACAGAGTAAAGGAACGGCAGGAAATGAAACTGGATGAAATCGCACGTTTAGCGGGTGTCTCGCGTACCACAGCAAGCTATGTGATTAATGGTAAGTCAGCCAAGTACCGGATCAGCGAACGCACTCAGCAAAAAGTCATGGCCGTGGTGGACAAATACAATTACCGTCCAGATCATGCAGCCAGTGCCCTGCGTGCTGGCACCAGTCGCTCTTTTGGGCTTGTGATTCCAGATCTGGAAAACACCAGTTACGCCAAAATTGCCAAGCTACTTGAGCGTGATGCACGACAGGCCGGATACCAGCTCATTATCAGTTGCTCTGATGACAATCCCGACACCGAAAAGCAAGTTGTAAACCTCTTGGTCAGCCGTAAGATAGATGCACTGATCGTCGCCTCGTCATTGCCAATGGATAACGACTTCTACCCTGCCATTCAAGCCTCTGGCACGCCCGTGATCGCGATTGACCGAGCATTGAATGACGAACACTTTGCCAGTGTGATCAGCGAAGATTTGGAAGGTGCCTTTTCGCTGACCAATAAGCTCGTCGAACTTGGCGCAAGGTCTCTAGGGCTTATCGGGGCTGTACCTGAGCTTGGGATTTCACGCGAGCGGGAGCAAGGCTTTTTGTCTGCAGCCCGAAAAAGCAATGCTAACACCCAAATCGCCTACGGTGATCATTTCAGTCAGAAAGAAGGCAGACGCATCATGGTTGAGTGGGCAAAACAGGGCAACTTGCCAGATGCGATCGTAACAACATCCTATGCCTTGTTCGAAGGTGTACTGGACGCCATCCTCGAATATCCTGAGATTGGCCGAACGGTGAAATTTGCGACTTTCGGGAATAACCGAACACTCGATTTCATACCCATGAAGGTTCAGTCCCTGCCACAACAGTTTGAACTTATCAGTGAGCACGCGCTTGAGTTAACCCTAAATGCGATTGCAGGTCGCTATCACAGTGGTGTTGAGGTCGTCCCCCGTAAACCGAATTGGCGCGTCTAAGTCTTCGTAAAAAAAATGCCTCCCGATTGGGAGGCATTTTTTTGAATAGTGTTTACGCGTTAGATAGCTTCTTCGTCTTCTTCACCGGTACGAATTCGAATCACGCGTTCAATATCAGTCACGAAGATCTTACCGTCACCGATTTTTCCAGTTTGTGCTGTTTCTACGATCGCATCGATACACTGCTCTGCAACGTCATCAGCCACAACGATTTCGAGTTTCACTTTAGGCAGGAAGTCCACCATGTACTCTGCGCCGCGGTAGAGCTCAGTGTGGCCTTTTTGACGACCAAAGCCTTTTACCTCAGACACCGTCATCCCTGTGATGCCAACTTCTGCCAGTGCTTCGCGAACATCGTCAAGTTTAAATGGCTTGATAATCGCTTCGATTTTTTTCATGTCATCTTCCCTTCAAATTTTTAAGCCGTCAGCTCAATACTTTAATTGTAACCCGATGAGATTCGGTATGCGCAGTTTCGCTGCACAAATTCATCGTTAAACTAATGATTTTCGCCATTGCGCAGGTTTCACATCACCACTGGCAAAAGGTGGCTCGTAACCTGAGGTAGTCAGCAGTGCCTGCATTGGCTTCCGGCCAATCACTGCGCCACATTCCACCTTTAACTCATAAGTAATGGTCGCAGCATAGGCTTCCAATGCATTAAGCAGTGACTTTCCAACCCCCTGCAATCGGGAGGCTTCATCTACCTCAAGCAGTGTCAGCGTTGCCTGCTCGACCATCACACCATTATGGCGTTTCGGGTGCTGTAACATCGCAACAGCTACGGCTTGGCCGTTTTTCTCCGCCACTAACATGGGGATTTCGCCGTCTTGCGACGCATCAGCAACTTGATTAATCGAAGGGAATTGCGCGTGAAGTGTGTCAGGCACCTGACCATTCGGAATGAGTGTAAAGCGGATTGCATCCATTGCATTTTCTCCTAAAGCCAACTGGCAACAATCACGTTTCACGACGAAAACCCTCGTCACGGGGAAACGCATCCAGCTGGAAAATCTACAGCCGGCACACTTTACCCTTTCACGATAACCAGAGGCAATGGCATTAAAAAGCCGCTACCCAAAGGTAGCGGCTTGTGTCACAAGTTTGGACTTTCCAGCTTGCTGAATTAACCCAATTTCACACGCGCATTGCGGAACATGCGCATCCACGCGCTGTCCTCACCCCAGTTATCTGGGTGCCATGAGTTAGCGACAGTACGGAACACGCGCTCTGGGTGCGGCATCATAATGGTGACGCGACCGTCAGTCGTTGTCAGGCCAGTAATACCGTTTGGCGATCCATTCGGGTTCGCTGGGTAGGCTTCCGTCACCTTGCCGAAGTTGTCGAGGTAACGAAGTGCAACCGTGCCTGATTGCTCAATCGCCGCCAAATGCTCAGCATTACGCACTTCTACACGGCCTTCACCGTGAGATACCGCGATTGGCATATGAGAACCCGCCATACCACTTAAGAACAAGGATGGGCTTTCCTGCACTTGTACTAAGCTAAAGCGCGCTTCAAAACGCTCTGATTCGTTGCGAACAAATCGCGGCCACAAGTCAGCACCTGGGATAAGCTCGTGCAGGTTAGACAGCATCTGACAACCATTACACACACCCAGCGCGAAAGAATCGCCACGGTGGAAGAAACGTTCAAACTGATCACGCGCCTGCTCATTGAACAGAATCGACTTTGCCCAACCTTCGCCGGCACCCAATACGTCACCGTAAGAGAAGCCGCCACATGCCACCAGACCATTAAACTCTTCCAGTGATACGTTGCCCGCCAACACGTCACTCATGTGAACGTCTTTCGCGTCAAAACCTGCACGGTCGAACGCCGCAGCCATTTCTACGTGAGAGTTCACGCCTTGCTCACGCAAGATAGCCATTTGAGGACGCGCGCCCGTTGCAATAAACGGTGCCGCGACATCTTCCTGAACATCAAACGTCAGGCTTGCAGACAAGCCCGGGTTGGTCACGTCTTTCTTGGCGTCAAACTCTTGCTCAGCACACGTAGGATTGTCACGCATTGCCTGCATTTGGTAGGTAGTTTCTGCCCAAATGGTGCGAAGTTCTGTTGCGTTCTGATCCAGAACCAGTGCATCGCCATTCCAGATACGAACCGCATCGTCGTCGCTCAAGGTACCAATCACATGGCTACACGCTTCGAGACCGTGAGCAGACAAAGTTGACAACACCGCATCCAGCTCGTCAGCACGCACCTGAATGACTACACCCAACTCTTCGTTAAACAAGGCAGCAAGATCGTCAGTGCATTCACCGTTTGCAGACAGGGTATTGATGTCCACTTCTACACCGGTGTGGCCAGCAAATGCCATTTCTGCCAGCGTGACGTAAAGACCGCCATCACCACGGTCATGGTAAGCCAGCAGTTTCTCGTCGCGAACCAGTGCTTGCATCGCATTGAAGAAGCCTTTCAGTAGCTCAGGGCTGTCTACGTCAGCAGGTTTGTCACCCAGTTGCTTGTAAACCTGCGCCAGTGCGGTTGCGCCCAAGCGGTTTTTGCCTTGCCCCAAATCCACCAGCAACAGTGCGCTATCACCTTTGTCAGTGCGAAGTTGCGGCGTCACTGTCTTGCGAACGTCTTCAACACGGCCAAATGCTGTAATGATCAGAGAAAGCGGAGAGGTATTTTCTTTCTGCTCGCCGTTCTCTTCCCAGCGGGTTTTCATAGACATAGAGTCTTTACCCACCGGAATCGTCAAATCAAGCGCAGGACACAGTTCTTCACCAATCGCTTTAACCGCTTCGTAGAGACCAGCATCTTCACCCGGGTGACCCGCAGCCGCCATCCAGTTAGCAGACAGCTTAATGCGTTTCAGGTCGCCAATATCTGAACAGGCAATGTTTGTCAGCGACTCAGCCACCGCCAGACGTGCAGACGCTGCGAAATCCAACAATGCTACAGGCGTACGCTCACCCATGGACATCGCTTCACCATGGTAGGTGTCATAGCTTGCAGCAGTCACCGCACAGTTCGCCACTGGCACCTGCCATGGACCCACCATTTGGTCACGCGCTACCAGACCGGTTACCGTGCGGTCACCAATAGTAATAAGGAAGGTTTTCTCTGCTACAGACGGTAGGCGAAGGACACGTTGAGTCGCATCTTCGACCGAGATACCGTCACGCGAAATTGCCTGACCTTCTACTTTCAAAGAGGTCACGTCACGGTGCATCTTCGGTGGCTTGCCAAGCAAGATATCCATTGGCATATCAATTGGCGTGTTGTCGAAATGGCTGTCTTCCAGCGTCAGGTGACGCTCTTCAGTTGCCTCACCCACAACCGCATACGGTGCGCGCTCACGCTTACAAATCGCGTCGAACACATCCATATTTTCAGCCGCGACGGCCATAACATAACGCTCTTGCGATTCGTTACACCAGATTGCCAGCGGGCTCATGCCCGGTTCGTCATTAGGCACATCACGCAGCTGGAACTTACCGCCACGCTCGCCATCATCCACTAGCTCCGGCAAGGCGTTAGAAATACCGCCTGCGCCCACATCGTGGATAAAGGCAATCGGGTTTTGGTCACCCAACTGCCAGCAGCGGTCAATCACTTCCTGACAACGGCGTTCCATTTCTGGGTTTTCACGCTGTACAGAAGCGAAGTCCAGATCTTCTGTTGATTGGCCTGATGCCATTGACGATGCTGCGCCCCCGCCCAGACCGATATTCATCGCAGGGCCGCCAAGAACAATCAGCTTCGCGCCGACAGGGATTTCTTTTTTCTGAACGTGCTGGTCACGGATATTACCCATGCCGCCCGCAATCATGATTGGCTTGTGATAGCCACGCACTTCTTCGCCGTTGTGCGACGCCACTTTCTCTTCATAAGTACGGAAGTAACCCAGAAGGTTAGGACGACCAAACTCGTTGTTAAATGCCGCGCCGCCCAATGGGCCTTCCAGCATAATATCAAGAGCATTAACGATGCGGTTTGGTTTGCCGAAATCGGTTTCCCAAGGTTGCTCAAAACCCGGAATACGCAGGTTGGACACGGTGAAACCCACCAGACCTGCTTTTGGCTTACCACCAATACCGGTCGCGCCTTCATCACGAATTTCACCACCAGAACCTGTTGATGCGCCAGGCCATGGAGAAATCGCGGTTGGGTGGTTGTGCGTTTCTACCTTCATCAGAATGTGTGCTTCTTCCTGATGGTAGTCATACTGACGTGATTCAGGGTTCGGGAAGAAGCGTCCCACCTCGGAGCCAACCATAACAGCGGCATTATCTTTATAGGCAGACAATACGTATTCGCTGTTGTGCTCAAAGGTATTTTTGATCATTTTGAACAGGCTCTTGTCCTGATCAACACCATCAATTGTCCAGTCAGCATTAAAAATCTTATGACGACAATGCTCAGAGTTTGCCTGTGCAAACATCATAAGCTCAATGTCATTTGGGTTACGGCCCAATTTAATGAAGCTTTCCACCAAATAGTCAATTTCATCATCCGCGAGCGCAAGACCCAGCTCAACGTTGGCTTTCTCCAGCGCTTCACGGCCTCCGTTTAGCACATCCACTGCCGTCATTGGCGCAGGAGTTGCCGCTTTGAACAAAGCCGATGCATCATCAAGTTGGTTAAATATCACTTCCATCATGCGGTCGTGAAGCAAGCTTACAAGCTGCTTCGCTTGGTCTTCAGACAAGTCGCTCGAAAGTTCAACGTAGTAGGCTGTACCACGCTCAAGGCGTTTAATTTGGTTAAGACCACAGTTGTGAGCAATATCCGTGGCTTTTGAAGACCAAGGGGAGATCGTGCCAGGACGAGGTGTAACGAGGAAAAGGGTACCGGTAGGTGCATGTTCTGCAATGGTTGGCCCGTAAGTAAGCAGGCGATCCAGTTTCTGTTGTTCTACAGTGTTCAGCGGTGCGCTGACATCTGCAAAGTGAACAAACTCTGCGTAAAGGCTAATAACGGGTAAATCATTCGCCTGACAGCTTTCCAGCAGTTTATTGACTCGAAATTCGGACAGAGCGGGGGAACCACGCAAAATTTCCATGTGCGTACGTCTCTCGGTTAGCGGTGAATTAAAGTAGCATTGGCCTAACTTCCTGATTTTAATTTGATAAAATCAGAGTCAAAGCCACGGCAATACCACTTTTACTTGCTTCGGGGCGGTATTATAGGGGAAAAAAGTGAGCGACGTAACACTTGACGCAACCGTTTGCGTAACTTTTTTTCGCGAACGTTCACGACATAAAAAATAAAGCCCGTAAAGCAAGAACACTGCGCCACAACTTTTCGCTGCGACCGAGCTTTGGTATAACTGACTTCTAACGATAACAAGTGAGCATAACTTTTTGAACGGTAAAGCTGTAAAACGAATATCTCGACTGCTTGCTGGCACCATGATGGTGCTCTTGATTGCAGGGTGTGAATGGAAATATGACGACAGAACTGTCTTGGAGAAAATCCGAGATCGCGGTGTTCTTCGTGTCGGCACACTCAACAATCAACTTTCTTACTATATCGGCCCAAACGGACCAACCGGATTGGACTATGAATTAGCCACCCAGTTTGCACAAAGCCTGGGGGTGAAACTTGAAATGCAACCCGCGTACACCTTATCGGGTCTTTTCCCTGCGTTGGATCGTGGTGACGTCGATATCATTGCTGCTGGCCTCACCATTACTGCGGACAGACTAGAACATTTCCGTCCTGGTCCGGCGTATTACTATGTCAGCCAACAATTGGTGTACAAAAATGGTCACTGGCGTCCGCGTAATCTCACCGAATTGAACAAAGACGGTGCGCGTGTCGCGGTTGTTGAAGACTCTAGCCATGCGCTTACATTGAACGGCATTCAACGCCAATACCCAGATTTGGTGTGGGAAAGCGTCAAAGATACCGACGATGACGAACTGTTAAAGCAAGTCGCCGATGGTGTCTTGGACTTTACCATTGCCGATTCTGTCGATATAGCACTGGTTCAACGCACGCACCCTGAAATTACCGTAGCGATGGAGCTCACTGAAGATGAACCCGTCGCCTGGTTTATGAAAAAAGCGCAGGACGACAGTGTGTATGCACTGATGATCGAGTTCTTTGGTAAGAAAGCACAAAGCGGTCAACTTGCAGCGATGGAAGAGAAATACTTCGGTCATGTAGATAGCTTTGACTTTGTAGATACCCGCGCCTTCTTGCGTGCTATCGACAACCGCTTACCAAAGTGGGAGCCGCTGTTTAAGAAGTATGCCAACGAGTTTGACTGGCGTTTATTAGCAGCACTGTCCTATCAGGAATCGCATTGGAACCCTCGTGCGGTATCACCAACCGGTGTGCGCGGCATGATGATGTTGACCTTGCCTACGGCCAAATCCGTTGGCGTGAAGAACCGTTTGGATCCAGAGCAAAGTATCCGTGGCGGTGCTGCTTACTTAAGCCAAATGTTGCGCCGTGTACCAGACAGCGTGAACGAGCATGAGAAAATTTGGTTTGCACTCGCCTCATACAACATTGGTTTTGGCCACATGATGGATGCAAGACGCCTCACCAAGGCACAAGGTGGCAACCCAGACTCGTGGGCCGATGTGAAGCAACGTCTGCCATTACTGGCAAAGCGTCAATACTACAAACAAACACGCTATGGCTACGCTCGTGGCTATGAGGCGTTGAGCTACGTTGAAAACATTCGTCGCTATTACCAAAGCATTGTTGGCTATGAGCAAGAAAAGGCTCAGGCGATCCAAGCTGATTTGAGTGAGAACCTTGAAAGCTTGCAAACCATTACTGTCGAAGCACCGACAGAAACAGGCGGAGAAGCGGTGTTGACGGAAACCGAAGCGGTGGAAGAGCCAAAAACGGATGTCGCTGAAAAAGGGGAAACTGACGTTAGCGACAAAAGCGAAAGTAACAAAGGCAACTAGACTTGTCATAGTGTGTTAACAATCGCAAGTTATAACCTGTTAAGTCAGGTCTTCGAGAAGCGCAGCACTGGCTGCGCTTTTTCTTTAAAAAGGATTAGAAAACGATGTTTGCCAACAAAAGAAAAGTACAGGCGAATTTCTCACGCAATTCGAGTGCGGCGTCGAATCGCCGCAAGCGTATGAGAAACGTAAATTTGAAGAAAGTGCTGTGGCGTCAACGAACCTTTGCAATTCGCGAGTTCGCCATGATGGATGATAATTTCTAACGAGTAGGCGTTGAGTCGCCATTGTCGGAAGCCTTACGCGCTTCTTTGTCCGCTTTTTTCTCAGCACGACGACGACGGAAAAACGCTTGAAGTTGTTCGCGGCATTCCGCTTCCATCACGCCACCTTGGTATTGAACGTGGTGGTTAACACCGTCGTAGCTTAGCAAATTCATGATACTGCCCGCCGCGCCCGTTTTCAGATCTGGTGCCCCATAAACCACTTTTCCGATACGGCTATGCACCATGGCTGACGCGCACATTGGACAAGGCTCTAACGTGACATACAAAACGGCATCCAGAAGTCGGTAGTTCTGCAACACCTTTCCGGCTTGGCGCAAAGCCATCATTTCAGCATGAGCCGTAGCATCGTGTTGACCAATCAACCGATTCCAGCCCTCACCTATTACTTTGCCATCATGCACTACCAACGCACCAACGGGCACTTCACCTTCCGCTTCTGCGCGTGAAGCCAATTCAATGGCGCGTTGCATAAATTGCAGGTCTGTATCGCTCTGTGTCACTGACTTTTCCTGAACATACTTAAACGTTGCGGAGTATAACCTTAATTACATCTACGCTGGCACCTGCTTTGCGCTGTTTGTGCTCATTTCTGTCAGGTTTTCTGCCAAAAAATCCACCAGCAATTTCACACGAAGTGGTTGCAGGCGGCGGTGCGGGAACAAAGCCCAGATCCCTTCTTCCATATCCTGATGCGCATTCAGGACTTTGACTAACTCTCCCGAAGTGAGGGCTTCTTGCAGGTAATAATCTGGCAGTTGAATTAAGCCAATTCCTCGAATGGCTGCATCAAGCAATGCCAATCCACTATTACATCGCAGCGTTCCGCGAATCCGGACCGAGCGTTCCTTGCCATTTTCTCTGAATCGCCAATAGTCGTGCTGACCCAAAAGGCAATTAAATTGCGACAATTCTGACAGTGTATGCGGCGTCCCATTTATCGCTAAATAGTCCGGAGAACCACATACGATCAGCTTGCGTGTAGCTAGGCGCTTACACACCATGGAGGAATCGTTCAAACGTCCTAAACGAATCGCAAAATCACACCCAGAATTGATGAGATCCAACGGTAAATTTGTCAGGTCCACATCGACCTGGATCTCCGGGTGCATCTGCATAAAATCTAGGATCAACGGCATGATCATCTTCTCGCCGTAAGTCACAGGCGCGGTCAATTTAATATGGCCGCTCGGCGTTTCACGCAATTGCGTGACTGCGCTTTCTGCTTCTCTTATACCGTCAGCCAGCATGCGGCAATGTTGATAGTAAATATCCCCTTCTTCTGTCGTAGAAACACGACGTGTCGTTCTGAAAAAGAGTCGCGTATTTAGCCTATCTTCTAGGATGGCGATTTGTCTGCTCACATGCGCGGTCGAGGTTCCCAACCGCTGCGCTGCTTTGGTAAAACTGGCGGTCTCAACAACGGCCAAAAACTCAGAAATACCCTGCCAACTCGTCATTATTACTCACCAGTAAAAGTTAATTGCTGGGATTATGGATTATCACTTTGAGAGAAACAAATAAACTATGCCCCATAGCGCAACGCAATTCCGCATTGTCACAGAAGTGGACAAACGGAGCTTTTCAATTTCTCCTACGGTTAGTCAATGAGTAAGACTGACCTAACGCGACAGAGGATACAGCCAATGGCAGATCAATTTATTAAATCTCGTGCAGCGATTGCGTGGGAAGCAGGCAAGCCACTGAGCATCGAAGAAGTAGACGTAATGCTACCGAGAGCGGGCGAAGTACTGGTTCGAATCACTGCTACAGGTGTTTGTCACACTGATGCCTTTACGCTGTCAGGTGATGATCCTGAGGGAATCTTCCCTGCTATCCTTGGCCATGAAGGTGGCGGTATTGTTGAGCAAGTTGGTGAAGGTGTGACCAGTGTTCAGGTCGGTGACCACGTTATCCCTCTTTATACACCTGAATGTGGCGAGTGTAAGTTCTGTAAGTCAGGTAAAACCAACCTGTGTCAGAAAATTCGCGAAACACAAGGTAAAGGCCTGATGCCAGATGGCACCACACGTTTCTATAAAGATGGCCAACCTATTTATCACTACATGGGCTGTTCAACGTTTTCTGAGTACACCGTACTGCCAGAAATTTCTCTGGCGAAAGTGAACAAAGAAGCCCCTCTTGAAGAAGTGTGTCTTCTGGGTTGTGGTGTTACAACAGGCATGGGTGCAGTACTTAACACTGCCAAAGTACAAAAAGGCGACACCGTTGCTGTCTTTGGTTTGGGTGGTATTGGTCTTTCAGCCATCATTGGTGCAGCAATGGCAGGCGCAAGCCGCATCATTGGTATCGACATCAATGAAAGCAAATATGAACTTGCGAAGAAACTGGGCGCGACTGATTGCATCAACCCAACCAAGTTCGATAAGCCTATTCAAGACGTCATTGTTGAAATGACTGACGGTGGTGTGGATTACTCGTTTGAGTGTATCGGTAACGTGAACGTTATGCGTTCTGCACTTGAGTGCTGCCACAAAGGCTGGGGCGAGTCAGTCATCATCGGTGTTGCCGGTGCAGGCCAAGAAATCTCTACCCGTCCATTCCAATTGGTGACAGGTCGTGTATGGCGCGGTTCTGCATTCGGTGGTGTAAAAGGCCGTTCAGAGTTGCCAGAAATTGTAGAGCGTTACATGGCTGGCGAATTTAAGCTGGATGATTTCATCACACACACCATGGGGCTTGACCGCATCAACGAAGCATTTGACCTGATGCACGAAGGTAAGAGTATTCGTTCAGTTATTCACTACGACAAATAATCTTCCCTAAAAAGTAAACCGGTGCAGGCTTCAAAAAAAAGCCTGCTTTGGAGCCCAATATGAGTCTAGAAAATAGCAGTAGCAATCGCAGCTTTGGTGGCTGGCATAAACAGTACACGCACACCTCACGCACTGTTCATTGTCCGATGCGTTTTGCGATTTTCCTGCCCCCTCAAGCATCGGAGTCTAACAAAGTGCCCGTGCTTTATTGGCTGTCGGGACTGACTTGTACAGATGAAAACTTCATGCAGAAAGCGGGGGCGCATCGCGTTGCCGCAGAGCTTGGCATTGCCATTGTCGCGCCCGATACAAGCCCACGCGGCGACAGTATCCCTGACGACCCAGACGGTGCGTACGATTTCGGTATTGGTGCAGGCTTCTATCTGAACGCGACCGAGGCTCCGTGGAATCGCTACTATCAAATGTACGATTACGTGGTAAAAGAGCTTCCAGCTATCGTGGAAGGCCATTTTCCTGTCAGCAATGTCAAAGCCATCTCAGGCCACAGCATGGGTGGTCACGGCGCATTAACCATTGCATTGAAAAATAGCGATGCGTATCGTTCTGTGTCAGCATTTAGCCCTATCGTTAATCCTGCTGTCGTCCCTTGGGGAGAAAAAGCCTTCACCAACTACTTGGGTGAAGACCGCTCAACCTGGCTTGAGTATGACACCTGCGCGCTGATTGCAAAGACAGAGAACCACGTACCTATGTTGGTGGACCAAGGTGACGCAGACCAATTCTTGCATGAGCAATTAAAACCGGAAAATCTGGTGAGTGCAGCAAAAGATGCAGGCTACGCATTAGAACTTCGGATGCAAGAAGGTTATGACCACAGTTATTACTTCATCTCTAGCTTTATCGAAGACCACCTTCGATTCCACGCTGAACACCTGAAGAAGTAGCAATTGATCGCTAACCTAATGGTATAAAAAAACCCGGCTAAGCCGGGTTTTTCATTTCAACGTCAGCACCGAGAATTAGAAACCCAGTGGAATGTTGAAGGTAAAGAATGCAATCAACAGACCCGTCCACACTGTCAGGAACGCTGCCGAGTAAGGCACCATCATCGCAATCACATCACCAAACGTCAGCTCAGGCTTGTACTTACGCATGAATGCCAGAATAACACCCGCATAGGTCATCATCGGTGTGATGATATTTGTTGATGAGTCAGCAACACGGAATGCGGCAGAAACTACGTCTGGTGTCATGTTCGGGTTAACTTGGTAAAGCATTGGGATAAAGATTGGGCCCAATAGCATCCACTTCGATGTCAAACCACCCACGAACAAGTTGATGATCGCTGTCGTAATGATAAAGCCAATGATCAACAGGGTTGGGTAGTTTTCCAAGCCCAGCGCAGACAAAGACGTCGCACCCAAGTAAGTGATGTAAACACCCAGACCTGAGTAGCTCAATACCGCCAGGAAGTTATGGCTGAAGAAGGTCAGAACCAGAACATAACCGAAGGTGTTCATCTGCTTAACCATGGCGTTAACCACGTCTTGCAGCGACTTGAATTTGCCCGTGCTGTAACCAAAACAAATACCCGTGACTGCAAACACCATTGCGATCAGCAGAATAACGTTGTTCATGTATGGCGTTACGGTACGGCCAGCAGCATCTGTGTACGGAGCCAGAGGACCCATCGCCAATGCAACAATCGCAGCCAGAGATGCAATCAGACCTAGACCTGCAGCACGCAGACCTTTTTGCTCTTCAGTGCTCACGGCAAAGTCTTTCTGCTCCAGATCTTCTGGAATGATGTAAGACATTTTCTCAAGGCGCGGCGCAACGAAACGCTTAGTGA
This sequence comes from Enterovibrio qingdaonensis, assembly GCF_028683135.1. Taxonomy (GTDB): domain Bacteria; phylum Pseudomonadota; class Gammaproteobacteria; order Enterobacterales; family Vibrionaceae; genus Enterovibrio; species Enterovibrio qingdaonensis. The sequence goes on from NZ_JAJUBB010000019.1 coordinate 93,764, forward strand.
CCCATGCACCCAGAATCGCCAGCATAAACGTAGAGATTGCGATGAAGAAGTAGTGCATTGTCGCTGGGTTCAGCTCAACACCGTCTGCGGTAGTGAACGGTACGCCCTGCGCTTCAGCAAATACACGTGCATTCAGACCAACGATTACGTCAATTGGCGTTGCAGGAATAAGGTTTGCACTAAAGCCTGCTGATACACCCGCGAATGCCGCCGCCATACCGATCAGTGGGTTTTTACCCACACCTGCGTAAAGCATACCCGCCAGCGGGATCAGTACCAGGTAGCCTGCATCTGTTGCGATTGAGCTCATGATACCCAGGAAAATCAGCAGCATTGGCAGCCATTTTTCGTTCAGCTTCAAACCAACACGTTTGATCACCGCACCCAGAAGACCTGAGTTTTCAGCGATACCAACACCCAGCATAACAACGAGGATAACGCCCAATACGCCATGACCGAATTTCAGCCAGTTTTCCAGAATCGCGTTGTCGAACATCCAGCGAACGTTTTCAGTTGCCAGCATGCTTTTAACGGTGTGACTAACAGGTTGACCATCTGCACCTGTTGTTTGGAATTCCATGCCACCGATAAGACCCGTTAGTGCCAGAGCACCAACAAAAAGGAACATAAAAATGATAACGGGATCGGGGATCTTTTTACCAACACGTTCAATGAACGCAATCGCGCCGCTCTGCTGAGGCGCTCCTTGTGAAACTTGACTCATTTCGTACCACCTATTCGATGAGTGTTTCCGAAATCACCACACTTTGTTATTTCGAGTGAGACGTCGGAGGTATCCGTAATTTTTCGACTCGAAATTAGCAAATGTTTATAGCAGTGTAAAACACCAAAAAATCACAGCACGCAGCATTTAATGTCATGCAAATGGTGGCTATATAGTGAAACATTCATGATTGGCGTACTTTTCAGCGTTATATATGAGTGATTAGAAATAAAGCAGATGATAAAACTTAGTAATATTTTTTTTACGATATTTTATTGTATATAAATTCGTTTTATTAGTGTTATGAATATGTAGCACGAGGAATCCACCTCTTTAGGCATCGATGTACAATCAAACAAACTGCGAAGTGTTGCATCAAAGGACAGACAAAAAAAAAGCCCTGCACAATGGCAGGGCTTCGTATCAGTCACTTAAGAATTACATCTGGTAAGTGTAAGGTGCTTGGATACCCAGAGGGATGCCCAGAGCCCAGTACGCCAGCAGGAACAAGCTCCAGCCGATCAGCATTGCAATCGAGTACGGCATCATCATAGATGCCAGAGTACCGATACCTGTGCTCTTCACGTAACGTTGACAGTAAACAACCACCAGCGGGAAGAACACCATCAGAGGTGAAATGATGTTAGAAACAGAGTCACCTACACGGTAAGCCGCTTGAGACAGTTCTGGAGAGATACCCAGAGCCATCAGCATTGGTACCAGGATTGGACCAATCAGAGCCCACTTCGCAGATGCAGAACCGATCAACAGGTTCACACACGCTGTCAGAAGAATCATACCAATGATGGTCAGCTGACCTGGCATGTTCAGTGCTTTCAGGAATGCCGCACCTTCCAATGCCAACAGAGTACCGATGTTCGACTGGCTGAATGCAACCAAGAACTGCGCACAGAAGAATGACATTACCAAGTAGCTACCCATGGTAGACATGGTGGTGCTCATCGCCTTGATGATATCGCTCTGGCTTGCAAACGTGCCCGCTACACGACCGTATACAACGCCCGGGATAACGAACAGGATGAAAATCAATGGAACAATCGACTTCATCAGCGGTGCAGAGAACGCCGTCAGTTCGCCTTCTGGAGAACGCAGTGCTGAAGTCTCAGGGATCAGCGCAACAACCAGAACCACGATACCCGCCAGCATTGCCAGACCTGCACGGTTGAAAGCTTTACTTTCGATTGCAGAGAAGCTGCCCAAATCCGGTGCTTTTTCTGCATCTTCGTCGATTGGCAGTTTGCTTAGACGAGGCTCGATGATTTTCTCAGTAACGTACCAACCGATAGCCACGATCAAGAATGAAGACATACCAGTGAAGTAAAGGTTAGCCAGTGGGTTAACCACGTAGTCTTTATCCAGAACCTGAGCTGCAGACTGCGTGAAGCCCGCTAGCAGTGGGTCGATGCCCGCTGGGATAAAGTTTGCAGAGAAACCACCTGATACGCCTGCGAACGCTGCCGCAATACCTACCAGAGGGTGACGACCCGCTGCGTGGAAGATAATACCACCCAGTGGAATAACCAGTACGTAGCCCGCATCAGCCGCAGTGTGAGAAACGATAGCAACCAGAATCAGTGCTGGTGTCAGCAGTTTCTTCGGCGTTACGTTCAGCATCTTCTTCAGACCAGTGGTAATGAAGCCAGATGCATCAGCGACACCCACACCCAGCATTGCAACCAGAACGATACCCATAGGCGCAAAGCTAGTGAAGGTCGTTACCATGTTAGCGAGGAAATTCGCTAGCGCAGTACCCGTAAGAAGGTTATTGATTTCGACAGCCTGACCTGTAACAGGGTGTACCAAGCCAAAATCGACTTGAGAAAGAACGGCGGACAGAACCCAAACAATCAATAAACCGTAAAAGAACAGAAGCGCTGGATCAGGGATCTTGTTCCCTGCTTTCTCAATCCCATTGAGAAATTTATCCATTGCGCTTTTTGGCGCATCTGGAACGTTATCCATAGCATGGTTACTCATATAAAAAGCTCCATGGTTAAAAGTGTGTTTGCATCGTTTATGGCTTTTTAGGAACAAAAGTCACAACGACGTAATAATTATTCAGCAGAACAAAATACACGGATTTAATTTATTTGGTAGTCACAAATAACATTCAAAACACGTATAACAGCGCAAAAATTCAAAAGGAACACACAATAAAAACATGGAATAAACAAGATGATTTCACGAAAATAACATGAGGCACATTTTTGTTACGCCTCAAGCATCCGGTCAGTATTCGCCAAGAAAATCCAACAAAGCGTCACGCTATTGAGAGAGGAAGTGAATTGGATACAGGTAAGAAAAAAGGCACGCAAAGCGTGCCTTTCAAATTCAATCAGTTGGGTATTATTCCCACTCGATAGTCGCTGGCGGCTTACCAGAGATATCGTAAACCACACGGCTGATGCCATTCACTTCGTTGATGATACGGTTTGAAACCTTACCCAAGAAGTCGTATGGCAGGTGCGCCCAGTGCGCGGTCATAAAGTCGATGGTTTCTACCGCACGCAGAGAAACAACCCAATCGTACTTACGGCCGTCGCCCATTACGCCAACAGAGCGTACTGGCAGGAACACGGTGAATGCTTGAGACACCTTGTTGTACAGGTCAGCTTTATGCAGTTCTTCAATGAAGATAGCATCCGCACGACGCAGCAGGTCACAGTACTCTTTCTTGATTTCGCCAAGAACGCGTACGCCCAGACCAGGACCTGGGAACGGGTGACGGTACAGCATGTTGTACGGCAGACCCAATTCCAGACCAATCTTACGCACTTCATCTTTGAACAGCTCTTTCAGCGGCTCAACCAGGCCCATTGCCATTTCTTCTGGCAGACCACCCACGTTGTGGTGAGATTTAATAACGTGTGCTTTACCGGTCTTAGACGCTGCAGATTCGATAACGTCTGGATAGATGGTACCTTGCGCCAGCCATTTCGCATTCTTCAGTTTCTTCGATTCTTCATCGAATACGTCAACGAACACGTGACCGATTTTCTTACGCTTCGCTTCTGGATCAGAAATACCTTCCAGCGCGTTAAGGAAACGATCTTCCGCGTCAACTTTAATGATGTTTAGGCCAAATTGGTCACCAAACATTTCCATTACTTGTTGGCCTTCATTCAAACGAAGCAGGCCGTTATCAACGAATACACAGGTTAGTTTGTTGCCAATTGCACGGTGCGCCAGCATCGCAACAACAGAAGAGTCCACACCACCAGACAAGCCAAGGATAACTTCGTCATCACCCACTTGCTCTTTAATACGAGCAACTGCATCTTCGATGATTGACTCAGCGGTCCATAGACGCTCACAACCACATACGTTCAGTACGAAGTTTTCCAGCATCTTCAGGCCATTTTTGGTGTGCGTCACTTCTGGGTGGAACTGAACGCCGTAGTATTTTTTCTCTTCATTTGCCATCGCAGCGTAAGGACAGGTGTCTGTTTGCGCGATTTTCACGAAGTCAGATGGGATTTCGACAACTTTGTCACCGTGGCTCATCCAAACATCTTGAGTGGCTTCAAGGCCAGCAAACAGTGCTGATTCACCAGTCACTTGTACTGCTGCATAACCAAATTCGCGCTCGTCAGAACCCGCGACTTTACCGCCGAGTTGCTCTGCCATGGTTTGCATGCCGTAACATACACCAAATACTGGCACGCCAGAGTCGAATACATATTGAGGAGCACGTGGAGAGTTAGCTTCTGTCACACTCTCAGGGCCACCAGATAGGATAATGCCGTCTGGATTGAATTCACGAATATCCGCTTCATCTACATCCCAGCTCCATAGCTCACAGTACACACCGATTTCACGTACGCGGCGTGCGACTAGTTGAGTGTATTGAGAACCGAAGTCCAAAATTAGAATGCGTTGGTCATGGATGTCTTTAGTCATTTTGAGCAGTCTTATCGTTAACGCCAGCTAAGCTATATCGCTTGAGAATACCCAAACTGTATGGGTGTTCTGTCCTAATGCTGTGGTTATGGGTTATGAAAACGAGGCGAGTTTACTCGCCTCTTATCAGTGCTTCAAGAAAAAAAGCAAACGTTTACGTCAGGGGTGTTCTATCGGAGAAATTAGCCGCGACGGTAGTTTGGTGCTTCTTTGGTGATCTGTACGTCATGCACGTGAGATTCCGCCATGCCCGCACCTGAAATTACAACAAATTCAGCTTTAGTACGCATTGCTTCGATCGTTGCTGAGCCAGTAAGACCCATGCTTGAACGCAGACCACCCATTTGCTGGTGAACGATCTCTTTCAAGTGACCTTTGTATGCAATACGGCCTTCGATACCTTCAGGAACAAGCTTGTCTGCCGCGTTATCTGATTGGAAGTAGCGATCAGAAGAGCCTTGAGACATTGCGCCCAATGAGCCCATGCCACGGTAAGACTTGTATGAACGGCCGTTGTATAGGATCACTTCGCCTGGTGCTTCTTCTGTACCCGCAAACATAGAGCCAACCATGACACATGATGCGCCAGCAGCGATTGCTTTACAGATATCACCCGAGAAACGGATACCGCCATCAGCAATAACAGGAATGCCGTACTCATTTGCTACTTCAACAGCATCAGCAATCGCGGTGATTTGAGGAACACCCACACCTGTAACGATACGGGTAGTACAGATAGAGCCAGGGCCAATACCCACTTTAACTGCACTCACACCCGCTTCAATGAGGGCTTTCGCACCAGCACCCGTTGCAACGTTGCCGCCAATGATGTCGAGATCAGGGTATGCTTCGCGTGTTTCGCGAATACGGTTTAGTACACCTTCAGAGTGACCGTGTGAAGAGTCAATAAGCAGAACGTCAACACCTGCTTCAACCAGTGCTTTTACGCGCTCTTCATTGCCTGCGCCAGCACCCACTGCCGCACCGACACGCAGACGACCTTGCTCATCTTTACAAGCGTTTGGTTTGGTTTCGGCTTTGTGGAAATCTTTTGCGGTGATCATACCGGTCAGTTGGAAGTCATCATTCACAACCAGTACTTTCTCAACGCGAGCTTGGTGCATTTTTTCTTGCACTTCTTCGCGACATGCGCCTTCTTTCACACACGCCAGACGCTCTTTAGGCGTCATAACAGCAGAAACTTTCTTGGATAGGTCAATTACAAAACGAACATCACGACCCGTAATGATACCAACAAGCTCGTTACTCTCAGTGACGACAGGGAAACCTGCAAAGCCATGCTTTTTGGTAAGTTCAACAACATCTGCGATTGTCGCATCTGGGTGAACCGTTACTGGGTGGGTGACAACGCCAGCTTCAAAGATCTTCACTTGGTGAACCATCTCTGCTTGCTGTTCAATTGACATATTTTTATGGATGAAACCAATGCCGCCTTCCTGCGCCAGTGCAATAGCCAAACGCGCTTCAGTCACTGTGTCCATAGACGCAGAAATCATTGGAATATTAAGGGAGATATTTTTTGTTAGTTGGGTACGTAAGTCAGCAGTGTTCGGTAGAACGGTAGAGTGTGCTGGAACCAGCAATACATCATCAAAAGTCAGGGCTTCTTTAGCTATTCTTAACATTGCAATATCTCACGCAAAAATAAAATACGGGGGTTCAAAATATTGCAGCCGGATTATACTGACCGCGCAAACGTTTGGCTACAGATTTTTACGAAAACGTTTGGTATAAAATTTGGCGAGCTTTACCATTAATTCATCATCTTGAAATCCAAGGTTTATTTCACATGACTCTCTCCAACGAAAACATCTACACCGTTTCCAGACTGAATGCCGAAGTACGCCTTCTGCTAGAAAACGAAATGGGGATCGTCTGGCTAGTTGGCGAAATATCAAACCTCACGGTGCCGGTTTCCGGCCACTGGTACTTCACCCTCAAAGACCGCCAAGCCCAGGTTAAATGCGCCATGTTTCGCGGAAATAACCGTCGTGTGACATTTAAACCTGTCAACGGCAATCAAGTGTTGGTGAGAGCCAGACTGTCATTGTATGAGCCAAGAGGTGATTACCAGATCATCGTTGAAAGTATGCAGCCAGAAGGTGATGGCATGCTTCAACAGCAGTTCGAAAAACTAAAAATGCAGCTTTCTGCAGAAGGATTGTTCGCAGCGTCAACCAAGAAGCCCCTTCCTGAACAACCCAAGCGTGTTGGTATCATCACCTCAAGTACTGGGGCAGCATTGCATGACATCCTGCATGTTCTAAAACGCCGAGATCCTAGCCTTCCTGTTGTCATCTACCCTACTCAGGTGCAAGGCAAAGATGCCGCCATTCAGATTGCTCAGGCGATTGGCCGCGCCAACAGTCGTGATGAATGTGATGTGCTGATTGTGGGGCGTGGTGGCGGGTCGCTGGAAGATTTATGGTGCTTTAACGAGGAAATAGTTGCTCGAACTATCGCAGCAAGCACCATTCCCATTGTAAGTGCTGTTGGTCACGAAGTGGATGTCACTATCGCCGATTTCGTTGCAGACGTTCGCGCCCCTACCCCTTCGGCTGCCGCGGAGCTTGTTAGCCGTGATACCTCACTGCGCTCGCAACAGCTTCTACAACGCACGGATAAACTTGCGCACCGTTTTGAGTCACAGTTGTCGTTCTACCGAGACAAGCTGACACGCTTACAGCACCGCCTGACACTTCAACACCCTCAGGCGCGCTTGCAGCAGCAAGCTCAACAGTTCGATGATTTAGAATACCGACTGAATCTGGCCATGCGCACTAACCTGCAACGTGAAGCACAGCGTATTGATCGCTTGAGCCAGAAGCTTGAACACTATTCGCCAGTATCTCGCATTCGCAGCGACAAGGTGAACCTTGCCCACACGCAGGAAAAACTGATTGAGGCCATGAAGCGACAGCTTCGACAACAACAGCATACATTGGCTTTACACATGGAAACGTTAGATGCGGTTAGCCCTCTGGCGACATTGGCACGCGGTTATTCAATAACTCGTGATGCACAAGGAGCCGTGATCCGATCAGGCGAAGCTGTAAAAGAAGGGGATCTGATCTCCACCACCGTTGCAGACGGAGAGATCCGATCTCGCGTTATTTAAACGACGCAATGATCAATGAAAACGGTGTCTTTAAGACACCGTTTTTTGTTCCTCAAACACTGTTTTAACGCTGGAGCGCGATTTTAGCTCGTTGCAGCTATGGCAGAAGTAACTTGTTGCACCACACGCTTGCAAACGCTCTACCTGCGCATCACATGCTAAACAAAAGCCTTGTTTAATAAACGTTTTATCACAGCTTTGGCATTCATAAACACCATTCTTCCAATTCAATGCCTTCCCACAAACTGGGCATGTATTTTCCATTTCCTTTACTCCAGAGAAACCTATCTCGCAGCTTTCCCGTCAAGATATGCTTTATGATCTTTTCTTGGCTATTCTAACGGTAACACTGTCAAAAAATGAACAGCATCTTGCTGGATCCTACAATGATCGTCAGATCGCAGCTTTATAGGGATCCGATCAGCGATCTACCCCCAAAAGAATATTTATCAATACAAGTCCCGAAAGCATAAGTTACATGTTCTGCATTTGGATTTTTAACGCTATTAAATATCGATAGTAACTATAATATACAAACAATGCAGAACTTTATAAATAGAAGGTGCATTGTTAGCCGCGCAATAAATGTTCTTTGTGTCCTAGAACGATATTTCCTGCCAAAACACCCATTTTATGTGATGAGGATCAATATTTATTTGTAATATGAAACTCTGATCTGTCGCCAAACTATGCAGATCAGCACGTACTAACGCGCGGATCTGGTGGGATTACGGGCAAAATAGAGTGAACGCATTCGGAAGAATGCTATTTTGTATAAATTACATGAGGTGAATTTCAATTTACTGCACAGAACAAACAACACCCTCTATTCGCCCATTATCAGATACAAAAAAGCCGACCATATGGT
>NZ_JAJUBB010000002.1 GCF_028683135.1 Enterovibrio qingdaonensis
CTGTCCCTATTTCTTTGTCCCTATTTCTTTTTCTCTATTTCTTTTTCTTCCTAGAGCGTTGTTAAGTAGGGCTCTTAGCACCGAGCTGGCTTTTCAACGTTGTCGCTCCATTCTCAACAAGCGTGCGGATCGTCCTTGGATTGCAGTTTACACTTTGAGTGAAGCATGACATACGAGGTTTGCTATAAGGGGTGTATTCAATGCGTTTGGCCGTCATTTTTAAAGACCAGCCCGAGATGATGCTACATCGGGAAAAATATCAAGATCGTCACTTTGCGTATCTCGATAAGCATCATTCAGAAATACTCATTGGTGGCGGCTTAAGAAATGCGCCAGGTGCCGAGTTTGTGGGTAGCCTTTGGATCTTAGAGGTGGACTCGTTTGAAAGAGCAGAAGAGTTGGTCCAAAACGACCCTTACTATGTTCCTGAGTTGAGGGAGTATGAGGTGCTGGTGTGGGGCAAAGCGGGTGATAGAAAGGTCGTGCTCTAGGTATAACCATTACACCAAATATTTCTTTTGTGGCTAAACCCTATTTAGTCATTATTGACGCGTATATTAAAATCACCGCTCGATTGTAAATAGAGTTTTCGCTGAAAACGCGACTCTTCTCGTTATGCACTTGCAAGTTGAAGTGGTTTAAGGGGAAGAGTGACTGAGCTAGTGTTCCAGCGAAAACCTAATTTAGTTCCTATGGATGTGAATTAACGTTCGCCCTGTACTTCGAAATCGTCGTGCACCAATCGGGCGTTGCCATCACTTTCTACAATCCAATGTTCACGATGAACCACGCCAAACGCTTTGTTCATTGTCCAGCTTGCCTTCAAGATATAGCCGTCTTCACCCATCGGCTCCCAAGTGACATCGGTATAGGCGACGTCGGTAAAGCCCTTGTCCATGATGTCTTGCCAAAACCCTTGAATCGCCGTTCGACCTTCAAACGTACCAAAAGGTCTTGCATGCATGATGCAGCCTTCACTGTATTGTGCGGCACATCCTTTGGCATCTTTTGCATTGAATGCCGTTTTCCAGTGTTCAATGCCTTGTTTGCAAGCGGCTAAAATATCGCGTTCTACCATGTATATGTCCTAGCTGATCTCGTTACGATGAGGCTCAGATTACGGGTATTTATTAGATTGAAAAATGGTGTTAATGCAAAATTACTGTTCGTATAAGTAGAACAATCTATTTGAGGATGAAGGGTTGGTGCTGACGCCAGTTTATCGCTGCTTCAATCTAAAAACGGCCATGTAAAATGGCCGTTTTTAATAGTGTTGCGTGGTTTGTAGATACCTAACTGAGCGTCACAGGGTTATCACAGCTTAAACTTAGACGTCATGCCATGCAGTTGGTTTGCCAGCGAGGAAAGCTCTTCACACGCACGTGTCGTTTGCTGGGCACCTTCCGTCACTTCACTCGACGCCTGCGTGATGCGCAGAACGTTTCCACCTAGCTCTTCTGATACCGCCGTTTGTTGCTCGGTCGCACTGGCTATTTGGCTGCTCATGTCGAAGATGTTACTGACAGACAGGTTCATGTCTTGAATCACTTCACCGCTTCGGTTAACCGCATCAACACCTTGCGCCATTTTCGCAACGCTTTCTGTCATGGTGGTTTCAGCGGCGATCGCTTGTTCTTGAAGACGCTTAATAATGTTGCCGATTTCTTCGGTTGATGATTGTGTGCGAGTTGCCAGAGAGCGAACCTCATCAGCGACCACTGCAAAGCCGCGACCTTGTTCACCTGCACGCGCCGCTTCGATAGCGGCATTGAGAGCTAGCAAATTCGTCTGATCGGCGATGCCATTTATCACGTCAACGATAGAGCCAATACGTTGGCTTTCTTCTACTAACTGACGGATGTTGTCAGTCGTGACGCTCATTTCCTGCTCAACGGAACGAATGGCTCGTACGGTTTGTTCAATGGCCTCACCACCCACGTGAGCACTTTTCGCGGCATTGCTGGTGGCGTGCGCAGAAGATTCTGCATTGCTCGCAATGTCTGCAGAGGTAGTACGCATCTCTTCCATCGCCGCTGACAAGGAATCTAGCTGCTCTTGCTGTGAATGCATATTGGCCGAAGATTGAATTGAAATCGCGCTGACTTCTTCTGACGCTGAGCTTAGCTGTGCACTGGATTCGACAATTTGGCCCAATACTTCACGAATATTGAGACGCATTTTATCGAGTGAGCGTGAGAGTTCGCCAAACTCATTTTTCCCGTCATCAACGTAGCTTTGGCTGAGATCTTGGTTGCCAATGGCTTCTGCGGCGTTTAAAGGTAGCTGCAACTGAGCTTGCATGCCTCGCACTAATATCAGTGAGAAACCAACAGCAGTTGCCAGTGCGCCAAACAGCAGTGCGATGGTAATTTGGTTGCTGAGTTCTCGCTGGCGCAAGCCTTCATCGGCGAAGATGAAACCTTGCTCTCCCAATAGGTTTTGCAAATCAATCAACGCATCGTTAACCTTTGCACCTGCATCCAGAGAAGCGCGGTGTGCTTGATGGTAGGCCTTCAGATCCTTGTCGAGCATCATCATGGCTTCTTGGTAACGCTTCGCGACACGATACGTATTTGCTGTCACAGTGTCTGCAAGGTTTTGTTCGAGAATGGAAACAGCGGCATTGATGTTCTTAATTGCAGTATCGAGGTAGCTCTCGCGCATGCCTGACACAAACCCATTGTAATAAACGGCAGCGGTTCTCAAATGGTTAAATGCAGTTAGTGCCTTACGCTGCCACTCCCCCGTGTATGCGCCTTCTGAGATATGGAGAGCGTATTGGTCGAATATCTTACCTGAGCCAGACACGCCATGTTTCACGGCTTTATCGACGGTGTGGAAGTAGTTGAATGTAGATCGAGCTTCAGCGACGTACTCAGGCACCAGTTGTTTCAGTTTTCTGCCTGGTTCATTATCAGGATGATAGTTATCGAATTCATCAAGCAGTTGATTCAGTGTCTGCTCGGTCTCTCGAATGCGCTGCATATCGCGCGGGTTGCCCCATGTTAGCGCGACGGCTAAACGTGCACGCCACATTTCGATACCAATGTCATTGGCTACCTGCAAGTTTTCGACGCGGATGGCGCGCTCTTGCTGATAAGAGTGTTCTTCTTCTGTTCTGTCGCTATACAGCCACCACGCCAAACTGGAAATGAGTACACCCATGATCATGATGGGGGAAAGCACTGACGCTCTGAAACTGAGGTCTTTTAATCGGAAAGAAAGCACAGGTAAAACCTTTTTATTATTAGAAATGGTTCCGTTGCGGTCATTGGTATCATAACGCGCTGATAAACCACGACTGCGTCGCAAAAAATTTCGTCATTAATAATGGAAAAGGTGCCGGCTGGATACCAAATACTGTTAGTTTTTCGCTGAATTTTGAGTAAGATCGGCCTTGTAGTGAAAGCGTTAACACTAGGTCGATAGAAAGGGGTGTTTCTTTAATTGTAAGGTGTTAAAAATGCTGCATTTTATCGCTGTGTCGACGGAGTGATTCATTCATTTTTATTATGTCCTAACCTTGTCAGGACTCTCGTGAGTGTCGTGAGATTTTAACGCTCTGACACGCGAGGCAATATCGACGTTTTTGAACATATGAGCCAGATTGATATTCAGAAAAAAATTGAAAGTTTTACCTGCATAGAAGAAGCATTGGAGTACTTCGATATTGGTTTTGATAGCCAGTTTATAGAAGAATTTCGTGTTCCCTTGGTTAAGCGATTCAATGGCTACTTATTGATCACCAAGCCGGATGACTGGTTCTCAGCCCGCCGTGCGTTGAAAAATGCGTATTGCTATGTGCAGCGGAGTCGGCTGGATCGCCATACGCGTTCGGCATGCCGTGGTTGCACATCTTGCCAACGAAGATAAACGCTCAAGGCTAAATTTCTGCTATCTGCTTACCCCCTAAATGCGTAAAATGCGCCACTGCGTTTTTCCCAGACACACAGGCTGGACTTCACCATGACAAAATCTAACAACAAATCACCTCAACAAAAGAAAGGTCTGCATCCTCGTAATCCCCATCGCGAGCGATATGATTTTTCGGCATTAATAAAAAGCACGCCGGAATTGAAATCTTTTGTGACAACCAATCCGTTTGGCGATTTGTCCGTGGATTTTTCCAACCCTGTTGCCGTGAAGGTGCTCAACAAGGCACTGCTGAGCCATTTTTATCAGATCAAGGTATGGGATATTCCTGAAGGTTACCTGTGCCCACCTATTCCCGGTCGCGCGGACTACCTTCACTACATTGCCGATTTACTTGCAGAAAGCGCGAATGGCGAAATCCCGATAGGCAAGCAAATCAAAGGCCTAGATATTGGCATGGGGGCAAACTGTGTTTACCCGATGATCGGCCACCGCGTGTATGGTTGGCAGTTTGTTGGTGCTGATATCGATCTGGTTTCCGTGAAAAGCGCGACATTGATGGTGGAGGCTAACACCACGCTTAAAGCAGGTATTCAATGCCGTTTCCAACAAAACGCCGATAACATTTTCATTGGCATGATTGGTGAGAAAGAGCGTTTCGACTTCACCATGTGCAACCCGCCATTTCATACATCGCTTGCAGAGGCCACCAAAGGCTCTGAGCGTAAAGTGCGAAACCTTGCGGCCAATGCGCGTAAAAAAGGCACCGATAAGTTCACGAAAGCCCCGTTGAAATCTGATGTCGCTAAGGGTAAGCCAGTCCTCAACTTTGGCGGACAAAAGGCGGAGCTATGGTGTCCAGGTGGTGAAGCCGCATTTATTAAGCGCATGATTTTGCAAAGTGCTGACGTTCGCTCTCAGTGCTTATGGTTCACTACGATGGTTTCGAAAAAAGAAAACCTGCGTGAGATTTATCAGCAGTTGAAGCAAGTTGGCGCAAAAGACGTAAAAACCATTGAAATGGCACAAGGGCAGAAAGTAACGCGCATTGTTGCTTGGACGTTCTTGAATGATAAGGATCGTGCTCAGTGGACTGCGACTTGGAAATCTAAATAAATATCTAATGACTTTCCTTTAGATGCTGCTTAGTGAATTATTCATCACCTGCACCTTTGTACAGCTTTTGTTTTCCCATGTTTAGTTTCGGCGTTTTCAAGTGAACATCGCCGACAAGTAAAGGTGTGCATTTGATGAACAACTATAAAAAGTGGGGGCTGATCTGCTCAGCGTCACTTTTCACTTTCGCTATCATCTCTTCAGCGTTTTTCAGTGGGGTTAGGTTAACGGGTGGTGTTTCAGAAACGCTAGGAAGGGTGTTTACCTACGCGTCTTGGTCGGCAGGTAAGCAGGGCTTCCTGATAACGACTGCACTGTTTTGTCTGATCCCGTTCGTATTGAAGTGGCCAAGAAAGAAAGTGCTGACAATGCTGATGTGCTTTGGCGTTGTACTCGGTGCCAGTTTTGTTACTAAAACGGTGGTTAAACGCCTCACTCAAGAGCCGCGCCCTTATACTCAAACGTTGGCTGAACTAGGAAAAGTACCTTCTGCTGAGGCGTTTTATCAAGGTACTCCGGCTTCGCGTGACGAGATTTTGAGCACCGCTTCGCATGACATCAGCCCCTGGCGAATGATGCACTGGAAGGGTGAGACAAACTATTCATTTCCTTCTGGCCACACCATATTTGCTGCGGCTGCTGCAATATTCTGGGGCGCGATACTCATGGTTGAAGGTTATCGCGTATTGGGATGGTTGGTTGTTGGGTGGTCAGGCATTGTTGCTGCAAGTCGAATGTGGCTTGGCATGCACTGGTCGATTGATGTGTTCGCATCGATAGGTTTCGCCGCCATCATTTGCAGTGCTGTCTACGCGAGTGCAAACCGCCTAAACCGCATGCTTAAGCGTCGAATGGATGAAACGACGCTGTAACCAATAATTCATAAAAAATTATTTGTGTTTTAAACGAGTTAGCAGTATTTCTTTGTGCAGCTAATAACAGGGATTTTGGTTTGAGACAGTTTATTCAAAGACTGCCATTTTTGATAACGTTGCTAATGGCATTGCTGATCGGCAATTCTGTTGCTGTTGTCAGCCAAGATCTGCTTCTGGCTCCGACTACCTTGGCGGCGCATCAGGACTCGCAGCCTGATGCGTCACTGGATAGATTCCTGCTGCGTTATACCGCATCTCGAATCAATGAACCTGACACTGAACCGTCAGACAACGATACGGTACCTTGGCCGATAGTTTTACAAACTGTCGCGATGCTACTGTTGTTGTTTCGCGTATCACAATCTCTTCCTCGTAGTTACCTTCTCACAGACAACCATCGTCTTGCCGGTTGGCAAGATACCAATCTGCAGTTTCGGTTTATTCATACCCGCTGATCGCACTCCATCGCTTAATCACATTACACAATTTGTTTGTCGATAAGATGGAGTTTCCATGTTGGAAAGTATTCAGGAAGTGCTGGCGGCCTTGTGGCGTCAGGACTTCAATGCGCTGCTCGCACCGGGCAGTGCGGTATTCATATACCTAATAATCGTGACATTTATTGGTCTAGAAAGCGCATTTTTACCCGCGGCTCCACTGCCTTGTGACAGCGTCGTTGTGCTGGCGGGTTCTCTCGCAGCGGTGGGTGTTTTAAACCCGTTAGCCGTCGTAACCCTACTCATTGCCGCAGCGTCAGTTGGAAGCTGGTTGGCATTTTTGCAAGGTCGGTGGCTGAACCGTTTGCCTCGGGTTAATCGTTGGCTATCGCGTGTCCCACCTCACACGATGAAAACGGTCGATAGATTGCTTTGTCGCCATGGTGTTATCGCACTTTTTTGCGCACGGTTTGTACCGGGCGCACGTTCTATCACCCCGATGATGATGGGTGCGAGAGTCAACAACGTAACACGCTTCCATTATTTCTCTTGGTTCAGTGCCACATTGTGGGTCTGCCTGCTGGTGGGCATCGGTTTTCTACTGCCTTCATTGCCAGAGCCACTCAGTCGAACCGCGACCTCGGGCTTAATGCTGGCTCCTATCGTCAGCCTGCTTCTTCCAATTCTTGTGCTGCTTAAATTGCGATTAAAAAAACAGCCAAGTTCAGCACCTATTACGTCAGGAGAAATTTGAGATGAGACGTTCACGTAACCTTGCGGAAGGTGCAATGAATAGGATGAGTAAGTGGAAGTATGCGCTGCTGATCTTAATGCTATTTATGCTTTTGCTTCAGGCCATTCCTACTTTCTACGGCGATGTTCCTGCGTTGGGATTTCACGCCAAGCGGGGCGATGATATTTCGCTATCCGTCATTCAAAACACGTTACAAGACAATGGGATCTCGGTTAACAACCTTGTGGTTGAAGGTGGTGAGGTCATTGCAACGTTTGATGATATTAGTGCGCAGCAACAGGCCAAGCAGCAACTGAGTCACGAATTGTCCGAGTATGCGGATATCACGGTTCAATACCAATCTGCAGCACCTGCATGGTTCAGCAAGCTGGGTGCGGAGCCCGTTAAGCTGGGGCTGGATCTTCGCGGTGGTGTGCAGTTGTTATTGTTCGTCGATCTGGACGCTGTTTATACCAAGCAAACCGATGCCATGGTTAATGACATGCGCCGCGCATTGCGAGAAGAAAGGATTCGCGGAATAACAGTGAGGGCGCGTTCTGCAACGGAAATCGTGGTCTCTGGCCAAACGGCGTTGTACGAGGCTTTTTTGCGAGACTATATGCTGACGTACTCGGGGCAGTGGGAGGCTGTGCCCGAAGATAAGGGTGTTGTCTTGACGCTTACACCAGAAGAAATGTTGCAGCAGACACAATCTGCCATGGTGCAGAATATCTCCATACTTCGAAACCGGATTGGTGAGCTAGGCATTGTAGAAGCGAGTGTCCAGCGGCAGGGAAGAGACCATATTCGTATCGAACTGCCAGGCGTGCATGACCCGAAACAGGCTAAATCAGTGATTGGAGCCACTGCATCATTGGCATTTTACGAAGCGAGTGCAGCCGGCCCAATTGTGATTGCTGATCGGAATGGTGCGTTGATTCGCATGTCTCGTCAGCCCGTTCTTTCTGGAGATCATATTGTCGATGCTCGAAGCAGCATGGATGAAATGGGTTTGCCACAAGTCGATATTCGTTTGGACAGTACGGGCGGCAACCAAATGATGCAGTTCAGTCGTCACCATATTGGACAGGCGATGGCGACAGTCTATACGGAGTACAAACTCAGTGATGCCGGCTCTCTAGAGCCCCATGATCAAGTGATTAATATGGCGACCATCCAAAGTGCACTAGGAAACACGTTCCGTATTACGGGTTTGGACAGTGCCTCTGAAGCGCAAGAGCTTGCTCTTTTGCTTCGTTCCGGAGCACTTACTGCACCGATTCAAATCGTGGAAGAACGTGCTATTGGCCCAACATTGGGTGCGCAAAACATTCAGGCGGGCTTCAGTGCGTTAGCTCTCGGCATGGTCGGAATGGCGATATTTATGACGCTCTGGTACCGACGTTTTGGTTGGGTTGCCATTGTTGGTCTTTGCGCCAACCTCATCATGCAAGTTGGCTTATTGGTCTTATTACCAGGTGCCGTATTGACGCTACCCGGCATTGCGGGGTTAGTGCTTACTGTCGGTATGGCCGTCGATACCAATGTATTGATATTCGAACGCATTCGCGATCGACTTCGTGAAGGGGCCTCGCTGGCAACGTCGATAGATTTTGGGTATCGCTCTGCGTTTACCACTATCTTCGATGCCAATATCACCACCCTCATCTCCGCGCTTTGTCTTTACGGGATAGGCTCAGGCCCTCTTCAGGGGTTCGCGACAACACTGATCCTCGGATTGATTTCCAGCATGGTCTGCGGCATTTGGGGAACACGCGCCATCATTAACCCAATTTGGGGCAGAGACAATCGACGAGCGGTAAGGATCTAGGGAGAAGGATGATGAAAATGAGAACATTAACCGACGTACGATACGCAGGACTTGCCTGCTCGCTATTGCTTGTCGCAGCCAGTTGCCTCGCCATTTTTTACTATGGTATCGCCATGAGTATCGACTTTACTGGCGGCAGTGTGATTGACGTATCGATTCAAACGTTGGCAACTGCACCTGAATTACAGGCAATGCTAACCGGCCAGTTGGCTGAGTGGGCCACGGTTGAGGCAGGAAACGCTGCGGGCCTATGGCAATTGTTACTGCCAGTGGGCTCGCCGATAAATGACCCGCAAGTGATTGTCGCTTTATTCAGTGAACAAGTGGGTCTGCCAGTGACCTTGAATCAGGCCACTGTTATAGGTCCACAAGTGGGAGAGGAGTTGTACAACCAAGGCGGCTTGGCCCTGATTGCAGCCTCGCTTTCTATCATGATCTATTTGGCCATGCGATTTGAATGGCGGTTGGCATTGGCAGCCATCGCGTCTTTGGTGCATGACGCGGTGATCACCTTAGGGCTGCTGGCTTTTCTTGGGATAAAAATGGACCTCAACGTGGTCGCTGGCCTTCTTGCCGTTATTGGCTATTCGCTGAATGATTCCATTGTTATTGCCGACAGGCTTCGTGACGTACTGAAGGCACGACCTGATGCCGATATCTATTCAAGTACCGATCTTGCTGTGAAAGCGACGTTTTCGCGCACCCTGATCACGGCGGGAACCACGCTGTTTACCATAGGTTGCTTGCTGATCCTTGGCGGCGAAGCCTTGTATGGTTTCTCAATCACCTTGTTTGCCGGCATCGTGACGGGCACATGGTCTTCTGTAACTATCGCTTCTACTGTTCAGGAGTTTTTGGGCTTAAGTGCCTGCCATTACCAGCCAAAACAGGATTTGATCGATGAGATGCCGTAGTTTCAAGCAATTCCTTTGTGTTGAGGGAGGTGTAGATGGGTGGGGTTAGCATGGGTGAGCTTCTGATTATCGCCTTCATAATCGTTATGTTATTTGGGACAAAAAAGTTGGCGCATTTGGGCGGAGATCTTGGTGTTGCGATCCGAGATTTTAAACGCGCGCTTCACGATGAGAATACTCATGTCTCTGAGAAAAAAGACGCGTCATCAATTAAAAACGCGGAGTAGCCTTCGAAATAGGGTTGGAAAAATCAGCCTAGAAAATTGTTCGTGATGTATACCCAAGCTTCGATTGGAGCTTGGGTATCAATAAAAGGATGTCATTCATGAGCTTTATCGGCGTCATCGTCGCGGTCATGTTTATTTTGGTTGCGAACCTTTTAGAAGGTGGGCATATCAGTGGGTTAATCAATGCGCCTGCGTTTTTGATCGTCATTGGAGGGACAATCGGGGCTATTTTGGTGCAGTTTTCATTTTCTTCCGTGAAGTTGGTTTTTACTTACTTTTCATGGCTATGGATGCCGCCACTGCGGGACAGTTTTGGCACAGCAAAGCAGATGGTGGACCTTGCCGTTATCGCACGTCGAGACGGCCTCTTAGCACTAGAGATTGAGTTGGAAAAAGTACAAGACCCCTTCTTGTTGGAGGCGTTGCAGATGCTCGTTGATGGCCTTGAAAAAGATGCCATTCTGGACGTAATGGAAAACAAAATAGCCGCAGAGGAACAGCGCATTGGTCAGGTGGCCAAAATTTATGAAGCCATGGGAGGATATAGTCCGACCATGGGTATTTTGGGTGCTGTCCTTGGATTAATTCATGCAATGGGATTGCTGGATAAACCAGACCAGTTAGGGGCCGGAATTGCGGTTGCATTTGTGGCAACTATCTACGGCGTTGCGTTCGCAAATATTGTGTTCTTGCCATTCGGAAATCGATACAAAGCATTTTCGTACGAGTTAACCAACTACCGACAGATGGTATTGGAAGGAGTTAGCTGTATCGCTACCGGAAGTAATGCGATTGAACTTCAAAGTCGACTGGGTGGATATGTGGCGCATCCCATGTTCGTGAAGGGAGCATCATGAGAAGAGGAAAGCGTCGGCATCAAGAAGATGTGCATGAAAACCACGAACGGTGGCTGATTTCTTTCGCAGACTATATGACGCTGCTGTTCGCGCTTTTTGTCGTGCTGTATGCCTTTGCACAAAATGAAAAGGGCGAAGCAGAAAACATGGTAGAAAACTTAATGGAATCCTTACGACAAGAGGGGATGATATCCAGTGTGCCGGGCTCGGCACTGTTTGATGGCGGCATAGGCATTACCGGTAGTGCCTCTACGACAGATTCTTCGGTTCTCATTGTTGGGGAGAAGCACACGGAAGACTTGTATTCTCGAGAAGATTCAACGAGTGATGTATTTCAATATAGCGACACAGATTTTAAATCCGATCCTTCTTCTGTCACGGCGTTTGAGTCTGTGCGTCTTGCCCTGCAATCGGAGATTGATTCCGGAGACATCGAGACAGAGCAGTTCGGGCAACAGTTGGTTATCCGAATTGCCGCGCCCTTAGCCTTTCCTAGGGATTCGCAATTTCTCCAACCGAGTTTTCGACCATTGGTAAAAAAGATAGCGTTATCCATTCAAGATATACCGGGGATGATCACCGTATCAGGTCATACGAATTTGTCGCCACCAACCTCCGAATTGTACAGAGACAACTGGGAACTTTCTTCCCTTCGTGCGGTATCGGTAGCGAACTTGTTGGTTAAATACGCGGACATTTCCCCAAATCGATTGCAGGTGGTTGGAGCAGGCGCGTCAGCGTTACTTGTGAACGAGGAGAGTGTGACTAACGATCGTGTCGAAGTGTCGATTTCACAGGGGAAGCCCAGTTACTCGTTGTTGGCGGCGTTCTAATCGTTCCGTGAAGCCGCCATTTATCTGGTTTTCTATGACTGGAATTGTAAAGAAGTGTTGCGAGTGACGAGTGGATGAATTTCGCGCTGAAAGCGCAAGCGATTGCTAACTGGCTGAAATTAACCGCTTTAATTCATTGGTACTGGTTAATTTGCGTACAAAATCTCTTTGTAAGCCGAGGGGTAGTGGTTTTTTGTGGAATTAATCACCATTTTAACCCTGACAAACTTGTTGTTTTTTCTGGTTTTTCGCAGTAAATATTGGCTGATTTATTTTTTAGGTCATGAAACCAAGGTGACATAAAAGGAAAAGCGACACCTCCTTTGATTTTGCCTTCTTATATCGAGCGGCAACGGTGAGTGCTTTTACTTAGTCTCTGTCTCTCGCTTGCTTGTTCTATTGTGTTCGCCGTTGTGACCTAAGTTTATTGGAGCCCCCATGTTTGAAGCTATTCAGGAAGTTTTGGTTGCCTTGTGGTACCAAGATTTCAATGCCTTGCTTACCCCAGGTAGTGCAACGCTTATCTATGTGATTGTCGCGTTGCTCATTGCCCTCGAAAGTGGCTTTCTGCCTGCGGCACCATTCCCGTGTGACAGTGTTGTTGTGTTAGTGGGCACCTTATCGGCAGTGGGAGTATTAAGTCCGTACATCGCATTTCCGCTCCTAATCTTTGCCGCTGCGATGGGAAGTTGGATGGCGTATTTGCAGGGACGTTGGCTCAATCGTTTACCGCTGGTGCAAAAGTGGCTATCAAAAGTGCCTGAGAAGAACATGCAGACTGTCGACAAGTTGCTTTGCCGCCATGGTCTGGTTGCCTTATTCTGCGCACGTTTTATTCCGGCTGTACGCTCGGTATTACCGATGATGATGGGGATGCGTGTCGGAGAAGCTCCGAAGTTCCAATATTTCTCTTGGCTGAGTGCGACCTTGTGGGTGTTCTTGCTGGCAGGATTGGGTTTCCTGTTGCCAGAATTGCCTGAGCCGTTAAGCCGAGCAGTGACAATGGGCTTGATGGCTGCGCCAGTCATTACGCTTTGTGTTGCTGTATCAACAGCGATTGTATGGCGTGTAAAAAAGGCGATTCAGACAATGAAACAGCCGCCAACGACAAGCGCATAATAAATTCTGAGATAAACAAAAAGCAGGGTCCTCCCTGCTTTTTCTGTTTCTAGTCACCTCAGTCCAGTTTCTTTCTGAACCGCAAAGCCGCGACAATGAGCCCAACGACGGTAAAAACGGCCAGCCAAATCACATCGGGTAACAGGTCCGAGATTTCCGCATCCCGCAACACTATCCCACGCACTAATCGCATGAAGTGTGTCGCTGGGAGTGCTTCTGCAATCCATTGTGCGGGTTCTGGCATGGCGTCATAGGGAAACATAAAACCAGAGAGCAAGATTGAAGGCAGCAAAATGAATACGGTCATTTGCATTGCTTGAAGTTGAGTTTTAGCGACGGTGGAAATCATCAAGCCCAATGTCAAACTGGCTGAGATAAACAACAATGAGGCAGTCAATAGGGTATCGAGTCCACCTCGAATTGGCACATCAAAGACGACATTGCCTGCGGTGAGAATAATGGCTGTCTGAAACAGCCCCACCAAAATATACGGCGAGACTTTTCCAATCATTAATTCCAAGGGCTTTATTGGCGTATTGATCAGAAATTCCATGTTCCCGTGTTCGCGTTCTCTCACAATGGCAGCCGAGGTGAACAGCACCATGGTCATGGTTAAAATCACGGCCAACAGGCCAGGAACAATATTGACGGTAACACGTTGTTCAGGATTAAAGTAATTAACCACTTCCAATGAAGGCGGCGGTTCGTTAGGTGGTAGATTTGCTAAGCCAGAAAGTGGCATGGAGCGCAGTGACAGAATGGATGCCGCGATCATGGTATCTGACCCGTCCACTAACCATTGCCCCACAGGGCGCGCCGTTTCATTGGGCGCATCAGGCTGAAACTTCGGGTGACGCCAAAGTCGCTGCGTGAAATCAGAAGGAAGATACAAAACCGCTTTTATCTCCCCCCGTGTGATGGCGTGTTCCGCTTCTTGTGGGGTGGCATATATTTCGACGAAATCTACCACTTGTGTGGCTGCAATTTCTGCAATGAACTCTTGGCTGTAGCTACTTCGGTCATGATCAACCAGCCCTGCCGGAATATGGCGGACATCAGTGTTTATGGCATAGCCAAATAGCATGAGCTGAACGATAGGTATCATCACCACCATGCCAAATGTCATGCGGTCACGAGATAGCTGTCTGAGCTCTTTCGCTATGACAGCAAGGATCCTAGCCAAGCGCATAGGCGTTTCTCCCTGTGCAGGTCACAAAGACATCTTCTAAGCTGGGACGAACTTCATCGACACGAAACTTTGCACCTAGGCATGACGATAGCCAGAGGTTGGGGTGGCCGACGTTGTGACTGACGAGCACGCGTAAACGAACGCCAAGTTGCGCGGCGGACAGTACCTCTGGCAACGCCGTTAGGTGTTTTTTTACGGCTCTTAAATCAGGCCCTTCAACTTCAAAAACTATTGCTCCCATCTTACTCATGAGTTCTTCAGGCGAACCGTCTGCCCGCATTTGACCGCGTTCCAATATGGCTAACCCATGGCAACGTTCAGCTTCGTCCATGTAGTGTGTGGATACCAGTATGGTGGTCCCTACACTGCACAAATCAAAAAGACGTTCCCAAAAGTCACGGCGATTCTCAGGATCTACGGCTGAGGTGGGCTCATCAAGAAACAGCAACTCTGGCTCGTGGATGGTCGCAGCGGCTAATGCTAAACGCTGTTTTTGGCCGCCGCTCATCGACCCTGCCATTTGATGACGGCACTCAGTCAGCCCGTAGAGATCAAGCAGCGATGCTACCCGCACTTTTCCTTGTTTCCCCAGCCCATAGATACGGCGAACAAAATGCAGGTTTTCTTCGACAGTAAGATTGTCATACAAGGAGAGTTTTTGGGTCATGTAGCCGACACGACGGCGCAGTGATTCGGCGTGTTTAGGCAACGATTCTCCTAAGACAGTCACTTCACCATGAGACGGTGAGAGTAACCCTGTTAGCATGCGAATTGAGGTGGATTTCCCACACCCATTAGGGCCAAGAAAACCATAGATTGTACCTTTGGGTATGCGAAGGCTGAGGTTATCAACCGCTGCGATATTGCCGAAGACTTTGGTCATCCCTTCTGTCTGAATGGCATAGTCACTCATGGCAGTATGACCTGTGCAGGCAAGCCAACGGGTAAGGGTTGTGCATTTGGCAACGAGACTTCCATTTCGTACATCAATCGTGTGCGGTCGTTTTCTGTCAGCGCAAAGTAGGGCGTGAACGCGGGCTCAGACGCTATCCAGCGTATTTGTCCTCTAAAAATGTCATTAGCACCATCAACGCGGACATCCACATCATTACCCACTTGGAGTGCAAGTCTCTTGGGTTCGGGCACGTAGACTCTGGCATACGCATTGTCGTGGCTGAGAATGACCGCAATGGGATCTCCCGCTTTTACACGTTCTCCGAGGTGCCAAACTAGGGCGTCTACGACGCCGTCGATGGGGGATGTAATGGCGTAGTCTTCTAATGTGTTCTGTGTTTTTTCGACACGAGCATTAGCTTGTGCAACGGAAGCATCTGCTTGGCGCAATTGTTCTTCTCTCGTGCCCGCTAACAGCAACGCCAAATACTGTTCTGCCTCCTCCAATGCCGACTCACAGCGTTCTTTTGAGGACCTCGCACTGTCTAAATCGGCTTTGCCTTGCATTCCCTTCGATACCAGTGATTTCGTTCGTTGGAATGCTTTTCTCGCTTCGGTCAGAGCTGCTGTTGCACCATCGACGCTCGCGCGCGCTTTGGCTATTTCTTCTGGGCGTGGGCCAGCAACGAGCTCTGCGTGTTTAGCTTGGGCAAGTGCGCGTTGTGCGAGTGCTTCGTCTACGTCGAGTTGTGCCTGTGTACTGTCTAGTTGGGCGATGATGTCGCCACGTTTGATTGATTGACCCTCTTTCACTAGAAGGTCTTTGATGGTCTCTGAAACGGGGCTTTTGGCAAGATATCGATCTTTTTCGATGAGCCCAAGTGCGTGGTGCTCTTTGGTGCCAAAGCAGCCGGACAGAGCGAGTGTGCACAAAGTAAGCAACGCTATACGTCTACCTTGAAGGATGTTGTTGGACGTGGCTCGAAAAATACCAGACATAGCAAATTCCAGAAGTAAGAAACACAGTTTTATCTTACTCTTTGAATTAACACTTAAAAGGCGAATAATTCCGCAAAAATGACATTGTGATTGAAAAAAGTGTGTGTACAAATGACAGGCAATACTTCTGCTATTTCGAAAAGAACCGTTACTTTTTCCGAGAACTACATATACTAGTGCCTCGCATTGTTGTTGTAAGAGAACCCTTTCCGTGTCGATGATTCGCCCTCGGCTCGATTATCCGTTGTTCGTTGCTATTTGCGCGCTGATTGCTTTAGGTTCAATGAGTGTGTGGAGTGCTAGCGGTTACAGCGTTCCAATTATTGAGCGTCATTTGGCGCGAGCATGTATGGCGATTTTTGCCTTGCTCGCACTTTCTACTGTCCCAGCCAAGAAGTTTAAAGACAGCGCACCGCATTTGTTCGGGCTGGCTGTCATTCTTTTGGTTGGCGTTATTGTTGCTGGCGACACCACCAATGGTGCCAAACGCTGGCTGGCTCTTGGGCCGATACGCTTTCAGCCTTCAGAGCTTGTGAAAGTCGCCGTTCCCATGATGGTTGCTTGGTTGATTGTAAAAGACCCTGGCAGGCCAAACTTTCAGAAAATCATGCTGTGTGCGCTCGTGACAGCAGTACCAGCGGCGTTGATTGTTATTCAGCCTGACCTTGACGGTTCCATTTTTACAGTCATGTATGCTTTGTTTGTTCTGTTTCTTGCAGGCATGAGCTGGAAAATCATTGGGTCGGTACTGATAACGGTGGCTTCTTCAGTGCCGTTAATGTGGTTCTTCTTTATGGAGGAGTACCAGAAGAAACGGGTCACTCAGTTCTTAAACCCTGAATCTGACCCACTTGGCGCAGGCTATCAGATCATTCAATCCCTGATTGCTATCGGTTCTGGTGGGTTTAAAGGCAAAGGCTTTATGCATGCCACCCAAGGCCAGTTAGGCTTTATTCCAGAGAGCCACACGGACTTTATCTTCTCTACCTTTGCTGAAGAGTGGGGGTTCTTGGGAAGTAGCGTGATCGTTTTGCTGTACTTGTTTATTGCGGGACGCTCACTTTGGCTTGCCGCAAACGCGCCTGCACCTTTCTCTCGATTAGTGAGTGGCGCGTTGGCAATGAGCTTCTTCCTGTATGCCTTTATTAATTTGGGCATGGTCAGTGGCTTGCTGCCCGTGATGGGAAGCCCGCTCCCGTTTATCAGTTATGGGGGAACGGCGATGATCACCCAAGGCGCGTGCTTCGGCATTATCATGGCGTTGTGTTGTGGGAAACAGCCTACACAGGCCACCTGGAGTCATCGAACCTTCTCAAAAGCACCCAACTAACGGGTGAAGCGCACAAAGAAAAAGGCAGGGGTAACCCTGCCTTTTTGCTATTCACTCATCACGGCTATTTACTATCAAGCCTGCGGTTTGGGTTGCTCATCCAAGTCGCCATGCAAGACCTCTTCTTCTTCCTCATCCATATCCCCTTCATGCAAGCGGTGAGCACCTGCAATAAAGGTATAGAGAACCGGTAAGACAAACAGTGTAAACAAGGTGCCCACGGCAAGGCCTGCGACAATTACCAAGCCAATGTTGTAGCGCGAAGCCGCACCTGCACCCGATGCAAACAGAAGTGGAATCAAACCAGCGATCATCGCTGACGTTGTCATCAAGATTGGGCGTAAGCGGACCGTGGCTGCTTCTACAATCGCTTCTTGTTTTGATGCCCCTTTATGGATTTGCTCTTCTTTTGCCACCTCACACATCAAGATACCGTGTTTGGTGATAAGTCCGACAAGCGTGATCAACCCAACTTGCGAGTAGATATTCAGCGATGTTTCACCAGAGATATGCGTCCAGCCGAGGGCAATCAGTGCTCCACTTATTGCGAGAGGGACGGTACACATAATCACGAGCGGATCACGCCAACTTTCGAACTGACTCGCCAGTACGAGGAAGATAATGGCAAGTGCCAACGCAAAGGTGACGTAAAGCGAACTGCCTTCCTCTACAAACTGTCGTGATTCTCCGCCAAATGAATAGGTGTAGCCTTGAGGGAGGTCGGTGGTTGCTAAGCCCTCAAAGAAACTAATCGCATCACTCATTGCAACGTTAGGTGCGGGAACCGCTGAGATGCTGATGGAGTTCATTTGGTTAAAGTGAGGCAAGGTTTTTGCCTGCCCTTTTACAGAGAAGCTGACCAAACTTGAAAGCGGAATGGCTTCACCATTTTGCGCAGTGACATAGTACTTGCTGATAAGGTGAGGGTTTGCCCTATCTTCACGTATCAACTCAGGGATAACTTCATAGGAACGGCCATCAATATTAACCCGGTTGATGTAACCACCACTCATCATGCTTCCCAATGTCTGCCCAATGGCTTGCATCGTCACACCATATGCACCTGCCGCATCACGGTCTATGGATAGCTGCACTAAGCCTGAGTCGTACTTCAAGTCCACATCTGAGTACACAAACAATGGGCTCGCTTTTGCTTTATCTAGGATTTTGCTGCCGATGTTATAGATGGTCTCAAAATCTGCGGGACTGGTAATGATGAACTGGATAGGCAGCCCCCCAGATGCACCAGGCAGCGAAGGCATTTGATACGCCGTTGCGTTAATGCCAGGGAGTTTTTTCGCGGCTTTGTTGACGGTATCGGAGATTTGTTTTTGGCTTTCCGTACGGTCACTCCAAGGGATGAGCGGACCAATAGCAATCCCCTGACTGCTCGTTGGCACGCCAATGAGTGCTAACGAGGCTTCTGCTTGAGGCTGCTCGCCAAGTATTTTAGAGATTAACTCCATGTTTGCCTGAATGTAGTCATTGTTAGAGGTGGAAGGCGTGTTGCCGATCACCACCACCACGCCCTGATCTTCATCCGGTGCCAATTGTGACGGGATGAAACTGAAAAGGACGGGGAGAGAAACGAGCACAATCAGTGCAAATAACACCACGGTTTTTTTGTGGTCCAGAACGGCATGGAGGGCGCGTTCATATTTGTTGGTCAATCCAGAAAGTGTACGTTCAACCGTTTCTTCAAACTTGTCAGGTTTGGTGTGGGGCTTGAGCATTTTCGAACACATCATGGGTGACAAGGTGAGGGCCACGAAACCCGAAATAAATACCGAGCCAGCTAATGTGAGTGCAAACTCCTTAAACAGTGAACCTGTTATCCCGCCCATCAGTGCAATTGGTGCGTAAACAGCGGCGAGTGTAATGGTCATCGAGATCACCGGCACGGCAATTTCTCGGGTGGCATCAATCGCGGCCTTGAAAGGTTTTACCCCCATTTTAATGTGTCGGTCGACATTCTCCACCACCACGATTGCGTCATCTACCACAAGCCCGATAGCAAGAACCATGGCAAGTAGCGTCATCAGGTTGAGCGTAAAGCCAAACCCCTGCATGACGAACATAACGCCGATTAACGAGAGCGGAATGGTGACGATGGGGATAACGACGGCACGGAATGAACCGAGGAAAAGCAGGATAACCACAATAACGATCACGGCTGCTTCCACAATCGTTTTTATAACCTCATCGATAGAGTCTGTAATGGCTTCGGTAGAGTCATAAAGGACAGAGGCTTCGATGTTAGAGGGCAGATTTCGATGAATAGAATCAAATTGGACGCGAATGCCAGCGGCAACGTCTAGAGGGTTCGCAGTTGGTGTGGCGTTAATACCAACAATAACGGCTTCACGCCCATTCGCCAACGCGCGAGTACTGTCAGAACTTTTGCTCATGTTGACTTCCGCAACATCACGCAAATGAACAACCTGACCACCTTGGCTTTTGATGACGAGATTTTTTAACCCTTCAACGGTATCAACTTGACTGTCGATGGTACTGTTCAAAATGGTGAGATAACTATTGAACTGACCGACTGCAGATTGGTAGTTGTTTTGTTGAAGTATATTGATGAGCTGGCTAGTGGAGAGGTTGTATTGCCCTAACTTCTCTGGGTCTGGCCAGATCCGCAATGCGAAAGGAGCACCGCCCATCATGACGATATTCGATACGCCATTGACCGTTGATAGTTGTGGATTCACAACACGTTCCAGATAGTCGGCTATCTGACTGGAATTCAACTCACCACTGAAAAACGAAATGTACATGATGGAAGTGGTCGAACCCGTTGAAGACGTCACGGACGGATCATAGGCTTCTTTCGGGAGCTGGTTAGCAACGGAGTTTATCTGCGATAGTACATTTGCCAGTGCTTCTTCAGGGTTGGTGTTTAGCAGCATGTTGAGCACAATACTGGATGCGCCCAATTGGCTGGAGGACGTCATAAAGTCGAGGTTGTCGACCTGAGAGAGTGCTTGCTCCAAAGGCTGAGTAATAAACCCCTCGACCAATTCTGCATCGGCACCTGGGTAAGCTGTCCCGACAGTAATGACCGTGTTAGTCATATCGGGATACTGACGGACCTGAAGGTCTTTTAACGCGTTAAGTCCTAGCAGCAAAAGCAATATGCTGAGTGAAGCCGCCATCACGGGGCGGTATATGAAAATATCGGTAAATTTCATTCCCGTGCTCCTTACAGTTGCGGCATTTTGTCAGGCACGGAAATTGGATTGGGAACAATGTCGACCTTGGTGTTGTTGCCCAAGTTTAAGATCCCAGTCGTCACGACCTCTTCATCAAATTTCAGTTCGCCGGAGATCAGCGCGTTATTACCGTTTCTTTCTAGTACATCAATCGTGACTTGCTTGACACGAGAGTCATCCCCATCTTTCTGAACGACGAAGATGGAGTTGCCGTAGAGGGCAAAAACAATCGCTGTTTGAGGTACGACAAACTGTTTGTCTAAATTCGTGAGCGCAATGTTTACGTCTGCAAACATGCCTCCGCGTAAGGAGCCATCATCGTTGGGCAGTTCGGCCTGTACCGTCACCAACCCGGTTTGGTTATTAACGACGGGCTCAATGGCGTTGATCGTGCCTTTGTATTCGCGACCAGGATATGCCTCGACGGTCAGCGAAATCGGCTGATTAATGGATATGTTGCCAATTTCTGCTTGCGGAACGCTAAAACGAACACGCATTGAAGATAGGTCGTCAAGACGAACAATATCTGTACCCGCCGAGACATACTGCCCAAGGTTTACGTTTCGAATACCCAACTGACCATTGAACGGTGCCTTAATTTCCCGCAACGCGATAGTCGCTTGTAGGCTTTCAATATTGGCTTGTAGCGATTGATATTTTGATTGTGCGGTTTCAAGGCTTTGCTCTGACACCGAGCGTTCTTTGTAAAGCTTTTGAAGCCTCAAATAGTCATCGCGAACAGAGGGTAATTGCACTTGCTGTGCTTTGAGATCGGCTTGCTGGACAGAAGAATCAAGGCTGATAAGCACGGTGCCTGATTCGACGGACGCGCCGTTATCAAAATTGATGGCAGTGACGATGCCAGAAACCTCATTTGAAACGTCGACCCCTTGATTCGGCTCGATAAATCCGATCGCTTTAATGCCCCTAGGCCAGACTGTCGGAGCGAGCTTTTCAACGGATACGGGATAAACTGGTTCTGGGAGGTTAGCCAATGCATTTTCGATTTTGTTGTTAACGAAGAGGTTAAAGCCAATCACAGTGCCAAAAGCGAGCACGGCGACCACTATCATCCCTAATACCCATCTATTCATTTGGTGTTACTCCAAGTGCTGTATTTGGTAAACGTTTTAAACTTTGAACGTTGGAAGATCGCGGAGTAAAGCGCGTGGCATGTGAGTGATGATTGAGATGCGACAGCAAGATTCGCAAATAATAAACGTGTTTCATATTCACTCGCTTTATGCCTTTTGTTCACCAAGAAGTATAAGCAAGGGTTCAGCGCGTTGTGTTTCCAACTTGGGACGATCTGAAGAAAGTACAAAATAAGGTGTTGTTTTATCGGGTAGGATCTTGAACACAGATACCAAAAAAGGAGGCAAATCGCCTCCTTAAGACAGGTTGTAAACGTTAGAGTGCCTGTTTGACTTTATCTGCAACCTCTGCGGGCACCCATTTTGTCCAAACATGGGGGTAGGATTCTAAAAACTCGAAGGCAGCAAATTCGCCGTCAGCCTGATTTTCTTCCATCCATGCCATCATGGCACTCATATCTGCATTGGAATACGAACGATTACTAATGAAGGCATAGGCCTCTGGCGATTCCTTGGCGAAGGTTTCAGTTGTAATGGTATTCACCGCAGAGGGTGGATAGGCGGTGATCTTCGGATTTGTACAGTCGGGCTGCGTAATACATTGTTCATAGTGAGTAGGATCGGCTTTTACGCCAAAATCGACTTTCACCATTTCATAGCGGCCTAAGACCGGTGTCGGAGACCAATAATACCCAAACCAAGGTTGTTTGCGGTCATAAGCGCGTGCAATTGAACCCGCTAAAGCGGCACCTGAACCGGGATCTATTTGTTCAAAGCCTGCGCTCTCTAGTGCTAATGCATCAAAAAGATGCCCTGCGGTGATCTGACATGTCCACCCAGCCGGACAACTCATAAAGCCGGATTTAGTGTCATCTTCTGGATGAGGAAATAGGTTTGCGTTAGCCTTTATGCCTTCAATCGTTGCCAACTGAGGGTATTGTTCCACCATGTATTTAGGAACCCAAAACCCTTCTTCGCCGCCTTCACTGAAGGCTTTCCCCGCAAAACGCAGCTTGCCTTCATTCACGCCTTTTTCAAGCATCTCTTTATGAGAGTTACTCCAAAATTCAGGTGCAATGTCGGGCTCGCCTTTTTCTGACATAGAAATACCCGTGGGCATGGTATCTCCTGGCACGAGCTCAGCATTGCAGCCATATCCGTTTTCAAGGATGAACTGATCAACGTGAGCCATTAACGTTGCCGAATTCCAGTTCATATCAGCGATTGTTACATCGCCACATTCATTGGCAGAAGCGAAGAAAGGAGAGAGGGCGATTAAAGGCAGCGAGAAATAGCGAACATGCATGATGTAAGTCTCCAGTTTGGACAAGGGACATTTTTTGTTATTTGCGATAGCAAGTGTCTAATGTAACAAACCCGATGTAAGAATTGTTGCGCATTTGCTGCTAAATGTGATGAAAATTACGGGAAATCCGTACTTATTAGTATGTTGCTTACTTATTGACGACATGGCGTATTGATCCGTCTCTCACTAGAGATCATGCGCTTTGCTTAATGTTAATGCCATGTTATAGGCTTAGTTTGTTTAGAGGTGTAAGGGAATTCACTAATTATGCAATCTGGTAATGGCGCAAATAACTCAGGGTTTCCTTTTGTTCGATTCGACAATGTTCAGAAAAGTTATGATGGCAGATCTTTGGTGGTCAAAGGATTTGAAATGGACATTGACCAAGGGGAGTTCATCACTCTTTTAGGACCGTCAGGATCGGGTAAGTCGAC
Organism: Enterovibrio qingdaonensis; assembly: GCF_028683135.1. GTDB lineage: Bacteria > Pseudomonadota > Gammaproteobacteria > Enterobacterales > Vibrionaceae > Enterovibrio > Enterovibrio qingdaonensis. The sequence continues at coordinate 23,277 of NZ_JAJUBB010000002.1, forward strand.
AGTACTCATGATGATGGCTGGGTTTGAGCAGCCCACCCACGGGGATATCTATCTCAACGGAAATCCCATAAAAACGCTGCCTCCACACAAGCGTGGTATTGGATTGGTTTTCCAAAACTATGCACTTTTCCCGCATATGACGGTTGAAGAAAATCTCGCATTCCCGTTACACGTTCGTAACCTATCCAAGTCTGAAGTCGAAGATAAAGTAAAACGTGCGCTTGATATGGTGCGTTTGTCTGATTTCGGGCATCGACGTCCTGCTCACCTTTCTGGTGGTCAACAACAGCGTGTTGCTGTAGCTCGTGCCTTGGTATTCGAGCCCGAACTGGTGTTAATGGATGAGCCGTTAGGTGCACTAGACAAAAATCTGCGAGAAGAAATGCAGTATGAGATCAAGCATATACAGGAAGATCTCGGTGTTACTATGATTTACGTAACGCATGACCAATCAGAAGCACTCACCATGTCAGATCGTATTGCGGTGTTTAACGACGGCATTGTTCAGCAACTGGCGACACCAGAGGAGCTTTATGAGCGTCCTGTGAACGCATTCGTCGCCCAATTTATTGGTGAGAACAACCGTCTTAAAGGCGATGTCATTTCTCTGGATAGTCACCGCTGTCAGGTCAAAGTTCCAAATGGCGACGTCATTACAGCAAAACCCATCGCGGTCGGAAAAGAGGGCGAAATATCAACACTTTCTTTGCGCCCCGAGCGAATCATCATCAATCCGTCTAACGGTACGCTGCCCAATATATTTGACGCTAAAGTAGAAGAGGTAATCTATCTTGGTGATCACTTAAGAACACGTGTAAAAGTGTGTGAAAGCGATGAGTTCATAATAAAAACGCCGAATGCTGAAGGGCATCCAAATTTACGTCGTGGCGACATGATTCGGATCGGCTGGTCAGAAGAAGATTGCCGAGCATTAGATGCCTCATAAGCATCGACCATAACCCATTGGCTGAGTGTCGCATTGGAAGTTGCGTACTGTCAGTAAAAGTACTGAATATGGATTGCGATGAACGCAGTAGTTCTGTGCCGACGTATCGTGCAGAAGTGGATTCCTGTCCTGCTCAGGCTGAACAAGCGAAAGACTTGAGGAGAATACAATGAAGAAACTAGCGTTACATGCAGCAATCCTAGCAGGATGCGCAGGCTTGGCGACCAATGCTGTTGCTGACGAAACGTTGAATGTCGTGTCTTGGGGCGGCGCATACACGGAAAGCCAAACCAAGGCTTATCATGAACCTTGGACTGAAAAAACGGGTGTGAAGGTCGTCAACATCGACAAATCTTCAAATGCGCTGTCTGGTCTTCGTGCACAGGTTGAGTCAGACAATGTCACGTGGGATTTGGTTGATATTTTACCGTCTGACGCGATAGTTGCATGTGACGAAGGGTTGGCTGAGCCACTTGACCATGACCTGTTGCTTGCTGCGGCTCCTGATGGTACGCCAGCAACAAAAGACTTTTTGGCCGGCTCTTTGACCGAGTGTTTTGTACCTTCCATCGTTTATTCCAACATCATTGCGTACAACACAGAGTTATTTGGCGGTAAGAAGCCGACGAAAATTGATGATGTGTTTGATCTGAAAAACTTCCCAGGCAAACGTGCACTGCAGAAAAAACCGATCAATAACCTTGAGTGGGCATTGGTTGCTGACGGTGTTCCAGCGGAAGAAGTGTACGAAGTGCTTTCAACTGAAGAAGGTGTAACACGTGCATTTAAAAAGCTCGATACCATCAAGGATTCTGTGATTTGGTGGGAAGAAGGTGCTCAGCCGCCGCAACTTCTAGCCGACAAAGAAGTCGCGTTTGCGTCAGCATATAACGGCCGTATTTTTAATGCTGCGGTGAACGAGAATCAGCCATTTGACATCATTTGGGACGGACAGGTATTCGAACTTGATGGTTGGGTGGTACCAAAAGGTAAATTGGACAAGGTTAAAGAATACCTGCGATTTGCTACCGACTCTCAACGCCTTGCAGATCAAGCGAAGTACATTTCGTATGGTCCTGCGCGTAACTCTTCAGCGGGCATGGTCAGTAAGCATGCAGTAACCGGTATCGATATGAAGCCGCACATGCCAACTTATGGGCCTAACTTCGTGACTGCTATTCCAAAAGACGATGAGTTTTGGGCGGATAACGGTGATGAATTGGCGCAGCGTTTTAATGCTTGGTTAGCGCAATAATTGCGAGTAGTAGTGACGGGCAGTAGATGCCCGTCATTTTTCGTTCTTGTAAGAAGTGGGAGGTCTGGTGCAGGGAAGTCCAGCCAATGATATTAAGACCGCAGATGGTGTCTCTCTTCGAGTTAGCCAACAGCGCTCAATTCGTAGAAACAAGATAAAAGCCTTTCTTCTTGTTGCGCCTCTTTTAGCTTTTCTGCTTGTAGCATTTGTTCTGCCCATCGTGGACATGTTACAGCGAAGCGTCGAAAACCCTGAAGTCTCAACGTATCTCCCCAAAACTGCAGCGGCTTTAGAAGACTGGGACGGTCAACAGCTACCTGATGAAGCGGTTTACGCAGCATTGGTAGAAGACCTTCAAGTCGGTGCCAAAGCACGTAATATCGGTAAAGTTGCGTCCCGTCTGAATTACGAGAAGTCGGGTATGCGCTCCTTGGTGATGAAATCCGCACGTAAGTCGAAGCGCATAGAAGAGGGGCCATACAAAGCCCAAATTGAAAAAATGGATAAGCGATGGAAAGACATCAGCGTCTGGAAGTTGATTAAGCGCGAATCGTCACCCTATACACTTTCTTATTACCTAAATGCTGTCGACCATCGTTTTGATGATGACGGCAACATCGTCGCCCAACCGGAACATTTACAAATCTACAACGGCCTGTTCTGGCGAACGCTCTACATGAGTGTTGCGATAACGTTTCTTTGCCTGCTTCTCGGCTATCCAGTTGCGTATTTACTTGCAAACCTTCCGTTGAAACATGCCAATGTCCTGATGATTTTCGTGCTTTTGCCATTTTGGACATCCTTGTTAGTAAGAACGGCTACTTGGATAGCCATCCTACAGCAGCAAGGCGTATTAAATGACATGATGGTGGGTATGGGATTTTTGGACGATCAAAATCGCATACAGATGATCTACAACCAAACAGGGACATTGATTGCGATGACCCACATCTTGCTGCCGTTCATGATTCTGCCGCTCTATTCGGTCATGAAGACCATCTCGCCCAGTTACGTGAGAGCAGCGCGTTCAATGGGTGCCACGCAGTTTATGGCTTTCAGGCGAGTGTATTTTCCACAAACCCTACCTGGGATTGGCGCAGGTTCAATATTGGTTTTCATACTCGCTATCGGTTACTACATCACACCTGCGTTAGTCGGCGGACAGAACGGGACGTTCATCACTAACTTCATTGCCTACCACATGCAAACCTCTTTGAACTGGGGTCTTGCAGCCGCAATTGCTTCAATCTTGCTGGTGGTCGTTATCGTTATGTATTGGCTCTACAACCGATTGATTGGTGTAGATAACGTGAAGTTGGGATAGGAGAAATACCATGGCAATGCCTGAATGCGCGACCACAGGCGAAAAAGTGTGGTATGTGGTTTTCCGCCTAATCTGTGCGGCAATTTTTTTATTTTTGGTGGGTCCCCTTTTAGTGATTATCCCACTGAGTTTTAATGCGGAACCTTACTTTACCTTCACACCTGAAATGTTGAGTTTTGATCCTGCGGGTTTTTCACTCCGATGGTATGACGATTTCTTCACGTCAGATGCTTGGCAAACCGCGGTTAAAAACAGTGTCATCGTGGCCATCGCATCGACCATTCTGGCAACGGTGCTGGGCACAATCGCCGCGTTGGGATTATCGAGTCGATACATGCCGTATAAAGATGTGATCATGGCGATATTGATTTCGCCCATGATTGTGCCTTTGATTATCTCAGCAGCGGCGATGTTTTTCTTCTTCTCGCGCTTTCAACTGACACAAACGTATATTGGCGTCATTTTGGCGCATACGGCGTTGGGTATTCCGTTTGTAGTGATTACGGTAACGGCGACGCTAAGTGGCTTTGACCATTCGTTGACGCGAGCTTCAGCGAGTTTAGGGGCAAATCCGGTACAGACGTTTTTTAAGGTTGTTTTACCTTTGGTTACACCGGGTGTGATTTCCGGCGCGCTGTTTGCGTTTATTACTTCGTTTGATGAAGTAGTTGTGGTGTTGTTTATCGCTGGGCCCGAGCAAACCACATTGCCCATCCAAATGTGGGCAGGGATTCGAGAGGAAATAAGTCCTACGATCTTGGCTGCGGCTACCTTGCTGGTTGCATTGTCCATTGCACTGCTAACAACGCTGGAGTTCTTGAGAAGACGTAGTGCGAAGATGAGAGGTATTGAAGAATAAGTTGGCCTGCCAGTTGTCCATTCCCCCAAATGAAGACAACTGGCAAACCAAGCTTGTTAGAGTTCAGACCAATTTGGTAGTTTTTTGCGTTTGGCCGAAAGCTTGTACCAACTCGCCATCATCAATCCAAAGATGAGACCAGTCGTCATTGATGCATTAAATGCGTAAAGCAATGAGACACCTAAGTTATTCCACTGCATAAACCACATGATGATGCCCCACAAGGTGCCAAACCAAATGGTACCTAGCAGGATATTTGCACTAAAGGTGGCAAACTGAGGTGGTGGTACTTTTAATCCCAGTTTTCTCGCTAGGCGATAAATGACAGGGTTGATTGAAGAGGCTAAAAAGCCATGTTCGATAAGCACCTTGTGTGCTTTGTCTAGATGTTGCTCAAAACTCATTTAAAATCACTACTTACAACGTGTTGGGCTCACTATATCGCAACGCATGTGCTTGCAAATGAGCATCGACGGAATTGGTGACCGCGCTCTCGAAGAATCGGTGTTTTACGAGGAAACACGCGACAAGCCTTGGATTTGTTGGCTTTTTCAAGGCCCTGCAGATTGATCGGTGAATCAAATTGCATCTGCAATGCTGGGAACCTCAACTATTTCGCCAGTGAAAGTACGTTGTACTTAAGTTTTGTCGTATGTAGGCTGCAAACCATAGCGACCAATGACGCACCAATCAGCGTACCTCCCAAGTGTTGAAATTCACCCGCGATACCGAGTGCTGCGCCAAGCATCAAATAGTACATCAAACCCAACAGGGCTCCCGCAGAGCCAGCGACGTCGCGATAGTTTGCAAGTGCTCGTCCTAGTACGTTTGGGATCGCAATGCCATTAGCCATGACCACTAACATCATCGGGGCAAGAAGCCAAATACTGTCTGACAGAATCCAAACACCTATGCTTCCAATCAACATCACTGCGCATGCGACAGTGACTAAACGGTTGAGGTTTTGATGTCGTTGAAGCAATAACTTGTTCAATAAACCACCGGCAAATGAGCCAGCGGCCAACGCAAACCCGCTGTAGCTGAACTCGATTGAAGAGTATCCCATACGTTCAAATGAAAATGGCGCGATGGCATAGAAACCAAAAAGCAGCAAATTGAACATGGCAATGAGGATGGCATTGCGCCAGACACCGATATCTTTCGTCATTCGGATTGCCAATTGGAACAGAGGGACATGCTGTGTGCTTGCAGGCTTTGTTTCAGGCAGTCTCATAAAGGTAGACCCCAAAAGTATGCCAGCACTGATCATCAATGCGAGAAACACCCCAAGGTAGCCCCAGTGTGTGGTGAGTACGCCTCCAACAAGTAAACCAACGACTGGGCTTATAGCGACTGCCATGCCCATGATTGAGAATACCTTGGCCAGTGCGTGGCCTTCAAACGCGTCTCTTAGGATAGTTTGACCAATGACTGATCCAACAGCAGCACCGATCGCCGCGATGACCCGGGCAAGCAATATTATTGAGAAGTCTTTAGCAACAATAGCTAGCGCGCACCCTACACTGTAAGTCAGCAACCCAACAAGCATTGCCTTTCGTCTTCCAATCACGTCGCAAAGCCTTCCCCAAATAAACACGCCTATGGCAAATGATGAAAAGTAAACCGATAACGTTAGTGATGCCGTATCAGAAGACACGCCGAAGGCATTAGCAAGATTGGGTAATGCAGGGATGTAGATTGTTTCAGCAACTTGCGGAAACATCATCAAGGCACTAAGCAGCCAAAGTGATGGGGTTTGTTTTTTCATATTCACTCCGAAACAAAATTGTTAAGCAGGGGGCAGTCTACGGTGTAATATGAAAGGCGTAATATCGACATTAGAACCTTAAATATCAATATTCGGACATATGGCAGTTATCACAGAGAACATGCGGTTCAACGCAGATGCACTCGACAATTTGGTCATTGGTGTCGCCACACGAATAGGGCGACATGACTCGGGTATGCATTATCACAAAAAGCACCAACTACTTTGTGCAGCGTCAGGCAGCATGAGTATTAATCTGGATGGGATTTGGTGTGTACTTCCGCCAGCAAGAGCAGTGTGGATCCCTGCGGGAACCAAACATTGCGCGGTAATGAGGAATGTTGTGGATTACCGTTCGCTCTACTTTGATGTCGATGAATCGCCCCTTTTCCCTACGGAAATAAAGATTATTTCGGTGAATCTCCTTCTGAGAGAACTGATCGAGCGAATGGCATACTGGGAGTGGGAAAAGCCGATAGAAGAGCAAAGGTCAACCTTTGCACTCTTTTGCGAAGAGCTGATGCTGTCCGAAGAAGAGCATTTTTCCCTAAAGTTACCAACGGACCGCCGTTTGACCCAGTGGTTAGGAAAAGTGATGGGAGGCGAGTTGGTGCCGGAATTGTTAGCGGATATGGCACAAAATATAGGAGCCAGTGCAAAAACAGTGAGTCGCATTTTCTCTCGAGAGACCGGCATGCCATACCAAGCTTGGCGGCAACAATGGCGTCTTCAAGCCTCGATTGAGTATTTATCTAAAGGAACGAGCGTATCCGATGTTGCTATGTTTCTGGGATTCTCAAGTGACAGCGCATTTATCAGCTTTTTCAGGAAGATGACAGGGCACACTCCCGGACGTTACCTATAGCTGACTGTCAATTTACAGTGTAATTTACGTTTGGATTGCATTATTTATTGTAATGATAACCATTCTCATCTATGTTTGATTTCTAATACACAAAGAAAAAGGAAGATCACCTCGTGGATTGGGAATCGAGCGACAAGGCGACTGCGCAGGAAATTAATCGGCATCAGAAGGTGCAGGTGGAAATGAGTGTTGAAACCTTAGAAGCCCTGTTCCTTGAAGGGAAGTTATGTGCTGCAAAGCTTAACTGTCTGAATATGGAGTCCAAACAGGCAGTACAAAACTTGTGCTTGAAGGCGTGCGTTCAAAGATTCTGCCTTCAAGATGACGCCCCAGTTAAGGTAAGTGTTTCCAATCACATTGCAAAAAGTAAAAGGTCTACTCCTACTATATTTAAAGATTTTTCATCGGCACCTTGTAAATGAATTCATGAACCCCAATATATAAAAAGTTTGCTTGGTGACACATCGTTGTTCTTCCAAAGAACACCAGGTTAACACCAAAAAAGTAAATTTTATTATCTATCATTCACTTGCGATTTTCTTTTAAAAAACTTTCCACATAAGGGTTGAAAGATTTCGTGTGAAACTCCAAATATAGTGGTGAAGAGGTTATGACCAATTGCGTATAGCCTTATATATTTTGAAATCAAAATCTGTGTTTCGAATGGCCTAAATAGGAATTTGAATCCAGATGTTTTAATTATCGCTTCTTTGGAGGATATATGATGAAAACTATCGATTTGAGCCCACTGTATCGTAACAGTATTGGGTTTGACCGAGTTGCTTCTTTGTTGGACAGTGCTTTCCGTGCAGAAAGCGCAGCAGCGGGTTACCCCCCATATAACATCGAAGCTCTTGAAGAGAATAATTATGCCATCACGCTGGCCGTAGCGGGTTTCTCTGATGATGAACTCGACATTAACGTTGAGCGTGGTGTGTTAACAGTACGTGGCGAAAAGGCCAAGGTTGAAGGTAAGAACTATCTGTACCAAGGTATTGCTAACCGAACCTTCGAACGCAAATTTAATCTTGCTGATTATATTGAAGTAACAGGGGCTGATTTAGAAAATGGTTTATTGACCGTTAAACTTCTAAAGCATATTCCAGAAGCAATGAAAGCTAAGTCTATTTCTATCAACGGTCGTAGTAAATCTCACGTTGAATTGAAAGATGAGTCATTCGCTTAAGTTATTTCATCCCTGCTAGATAATGGCAGTTTAATTAAATTATCGGTATGTTGCGTTAGAGTATAGCGAAGCGGTTTGCTATATTCGAAGGGTGAGGCCAGCTTTTAGCTGGCCTTGTTCTTTATTACATTACCACTCATGGAAGTTTCCCTCCCAAGTAAAAAACGTTCCAGAGTTTTCAATAGAAAGCCTGTCAGCGAGTGCGAGAATGCCGTCTGCACTTTCTTGCGTCGTAATATCTGCCTTATCGCCTCCCATGTCAGTTTTTACCCAACCTGGATGGACTGGGCAAACTGTAATTCCCTGTTCCTTGAGTTCAAGTGAGAGCACCTGCATGACCTTGTTTACTGCCGCTTTTGAACTGCGATATGCAAGCATGCCTTTTGCGTCGCGATTTAACGCCCCCATCTGACTTGAAATCGTGATGACTCTTGGGTTTGAGCTCAAAGTAAGATTGGGGATAAGTGCCGTGGTGATCATCAATGGTGCGATGGTGTTGATTTCGAACGTTTCAAGCCAGCCGCTGACATCCATATCGTTGTAGGCTTGGTGTTTGGGTCCAATGATCCCTGCATTGTTAATGAGTAGGTCTATAGTGCGGCCTTCCAGTGTTTCTGCAAGCGTTTCGATGTCCTTTGCGTGAGTGACACGCAGAGGATGAAATTCAAGGTTTGCGCAGGCTAAAGAGAGAAGAGAAGGCGGTGGTTCGGTTCCCCGAAAGGTAGCAAGTACGAAATCGCCCCGTTTTAGCAATTGTTTGACCATTTCCAGTCCGATTCCACGTCCTGCACCCGTCACTAAAACATGATTCATACCAAGGTCCTTCTAATGCCTTTTGTTTTGGACATGTTACATGTTTTTGATATATCGGTTGTTTTACTGCCGGCAATTTTGGAAGGCGATCCAGAATGCATGGTTGAGCATCATTTAACCATTGACGTTCAATATATTACGAGACGAAAAGAAAGTTACCCACAGAAACGGTGGATAACTCTTTGGGTAACATTGGATTAATACAAAAAGGATCCAAAATAGCTGTGCTCAGGCCACTATTACTCGGGACAATCCAGATATTGTTTAGACAGTGCATACTTAATTCACAACGCGAAATCTCGCCGAATTCAAGCCTGTTACGATATGAGTGATGGAGAATATCGGTTAGACAATTAGTCTGGAAATGTTGGCATCAAATGATAGCTACTTCTCATTAATTGCACTGGTCAAAAAACAACCACATCGAGAGGGGGCAATAATAAGCGAGTTGCGAAACAAGATAAGAGCACTCCCCATTTGAGCAAATGGGGAGTTTTACGCTAGATAGCGATTTGTTCGTCGTTTGCAGAGTTTGATAGCTCTGTTGCGGGCGCAGAAAGGGGGGCAGAAGGAGCCGTGGGGGCTTGCTTAAGACCTTGTCTCTCTTCGCGAGGAGGAAGGCCGAAGTAATCTCTGTAGCACTTACTAAAGTGTGGCGTTGAAACAAAGCCACAAGCAATTGAGATTTCGATGACTGACAAATTTGTCTGCGTCAGCAGTTGACGAGCACGGGTCAAACGAAGGTGCAGGTAGTATCGCGAAGGGGAGCACTGAATATGTTTTTGGAACAACCGCTCGAGTTGACGTCTTGAGAGTTGAACCAAACTTGCTAGCTCATCAATAGCAAAGGGTTCCTCTAAATTCGCCTCCATGAGTGACACTGTTTCAAGGAGCTTGGGCTGTGAAGTTCCAATCAAGTTACGAAGTGGCACCTTCTGTACGTCTTCACTGCTTCTGACTCTTTCACACATAAACATTTCAGAAATAGCAGCACTTAAACGCCCTCCATGTTCATGTGACACCATAGTCAGCATCATATCCATCGGTGCAGTACCGCCGGCACTTGTCATGCGCTTCTCGCAAAAAGAGAAAAGCTTGTTACTGACGCGAATGGTAGGAAAGGCTTCTTGGAAACCCGCAAGATTCTCCCAGTGTATAGAGCAAGACTTGTCGTGCATCACGCCTGATTTCGCCAGCAGATAACTGCCCGTACAAATTGCGCCAATGGTTTTATGCTTGCGATCTTGTTGTGCAATCCAACTAATCACTTTTGGCGAGCAGTTTTTCTGAATATCCAACCCACCACAAATGATGACGATATCAAGTTCGTGTTGGCTCGGTATTTTGTCATCAGCATTGATGGAAATGCAGTCACTGGCAGTCACCGGATTACCATCGTCACTGAGCGTGTACCATTTGTAGAGTGTTTCGCCGGAGAGTTGATTCGCCATGCGGAGAACCTCAATGGCTGAGGCCATGGCTATCATGGTAAAACGGTTGCATAGGTAAAAACCTATTCTGACTGGCTGGCGTAGCGAGGATACTGACCCCATAGTGGATCCCCTTTCCCTAGTGCAAATTCATTACAGTTCGTAGAGATTTCAGCAAGTCCAAATGCGTCTTCTCTTTTCTGCGTAGGCCAGTTGAGGGAAAAAGTAAAATGCAGAAATTAAAAACCATAGGATCACTACGGTATTTTTTATCAAATCCTTCATTGCTGAGGAAAAGTATCGAAATTGGGACAAGATGTAGAGACTTTCTCTAAATCCAAAATGCTTAGGGTTGTAAATAAAATGTTGCAAAATGCAGTGTCAATTGGCAAATTGCCGCCAGTCTGGAAAATATAAATTGCCGCTTTTTTTATGGCCAAGCATGACATAAATGAAAGAAACTCACCCATAAATGCTCTCGTTATAAAACCAGTTTAGTTTCAATGTGAAGCGATCATTTGCGCTTCTTCGTGATGAGGCCTTTAGCTTGGTATAGGTCTTAAATCGGCACTTTTAGGTCTCATTTCATCGACATTGACGTAGTGCTTTACCGCTACACTCAAAAGTAATGGAAGTCAGGTGATTGAAATGGATAGCAAAGTACTTAATAGCTCAATGAGCAATGAAGAAGCTGAGGCCGTTGTGAATGCGCTCAATACACACCGCCATCGGCAAGGTGCGTTATTGCCTGTTTTGCATGGCATTCAGGCACTGATTGGATATGTCCCTCCCTCGTCGGTAACGCTAATTGCACAAGAGCTAAACCTATCGGAAGCGGATGTTCATGGTGTGATTTCTTTTTATCATGATTTTAAGCTCTCCCCCCCCGGAGCACATGTTATCCAAGTGTGTAGGGCGGAGTCATGTCAGTCCCTTGGGGCGAATGCATTGGCCAAGCATGCCTGTTCGCGTCTAGGGGTCGATTTTCATCAAACCACGAGAGACAACAACTTTACTCTAGAGCCTGTCTATTGCTTGGGTAACTGTATGAACTCGCCTGCGATACGTGTGGACGATGAAATCTACGGGGACATGACGGATGAAAAATTTGATGACGTCATTGATCAGTTGCTCACTCAGGTTATCGAGGTAAAAGCCCCATGAGTTATCGAATCTTTATCCCGCTCGATACGTCGGCCGTATCAAAAGGGGCAGATATTGTGGCGGATCATATTGCCCATAGTGCTGCTAATTTGGGCGAATCTATTGAGATAGTCAGAACGGGCTCGCGCGGGCTTTTTTGGCTTGAGCCGATGGTGGAGGTCGAGTCGGAACAAGGCCGTATCGCGTTTGGCCCCGTTACACCTGATGATGTTGATGCTCTTCTGGCACTTAGATTTTATGACCCAGATGGAAGTGGAGAATCGGGTTTGGCACACCCGCTGTGTTTAGGTGTAACAGAAGACATTTCGTATCTGAAGAAGCAACAGCGGCTAACGTTTACTCGTGTAGGAATTATCGATCCGCTTAGCATTGAAGATTATCGTGCTCATGGTGGCTTTCTTGGTCTGGATAACGCCATCAAGATGGATAACCAAGCCATCCTCGATGAAGTGAAAGAAAGTGGCCTACGTGGCCGCGGCGGCGCGGCATTCCCGACAGGCATTAAATGGCAAACCGTGTCAGATCAGCCGGACGGTGAAAAGTATGTCATTTGCAATGCGGATGAAGGGGATTCAGGCACATTCGCAGACCGTATGTTGATGGAAGGCGACCCATTTACCCTTATCGAAGGCATGATTATCTGTGCGCTGGCTGTTGGTGCGACACAGGGTTATGTCTATACCCGTTCCGAGTACCCAAGAGCTTGTGAGATCTTCACCAAGGCAATCGCCCTTGCAGAGAAGGCGGGTTATTTGGGTGACAACATTTGCGGTTCGGGCCATCGTTTTAACCTCGAATTGCGCATGGGGGCAGGGGCCTATATTTGCGGGGAGGAAACCTCGCTGATGGAAAGCTTAGAAGGCAAGCGCGGTTTGGTTCGGACCAAGCCTCCTTTACCTGCTATCTGTGGGTTGTTTGGTAAACCAACCGTGATTAATAACGTTATTTCTCTTGCGTCAGTGCCCACCATCTTGGCGAAAGGAGGCAGTTATTACAAAGACTTTGGTCAAGGTCGCTCATTAGGAACCATGCCAATTCAACTGGCAGGGAACATTAAACAAGCGGGCATGTTTGAGTTGGCATTTGGGGTTTCAATCAACGAATTACTCTATGACTTCGGTGGCGGGAGTAAGACGGGTAGACCGCTTAAAGCCGTGCAGCTTGGTGGTCCTTTAGGGGCGTATCTACCGGAATCTGAATGGTCCACGGATATGGACTATGAAGCTCTAGCGGCGCGTGGAGCCATGCTTGGGCATGGAGGAATGGTGGCGTTTGATGATCAAACGGATATGAGCCTCATGGCGCGTTTTGCAATGGAATTCTGTGCGGAAGAGTCGTGCGGTAAATGTACACCTTGCCGAGTGGGGGCTGTTCGCGGCGTTGAAGTGATCGACAAGCTGATGGCGTCGGAATCGAGCCAGAAAGCAGAAGCTGAAACACTTCTTACTGATTTATGCGAAACCATGGAATTGGGTTCGTTGTGCGCGATGGGAGGGATGACACCCTACCCTGTAAAAAGTGCACTCAAGTATTTCCCTGAAGATTTTGGCCTGACTCGTCAGGTCAGTGACGATGTGTAATAGGCACATCAAGGAGGTAAACAATGGTTGAGTATTACATTCCCATTGAAGAAGGACGAAAGGACTTTGGAACACCCGAAATAATAAGTGACGATGCAGTCATGGTGTCGCTAACTATTGACGGTTGGCCAATATCTGTGCCCGAAGGCACGTCTGTGATGCGTGCGTCATCCATGCTGAATATCCAGATCCCCAAATTGTGTGCGACGGACAGTCTCGATGCGTTCGGATCGTGTCGACTCTGTGTCGTGGAAATTGAAGGGATGCGTGGAAAGCCTGCAGCGTGCACTACACCAGTTGCAGAAGGCATGGTGGTGACGACGCAGAGTGAAGTTATTCAAAAGTTACGACGTAACGTTATGGAGATGTATATCTCTGACCATCCTTTGGATTGTTTAACCTGTGCCGTGAACGGTGATTGTGAATTACAGGACATGGCAGGGGCGGTGGGATTGCGTGAAGTCAGGTATGGCTTTGACGGTGAAAACCACCTGAATATGGAAAAGGACACCTCCAATCCCTATTTCACCTTTGATACGTCAAAGTGCATCGTGTGTTCTCGCTGTGTTCGCGCTTGTGAGGAAATTCAGGGGCAACACGCTCTCACTGTTGAAGGACGCGGCTTCGACTCGCGCATAGCGGCCGGCTCTAACAACTTCATGGACTCTGAATGTGTGTCGTGTGGTGCGTGTGTTCAGGCCTGTCCGACGGCAGCGTTAACTGAGAACAGTGTGATAGAGCAGGGTACACCTAGTCATTACCGCATAACCACTTGTGCCTACTGTGGTGTGGGCTGCTCTTTCCGCGCTGAAATGCAAGGCGATCAACTTGTCAGAATGGTGCCGGATAAAGAGGGTAAAGCCAATCAGGGTCATTCTTGCGTAAAAGGACGATTTGCATTTGGGTATGCGACACATAAAGACCGCGTTCTTGATCCGATGATTAGAGAATCCATCGATCAGCCTTGGCGTAAGGTAAGTTGGGAAGACGCCATTTCTTTTGCAGCCGAAAGAATGAAAGGTATTCGTGAAAAACACGGCTCCAATGCGTTGGGTGGAATTACCTCTTCGCGTTGCACCAATGAAGAAACTTATTTGGTACAGAAATTGGTTCGCGCTGGCTTTGGAACAAACAACGTTGATACTTGTGCGCGAGTCTGTCATTCGCCAACAGGTTACGGATTAAAAACCACGCTCGGTGAATCGGCAGGTACGCAAACCTTCGACTCTGTACAAAAAGCGGATTGTGTCATTGTTATTGGTGCGAACCCGACCGATGGTCACCCCGTTTTTGCCTCTCAGCTCAAGCGTCGTTTACGCGAGGGTGCAAAGCTGATTGTGATTGACCCACGCCAAATTGATATTGTGAACGCGCCGCACGTACGGGCTCAGTACCATATTCAACTCAGGCCGGGTACCAACGTCGCGGTGTTGAATGCGTTAGCGCACGTGATTATCACGGAAGGGCTGGAAGACAGCGATTACATTGCCGACCGTTGCGATATGGTTGCGTATAACAAGTGGCGTACTTTCATCGCGCAAGAGGAGCATTCTCCAGAAGCAATGGAAGATGCTACGGGTGTTCCCGCCATGTTGATCAGAGATGCGGCGCGTATGTTCGCAAAGGCGAAAAACGGCGCGATTTACTATGGACTTGGGGTTACTGAGCATAGCCAAGGTAGTTCATCGGTGATGGCGATTGCCAATCTCGCTATGGCAACGGGCAATGTCGGTCGAGAGGGCGTAGGGGTGAACCCGCTACGTGGTCAGAATAACGTTCAAGGTAGTTGCGACATGGGGTCCTTCCCGCATGAATTACCGGGTTACCGTCACGTCTCTGATCCCGCAGTCCGAGCCTTGTTTGGCGGCGCATGGGGAGTCACTATTGACGATGAACCAGGCCTTCGAATCCCCAACATGTTTGATGCGGCGATTGCGGGTCGCTTTAAAGGTATGTATGTACAAGGTGAGGATATCGCGCAGTCTGACCCAAACATTCAACATGTAGAAGCTGCATTGTCTGCACTTGAGTGCTTGATCGTTCAGGATATATTTCTAAACGAAACGGCCAAGTTTGCGCATGTATTCTTGCCGGGTGCGACCTTCCTTGAGAAGGATGGTACCTTCACTAACGCCGAACGCCGTATTTCACCGGTTAGGAAAATCATGGCTCCGCTTTCGGGCAAAGCAGATTGGGAAGCGACCGTCGCGTTGTCCAATGCACTGGGCTATCAAATGAATTACAGCCATCCATCAGAAATTATGGATGAAATCGCTAAGCTCACACCAACCTTCCATGGGGTGAGCTATGAAAAAATCGATGAGCTGGGGTCTATACAATGGCCTTGCAACGATGAGGCACCAGAAGGCACACCGACCATGCACATCGGTCAATTCGTAAAAGGAAAAGGCAGCTTTGTTGTCACTGAATATGTTGCGACAGAGGAAAGGGTAAACAAACGCTTCCCATTGTTACTTACTACCGGACGGATTTTGTCTCAGTACAACGTTGGTGCACAGACCCGCCGCACGGACAATTCACATTGGCATAAAGAAGATGTGTTGGAAATTCATCCGCTAGATGCTGAAGACAGAGGGATAAAAGACGGCGGACTGATAACGGTGGCGAGCCGTGCGGGGGAGATTTCTTTACCCGCCAAAATCAGTAATCGCATGCAGCCGGGTGTCGTGTATACCACGTTCCATCACCCTGTTTCGGGTGTAAATGTGGTGACTACCGAAAATTCGGATTGGGCGACAAACTGTCCCGAATACAAAGTGACTGCGGTGCAAGTAAAAGTGGCGGTAGAAGAAGCCAACTGGCAAACCCGTTTTAAAGAATTTGATGAGCAACAACAAGCGCATCTCTCTGCTGCAACGCAAAATAACGATTAACCATTTAAGGAGGATAAATGGACGGAGAAACTCACCGCACACAACGCCTTTATGAAATGGCGAATCAGATAGCGGACAATCTGGAGCACGGCCGCAGCGACGATGAATCTATCGATGAGGTGGCATCCCACATACGACGGTTTTGGTCTCGTGATATGAAAGAAAGCTTGATTGATGCGGTTGGCGAGGGCGAACTGAATAACATCGCGGAGCAAGCGGCAAGCCAATTGGCCTTGGAGTATGGCAAGAAGTAATGCTCTGATGTTCTGATCGCTCAGAAAACGGTGGCAGACTGTGTCAGTTACTTTGATAAAACAGGGGGTCATATGACCCCCTGTTTGTTCGCGATTTGTGCGAAAAAGTGAATCTGGCTTTTAGCGTTAGGGTCTGACTTGTCCCGACCCAATGACGTGATATTTGTAAGTACACAACTGGTCAACGCCAACAGGGCCTCGCGCATGGATTTTCCCCGTAGAGATGCCAATTTCTGCGCCCATTCCAAACTCGCCACCGTCTGCAAACTGTGAAGATGTGTTGTGCATAACGATGCTGCTATCTACTTGGTTTAAGAAACAAGTTGCGACGTCAGCGTCGTTTGTCACGATACAATCAGTATGACCAGACCCAAATTTGTTGATGTGGTCAATGGCTCCATGGACACCATCAACAAACTTACAGGATAGCTTTTTGTCGAGATATTCTGTCGTCCAATCGGCAACGGTAGCTGCGCCAAGCGAAGGATTCAGTTTAACGAGGTCCTCATCACCAACCAGTTCGCAACCATTCTCAATCAGCGCAGATAAAATGGTCTGAACGAGAGTGTTATCGCATGACTTGTCAAACAACAGCGTCTCCATAGCACCACAAATTCCTGTCCTGCGGAGTTTTGCATTGAGAACGATATCGAGAGCCATTTTCGTATCGCAATCACTGTCAATATAGGTATGACAGATACCGTCTAAGTGACTAAGCACCGGCATTTTTGCCTCGTTGGCCACTTTTTCGATGAGGCGGTACCCTCCACGAGGGATAATGATGTCGATATATTTATCCATCGACAACATGGCAGTGACGGCATCTCTGCTTTTAGTCGGAATAACAGTGACACAGGCCGCAGGTAATCCATTTGAGACCAAGGCATCTTGTATTACCTTGCTAAGCATCAGTGAACTGTTGAAGCAGTCGGAGCCGCATCGCAAGACAACGGCGTTGTGAGATTTTAAACACAGAGCGGCGGCGTCAACAGTCACGTTTGGCCGAGATTCATAGATCATCCCAAGCACACCGATAGGGCAGGCTACGCGCAGTATATTTAACCCGTTTGGTCTTTCGTTTTGCCAAAGTGTTTTGCCAATGGGCGATTCGATTTCCACGATGGCCTCAACACTGTCTGCAAGAGCATTAAGTCGTGCCTGGTCAAGGAAAAGACGGTCAAGTATCGCAGAGGACATTCCACTCGCCTTCGCAGCGTCCATGTCTGCTTGGTTTGCAGTAATAATTTCATCAACTCTGCTTCTGATCCCCGAGGCTATAGACCGCAACGTGGCATTGACCACTTCGGGTTCTGCTTGAGCAAGCAACTTGGACGCGGATTTAGCGTCAGACCCGATAGTTTCCAGCATCTCAAAATAGTGCGCAGTGGTCTCGGTGTTAGTCATCAATAATCCTTTATTTAATGGCTGCAATTTGACCCTTCACTATCGCAGGTTTGCTCTTTGTTGCATAGTAAAGAACAAGGCGCGACGCGAACAACGGAATAATGCACCATTTATAGACGTGTAATTGTAACGGAGTATCTATTGGATGAACTTTTCACTGGTTATCGATCCCGCAAAAGACGACATAGAGGAAATTCGAGGGCATCTTATTAAGTACAACGATGCAAATCTTAACGGCGAAAAAGAAGAGCCTGTTGCCATCTTTGTCACTGGGGACGATGGCAATAAAATCGCGGGTATTACGGCTGAGCTATGGGGACAATGGCTGATTGTAAAGCTGCTGTGGGTGAGCGAAGCCCATCGCGCTGAGGCGTTGGGGAAAACGTTATTAACCCAGTTGGAAGCATTTGCTGTATCCAGAGGTTGCACAAAGGCACTCGTGGATACATTCAGTTTTCAGGCTCGTCCGTTTTACGAAATACAAGGTTATGTATGTCAATGGACGTTAGATGACTATCCCACATCTACAAAGCTACATTTCCTTGTGAAAGATTTGGTGAACGGTGCCCAGTTGGATGCGGCACACCTACGCAGTTAACGCGTTGCAATAAAGCGTTAGCGGTCCATTGATAAAGGTGGGCGTTAAGGCGCAGCCTGTTTGATTGCATCTCATCGCGAGGGCAAAGCCGTGCAAATAGTCGATAAGTAGACTCTCTGCATTGTGCTGCTTGTCTTGATTTAGGTTTAGCGGTTCTATAACAGTTAGGAAGCGTTCGCGAAACTTTTCCACCGGTCCATGGGATTTCATCGACAGTAGTGTTTCCAGCAATCCCGAATATTGTTCAAGCAGTTCAAGGTAGCTTTTACAAAGCGAACTCAACTCATTTTCCCAATCATCAGATGCCGTCGGTTGATAGATGTCATCGATTAGAGACGTTGTAATGGCTTCCAGTAGCGCATTTTTATTTTCGAAATAATGGTAGATAGCCATGGCATCAACCGTTAGTGAGCCTGCTAATGCGCGAATGCTAGGCACCTTGCCTTCTTGACGCATCAAAGCTTTGGCCGTGTCGATTATTGTTTCGCTGCTAAGGTTGCCAACACTGCCTGTTGGGCGTCCTCTTTTTTTACTCTTGACAGTCATTGTGCTTGCTTCATACAATTAATTCTACGTTGTAGAAATAATTCTATCGCGCGTTGTATTTCATGACAAGTAGAGAACGTTAACATGGCGAATATTGTATATATCGCAACCAGCCTTGATGGTTACATTGCTGACAAAGACAACAAACTGGATTGGCTGCATGACATTCCGAATCCAGAAGGGTCGGACTTCGGGTTTGCTGCGTTTATGGATAGAGTCGATGCGCTAGTCATGGGTCGCAATACATTGGAGATGGTACTAAGTTTTGACTGTGACTGGCCGTATTCCAAGCCTGTTTTCGTGTTGAGCAATACCCTTACTTCTGTGCCTAATGGCTACGAAGACAAAGTGTTTTTGGTTAAAGGCGAGTTGAGAAGCATTGTGGAAGACTTGAACGCGAAAGGGTTTGAAAACCTTTACGTTGATGGTGGATTGACTGTTCAAAGCTTCCTCAAAGAAGATTTGATCGACGAAATGATCATTACCACTATTCCTGTGTTGTTGGGCGGGGGTGTTTCCTTGTTCGGTGAGGTGGCTCAGCCGTTAAAGTTTAAACATGTTGAGGCAGAGCGATTGGCTGACTATATCGTCAAAAACCGATACCTGCGTGTTAGATAATTGCGTTGAAATAGAAAAAGGATGTCTAATAGACATCCTTTTTGCGTTTTAGATTTCTGACTTAAACCGTCTGCGGATAGGTAATGATCTTTGAGTCCATGTTCATTTGACAGACGCTGCCATCGGGGTGGATATAGACGAAACGACGCTTCCAATATCCGTCGTACTTCATGAAGAAGGCGATGCCAGCACCCGTGCCATCTACCTTCCACGTTTCATATTTGGTGGCACCCGTCGCCTGAATAATGCCGGAAATTTGTTCGCCGGTTGTTGCGCATGGGTGGTTATGAGCTGGCGTAATGATGTGAGCAAAATGCGGCAAACCTTTTGCAAAAAAAGCCCCTGCCAAACAACCTGAGAAGGGTCCTGTCGCTACCCACTCTTTGTCAGCTACTTTGCCTGTGTACGTTCCGTTGCCTTTTGCGCCATCATGACCTGGGCCATTTCCCAAGTAAGGGATCCATAAGCCACTTCCGTTTTCATCCGGTGCAATAGTAAAAGCACCTGTTTCCGAATCATGACTGATAGAAACCACGTGCTGCTGTTCAGTCACGTCGACGAGTTTGTTTTTGATGGGGGTTGAAGGTTTGTTTAAGAAGTACGAGTTAACACCACTAATCTTTCTAACGTTGGAAAAGTTGCTGAAGATTTTGTCTAACGCCATTCCATCCATGTAAAGAAACTCCATTCAGTCGAAATATTGTTGTTTAAGCCGCGCAGTTTTTAATAAGCCACTGCGACGTAAAAACGGTGTTATTGCGTTCGCACTACTTAGGAGAAATCTTTAAAAACACTCCGCTAAACACAAATCCTTAGCCGCAATTGCTCTTACAGAGTCGTGCGGGTTGCCATGATTTAGTTACAATTGCTCAACAATATAGCATTGAGTTACGTGTCTTATATTTGAGATGACTCACATTAAGGAATGTAACGTGACTGTTTGTGGCGAGAGATTGCGATGGAGTGTAAAAGTGCCTATAAAACATGGGGATATGTTTAGGTAAAAGTAGGTGCCCGCATCGTTTTTAGAGTGCAATACGGGCTTATCGAAAATGATGATTAGACGTCGGCCTCGGCGTCTTCACGTTTAATGACCTTATGCCCCTCTTCCGTCACGCCGTTTTTCCAATAGCTGCTGATATAGATATTGTCTCGGTCGACGTTTTTTTCATTGCGAAAATACTGCCGAAGCGCACGCATCGAATCAAACTCTGACGCACTCCAGATCGCTGCCGTCCCATCTAGCCAGTGCTTTGATTTTACACTGTCAGCTAACGAGGTTTTCTGGCTTTTGACCACCCATTCGATATTCATGTCTTTTGGTGCATCAAGCGGTTGAATATCCGACTCAGACAGAACTTCTATGACCGCATAGCCTTTTGCATTTTTAGGTAAGCCAGCAATTTTTACTGACAGGGCTGGTAGCGAGGTCATGTCGGCTGCGAGGAAAAACCAATCAGCTTCTTGGTTTATTTCCTGAATTGTGCCGGGTCCGGCGATATTGATTTCGTCCCCTGCTTTGGCTGTTAAAGCCCAGCGCGCGGCATGCCCACATCCAGCGTCTTGTGTAACGTGACGAACGAAGTCAACGGTGAGTGTCAGCGTATCAAAATTAAGCTCGCGAATCGTATAGGTGCGCAAAATTGGCCGTTGATTCTCGCCAAGCTTGCGAAGGTCAGTGCTGCCATCTGGCGCGAACATCAATTTGATATATCCGCCTTCGCAGTCAGTCGGGAAGCGAGACAGTCCGTCACCTTGCATGACAATTCGCTGCATGTTTGGTGTCAGTTGAATCGAAGACTGAACGACCAGTTTTATAGGGCTTGGTTTCTTCATTATTTATGCTGACCTTTTGTCGCTTAACCTGTTGCTAGCATACTGCCCTGTTTTGTTGTTTTCAATGATAATGGTTATCATTTGCGTAACTTTACGTTTCGTAATAGGGCAGAAATTTGCTGGGTGTCGGTTAGAACAAAAGGCCGTTTTCCTTGAGCGCAATGACTCTCTTTTCCTTGATGGACGCTTGTGCAGCAAGGCCAATGACCACGGCTTTTAAGCCATCGACTAAGGAAACTTCCACTGTCTGCTCACCCCAAATCGCGCATTGGAATTTCTGATGCTGGTAGAAGGTTGAACCGTTGTGATCGCCAGCTTCAAGCAAGGTTGGATCAACAGGGACCTCGACAGAACGTGGTCCTTTGGGGAAGCGGGGGCTGGAAATAACTTTGGCGACAGGGGCGTTACCAAGAGTTTCTTTCGGCCAAAACCTGTCCGGTCCTGGCACCAAACATTCAACCTTGCCCTGATCGCCGATCGCTGAGATTTCTTCTTGATAGGTTGCACCTTCAGCGAACATACATAACTCCAGATTGGCGCGGGCACCGTTATCAAACTCGACGGTGACGAAAGCATTGTCGAGAATGTCAGGGGTTTCTCCATCATAGGTTTCGTCGAGGTGGTTGACAGCTTGGCTGCCAGACGCGTAAACACGAACCGCATTGGCTTCGGTCATTAAACGCATTAAATCAAAAAAGTGGCAGCATTTTTCCACAAGTGTTCCGCCGGTTTTTCGGTTGAATCTGTTCCAGTCATTGACCTTTTCAAGAAAAGGAAAGCGATGTTCCCGTATTGAAAACAGGTGACCTCTTCCTATCTCTCCTTGACGTATTAGCGACAATAATTGGCTGACAGGAGGCATGTATCTGTATTCCATGGCAACCCAAATTGGCGCGTCATAATTGTTTGCCGCATCAAGCAGAAGACTCACCTCCTCTAAACGCGTGCAAATAGGTTTTTCAATGAGGATAGGTAAAGGTTGGCCAGCAGAAGACAGGCATTCTATCAATGTCAGAAGTTGCTCAACATGCTGATAGTTAGGGGTCGCAATCACCAATGCATCAATATCGTCTGAATTTAGCAATGCATCTATGCCATCAACAATGCGCGCTGTCGGCACGAGTTGATGGGCAAGGGTTCTCATCTGAATATTGGGATCTGCGAGCACGGTGACCTCGGCATTGTCCAATAACTGAATGTTACGAATGTGCTCTTGGCCCATCATGCCGCAACCGAGGATCCCGTATCGAACTAAGCCGTGAACTGCCATGGCGTTTCCTTGTTCATTGTGAATGAAAGTTTAGGTCCAACGCGCTGCGTAGCGCACCGTTTCTGGGTCGTACCAAGTGAAAGAAACTTCTTCAATTTTGTCTCGGTTAGACCAGCTTAAGCGCTCGATATAGCCTGCGGCTGAACCAACCTCAGGTGCAAAATCGCGGTGTTTCCAATCTGGCACCTTATCGACCGTAATGCTGTCTTGTACTTTTGAAATCCAGAATCCCAGTTTTTCTTGGTAGTAGACATAGAGAGATTCCACGACGTCTTTTGCGCAAATAGCATCAAAATGCGCACCGTCTATCCATATCTCTTCAATGGCCGCAGGTTGCTGGTCGAGTTTACGCAGCCGCCGAAAACGGCATAAAGGGGCGTTGGATGAAAGTCCGAGCAAAGAAGCGACATAGGTATTGGTATGTTGTTCGATACTGATAACGTCAGCGTTTGGTAAGCCACCGCCGGTTTGTAATTCGAGTCGGAAAAAATGGTATACAGCATTCTGTTCTTGCCCATTTTTCACGTAGGTGCCAGAACCTTGTTTGCGCTCCAGCAGCCCACTCTCTTCTAAATCGGCCAATGCTTTTCTTAGCGTCCCGACCGCAACGCCAAGCTTTTTTGCCAGCTCCGCTTCCGTGGGCAGTCGTTCGCCGGGCAACCAATAGCCTGCTGCAATTTCCCTGCGCAACAACTCACTTATCTGTACAAACATGGGTAAACGGGTTGATTCACTCATTGCTCTAAATTCTCAAAAAAGATAATGGCTTTTATTTGAGTAAGTTAAGACTCACTTTCGTTTTGGTTCGCGTAAATTCGGCTTAAATTCATTCATCATTGATTTACTTTTCTTGTTTATCTTATAGCATTTATTAACAATTCATTCACTAATGATTTTCATTCGAGGGTGAGAAAAGACGTCATCGTCAACAGGATGAAACAAAAACAATAAGGAGAGTGAGCATGAGCGTTGTGCCCATTACCAGTGAAGGGCTGGAAGCCTCGGAGGTATCCTGGTTTGCGCCATTATGCAGTGATGATTATCGCTTTCTTGGTGTGCCAGAAGGGCGATTAAGAAGCAGTTGGGAAAACACGAGAGATATTGTGTTAACGGCGGAAAAACAGGGATTTAGGAACATTTTATGCCCTTCGTCTTATCAGGTGGGGCAAGACACATTGACGTTCGCGTCAGCCATGGGGCCGCTAACTGAACGAATCAATTTACTCGCGGCAATTCGTTGCGGCGAGGTCCACCCGGCCATGCTGGCTCGCTCTGTTGCGACGTTAGATCACATTATGAAAGGGCGTCTGACGCTGAATGTTATTTCGTCAGACTTCCCCGGTGAGAAAGCAGACAGTGCGTTCCGCTACCGTCGCTCTAAAGAGGTGGTTGAGATTTTAAGGCAAGCGTGGACGCAGGATGAAATTCGCTACGACGGGGAAGTCTACAAACTGAGTGAGCTTTCGGCGGATCCCGTTAGACCTTATCAACAGAATGGCGGACCTTTGCTCTATTTCGGTGGTTATTCTCCTGATGCGTTGGAATTGTGCGGTTCTGAGTGTGATGTGTACCTGATGTGGCCTGAAACAGAGGACATGCTTGCGTCCCGAATGAAGGCAGTGAATGAGGTAGCGGCCCGTCACGGGCGAACCTTGGACTACGGCCTTCGGGTTCACATGGTGGTGCGTGATACCGAAGCGGAAGCAAAGGAATACGCGGAATCATTGGTATCAAAACTGGACGACGATTTTGGTCAGTCGATTCGAAATCGTGCCTTGGATTCAAAAAGTCTTGGGGTCGCGCTGCAATCACAGCAACGAGAGAGTGCCGATCAATTTGGCTACACAGAACCTAATCTTTGGACCGGAGTAGGGCGAGCACGTTCTGGTTGCGGTGCTGCGTTGGTTGGGAGTGTGGATCAAGTGCTGAGCAAAATTGAGCAATACCGAAAAATGGGGATCCGAGCATTCATTTTCTCTGGGTATCCGCACAAGAGCGAATGCGAAATTGTGGGTCAGAAAATCCTGCCAGAGCTCAAAACCTGCTCCTTGCCTCAGGAATATGGGCGTGTGCCTGCATCAACCCCTGCAACGCCTTTGGGTGTTGGCGAACGTAAATAGAAAATAAGCGCAGAAAATAGGAAAGCGTAAATGAAATACACCGAATTAGATGCAAGTTTACCCGCCTTCAGTCGCTTAGTTTACGGGGCATGGCGATTAGCCGATGATGCGAACACCTCTGAAGCGCATGTCCGTGCCAAAATCGATGCGTGTTTAGAACAGGGAATGACGACCTTTGACCATGCCGATATATATGGTGATTACCGTTGTGAGGCTGTGTTTGGTCAGTCGTTAGCCGCGGCACCTTCGCTGCGAGATCAAATTCAACTCGTTAGCAAATGCGACATTATGTTGCTGTCTGACCGTTTTCCTAGCAGACGAGTGAAGTACTATGACACGTCTGCCCGTCATATCCGCCACTCGGTGCAGCAGTCCTTGAGCCATTTGCACACTGATCATCTAGACCTACTTCTGATACACCGCCCAGACCCGTTTATGAACCACATTGAAACAGGTAGTGCGTTAGACGCTCTGGTAGATGAGGGGCTCGTCAAAGCGATTGGTGTTTCCAATTTCAAACGCTGGGATTGGGACTTGTTGCAATCCGCCATGAAGCATCCGTTAGTCACCAACCAAATCGAAATGAGCTTGATGGCAAGAGACTGTTTTTCTGACGGTACATTGCAGTTTATTCAGCAATACGGCGTTAAACCTATGGCGTGGTCGCCATTGGCAGGCGGCGAACTGTTTGGTAACAGTGTTGTCGCTGAGCGGGTTAAACCGCTTCTGCACCGTGAAGCTGAAAAGTTTGGTGTAGGAATAGACGCGATCGCAGTTGCATGGTTGTTGGCGCATCCTGCGGGCATTTTGCCTGTACTTGGTACCAACAACCTTGAACGTATTCGTGCCGCCAGCAATGCGTTAAACGTCACTCTTGATAGAGAAACATGGTTTGAGCTGTTAACTGCAGCAGCAGGGGAGGAAGTCGCATGAGCAGAGAGCTTCGCAATGCACTGTCATGCTTTGCAACGGGTGTAACCGTGATTACCACTCGACATCAGGGACAAGACTACGGGCTCACTTGCTCGTCGTTCAACTCTGTATCGCTAGAGCCGGCGATTGTGCTTTGGAGCATCAACAGTACATCTTCGAGTAAAGCCCCGATCCTTGAGTCAGGCGGATACACCGTCAGTGTATTGGCTGCAGAGCATTCCGAACTTGCCATGAAGTTTTGTAACAATAGCCATGAAGAACGCTTTAGAGATGTTGCGATCAGTCGTGCCCCCAGTGGCCGCGCGGTTATTGACGGGGCAGTAGCGTGGTTTGACTGTGATTTAAATGGCGTCATTGCAGCAGGTGATCACGACATTTTGTTAGGCAAGGTGACAGAGTTCAGCTCGCAACAAAACAGTGATGGTTTGGTGTTTGCGCGCAGTCGGTTTGGCCGGTTTGGAGAGGTTGCTTGATGGCGTTGCTGAGAACCAGCTTGAATTATCTGGAAACGCTGAACAGTTGGCTGGGGCGGGTTGGTGCCTCTATCGCTTGGGTGCTGGTGGCCTTGATGGTGGCCAGTATTCTGCTCCAAGTGGTATGCCGTTACGTATTCAATGCTGCCTTGCCTTGGCCAGAAGAAGTTGCTCGAGCTCTCATGATTTGGATGATGGCATTGGTGGCAGGCTCGGCCTATCGCAAAGGGATGTTTGTATCAATCGACATGATATACAACTACCTGCCAAGCACCATCGGCCGCGTCATCAAGGTGCTTTTGTTGCTTCTCGCGTTTGCCGTACTGGTGCAATTGTTCGTTATCGCACTGGAACTTTTCGACCGTGGTTTTCGGACTCGCGCCGCGTCTTTCCCTCTAAAACGCGCATGGATATACCTCGCGATGCCCGTTTGCTTTGGCACCATGTTGCTAGCGAATCTGGAAATGCTGCTTAAATCCGTGTTACCCGAAAAGGACGCAGCCGTAGCGGCGACCTCGGGTGAGGGATAACCCATCGAAAAACAAGGATGTTGTCGTAGATGTTGATACTGTTTTTACCACTATTTTTAGTTTTCTTGATGCTCGGCATGCCAGTCTTTTTTGCCCTGCTTACAGCCCCTGGCCTGATGTTGTATGCAGAAGGCATGGACCGAGATATCCCCTTGTTGTTTCGCAATATCTATAACGGGATTGATTCCTTCCCTTTGATGGCGATTCCCTTCTTTATGCTTGCTGGTGAAGTGATGAACCGAAGCGGCATTACATTGAGTTTGGTGAGCTTTTCACAATCTTTAATTGGACACGTTCGCGGCGGGTTAGCCCATGTAAATGTAATGTCGAGTATGTTGTTTGCTGGGTTGTCGGGCTCTGCCGTAGCGGACACCTCTGCCATTGGTTCTATGATGATTCCGGCGATGGAAAAGAACGGTTATTCCAGAAAATTCGCCGCAGCCATAACCGCCGCATCATCCGTTATTGGGCCAATTATTCCGCCTTCAGGCATCATGATTATTTACGCTTACACCATGGAGATTTCCGTGGCGGCCTTATTTGCTGCGGGTGTGGTGCCAGGGTTATTGATTGGCGGCGGTTTAATGTTGCTTATCGCTTTAATGGCTAAAAGCCAGAACCTTCCTATCGCCAGTGAAAGAGCAACTTGGCGAGAACGAGGCTCAGCCACCAAAAAGGCATTTTGGCCAATACTGACTCCCGTTATCATTTTAGGTGGGATTCTTGGCGGCATCTTTACACCGACAGAAGCATCGGCCGTGGCAGTGCTCTACACCTTAGTGGTGGGTATGTTTGTGCTGAAAACCGTCAAACTGAAAGACATCCCTGACATTTTTACCAGCAGTGCTAAATCTTCGGCGGTCATTTTGCTGCTGGTAGGGGCGGCATTGGCGTTCAAAACGGTGGTGTCATTGTCCCATGCTGCTGAATCAATGGCGGAATGGACGTTAGGAATCAGCGACAACCCTCTAGTGCTTCTTTTCCTTATCAATATTCTTTTGTTCATTGTGGGCATGTTCCTCGATGCTGGGCCCGCCATCATTATTCTCGGCCCAATCCTCGCACCTGTCTTTATTAGCTTGGGTATCGACCCCGTGCATTTTGCCATCATCATGAGTGTGAACCTCACGGTGGGCTTGGCGACGCCGCCAATGGGCTTAGTACTATTTGTCGCATCAAGTGTTTCGGGTGAAAAAGTCGAAACACTTTCTCGCGCGATTTTGCCGTTTCTCGCTGTAGAAGTGGCGGTGATTTTCCTGATTACGTTTTTCCCGTCTCTCTCGATGACAATTCCGCAATGGTTGGGATTGGCATGATGACGAAGGCGGTTTTTAAGCAACTGAGAACGTGAGTTCTCACCTTAGATTGCGTCGCTATAGACATGGATGACGCTCACGGCAGTGAAAGGTGAAGTATGAATAGAACAGTAAGCAAGATGCGTAACGCATTGAAGGGAAGTGCGCTCGCGCTGTTGGCAGGGATGATGACCACGGCAGCACTGTCTGTGCCGGCAATGGCCGCTGACTTTAACCTGCGAGCAGTGGCGAACTCTAACGAAAACGACGAAGACTATGATGGTCTGGTTGTGTTTAAAGATTTCGTAGAAGCGCATTCCAATGGGAAAATTAAGGTCGACTTGTTTATCGGGACGCAGCTTTGCGGTAACGGAACAGAGTGTATTCAAGCAGTAGAAGATGGTTCGGTCGATATCTATATTTCTACCTCTGGTGGTGCAGCGAATATGTTCCCCTACATTCAGGTGTTGGACTTGCCATACGTTCTTCCTGATGACCGTACGGCAGAAGCTGTGCTTCAGGGCGATTTCGTGCGTGAACTGCGTAAGGCCATCCTTGCCGATACGGATGACAAACTTCGCTTGATGGCAATTGGTAATACGGGCGGTTGGCGCAATTTTGCCAATACTAAACGAACCGTGAAAAATCCGGGCGATATGGAAGGGTTGAAGATTCGTACCGTGGTGGCAGATCTTCCTCAAGAATTGGTGAAAGCACTGGGGGCAAGCCCAACACCGATCCCTTGGCCTGAGCTTTACACCTCGTTCCAAACCGGCGTTGTTGAAGGCTCGAAAAACGGTATTACTGACATCATGGGCATGAAGTTTCCTGAAGCGGGTTTAAAATATGTCACGCTCGATGGTCACGCGTACATGTCAGCACTTTGGTACATGAACAACGAGGTGTTTATGGAAATGTCACCAGAGCTACGCAAAGTAGTGGTTGACGGATTCCGCGCCTTGCAACAAGCAACGTTTGCCTCACCGAAGCGCAAATCGATAGCGGCATATGAAGCGTTCAAAAAGGCTGGCGGTAAGCTCTACGTGCCTACCCCAGAAGAAAAAGCGGCGTTTCAGGAAGCTGCAGCACCTGTCTATATTTGGTTCCAAGAGAATGTAGAAGGCGGTAAAAAATGGTTTGATTTGCTGCAATCGGAATCTGAAAAAGCACAACAACAAATTGCCGCAGCGGATAAAGCGGATCTTTCCTAGGCATGGTGCTCTAATTGCTTAAAGATAAAAATCGGCCCGATAGGGCTGATTTTTTTAATTCGAATCCCAGTATTCTTCTCGATTTTCCTTTCTGTACAGTGTTTGTGCTTCATCGTGTTTCATGGTCTTTAATTCGAAAGGACCTTCTAACGCTCAGTGACACTTCTCCTGTTTTAGTGTGATTACCCTGTTAACTGATTCGCAAAATGGCTGTCAGTTAAACGGTGAAGCAAGTGCTTCACGTACCATTTTGATTACCCATTAATACTCAACTCGGCAACGAGGTTGCTCGGAGTCGTGTTATTGGTTGTTAGGGTTTTATGTATTAACAAGGAAGTATCATGAACAAGGCGTTATCACAGAATCTTGAAAATCTGCACCAGTATTGGTTGGCGTTAGGTGCCGAGCAAAGCGGGGAACTATTCCAGCACACAAGTTGGCCTAACAAACGGTGGAATTCGACGTTTAGCTTTTCAAACGTCTTTTCTCGCGTTGGTGAGCGCCTCTCGACGATTGATCAGGTGGACGCTTCCAAGCTTAATGAATGCAGTAAAGATCTGGGTTTTACGCTTCAAGCAATGATGCAATTGGAAGTGATGACACTGACGTTGCCGACCAGCAGTGAATATAAAACGCATGATGAAATTACACATATTTCAACAACAGACCAAGCAAGAAAGTGGACACTTGCTTGCTCAGAGGCTTTTGCTTATTCACTTGATGAAACGGTGATTCAGCATGTCTTAAAGGATCCTAACTGCTATCTTTTTGCGCTATTTAAGGATGGTAAGATAGCCGGTACCGTGTTGTTGTTTCAAACAGGTCGGACACTGGGTATACACCAATTAGGCACAGTGAGAGCGTTTAGAAAAATGGGGGTCGCTGCGCAGTTAATGGCACACAGCCTTTCATTTGCCTCAGAGCTTGGATGTGATTATGCGGTATTACAGGCCTCTAAGGCGGGGATACCGCTGTACAGTAAGCTTGGATTTGAACGACTGGCAACGATAACCAGCGTGCAGGCAGTATGAACTTGGTCGATAGTCGATGAGCTTCAATAAATTAGATGGCTTTTAATCGTATTTATTTCCACGGAGCAGGCGTTAATCGTTCTTTTAAGAGAGAGATAAAGCCAGAGATACGCGCTGAACGTTCATTCTCTGAATTACCTAGCAAAGCAACAATATTCGCGTGAGGTAATGTGTAATCTGGCAGTAAGCGGACAAGCTCACCGCTATTGATCTGTGGTTGAACATCCCATTCTGACCGCATAATGATCCCCAATCCCGCAGTGGCCCAATCTTTAATCACTCGACCTTCGTTACTTGCAAGCGTTGGGGTGATTCGTGCGACTTCATGCTTTTCATCAGCGTTGTGGGTGAAATGCCACAGTGTGACATCCTCGTTATTCTCTCTTAACGCAATACAACGATGCTTCGCCAAGTCTTGAGGGACTTGCGGGTATCCCATCTCCTCTACATATTTTGGTGAGGCACACAGGAAGCGTTGATTTGAAGCGAGCGTGATCATTTTTAACGAAGAATCATTCAACGCACCGATGTAAATAACGATGTCCCACGTGTGGTGATTTGACCAATTGGGGTTGTCGGAGAGCTCTAGCTCAATATCTAGCTGCGGGTGTTTTACTTTGTACTCCCCCAACAAAGGCGCAATGTAGTCGTTGCCAAAACCTAAAGGTGCCAAGACTCTTAGCTTGCCACACACCTGTTCTTTCCGTTCATCAAGCTGTTCTTGTAATTCATCTAGCCCTCTGAGAATAACCCGCCCTTTATCAAGCAGTAGCTGACCTTCTTCTGTCAGGCTCACGATACGCGATGGTCGCTGAATGAGCTTTAACGACAATTTTCTTTCTATGTGCTGAAGCCTAAGCGTCACGGAAGGAGGGGTGATATTTAATGCTCTCGCGGCATCAGCCAATGTTCGATGGCTCGCTATTGTAGCGATAAATCTTAGGTCTTCTGACGTGATCATTAGGTATAAACCTAATCAATAAGTTAATAAATATTAATGTAATGCAAAACATGATTTTTGGATACTGAGGATCCGTTGAGACGTTCAGTGGTCCCATTATACGTTGCTTGGGTGTTTAACCACTGGTGCATTAGGTGATTGATTATGAAGAATAATCCTAAGTTGAATTGTGACTACCAAAACTTAGATACCCCTTTTTTATTGGTAGATAAGCCTGTTTTACGTAATAACCTAGCAAGGCTTAGCAAAGAAATTGAAGGACTGGGGGCTGAGCTAAGACCTCACTTTAAAACGCTCAAATCTCTTGATGCGGCACCGTATCTTCTCCCTGAAAAAACATCTCCTGTGACTGTTTCTACTCTGAAGGAAGCGGAAGCACTGGCATGTGAGGGATATACCAACATCATTTATGCGGTGGGTATTTCGGGCGATAAGTTACCAAGGGTGTATCAACTTCTGTCAATGGGGGTAGACCTGAAGGTGTTGCTGGACAGCAAGGAGCAAGCCCTGGTTCTTAACCAATACAGTGAAGATAACCGCTGCGCGATTCCTGCACTGATAGAAATCGATTGTGATGGGCACCGAGGGGGGATTGATCCAAATAGTGCTGAATTACTTGAGCTTGCTGAGTTGCTGCATGGCGGAAGTGTCCAATTTAAGGGGGTGCTTACCCACGCAGGAGAATCTTACCGTTGTTTTGATGAAACCTCATTACGCGCAGCCGCTGAGAATGAAGTGAAGGCGGCGGTTAACTCAGCCAACCGTCTTCGTGCCGCAAATATCCCAGTCGATATTGTCAGCATTGGATCCACGCCTACGGCGCACAGCTACCAAAGCTTACATGGCATTACGGAAGTAAGAGCCGGGGTCTATGGCTTTTTCGACTTAGTCATGGCGGGTATTGGCGTTTGCACATTCCATGATATTGCAGCGCGAGTAGTCACAACAGTGATCGGCCACAACAAGGAAAAAGGATGGGTATTTATTGATGCAGGATGGATGGCTCTTTCCTCTGATAGAGGCACGGCAGAACAGCCCAAAGATTGCGGATATGGGTTATTAACTGACAGCACTGGCAGTTTGCTCGATAACCTACAAGTCACGGCGGTAAATCAAGAGCATGGTATTGTGAATGCCGTTAATGGTGGTTCGATAGATTTTGATGCACTTCCTATTGGTAGCCGACTACAGGTTCTGCCGAATCATGCTTGCGCAACAGCATCAATGCACAGTCACTATCATGTCTTTGATAAACAGAACAATTCATACGAAATCTGGACGCGAATTCAGGGGTGGTAAGATGATCTATTTAGACGAAAACCAAACTGCGAAACTTATCTCTCACGAAATCGCGTATCTTGCTGTTAAGGATGCTTTTGTTGCCGCCACAAGCAGTGAAACAACCCTATTTCCTGTTGTGAATGCATCAGGCCCCCAAGCTGACTCTATGTTTTCTTTG
The DNA here is from genome assembly GCF_028683135.1 of Enterovibrio qingdaonensis. Classification (GTDB taxonomy): domain Bacteria; phylum Pseudomonadota; class Gammaproteobacteria; order Enterobacterales; family Vibrionaceae; genus Enterovibrio; species Enterovibrio qingdaonensis. Next base: position 55,900 of record NZ_JAJUBB010000002.1, read on the forward strand.
AAGTCTGCCTGTACATCAAGGTTAGTGGGTTGGAAAACGGGCACCTATTGGCCAGAAAACCAAAGCCAAAATAAGCCTTGTCACGGCACAACGATTTTTCTGTTAAGCCCAGACACAGGCGAGTTGGTTGCTGCGGTTTCGGCAAGTAAGGTAAATGCCTATCGCACCGCAGCGGCGGACGCGGTAGCAGTGGATTATCTGGCCAGAAAAGAGGCATCAGTGCTAGCCGTATTTGGTACTGGGCATCAAGCGGAATATGACGTGCTCGCAGTTTCAAAGGTTCGCAGCATTTCTCGAGTGATTGTCGTCGGGAGAAGCACACATAACACCGACAGCTTTGTTGTTCGACTCAACGATCAAGGCATGAATGCCGAAGCGGGATCTGCGCAGTTTGCTTGTGAGCATGCTGATATTATCGTGACGGCAACAACAGCGAAAGAGCCCCTATTCCGGGCTGATTGGGTAAAGGCGGGGACACATATTTCTGCGATGGGAGCAGACAAAGTGGGCAAGCACGAATTGCCTGTCGAGCTATATCAAGATGCGAAACTCTTTTGTGACTATAAGCCGCAATCCCTCGTTATTGGAGAGTTTCAGCATATTCAACATGCAGTGATTACAGACATAGGTGAAGTGATCACGAGCCAATCTTCTGGCCGAAAGTCATCCGATGATATTACGGTTTTTGATAGCTCAGGTATTGCTGTTCAAGATCTGTTTGTTGCCGCCAAATTGCTTGAATTGGCTCAAGTTCAGGCAATCGGTGAGTGACAACCCAGCGTAAAGTAGGTTTTGTTTCTACAAAGGGCACGGCTATAGACGGTGCTCTATCCCCTTCAATAAGTTACGTTTGAAGAGCGAAAGCCTCGTGTGGCTCTCTCTTTGTTTTTATCACTTCTGAGCACATTTCAATCAACCTAACCCACCTTGACATTGGCGGATAATAGAATCTATAGTTTCGTATCGATACAATAAAGGTGTCGTTTCGATACCAAAATATATTCCATTCGTAACAAGGGTGGGCGGAGATGTGTTGATAAAAACAACAGTCAGTTAACTTAAAATGGAAGCAATGAGAGGCGAATATGAAAAGAGCGTTATATGCAATTTTTAGTATTTCCATACTGTTAGGATGCACAACCACAGTCAGTGCAGGGAGCGGTGGAAAAGGAGTGCCGGGTTATGATGCCGATTCTACGTCGTTGGAAACGTCTCCCGTATCTCAGGAAGAGTTTGCGCTTTTGCAAAAAACGATTTTTTTTGGTCCAGGCGATGTGAAAGCACTTCGTCAGGCTCAAAAAATTCTTAAACCTCAGATCAGCGAAATATTGGATACTTGGTATGGGTATGTTGGTGCGAATCCTCATTTGCTTTATTACTTTTCGAATAAAGATACCCATGAAGCAAATGGCGAATATTTGGCACGTGTAAGAGCGCGTTTTGAACAGTGGATTCTTGATTTAACAAGCGCAAACTATGACCAGCAATGGTTGAACTATCAGCATGAAATAGCAAAACGTCACCACCGAGTAGGGAAAAACCGTGCTGATGATGTTAACTCTGTCGATCATATCGACTATCGGTACATGGTTGCGTTTATCTACCCCATCACAACGACGATAAAGCCGTTTCTCGCGAAAGGCGACGTGTCACAAAAAGAGGCGGATGCTATGTACGAAGCATGGCGAAAGGCCGTGATCTTGTCCGTGGTGCTTTGGACCCACCCCTATATCAAAGATGGCGATTTTTAGGCTAGGTACTTAAAAAATTAAACAATGATAAGGTGCAGACCCTTCCCATATGACTGGGGAGGGTTTTTTAGTGGTCTCATCGCTATGTGAAGGGAAATGACAACGCGTAACCTATTAATAACAATGTTGTTATTAATAGCGGGTGCTAATATTAAGTCATTAGTTTGTATGTGGGTATTTGATTTTTAATTTTTGCATGCAAGGGACGGGAACAACAAATGACGGCACTATTGAAAACACATGAAGATACGGGGTTTCAGATAGATTTAAGGCATGCAATGCTTCTTTTTGCCAAAGCTCTCGACTATGTCGGTATCGATGATTTGTATCATGGTCATCGTGTTGCTTACACGGCATATAAATGTGCAGAACGACTGGGGTGGCCGGAAAAGAAAGTTCAATTTTGTTTTTTTGCAGGCTTAATTCATGACTGTGGCGTGTCCCAGAGCCAAGAGCACCTTCTTTTACTCAAAGAGATGGTTCCTCAGGGTGCTGAAGCGCATTGTGAACGCGGTTATGAGGCCTTATATCAATGTGGAGTGTTAGCCAGCTTCGCGAATGTTATTCGTTACCACCATACGCCGTGGGAGCATTTGGTACATGAGAGCATCACCGATGATGAGAAAGATGTCGCTGCCTTGTTATTCCTCTCTGATAGGGTCGACTATTTAAGAGCCAAATATATTGGAAATTGTCACGAAAATTTGGTCACGTTACACCAGTCCTACATTGCAGAGAATATTCGAACTCAAGCAGGTTTTCTGTTTAATGATGTGATGGTTGAAGCCATGTGCGGCCTGATCCTTAAAGAGGGATTTTGGTTTTCAATGGAAACTGACCATATCGAATCATTAGCGTTGTCGTTTGATAATGACCCAAACTATGACCAGCTACTCACGTTAGATGAGATGACTGAAGTAGCTATGTTTCTGGCCAAGATTGTTGATGCCAAAAGCCCTTTTACTTACCAACATTCGCAAAAAGTGGCAGATCTTTCCCTGTTCTTGGGTGAAAAAATGGACTTGTCTGAACGAGAGCAAGCAATGATTTACGTTGCTGGGTTGGTACATGATATTGGTAAGCTTAAAACGCCAGATGAAATTTTGAATAAAAAGGGGCCGCTAACCAGTGAGGAGTTTGTCCATATAAAGCGCCATACAACAGACACAGAATTGGCACTTAACAAAGTATTCCCAGATTCAAAAATTTGCCGATGGGCAGCTGATCACCACGAGCGTTTAGATGGCTCGGGCTATCCAAACAGGAAAATAGCAGAAGCCATTGAGCTTCCTTCTAGAATCATTGCAGTTGCAGACGTTTTTCAGGCATTGATGCAAAATCGACCTTATCGCTCAGCATTGAGTTCTGAAAACGCTTTGATCCTAATGAAAGAAATGGTTTTTAAAAACAAATTGGATGGTGAGGTCATGGCGTGCCTATTGTCCAATATTGATGAATGTTGTGCTATTGCTACCGCAAAATGCCAATAGAGGAAGACGTATTCGGCAGGTAAGCAGTCTGTCGATTTACTTTCCAACTTTAAATTGATTGTCGGTCAATAACTTAGGAAGAGGCATGTCCTTGAATCAAGGATATGCCAGGATTTCGATTAAGAAAATACCGATGTGGATTTGACGTGCCACACAACACCCCTTAACATGCATGTGAGATACACGTTAAGGGGTGGTTATGAATTTTAAGCAAATTAGCGGTATCGGTGGGGCTGCAATGATCCTCTCTTCGGCTGTGATGACGGCGACAATCCTGATCAGTTTTCCCTACGCAGAACATTTCACGATTATTGAACAAGCGATTGCACATATCGGAACAATCATTTTTGCGGGCGTATTTAAAGTGGGGTATGTCACCTACATCGTGGGTAGGTATGAAAGAGATTTATCTTGTTAACTGTTGTTACGGAGTTTACTTCAGCTCAAACTGGCAGGGGCTTTCTAACGAGGTAAAGTACAAAAATACCGCCAAGTGCTGCCGTGACAATTCCGACAGGTAACTCTTGTGGTGCCAAGATCGTGCGGCTTGTTAAATCACCCAAGGTGAGTAGAACGGCACCCCAGAGTGCCACTAAAGGCAGCAAGCGTTTGTGGGTCATACCTGAAAATGGCCGCACAAGGTGAGGGACCATAAGCCCGATAAACCCAACAACGCCTGTGAGTGCTACAATAGAGGCAGTGCAAAATGCGCAACTCAGGAAGATCTCTCGCTGCAATTTGTGCACATTGATACCCAGAGAGTGCGTAGTTTGCTCACTCACCAGTAAGGTATCTAGCTCTCGGTAACGTAACAGGATTAGTGCGATTACACATAGCAGCCCCAAGCTAGCAAAAATCAGATTGTCCCACCGTGCTAATCCCAATCCCCCCATGGTCCAAAATAAGATTGAGCTGGCGGCTCTCTGATCCCCTGAATAAATAAGAAAACTGGTTAAAGCACCAAAAAGAAATGATATCGCCAGTCCGCACAGTACAAGGTTGTTATCTCCTTGCTTACGTTGCATTGAAAACAACATAAGCACTGCGCCTGCTGAGATTATTCCGCCTGTAAATGCGGCAAGCGGGAGAGACCAAATTCCGATCGTATCACCCAGCTTAGTGATCACGAGAACAGCGCCTGCTGACGCTCCTGATGACAAACCGAACAAAAAGGGATCTGCCAGGTCATTTCGAGTAGCCGTTTGAAGAAGCGCACCGACTAATGCGAGGCCAGCCCCCGCTATTAGCGCGAGCAAAGCTCGCGGCAATCTAACATCGACCAGAATTCGGCTTGTTATGCTCATCTCTTCGTCATACAGGGACTGAAGGCCTGTTAATACATCGCGTATCGTGAGGGGAACAGAACCAAATTGTAAGCTCGCCAAAAACGCGATCAGTAAGACTAATAAGCCTACAGACCAGGCCACTCGGTAATTATTTACGGTCATTGATAGCCATATGTACGCTAATTATCGGGAAAGAAGGCGTTTGATAGCGTTTCAATCGCGTCAATATTGGCTGGTCCTGGTGTCAATTGTTCATACCGCAGCTTGACGTAGCGTTGTGACGTAACGGCGTTAGTGTGCTGCATGAGTGGGTGCTGTTCCAAAAATCGCTTTAGTGAGTCTGCGCCAGTAGCTGTTTGGTAGTCCAGCAAAATGATGATATCCGGGTTCGCGCTGGCGACACTCTCCCAAGAGGTTCTTGCCCAACTGGTTTCCATCGTATCCGTGACATTATGCCCGCCCGCCGCTTTTATCATGGCGTTTGGCATTGCGTACTTTCCTGCCGTGAAAGGTTTGTCTTCCCCTGAATCAAACAAAAATACCTTGGGAGGGGGTTGAGTAGAGGTTTGCTTTCTTTCGGTGACTGCATGAACGCGGGCTTTCCATTCTTTGATTAACGCCTTTGCTTTATCTTGCTTATCAAAGATCACACCGAGCTTTTCTATGTCATCGTAGAGTAAATCCATACTTGCCGACTGACTTTGTTTGTCTGTATGAATACAGCTTTCTGTAAGTACTAAGGTAGTGATGCCGTAAGGCTTTAGGCTCTGAGGGGTGACTTCTCCGCCTACTTTCATGCCGTAGTTCCACCCAGCAAAGAAAAAATCCGCTTTAGACGCAATCAGGGTTTCCAGTGTTGGATACTTCGGTGCGAGTTCAGGAATATCACCCAGTGACTGTTTGAGCGCGGGTGACATTTTATACCAGCCGGTAATTCCAGACACACCTACCATATCGGCTTCAAGACCAAGTGCGAATGCCATTTCATTCATATTGATATCATGAAACACAGCTGCATTTGGCCGCTGCTGGATAGTGAGAGGGTTGCCACAGCTTTCTACGGTGACAGGATACTCCGTTGTTTTTGCGTTAACCGCTGTAAAAGGAAAAAGAAGGAATATCGCCATTGTTGAAAACCATTTCATTGTAAGGCTCCTATGGATGACAAAGTGTGGTGGGACGACTCGGCTTCAAAATGATGAATCGTGTTTTCGATTAGAGGGTGGCTGAGTGGAATCACTCTTAAGCCAAATACGGGCGTGATAAATCTATTTTGCATCACGACGTTAGGGGAACTGCTGATCACGATGGTCTGTTCAGACATTAAGATAATTTTGTCTGCAAAAGGCGTGACAAGCGGCAGGTCATGCAAAACAGCAATGGACGCGATGCGCTTTTGCTTAACCAGCGCAAGAATTTCCAGTCGTGCAAGAGGGTCGAGGTGATTAGTAGGCTCATCGAGTAAGAGCAGTGTTGGCTCTTGAGCAAAAGCGCGAGCAATGCTGGCTCTTTGTTTTTCCCCCCCAGATAGCGAGCCGAAGTATCGTTTAGCTTTGTCGGTGAGCCTTATGTCGACAAGTGCTTGTTGAATTGCACGTTCGTGCTCTTCAGGGGAGCAGCAAAAAGTATGTGGAACCCTGCCTAGGGCGACATATTCACGCACACTCAATCGCGGATCTACTTGTTCGTGCTGGGTAACCACAGCAATTTTTTTCGCCATTTGTTGGCGGTCTAAGGAATCTGTTGGTTTCCCGTCAATTAACAACCGGCCATGTTCGAGATGGTATTCACCGGTTAGAACTTTCAACAGGCTCGACTTGCCACACCCATTAGGGCCGATGATAGCAACGCACTCCCCATGATTAACGGTAAAAGTCGCATTGGATAGTGCTCGCCAGCCAGCAGAGCTCTTTGCCTCAAGAGCAACAGCCTCAACTATGGGGGGATGAGATCCTTTCATCGTAAACTTAATTTAATTGATTGTGATGTTATAACATTACATTTTAGATGAGTGGTTTGTCAATATTGGTAAAACAGATTTGTCGCGCGTTGAAACGCGGCAGATATTGAGAAAATTAGAGAGGTTTGGTGATGTTTGTTTTGATTGCCTTTAGTGGCTTCATTGTGTGCAGTTAATAGAATCGATGGGCTTTTCTCTTACTTCTAAAAGGGAGCGGTGGGAATAGCACGAAGAAAACGGGTAGTTATCTGAATGTGGAGAAAATTTTTGAGTCTTGGGTGGACTAAAATAGTTACATTGGTTACTCACATCCAGAGACGTTAATGGCTATACCGCTTATCGACTTTAGGTTAGGTAGTACTTCTTCATCTGGTGTTGAAGTGATTGAGTTGTCTTCACTCTACGGCAGAGACATAAAAGACCACGATCCTTGTGCACCACATCGGTTGTCGTTTTTTATGCTGGTGTTATTTGAGAAAGGGACGGGCAAGCATATGGTGGATTTTCAAGAATACGCCTATGGACCCGGTACAGTGGTGAGTGTTCAGCAAGAGCAAGTCACCGCATTTGACTTGTCCAGCAAACCTGAAGGAAAGCTCCTTCTTTTTACCCAAACCTATCTTGATAATGTGCATGCCAATATGCGTTTACCGAGTTACACGCCAATACACCTGAATAGCCACTATTCTCCCGTATTGTATTTGGATGAAACCAACCGTGCGCGTACGACCGCATTGTTGGCTGAAATAGCCTCTGAACTTTATTGCGAAGAGGGTGACCCGCTTATTGTCATGTATCTCTTTTCTGCATTGAGTTTACTCCACCGACGTTTGAAAACAGTCGGTGAGGTTGAAAATCTTTCCCCATCGCAAAGCCGAACCTTGTATCGTTTTATGGTGCTTCTTCAGCAAAATTATGAACAGATTCGTGACGCGAATTGGTATGCCGATCAGGCCGCGATAACATACAAAACGTTGAATCAAATTTGTAAAGTGTCAACATCACTCACGGCCAAACAGATGATTGATGCATTCACGATTATTGAGATAAAACGTCGGCTAGTGATCAACAAAGTTACCTCCCAACAACTGGCCTACGACTTCAATTTTGATGACCCAAGTAACTTTGTGAAGTATTTCAAAAAGGAAACGGGCATGACGCCCAGTGAGTTCAGAAAGCACTACCTTAACTGATTAAAGTTTAAGTGCTTTTCGGTATGCCAGTTTCATATGGTTCGATATTTACCATTTTTCTGCCTATTTCCACTCTGCTCAACGCCCCTTTGGATCCCTAACATTGCCTCCAAGCCCAACGTAAAAAAGGACGAGACAATGAAAACGATAACGAACAAACTCTTTCGCTCTGCCGCGGTTGCGGGTGTGATGGGCGTTGCCGCTTGCAACGCGATGACCGCCGAAGAAGCCATTTCAAACAAGGAGAAAGCTGTCGCTCTGATCAGCAGCATCGAAACGGGTGACCATACGCCTATTGCATACATCAACCCTGATAAATATATCCAACATAACTTAGCGGTTGGTGATGGGTTAGAAGGGTTCGGAGAGGTAATGAAAGCACTGCCGGAGGGAAGTGCACAAGCTGATGTGAAGCGTGCGTTTGAGGATGATAACTACGTGGTTTTGCACACAGAGTATGATTTCTTCGGCCCCAAGGTTGGCTTTGATGTATTCCGGTTTGAGGATGGGTTGATTGTCGAGCATTGGGACAACCTACAAGAGATTGCACCGCCCAATCCAAGCGGTCGGACACAACTTGATGGCACAACGGAAATCCGCGATCTAGATAAGACAGAGGCAAATAAAGCGGTAGTCGCTGACTTTGTGAAAACCATTTTGATGGAAGGTAACATGGCGCGCATTAACGACTTTATCGACAATGATGACACAGCGTATTTGCAACACAACCCAATGGTCGCGGATGGCTTGAGTGGTTTGGGGGATGCGTTAAATGCATTGGCTGAGCAGGGTATGCCAATGTCTTACTCCGCAAACCACAAAATCATCGGTGAGGGTAACTTTGTTCTCGCGATCAGCGAAGGCACATTCCTTAACGAGCACGTGGCATTCTATGACTTATTCCGTGTTGACAACGGAAAAATTGTAGAGCATTGGGACACCATAGAAACCATTCCACCGCGTAGTGAGTGGAAAAATGAAAACGGCAAGTTTGGTTTTCAGTGATGTTGCGGGTTGAGTCTGCGTAAGTACAAATTGCGGCATAGCGAGAAGTTATGCCGCAATGTCACGGTTTATGAGTGGCTTAGTCTGGGAACACCACAATGCCTAACGTTTCCAGAATTTGTTCTTGTTGCCATGCCGCAATTTTCACGCCCGACATATCTACCCGTCTTGGGTTTAGTCCTTCCAACTCTGCATGACACAAGTTCGCGCCTTGAAAACTGAATTGCCCCCACGCATCGGCGGAAAAAACACCACGGCTGAGGTCGGATTCTTTTAATGAGGCTCCTTGGAGGTTTGCGCCTATCCAGCGATTTTCAAACAGTTCGCACTTTTCCAAACACGCACTTTCAAAGTTAGCGTATGAGAGGTTGCAGGCGGTGATGTATGCCGAGCAAAAGTACATTCGGTTGCTGACTTGATTGGCAAAACTCGCACGAAGAAAATCGGCACCTTTCAAATCGCATTCACGAAATTCAATGCCGTAGCAGTTTGCATACGTAAAGTTAGCCATCGCGAGGTGACACTGTTTGAAACTGGCGTCACGAAGATCGGCTGCACCAAAATGGCAGCCTTCAATATCGCCTTGCTCAGTAAACTTGCAGTTGATGAAAGACGTTTCACGTAATTTTGCTCGCCGAAAATCACATCGGATAAAAGTGCAGTCGGTAAAGGTAAGCCCGCTCAAATCTTGGTGCGAAAAGTTTTGGGTAGAGTAAGTGTGTTGATGCGTGTCCATAGCAATTCCTTAATGACTTCGCCGCAAGACTATCACTACACCAAGAGAAAATCGTCAAAATAAACATGTTTAAAAACAGTATTTTACGAGTGCTGTTTTTGGCTGTTTTAAGGGGGTAAATCGGCGTTTTAGCGGGCTTATAGCGTGTCGTTAATATGCTCATGCCAGAAAAATAATTTAGTGGCTTAAAAGGCGTTATTTGAAAAGGACGCTTTCTGGATAAAAAGAGGCTGAAAATGCCTCTTTTGGGGTTTTATTCTCGTTTAACAGCATATGGTGCAAACACGCGAATGGTTGTAGTAACAATCTGGGCGACATTGGGCTTCTATGATAATTCATTAAACTCCAGCACCGTGCCGTCAGGATCTCGGATAAAACAGGCAACACGCCGTTCACCTATTTTCACCGGCCCTTCAGTAATGCAGATGCCTTGCGTTTGGCAAAACTGCAAAAATGCGCTCATGGAATTGATAACGAACGCGACATGGGTGATTCCCGCGTACTTGGTTTTGGCATCAAGTAACACATTGTGTGCGTCATGATACTGGCCGTTGCCACTGAAGATCAGATTCACCCTCACACCAGCATCATTTTCCATTTCGCAGGCATTGTGCTCAGGAAGCATGAGCAGATTGCTAAACCCAAGCGCATCATAAAAATTGATAGATGCTTCTCTGTTTCGGGTTCGAATGCCAACGTGCTCAATGCCTTGAATACGAAGCTGACAGTTCATCATTCAATGCCTGGCATAGTAATGAAACCTTCCATATGTTTGATGTCATTCATCCAACGTGTGAGGTGATGGAATGAATTGGCTTGTACGCCGCCTTGGTGCATCAACGCCATATAGGGATAGCAAGCGATATCAGCGAGTGTTGGGGTATCGCCAACGAGCCACCGATGCGTGGCCAAATGATTATCAAGAATGTTGGTACAGCTCAGTGCATTTTGGCGTGCGGATGCGACATCTAACGAAATTCCAAACAAGTCATGCAGACGTGCATCGTTTGGGCCTCTTGCGATATTGTTTGCCGCGAACGAAAGCCATTGAGCGACAAGGGCTTGGCTTTTTGCCTCTTGAGGCCACCATTCGGTAAGCTGATGCTTTTGTGCAAGGTAAATTAATATGGCTTGGGAGTCTCGAATGAGAAAATCACCATCGGCAAGAAGCGGGATTTCACCTAACGGATTTAACGCTAGGTAAGCACCCGATTTATGCTCACCTGCGAGGTAATCAACAGCGTAAACTTCTAATGGGATTTGGTTCAATGCGCAAAACAAACGCACTTTGTAGCAGTTGCCTGACAGTTCTAGATCATACAGTTTCATATCCAAAGCTCCTTCCAATGGACGATTGAGGTTTACACACTCTAGGTTGAAAATACGCCTTCGAACATGGAGGTTGGTGCAATGCGCAATTGCAAAAATGCAGACCCACTGTGGAATGACCTGAAAATCTATCATGCTGTAGTGAACGAAGGGTCATTGTCCGGTGCATCGAGACGCCTGAGTATCAGTCACTCGACGGTTTGTCGGCGTATCTCTCGGTTGGAAGACATCGTCGGTGTCCCTTTGATAAGACGCCGACCCAATGGGATCATTTTTACGAAAGATGGCCAGCAGTTGGGCGCATTCGTGAAAGAAATGGATGACCGCGCGAATGACATTCTGTTTTGGATAAAACAGAAGAAGGAGGATCTTGCTGGCGCGTTGTCACTGAGTTGCTGCGATATCTCTCTGGCGAGTGTCTCCGAAATCGTGGGGGATTTGTCGGCCTCACACCCCGATGTGCAGTTTGATATAAAAGTCAGTGCCATGAATGCAGATCTTCGCCTCGCCAGTACAGATCTCGCCATTCGTGCAACGAATTCGCCTGATGAATCGTTAGTCGGCGTAAAGCTCAGCCACTTCCAGTTTCAGGTTGCAAAGCGAGTCGGTTTGGAAAACGACGCAAATACCAATTGGATTTGTCTTAATGACAGTTTTGCTCACCTGCCAGCCGAACGTTGGTTGGGACAGAAAAGATTGCAATGCCAGACATCGATAAGCGTCGACAGCTATATGAGTGCGGCGGCACTCATTCGAAGCGGCACGGGCATCGGGTTATTGCCCGAATTCGTTGTCGAAAATGATCCCTTTCTTGAGGTAATCAACGTGGATGCTCCGCTCCCCACATGGAATCTATGGCTGGTTTACCACCGTTCGCAAATCAATAATGGATTAGTGAAGGCGTTTACACACCACTTGAAGCAATATTGGTCGAGTAATGCGCCGCTACTCGCAATACCTAAAACACGCTCACCGTTGACGAATTTTTCTTGAAGAAATCACCGCGCATGCTGTCGCAATGTACGGTGTAGAGGAGATACCAAAACAGGTGTGGTATTCGCAAATATTACACGCTTGTCGGTTTGACACTCTGTTTCCTGCCCCCTTTACTTGGAAAAACTGATAGTCGAGTAGAGGTAAGCATGGTGAAGGAAACGTTTTTACTGCACGCCAAAAATGCGCCAGCGGGAGACCAACCCGAAGCGATTGCCAAGTTAATTGCGGGCGTTCAGGCGGGAAAAACCCACCAAACATTAAAAGGCGTAACGGGCTCTGGCAAAACCTTCACCATGGCCAATATCATTCATCGCTTGAAACGTCCGACGCTCATTTTGGCCCACAACAAAACGTTGGCGGCGCAGTTGTATCATGAAATGCGCGCATTTTTCCCACAGAACGCGGTGGAATATTTTGTCTCGTATTACGACTACTATCAGCCGGAAGTCTACATTCCCGGAAGCGACCGTTTTATCAGAAAAGACTCTGCCATTAACGAACACCTAGAGCGGCTTAGGCTGTCAACCACCAAAGCACTGATTGAGCGCAAAGATGTCATTGTCGTGGCGTCGGTGTCCTCGGTGTACGGTTTGGGCTCGCCAGATGCATACCGAGCGCTTCAAATCCCACTTCAGCCCGGTGAAAAGCTCGTGATGCCGGAATTGGAAGCGCGTTTGGCCAAGTTACACTATGAGCCTGCGCGGGAATCGCTTTGGCGAGGGAGTTATCGGATTGACGCACATCACGTAGATATTTTCCCCGCCGATTCTGAGTCGGCAGCTATTCACATTCAACTCGACAATTCGAAGACGATTACGCAGTTGCAGATGCTGGACAATGCGACGGGAGAATGGATAGCGGATCTCGACCATTATCGGTTTTCTCCCAAGACCTTGTATTCGACCTCGCCAAATCAAATTGAGCGCGCGTGCAAAGCCATTGAAGCGGAGTTAGAAGTAAGAACGGGCGAGTTGAGTCGCAACCACCAAGTAACTGAAGCGGCGAGGCTTTATGAGCGGACCATGCGCGATTTGGAGATGTTACGACTGCGGGGTTACTGCAGTGGTGTCGAAAATTACGCGTCTTATCTCGTTGATCGCGATGCCTCACTACCGCCAACCACTCTTTTGGATTACTTACCAAAAGGGGGCTTGTTGTTCATTGATGAATCCCATGTGATGGTGCCGCAAATTCATGCCATGTATAAAGGCGACCAAAGCCGAAAAGACACCTTGATTGATTACGGCTTTCGTCTTCCTTCCGCCAAATCTAACCGACCGCTGAGCTTTGCTGAGTTTGAAAAAATCAAACCCCAAACCATTTTTGTTTCAGCGACGCCCGGCGAATATGAGGTGCGCCGGTCAGGCGGTGAAGTGGTTGAACAAGTCATACGTCCAACAGGATTGCTCGATCCGGAAATAGAGATAGTGCCGTTAGCGGACACCCAATCAAACTTATTGCGTAATATTCGAGAGCGCATTGCAAGCGACGAACGTGTACTCATTACAACAATCTCTAAGCAAAGTGCAGAGGCATTGCACTTACATTTGCAGCGCGAAGGCACTCGCAGCCAATATATCCACAGTGATGTAAAAACCGATGACCGCATAGAGATCATTCGTCAACTCAGGCGAGGAGAGTTAGATGTACTGGTCGGCATTAATCTGCTGCGGGAAGGGTTAGACATACCGGAAGCATCTTTGGTTGCCATACTTGATGCCGATCATGCGGGCTTTCTTCGTTCTTCCGAAGCCTTGATACAAATTATTGGACGTGCAGCGAGGAATGCAAAGGGGAAAGCCATTCTTTATGCAGACAAAGTGACGCCCGCGATGCAACGCGCAATGGACGAGTCTAATCGCCGCCGAGAGAAGCAAATCGCTTACAACGTGGAGCATCAAGTCAAACCGCAAAGTTCGCGCAGAACGATAGACCCGATTGTGGCAACTGGAGAGTCTCCAAACGACCCTACCATGTGTGCGACTCTTGAAGAACTTTGCCAACGTATTACTGCTTCTGAAAGAGAGTTATTACGCGCGTGTGGTGACGGTGATAAAGCAGCAGTTGAAACCTTGCGGCAAACGTTAGATGCCCTTTACCGTCAATATATCTTTATGTAGATGAAAAAGGATGAAAGCATAAGCCTGCTGCTGCTCGAAATATCGAAAACCGAAGGTTCTTGATGCCTAGTCGAGAACCGAATTTTTTACACCGACCAGAGCCGAACACGCATCGTTGCCTGCAAAAAATATGCTTGAAGTAAAGACGGCATAGGGCGGAAGTACATCGGATATTTCCTTATTCACTTTTCCGTAATCTTCAAGGTCGATATCGCCGTGCGCCAGATATATCACACCTGTGGCGTCGCCAATTTGATTACCCCACACAAAATCCACGAGTGCGGCTTTGTTGTCGAATGCAAAGAGGTGGTGGGAATTGTTCAGTAGCGTTCGAATGTCAGTGACATCAATGTTGTTTGGCATCTCTTTGCTGTCGAGTTTGCCTTTGATGCTCCGTACCGCATGCCAAATGGCATCGATATTGTGGGTTGTGCTTTCTACATAAGCGATAACGCAATTGCCAAGATCGGTAGCGTTGATTACTGGTTTCGCCTGTTCAGGTGTCACGCCACATAAAAACAATAAATCGAGCTTTTTCTCTGAAATGCTAGATGCAGAAAGGGCATCAAACGGGATAAACAGGTCAATATCCTCCCCGATCATTGAAGGGGCGGAAACGCCGATTCGAATGTCATCATCTTCCAAAATGGGCTCAAACATGTCAGTTTCTTACTGACCAGTATTGCGGTCATTATTAGCAGGAAGAGTCAGCTAAATGAAGCCGTAGCAAAGTGTTTCAAGCGAATATGTTTTGAAGCTCACATGCATTTTTTGATTTGTTCCAAGGGGAGAGAAATAGCAGCACCGAAGTGCTGCTTGTGTGTAAGCTAGAAGCTCGAGTGGAAGAAATCAAAGTCATCAACACTGATGGTGCTTGAATCTGTATCGAGAAGGCGAACATTGAATAGGTGTTCGAATGTATCGTCCTCGTTTTGAGCGATACGAGCCGTGATCACGGTATCATCATCTTGCTGTTGGATAAGAAAATCGTCGAAATTTAACTGGGCGAAGTTAATATAATCGATGGCGATTTTATCGGTGCCTACATCGAAGTCGGTAATGATGTCTTCGTCCAACACGCTTGGTTCAAGTGTCGCGATAGTAAAGAGAAACGTGTCTATTCCTGTACCACCCGTCATGGTGTCGCTACCTGCGCCGCCATCCAGTGTATCAAGACCACCATCACCAAAGAGCTTGTCATTGTCTGCGCCGCCATAAAGTGCATCAGGGCCTACGCGACCGTATAGCTCATCGTCTCCAGTGCCACCATATAGCGTGTCTGCACCACTGGAGCCCCCTAGTAGAATATCATTACCGCCCATGCCGAAGAGCGAGTCTGACTGATGGCCTCCGACTAAGCGGTCTTCGCCATTGCCGCCTATTAAGGTGCTGCCGT
This sequence comes from Enterovibrio qingdaonensis, assembly GCF_028683135.1. Taxonomy (GTDB): domain Bacteria; phylum Pseudomonadota; class Gammaproteobacteria; order Enterobacterales; family Vibrionaceae; genus Enterovibrio; species Enterovibrio qingdaonensis. Next base: position 71,162 of record NZ_JAJUBB010000002.1, read on the forward strand.
TGTCATCTCCGTAAACAGTGAAATTGAAATCTTCGACACTAAACGTAGCCAGATCTCGGTTTTTAAATAGAACATGAAGCGAATCATTAAATTCTACGAGAACATCTTCGCCAACCTGCGTCATTTCAAACGTCGGGTTTGCAGCATCGAAATGACGAAAGTCACTCGTGCGCAAATAGATGTCGAGGTTATCTTGTGCTGGGTCGTAGTCTTGGAGGGTTACTTGACGAGTGAACTGGGCTCGTTGTCCGATGAAAGCATCCAGCAGAAAAAATGTATCGTGTCCTTCGCCACCAACGAGCGTGTCGGATATTCCATACGCTAAAAGGAAGTCATTTCCAGCTCCGCCATCAAGATACTGACTGCTATCGCTGCGTCCAGAAAGTCTGTTGGCTTTATCATCACCGATTAGATTCAGTCCTGAAGTATATTGATTTATTTGACCATTTTCCGCATAGAGATAGGTAGACCCCGCGGTTTGTTCGAGGTCGCCAAGACTATCACTGAATGCACTGGCGTAAGAGAATGTAAAGTTTTCGGCCGTTAATGATGCAGCTTGGGTGTTATTGAGCGTAATCGTGTCGCCATCGGCCAGTGTGATCTTGGTGGTAATACCGACTTGCTCAATAAGCAGGTCTTCAAAGCTTGCTGCCAGCCGAGGATCAATGCAGATTTTGTCAGTGCCGCTTTCAAAATCGACAATGCGGTCGTGGCCGATAGAGGGAGTATTTACACTGTTTTCATCGTTAACATCAAAAATGGCATTGCCAAAAAGGAATGTATCCGCACCTTGTCCGCCGATTAGCAATTGGTTGTTCTCATTGCCGCCTAATATGTCGTTCCCAGCACCGCCAAAGAGCCTTGTGTTTTGGCCTAAGCGACCCTCGACCTGCAGGATGTCATCATCTAAGCCACCTTGTAACGTATCGTCGTCTCCGAGACTAACCAGAACATCGTTTCCACTGCCACCTCCAATGGTGTCGCTGCCAAAGCTTTCTAGCCAGTCATTGCCTCGTCCGCCCGACGCGGTATCTGATGACCAGCCATTAGTGCGGATATGATCATTGCCACCGCCACCAATGGTTGTTTCGCTGAAGGAAATGGTATCGTTGCCAGCACCACCGACAGCAAGATCAACGCCTCTTCCTCCAACTAAGGTATCGTCGCCGTCGCCGCCAAGGAGGGTATCGTTTCCGTCTTTGCCATAAAGTGTGTCATCACCCTCTTTTCCGAGGAGTGTGTCGTCCCCCGCGCCACCATCTAGAGAGTCATTATCCAAGCCGCCGTCTAGGGTATCTTTTCCTTCGCCGCCTATGAGTAAATCGTCACCAGATTGACCTAAAAGTATGTCGTTACCTTCTCCACCATCGAGTTCGTCATTCCCGTCACCGCCGTCAAGGTAGTCATTACCCAAGCCTGCGGTTAACTCATCATCACCTTCATTGCCCCAGAGCGTGTCGCTACCTTTTCCGCCGTCTAGCTCGTCGTCTCCATCTCCACCGGCGAGCTCGTCACTCCCGTCTTCCCCGTAGAGTTGATCGTTGTGGCCGCCGCCAAACAGTTTATCACTGCCATTTCCCCCCCAGAGTCTATCGTGACCTTGACCCCCATAAAGTTCGTCATTTCCTTCTTCGCCAAACAGGCTGTCTTCACGGTCTCCGCCAAATAACGTGTCTTCGCCGTTTCCACCAAAGAGCGAATTGATACCACCTTCTCCGTGGATGACGTCATTACCATCACCACCTTCGATTCTGTCATCATGGTCGCCGCCATAAATCGTATCGTCACCCCCTTCGCCGTAAAGCAGGTCGCTGCCGCCAAACCCATAGATCGTGTTGTTGTTTTCATCACCCCGCAATACATCCCTTACATCAGTACCAAGAATCTCACTAGCGCTATTTAGAGCGCGTTCTGGCTGAATACTCTCTGATGTCAGAGCGGCAGTGTTAGGGCTATTAGATGTGTTTTTCTGATCTTCCTTTTGCGACATACCTTTATCCTTGATACCTAGCCATTTATTACTTCAACACTGCGTATACATTTAAGCAGTGAAGGAGCATTGCTATTTTTCCTTTTAAGGATTTTGAGTATAAAGAGGCGAGGTGGACAGTTTGTATTGTTAGTTGGACAGGTGCAGAGGTTATCTATGCGAGTAATTTGCTCGGAAAATTAGTTGGAAAGCATAAATCGTTTAAAACGAACGAATGACCTATAGTCAGGATATGTGGTGCGTGTGAATTTTGTATTCTCATCTGTTTAAAAGTGGCACGGAAAAGAAGGCACTTTACAGTGCCTCTTTAAAATTCCCCTCATCATCAAGACGATTTTTTTCAGAGAACCCGGCTCTTACTAAGCAGGTGCCGATGGCACCGACACATATGAGTAGGACACCGAGGTGCCACGCTTTGCTCATTCCTAGCATCATCAACGTCATGCTGAGCAGAGAAGCACTAACCATTTGCAAGGCTCCACCCAAAGCAGCTGCGGTGCCTGCCTTTCTGCCAAATGGAAGTAGCAGTTGCGACTGTGCACAGGGAAATGCAATACCATTTGCCACGACCATTAAAAATTGTCCTGCAATAACGGAAGCAGGTGTTAATGGCGCAATGATAAGCCAAAGCCCTGCGAGTGCTTGTAAGCAAGGGGCTATTTTTAGCATGTTTTCCGAGCCCAATCGTGGTCGAAGTTTGTTGCAGATACCCCCACCCAATAACAGCCCAAAGGCAGGAATTAACGCCCACATGGCATAGGCATCACTCGTCATACCTATTTGTACTTGCATCACGAAGGGAATGAGTGAAATCGCAACCACCACCATGCTGTAGTTGACCCAGCCGATGCCAGAAAAACTGATGAAATAACTGGAGGTGATTAACTTTTTGTAATCACGTAAAACGTGTTTAATGGGAGGAACATGGCTTTTGGTGTTAATGGTTTCGGTAAAGCAAACAATGAGGGTCAGCCAAACCAGCGCGATGTAGCTGAGCATCACGATAAAGACCGAGAGCCAGCCAAAATGATGGTTGACGAAACCCCCGATCACGGGAGCTGCGATCGGACAAAACGACGCCACAATGCCCAACCATGTCATCGCTTGAGCGAGGTGTTGGTATGAGTAACTATCTCGAAGCGATGCGCGAGCTAATACTGCACAACACCCTGCGCCTAATCCTTGCAAAAAGCGTCCCCAAAGGAGCAAGGAAAAATGGTCGCTCCCCATGACGGTCAAGGTTAAGCCGACAATGGAAATGGCAATCCCGATAAGAAGCACAGGTTTTCGCCCGATGGCATCTGAAAGCGGCCCATACAAAAGCTGCGAGGGGCCAAAACCCAAAAGATAATACGAAATGAGACGTTGTACTTGTTCTGCGTTTAACGAAAAGTGCTGAGCAATTGAAGGCAACGCAGGGAACAACAACCCCACGCTTAGTTGACCAATACTGACAATCAAACAGGCAAGTAGGACGGGACGAAGAGGAAACTTATCAGACATTCATGGACTCCTTGGTCCACCATTATCACCGCAAAACCCCTAATTTTATTGAGGAATTCCCGTCAGTGATCTCTTTCCAAGTGGGAAAGAGTGAATTTGTGCGCCAATTGAACACTTCACTTCCGTCAATGGAAACGAAAGAAGGGGCTCCCCTTATCGCAAGTATGCCTTTTTTCTAAATCGCATTATCTATCTTGGCCGTCTCTACTTTGATTTTAAAATAGTGAAACTGGTTTGCCGTGCTTGGGTAGCTAAGCGATTTGCTATCGGTATTGAACACTGGTAATTCAACGTAAAACTTTTTCGTTCCAGCAGCATTTTTCCATAACCTCACCCTCGCGGGCATAAGCAGGAGGCTGGCGGGTAATTTGGGGGAAGGCGACCCGGGAGTCTTTTTTAGCTCGTCAAACAGGTAGTTCACACCAACGCTGAGTAAGTTCATATCAATGTTGTCAAAGTCTTCGCTGAGTGTGGCAATGTCGAATAGAAGTGTTTTCACCTGTCCGGCTTCTATGGTGAATCCTTTAAAATTGTAGGGGTGAGACCCAAAATGCAGTGTGGTTAGAGCATGCTGACCTGCAAGCCCCAATGCGTCGGCACTTAATGTGACGTCTTTGCCCGCACCCGGAAGGTTTTTGTCTTTCGCGGAGAACACGACGTTCCAGCCGTGAGGTAAGTGGTTCTTGATGGGGGTGATTTCATATACCCAGGGACGAAACAGAACTTTGCGAATGCCGGAAAATAACCCCTGTAACTCGCCGGGGCCTCCCGGTTTCGCCTGCATGTCACCGCCTGCTCGCTCGTGTTCATCATAAGGTGTGAGGTGGAGATGAGCGATAGATGGAGGTCGTACATCAATCAGTGAACCAAAGGTATCGGGTCTTGGATGGCAGTAGTGATTACCGCTTAACCCGCTGTAAATATTGGAATCAGGGTTGCTTGGCGACGGCGATTCATGTTCGAGGCGTGCCTTGCAGTAGGTGACGCGTCGAGAATCTGTGGGCGTGCTGGTAATCACGATATCGTTCTGTCGGGAATCAGCAGTAAACACCACTAAACTGGTCCAGCGCATTGGATTCCAATCGGCGCGCGGTGCCGTTGAAGAGGTACCAAAAGGGTCGATATTGTGGCTGTCAAAATGGTGCTCCATGCTGCCTGTTTGCATGGAGTTAGAGCTAGCACCCATATAAAGTGAGCCGCCGCGATTACCATAACCATCAAAGTTACCCAAATCATTGGAAGAGGCGATGTACGTCCACTTGCGGTGTACGACTAATTCCCCCTCGGCATTAGGCCACTGGTTGTTATCCGCGCCGCTGCGGCTGGCAAGTGTAGGTTGTGACAGGTAGAGCCCCCATCCCTCGTTGTTTACCGCGGCACAACCAATGAAACTGTTGTGCATATAGTCTTCGTAGCCACCGGGAAAATACCAGCCATCCAATCCGTTTTCTCTGGCCATGAGATCGATGTGTGTGTTGTAGGCACCGTCAATGCCTACAAAGCCATTCCAAGGCATTTCCTCAACAACGATGTTTAAAAACTCGTTATAAGATGCTCTCGCATTGGTATAAAAATTCTCTGTAAGGTAAGGCGTCATTTGAGACAGAAGCGAATGGTGAGTGACCAGATTGTAGAAAGAGACATCCACCGTTTTTGTGGTTACTGGTAAGCCAAGTGGCACGATAACGGTGGTGGTTTTATCTGTTTCAGAAATGGGGAGGTTGTAAACGCGGGTCTCTCCGTTTTTTCTAGGTCTGCCTGTGGTTTGGCGGTCATCAGCGTTGATACCCACCAGTTTACCATCCAGCTTTTTACCGCTGTTGGCATAGCGGGCGACTTCTTTGCCGTTTGCATCAAAGGCGCGTACCCACCTAACCAGCGGAATGTCCACCGTGTCGTCGAGTAAAACGTCTTTTGGGGCAGAGTAGGTCCCTTTTGCTGGCACGGTGATCTCAGTCTGCCCTTGGCTGTTTTTGAGGTTAAAGCTGGTCAGTGACGTCCAAATTTGAGGCTCACCAAAGCGTTTTTGTGGCATACGGTTGGGTTGACCTGCCCAGTATTGCGCCACATTAGGTTTGGCATTGCCGACGGTATCTGGCTCGGGGGGAGTATGCCCCAAGATCATGCCATTACCGCCGTCTCCTTCATCTTTTAAGCATCCGCTAATCGCGAAGTCGAACACGCGACTTGAGCCACATTGCGTGAGGATGCCGTTATTGTCAGACCCACCAATTGGGCATAGTGCCGTGGGATGCGTTGTGACGCCTTTGAACGCCGAGGGTAAGGATTTGCGCCTTACATAACACCCTTGTCCACGAAATGTTCCTGCACCGACAGGGATAAGAAGGTTCCCCACTATAGGGAAATAGCCTTTACCAATGACCACATGAAAGTCGTAACGCTCTTTTGTTGGAGGCACCAAGTCTCCTGCTGCATCACGTAGTCGCAACGCTTGTTCCAGCTTGATTTGGTTACGCTCAGCCATCGCAACAACGCTGGCTCGGTCATTACGCCATTTGGCTTTTGCCTGCTCAGGACTTTCGCCAATGGATTCCAAATCCAGGGTAATTTCACCGGTTTCAAACAAACTGCGTATCCATCGAGCGAGCAGTGCGAGAATTTGAGTGACGATGGAAGTGACATTGTTAAAGGCGCGACGAAAGAGACTAGGCGAATGAGAGTGCGGCATGAAGGCGTATTCCAGATGAAAGGCGAATACGTCACTGTATGCGACTTTTTTAGCTGGGATTGTCTATATATCGGTACATTGCGTGTGTTTTTGCCTGAATTGCGTTGAGAAAAATGTTGGCATTAGGTTGAGACGAAAAAAAGGCTGGTATAGCCAGCCCAAAGGAGAATCGGTTTATTGCACATTCAATGGTTAATTTGCGTGCGATTTGGCAACGTGAGTCGCGATAGCATCCATCAGTGGTGGAGACAGGCAGTCATAAGGTTCAAGACCGAGCTCTGTCAAACGATGACGAATGGCACCCATGTCCTCTGGCGGGGTGCCTGATTCGATGATTGAGGACACAAATGCAGCAAACTCAGGGGCAGACCAACCGTCCTGATCTGACAATTCAGTGTGCACGAAATCGAGGCCATAAAATGGGTGCCCAGTATTTTCAATACGGCCATACATATGCACACCGCAAGAGGTACAGGCATGTCGTTGAATTGCTGCACTGGCATCTACCACCGAGAGCTTGCTTTCATTCTGGTCGACGCTCACGTTGTCTTTTGAAACAACGGCGATTTGAGAAAAGACTGCGCCTGAAGGTTTCCAACATTTTGAACAACCACATACGTGATTGTGCGCAGTTTGTGCCGTAACGCTAACAACGACAGGGTTGTCAGTGCATTGGCAGGTAAGTTTACCGCCTGAAAAACCAGGGACATCAGTGTGCTTTACACCGCTATCGACGGCAGGATGTATTTTTACTGTCATAGGAAACACCTTAGCAACGAGATTACGAATTGATTTCCACATGTTTTCACCTCAATTCTGAAGCGTAGGAGTACCCGCATAATGAACAATTTGGGTAGTACATTCAGACTAGATGCGTTAACTGACTGCGAATATGGCCTAAATAGAAAAAGTGCTTTGTGGTTGTGCGTTTGGCGATGAAATTGAATGCAAGGAACCTAACCGTTTGTTTTCTTTGAGCGAGTCGGTGGAAGGAAGGCTGGAGATGGTTTAACAATAGTCTTTTGTTATGCAACGCACAGGCCTTGTGCGGCTGATAGTTGATAGTGTGTGAAAGATTTTGGTCATGTAATCGTAATTAACGCAGACAAATTGTGTGCGTATCAAACACAATACGGTGCCATTTTCTTTCTCAAAGCGAGGTTATATGCCATCAAGGGAAATCAAAAATATTATTTTCGACATTGGTAATGTCATGGTGCGCTGGTCACCAGCGGAAATCGCAAGGTTGACCTTTGGTGACGATGAACAAAGTCGGCACAAAGCAGAAACCATTTTCAGGAGTGACACTTGGCTGGCACTCAATCGTGGGGAGTTGACGGAATCTGAAGCCAAAGCAGACATCATTGCGCTTTCGGGCATATCGGAAACTGAAGCAGACGCGCTGTTTTATTACATTAAAGAAACGCAGATTGTTCTATATGGCTCGGTACAGCTCTTGAAAGCTGCAAAATCAGCGGGATACAAGGTGTTTGCATTGACAGACAATGTGCATGAAATCGTCAGTCATTTGCAAACGCGTTACGACTTTTGGGCACTTTTCGATGGTGAGGTCGTGTCAGCCGAAGAAGGGTGTTTGAAGCCCTGTGCAGATATTTTTAATCGGTTGGCAGAAAAGTACGGTGTTACTCCTGAAGAATCTGTGTTTCTTGATGATGTGCAGCAAAACGTTGATGGTGCCAAAGCAGTTGGGTTTGAAGCGATTGTGTTTGTAAATACTACACAGGCGCGTCGGGCGTTATCAACGTTGGGTGTGATGCTTTAAATTAGCGGCTTATTGATACGTGAAACCTTACTCGTTGTATTTCTCAGACGCATTGTGACTGTCAATAAAGCGATGACAAATGGCAATGTCCATGTCAGTACAGTAATGAGCGTTCCATAGGAGTGACTGGCATAGAGACTGTAAGGACTCACTTTTAGTGCAAGGTGATAGCCAAACATGGCTATCACTATGTAATACAAACTACCCATCAAGGTGCCAAGTACGACGTAATCACTGAAAGGAATAAGACGTGGTAAGCCTTTCATTATCACTAACACGATGAGTGCAGCGATCAGCGATAAAGTGGTTGATTGCAGCAGCCCAGCAAGGACAGAAAGCGTATTGAAGTCAATGCGTGGGTGAGCGGTGAGAAAGTCGCGTATCCAACTGACGTCAAATAGCCACATCAGGGTGTTACCAAGTGCTTCTTGGCTTAAAGTACTTTGCAGAATCTTGAAGTAAGCAGCAAACGTAAATAGACCTGCCAGCGTGGCTGAAGCTTGGAGAAGAAGTTTTTTTACTAACAAGAGACTACCCTAACACACTAACTTTATAGGCTTTTAGTTCGAAATCCTGTGAAGTCGCCACTTTACCATCAACCCAGAATGGGTTGTTGTCAAAAATCACGATACGGCAACAAACTGTGAGATATAACAGGGCAGTCGTTTAAGCGTTCTGCTTGCCGTTAGCTCTGAGAATGAAATGAAGAATTATTTTGAGTCCCCGTTTGCAGGCAAGTCGCTCCAAGAGCAAGTTACCAATCCCAACATTATTGTAGGTCGCCACAGTTATTACTCGGGTTATTACCATGAACACAGTTTTGATGAGTGTGCGCGTTATTTGGTGCCCGATCGCACAGACGTGGATCAGCTTGTCATCGGTAATTTTTGCTCTATTGGTTCTGGTGCGGTGTTTATGATGGCAGGAAATCAAGGTCACCGAATGGATTGGGCCACTACTTTCCCTTTCTTTTATCAAGATAACCCGCATTTTGACGGTGCGAAAGATGCGTTTAAACGCATGGGAGACACTGTCATCGGCAGTGATGTCTGGATTGGATCAGAAGCCATGATTATGCCTGGTGTGAAAGTCGGACACGGCGCAGTCATCGCCAGCCGAGCGGTAGTCACGAAAGACGTTTCGCCCTATGAAGTGGTTGGATCCAACCCAGCTAAACACATTAAGTTTCGCTTCTCCGACGAAGAGATCGCTATGCTGTTAGAAATGGCTTGGTGGAACTGGCCAGATGAAGCATTGAAGGGCGGCATGGCCTTCCTTTGTTCATCTGATATCACAGGCTTGTACCAGTATTGGAAAACTAACATCGTTCGGTAATAAACAAACGCCCTGACAGATTCAGGGCGTTATTGCTTAACAATATGCCACTTACAAAGAAAATGCGGCAGTCGATTAGTTCATGTCAAAACGATCGTTGTTCATGACTTTGGCCCAAGCTGCAACGAAGTCATTTACAAACTTCTGCTGTGCATCGTTTGACGCGTAAACCTCCGCAATTGAACGTAATTCAGCATTTGAGCCAAAAATAAGGTCAACTGGCGTTGCTGTCCATTTCTGATCACCAGAAGCACGGTCATAACCGACGTAGATCCCTTCCTGATTTTGAGATGGAGCCCATACCGTTGACATATCAAGCAGGTTTACGAAGAAATCGTTACTTAACGAGCCTGGTTTGTCGGTAAACACGCCGTTAGAAGAACCGTCGCTGTTAGCATTCATGCTGCGCATACCGCCGACCAAAGCGGTCATTTCTGGTACAGTGAGCGTCAGCAAATCTGCACGTTCAATCAGCATTTCAGCCGGTGATTTGTAGTTAGCAGACCTATCGTAATAGTTGCGGAAACCGTCAGCTTTTGGCTCTAGAACCGCAAAAGATTGCACGTCAGTCATATCCTGAGAGGCATCCATTCTGCCGGGAGTAAAGGGAACATCGATGTCGACCCCTGCTTCTTTGGCTGCTCTTTCAACGCCCGCATTACCAGCAAGCACGATAACGTCAGCGAGCGATACTTTGGTATCTCCTGAGGAAGCATTAAAGTCTTTTTGGATGTTTTTCAGGGTTTTCAGCACGCGCTGCAATGCGTCCGGGTCGTTAACGGACCAGTCTTTTTGCGGAGCGAGGGCTAATCGTGCGCCATTTGCCCCGCCCCGCATGTCAGTTCCTCGGTAGCTGGCGGCTGACGCCCAACCTGTGCGAACAAGTTCTGGAACACTCAATCCGGAAGCAAGGATTTGAGATTTAATCTGCTCGGCTTGCGCATCAGAAATCAATGGGTGATTCACATCAGGAATGGGGTCTTGCCACACAAGGATCTCTTCGGGGATTTCATCACCAATGTAGCGCGCACGTGGTCCCAGATCTCGATGGTTAAGTTTGAACCAGGCTTTTGCAAATGCAAGTTCGAAGGCGTCAGGATTTTTACGGAAATTCTCTGCGATTTCTCGAAATTGTGGGTCCTCTTTGACGGCTAAATCGGTGGTGAACATGATAGGTGCGTGGCGTTTGTTAGGGTCATGCGCATCGGGCACCATTTGAGCCGCCGCGTCGGTATCTGGAACCCACAGTTTTGCACCTGCGGGGCTTTCTGAAAGAACCCAATTGAACGTGAAGAGGTTATCAAGATAATTCGTTGTCCATTGAGTAGGGGTCACTGTCCACGCGCCTTCTAGCCCGCTGGTGATCGCGTCTTTACCGCTACCTTCACCACACGTGTTTTTCCAACCAAAGCCTTGCTCTTCAATCGGCGCACCGGCAGGTGCCGCGCCTAAACACTCTTCAGGTTTGTGTGCACCGTGACCTTTCCCGAAGGTGTGGCCACCGGCAATTAGCGCAACAATTTCTTCATCGTTCATCGCCATTCTGCCAAAGGACATTCTAATGTCGCGCGCTGCAGCGATTGGATCAGGGTTGCCGCCTGGGCCTTCAGGGTTCACGTAAATAAGGCCCATTTGGACTGCACCTAGCCCCTGAATCAGATTGCCTTTTTCATCACGGCGTTGGTCATCAAGCCAGGCTTCTTCGGGACCCCAATAGACAAAATCTGGTTCCCAATCATCTTCTCGGCCACCCGCAAAGCCAAAGGTTTTGAATCCCATAGACTCGAGGGCTACGTTACCCGTCAGTGCCATCAGATCCGCCCACGAAAGGGCAGCCCCGTATTTTTGCTTAACGGGCCAAAGTAATCGACGCGCTTTGTCGAGATTACCGTTATCGGGCCAACTATTAAGGGGGTCGAAACGTTGTTGTCCTCCGCCTGCGCCACCACGTCCATCACTGACCCTGTAGGTCCCTGCAGCGTGCCATGCCATTCGAATGAAAAAGGGACCATAATGGCCGTAATCGGCTGGCCACCAATCTTGTGAGTTGGTAAGCACAGTGGCGATATCTTTCTTAACATCAGCAAGATTGAGGGTTTCAAATGCTGCCCCATAATCAAAGTCTGAGCCCATTGGATTTGACGCTTGCCCATGATCACGAAGTGGGGCGAGGTTCAGTTGGTCTGGCCACCAAAATTGATTTGATTTTGGGTCGCCAGCTGACATAGATGGGGCTGAAATTAACGCACTCGACAATGCGATAGATAAAAGTGTTTGTTTAAACATGTGTATATTTCCTTTTTCTACATTGCGACTATGTTTTTAATTGATGTAACTGTGAAACTTGTTCGATTTTTCCGAACGTAATATCGGTGATAATTAAACGATTGAAAGGGGCTTTTACTTTTATTAGAGATTACTAAATCCCTCGTTATTTATTGGGTGACGTAATTTTACCTCATAATCAAATAAGGTCATGACGAGTCGGAAAATCTTACGGTTATGATTCATTGGTGTTTTTTACTTCTGTGGCTGTTTCTCCTCTCATTGGGGTGAGTATAGAAATAGGATGTGAAAAACATATAAAGGAATATTTCGATTGCTATGATTGGAAAAAATAATGGTATTAGTGATAATTTTTTGTGATGGTGTATTAACTCACTAATATTGAAGGTTAATATAATTCGCGCATGAGGTTTTCTTTTGAATTGGATGTGAATTTTTTAGTGCTAATTTAATTCTTTTAAACCGTTTTTAGTGATGCCGTTAATAGATATGAATTTTATTTCGTTGTTTAATAGTTGAGATGCTTTCAGCGAAAAGAGACAGAATAAGGTTGCGGATTTTTTTACACTCTCTGTTTGTCCTAGTGGTGGAGTATTACCGATGAAACAAGCCATCGTCCATGTTGCAATCGTGGTTGAAGACTATGATGAAGCAATTGATTTTTATGTTAATAAGCTTCAATTTGACTTGGTAGAAGACACTTATCAGCCTGAGCAGGACAAACGTTGGGTGGTCGTGTCTCCTCCGGGTTCTCAAGGCGTTACGCTTTTACTAGCAAGAGCGTCTAAGCCGGAACAGGTTAGCTTCATCGGTAATCAGGCTGGCGGTCGTGTTTTCCTTTTTTTGAACACCGACGACTTCTGGCGAGATTATCAGCGCATGGTGAAAGAGGGGATTCACTTCGTTAGAGAGCCCAAGCAAGCTGATTATGGAACGGTTGCCGTTTTCCAAGATTTGTACGGAAATTTGTGGGACTTGCTTGAGTTGAATTCAGATCATCCTATGGCTAGGCGGAGTTAAAAATGCAGATTTCTCGGTTGGATCATTTGGTGTTGACGGTTAATGACATTGAAACATCGCTGTCGTTTTATCAGCGTGTAATGAACATGGAGGTTGTTTCGTTTGGCGATGGTCGAAAAGCACTCAAATTTGGTAGCCAGAAGATTAATCTTCATCAACGAGGCAAAGAATTCAAGCCGAATGCGCAACATGCTCAAGCCGGCAGTGCCGATTTATGCTTTATCAGCGAAACCCCGCTAAATGATATTGAGGCCCACCTTGCTCGTCAGCGTGTCGTTGTTGAAGAAGGACCAGTGCAAAGAACAGGGGCCGTTGGAAATATCCTATCTATATACTTTCGTGACCCTGACGGTAACCTGATTGAAGTGGCCAATTACCTATGATTGAGAATAAAAAAGGGCGTATAAACGCCCTTTTTAGCAACACTTTTTTATCTTAAGACAGAACCGGTTCCGAACCTCGGCTTTTTTGTTTTCTCAGTGCAAATGCACAGAACACAGCAAACCAAATGCTGCTAACAGCGAAGCCCATCCATGCTGAGTGTGTATACCCGATAGCGAGATAGCCCAACAGCGCGCCGAACGCCACGGTGGCGGCGTAAGGAAGTTGCGTCATCACGTGGTCAATATGGTGACAACCCGCACCTGTCGCCGACAGAATACTGGTACTGGAAATAGGCGATGCGTGGTCACCAAATACCGCGCCAGCCAACACTGCGGACATCATCGGTAAAAGCATTGCAATGTCTGTTGCTGCCGCAATATCACCTGCCAAAGGCAACATGATTCCAAACGTACCCCAACTGGTGCCCGTCGCAAATGCCATGACACAAGAGAGAAGGAAGATTGCCGCTGGCAGCAAGGCGGATGGCAGGTTTCCTTCAGACAGAGACGCGAGGTACATACCTGTTTTCATGTCGCGCACGACGGCACCAATTGTCCAAGCAAAGAACAGGATAATAATGGCTGGCATCATCGCAGATACGCCTTTAGGCAACGCCTGAAGCCAGTTTTTGGTGCTTAGGTTTAGACGAAGAGCTAACAGAATTGACACCGCAAGACTGCTTAATGCGCCGTACACCAGTGAAGAACCAATATTGGTATGCTCCAATGCGGCGATTAACGCGAATGGCAGATGGTGACTGGATAGGTACTCCGCACCAGATTGCACCATGAAGAACACGGTTGCCCCTGTCAGTGTCAGGATTGGCAGCACCATATCAATCATGCCACCGTTACCCGCATTTTCTACTTGAACGTCTAATCCTTTAGGGCGGCCTTTAGATTCATCCCAAAGCTGTCCTTCCATCGCCATGTCTTCGTGCTTTTTCATTGCACCGATATCAAGTTTGAATGCGATGACGCTGACAACCATGATAAGGGTGAAAATAGCGTACAAATTCATCGGCACCATGGAGACAAATGCACCAATAGGACTGATATCAGTGATGCTTAAAGCGGTAAGCACGCCACCAATCAGGGCAATGATATATGCGCCCCAGGAAGAGATCGGCATAAGCACACACATTGGTGCCGCCGTTGAGTCAAGAAGGTAAGCAAGTTTTGCGCGAGATATCTTAAAGCGGTCGGTGATCGGGCGACATATCGCACCAACAGAAAGACAGTGGAAAAAGTCATCGATAAAAAAGATGAAGACCATCAATCCGGTCAGAGATTTTGCACTTCGTTGTGTTGCACATTTTCTCTCGGCCCAATTTGCAAAAGCCTGTGTGGCACCCGAAATGCTCATCAAGCTGATCAGCGAACCCAACAGTAGCATGAAAATGATCATGTTTACGTTGTCAGCGTTCACTGCGCCGTCGGTCCAAACAAGGTTAAGTAGTTTTCCTGCAAGGTAGTGCAACCCGCCAAGGACGGAGTTGTCGCTGAGCATGAAGGCACCAGACAAGATACCTACGCCTAAAGACAGGAGTACGCGGCGCGTTGTTACGGCAAGGACAACCGCCAAGAATGGCGGGACAACGGACCAAGCGGAGTCCGCAAAATCAATTAAAGTCATCGTAAGTGTTAACCCAAAACAAAATAAGAAAAGATATCGAAAATGGCTCGCTGAGTGCGAAAAACTGAGGTGATAAGCTTTCTTGCTTGTTTTTGTCTAACTTATTGCACTCAATATTGAGTGAAAGATGACGTGTTTCGCTAAGAGACAATTTGTGACTTCCGTCATACTATCTTCGGATGTGCTTAAGTAGAAACACTTTTCTTAATGAAATGTGTGGTTTTTCGTTAACGACATGATAAATATCATGTTTTATTTGGTCTTAAACTAAAAAAGTTGCACCTGAGTGCTGTTTTTTGGTGTTGAGGCAAGTTTTAGTCATTTTGGTGTTCTGTTTGTCGCGTTTTTATTGAACATATATACCCAAACAACCTGAAGATGCAGGGTTCAAGTTGTTTGGGTATAGAGACTTGCTATCGTGAGTTTCAATAGCGTTATGAGGGGGTTTCCTGTGTTTATTTCCCAAGTCGATGAAGATGTTGCTCTGGCGTTGGTTCAGCCTTCTTTTGCAAAGTCCTACTTTTCGATTGTAAAGCGAGAGCGAGACTATTTGGCAGAATGGCTGGCGTGGCCGCCACATGCAGATGGTGAGGCGTTTTTTAGCGCGTTTATCGAGTCGTCGCTAAAAGGGTATGCGGAAGGTAAGTCGATGACTTGTGCCATGTTATATAAGGGCGAAGTCGTTGGAAACGTCAGTTTTAACGTGATTTCTCAATCATTGAAGAAAGTGGTGATTGGCTATTGGCTAAGTAAGGACTTTCAAGGAAAAGGCATCGCATCACGTTGCGTCACCACACTGACGGATATTGCATTTAATCAGTTAAAGCTGACGAAAATCGAGATAGCCGTAGCAACGGGAAATACGCCAAGTCGTCGACTATGCGAGCGGTTAGGGTTCTCTCTTGAGGGGGTTATCACTCAGGCAGAAAACCTCAATGGACGGATTGTTGACCACGCGATCTATGGATTAACGAAACCACGGTAAACTCCGGAGGGAAGGATGCCATTTTTCTATTTGACTGTTGCAATTATGGGGGCGATTTTTCCTTATGCAGCCTTTTTGCCGTGGTTAATCGAAAATGGTGTAAATCCGTCCCAATTTATTGCCGATCTCACACGAAATCCGGTTAGCATCTTTGCTTGGGTCGATGTTGTTATTGCTGCTATCACCCTGATAGTATTCATTATCACCGATGGTGATCGGCACCAGATCCGTTACCGAACGCTGGCTATTGCGGGTACACTCGTCATTGGTGTTTCTTTTGGATTGCCGTTCTACCTTTATCTGCGCGAGAAAGCGGTTAACCGCAAATTTTTTACTCGACCAGATTCGTAATTAGCAAATTGGAGTTGTTATGTCCCTAGTTTCAAACGTTCTTATGTCACCAGAGGGGCCTTCTTTCTCGGCACTTGTGCAGGGTTACTGGCGTATGGCTGAGTGGGGGATGAGCCCTCAGGAAAGATTGACCTTTTTGAAATCTCACATGGATTTAGGCATTACAACTGTCGATCATGCGCATGTTTACGGCAGACCACCTTGTGAAACCTTGTTTGGTGAAGCACTTAAGATTCAGCCAAGCATTCGTGATGAGATTGAAATCATCACTAAATGTGGCATTGTGCCAGTCCCTCCGGTTGATGGTCGCCCAGAAGTGTCTCACTACAACTCGAGCCGACAGCACATTTTGGATTCTGTTGACTTGTCGTTGTCTCGCATGGGCATTGAGAACATCGATGTGCTTCTGATCCATCGCCCAGATTGGCTGATGGATGCTGATGAAGTGGTTGACGCGTTTGATGCACTTAAACAAAGCGGAAAAGTCGCACACTTTGGTGTGTCAAACTTTACGCCTTCTCAATTGGCATTGTTGCAATCTCGCGTACCGGATATGTTGGTGACCAACCAAATCGAAATCAATCCATTTAACTTGAGTGCGTTGGAAGACGGCTCATTAGATATGCTTCAGCAAGCGCGTGTTAGACCTATGGCATGGTCGGTTCTTGGCGGTGGTCGCCTGTTCAATGGTACCGATGAGCAAACCTTGCGAGTGCGAACGGCACTTGAACAAGTGGCCGGCGAAGTTGGCGCAAGCAGCATCGATCAGGTTGCGTATGCATGGGTGATGGCGTTACCTTCAAAACCTGTTGCGCTTATTGGAAGCGGAAAAATTGAGCGTGTCGCGGAAGCGGTTGAAGCAACTAAAATCAGCCTGTCTCACGAACAGTGGTATCGCATTTGGGTAGCGTCAAAAGGTCATGGCGTTGCGTAATCGACCCCAAGATTGATGAAGGGCACAGTTACTGTGCCTTTTTTGATATTGCGCTTACATCCTCCTTGAAAACCGACCAACCGCACTCCATCTGATCTTAAGGTCAGGGAGGATTGTTCATGGAGTACATTGTTGCGGTTACGTTATTTGCCATATCTGCGTCAGCCACTCCTGGGCCGAATAACCTGCTATTAATGTCGTCGGGCGCGAATTATGGCGTTCGACGAAGTTTACCACTCATGTGCGGGATCTGTTTTGGGTTCGCGCTGATGCTTTTTCTCGTCGGTGTTGGATTTGGGCAAATATTCCAAACGTTTCCTGAGTTGCATTTCATCATTAAATGCGTGGGAACTGCCTATCTCCTTTATCTTGCGTATCTCATTGCCCGCTCTGGAGAACTTTCTTCCGTCGGCAGTGAAGCAAAACCGCTATCGTTCCTTAAAGGTGCACTTTTTCAATGGGTAAATGCCAAGGCATGGGTGGTGGCTACCGGTGCTATTGCGGCGTTTACAACCCTTGGTGAGAGCTATTACGCGCAAAATCTGACCATCGCGATAACTTTTTTCCTCATTTCCTTTCCTAGCGTCGGCATTTGGCTATTATTCGGCTCGGCACTCAAGAAGGTGCTGACATCGCCAACGCGAAGGGCGGTGTTTAATTACGCCATGTCAGGTCTGTTGGTTTTGTCGGTACTACCAGTTGTTCTTGATATATTTTCAACACTCTCGTGATTTATCCAAATGAATATCCTTTCACATCGTCTTGCCTCTAATGACGATTTTGATTTTCTCTTCGATCTTAAAAAAGCGGCTGAAGGTGATTCTGTTGCGCGGATTTGGGGCTGGGACGAAGCGTTGCAATTTAGCATCCATCAGGAAGAACTCGCTGCCGCATTACCACAAATTATTGAACATGATGGCCAACCAATTGGCTGTTTCCTCTTTGAGGTTCATGAAGACCATTGTTATTTCTCTCGGTTTTTCATTCTGCCTGCCTATCAGGGAAAAGGTATAGGCAGTCACATCTTGAAAGAAAATCTCGCTATCGCGCAGGAAATGGGCAAGCCAGTTCGCTTATGCTATTTGCAAGGAAACCGTGTTGAAGTGCTCTACCGTGCGTTTGGGTTTGAGTATGTACGCGAGGACGAGCACTTTGTTTATATGGTGCGAGAACACGATTAACTGCGCGAGGGGCGTCAAGGATGAAATCACTCGAAGAATGGTTTGAAGAGTATGGGGAAAGTCATCAGAACCCCATCAATCAAAAAATCCACAAAGTGGCAGTGCCGGGAATTTTCTTTTCTGTCGCTGGCCTGCTTTGGGAGATCCCCTCATCGCATTTCTCGGACATAGCGATAGCACCGTACTTCATTGTGTTGGCAATGGTCTTGGTGTTTTATCTGGTGTTGTCATTCAAAGCGTTTGTTGTTATGGCCGCATTTTCTGCGTTTTGTACCATGGTGTTGGTAGAGCTCCAAAGTGCAAACATCGACATTCTTGTTCTCTCAATCGCCATGTTTGTCGTGCTGTGGATATTGCAATTTGTCGGACATCATATTGAAGGGAAAAAGCCCTCTTTTTTTAAAGATGTTCAGTTTCTTCTCATTGGGCCTGCATGGGTCTTCCACTTCTTTTTCCCTCTCACTCCCCACGACAATGCATAAAAAAGCCAGCCGTTAGGCTGGCTCCTGTTTGGTGAAAACCGGAAAGGCGTACAAGTGTCGCCAAAATTGGGCTAATCAACAAACTGAGGTGGGTAACAGTCGTTAGTACCTGAGTCCGTCATTGACATGGCATCTACACGCATAGGGACAAGTCCACCATAAGCTTCAGCCGCAAAATCACCTGGCATCGCAGGCGGGTCTAGTAGCCAAAGGTTGGTGGTATTCGGTGACCCTGAAACATTGTGGTTTTTGCTTGCAACGAGGATTTCGCCATTCTGATCGAGGGTTGCTGCGGTAACCAAGTCGACTTTATGGAAGAACTCCAACTGGCTACTTGCGTCACCGGTGTCGATAGAAAATGCACGGGTATTGGTGACGAACAATAGGTCTCCATCAGAGAATATAAAGTCCCCCCAATTGGTAAAGCCAGCAATTCGAAGGCTGGCATCAAGCAGACCGATCTGGCTTTGTGTGCCGCTCGATGCGTCGATGGTAAATAGCCTTGCGCGATCTGAGCCATAAAGTGTGTTTGTATCCGGGTCAAATGCCATGCGTTTGATTTCAAAGCGCGTTGTTCCGACATCATGATGCGTTCCCAGTTGAACGTCATAGTAAGCTAGACGAAAAGGCTTTAGCCCTTTTGCATGCAAACCGAGAGCTTGGAACTCTTCAGCGGTGAAGTCACCATTGTTTGTCGCTGCAATATGGTAGCTTTGGGGGGTCGGTGTACTGGCGTAATAGATACGGTCAGTTGAACTGTCATACGCCATGGCTGACGCGGCGAATAAGGCACGAGAATTGAGTTCGGCCCGAAGCACCGCGTTAGTAAAGTAGCTTCCGCCTGCTCGGGCTGCTCCTTCGTCGACATCGACCAGAACGCCGACAGCACCGCGGCCTGCATTCATGGTAAACAGATCGCCGTCGCATTGCGCGCTCATCGCAGGTGCAGACGCTCCGGCAGCCAACATGAGTGTTGCAAGTAATGTCCTTTTCATTGCTAACCTCTTAAATTAAAGATTCTGGGTAGTAAGGCTCAGATACCTATTTGGTGTACTTGTGTGAGTAAATCGTTGGACGTGATCCGTCAGATTTACCGTACGAATCACTGTCCAGAAATAACGCTAACAGGTGTGGGATATTTTGCCGCTGTATGCATATGAATATTCGTTGGAATCTTGCAATAGCGACAAAGTAAGAGGGTTCGAAGCGAGTCGAGGTGCATAAGCAAGGACTAATTAAGACAGTCGCAGGTAGATTTAGTACGACTTGATAGTGATCAGTACGAGTGATGAACGAAAACGCGTTATGTTGGATTGTTCTATTTTGACGAATAGTCATTTCGGCAGAAACTGTTTTTTTATAAAGACCAGATCATTAGTGTGGGATAGGAGAAACTAAATAATAAATGTGACGTTGTCACATGCATCGAGGTTTACACTCTTAAACGAGGACGTTTAGATGCGTATGTCTTTTGATCGACATGCACCACTGCCCGCGCTTTTTATTGGTCATGGCGCACCAACGCACACGTTGACGGGCAATAGATACACTCAGGCATGGAAGGCCATTGCCGAAGACATTCCAGTACCCAAAGCAATCCTTTGTATATCATCTCATTGGGTAACGAATGGTTCGCGGATCACCGCGTTAGCTAATCCTCACACGCTTCATGATTTTGGACCCATTGATGAGAGATTGGAAAATATTCATTACCCTGCGCCAGGGGCTCCTGACATCGCAAGGCAAATAGCCGAAAACGTGCCTTTCGAACTGTCCTTGGACAGACGATGGGGCTTAGATCATGGCAGTTGGACAGTCTTAAGGCATATGTATCCGGATGCCGAAATCCCAGTGCTTCAGCTGAGCTTGGATTTGACTTTAACTGAAGAGCAGCACTATGAGCGCGGACAACAACTTCGATTTTTGAGAGACGAAAATATCCTCGTTGTTGCAAGTGGAAATGTCGTTCATAACCTTGCGTTGTTTGACCGACAAGAATCAATGGCACATCCGTGGGCACTCGTGGCTGACAGCCAAATAGCACATTGTCTTGTGCAAGGAGACATTGCATCGTTACTTGATTATCTCTCAATGCGAGAAGAGGTAAGAATGGGGATTCCTACCCCCGATCACTTTTGGCCATTGCTGTATACACTCGGCATGCGTCAGGAGGACGACATGCTGGACTTCCCTGTGCTGGGTTTATCTCATGGCAGCACCAGTATGCGTTCGGTTAGGCTTCAATCCCGCTTAGAGTGAAACATAGCGACAAAAAAGCCCCGACATGTCGGGGCGTAGATTTTGATACAGGCTTAAGCCCCGATAACACCGCCATCTTTCCGTGTAATGCGCATCACTGTTGAACGTGGAATGGAATCGCCACCATCAGGGAAGTGTGAGGGCGCAAGGCTTTCTCCGGGGTGTTGAATGCCGACAAACATGGTTTTGTAGTCTGGAGAGAACGCGAGGCCGGTAATTTCACATGCGATAGGGCCGGTTAGGAATCGGCGAATCTCCCCTGTACTTGGGTCCGCACAGAGCATTTGGTTGTTACCCATTCCAGCAAACTTGCCTTCGTTTGAGTATTTACCATCAGTCTGAATCCAAAGGCGACCTGCCGCGTCAAATCCAATACCGTCCGGACTGTTAAACATGTTGTCTTTGTTCACGTTCGGCGTACCTGCCATCAGACCTTCTTGTACTTCAGGGTTACCGGCCATCACAAAGATATCCCAATCAAATTCAGACGCGGTGTGATCGCCACCTTTTGGTGCCCAACGGATGATATGACCGTACGGATTTTTCTCGCGAGGATTAGCGATATTGAGTGGTTGCGTCTCTTTCGCACCGCGGTATTTGTTATTGGTCAACGTACAAAACGCAGTTTTGTTGTCGGGGTGTACCGCCACCCACTCAGGGCGATCCATGGTTGTTGCCCCAACGTGAGACGCTGCTTTGCGCGCAAAAATCATGACTTCTGCTTGGCTGTTAAAGCCATTTTCTGGCGTCAACCCATTTTGGCCAAACGACAGTTCAACCCATTCGCCCTGACCGTTTAGGTCACCTTCTTTGCCGGTGAATTTGGCAACATACAAGGTACCGTCTTCGAGCAGGTTGCGGTTAGCGGCTAAGTCGCCTGGAGTGTATTTATTTTTGGAGACAAACTTGTAAAGGTGTTCACCGCGTTCATCATCACCCAGATAGACCACAACATGCCCGTCGCCATTGATTGTCATCGCAGCGTTTTCGTGTTTGAAGCGTCCTAGTGCGGAGCGTTTCTTTGGTGTTGAATTTGGGTCCATCGGGTCGATTTCAACGACCCAACCAAAGCGATTCGGCTCGTTCGGGGTTTTGGAAATATCGAAACGGTCATCGTGTTTCCACCAGTCGTAACCCCAATCTTTGTTCTTCACGCCATAACGTTTGTATTCGTCATTGAGCTCTACCTCTTTAGAGGCAGCAAAATATCCATTGAAGTTTTCTTCGCACGCGAGGTACGTGCCCCAAGGCGTTTGGCCGTTTGCACAGTTGTTATACGTACCAAGGATTTTCTTACCTGATGGGTCCGCGGCTGTTTTTAGCAGGTCATGGCCTGCAGCGGGGCCGGTCATTTCCATCGGCGTGTATGCGGTGATTTTTCGATTCAAGCGACCATCCACATTCGCTTGCCATTTTCCGTCTTTTTTAACCAACTCGATAATAGAGACACCATGAGCAGCTTGAGACTTACGTACGTCATCAGCGGTGATGTTTTTGCCTTGGTGTTTATAGAGATATTCGTTGTTGGTGTATTCGTTGTTCGCAACGAGAACGGCGCGATCTTCGGACAATGGGAAGAAGGTCATGCCGTCTGTGTTGTCACCATATTGCATTTCTTGTGCTTTCGAATCGTTGCTCTGTGCAAATTTTGGTGAGGTAGGAAACAGCGGGTCGCCCCAAGAGACAACGCGTTCCGCGACGTACCCTTCAGGCACGATAACCGTATCTGCGGTTGAAGCAGGAATAGCGGTAAAGCCCATTAATTTGCTGTTGTCCATGGATTCAGCCACAGCTTTAGCAACGGGAGCCGTTGCAAAAAAAGCAACCGTACCCGCTGCACTGGCGGTGCGTAGGAAGTTTCGACGGTTCATGGCTGCATCAATGAAGCGGTTAAATTCGGGTTCGTGGTCCAATTCACGCTGATCGTTGTGTTGAGTATGTTCGCTCACGGTATCTTCCTTTATTTTATTTACACGACATTTCTACGTTCCCAAACAGCGAGAAGATGCAGTATTCGATTTGCCCATAGGGAATGTGCCAATGCATCCAGTTAGGCATCGAGGGCCAATAATATAGAATGGCTCATGCTGTGAGGACTCGATGGTTAAGAGAATGATGACTCCTTCTAAAACCGAGTTACTTCAGCGTGTTTGGGTATGCAATACGGAAGCAAATATTGGTGCTTCATTGTTAAATGTTAGTGAACACGGAATGAAGAAAAGATGTCATATGGACGACATACGCTAAAAAAACGACATAAAACAAGATTTCATGCGCACTCTGATGGATATGACCTTTGCGCTAGCTCGGAAAATATGTGGTTAGGAATGAATAACAGCGTTTGATTGATCCCACACAAGGTGAAGACGGCACATGTGATACATGCTAGGCGTGCTTTAAGGAGAAACAAGCATGCTCAATAAACTAAAAACGTTATCATTCTTTGCTCTGGTGTTATCAACAGGAACTGCGATTGCAGCACCAAAAGGCGATGCCGAATTGGGTCAACAAAAAGCGTATACTTGCCAGTTTTGCCACGGTGCGACGGGGTATACAAACGTTGACGCTTACCCTCACATCAACGGTCAAAATGCTGTTTACCTCTATAACGCCATGCTGGCCTACAAAAACGGAGAGCGTACAAACGCATTGGGGTTGATGATGAAACAACAGATGACGGTATTGTCTGAACAAGACATGGCGGACATCGCAGCGTTCTATGCGTCTCAACCGGCGGGCAAGCCTGAATAACAGGCTTTGATTGCGCTAAAAAGCCCTCGCTGATACTGTTCGTTCAAACTTTTTTGAGATAGACCATTATGACAACGATTTGGGTGGATGCTGACGCGTGTCCAACAGTAATTAAAGAAGTCCTTTATCGTGCGGCAGACCGCACGGAAACACCGTTGGTTTTAGTGGCGAATCAGGCGTTGCGAACTCCGCCTTCTCGCTTCATTCGTAGCGTGCAGGTTGAAAAGGGTTTTGATATTGCTGATAACGAAATCGTACGTCGTGTAGAAGCGGGTGATCTTGTGATTACGGCGGATATTCCTTTGGCATCTGAGGTTATTGAGAAGTCAGGTGTTGCTTTGAATCCGCGAGGTGAATTGTACACCCCAGAAAACATTCGCCAGCGTCTTAATATGCGTGATTTTATGGATACGCTGCGTTCGAGCGGTATCCAAACGGGTGGACCAGCGGCAATAAGCCAACAGGATCGCCAAATGTTCGCGAATGAACTCGATAAGTTTCTGCAGCGCAGCAAGTCAAAACGATAAAAAAAAAAGGAGCGATATTTCGCTCCTTTTTTAATCAATGTGTCTGCTTAGTTATAAATGCGAGACCAACAACCGTTTGAACAGTTAACGTCTTTGTTCCAATGCAACTGCGCTCGGTGTCCTGTTTTCACGTTGTAGTATTGACCATTTGGCCCTTTCAAACGTGCCCATGCGATGTCGCCTGCATAGTAGTAACGCTCATGATTACTATGTTGTTCATAGTACAGGCCACCGCCATTAATGGTGTAGCTACGAAGGAATCCATTAGTTTTATAGAATTCCAAGGTTGTGCCTGCTGGGATCGTACCGTTAATTCTGGCGTGTACGCCTCGAATCCATTGATCTTTCGTAAATAGATTCCCGCCACGGCTACCATGCCACCAGACACCACTGTTTTGTGCTGCTTGAGTTAGCAGAGTATGCACATCTGGGTCGTTATCAATAATGGTGACGTTTGCAGAGCCTTGGTCACTCTTATCGGTATTGATCCAGCCTTGCATGGTGAAGTACTCGTTATTTTCATGTGTTGAGTCATTCACCGTAGGTACACCGACCCGCACGCTAGTCACGCCTTTCGGAAGGGTAATTTGTGTTCCAGTAGAAGAGAGGGTTGCTGAGCCTGTCGTATTGTCAGAGTAAAGCAGGGCAACCGTATTGCGGTAGTCGCTGTTAAGCACCGCACTGCCGTTGACCAAGGCTAAGGTCAGTTTGGTTGTGTCATTGGCTGTCGCTTTATCAAACGAAACAGTGAAATAAGCCGTAGAACCCTCATTCACAGAGCTTGCATTGGCGGAAATACCCGACACCTCGGATTTCTCATCGCTTGGGAATACCGTTTTGTCATAACAGGTGTGGTCTTCTGATGTTACCGTACCCATCGCACTGATGCGGCTAGGAAACAGACCGACCAAGACTTTTTCACCCGTAGATGGCTTCAAGCGGAACAGCATATTGCTATTCACGTTGCCTGATACGTTCTGGTTCTTTGCCGCTACCATCATTTGACCGTTTTGATCCAAGGTTGCAGTTGTGACAAAGTCAATGAAGTGGAAGGCTTTCATTGTCAACGAACCGTTGGTGGTATTCACCGAAAACGTACGGTTGTTGGTGACAAATAGAAGCTCACCATCTTGGAATACAAAGTCACCCCAGTTAGTAAAACCGCCATTTTTTAAATCTTGCGGAAAGTTGCCAATATGTGTAATTGCACCGGTTGAAGGATCCACTTTAAAAATGGTTTGAGAGTCAGATGCATAGAGCTCGCTTGAGTCTGGATTAAACGCCATTCTCAGGATTTGTTTGTTTACTGTAGGGCCTGCAACATGGTTGCCTGTCGCGGGATCCATGTAGGCTAGCTGATAGGGTTTTAGCGTTCTGGCGTGAAGATCGAGACTCTTATATTCATCAGCGGTTACATCGGCTTTTGGGTCGTCGATATGGTAGGACGTTGGCTGTGGTGCGCTTGTGTAATAGAGGCGATCGGTAATACGGTCGTAGGACATTGATGATGCGCTGAACAGTGCACGGGAGTGATATTCCTCTCGTGTTGAAGAGTCACCAAAATAGTTAGAACCCATTTTTTTGAGCTCTTGAATATCCATCAATAAACCAACATGACCGCGGCCAGCATTCATGGAATATATGTTCCCTGCACAATTTGCCATTGCTTGCATGGATGTCATTGTGCCTGCGAGGATTGCAGCAGAAAGCAGCGTCTTCTTCATCATGGGCTATACCTTAATCCTTTCCAGTTAGCGAACCTTACTCTTAAATTAGGAACCCTTAAGAGTTACTGCGCCTTACCGTCTTGCCGATATCATCCGGCTATAGTTCTTGGTTGCGTAAGACAAATTTAAGTAAGTAAATGAAACTACGTTACAACTGACTTGAGAGTATTGATGGATGGGATGAATGTCTTTCTCACAAATGAGACATATGGATTTTTGGTGTTTTTTAATTAAAACACGATAAGTCTCAAAGACTATACGGGTTAGAAACAGGTGAATCGAAAACTAGACATAATCATGGATAGTATGAATACAGGGACTAAAAAAGAATGAGAAATGAAAGATCGCCGGAATAGAAAGGTTCTTATCGCTAGGTGACTTGCGTGGAAAAAGATGGCTGGCAAGTGGTACGTCATGCTTTGGATTAAACCTGAGCGCAATGGTCCAAATATGATACGCGCTCATGGGTTAATGCTTATCAAAATAGTCTTTGCGGCGAATGTACTTGTCCATGAAATGATAAGCAATTGGGCGAATTAGCCAACTGGTGAGCACTCTAATGATGCGAACAAAAGAAGGCATGTTGCGATAGATGCGATCGTTATGAAGCCAAAGGAGGTCGCCCACGTGCCAAAACAGCAGCGGAATTCCGGGTAGAAATGTCACAATGTCGACGTCGCAGCAAATACGGTAAGTTTTGTTTTGAAGGCGGTACAGACGCTTGAAGTTCCAATACCCCGTAGCAGGCTGGCCAAAGGTAACTACTCGCTTAACTGCATTAGGGTATTTTTGTTCCAGTATTTCTGCAGCGATAATAGCCATGCTGCCCCCGGAAGAATGCCCCGTTAATGACAGCCGTTTACCTTGCTTTAAAAGAGGGAGCACGGTTGATTCTATCGACTCCATGACGGTGTATCCCTGAAAGTCTCCCCCTTGCACTGACTGCTCAAGTTCAGCTTGTTGGCTGGTGGAGAGTTTTACAAAATCTTGGTGTAAGAAGCGACGTTTAACGCGGCTGCGCTGGCGTAATAGAAAGTGAAAGCCCCAATGAACGTGTCCGACATCTTGAGGCGCGTCTACGCGACTGGGAACGAACACTAAATTTAATAACCAATCCCAAACGCTTTGTGAGCCTTTAAACACGACGACAACATCTCCGTCTTCACGCCATAGAACGCGAATAATGGTCTGCCCCCAACGGTTCGTAATGTCTTTTCTGCCGTTTGGCGAAAAACCGTATTGGAGATGATCAAATGCTTTGGGGTACGCATCTCGACAAAGGATAGCGTAGCGTTCGTATTGGTAGCGTTTAAGCCGTTTCACCTGTGTGTTCAGCACTTATTTGATGCAAAGATCAGAAGTATAGAAGGCAATGATGACGAATCGACGACAGTCAGAGAGTCTATGAAGCACAATCCACATAGGATTGTGCTTTTGGAAAACTAGTCGTAATGCTGAAGGAAGGGACTGATATGTGTGTTGAAGGTAAGTGCTTTGATAGCACTATGGTTTCGGATGATCCACTCCGCCTTTTTAGCATTTCCGATACCGATAATGACTTGTACTAACAACTTTAAATCTCTCAGCCATCGCGCTTTTTGGTCTTCGCTCCAATCTTCTCGATAGATTTCCAGATAATGCTCTACCCACCAATACGCACCACGTATAAACCCCGCGATGATATTGGTTGCAGGTTGGATCTCGTCGTCCTTTCCGTCAATGGCATAGCTGTCTGAGAGTGGCTGACCTTGAGAGAACGAAGCGTAGTTTTTGCAGTATTTATACAAAGCGAGTTGCAGGGCAGATGCCGAATCACAATGCTCGAGTTTCAATGTGGTGACAGGAAGGTGCTTCGTGTTGTTACGGAAAAGTTCGACCGTCCGCTTTCCTGGCAATAGCCTTTCAATAACGTAAAAAATATCAATGCTAATGAGTGGGTTACTCAATGTTTTGTCCTTGAATGTCGATACTGCCAGCTATCTACAATATTCGTTTAACCAGAAAGAGCGAAAAGAATACCGCTTCAATGAATAAAACGGAATCGTTGTTACCGTCGAAGCGCATTACAAATCATGACACGCAGGGCAGAAATGTGCGTTTCAGTCCAAATTTTCTTTTTGTTACATCTATTTCAAGTGCGAATAACCTAAGTGGTCGCAAACTTAGCACCGCAATGAGTATGAATTTGTTAATCCTAGGGTCCGTAAAGTTTTCTCAATGTAAAAGCGTTTAATAATTAGACGGTTACTAGGTGTATAGCACAAGGAGATTGTATGAAAAAGATAATAGCAGGTGCAGCATTGACTGCCTGTTTGGCAGCACCAGCTTTTGCTGAAAATCACGTTGTTGGTGGTTATTTCGCGGACTGGCAATACGCAAACAAAGATAACCCATATGTGGTTGATGATATTCCCGCAGAGAATTTAACGCACATTATTTATGCTTTCCTAAGCATGTGTGGACCTCACACTGGAGCTTCAGAGCTCGTTCAAGAGCAAGTAAGAGAGGCATGTAAAGGCAAGGAGCCGTTTACTGCCATTGTGGTGGACAAAGAATCAGCACTTGAGAAAGATTTTGGTCGCGTCCGTTCAAAAGTGCCGTATGAAGGTCACTTTGCTCAGCTAGCGGATTTGAAAGCAGAAAACCCTCACGTCACCATTCTGCCTTCTTTTGGCGGTTGGACGATGTCAGAGCCTTTCCATGCTATGGCAAAAGACGAAGCATCAATTAAGCACTTTGCGAAAACAGCCGTCGAGCTTATTGCAAAGTATGACTTCTTTGGCGGGATTGATCTTGACTGGGAATACCCTGGCGGCGGTGGCTTGACAACGTCACCTTGGAACCCAGAAACCAAAATGGGTGAAGAGCAGCAGCTCGCAGAAAAAGACGCGTTTACGATTTTGGTGACTTCATTAAGAGCAGAATTAAATGCACTGTCTGAGAAGACAGGTAAAGATTACGAGCTTTCTACCGCCGTTGGTGTGGGACAGAAAGCGGCCTACATGGATTGGAAAACCGTTGCGCCATTGATGGACAACATGTACGCAATGACTTACGACTTCCTTGGTGGCTGGGGGCCGCAAACGGGTCACTTGACCAACTTGCATGCCACTGAGCGCAGCTGGTGGGGCATGGGGGCTGACGTATTTATTCAGCAGATGATCGACCTGGGTATTCCAAAAGAGAAGCTGGTGTTGGGTGCGGCATTCTATGGCCGTGGCTGGGAAGGTTCTCAATTTGATGGCACGACGACCAGTGCTGATCTTTCTTCGGAGAAAGGCGCAAGCTTTGGTACGGGTGAACCTGGGTATTTCATGTACTGGGACCTGAAAAAGAACTACGGCAAGGCTCAGGGCTATCAATACGGATACGATGAAGAGTCAGAAGCCCCTTATCTTTGGAACCCGGAGAAGAAAGTCTTTATCTCTTTTGAAGATGCACGGTCTATCGAAGCAAAAGCAGAGTGGGCGAAACAGCAAGGTTTGGCAGGTGTGTTCACTTGGGAGCTTTCTGGCGATCCAAACGACGAGCTTTCTGCCGTCATGGCTGAGGTTCTTCAGAGTAAAACAGCGAAGAAATAGTCACGATAGCGAGATCAAAAAACACCGCCGTTTGGCGGTGTTTTTTATTGTCGGTTTTCAGCGATCTTCTTCGAGGTGGTGGCTGTTAAATTTTTCAATCCCCAGAAAGAACTAAACCCCGCAAATGCGGGGTTTGTTCATTTTCAGCAAGCAAAGATGACTTTGTTTTTATTTGTATGGTGAGACTATAGCCATCCGAGAATGCGGTGTCTACGAGTTGAATAAAACTTGAGTAACCTTTATTAAACAGTGGGCTAAGCATCACTTTTAGAGTGCAACTTTTGATGTTACAAAAATTTCTTGGAGATGCACTTCCAATTTCACACTTAATTCGCAGCAAAATTGGAAATCTATGCTTGTACATAAATGTTTACACTTGTGCGGATAAAGGCTAATTTAACGTTGTTAATCGAAGCACCTTTCCATTGGCACTGTCGGTAAGAAGAAACAGCGATCCATCTGGAGCTTCAACGACATCGCGAATACGGCCATACATGCCTTCTAGTATCCTCTCTTCACTTACAACCTTACCGTCTTCCATGTCTAGGCGAATCAGCAAGCCGAATTTTAACGAACCCAGCAAAATATCGCCGGTCCACTGGGTAAACTGGCTACCTTTAACCATTTCCATGCCTGAAGGTGCAACGGAAGGCACCCAATAATGACGAGGTTGCTCCATACCTTCTGCTTTAGTCCCGATACCAATCGATGTTCCAATGCCGTAATTAACACCATAAGTAATGGTGGGCCATCCATAATTGGTGCTCGGCTTAATGGCATTTAATTCATCACCGCCTTGCGGTCCGTGCTCATGTGTCCAAAGTATGTTGCCATCGTTACTGAGGGTCATTCCTTGAATGTTTCGATGGCCGAAACTGTAGATTTCCGGCAATACATCTGCATCTTCCAAGAAGGGATTGCCGGCATGTGCGGTCCCATCAAGATTAAGACGGACGAGGGTGCCTGCGTGTGAATTATTTTGCTGTGCTTTGTCTTGGTTCCCACGGTCACCTAATGCGACATACAGTGCATCATCCGTCACCAGCAATCGTCCACCGAAGTGGCGCACGCCACCTAGCTTTGGAAACTGACGGAAAATGGTTTGAATATTGGTGAGTGTTGTACCGGAAAGAGTGCCTTTCGCGACTGATGTCCCTGATTTACGATATTCGCCGCTTTCACTGAACGCGATATAAATTGTCCCCGTTTGTTCAAAATCAGGAGCCAAAGCAAGACCTAACAAGCCGCCTTGTCCCCGTGCTACCAGATTTTCAGGCAAACCGTCTATCGCTGTCTTGGTGCCACTTTGATTGATTTTAACCAGTTGGCCATTGCGTTCTGAAACCAGCATGTCACCGTCGGGCAGAAAGACCAGTGACCAGGGGTGGTTTAGTCCGCTAGCCACCGTGTCGACCTTAAATGTGTGCTTGTCTGATTGTATGACATCACCGAATACGCTGGTGGATAAGGCGGTCAATGCTGCCGCTATCAAGAATGACTTGATCATGATGGCTCCTTTCCTTGGCGGGTCATTGGTGCGCTTAACACCGACAGACTTTTACATATCTTACGCCGTTATCGCTTTGCCTGATCAGCTAAAATGTTGTGCCACTCTAAATTTTAATCGTCTTACACGGCGTGACAATCGAGCATTGATTGTCATTGGTTCATCCGTGGTTGATTGCGATGCATTGTTATCTTCAGCCGCCGCATAGGTTTCAATTCGGTTCCGACCGTTTTGCTTTGCACGATACAAGAGTTTATCGACGGTACTGTATAGCTCAGACAACGTTTGTGTACTTTCGACAGCGATAGAGCCAAAACTTGCAGTAACGTTAAAACTGCTACCGCTTTCTGAGGAGAATGCTATTTCGCTGATGCGTTGGCGAAGATCTTCTGCGATGGAGTTGGTCTCTTCTATGCCACTTGTTGGCAGCAGGATCATAAATTCTTCGCCCCCGACGCGTGAACAAATATCGTCACGCCTGAGGTTGTTTTTGAATAGCTCGGAGATGCCGACTAGCACTTGGTCACCAACAGGATGGCCGTGAGTGTCATTGACGACTTTGAAGTAATCGATATCTAGCAATAGACAACCGATAGGTGTGTCGTTGGTCTCCATCTCCTTTTGCAGTCGTTCTAGTTGACCTGCGAGGTAGCGGCGGTTGTGCAGGCCAGTCAGGCTGTCAGTATTGGCGATTTTACCCCAGCGAATGCGTCTGCGATTTATCCAAAGTGCTATCAATGACGCGATAACAGTTGCGGCAATACCGAGAACCACAAGCAGATTGAGGTACTCCACTTTTTGCTCATTCGTTTTCAGCTCAAGTGTCTGTAAAACATTGCTCCAGCTCAAATGCTGGTTTTCGGCTTTTAGCTTTTCAAGGTTAAACAGCATTTGCTGCCGTCCAAGATTGTCGACCTGCTCATCGGCACTAAATGTATTAAAGCGGTTTTGGTAATCAAGCAGTGTCAGATACGCATTTTTGTAGTCTTCGAGGCCAAAATAGGCTTTTGACGCGACAAGGTACAAAGCAAGCTCAGAGCGATATAGCCGTTGGAGCTCGCTGAGATCGGCAATGAGCGGCGTAATGATCTCGATGGTTGCCGGATAATCGCCATTAATCAGGCTTTCATTGGCTTTGAGGTAATTGTATTTACTGATGTAAAAACGGATCGTTTCTCGCTCTCTGAGGTTATCTGTGGATTTCAGATAGCGCATCATGTTTTTGGTATCACCAGCCTGAAGCTGAAGGTCCGCGATCTGGAGGTTAATACGAAATCGGTGAGAACCATCACCAAGCACCTGTGCAATTTGAAGGGCTTGTTTGTATTCCAGAAGGGCTTGTTTATTGTTGCCCTGCTTTCGCGCTAATTCTGCCATGTCGAGCTTCACGAGAAGCTGGTTAAACGACATCTTGCGTGTTTGGAAGAACTGATAAGATTGTTCTAACAGCAAGGAGGCTTTATCGAATCCATTCAGTTGTACCAGTATCCCACCAAGGTTAGAGGCGATGCGTTCTATGAGTATCTGATCTTCCGTGTTTTTGGCTGCTTCTAAAGAGCTCATTAATGCGGCCATTGAAACGTCGTAATCATTTTGAGCTTTGTATGCCTGTCCTTTGACCAGAAGGATCTCGGCGGTTATTGCGGGATCGTTTAACGCTTGTGATTCGGAAAGAAGTTGATCAAGTTGATCGAGTACCAGGGCCTCTTCGCCTTTTAGAATACGCGCTTGGCTCAGGCGGAGCTGCATCAAGTAGCGGTCTGAGTTTAAAAGTGGGTCGCCTTTAGCCAGTTCGATACCTTGCGTGGCAGATTCAATCGCATCGTCGGGATTATTCAGAAGCAGCTCAACGGTGGATTTTTGTAGGTAATACCTGACGAGCAAAGGTAATGGCTGGTTCTGTTTAAGTTCTACTTTCTCCAATTCCGTGAGCAATGCTTTGGCCTTTATGGGCACCGAATAGAGGATGGACTGAACCCCGTTTAACGTTTTCTCAAAAGACTGGGTTTTTTCTACAGAGGCAAGGGTTGCCGGGGCATGGATGAAAGCAAACAGTAAAATCAAAAGGTTAATAGCGCGTTTACACATTGAAATAGCTTCCCTGACGATGTGATACCAGATTCATTGTTTTGGTAATTTTTTCTGTCCAACACATTTTAAGCTGCCGATTTCATGTTTGGACGCGATAGGAAATCTGTTGTGTTTAAGCGTAGTTAGTGATGATTATTTTTTCACTGTTGCCTAATCTTCGTACCTTAATGCGCTTACGTTTTAGCATGCCGAACGTACGTTCAAAGAAGACAGATGCTAGACACGTCATTTATGCAAACTGATATCAGCGAATGTTTGGAGTAAAAGCGTACAAAACCATTTACTAAAATACTGATGCGGTTGCCCGTTTTACAGAAGCGAAAAAGAGAAGTTGTAGCGTGTTCTTAAAGGTGGGACTGGATGGTAGTGAGAGATATCTATTGCGAGGTAGAGCGGAAAACAGACCAAGCCCAATAGATGATGTCACCATTGAGCTTGGTGTCGGGATTAGCGTTTGTCTTTGATTGACTCGGCTTCTTTTTTCAAAAGCACAATTTTGCCAAAGCCCAGCTTGTTAAAGTAGCTATCACGATGGTTTTTGACTGCCTTACCATCTGCAATGACTTCCAACTGACGTTCCATTTTCAAGAACTCGCTGAGATCGATGCCTTCAGCGGCTGCCGCAGCCTCATGTGCTGAGTGGTATTCGCGGAACGAAAATGTGATGACTTTCGTTTCACCTTTATAAATGTATTGAAGTTGACGAGACATAGCGGCACCTGTTTCAAATTTCGAAGGGCGGAGTATTTCTCAGCCGCCTATCGAAGTCAATCCTGTGGCAGGGATCCAAGGGACGTCTCTTCCTGCGTGTGTGGCGTGTTTTCAATAGGTAGAAACGTCACTTGCTCGCCATGACCTGTCAATAAACCGATGGCTGCAGGAGAGCCATCAAGGTTTAACCTTACTTCTCCGACAGCAGATGCATTCACGAGGTATTGCTTGCTGCCGTTGTCAGGCCTTCTTCGCTCAATACGCATGCGTTTACGGCGCGTAAATACATTTAAGGGGGATTCAGGCCAAAATAGCTTTCTATCAAACCATTCAAATACTGAAAGAAACGGCTCAGGGAATTGGTTACGAAAACCACTGCATGTGATTTGCCAAATTCTCGGACTGCCTTTTCGAAAACGTAATCGAATGTCATAGGCGAATGAGTAATGAACATCGCCAGAAAGGATGACAAAATTCTTCGGCGTTTTGGGGTGTTTGAAAATGTTGAGCAACGCATTCGCGGAACCTGGGTGGGCCATCCAGTTCTCAGAGTCTGTTGCCAACGGATGGCCAAAAAAGGTGACAATTCGTTGTAGCGTCTCTATAAATTTCACACCAAACATGGGGGCTGGAGACACGACCACGACGCCTTCATTGTTGAAAACGTCCTGTTGGAAGTCCATGAGTGATTCCCAATCCATCAATCCAGAAGGTTTGTTATCGCTGGATTCAGACCGCCATCGACGAGTACGCGTGTCGATGACCACAACTTTGGGTGTGGTCGGCACCGTGTAGTGCCATTGCTCAAAATGCTGTAGAAGCTGAGAGACGTGTGAAAAATTTTCTAAATCGGGGTGGCTAACAAAGCGACCGACGATGTCCATGAATTTGTCATCGAATGCCGCAGGGTCATTTCCCCAGCCTTGGCAGAGAAAATACCCAAGCATCCCGTTATTAATAACGGCTTGTGCGAGCGTGGAGCTGCTTATGCCTTTTTCCCACCCTACCGTGAGATTGAAGTCGTCTGTTATGTCATGGTCATCAAAAATCATATACGTTGGGATATGCGCCATTAACCGACGTACATGTGGCAAAGTAGCGCAAAACCGTTTCAACCCTTCGCTTTCGGCGTCCCATCGGGTTCGTAATTTGGCGTCAGTAAGGTCAAGCTCCAGTGCGGATGGAAGGGCCAATACTTGCCATAGTGCCGGTGACCAGACCAGCATATACATGACCACGAATTCATTGAAACTAATGAGGTGGTTATCTACCGTGCGCGAGCTAAAAACGGGTTCAGGGGCCGCTTTAAAAAAGCGTTTGATGAAACCGTGATTGACCTGTGTTTTAGGCAATATAGACGCACGGGAATAAAGAGGAGTGTTGTGCGTTGCGAGGTCGCTGCAGTGATTAATCACTTCACCGTCAAATGCTTGGTCGTGTAAGCCAAGTAACGCGATACTTTGGCGTATAGCATACATTAACGGTCCGCAGACATCATCGGCATATATTTGGTCACCACTCATGATCAGCATGTCAGCGCGTTGAGAGACATCGAGCTCGGCGTACTTTCTGTCTAACGCCGCCAGCGCATCTTCGCAATGGTGGTGCGGATGGCGACATGAACCGTGCGCAATATTGGTTGCTTTCGAAGAGATTGTGAAGGTAGGCCGCTTTTCCCCTGGATAAAGAAACTGCTCAAGATCTTCGATCAGCGATTTGTCACCCGATAGAATGTCATAGCTACAGGGGACGTCTACCGGCACGGCTCCTTCCGCTTTAAATTCAGCAAGGACAGCGTAGCATTGGTTCCCCAACTCGAGTTGGTGAGCATCTTTGAAAGGCTGGGAAAAAAACGGTTCGTCATCATCTGGGTGAAATACCGTAAAATCGGCCAACAGCGGCTCTGACGTTATCGCCCACAGACAAATTTCATTTTTCGTTGTACGTCTTAGAATCGGCCCCGCAAGGAAAAGGGGCAAAGAAGATGGCATGCGAATCTCTAATTTTTCTGTCTATACCATCACTTTACGTCCGAAAGCACACGAATTGTAGTGGGCAATGTGATTAATCAGTAAGATCGCTTGCTCGTACGTTGTCCTTGGTCGCTTTTTCTCGCCAATGCATGGCAATTTCACTTTCACCAATGGCATCTAATGCATCAGCGAGCAAACGTTGAGCCTGAAAGTGACCTTGTTTTGCTGAGAGTGTTAAAAAGTAGATGCCTTTCTCTGTGTCTTTATCAGTGATGAAGCCGTTATATAGCATGCTGCCCAGCGCATATTGCTCTACAGGGCTGTGGCATAAAGCGAGATCCAGTACCCATTTGAATTCGTCATAATCAACGCCGGTCGGCATTCGCTGATTGGTATAGATACTGCTTTCATCCAGTCGAGATGGTGTGAGTTCATTGCTGCAGAAATCAAGGTAAAGCGTTGATAACTCGAAGACAGTTTCGTTTTTTACGCCAGCTTCAAAATACGGCAATGCATGTTCGCAATACTGCCTAGGGTGTTTGCCTTTTTCTAACTGCTGCCAGCCAAGGAAAAAGTCGCTGTTAAGAAATGCATCAGAATAATTCTGAAGGGTAGGGCATTGTGTGTACTCATTTTTTACATCTTCAGTACAACCAACAGCAGAGAAGAGAACGACAGGAAGTAACCACTTCATATATCTTCCTTAAATCACTGGAGAAAATGTCAGTATAAAAACGGATGAATACGGAGGGACGTTGTCAAAACTGAGATTATCGTGAATGCTTCGATCGTCTCAAAAACTATGAATTCGATGCGAGGAAGAAAAAGCCCCATACGCAGTGCATGAGGCGTTTAAGGAAAGGCGGGTAATAGATTGCTGGTGACCTATATCCTATTTGCTCAATACGCGATGAGTCGCATCGTGGCAATGCTGCCCATGGTAGCAGTAGTCGTAAACATAACGCACAGACGCATAGAGAATGATGAAATAAGCCAGTAATTCTAACCCTTCTTCGGCTACATTTTTCGCGGTTCGGACATATCCATCAGTCAAAATGCTATGCCAAAGTTCACCCATCCCAAACAAGCGTGAAAACACGAGAAGAATGGCAAGGCCGAGACACAAAAATGTGAAATTTCGGTTTTTTACAAAGCGCGCAAAACTGTTCAACATCGCCAGTTTGTTGGTTAAGGCGTATATAAGCGCGGAAGAAGCGACAATAGCGGCGGGATAAACCCAGAAGCCGTGCCAAAAATTATCATCAAACCATTTGTCTAACTCTCTGATAAACAGACAAAGGAAGAAGCCAGCAACCAGTACGCCGAAATGGCGAAAATCGGGCTTTTTAACGGCAATTAACACGTAGCACGCTATGGTTGATAACAGGAGGACATTTTCTAAGTACTCCGTTAAAGACTGTTCAGAAAGGCCATTGTGAAGGACGTTGATGTCGATTTGGACAACAAGAACAGGCAAGGCAACCAAAAGTGCCAAAGAGAAAAAATGGCAGAGAGCTTTAAAGATAGTATTGCTTTGGTTGTTGCGAGACGGCATTGATGTACTCCCAAGAATCATTAACGCTTAAATTCAACAGACCTTTCATCCAAGAAATGCGTCACAGGGCCTATTCAATGCGTCCAAGCTGGGGGCTGATGAAAAAGTGGACTGGAGATGCTAGCGGAATGGTATATTTTCTTCTGTATCAAAAATGATATTTTGGCTAATTTTTCATTTACAGGCGCAGAGTCGGTGCAGCACACGAGGTATTAATGCATGGCGAATGAAACGGTTCGTTGGGGAATGATCGGATGTGGCAGTGTCACAGAAAGGAAAAGCGGTCCCGCATTTTGGCAAGCTGAAGGCTCATCACTCGAGATGGTGATGGCGAGACGTGAAGAGCAAGCCGAAGATTATTGCCAACGTCATCGGATCGCGCGTTACACATCAGATGCACAGGCGTTGATATCCGATCCAAATGTTGATGCAGTCTATGTCGCAACGCCGCCTAATAGTCACCTTGGGTATGCCTTAATGGCAGCAGAGGCCGGTAAACCGTGCGTGGTAGAAAAGCCAATGGCACTGAACACCAAAGAGTGTGACATCATGCTCTCCGCTTTTGAAAAAGCCGGCGTTCCCTTGTTTGTCGCCTATTATCGCCGTTCGTTACCGAGGTTTGCGGTAGTTCAGGAGTGGTTGACGGAAGGCCTTATTGGCAAGGTTAGGCATGTACACTGGACGTATCATCGAGCCCCCAATCCTGATGATGTAGCTGGAATGCCGAATTGGCGGGTTAACCCGGACATTGCGGGTGGTGGGTACTTTGTCGATTTGGCCAGCCATGGATTGAATTTGTTCCAACAATGGTTTGGCGACATTTCAGATGCAAAAGGCATCGCCGCTAACCAGCAGGGATACTATGAAGCGGAAGATGCAGTGTCAGCGTGTTTTTCATTTCAGTCCGGGGTGATGGGATCGGGTTACTGGAACTTTGCTGCGTCAGAAAGGGAGGATCGGGTTGAAATCATTGGTAGCGAGGGGAAGATCGTCTGCTCAGTCTTTGGTGAAGCGGCATTTACCTTGGAAGGCAAAACATCACTCGTTAGCAATATTGTTAATCCAGAAGCTGTTCAGCTTTATCACGTCGAAAATTTGATCGCACATTTGAAAGGCGGAAAAGCACACCCAAGCTTAGGGGGAAGCGGCAGAAATACGACATGGGCGATGGAGAAAATCTTAGCTGGCTAGGTGGATAGTGGCTGTTTGAATGCCATTTTTGATTGTAAATTGTTCAGTTGACAAGAAAAACACCGTTTTAGGCAAATTAGTGCTTGCAAGCACCCTGAGCATTCCATAATATCTGTTTCGTTCCTAGGAACACATGCAATTCCCCCTTAGTTCAGTCGGTAGAACGGCGGACTGTTAAT
This sequence comes from Enterovibrio qingdaonensis, assembly GCF_028683135.1. GTDB lineage: Bacteria > Pseudomonadota > Gammaproteobacteria > Enterobacterales > Vibrionaceae > Enterovibrio > Enterovibrio qingdaonensis. The sequence continues at coordinate 109,772 of NZ_JAJUBB010000002.1, forward strand.
CCGTATGTCGCAAGTTCAAGTCTTGCAGGGGGAGCCAAATTCTAAAGGCCTCGTCGAATGACGAGGCCTTTTTCATTTCTTAGACTTCGTTTTTCTTCTGAGTTATCAGCATTATCCTTTACTGCCTATAAGCCCTTCAAAATGAGAGGAATGTAATGTTATATTATAACATTACGGTCTTATCGAATTGATGGAACATGTCGACACTGCTTCGTAACATAATGCCACTATTGCTTGCCATATTGATCGGCTGGCAAGGCGTTGCGTTTGCGGAGCATAAAGGTTCCCACCATCACGAAACGTCTATTGACCACCACTGTGTGCTTTGTGCACTCGGTTTGCCTTCAACATCGCCGCCTACGTCTACACAAATCTTGCCGCTAATTGGGAATTTTGAAACGTTTGAGTATACGTTTTCCTCCTATTCACTTCGTAATCCTATCGCAAATGCGCGTGACCCTCCGAATAAACGAAATAATGTTTTCTATGGTTAACGTATTAATTTTTTTGGAGTATTTATGAAAAAAGTAGGATTAGTAGCCCTAAGTGCGATTTCTTTGGGTATGGCAGCGGTAGTGTCAGCAGAGGACACGTCTCATCGCCAGCATGATGCGCACCAACATGGTGTGGTTGAGTGGCACATTGCGCAGGATGGTGATTTGCTGATGGTAGAAATCACGGCACCAGGTGCAGATATCGTAGGCTTTGAACATGCACCAGAGAACAAAGAACAAGCGCACTTGATTCATGAAGCGGAAGAAAAGCTGGAAGCAGTCGCAGGCTTGTTTTCAATTAACAAATCAGCGGGCTGTAAGCTAAGTGAACACAATGTGACACAAACGCTGATGGAAGAGCACGATGAGCATGAGGGCCATGACCACAGTGAGCATGGTCATGATGAACATCATGACGACCACGATAGCCATGATAAACATCACGATGACCATGACAATCATGCAGGACATGAGCACCACGATGACCATGGAAAAGAGTCATCGCATGGCGAGTTTTCGGCGCAGTACACCTTTAATTGTCGTCACCCTTCTGAAATAAAGACGGTAACGACAGATTGGTTCGATACATTCGGTAATACTGAGAAGATTACCGTTCAGGCATTGACTGATAAAGGTGTGGTTGCTGGCGATCTTTCTCCTGCTGCACGTTCGTTTACATTCTGATTGGAGGCCTCTTAGTGAGGCCATTGTTTATCTTTATGATGCAAATTGAAAACTTGCGTTTCAGGTGGCCAGGTCAGGACGAGTGGCAAATTGATATCGCGAACGTTGCGGTTGGGAAAGGCGAAAAAGTGTTTCTCAAAGGTGCCAGCGGAAGTGGAAAGTCAACGCTGCTTAGCTTGGTTTCTGGCATTAATGTGGCGGAATCTGGTCAGTTGAGGATGTTAGATACCGATATTACCCAATTGAAAAACGCTGAACGAGATGCTTTCAGGGCCGATAATCTGGGCTATATCTTTCAACAGTTTAACTTGCTTCCTTATCTGTCAGTCATCGACAACGTCATTTTGCCATGCCGTTTTTCCTCATCTCGTGCCCAGAAAGCGGGAGGGAATATCGAAGGCGAGGCCAAAAGGCTCTTATTGGGATTGGCGCTGCCTGAAGCGTGCTTACATCAGCCAGTGACGTCGTTAAGTATCGGTCAGCAGCAACGTGCTGCGGCTGCAAGAGCCTTGATTGGAAAGCCTGCCTTGGTGTTGGCTGATGAGCCGACGTCAGCACTGGACTTTGATTCAAGAAATACGTTTGTTTCTTTGTTAATGAAAGAGTGTGAGAAGGCAGGGGCATCGTTGCTATTTGTGAGTCACGACCACTCACTGGAATCACATTTTGATCGCAGTGTCGCGTTGAGTGATATCAACGCTGCAAGCGGATTGGGAGTGGATGCGGCATGACCATTTTTAAATTGGCCATCCAAAGTCTCAAGAACCGAAAAGCCACCGCATTGCTTACTGTTTTCACTGTCGCGGTTTCAGTGGCGTTGTTGATTGGTGTCGAACGGGTGAGAACGCAAGCAAAAGACAGTTTTGCTAATACCATTTCAGGCACCGATCTCATCGTGGGGGCCCGTTCTGGGCAGGTGAACCTGTTGCTTTATTCTGTGTTTCGTATTGGGAATGCAACGAACAATATCGACTGGCGAAGTGCAGAGGACATCCAAAAACACCCTTCAGTTGCGTGGTCTATTCCGATTTCTTTAGGAGATTCACACCGAGGATTTCGTGTCTTGGGAACAACAGATGCCTATTTTGAGCATTACAAATACGGCAAAAAACAAGCTCTCACCTTTAAGGAAGGAAAACCTTTTGAGGGTTTGTTTGATACGGTTATTGGCTCAGAAGTCGCGAAGAAATTGGGTTATAAGCTGGGTGATCAGGTTGTTATTGCGCACGGTTTGGCAGACAGGAAATTCAGTCGACATGACAACCTACCCTTTGTGATCACTGGCATTCTTGCGCCAACAGGTACACCCGTGGATCGCAGTGTCCATGTCTCTCTTCCCGCGATTGAAGCGATTCATATAGGCTGGGAGAGTGGGGCAAACTTCGGTGCGAAAGTTAACGCAGAAGATATTGATGTGAGCTTGCTTCAGCCTAAGCAAATCACAGCAGTCTTAGTGGGATTGAAAAGCCGTATACAAACGTTTGCATTGCAGCGAACCATTAACGAATACAAAGCAGAGCCACTGACTGCGATTATGCCTGGCATCGCCTTGCATGAATTGTGGGGGTTGATGTCAGTAGCAGAGCAAGCACTGTTGGTAGTGTCAGGGTTTGTGGTGGTAGCGGGGTTGTTGGGCATGCTTTCGAGCTTGCTAACAAGCTTAAACGAAAGACGACGTGAAATGGCGATTCTACGGGCGGTAGGGGCCAGGCCGCTGCATGTATTCCTTTTGTTGGTAAGTGAAGCCTTACTTCTGACGCTATGTGGTATCGTGGCGGGTGTCGTAGTACTGTTTTTACTGGTAGAGATGGTATCCCCGTTTGTACTCAGCCAATATGGATTGCAACTTTCGTTCGGATTTTTGACCCAATATGAATGGATGCTATTAAGCATTGTGCTGGTGGCTGGATTTGTTGTTGGGTGTGTCCCGGCACTTCGTGCTTACCGTCAGTCTCTTTCTGACGGAATGACCATACGGATTTAATATGAAAAAATGGTTTTTATTACTGACCCTTTGTTTGCCGACATTGGTGCTTGCTGAAGATGCGCTGACATTGGATTGGATGGATTTGATCCCAGAATCAGAACGTAATCAATTTAATGATCGTGGTATGCCCGTGATCGATCATAACAATGATCAGCCATTGCAAAGTATGGTTGGCAAAGTTCGTCCTGAACTTAACAACAGTGAGGTGAGAATCCCGGGGTTTGTTATTCCTCTGGAAGGTGATGCGAATAGGGTGACCGAGTTTTTATTGGTCCCATTTTTTGGGGCATGCATTCATGTTCCCCCACCACCGCCGAATCAAATCGTCTACGTGAAGTTTGATAAAGGTGCCCCTGTTCAGGAGTTGTGGGACGTTGTTTATGTGGTAGGTACGCTGAAAACGCAAACTGTGTCTCACGACATTGCTCAGGCTGGCTATTTGCTTGAAGGTGTCAAATTACAGCCCTACGACGACGAATAATAGAAAAGCACCCATTGGGTGCTTTTTTTATGGCTCAGGAAACAGGGTCGTGAGTTTGCTATCAATCCACTGCATGACTTTGTCCCATCCTCTAGCCTTGCGTTTGATGGCACTCAACGTGAGCAATGGTGGGCTGGACAGTTCACTGGTCGAGAGGACTTTCACCGAGCCATCTACCCAGTCCATTTGTGCAATATGTTGAGGAACAAAGGCCCAACCAACGCCACGCATTACCATATTGGAGATGTAGAAATAGCTGTCTACGTACCAGTATCTTGGGGATATTGGCAATTCTCTTGATACACCTAAGCTGTCGACGATAGCGAGTTGGCGGTAGTTAACTAAATCGTCTTCTCTTGGGTGTTGAATCTTCGCGAGCGGGTGATCATTTGCTGCAATCAGTACTTGGTTGACCGTCGTTACGTCATACCAATCTAGTGTTTCTTTCATCGGCTTAACACGGAAGATGAAGCCAATGTCAGCGCGTTCATCCTTCACCCAGGTCGCGATGTCGTCTTGCGAACCATTAAGGATCGTGAGCTTAAGGTCAGGGAAGGTGTCTGCCAACATTTCAAATAGCATTTCGAAGGTCTGCATTGGCACCGCTTCATCGATCGCGACGGTGAAGGCAACAGGGTCACCTTCAGTCACTGCCATTGCTCGCGCATTCATGCGTTGGCATTGCTGCAATATGGCTTTGGCGTCGATCAGCATCTCCTGACCTGCCTCTGTCAAAACAGGGAGTTTTGCTGAGCGGTCAAAAAGCTCAAACCCTAAATCTATTTCAAGATTTGCAATGGCGGTGCTGACGCGAGACTGTGCCTTTCCCAATTTTCTTGCCGCAGCAGAGAAAGATCCGCTGTCCGCCGCTTCTACAAACGCTTTGAGCTGTTCAAGAGTCCACTGCATCGTTTCGTTACCTATCCGAATTTAGGATGATTATAATCTTTATTCTATCTGGAATCTGAAGATAATATCGCGAGATTTTTCTATACGACACTTTATATGCACACCCTTGATGTAAATCCTACTGCTTCAATAACCAAAACGTTTTGGCGTTTCACCATTCCCGCGATTGCAGCCATGATCGTAAACGGCCTGTATTACTTGGTTGACGGGATCTTTATTGGCCACTTCGTCGGTGCGGAAGGACTAGAAGCGATAAACATTGCGTGGCCTGTCATTTCAATCATTGGCGGCTCTGGCTTAATGATTGGAATGGGGGCGGGTAGCCTTATTTCTATCTATCGCGGGGAAGGGAAACTCGTGGCAGCACGCAAAGCTATGACAACGGGTTTATTGTTGACGGCGGTTTTTGGTGCATTGTCATCCATTTACATTCTTCTTTTTGGTAAAACTCTGGTTCATGTTCAGGGTGTTACGGGCCTCGCTGAAGGCTTTGCGAATGATTACCTGAGCGTTTTCATTTTTGGTTCGATCGCGACAGTCGCGGCGTCAGCCCTGCCGTTTCTTATTCGAAATGATGACAGTCCAATTGTTGCCACGAGCATGATGGTTGCAGGTGCTTTGACCAATATAGCAATGAACTATGTGTTTATTGGTGTGCTTGGCTGGGGGCTTGAAGGTGCAGCTATCGGTACTGTCGTCGCCCAACTAATGAGCATTGTCATGGCGTTGGGGTATTTGGTGTCAAAGCACTCCTACCTTGAGATATTTAAACACCCTCTACGAAGCAGCATTAGTGATGCCAAACAGACAGTGGTATTGGGTAGCTCTTCGCTTGCGATGTTCATGTACTACGGCGTGCTTGTGGCGTTTCACAACAAGCTGTTTGCTGAGTATGGCTCCAATGTCAGCGTCGCTGCGTTTGCCGTTGTTGGTTATTTAATGACGCTTTACTACGTAGTGGCAGAAGGCATTGCGGAAGGTATGCAGCCGCAAGTGAGCTTCTACCATGGCGCAAAGCAATACAATAACATCGTGAAAGTGGCAAAACTGGCGACAATCGTATCGTTAGCGGCCGGTGTTTTTTGGTTAGCCGTACTCAATGTGTTCCCAGATTTTGTCATTGGTATGTTTAATTCGGGTAACGATTCGCTGATTGAAGAAGCAACGACAGGTATTCGTATTCACCTCTCCGCAATGTACCTAGATGGATTGATTATATTGGCGTCAATGTACTTTTTATCGGTGGGCAAGGGAGGGACATCACTGGCGATTTCGTTGGGCAATATGTTCATTCAGCTGCCGTTCTTAGCCGTGATGCCAAAACTTTATGGACTAAATGGCGTTTGGATGTCTATGCCGTTATCTAACGTTGTATTGGCGTCGATTGTACTTCCTGTCATGTGGCATCATATTCTGAAACAGCGCAGTGCAACTCAAACACCTGATTTGGTACCCGCCTAATCAGAAAATTGAAGGGGAGCTGATGCTCCCCTTTTTTGTCGTTAAAACTCATCCCATTCAATTTCATCTTCCTCCGGAGGAGGAGCGCGACGCACTTTCTTTGCGCCGACTTTCTTCGTGCTTTTGGTGTTTTTGAAGACGGGAGACTTTATCGCTTCCGTCACTTCCGCAACGGTAAAGAACTCCATCATCACGCTCATGTCTTGAGACTGTGAAAGCATGCTTTCACCTGCTGTAGCAGCCTGTTCCACCAACGCGGCGTTTTGCTGCGTCATGGTGTCCATTCTCGCAATGGCGATATTGACCTGTTCGATGCCTGAGCTTTGTTCTTGTGCCGCTTCACTGATTTCAGCCATTTTAATGCCGACTTCTTCAACCATGTTGACGATTTCCTGCAGCGTATCGCCCGACTCACTCACGAGTTCAGCACCGTCTTCCACTTTTTTGTTTGTGTCGCGGATAAGTTCTTTGATCTCTTTTGCCGCTTCCGCAGAGCGCTGCGCCAGACTTCTTACTTCGCCTGCAACTACCGCAAAGCCGCGTCCTTGCTCGCCAGCACGGGCGGCTTCTACGGCCGCATTCAGAGCCAGCAAATTGGTTTGGAAAGCAATTTCATCAATCACACCAATTATGTCTGAGATCTTGTTACTGGCACCGCTGATTTGATCCATGGCGGTGATAGTGCGCATTACGACACTGCCGCCTTCACGGGCTTTCGATCGGGCTTCCTCACTTAACTTATTCGCGAGTACGGCATTATCAGCACTTTGTTTCACCGTATCTGTCATGCTTTCCATGCTCGCGGCGGTTTCTTGAAGCGATGTTGCCTGATCTTCTGTTCGTTGACTTAAGTCCCGATTACCCGAGGCTATTTCATTGGATGAATTAGATATTGTTGCGGAGGCACGACGGATATCGCTGATCACCTGCGTGAGTTTTTCGATGGTGGAATTGGTGTCTGATTTGAGTTGTCCGAATCGTCCTACATAGTTTTTCTCAATTCGCTCGGTCAGATCACCACTGGCCATTGCGCCTAAGATGCGTTGGACATCCGCCAACGCTGCATCTGTATTGGTTGTCAATGTATTGAGGCCTTGCGCGAGGTTAAGCAAGAACCCCTGCTTTCCTTCAAGTGACAGTTGTTTAGAGAAGTCACCTCGGGAAGCTGCGTCAACGACCCCATCAATATCTCGCTCTATCGCCACTTCTGCAGTTCGGTCTGTCCATTCAATCACAGAGCCAATCCGCTCTCCGTCATCATCAATAATGGCACTGACAGCGACGGCCATGATACGGCTACCTACGGGCAATTCGACGTGATGTGTACCGTGCAGGTGATCGAGGATATGCCGCTGATGATTCGGGTTTCTATGGAAGAAATCGATATTTTGACCGAGGATATTTTCGGGGTCAAAATTCGGAACAAGCGTGGCGAAATCCTCTCTGGCGTCTGACATGAGTTCCCTAGAAGAACGGTTCAGATAGATGATGTCGTAATTTCGGTCAGCAATCATCGTGTTAGTCGAGACATTATCAAGTGCTTGTCTGACACGGGCGTTTTCTTCTGCCTGACGTTTTGATTCGCACTCAAGGTTCGCTTTAATAGATTCAGACTCTTCGATGTTTTCTAGCGAAGTGTTTGTTGCTTGCTTAATAAGATGCAAATCACCACTGTATTCTGACTCAATTCGGTTACTGAAATCACCGTCTGCTAGGCCTTCCATTACCTTGCGAATTTCACCTATTGCGGCTTGCATACTGTCCATCAGTGTATTGAATGCACGGGCAGACTGACCGATTTCGTCATTACTCTTCACTTCTACGCGCGTTGAAAAATCGCTGTTCACCGCAACGTCTTTCAGTTGTTCAGTTAAGTCTTGAACCGGTTTGGTCACCGAGCGTGTTACCAGCAAGGCGACAATCGAAATAATGATGACCCCAACAACGAGAACAATGAGTACGAGGTTTTTTAAACTGCTGATGGAGTCGAACGCTTCAGCCTCATCAATTTCGGCAATGAGCGCCCAATTGTTGTCACCAAACTGAATCGGTGTATACGCTGAGAGCACGGGTATACCGCGATAATCGGGAATAATATCGAAAGCGGTCTTCCCAGCTAATGCGTTTTGAGATGCGGAAGTTTCTAACCTACCAATCTTTGGATTTTCAAATGAAGCGAGCACAGAGTGCGTTTCGGGAGCAAGGTAGGAGTCAGAACGCATCAGAAAATCGGGCCCAACCAGATAGGTTTCACCGGTTTCTCGCATACCTGTTCGCTGCAACATGATGCGGTTCATTTCATCAAATGAAAGCTCAAGCACGGCGACAGCAAGGGTATTTCCTATGAGATCTTTTATTGGGCTAGCGATAAAAGAAGCGGGCTTGTTGTCATTTGCTGCGTAACGTTGGTAGTCCTGCGAAGCGACATCCTGTGTTTTGAGTACCTTATTAAATACGGCAGCGAGTGGACTATTCTTCAACGCCCCGGTGTTGAGGTTCGCGCCAAGATCCCCTTTCTTATTTGCGGTATAAACGACCTGGCCTGAGTTAGCCTGGATAATGAATACGTCAGCGTAACCATACACGTGGACGTAATCGGAGAGCGTTTTTCCGTGCGTATCCCATATTTCTTTGTATTCGTAGGTGTCTATGAGAAATTCATCGTTGACGCCAATCTCTTCATCGACCGCATAAAACTGCATAAGCTTTTGAATTTGCTTTGCATCTTCACTTCCCGACAGTATTTGAACGTCATTGAAGGCACGAGCGAAATAGGTTTCAATTTGCGTTTTCTTCACTTCGCGCATACTGACGAGCTGTGCAAATGCTTGTTGTTGAAGGGCTTCGCTTGTTTTACTTAGGGCGAGGTATCCAACGACCATAATTGGCAGTACGCCGATAACTAGAAAAATAAGCAGCAGTTTTGACTTCAGTTTTCCAAACATTGTTCACCCTTATCGTCACGCATGTCAGAAAGGGTAGAGCCCTTCTGATACGTTAGTGTCAAAGCAAAAGGTAGAGCCAGAGTCTCTATTGCAGCGACCAGTGGTCTGGAGAGACTTCTATTTCCCACAGTGGCATGTTCGCCATACGGTAGGGGGAATAACTGACGTTTTTATTCACGGCCAATACTTTGTTGGGCGTAGGGACAAATAGCATGTACCCGCTGTTATAAACATGTCTCATGATTTTTTCAGATACTACGTCGAACTCTGGCGTACCGACTGACTCGCGGAACATATCTTCGATATAGCCATCGAGTTGGCTGTCAGGAAAAATGGTGCTCCAATAATTATGCGTACGGTAAACGAGGAAGGCTGACCAAGGATGGTTGTAGTACCAGTCGTCGTCCCCCCAAACCAGCAAGTCCCATTCTTTAGTGTTTTTCTTTGCATTGGTGCTGAGAAGCTGGCCAAACACATCTTTTTCACTCGATGTGATATCGAAGTTGAGTTTTACCCCGACCTTGCGGAGGTCGCGATCAATTCCCTTCCAGATGTGCATGAATCGGTCTTGGGTATAAACGTTGAGCTCCAACCCATTAAGGGTCTTTTTCAAATCCTCGCGGATTGATTTGGGGTCTTGTACTTCAGAATAGGCTTTCAGGTTCTTAACGACTTTGTCTACGCCAGGGTAAAGCGGAGCCGCCAGAGTAGGACTGATTTGTCCTTCCCCGTTGTAATATTTATTGAGCAATCTGCGCTGATCGATGGCTTTGTTCAGAGCCACACGAACATCTTTGTCCAGTAGCTTTTCATTGCCCGTGCGCATATTGATATGAATGGCGATGTTGTCTGTAGACGGTGCGGTGACCAGCTTAGAGTACCGAGATGAGGCGACGCGATCCTTTTCTGAAACAGGGATTGGCATTATGTCGAGCTCACCTTCTCTGTCTAGGGCCATTTCAATCGCGACGTTACTGTCTAGCTCTGTATAAACCGTCACTTTTTCAATTTTTGGGTATTCAGGGTTCCAGTAATTAGGGTTGGCAACCAATACTGCTTTGGGCGTTTGTCGATCCCCTTCGATATAGCCTTCCTTCAGAATGTAAGGTCCTAAGCCGTAAGGACCAGCTTCAGCCAAGTTGGGGCAGGTCGGCTTACCATTCCAACCGAACTTTTCTAAATACGGACGCGTGTAGAACTGAATCCAAATGGCATCGTTGAGAAACTGCCCGTACTTCTCTTTAAGGTGAAACCTTACCGTGTAGTCATCCACTTTTTCTGCGTAATCAAAAACGGAATCGATTTTCGTGAACAGGAATGGGGCCTTTTTGAAATAGTTCATATTCATCAAAACCGCATCGGCATTGAAGGGAGAGCCATCTTGAAATTTGACGCCACGACGTAGATCAAACTCGTAGGTTGTGTCGTCAACTTTGCGGTGTGAGACCGCCATGTCGTACTCCCAGCCTTGTTCATTGTTGGCAGGTTTTAGCAAAGCAGCATTGATTGAGTGGGAAATATAGATATAGGGAAGACTCGGAATAAAAACTTTTAGGTGCGAACCTTTAACTGCTTGCGCAGACGCAAGCATTGGGACAAACAGGATCAGTGATAGCAGCATTTGAGTGATTAATTTTACAGCCTTCATATCGTCTACCTTGATACACGCTTCTTGTTGTTAATTTTCTGTTTATTCAGGGCTTAACTAAGAAAAGTGTAGTTAACCATTGGCGCATTTTTTAGGCGCATGACATGTACGTGAAACAATGTGCGTGCATAACACTGATTAGTAAAAGAAAATATTTTTTTGATGATGGTTTGTCTGCATAACGGAATGCGAACGGCGTACAAGTCGGTAGTCAGGGGCTTACCAGTATCAGATACAGCAGGTTAGGCATTAAGTCTTCGTTTGTTCAGCTTCTTTTCGCGACTGTTATTGAATGGTTTCCAAGAGGCCGAATTTTATAACGTTGTACAGCTAACAGAAAGGAATCCCATGCATACTAGCTGCGATCATGCGGTAAGTGGGTTTGGGTGTCTGATATTTGCTCAACGCTCTGAAAGTGCAAACAAATCTTTTCGTCGCTAGGTCAATATATACGAACTTTTATCGCCCTTTTTTGTTCCTACTGCGTTTAGCTCGAAGCTTCGTGTTTTAGGGAAGGAGAACACCATGATTAACCGGAAGTTAATGCTTCCTGCGCTTATTAGCGCCGTTCTATTAGCTGGTTGCGGAAACGATCAAGCACCTCAAAATAAATCTTTTGTTCCTCTTGTCAGCATTCAGGCTGCAGAAGTGATTGACTATCAGCCTATTCAAACGTTCGTTGGACGTACAGAAGCGGTTGAAGATGTGGGTATCGTTCCTCAAGTTTCTGGCTACTTGAAAATGCGTTATTTCAAGGAAGGGCAGTTGGTCGAAAAAGGTCAATTGCTTTATAAAATCGACCCTTCGCTATATGAAGCAAAAGTAGCCAGTGCTCAAGCTGCCGTTTCTCAAGCAGAAGCGGGTCTTCACAATGCAAACCTAGATTACGCGCGTGGCCAAGATTTGTTGCCACGTGGGGGTATCAGCCAGTCTGAGTTTGACCGACTGACAGCGGTTAAACTGCAAGCAGAGGCATTGGTGAAATCCGCAGATGCACAATTAAAAGCCGCTGAACTTGATTTGTCTCATACCACGATTGTTGCGCCGTTCACCGGACGAATCAGTGAGAGCAATGCAAGTTTGGGTGATCTGGTTTCGCCCTCTACAGGCACTTTGACGACCATCGTAAGTTTGGACCCAATGCAAGCGTCATTCTCTATGAGTGAAAAGCAGCGCTTGGAAATGGGGGCAGACTTGGTATCTGGCAGTGGTAAAGGCCGCGGTGGCGCGGTTGAAGTGTATCTGCGTTTAGGTAAAGGCTACGACTACGACCACGTTGGTAACATTGATTACCTCGGTAACCGTATCGACATAAAAACGGGCACCATTGGTTTACGCGCAAGCTTCCCTAACCCAGAGCATCGCTTGCTACCCGGTCAATATGTTGAAGTTATCGTAAAAGATAAAAAGCCACTACCAAGCATCGTTATTCCACGCCTATCAGTTCAAACTGATTTAGAAGGCGATTTTGTCATGGTGCTGAAAGATGGCAATAAGGTTGAACGCCGTAATGTGATTCTGGGTGAGCAAACCGACGATGGGATCATCGTTCGCAAGGGCCTGAATGAAAATGAACAGGTACTTACCAAGGGCTTACAACGCGTGCGCAATGGCATGACAGTTCGCCTTCAAGGTGAAGGGGCGTAACGCATATGCTGAGTCGTTTCTTTATCCAGCGACCTAAGTTCGCGTTGGTTATCTCAATTATTCTGACCTTGGCGGGTGCTATCGCAATGATGAACCTGCCGGTAGCGGAATACCCTCGAATTAGTCCTCCGTCCGTCAATGTTTCTGCACTTTATTCAGGTGCGAGTGCTGAAGTTGTTGAGCAAGCACTGGCTGACCCGATAGAGACATCGGTCAACGGCGTAGAAAACATGATTTACATGTCTTCTAAAAGTGCCAATGACGGTTCTTACAGCCTGAATGTAACCTTTGATATCGGTACCGACCCCGATATGGCTCAGGTTAACGTTCAAAACCGTGTTGCTCAGATCGAGTCAAAACTTCCGCCAGAAGTTCGTCAGGTGGGTGTGACGGTTAAAAAGCGTTCGCCAGACCTCTTGATGGTACTGAACTTCTACTCTCCAGAAGGGAAGTATGATGACCAGTTCCTTGTTAACTACATCAATTTGAATATCAAAGATCAGTTAGCGCGCGTAAAAGGCATCAGTGAGGTTAACGTTGTGGGTGGTGGTGAATACGCGATGCGTGTTTGGCTAAACCCAGAAAAAATGGCAAACCTAGGTATCACGACGTCTGACGTGCGCTCTGTGTTGGCAGAGCAGAACGTGCAGGTTGCGGCGGGTGATATTGGTGCACCGCCGTTCAACAGCGTTCAAGAGATGACATTTAAGCTAGTAACACAAGGCCGTCTTGGCTCGGTGGAAGAGTTTGAAAACGTCGTTGTTCGCGCAAATGCCGACGGCACCATGGTTTACCTGAAAGACATCGCGGATATTTCTCTCGGTCGTAAGTTCTACTCCGGTAATGGTAAGTATCGAGACCGCCCAGCGTCTATCGTGATCCTGAACCTGCAATCTGATGCGAACGCATTGGAAAGCGGTGGCTTGATCATGGAGCGTTTGGAGGACCTGTCGCACAACTTCCCAGAAGGCTTGGCCTATGAGGCAAGCTACGACACAACCCTGTTTGTATCTGAGTCTATAAAGGGCGTAGCCAAAACGTTAATCGAAGCGGTAATTTTGGTTATTGCGGTTACCTACCTATTCTTGGGCAGTTTCCGCTCCACACTGATCCCAGTTGTCGCGATTCCAGTGTCGTTAATTGGTACCTTTGCCATCATGTTGGCGGCAGGGTTTACCATCAACACGGTGACACTATTTGGTTTGATCCTTGCTATCGGTATCGTGGTAGATGACGCTATCCTCGTTATTGAAAACGTCGATACCAATATGGAAAAAGACCCCTCATTGACGCCAAGGCAAGCCACCTTAATTGCAATGAAGGAAGTGACGGGACCTATCATTACGTCAACATTGGTACTGTTCGCCGTGTTTCTTCCGGTGGCAATGTTGCCGGGGATTACAGGGATCATGTACAGCCAGTTTGCACTGACGATTTGTATCTCTGTACTTCTGTCCGCAATCAATGCTTTGACCCTATCTCCTGCACTGTGCACCTTGGTGTTAAAACAAGGCAGTGATAACCATGCACGTTGGTTCAAAACCTTTAATAAAGGCTTAGAAGCCGTCACAAACAAATACGGTTCTGCAGCAGGGTTCCTTGTTCGCAAGACGCTGGTTTTGGGGGCCTTATTTGTTATCGCAGTGGGCGCAGCAGGTTACTTTGCTAAAACCACATCGACCGGTTTTGTACCGCAGGAAGATAAAGGTGTGCTTCTGGTAAACATTCAGTTACCTGATGCCGCATCTTTGTCTCGTACGGAAGAAGTAACCCGCAAGTTGACTCAGATAGTGACCAGCGAGCCGGGTGTTGAAGCTGCAACCGTTGCGAATGGTTTTGCGTTCTTGACTGGCGCAGCGGCATCGAATGGTGCATCCATGTTTATCAAGCTAAAGGATTGGGAAACCCGTCAAGAGCTTGAAGGGAAGCACGACGCATTCTCCATCACTAACCGTATCAACGGTGCTGCGGCAATGCAGCTTCCAGAAGCGGTTGTGTTTGCAATGGGACCGCCAGCGGTACCGGGCATGGGTGCGGCATCGGGCTTTGAGTTTGTACTGGAAGATACCTTGGGTCGCAGCCGAAGTGATTTGGCAATGCTGATGCAGCAGATCATGGTAAAAGCGAATGAACAGCCAGAAATTGGGCGAACGTTCAGCACCTTCCGTGCCAATGTTCCGCACTTCTACATTGATGTAGACCGTGAAAAAGCGAAGCAGTTGGGCATCCCGCTCTCTGAAATCTTTACCACGCTGCAAGGTAATCTTGCGGGCATGTACATTAACGACTTCTCGCTGTTCGGTAAGAACTACCGCGTGACTATTCAAGCGGACGCAGACTACCGCAATGATCTGGATTCGTTGGGTCGCTTCCATGTTCGTTCAACAACAGGCGATATGATCCCGCTCAGCACCTTGATCGATGTTGAACAAGTGTTTGAGCCTGATGTCGCATGGCGTTACAACATGTATCGTTCAGCGGTAATCCAAGGCTCACCAGCTCCAGGCTATTCGTCGGGTGATGCGATTGCTGCCATGGAACGTGTTGCAGCCGAAATGCTGCCACAAGGCTACCAGTTCGAGTGGACCGGTATGGCTTATCAGGAGAAGCAAGCAGGCAATCTGGCAATCTACGCGTTTGCGATGGCTCTTGTCTTTATCTACCTGTTTATGGTGGCGCAGTATGAGAGTTGGAGTATCCCACTGGCGATCATACTTGTGGTTCCAGTCGCGACCTTGGGCTCGTTTATTGCACTTGCGATGACGGGAACACCGTTGAACCTGTATGCACAGATAGGTCTGGTTCTACTCATTGCGCTAGCAGCGAAAAACGCCATCCTTATCGTTGAGTTTGGCAAGTATGAGCGTGAAGAGAAACTGCTCTCTATCAATGACGCTGCGGTTGAAGGCGGTAAGCTTCGCTTCCGCGCTGTGAACATGACATCTTGGTCGTTCATTCTCGGTATCTTGCCACTGATTTTCGCAAGTGGTGCAGGCCACATCAGCCAGAACTCTTTGGGTATTTCCCTGACGGGTGGTCTGCTGTTCGTGTTGCTCGCAGGTACCTTCTTGATCCCTGGCTTCTTCGCGATGATTCAACGCCTTCGCGAGAAACACCACGGTGGTTCAACCAAGTTGGTTGAGTTGGATGACTAGCTAACAATGAAGTGAGAAAGGGTGCCAGGAGGCACCCTTTTTTTGTCTCGTCTTCGCGGCAAACACCGCTTTAGGTTGGATTTATTCGTCGTTTTCTACCATGTTAGCTTCCATAGCGACTGACGGACACAGAGGCGGAACATGAGCGACTTTATTGTATCAAGTTGGGATTTTTCATCGGGTACGGCACAACAACATGACCTGAAGCCCGTACATATCAAAAAAGGAAACTGGTTTCATTGCCAACGCGATGGTGAAGGGGGGCGGGAGTGGTTGGCTCAAAATCAAATTCCTGAGGCCATCATCGATTCCTTATTGGCGGATGACACACGACCTCGATTTGAGCAGTTTAGCGATGATTGCTTCCTGATCATCTTGCGCAGTATCAACATGAATGAAGGCTCGGATCCGGACGATATGATGAGTTTGAGAATTCTTTGGTTTAACGGCGCAATGATTTCAACCCGAAAAGTCCCGTCAAAGGCCGTTTCGACACTGATCGAAAAGCTGGAAACTGGAGAGGGACCCAAAGATTTACCTTCCCTACTTATGGGGATGTTCAGCGGCGTAAATGAGATAATTTCTGACTTTCTCGACCCGGTGGAAGACACCATTGATGAGCTAGATGACGAATCGACGATTACGCCGCAAGAGCTGAATCAACTCTATTCTCGGTTGCTGCGGTTACGTCGTTATTTGAAGCCGCAAGGCTATGCGTTTGATGATCTTATTAACGCCCGCTTACCTGTATTGAAACAGCAAAAGAATCACGTAAAGAACTGCTTGGACACCATCTCTCGCATCAATGAATCGATTGAATTTTACATCGACCAAATCAACCTCTATCAAGCCAGCTTAAATCAAAAACAATCAGAGGTGATGAACAGAAATACGTATTTGTTTTCGGTAGTGGCCGGTATTTTCCTGCCAGCAGGTTTTTTCACGGGGCTGCTTGGTGTGAACATCGGCGGAATGCCAGGTATTAATAATCCGTTGGCATTTACGGCTTTCTGTATTGCGCTTTTAGTGGTTATTGCTTTGGAGGTTTTGTTGCTGAAGCGGATGAGGTTTATATGAACGCAGGTATTTAGTGTCACGAGTTGGGCGGGGAGATTGCGGCCAGTCGAGAGCGTTCTCTGAACTGACCGCTGAATGGCGTGTTTAGTGCTGTGGTAAATCTGGCTTCGGTTTCACTCTTACCAAACTCTCAAGGATAGTAATTGCGAGGCCTAGCCAAATCAGGCCAAAACTCACCGTTTTCACACTGTCGAACGCTTCACCAAACACGATAACCGCAAGCAAAAATTGAAGGCTAGGTTCGATGTATTGCATCAGGCCAACCATCGACATCTTCGCGTGCTTAACTGCTTCTGAGAAGAAAAACAAAGGCAGCAAGGTAATGGGTGCCGAGCCGATATAAAGCAGCAGTGTTGTGGTGTCACCTGACATTGCTTGGCTGGTGCCTGTCGCCATTTTATAGGCGAGGTAAATAGCTGCAAATGGAAGAAGAACAATGGCTTCGACGAACAAGCTCGAAATCGCGTCGTATTTTACGTAACGCTTACTCCAGCCATACATCGCAAAAAATACCGCCATCAGAATTGCGGCGACGGGAATTTCGCCGTACTGCCAGATCTGGTAACTCAGCCCTAACGCACCAAAAACGACAGCGGCGTATTGGCCCAATGAGAGTTTTTCTTTGAAAGCGATAACACCCAAAGCGATAACAAGCAGTGGATTGATGAAAAACCCTAGACTCGCATCAAGCACACGATCATTGGTCATCGCCCAAGTAAAGGCAGTCCAAGAAATACACATGGCGATAGACGCAATCGTGGCGAAGAAAAAGGACTTTTTATCCGCAACCAAAGTTTGCCAGTTTGGAGAATGTCCCTTTCTCAACTGCAACAAAATGATGAGGAACGGCACGGAAGCCGCAATCCTGAACGCCAAAAGCTCGCCCATGGCCGCATCTGGCAGAAATTGATAATAAAGTGGTAGCGAGCCCCAAAGAACGAAGGCGATCGCCGCCATCACGTTGCCATAACGTGTCGGATTCATCGAGTAATACCTGAGAGAAAAAGCGGTGGAGGATGCGCGATTGTATAGCGAATGGGCCAATTGTAAAGTGATAAACCTAGGATAAAATCAATCAGCTTCTTCAGAGATATGCTAGGGTAATAAAACATGAGTTTCATTGTTGTTATTTTGTCTTTAACTCATTGCCAATAAAGAATTTGTTTATTTTAAGAGGCGCAAATTAAAGTCTCTGAAAAACAGTGTTAACTTTGCCTAAATATGGGTTTTGTTACAAGTTTGTGTGCTTTTTTGTGTCTAATTTTTTCGGGCGAGAGTGCTGAACTAAAGTACTGATGAAAAGTGAGAGAGTTGTTTTGATATATACCCAAACAACTAGCCGTTATCTGTTAAAGTGAGTCCTCTATAGGAAATTGCGTAACACATTGATTTCGTGCTGAAGTTCCAAATTTTCTATACATGAGTCCACGTTAGATACACATAGGGAAAAGAATGAAATGGATTGAAATGCAGCCGCACTTAGACACGCATGACGTGGCGATAGTGGTAGGGCCGCATCGTTCGGGAAAAACGGAGTTCATTGTTCAACAATACGGTGATCATGAGATCTCTATTGACGTTAACAAGGCGAGCAAAGCATACAGTGGTGGAAACCCCGCAATCACGGAAGAAGAGTGGGCAGAAATTGCGTCGCGAGACTGCCCTTTTATCACCGCGATTGATGCGCACACGTTGCGAAGCGATGACCTTTTTCTGCTTATCGATCTTGCTTCGAAAACGAAAAAGAAACTTTATATGACCTGCTTTGATATTGAGGCGATCCCGTTTGCGGAAGTCATGGCACTTATCTGCCAAAATCAGCAGTCATTGGTGAAAATTGAAATGCTGGAAAGCGGGGACGTTTACGCTTGGTCCCTAGTTGGTAATAGTTAAGTTGCAGGCACGATAAAAGACAGGTACGACAAAAAGAATGGTGGCTCAGGCTTTAGCACCTGAGCCGATTTTGGACGTATTAGCGGTTTTCAGGCAGATGGGCGATGTCATCAGCCATGCTGATCAAGCGAGCTAAAATGCGTTCTCCGTCAGCTCTAAGCCCGTTATGTTCGTACTCGTTGGTTATCCACGCGCGGCTATTAGCCAACCCTCGCAAAGTCTCTTTTGAATAATCCATCTCAACATACATATCATCAGCATAAACGGCACACGCAACAGGTACCGTGTTGTTAGCAAGTGCTTGGCCGTCATACAACGCAGGCCAATCTTGCTTGGAGGCTAGATGTTCTGCCGCTTCTTTTAACGGCAACAGCGTGGCCATTTGGTCAAACATCCAAGGGTAAACCATCTCACCCGTAAAGAGGAAAGGCGCACCTTGGCGATAGTTAAACTGCGGGAATTCGGTGTTACGGACACGGTGCGCTGACCAATGAGATGCTTCGTTCTGGTTGTATATCGGTTCGTGTAAAAACGCGTAAATTGGGTTTGTCTGATAACTTTGTTCATTAAGCATCGCGAGCAAGAACGCATGGCTTAGTATCTTACCTTCGTGCGTATCTACAAATGCATCTTCCAGCAAGTAGTACATAGGGAGGTTGGCACCACTGCGGCCGAGATTAATGCCAATTTGCTGGAATTGTTCAACCGTAAACCTTTGCCCATTCGGTAGAAAAACGTCATGGTTGGATAAATAATCTGCGATTTCCTGACAGCACTGTTGCGCGGTGGGAAATCGCTGAAAAAAAGCAGCATTCTTGTCCAGAACCCGTTGATAGGTGGCGCGATAAACATCGTCGGCATGCCGTGTTATTGAAGGCACGCCACCTGTAATAAATACACGGCTAAGGCTGTTGGGATAGAAAGAAAGATAGGTGAGCGAACAGAACCCACCAAAGCTTTGACCAAGAATTGCCCAGTTTTTAATCCCGAGGTTTTCTCGGATGGCTTCGGCATCACGAACGATATTATCGGCCCGAAAATGTGCGATGTAATCTGCTTGTTCTTCAGCGTTTAAATGTCCGAGCGTTTGCAAGGTCAGGGGCGTACTTAGGCCAGTGCCGCGTTGATCGAGAAGCAGTACACGGTAATCTTTTAAGGCGCGTTTTAACCACCCATTACTCGTATCAGGTCTGGGTGAAGGAAATCCTGGGCCGCCTTGAAAGTAAACCAGCCAAGGAAGTGCTGTGTGATCTTGATTTAATTCCACCACTTCACGGGCGACGACGTTAATCTGCGCATTGTTTGGCTGGGAATAATCCAGTGGCAACTCAAAGGAATGCTGACGGAAGAGTATGCCATCAGCCACGAATTCATTTTGCATGGTTCATCCTGTTTGCAAATAGCTGCGTATTCTCAACAGAATGTAACGTATTTTCGCGGTCTACGCTCCTACAGATGCTGCCGTTTCAGTCGTTGATGAGGTTGTCACCGATGCGGTTGCTTCTGAGATATGATCAGCCTGAACGATGAGTCTTCCCAGCGTGTTCTTAAGCGCATCAGTGGCGGTTTCATTGAACTGGATACCGAGTTGAATGCCTTCTCCATGACTACTTACAGACGCAACAACCCCATCAAAGCAGACGGGTTCGTGGAATAAGGAGTTGATCACGACGCGAAGGACTTCGCCTTGATCAACAAATAGGTTTGCTGCGGTACGAATCGCACATCCCCCAAGGGAAAAATCGGCGAGCTTTGCCAGCGTATTTCGTCCATCAATTTCAAGCTGAACGATACGGGAGATGGTGTAGCGGGCAAATTTCCTCATACGGTGAATATTCACCACATCAGGCAAGGCCACAGCCAACATTTTCTCGGGTCGGTGCATGACGCTGAGTATGTGAGTCTTGAAAACAAAAATCTCGCCAAAGCGTGAACAGTTCAGTCCTTTTACAACGACTTGCAAACCAGAAGGGTCATTCAATAGCTTGCTAAGTTCCGGGTCAGACGGTGTTTCGAGAAGAATATATTTTTTATCTCGAAAGCCAATTAATTTGGAAGGACCCGAGAATGCACTGATCTTATCTTTGTATTTCAGTTCGAAGGACAGGGCTGAGCCTACAGCGATGGTGGGTAAAAACGCAGCGGGTGTGAGTGTGTCAGTAATAATCATTATGTCTTTTTAAATATCTAGCGAGAAAATCAACAAACTGAACTTCAATTTGTTTCAATCTAAACATTAAGATTTTGATTTTACTGTCAATAGTGATTGCGTGATATTCGCAGCATCAATACATTGAAGCTGCGCACAAATAATAATGATATTTGTATAAAATTCAGCAATTTGTTGAGCGTGAATATACCGGAATCACCTGAAGATACACGATTCAGCGAGTTTGGATAGATGAACTATTTAGGCTTTTGAGTGCTGTTTGAGCAAACGCCATTTTGGCATCGTGTTTTGCCCGTAAACAGGTAAGAGATGGCGTAGCGGTTGCGTGCAAAAAAGAGATAAAGCTTGTCTGCAAACCAGCGAACAACAGGAATCCTTAGCAGCCCAATCCAAGGCTTCTTGCCTACTAGGCTCCATGCTCGGTGCGTCGCATCAAGTCCCAGCAGCAACCTACCATCGTTAGTGTATCCATGGAGGATTTGGTTAGCTTTTTTCACATCAATTTCTGGATATCTGTCCGAGAAATCCGGTGCAAGAATATCCTCAAAGCCAAGCATGCCTTGTTTGTTCAATTCTCGCAGCTTTCCCATTTCCGCAACGCACAATGGGCAGCTTCCGTCGTAAAAAAGTGTGAACTTCATCTCGTAGATCCTTGTGAATGAAAACAAGTTATCTTACGGCCTTGAATTTCATTTGGATTACCAGCATAACACCTTTGTAACATCGTGAAGAAGGGGAAGTGAAATGGAATTTTACCAAGCGTTCTTAACGCTGACTTTGGTGCATTTGTTAGGGGCGGCCTCACCGGGTCCTGACTTTGTGATGGTGTCACAACAATCGCTGGTGCATGGGCGCCGCGCTGGTCTTCTCGTTAGCCTTGGTATTGCACTCGGTCTTTCTATTCACATTATCTATTCTTCCGTTGGCCTTGCGACAGTGATCAGTGAATCATCGATAGTGCTGAGCGTGATGAAATATTTGGCGGCAGCATACTTGATTTACTTGGGTTGGAAAGGCATTCGCAGCAAAGCGGCGGTGGGTGATAACGACCAAAACACGACAGTAAAACCCCACTCAACAATGAAGCTCATTGGCATGGGGTTTGTGTGTAATGCGTTGAACCCTAAGGCACCGCTGTATTTTTTATCCGTCTTTACGCTCGTGTTGTCACCAGAAATGCCAGTCAGTGAGCTCGTGCTGCTCGGCGTATGGATGATGTTCATTCAATTGGTATGGTTTGGCGCAGTTGCGATGGTGCTTTCTAAGCCCACGGTTCAGGCGAAGTTTAAGAAAATCGGTCATTGGGTGGACAGAGTATTAGGAACGGTGATGCTCGCATTCGGTATTAAGTTACTGTTTACCAGTACGACAAGGTAACTCGATGATAAACAAGAAAAAGCCCCCGCAATTGTGGGGCTTTTTAGTTGAAACAGATCACGCCCAGATTCACTCAATAGGGTGCCGTTCCGCGAATTGGGTAATTGTTATCTGGATTTCGAATCCATGTGAGTCCGTTAACCAGCGTTTCTATGTCGGGACGAACAAACGGATTGTTTGAGATATCGACGACCTGAACCGTGCCTTGTTCGTTGATCACAAACATACCCGGTTCTGAGAAATGGTGGTCGGTTTCTTGCTCAGAGCGAGGAATGGAAATGTACAGGCCCATTTCTTTCATTTGGCTTTCACTTACTCCGTAAACAAAGGGGAACGATACGTCCAATTTGGTTAAGTGCTCTTCAAGCTGTGCATTGCTGTCGCCAGAGGCGGCGATGATATCAATCCCAATTTCGGCCAGTTTTTCTTTAAACGCTTCTAGCTGATTAAGGTAGCGGGTGCACATAGGGCAATGTCTGCCACGGTAGATCACTACCATTTGCCACGTTGCCCCTTCCCTTGGACTGCCCAGCGTGTGCAGCGAACCATCTAATGCATTCAACGTGATGGTAGGAAACTCACTGCCTGCTGCGAGTTTGTTTGTCTTAACCATTATGACTCTCCTTTCACTTACCTTTAGGTATCACTAATTCTTTCATCTGAGAAAAGATAAAAATACCGACCATTTATTATGAGTACATTCCGTTTTACTGAATTAGCTTGGTTGAAAAGTGCACTTTCACCTTGTTACAATTGGTTACAACTGTCAACCAGTATACTTTTAGTAACCTAGTGGTCGAGTATGTCAAAGCAAGATGGCGCAAGGATTGGTGAGGTGAAAGAAAGCCCAAAGAAAGTCTGCTTAGAGCTTTGTCCAATAGAAAGGGGAATGCGAATTCTTGGTGGGAAATGGAAAGCATCAATCCTTTGGCATCTAAAGGATGAGCCGGTGAGATTTAATGATCTTTGCCGTCAACTTGGTGGAGCCAGTAAAAAAATGGTCGACCAACGTCTGAAGGAAATGGAAGCGATAGGTTTGGTTCGGCGCAACGTCTTGAGTACCAGACCGATCGCTGTAAGTTATGAAATCACAGATTTTGGCCGCTCAGCACTTTGTATATTGGAAAAATTAAAAGATTGGACAGAGAAGTACGGTGTTTAACAACGCTAAGGTCTGCCGAAATAATAAAGGATCATCATGGCAAACGAATCAAAGAAAGTGCTGGTGCTATTTGCGCACCCCTCCCAGCGGCGCTCTGAAGTCAATGCGCCGCTTTTTCATGTCGCAAAACAGGTAGAAGGTGTCACGGTAGTCGACCTCTATGCTGAATATCCCACTTATCATATAGATATTGACCGTGAACAAACGCGTCTTGTCGAGCACGATGTCATTATTTTTCAGTTTCCGCTGTATTGGTATTCGACGCCATCGATCTTGAAAGAGTGGCAGGATCTGGTGCTGGAATATGGCTTTGCCTACGGCTCTAAAGGTAAAGCACTTCATGGAAAGCAATTTCTCTGTGCCATCACGGCAGGGGGCAAAGAGGAAGCTTATAAAGCCGATGGTTTTAACCATTTCAAAATCAGAGAACTCCTGCACCCACTTGAGCAAATGGCGAATCTGACTGGCATGCACTATCTGGCACCGTTTGCGCTTTTTGGCTCACGGACTGCGGTTGAAGAAGGCAAAGTCGAGCGCCATACCGAAAGCTACAAAACGTTACTAGAAGCATTTGTTGCGGATGCCGTTGATACAGATTTGCTGGCGAAAAGAGAAAAAATTACGTCAGCGAACATCCATTTGGTATTGAAGGAAGGTGTGGCATGACAGGGTTATTTCTTCAAGCCTTTATCTATCTTATTGCAGCCGTCATTGCAGTGCCAATCGCAAAAAGGCTCGGGTTAGGATCAGTACTCGGTTACCTAATTGCTGGCGTGGTTATTGGTCCGGTCGTCGGTCTGGTAGGTGATGAAACGACTACGATTCAGCATTTTGCGGAATTTGGTGTCGTGATGATGCTGTTCCTCGTTGGCCTTGAATTGGAGCCTAAAATGCTCTGGTCAATGAGAAACAAACTGCTGGGGCTAGGTGGGCTGCAGCTAGGTATCACTGCTGCCGCAGTCATGGGGATTTCCATTGCCCTAAGCCAGCAATGGAGTGTCGCTTTAGCGATAGGGATGATCTTTGCGCTCTCTTCTACCGCTATCGTCCTTCAAACGTTCAACGAGAAGCACCTTACGAAGACAGAAGGTGGCCGCAGTGCGTTCTCTGTGCTGCTTTTCCAAGATATTGCTGTGATCCCAATGTTGGCGTTCATTCCGCTTCTTGCTTTGCCCGAATTGGTAACGAAAGCACAGTCTGCTGCGGAAAGTGCAGCGGAACATCATGAGCAATTAAGCTTGGTGGCAGGGCTTCCCGGTTGGGCTTTAGGGTTGGTGATAACCGCAGCCATCGCAAGTGTTGTTGTTGGCGGCCACTATCTCAGCCGTCCGCTGTTCCGATTCGTGGCGAGTTCGGGCCTTCGTGAAATTTTCACAGCCACGGCATTGATGTTGGTGATTGGTATCGCGGCCTTAATGAGCTTGGTCGGCCTTTCTCCAGCATTGGGTACCTTCCTTGCGGGCGTCGTGCTGGCTAACAGTGAATTCCGCCATGAATTAGAATCGAACATTGAACCGTTCAAAGGGCTACTGCTGGGGCTGTTTTTCATCACGGTAGGGGCAGGGATTAACTTTGGCATTTTGTTCAATGACTTCTTCGTCATCATTGGATTGACCCTTGGTCTGATGGTGCTGAAGGCATTGGTACTGTTGCTGCTTTCATTCATTTTCAAAATAAAAGGCTCGGCACGCTGGTTATTCGCACTTAGCCTGGCGCAAGCGGGTGAGTTTGGCTTTGTGCTTTTGAGCTTCTCAACACAAAATCATGTCATCCCAACAGAACTGGCTCAATTACTGTCGTTGGTCGTGGCTTTGTCGATGTTCCTGACGCCGGGTCTGTTTATTCTGTATGACAAGGTGATTTTGCCGCGCTATGAAAAAGCTTCTAATGATAGAGAGCCCGATGAAATCGACGAGCAGGGAACCGTTATTATTGCAGGCGTTGGTCGCTTTGGTCAGGTAGTAAACCGCCTGTTGACGGCAAACGGCGTGAAAACTGTCGTGCTTGATCATGAAGCCACGCAAGTTGAGAACTTGAGAAGAATTAACGTGAAAAGCTTCTTTGGTGATGCAACACGACCAGACTTGCTTCATACCGCGGGCATTGAAGATGCCGCTTTGTTGATTGTTTCAATGGACAACCAAGATGCGGCCACCGAGTTGGTGAAACATGTTAAACATACATACCCCAATGTGAAAATATTGGCGCGTGCCTTTGACCGTGGACATGCCTATATGCTTCGTCATGTAGGTGCTGATTACGTCATTAAGGAAACCTACCGCTCTGCCCTCGCCATGGGGGGAGAGGCGTTAAGATCGCTTGGTGTACATCCATTCTTGGTTGAACAACAAAAAGCAACGTTCCATCGTATAGAGCAGGAGAGTTCAGAAACCTTGTTCGAAACATGGAAAGGTGGTGACGAGAAAAAATCCTATGACGCGAATTATGTAAGTTTGTTTATTCAGCTGGAAGAAACCATTCGAGACGCCATGGGGGAAGACCGAATGGACAGGCATAGCATGACTGAGCGTGAATGGACGCCGCCGCCGAAAAACTATCTCGATGATTTTTCCGACGATTCCGATCATGGTGGCGACACGCCGAGCGAGGAAAAACCCGCGTAATGCTTTTAGTCCCATTTACTGGCGAAGATGCACCACTATTGTGTGGCTGGATCCAGAGTGCGGAGCAAAATGTACTTTGGGGAGGGCCAACATTTGAATTCCCGTTAACGGAATTACAAGTAAAGGCGCATCTTGCCAAACCAGAAATAAGCGCATTCTTGTTGGTACATGAGCACAAGGCGGTGGGATACGTTGAACTGTATAAGGTATCCCGCCACGAACGCCGTTTGTGCCGAGTGCTGGTTGCTGACAATGACAACCGAGGAAAAGGGTGGGGGAAACAGCTTGTCTCTCTCGCACTTGGCGTTGCCAGAGAAAACAGCGATGTTGCCATCGTAAGTTTGGCGGTGTTTGAACAAAATCACTCAGCGGTTCATTGTTATCGGTCGCTAGGGTTTGAATGCGATGAAAGCCAAACGAAAACGCGCGTCGTGGAAGGGAATACTTGGGTACTGCTTCGGATGATAAAACACCTATTTTGACAGGATTGAAGACTAAGAAGCCAGACATAATGTCTGGCTTTTTTGTTGGAATTGGTTTGCTAATGTGATTTTGGTTCAAAGAGTTAAGACCAAGGAATAGACCATAAAGCGGGAAAAATGTGATCTTGGTTCATTTTGTTGCATTAAAAATGTGAACTAACACTGGTCGGAATTGCCAGTAAGAAATTTCTGACTATTCTTCGCCGTACCACTCTTATCGGCAAACTGTTTGAAAAAACAGGACGCAAAGCTACCGGTCTAAGGGCTTACTTCATCTGTGAGCTTATGATAGCGGAGCCGCCATTCTCATTAGAGAATGCCTTCTTTGCGACGTTTGTCCGTGCGTGTGTGATTACAAAAAATAATAAAACACTCAGGAAGAAACAAACATGCTCAAACTTAGAACAACTTTACTGCCTGTTGCGGCAGCACTTTTCAGTGCAGGCGCGATGTCTCATGGTTATGTTAGTGCTGTTGAAGGCGGCGCAGCAGCAGGCCGTGCCGCGTTGTGTAAATACACCAATGCAACAGGTGAAAAGAACACCGACTGTGGTCAGGTGCAATGGGAACCGCAAAGTGTCGAAGGACCTGAAGGCTTTCCTGAACTGGGCCCTGAAGACGGAAAAATTGCGAGTGCAGGCCTGATTCAGTTTTCTCCTCTTGATGAGCAAACGGCGTCTCGTTGGGTGAAAACGCCTATCACGGCGGGTCAAAACGACTTCGAATGGACGTTTACGGCAAACCACGTAACGCGTACATGGAAATACTACATCACCAACGCGGATTGGAATCCAAACCAACCTTTGGCACGCAGTACCTTTGACTTAAATCCATTTTGTGTGATTGAAGGCAACATGGAAAAGCCACCTAAACGTGTGCTGCATACTTGTGATGTCCCAGAACGTGATGGTTACCAAGTCATTCTGGCTGTGTGGGATGTGGGTGATACCGCCGCTGCGTTTTACAACGTAATGGATGTGCAATTTGACGGTGACCAACCTGTGCTGCCGAACTGGTCACAAGCAGGTCAAATTAACCCGGGCATGAATTTGTCACAGGGTGATGCAGTATTCACGCGCGTGTTTGATGCAAACGGTGAACGCCCAGACATGTCAGTACGTGTTGATATCGACAGCGATAAAGCGGGTATCGCGAATAATTGGTCATACAATCTGGCGACCAAAATCAACGCGACCTACGACAATATCAAATCGGGTCAGAAAAGCGGCGATGATAAATTCACACCAGTATTTGGTGCGAACCCTATATTCATCAAGGCTGACAGTGGCTTTGCACGTGTTGAAGTCGGTTACGACATCGACACCACAGTACCGGAGTACAAGGTGACTGTTGATGGTTTGGCAAACGAATACCAAATCGAGAACAACACAGTCACGCTTGATCTTGCCGTTAGTGCATCGGGTGATGTAAACGTTGAAATGACCGTTTACAACCATGCCCAAGATGCGTTGGCATACGAGAAACTGGCGATTGCTGACGGTACAACCGAAGCAGTTGAAATGGCACTGACCAACGCGAAAGCAGGTCACCACATGCTGGTGACACGTGTGAAAGATGCGGAAGGCAACATGGTCGACCAGCAAATGCTGGACTTCTTCTTGATTGAGAAAGGCGAGCAATGTGGCACTGACCCTGACGCGGTGAACCACCCTGCATGGTCAGCAGAGACCACCTACACAGGTGGCGAGAAAGTGAACTTCAATGGTCTGGTGTATGAAGCAAAATACTGGATTGAAGGTGCAACGCCAGAAACTAGCGATGCGTGGAAACTACTGAGCAACATGCCAGTGGCTTGGACATCAGGCAAAGCCTACAACGGTGGCGACCAAGTGATTTTTGAAGGTCACCTATATCAAGCAAACTGGTGGGTAAACAGCAGCCCTGCTAGCGCGCCAGAAGCGTGGAGCGATAAAGGCGCATTTACCTGCGAATAAAACGAATAAGAGCAAGAAGCTGATAACAGAAAAGGCCGATGCAATCATGCGTCGGCCTTTTGTTTGTTAACCTTCATCTGTCAGCTTACTGGCAAACTACCAGTCGATTTCGATGGGTGTGCCCACGGGAATCAAACTCAAAAACTCGTCCATTTCATCGTTTGAAATGGCGATGCAACCGTCGGTCCAATTATCTGTTCGCGCTTCGTCATGCTCCATATTAATGCCATTCTTTTGACCATGTATCATGATTTGGCCACCAGGATCGACACCTAAGCGTTCAGCGCGAGCGATGTCGGTACTGTTCGGGTAATTAATACGAATGGAGCGATAGAAACGTGACTTCTCATTGATGAAGTCCAGTGTGTAGTTGCCTTCAGGCGTGCGCTTGTCGCCTTCTCTGATTTTGTGCCCTTTCGGATTTGCCCCTAATGCAATGCGATACCATTTAATCACGCGGTTATCTTGAAGCAAAAACATAATACGCGCCGATTTATCGACCCTGACACTGAATTGAGATTGGTCTGCACCTAGTTTGTCCAAGGAGTGCGTTTCAGCCGACGACTGAGCCGCAAATAGCAAAAGTAAGAGTGTCAGTATTACGCTTTTCATTCCGCCCCAAACATATCAATGTAGAAATGGTCTTCACCTTCCAAGAGTATTGATTATCTCTGTCCCTTGAACAAATTCAGTCAGACACAACCCCCAAACATTCCTTCCAAGCCAGTTGGCTGGCTTCCGCACCGTTTAGGCCTTCGTCATATACCTCGTCAACCACCACAAAAGGTCGCACCGTTTTATAAGCGGCGTAGGCGGTATAAGCATCAAGTTTGGCTTGGCCAGCTTCATACATGTCACCAGCCCCGCGCGCGACAAGCGATTTCTGTGCACAGAGTGATGCAACCTCTATGCGGTCGTCTGGGATATCAGCAACTTTAAGCGCGCATTGTAAAAAGACGTCTGTGGAGTAATCCCAACTGCTTTTAATCTCGTCGCGATAGATATCATCAATGAGTGCGCCTTTAATTTCGGCAGAGCCATCACCGGAAAGTGCGACAAATTGCGTTTGTTTGCTGACGCCGTTGGTCTTGTTTGTAGAGATTATGTAAGCCGTGTTGGCCAAATCATCACAGTAGGAAAGCTTTACTGCTTCTTTCGCATTGTAGATAAGCAAAGGTTTGGAGGGATCACTTTGAATGGTACAAGCGGAAATCAGAGTAAAAGAAAAGGCACCGATCAGACACCGTGTCGCGTTCATCATACATCCTTATTGAATCGAAAGCGCTACCAAAAACGAGGTGGCCTGCCAGTATATCGTTGAGTTCTTTGGCGATATTGTTCTTGAATTGAGACAAAAAGGATCTTTTTGCTGAAATACCACCCATATTGCTCTTTATTTGAGCTACAGGTTTAAATTCTGATTAGTGGCTTAAAATTGAAGTCTAATTCTGAATATATTGCGTATTTATGGGGTTTGAAGGCGTGGAAAGTGTGGCTTATTGGTTCAATATTTACCTGGTTGTAATTACTTGATTGTTGGTTTTAGGTCTTTAGGATTATCAAGAAGATAAATTGGTTGATAGAGCAAAAATCTCTGATTGGAGGTGGTTATAGGGCTCTTGTATAGTCGATGCGACGGTGATTTTCAGATCATCGCTCGCAATTTATATATAAAGGTCGTGTAGAGGACACCTATGATTGATTTTTGGCCACTGATTGGCATTGTAATTATAACGGTAGGGCTAGCGTTAAAACTGAATACTCTGCTTGTTATATTGGTTGCAGGCGTCGCAACCGGTTTAGTCGCCGACATCGCGGTAATGGACATCCTTTCTATTTTAGGTCAATCCTTCACCCAAAACCGCTACATGTCGCTTTTCATCCTTATCCTTCCAATGATTGGTATTCTTGAACGCTACGGTCTGCGTCAACGTGCAGAACAACTGATCGGCGCGATGAAGAAAGCCTCTGTTAGCAAAATCCTGATGACCTACCTGTTACTGCGTAAAGTAACCTGTGGTATGGGTCTGCACATTGGTGGTCACCCATCAATGATTCGCCCGCTGATTGCACCAATGGCAGAAGCGGCAGCAGAAAAAGCCTCACCGAACTTGTCAGATGAAAAGCGTCAAGGCATTCGCGCATTGTCTGCGGCAAGTGAAAACTTCGGTAACTTCTTTAGCCAGCTTTTGTTTATCGGTACTGGCGGTATCCTGCTGATCAACGGCGTAATGACCGACAGTAATGTCGACGTGAAACTGGAAACCATGGCGCTATGGGCATTGCCGACGGCGATTGCTTCGTTCGTGGTATTTGGGATTTTTAGCAAGATTGTTGAAGCCCGACTTTTAAAAACAGACGGCACTAATGTTACGGATACTGTTGCGACATCTAAAGAAGGGTAATTGGAATGCTAGAGTATATTTATCAAACGACGGGTTTGCTGCTGCTGGCTTTCTCGTTGCAAACATTCCTTGATAAAGAGAATTCAAAACGTGTGGGTACTGGCCTGTTCTGGCTTATCTACGGTGTGACCTTTATCTTTGGCGCGATGATTCCACATTGGGTAACGGGCGTCATGGTGCTTGCGCTTACCGCACTTGCTGCGGGTGGCTTCATGGGTGTGGGCAAATACGGCACCACGACCGACGAAGAGCGTAAAGAAACGGCATCAGTTTTAAAGAACAAACTGTTTATTCCTGCTGCGGTTGTTCCTGTGGGCACAGTTGCAATCAGCCAGTTTACGTCTTTAGGTGCACTTGCAGGTCTGGGTATCGCATCTCTTGGTGCTATCGCACTTGCGCTGATGATCACCAAAAGTAAACCAATGCACAGCTTGAATGAAGGTCGTCGTCTTATCGACTCCATTGGCTGGGCTGCCATTCTGTCTCAATTCCTTGCAGCACTGGGCTTCCTGTTTAATCAGGCGGGTGTGGGCGATACCGTTGCTCAAATCGTCAAGATGATGATTCCGGAAAACATGTTGCTGATCAACGTGATTGCATACTGCGTGGGTATGATGCTGTTTACCGTCGTCATGGGTAATGCGTTTGCTGCATTTGCAGTAATTACCACCGGTATTGGTATTCCTCTTCTTGTGGTCGAGTTTGGTGGTAATGCATCAATCATCGGCGTTGTAGGCATGTTGTCAGGTTACTGCGGTACGCTACTGACGCCTATGGCAGCGAATTTTAACGTCGTACCAGCCGCTCTTTTGGAGCTGAGAAATAAGCACCATGTGATCCTGATGCAGGTGATTCCGGCGCTTATCATGCTGGCGTTTAACATCTTTGTTATGTATAGCTTTGCCTTCTGAGGATAGTTATGAAAAAAGTATTGATAACAGGTTTTGAACCATTTGGTGGTGCGTCAATTAACCCTGCTTTAGAAGCAGTGAAAATGCTGGATGGCGTAAAGCTTGATGGCGGTGAAATTGTCATTTGTGACGTGCCAGTAACGCGTTATGAAGCGATTAAAGCGGTTACCGCCGCTATCGAAAAACACAAGCCTAGTTATGTGATCACTGTGGGTCAGGCTGCAGGTCGTGCATCGATTACGCCTGAGCGCGTTGCGATTAACGTGGATGACTTCCGTATCCCAGACAACGGTGGCAACCAGCCAATTGATGAGCCAATTGTAGAAGACGGCCCAGACGCGTACTTCACCACGTTGCCTATCAAAGCAATCACGAAAGCGTTGCAAGAAAAAGGTATTCCATGTCAGGTGTCTAACACCGCTGGTACCTTCGTATGTAACCACGTGTTTTATGGTGTTCAGCACTTCTTGCGTGAAACCGACATTGGCCATGGTTTCATTCACATTCCGCTACTGCCAGAGCAAGCGGCGGCGACTGACCAAGCATCTATGTCTTTGGAAACCATCGCTGAAGGTCTGCGTTTAGCAGCGCAGGCGACGCTGGATAACAAACACGATGCCGTGATCGGCGCGGGTAAGATCTGTTAAGAAGCAATCTTGACTAAGAAAAAGCCGGGTGATTACCCGGTTTTTTTATGCCCGTAGCATCTACAACAACCTTGGGTATAATCGTCAAAATAGATTGAAACACATTACCTGTGGGTTGCTTATGAACTCTCAACTACTAACGGCCTACCGCGGCGAAATCTACGGTATCGCGTTCTTTTCCTACTTTGCCAAAAACTACGCCGATAAGACGCGCCAGGCACTGTGGCAAACCCTGATTGACGTAGAAACTCTGACGGCCAATTTGCTCGAACCACACTTAAGGACTGCATTTATTCCGTTTAAAAAAGACGATGTAGAAATGCAGGCAAAAGGCATCGTGGATGCGCAAAAATGGATTGCACTGCCATGGGATGAGCTCACCGAAACCCTGACGGATTGGGTTGAACCCTACGAGCTGAAATACCGAGAATGGGCCGATGAGGCTGAGACAAACCAAGACGCGTACTCATTTATTGCCGATCATGAAACCGCGATCTTTGAATGCTGGAAAGCCTTCAAAAACGGCGAAGATGGCGAGAAGTATCTGAGTAGTTTTATCCAACAATACTCCGCGTAAACCTTCTTTCCCGGAATGGAATCTGGCGCACGGAACGCGGCGAAAAAGCGGTAGGGCGATGAGGGGCCCGAGACTAAAATGGCGGCCTTTAACATAACAGATTGGTACGCTTTTTTAGTCTCAGAAGCCGCCAAAGAAAAGGATGAACATGTTTAGACGTAAGCTTGCTGTTTTGATTGGTTGCCTGTCATTTGGTGTTAACGCCGCTGGGTATGATTTGGTGACATTGGGAAGTAAAGGCGGTATTCAAGACGGTAACCTCACCGCGTTTATGCTGAAAAGCGAGCAAGACGATAACTACGTCATGCTAGATGCCGGCTCCATCGTTAACGGCCTGATTGTCTCTGAGCAAAAAGGCGCGTTTTCTGATATCGAGGTGCCAGAAGCCTCGCCTTACACCAAAGTGGGGTACCTGCTTAAAGAGCGCATCAAAGGTTACTTCATCAGCCACGCGCATCTAGATCATGTGGCAGGGATGATCATCAGCTCGCCTGATGACAGCAACAAGCCAATCTATGCTTTGTCAGCGACAAACGACGACCTGCAAACCAACTACTTCAACTGGTCAGCATGGCCAAACTTTGGCAATGAAGGTAAAGGGTTCAAACTGAGCAAATACACCTATACCGACCTGCCAGCCGCGCAGTGGCAAGCTGTAACGGGTACAAGCCTCAACGTGAAAGCCATGCCATTGTCCCACTCTGGCGGACAATCAACAGCCTTCTTAATGAAAGACACTGACGGCGACGTGTTTGCTTACTTTGGCGACACAGGGCCGGATGCCGTTGAGAAAAGTGACGCGCTGAACAATGTCTGGTCATCGCTTTCAGAGCATGTCAAAAACGACAAGCTAAAAGGCATCGTGATTGAAGTGTCATTCAGCAATGAAACCCCAGATAAACAGCTATTCGGCCACCTCACGCCAACGTGGTTGCTTGAAGAGCTGAAAACGCTGGAAGCGAAAAGCGGTAAGGGCAGTTTGGAAGGTTTGGACGTGGTGATCAGCCACATCAAATACAGCCTAAAGAAAGGCGAATCCCCAGAATCCATCATCAAACGCCAGCTTGAAGAAGCCAATACCTTAGGTGTGAATTTCCACTTCCCACAACAGGGTGACACGCTAAGTTTCGCGGATTAAGTTCGTTAGACAACATGCTCAAAAGCCCAAGGCGAAAGCTAAATCACCTTGGGCTAGAGAGCTTGAGTTTCTACTGAGCGAACCAAGTCCCAATAGGCTTTCCACATTTTGTGGCTTTCTACATCGTCGAGAGTATGTGAATCTGCCTCGAAGATGACCTGAGAGTTAACAAAGAAATCGTTCAATCCAATAAGCGTGATGACGGCAACGGTGGGGGTGTTTGGGCCGATTGTGCCTTGCAGTGTTGCTCTTAGTGCGGGTTTTTCATTAATGACTAATTCTTCTACCTTAGGCGTCCCATAGGTGAAGGGAACAGCAAAGCGTTTTTTGTAGTCATTCACTAAGTACCAAGAAAGAAATTTGTTGGCCCTTTTATAGAATCGTTCATTCGATTGAACGGGGGCATAGCTAATGTTTTCCCACTCGGTAGAAAACTGAACACTGCCTTTGATATTTCCCGAGAAATCAACCCAGCCAATATATCCACCAGGTAATTGAGAGGCTTCTATTCCGTCCGTTCTTTTGAGGCCCGCTAGCTGAGGCGGCGTGAAATGAATTGCACTGTCAAAGGTGTGATATTGATTGTTTTCAATCTTCCCTGATGTCGTTGATGCGCATGCAACCAGCGTGGATAGGAATAATAATATTGAAAAGCGTCGTATATTCATTCGGTTACCGCGATCCCTTGATGTCATTCTCCATTAGCAAAATAACATAAGTTATTTAGATAACATTTCGCTATCCGCGGTTTAAAATGCAAAGTGTGTCCAAAATTAAATGAATTGGTTGTCTAACTCATTAGTCTCTCCTCTATTTATATCGTGCGTTTACTCTTCTATAAAATGAATTTCTATTCTTCTTTCTGTTTGTCTAATACCCATGATAGGACTTCCTACTAAAGGCCCGTTTTTATCGTCCTGATTCTGAATTCTTACTATTTGTTCTGCTGGTTAGCATGAGTGAACGCTAACGATTTCTAGGTGTTTGCCAAAGAGCAAACCCGTTTAGCCAAAGCAGGAGTTCTAAGCAGTATGAATAAATATACAAAAGGAATGTTAACACTATCGGCTTTGTTAGCTGCGTCAGGCAGCCATGCCGCTGTGACGTTATACGATGATGGAACGAGCTCAGTGTCGACAGACTTGCTGATCAACGTGTTTTACACCCAATCAAGCAATGACCGTCTCGCCGATTCAAATGATCCAAACAGCGAAATGGTAAGCCGAGACCAGTCGCGTGTTCGTATTGGTTTCTTGCCAAATTACATTGGTTTTAACTTCAATACGGAAGCGAATGGACTCAAGATCGGTGCGCGCTCATCATTCTGGGTTACCTTGAATGATACCGACCTAAACCGAAGTGCCGAAGGGTTAGGTACGCGTTCTGGTATTGATGTACGTCAGTTCTATGCGACGATTGATGCGGACTGGGGCCAAATTTTACTGGGTAAAGACTTTGGTCTTTTCTCTCGCAGTAATATTTTGACAGACGAACTGTTGCTTGGGCACGGCCAAACGAGCGACTTTTACGGATTGATCGATGGCGGCAACGTGTCATTCGGCAATATCGGTTCTGGTTATACGTACCCCTTCCCGAAAGCGCAGATCACCTATCGCACACCCGATTTATCTGGCTTTCAAGTTGCAGTTGGGGTGATGGACCCTAACAAGAAAAGCAAAACCAGTTCTGAAGATAACCCAAGGTTTGAAAGTGAAATTTCATATACCAACAAGTTTAACGATGTTGGTTTAAAAGCTTACCTGAATGGCGTCACCCAAAGCTCTAAAGATACGGCGGGAGAGACAAGCTCAAACGGTCTTGGCGGTGGTATTCGTGTCGATGTAGCAGGCTTTGCACTGAATGCATCAGGGTTTGAAACAAAAGGCCTTGGTGATGTAGCTGGCTTGGATCAAGTCATTACGTCAGAAAATACCAAATCTAAAGGGTATTTGATGCAAGGCTCTTACAGCTTCGGCCAAGAGCGACTGGTGCTTTCTTATGGCAATACGAAGGTGAAAAAATCTGGCGTACAAACGCTGGAATACGATAACGCGGCATTCGCGTGGTTCCACACGGTTAATGACAACCTTACGTTGGTCGGTGAATACAATCGCACCGAAGTCAACGAAGGTAAAACCGAGGAAAACGACACTTTTGCGGTTGGTGCGGTTGTCACGTTCTAACTGTTTTTTACAATCCATTGATTTTTCTAGTCCCTTAACCACGCCTGTGGTTTAACACAAAACCTTATGTTCTAAGTGAGGGAATATAAGCATGTGTTAAAAGCGCTAAGATCACTTAGCGCTTCTTTTTTTTGCGACGAAGCAAAGAATTAAATATTACCAATGCAACATTGCCCACCAAAATAATTGACGACTATTCAACACAAAGAAAGCAACGGATTTTCAAACGAATAAAATCTTACGAACACTGAAGATTTTTGAGAATTGATCAAAATCATAAATCTTATCAAAGGGAGAATTTCTACCTGTTTTAGGGAAATTTGTACCTTTTGACCACTTTGTTAATAACGGAAATTGTGCACGAATTAGTAGTGTGGATTTCCCAATGATCAGCAATAAGTGGCTAGAACTTTATCAATACATTCAACAGCACATTGAAACGCTCCCTACCGAGAGCGACATTGTTGAACAGCTGAATGATAGGGTGATGTTCCTCAGCGCGCAGTTCGTTAACGATGTGTCAGCAAAGAATGAAAATCAACAAGATTGGCTGGAACACGAAGCGTTTACCATCGTGATGAGTGAGGTTGTTCAACACCTGTCTTTGACGAAACCTCTTATCACCTTTTTGTTTGAAACCCTGATGGCGGCGCAACTTTGTCAGCTTGCGATGGTTACCATCAACGCGCACAAATCCCTGCTTACTGATGATGACTATACGTGCAAATGCGGCTTGGCTTATCAACAGCTCGGTGAGTACGACCTGGCCAAAACTGCCTTCGAAGAATCCCTTTCTCTGAACGCTGAGAATGCCATGACGCTTTGTCATCTTGGTTTTAATTACCTGTTTCAAGGACAAACAGAGGAAGCCATTCATTACTTTGAGCAAAGCACGAAAATCGCACCTGATTTCGTAGGTGGCTACCAAAACCTTGCCGGTGTTCATTATCAAAATGGTGACTTTGCCCTGGCGGCAGAAAATGCCGAATTGGCGTTCAGTAAAGATACCTCAATCGTTTCTACCTATATCACTGCTATCAGTAGTTATATCGCATTAGGCGAAAAAGCAAAGGCTGATGAGTGGGTAAATGCCGCGTTTGAAAACAATGTCTCTTCAATGGAGTTGGTCAGATTGGCAGGCATTGCCGCGCATCAAAGTGGCCGTTTGGAAGAAGCATTAGAGGCACTAAACCACTATTTGGCGCATAAACCAGAGAGCTTTGATGTGCTGAACATTCGTGCACATGTGAAAGCTGATCTGAAGCTCTATGCCGAACTAGAAGCAGACATTATGGAGCTTCGTGTGTTTGAACCAAACGATGAGTGGTCACTGGAGCAGTTGTTCCTTTGTTACTTCCACACAGAGCGATGGAACGAGGCGCAGGCTGTCATGGTACAGCTGAACCGTCTGGCATCACGTTACAAAATTACTTACCGCGATGAACTCAACACGATCAAGAAAAAGCTGAGCATCGACGTTCTCGAATTATCCTAACTATCTGGAGCAAATGTGAATACGCAAAATCATGACGGCGTTAAGAGCAATTCACGCCGTGATTTTCTGAAGCTGGGCGGTGTTGCCGCAGCAACCGTTACGGTTGGTGCAGCGGCGGGTGCTGGCTTCGTTTTGGGTCGCGACCCTGATGCGAACGTGGGCTGGGGCCGTACTGAGTCTGGTCACGATATGTTCTTCAACCGTGAACCGTTTCGTGTAGATGTGGCACCAACCATGGAAGTGGCGGGTAAACTGGAGCGCCCAGAATGGAGCGATTTCCTTTTCCACCGTACCCGTGTGTTTGCTGCTGAAATGAAAAAAGGCTGGGTGCCAACCAATGATTGGCGTGACATCCCAGACGAGCGCGTGCGCGAATACTACTCTCGTTACCCTGAGCGTTGGGCTGACATGCGCCAATCGTTTGAAGAAAAAGCAGAGCACACCGCGAATTTTGAAAGCCACCGTTCTCGCTTTGCACTAGGCTGGGCATACTCTGCTGCCTACATGCGCGGCAACATGAGCAACTTCCCGCCTAAGCCTGATGGTCACCCAGATGTGGTGGATTTCCAGTGGGTTAAACGCGCAAAACAAGAATTCAAATCGCCAGCACATGCGTCTGAACTCATCAAGAAGATGGCGTTTAAATTCGGCATGAGCATTGTTGGCATCACCAAAATGGATCCGAACTTCGTGTTTAAAAACACCATGCGCGGTATGCCAGATTGGGATGAAAGCATTCCTAAGCACTGGAAGAACGTCATCATTTTCGGTACCCCAATGAACTGGGATCCAATGTATGCCGCAATCGGTTACTCCACCTCTTACGATGGTTACTTCCGTGCGAAAAATGCCTCTGGTCTGATGGCCGCTTACCTTGGTGAGCTAGGTTATGCGGCTCGTCCGCAATGGCCGGGTTCTGACTACGAAATCGTTGTTCCACCTCTGGCGATTAAAGCGGGTATGGGTGAAGCGGCGCGTAACGGTATTCTGCTGACACCAGAGCTGGGTCCAAACATTCGTTTGGCTGCGGTAATCACTGAGCTGGATCTGGAAGCAGACAAGCCAATCGACACCAAAGTTAAGCACTTCTGTGAAGAATGTAAGATCTGTGCGGACTCTTGCCCAAGTGAATCTATCAGTAAAGCTGACAAGCCTGATGCGGTTGTTCGCGGCTACCGTAAGTTCGAATTCAACCAAGACAGTTGCTGGACCATGTGGCGTCAAGGCCCAACAGAAACTGCAATGGGCTGTCGTGTGTGTATTGCCGTTTGTCCTTACACCCGTAAGAACAACTGGATTCACGCATTGGTGAAAGAAGCCGATCCGCGTGACCCAACGGGTATGACACGTAAAACACTGTTGGCGATGCAGCATAACTTCTTCTACTACCCAGAAGCGGAAGCGTATCACGGTGATTGGAATGGCGGTCGCTTTGCCGGTTATCACCAACCACCAGAGTGGATGCGCAGCGAAAACTACCTAAAAGTCGAGAAGACTTGGGAATACGACGGCAACTGGGAGGGCTTCTAATGTTTCCACAATCTACAGTACTGGACCCTCTGTTCTGGATGGTAATCGGTGCGCTTCAAGTGCTTGTGTTTGCTGGCGCGAATCAATGGGCTAAACAGCTCGAACTTGGCATGAACTGGTGGAAATGGAGCATGGTTGGCGGTTGGTGGGCATCGTTTGTCCTGACCGTTGCAGGTGCTTTCACGCTGCTGGGTGAAAACGAAGGTTTTGCTGGTTGGTACTTCCTTGGTTTCGTTGGTACGGCGTTGATCATTGCAGGTGCAGTGATCCTGCGTGTGTTGTTTGCCTTGAAACCAAAAGCAACGCACTAATCGTGATTGTTTAACCTCATAATCGTAGGAACAGATCTTGGGCGTGTTTGATGGAATCGACCGCCTGAGATCTGCGTAAAACATGAAAAATAAGAAACCCGCTAATCGAAATAAGAACCTTGAGAAGGTATTGAGCGTCGCTTCCGTGATTGTTCTGATCTTGGCTTGGTTTCTTGGTGGGCTGCGCACCAACAATTCGCAGACTCAATTTTTTGAAAGTATTACAAACAGGGGAGAGCAAATCGTACAGGTTAGCCCTCAACTGTATAAAGTCGTTCCACAAGGCGATAACGCCGAACAGTTGGACGCACTAAAGTGGATTAGCTTCGGCTCAGGCATTGGCTACGGCGGCTCACTGACCATCGGCGGCGTGTTTATGCCGAATGGTGACGTGCAAACCATCTCGCTGCTTTCTTCTAAAGAAACCTCGTCTTACTTTGAAAAAGTGGTCGAAGATAAATTGCCGGAAGCCTTGCTGGAACAAAACATTCGAAAAGCCTTGTACGTAGATGGTGTCTCGGGAGCTACCTTGACATCAGACGCCTATTCCACGGCATTGAACCAAGCAGCCGATCCTGTTCGACAGCAGCTATTTAGCTATCAACTGACTGAGAAAGCGTCGCCTCTGTCCTATTTCAAATGGCTAGATGCTGCCGCGCTTTTGTTCTTCGTTGCTGCCGTATGGGTAAATCAGACTCGCTCACCGCACAAAGCGAAAATGAATGCGGTTTTGCTGGCAGGCTCGACGCTGGTATTCGGCTTCCATGCTGCGGCCTTGTATTCTGCGTCGACAATGGGCGGCCTGATTTTCGGTTCTTGGTTGACAGGTGTTGCGAACTACACGCCGTTTATTCTGCTGGTACTGAGTATTGGCTACATCCTTTACTACAACCGCAATGTTTACTGTCAGAGCTTGTGTCCGTTTGGTGCAGTTCAACAGTGCTTGGCGAAAGTAGGTAAGGCGAAGGCATCGCCGGTACGTCATACCTTCTTTGTGTGGATGCCGCGCGTATTGCTGCTCGTCACTTTATGTATGGGTGCGTACTTCCGTAACCCAGCAGGTTTTGTCTACGAACCTTTTGGTATTGCTTTTGGCATGATTGGCGGTATGTACCTTTTCGTACTGACCGTGATGATCATATTGACCTCATTGATCGTTCGCCGTCCGTGGTGCCAGAGCCTTTGCCCAATTAACGCAATGACAGATTTCATTGTGTTCAATAAAAACTGGTTCAAACAAACGCAAAACAAAGCGAAGAAAAAGAACCGTCAACCGCGTGCGCGTAAGGAAGGCTCAGAATGAGGCAGAAACTCTCGTTTGTTTTCTTTTGTGCGGCGACAGTGCTGATATTGCTGCAATTGATGTCTAACGTCATGGAACTGAGTGAGGAGCAAAGTGAAAATCGCCTCATTCATACGGTTAGCCGCCAAATCGATGTTAAGCCTGTAGCGGTGGTTGAAAAGCCGAAAGTAGATTTTAAGCAAATGGCGCAGGATATGCAGGAAGAAATGTACTGATTTTCTTCGCATGAGTGGCACCGAAAAACAACAATAATAATATCGGCACTTAGGGATACCTAAGTGCCTTTTGAGCTTTGCATGACCGAAAAAAATATCCCCGTTGAACGTATGCGTTCAGAAATGGCACTGGTGAATCCTAATGGTTTTAGGATTTCCGAATTGTATGCAGCAAGAGGTGTGGAAGATGTTTCCCGGCCTCATAGACTGAATTTTAGTGCCTTGGTATTCGTGACCGAAGGGGAAGGCGTTCACTACGTTGATCACCAAATGTATGTGTTGAAGCCGGGAACGTTAATCACTATTGGCCGCAATCAAATCCACGGCTTTGCGCAATCGCGTACCGTTGACGGGTTCGTGATCCCGTTTAATTGTTCATACCTGTCAAACGGGCCGGGCGACCCACATGTTGACGTAATGCTGGATGCAATTACCCATATAAACCGCATCGCTGATGTAGGGGAAGAAGTGGATGCAATGATTCATCTGCTCGCAGCTGAATTTTCATCAACGTCAGAATTTAAAGCTGAAATCATACGCGGTATGTTAAGAGCGGTGCTGCTGAAGTGTGTTGTGCCACAATACTTAGCGACACAAAGCATGCCAGTAAAAACCAATGCACATACCGACTTTGTTCGCCTCAAACAGTATATCGAAGCGCACTTTGCTGAGCGGCCATTGACGACAGAGATTGCAACCGCGTTGGGGAAAAGCGTTAAGCAACTGGACAAATTAGCCCGTTCAAACACGGGTGACAGCGTGAAGGATTTGGTGGATGACCGCGTGCTGGTGGAAGTGAAACGTTTGTTGGCGTTCAGCCAATACTCAATCGCTGATATCGCTGCAAAACTCGGCTTCAATGAAGCTACAAACATGACGAAGTTCTTCAAACGACACACAGATATTAGCCCGAAAGACTTCAGGCAATTGTGTCGTATGGGGTTGTGCAATAGATAGTTAACGCTACTTTTTTTTCAGGTTTTTACATTATGTTTCAACGAATGCGTTTTATACCGTTTTTTTTGATTTTGGTATTGTGTCCGAGGCTTCTTTGGGCTTCTGAGAACCAATCTGATAGATATATTCACTTGAGTGCTGTTTTGTACTTCTATCCAGAGAAGGAAATAAAAAAACCTGCCATCCTAGAAAGTGTATTTGCCGAAACAAGAAAAATAGAAAATTTTGATGAAGTAAAAAGTATCAGTGAAATTACCTATACGTATGAGTTTGTGCCCGTTACAAAGAACAGTTTTACAGTGCCGAATGTTGAGTATTTACGCAACTTCAGCAGAGGTATGACAGAATCCCAGATTGATTTGGTTCAGCAGTCTGAACATGCAGTTTATATTCAGGTTGGTTACCCCATTGACGAAGTCTTCAAAGGCGTACTTACTTTCAATATCAACCTTTATAAATATGCGCAAAAAACAGGTGCAGTTATTTGGGACAGTGAGACCAGAGAGCTATTTTCACCAGAAGCATGGAAGGAGAAGCGTTTAGCGGCTTGGCTAGAAGATGGTATTCCTTCTATCAGTGAGCAAACTGTTATCCACGCGTATGAGGGAGACATTGGCATACGTGCGATAAGCTTGGGGATGCACAAATTCGATTTGCCCGATATTGTCGTAGATAACTTTGAATGGTCAACAAACTCTGCAATGGCTCACCTTATCAACCTCACTGGTCAATCTATCATGGAAGGGACCAAGATCAGTGATGACGATAAAATCCTGTTAGATATCGAAGCATTGTCGAATACCAAACTAAAACGAACTATCTCTCATTTCACAAGTGATGACGCGATTAAGCGTCTTGATATCGAATTTGCAGAAGGTAAATGGGAAGAAGGTGACCCCGAAAATTACCTGATTGAGTTGAAATTTAACGACCATGCAGGCTCCTCATTGTCAGAAAAGCAGGCTTTGGCATTGAAGACCTTGTTTGGCTATGACGGTGAAGCAATGATGGTGAAACACAATCAAAAGATTGAAGAAGCGAGTGAAAATGCCAAGAAAAAGCTCCCACTCATTTCAGCATCGTTTAATAAAGGATTAGCACCTGGTGAGTCCATCCACGTCAAAGCACCATTTTCCACAGACAGTGGCAGTACAGAGTGGATGTGGGTTGAAGTAACCCAATGGAAAGGAACTAAAATTGAAGGTGTTTTGCGCAATGAGCCTATGGATATCGATACTCTGAAGTTAGGAGCCATGGTAGCA
Source organism: Enterovibrio qingdaonensis (assembly GCF_028683135.1). Classification (GTDB taxonomy): domain Bacteria; phylum Pseudomonadota; class Gammaproteobacteria; order Enterobacterales; family Vibrionaceae; genus Enterovibrio; species Enterovibrio qingdaonensis. Next base: position 152,857 of record NZ_JAJUBB010000002.1, read on the forward strand.
ATCGATCAAAATGATGTGTTTGATTACATCCATTATCGTGCAGACGGTACCGTTGAAGGCAATGAAACACAGGTTTTGCTTAACCAAGCAAGACAGTAATCGCCATCACATAGGCTCGTCATTCGTGATGAATTCAGTCCTTAAAAAGCATAAAAATTTGCAGGAAATTGTCATTCAATTATCAGACTCGGAATACACTCCGCCACGTTCGAGGGCGATCCCTCCAAGTAAACTTGATTGACTGAGATTTGATCACGATGAATAAAAAAACGCTGCTCTCTGTAATGTGCGTTTTAACTGGCCTGATGGGTGTTTCTTCTGCGGCACATGCAGACGACAAATTCACATTGGGAAGAACAATCCTGCTTGAAAATGCCAATCATGGAGCTGAAATTCCATTGCTGGTTTGCCGTCGTACCGACGCGATTCAAGTAGAAGCAAGAAAAGATCTACACCTTCGTAAAGTGGTGGTGACGTTCAATAACGGTGAGACCAAAACCATCCGTTTCCATCGCAACGTCAAAGAAGACAAAACGACGGATTGGCGCAAGTTCGCGTACAAACGTTGTGTGAAGAAGTTGGAAGTCTTCGGTGAGTCGAAAAACTCGTCGGCGGGTGTGCGTGTTTATGGTCGTAGCTAACGGCTTAAGCAATCACGCTTAAACAAAAAAAGAACCCCTGCGAATGAGCAGGGGTTCTTTTTATCTGACTTACGCCTTTTGTGTTGGCTGTTGTGACCATTGACGGATTTTCTTCACTTCAGCATCATCAATACTCAATGATTTCAGAAAATCTTCGTGACCTTTTGGCTCCATCTTTTCAAATTGAATGTGCCAATTGTGCATGTCCTGCTCAGAGAAACCTGCAGCTTCCATAATTGCTGCCCAGCGATCTTTATTAACCATGTCTTGCTCCGATTGAATGTTCTGTTCCAGTAGCAACACAATCGCCTTTTGCTGTTGTCGAAGTTTCTTAATCTCCAACTCCAACGCATTGAACTGCTCTTTAAGAACAACCTCCTGCGTGACTGTGTCGTTGTGTTCCAACAAGCTGGCAATCTCGCTAACAGGCAAACCATAAGCACGATAAGCGACGATAGTTTCTAAGCGCTTTATTTCGTTGTCGCCATACCATCGGTAGCCGTTATCAGAACGGTTGGTAGGGGTGATCAATCCCGCCCGTTCGTAATACAACACCGTGGTTCGGGAAATTCCGATTGTTCGAGCCAATTGCGTGACAGATAGCATGATGAACCTTGTTTGTCGTTGGAACAGGTCGGAGTATCAACCCGACACTTGTAGACGGGTCAACAACGAAATTATACCTGAGGAGTCTGAAGGTGCTAAATAGACCGATATCTATCTAAGGTTGAATGAAACGTATCAATATGACGCTGAAAATAAGGCCAAAATACCCCGCCTAGAAATACAAGACGTAACAAGGATTGTTATGAAACCCTACAAAGATATTTTGTTTCTCGCGATTCCAATCGCCCTTCACAGTGTGTTGTTTGCCAGCCTTGGCTTTATTGACACCTTTATGCTTTCAGCGTTAGGTGGTGATACGGTAGCCGCAGCGGGCATTGGTTCACGCATACTCTGGTTTGTGTCCAACATCATGTTTGGCATTGCGGGTGCAACCACCATTTTCTGCGCTCAACATTGGGGCGCGAAAGATAAGAAAAGCCTGAGTGTTTCTTTGCACATTGGCATGCTTCACGCGATTGTTGCATCGGTTGTATTGGTAATCTGCGTGCTGGTTTTCAAAGAGCAAATCGCGTCCTTGATGACGAACGATAAAACGATTGCCGCCCTGGCGGGCAACTACATCCAAATTTCCATTCTTTGTGTTCTGGTCACCAGTTTATCGGTAATTTGGGGCGCAGGCCTTCGCGCGATTCAAAAGCCAAAACTGATCCTGTATTTGTTCGTGTTTGAGTTGCTGCTGAATGTGTCTCTCAATTACTTGCTGATCTTTGGTCACTTCGGTTTTCCTGCAATGGGGCTGGAAGGGGCTGCGTTGGGTACTTTGATTGCCCGAGCATCATCCACGCTCATTCTCTTCTTCTACGTGCATGCGTTCGAACGTGTGTTGAGTCTGTCTAAAGCCTCGTTTGCTGCGGCGCAAGCGAAAGCGAAAAACATCGCGTTCGTGAAAATCGCGTTGCCAATCATCGGTGGGGAAATCATCTGGAGTGGGGGGATCACGGCGTATCACACCATTTACGGCAACATTGATAGTACTGCGCTGGCGGCAATGTCGATATTAGCACCAGTCGAGATCCTGTTGGCTTCATTTAGTTGGGGCTGCGCAGCGGCGGTTGGCGTATTGGTGGGCGAGAAGATTGGTGCGAACCAATATGATGAGCTCAGTGTGTATATCCGCGCAGGATTGATATCTTCCGTCGCGGTGGGCGGCTCCATCGTCGGAATATTGTGGGTTAGCCAAGATCTGGTCGTTGGCTTGTTTGATGGCGTTGAGCCAGAAGTATTGGATGCCGTTTACTTGCTGCTGCCGTTCATCTTGGCGTCTATCTTCCTTCGTTCCGTTACCATGACGGCAATGTCAGGGGTGTTGAAAAGTGGGGGAGATACCAAGTTCGCGATGTATCTGGACATGGTGGCGCAATGGTTTGGAGCCATTCCACTGATGCTGATTCTGGCGTTCTGGTTCGAGTTACCGGTGCAATATGTGTATGCCGCGGTGTTGCTCGAAGAAACACTCAAGCTGATTCCGGTCGCACTGAGAATACGAAGCGGGAAGTGGATTAAAAAGCTCGCTGAGACAGAAGAGGCTATGGAGCCAATGCCTGCATAAGCAACGTGGTTTGTAAGTCTGTTCCACTTACAAGTTGCAAAAAAACACCCCTAGGCCAGGGGTGTTTTTCTTTTTAATTTTCTGTCTAACGGGCGGAGTAAATTACTCGCCAGTTTTCAGACGCAGGAAGTAGTTTTCGTACTTCTCAGTCAGGTCGCCAACCGCGTCTTGCCACTCACCACGGTCGATGTCTTCTTGTGGTGGAAACAGGGTTGGGTTGTCTTTGTATGCAGAGTTAGATTTCTCAACTGCCGTCAGGTAACCCGTGTCAGCACTGATTTTCGCTGCAATGTCTGGGCGAAGCAGGAAGTCGATCATCTTATGTGCCGCTTCAACGTTCTTCGCGTTCTTTGGAATGGTCAGGCTGTCTACCCAGAAGATACCGCCTTCTTCAGGCCATACCAATTCAATTGGCAGACCTTCACGTTGCGCTGCTGCCGCAGAGCCGTTCCAAAGCATGCCCAGACCCACTTCACCTGACAGGTAAGGGTTTGCTGGGTTGTCAGAGTTGAATACCAATACGTTTGGCATCAGTTTCTTCAGCTCTTCGTACGCTTCGTCGATTTGCTTAGGATCGGTCGAGTTACCCGAGTAACCTAGCTTACGCAATGCAATGTGGAACACTTCACGCGTGTCATCCATCAGCATGATCTGACCTTCCAGCTCTGGGTTCCATAGATCGGCCCAGCTCTTGAAGTCATCAGGGTTGTACATGTCAGTGTTTACCGCCAGACCCGTCATCGCAATAACGTGTGGAATAGAGTAGTCGTTGTTCGGATCAAACGGTTTATCAAGATAGTTCTTATCCAGCTCAGCAAAGTTGCTCAGCTTGGTTTGGTCAATCTTCTGGAGCATGCCTTCATCGCGCATTTTTGCAACGAAGTAGGTAGATGGCACGACCAGATCATACCCATCTGGATGCGTTTTCATTTTTGCGTAAAGGGTTTCGTTCGACTCGTAGGTAGAGTAGATAACCTTAATGCCCGTCTCGCGAGTGAACTGTTCTCTCAGTTCTGTCGAGATGTAAGGACCCCAGTTAGCGAAGATGAGTTGATCATTAGCTGCGATTGCAGACGAAGAGAAAAGAGCAGCTGCACACGCAGTGCTGGCCAGAATTGAAGACCATTTTTTCATTAGCGGTTTCCACCTCCAAAGGCCCGTTTGATGGGCGCATTAATCATGTCAGAGAGACAACAAGTTCTCTGCGTATATATCGGCAAAGCCGAATAGGGTTTTCGACCAATTCGCTAATAGGGCGAAAGTGTCGAGAAATCTGGTTTCCGCGCGTTCAAAAGACGTTCGCGCCCGAAAAAATTGGCGCGATAGTACAGGGGGAAATTACGGCGCGCAACAAAAATGAAACGTCTCAGACGCTTAACCGCTTTTTTGTTCACCGTTTCATGCCATTGAACGAAAAGAAAACTCTCTAAATTGGAATATTTACCACCTTCACGTTTTCACCGGGTGGTATTAACCAAACTCCTTACAGCCGATAGCGGCGTCGTTACATCTTTGATGTATGTTCATTACTAACAAGCCAGCAAATGTGTCGAGCCTCTTATTAAAAAACTTCGAAAAATTAACAAATTAGGAGTGTGACCTAGTGGTGTTTTTTGGACACCAGAAAGGCTGACAATATTGTCAGTTAGTTAATTTCTAGGGGTTATTACATGTTGTATTTGGAGTTTCTTTTCCTCTTGCTCATGCTGTATATCGGCTCCCGATATGGCGGCATTGGCTTAGGTGTTGTTTCAGGTATTGGTCTGGTTATCGAAGTATTCATATTCCAGATGCCACCGACTTCACCGCCTGTGACGGTAATGCTGATCATCTTGGCGGTCGTTACGTGTGCGTCGATCCTTGAAGCGGCGGGTGGTTTGAAATACATGCTGCAAGTGGCTGAGCGTTTGCTGCGTAAGAATCCAAAACGTGTGACCTTGATTGCGCCGTTCGTGACATATGCCATGACTTTCCTGCTGGGTACAGGCCATGCTGTTTACAGCATCATGCCAATCATTGGTGATGTTGCGCTGAAAAACGGAATTCGTCCTGAGCGCCCAATGGCGGCAGCGTCTGTTTCATCTCAAATCGCGATAACCGCATCACCGCTATCAGCGGCCGTGGTGTACTACCTAGCGCAGCTTTCGGACATTCAAGCTGACATTACCTTGATGTCGATTTTGTTGGTGACCGTGCCAGCGACCTTGTTCGGTACCTTGTTGACTGCGCTATACAGCATGAAACGTGGTGTGGAGCTGGAAGATGATCCTGAATACCAAGCGCGCATGAAAGATCCAGAGTGGCGCGAGCGTATTCTAAATACCACTGCGACGACCTTGAATGAAACACTGCCGACGTCTGCGCGTAATGCTGTGTTGATCTTCCTGTCATCAATTGTGGCGATTGTGGTTATTGCGATGATCCCAGAGATCCGCACCATTGGTGATGCGGCGAAACCGATCAGCATGTCCGTGATCATTCAGATGATGATGCTGTGTTTTGGTGGTGTCATTCTGCTGGCAACGCACACCGACCCACGCGACGTTCCAAACGGTGTGGTGTTTAAATCCGGTATGGTGGCAGCGATTGCGATTTTCGGTATCGCGTGGATGTCAGACACCTACTTTAAATATGCAATGCCACAATTTGAAGCGGGCATTCTGGATATGGTAACAACGTACCCATGGACATTCGCGCTGGCACTGTTCATCGTGTCTGTGGTTGTAAACTCGCAAGCGGCAACCGCACGTATGTTGCTGCCTGTAGGTTTGGGCTTAGGCTTAGAGCCTGCACTCTTGATTGGTTTAATGCCAGCCGTGTACGGTTACTTCTTTATTCCTAACTACCCGTCAGATATCGCAACTGTAAACTTCGATACTTCTGGCACCACTAAAATCGGCAAGTGGTACTTCAACCACTCGTTTATGTCGGTGGGCTTGATTGGTGTCGTCGGTGGCTGTGTGATGGGTTACATTTTGGCGCAGATCATTATTGCCTAATAGCTACCTTTTCGTTTGGAAAGCGTCCTCAGAGTAGGGCGCTTTTTTGTGGGTAACGCCCATGTATCGCGGGAAAGCATTCGAATAGCGGTTGGTTGTCGTTGTCTTTAAACCTTATGGGTTTTACTAAAGCCTACAACCAAGTGTGTAAATTAGGCAGGAGTAGGATTAAAGAGACAAGCTCTGCCATTTTCATCGGTTGAATCCCAACCCAAAAAACTACGATTCGACAAAATGTTTGTATTACCGTACGACCAATAAGGACGCCCTATAGAGCGTCCTTTATTGTTGTGGCGTATAGTCAGACTTTCATGACCAACTTGCCGCTTATGGCGAATTTGAATGATCATCCGTCAATATTGTTTACGCCAATAGCAAGAAGCTCCGTTCTGAGACCCAAAATATAGACAGAAGAATCGCAGTCAACGACAGCCATTTGGGAAGCTGCAATCGTTGAAGAGGGTCGACCCATCGATTAAAGAGCAGTAGAACAGCAAATATCCCGTAGATGACCAACTGTCCAAATTCGATTCCAAGGTTGAATGCAAAAAGATCCAAAATGTTCAATCCACCAGCCTCGCCGACCAGTTCGTTAAGAACAAACGAAAAGCCGAATCCATGAATAAGCCCGACAAACGAAATGGTCAAGTAACCAAAGATCTCTTGGCGTTTTAATATCACCGCAATCGCTGCATAGAGGATAGTGAGGGCGATTAAAATCTCAATGGCAGGTATAAACCAAGTACCTACTGGTATCAGCCCATAAAGACCCATAGCGAGCGTGATTGAATGTCCGATGGTAAACGCCGTGGCACGCTTCAGTGTCTGCAGCCAGCTCGTTGAGGCAAGGGCAATAAGAAGCACAAACAGGACATGATCAAGACCAATAAGAATATGGAACACCCCATTACCCAATTGATGGGTGAATGCTTCTAGAGGCCCGCGCTCTGGTTCAAATTGAAGATGCAATGGACCGATTGAGCTGTACGTACTTGATGTGCCTTCTTGGGAGTGTACTTGTACGATATTCGCCAGTTTTTCAATGGCGTTTAAGTGAATGCCTAGGTCGCTATCTATCGTATAGCTGTCATCAAAGACAGCGAAGGGAACGAACAAGCGAACATCAATACTGCTTTCAAACAAATTACTCGCATCAGCGTCTACCACAATGTCACCGCGGGTAAAGGACTGTTCAGCGAGTTGAAGTGAGCTAAATGGTTTCCGTCGGTCGCTGTTGAAGATGTGGACATGGGTGACTTTCATTGAGTCCTGCGGGCGATTGGCATGCTTAAGGGTATAGTTATCCGTCACCAACTGGCTAAACACGGGAAATTGCTGCTCTATTGCGCTTGTATCAACGATATATTGCGTGCCTTCCTCTGTTTGTTTCTGATACGTAAAGGGAACATTCTGCAGAGAGTCAAAACCTCTCCATGATGTATCTAATAACAATAAGGGAAGCGGCATTCTTAATAGAATCTGTAAGCCGCCTTGTTTTTCTGAAATATGAATAATTCGAGGTTCAAAGTGTGTGAAGTGGGCATAAGCATTTTGAGCACTCATCAAGAACAGAAACAAGGCCACTAAGATGGTGGAGACTGCGAATTTATAGGCGAGATATATTCCTTTGTATGTTATCGCTCTCATAGAGGTATTCCTTAAAAAGCAGAGGCGAAACAATCACCTCCGCTTTGTAAAAATGGTTAATTAATAACGGGGATCCCACATTCTGTTTTTGGTTGTTTTCTCGTAGCCCTGACCGTATGGGTAACTAACAATTTCCAATTGCATGCCCCAAGGCGCCATAAAATAGACCCAGGTTAACCCTTCCATACCTGTATCTGTAAACGTGTGGGGTTTCGCAAGGATCTTCACCCCTTTACTCTCCAGATAGCTGACCGCAGCATCCATATCGTCTACGTAAAAGGCGAGATGGTGACCACCAATGTCACTGTTTTTCGGGCCTGTAGTGTTTTGGTCAGGAGAGGTGTATTCGAAGATCTCAAGGGAAACGCCGTTACCGCAACGGACAAGATGAGCGATGTCGATAACAGCCTTTTTATGCACGTTTAGGTTCTCTGTCATCCAATCATCGTCGAAAGGGCCAAAAGGACCGATGGTGTAAAAAGCCTCGCAGCCAATAACATCGACGAAAAAGTCTACAGCTTCCTGCGCATTCGGCACGGTAAAACCAAGATGTTGAGAGCCGCGCATACCTGGAATACCGGCTTGGCTGGGAAGAGACATAACCAATGCTAAAAGCGCACCAATAAAAGAAAATGAATATTTATTTATCCGTTTTGTTTTCATATCAATGTATCCTTTCATAAATAAATGGCATCTAGTGACCTAAGTCAAAGTGATAGAGAGCAACAAATATGCCAAACCCAGCACCATTTACTTATTCTCTATTCGTAACTGATTTTTATATTATTAAACAGGGGATTACATGAATGGATGTTATTTTTCTTTATATGTCTAGGATGAATTAGATAAGTTTTTTTAGGAGGGCTGACACACAGTGTTTCACGCATTGCTACACTGCGTATCAGCGTTTGCCACGGTTAGAACAAGGCAACTAATAGCTTTATATTGGAAAGGTAAGTGTTGGTTTTAAAACTGTGCATTGGTCGCTTTGCACCCTTGCCAACTATTCATCAGCCAGAAGATTGTATTTCTTTAGTTTCCTATGCAAAGTTGAACGGCTTATGTTAAGCACCTTAGCTGCACGGGTTACAATCCACCTATTTTCCGCTAGGGTTTCGAGTATTTTATTAACTTCAAAAGCCTCACTTGAAGACAGATTTGAGTGGTCGACGTTAAGTGACAATGCGGGGGTGAGTTCGTTCGTTTTCGGCGCTTGCTTAAGTAACAACTCCTCAGGGAGATCATCCAAGTCAATTTCACTCCCTTCACACACACACATCGCATACTGAAGAGCACTTTTTAGCTGTCGTATGTTACCCGGCCAGTGATAATCACATAGCGTTCTTATCACTGATTGACTCAACGTAAATTCTTGCTTAAAGCCATCGCTTATTTGTATCTTTGCCACCAGTGAATTGATGATTTCAATTTTATCGCTACGTTCTCTAAAAGCAGGTAGCTCTATATTCACCCCACTTATTCGATAGTAAAGATCTTCTCTAAACTCTCCTGTTGAAATCAGCTCTTTAAGATCTCTATGAGTCGCACAAATAACGTGAAGTTTAACTTTTACTGGTTCGTTTTGTCCTAATGGGGTTATCTCACTTTCCGCTATTACCCGCAGTAATCTGGCTTGAAGCGCTATTGGCATATCACCTATTTCATCAAGAAAAAGAGTTCCTCCATCACTAGCGAGAATTTTCCCTACTTTCCCGCCCTTCAATCCACCAGTGAAAGTCCCTGATGTGTAGCCAAACAGTTCACTTTCAATGAGGGACTCTGGTATAGAAGCACAGTTAAGGGTGATAAATGGCTTATCTTTTCTGTCACTGCTCTTATGGATTGCTTTAGCCCACACCTCTTTGCCAGTGCCGGTTTCACCGTGAAGGAGGATGTTGATTTTGCGATTGATGGTTCTTAAACAGATAGATGCTTTTTGAACCAACTTTTCATCTTTACCCGCGCACTTCATCAGCTCGGTGTTTATCTTTGAATTATCGACTGATAGAGGCTTTCTTTTCGTGTTTCTAGCCTTACTCTCGTCTTTAGGCAATACGTTAGCTAGCCACAATCCATAACCATTTGGTGAGCCATGGCACCTTACTGGTTTAACATTTCCAGACAACACCTCGTTAATCTCAATTCCAAATAGTGAACTAATTGAAAAGCCGATAATTTTGTGTTCTTGATTGACATTAAATATGGATAACGCAGAAGTCGTAGCCGCACACACCACACCTTCATAATCGACGGCCACGAGAGAATTGCTCTCACTACAACTTCTTGATTGCTCAGACAACAAAGCAAAAATAAGATATTCGGGAGAGTATTTCTTTTTAAAAAGTAAGGTTTCCACTTTGTTGGCTGTTTCACACACAGTGTTCAGTGCAAATCCTTGCAGCCGTTTATTCCCTTTAGCAAATGATGAAACGTCTAGAACACCGAATATTTCTCGATCAGGGCCTATTAGTGGAGCAGCAGAACACGTGAGATGCTTAAACGAGTTAGAGAAATGATCGCCTGCAAATACGGTCAAAGGGCGTCGATTTTCCAAACACGTACCCACTCCGTTGGTACCCGCGATAGACTCTAGCCATATGGAACCATTCCCTAGATTCTCGCCACAGAGTTCTTTGGCTACGTTTGAATCTAAATACCTCTCTACGACAACGCCTTTATCATTGGTGACCAAAACACAGTAACCCGAACTTTGCGCAGTTATGCGCAGTTTATCTATCAACGGCATCGCATCGATGAGATATTCAGTTATCCGCTCTTTTTCTTCTTTTAGTTCTAATCCGCTAACCCTATCTATAGAAGGAAGTTGGTAAGAATCAAGGTGATGCACCTGATCACATCGGTGCCACGACGTTTTTATGTCGGAAACACCCGAAGAAGGTTTACGTACCATAACACGTTCAGAATTTGCATTAGTTTGCCTTGGATAACTTCTCATATACCCATCCTTTTCGTTTTCAGCTTAATCCATTTAGCTAGTTAACTAGATAGCAAATCAGATTTATTTATCAAGAATCCATTAACAAAGTAATTACATAATCTCAGCTTTGATAATCAATTTATTATATGAATCATAGCGTCGCACCTGTTGCGCCACACTGTCGCATCTCCCTGTGTCAATATTTATTTGCTTCACCAAGAATAATTTAAAAATACATATATTTCATGAAGATAAAAATTGGCTTAAGTCTTGCTATTTGCCAACTGCAGGTTTCATTTATGGCCTGAAATAGAAACGAAAATATTAATAGTCACTAATGGAGAAATAAAATGAAGCCAAATAAAGAACAACAGTTGTGGATGTATGAGCACATGCTCATCAGCCGCTACTTTGAGGAGTGTATTGAAAAAATATACATGGAAGGAAAATCTCCGGCATTCAATATGGCAAACGGTCCAATTCCAGGAGAAATGCACCTGTCAAATGGACAAGAACCTTGTGCTGTTGGAGTGTGCGCCCATTTGACCGTTCAAGATGTCGTTACATCAACACATAGACCCCATCATGTTGCAATTTCTAAGGGGGTCGATCTTAAAAAAATGGCTGCAGAAATTTTTGGTAAGAAAACCGGCCTTAGTGGAGGCAGAGGCGGCCATATGCACATCTTTGATGCGGAGGTGAATTTTTCCTGTTCAGGAATTATTGCTGAAGGCATGGGCCCTGCGGTGGGAGCTGCACTCTCACGACAGCTTTCTGGTAGACCCGGTGTCGCCGTTTCCTTTATTGGCGAAGGTGCTGTCAATCAAGGAGCATTCCACGAAGCGTTAAACCTAGCATCAATTTGGAAGTTACCTGTTGTCTTTGTCATTGAAGACAACGCTTGGGGAATATCAGTTTCAAAAGCTGACTCCACTGCGGTGCTAAAAAATGATGTTCGTGCTGCTGCATATGATATGCCCGGATATCACGTGTCCAATAATGATCCAAACGCAGTTTTCTCCGCTGCAGGTCGTGCAATTCAGAACGCACGTGACGGAGGCGGCCCTTCATTAATCGAGATCGAAACGTACCGTCTTGCCGGCCATTTTATGGGAGATGCAGAAGGTTATCGCCCTGATGGTGAGAAAGAAGCGTTGTTCACCAAAGATCCGATTCACAGAATGAAGTCCCAGTTAACTGAACTGTTTAATTGGACCGAAAGTGAGGACGTCGCATTGGTTGAGAAAACTCGTCTTCAGGTTGATGAGGCAATTCAATTTGCTCGTGACAGCGAATATCCATCCCCAGAAGAAGCATTAGAGAAAGTATTTGTTTAGAAATCATTCTTAAAGGACCTAGGAAGATGAGTCAGACAAAAGTTAAAGAAAGAAAACTCACCATCGCACGCGCAATGGCAGAGGCGGTCGCTCAGGAAATGAGAACAGATGATCGTGTATTTGTAATGGGTGAGGATATCGGTCAATTAGGCGGTGTATTCGGCAATACACGCGGTTTACATGAAGAGTTCGGCTCAAAGCGCATTCGGGATACACCAATTTCCGAAACCGCTTTTATTGGGGCAGCAGTTGGGGCTGCATCGGATGGGATGAGGCCCATCGTTGAGCTTATGTTTGTCGATTTCTTTGGTGTCTGTATGGACGCTATTTACAACTTAATGGCTAAAAACACCTATTTTTCCGGAGGTAATATCCCCGTTCCTATGGTGCTAATGACATCTACGGGCGGCGGCTACAGTGATGCAGGCCAGCACTCGCAGTGTTTACACGGCACCTTCGCTCACTTACCTGGTATGAAAGTGGTCGCTCCCTCTAATGCATATGATGCTAAGGGACTCATGCTCGCCGCCATTCGTGACCAAAATCCCGTTGTGTTTATGTTTCATAAAGCACTGCAAGGAATGGGATGGTTAGGTACTGAGCCTGATTCTGTTGTCCATGTTCCGGAAGAACAATACATGGTTGAAATAGGCAAAGCCAATGTGGTGAAAGAAGGGAATGACGTCACCATTGTTGGTATTACGTCTGGTGTCCACCATGGTCTAAAAGCCGCAGAGCAACTCGCTAAAATGGGCATCAATGCAGAAGTCATTGATTTGCGTTCGCTTGTTCCGCTCGATAGGGAAACCGTTCTTAACTCCGTATCCAAAACAGGTAAGCTCATCGTCGTCGATGAAGACTATCACAGCTATGGAATGTCTGGAGAGATCATCGCTTCTGTAGTGGAAAGTGGAATCGAACTTAAATCCCCCCCTCAACGAATCGCATACCCAGATATCCCCATTCCTTTCTCAAGACCAATGGAGCAGTGGGCACTACCTAGCGCAGAAAAAATCGTCGCCGCTTATGGAAATATGGAGAGCAAGTAACAATGAATACGGAAATCAAAATTGCGATTGATCTTTGGGAAGAAGATGAGGAAGGCGTTATTACAACCTGGTTTGTGAGTAACGGTGGTGAGATTGAAAAAGGTGAAGTTGTCGCCGAGGTAATGGTGCAAAAGATTCAATATGAGATTTTCTCACCAAGTGCAGGCCAAGTGAAAATTATTAAAAAACCCGATGAAACTGTAAATAAAGGCGACATTATTGGGTTGGTATCAGGAGATTAACAATGGGTGATCAAGTTATTCCTTTAAGAGGGGTAAGAGGTATGATCGCTGTTAATATGAGGCGCAGTCTCGATGAAGCCGCCCAGTTAACGCACCATGCCTCTTGTGACGTGACAAACTTACTTCAATACAAGGAGTCTCTGGGTCAAAAAGGGTTCAAAGTTTCCGTTGAAGACTTATTTTGCAAATGTCTTGTAGATGTATTGAAAGACTATCCTTTCATGAATGGGCACATCGAAGGAAATAATATTTATGTGAGTGAATCCATTCATCTGAGTATAGCCATCGCCCTAGAAGATAACCTCTTGGTTGCGCCAACTATCTTTGAAGCACAAAACTTATCTTTGATTGAGGTTAACCAATCAAGAAAGGAATTGGTTAAAAGGGCAAAGCAAGGAAAGTTGTCCATTGCTGAAATGACCAAAGGAACTTTCACGATCAGCAATCTTGGCTTAAGTCGAGTTGAGCATTTCACACCGATCATCAATATCCCACAAATTGCGATCCTGGGCATTGGTCAAACCGTAAAACGGCCTATCGTAAACAGCGATGGCGATATTGAAATACGTTCAGTTGTCGGACTTTCTTTGACATTTGATCATCGTGCTGTTGATGGAGGGCCTGCTGCAGCGTTTCTCTCTTCTTTATGTGAAAGAATCGAGCAGGTGTGAACATGGTTTTTGAAGAGCAGGTTTCTTTGGAAGTCATTGCCCCTAAACAAGGACTTTCACAAGAGTTGACCTTATTCGAAAGAGTGGCAAACAATGAACTTGATTGCGCGCTAACGATATGGCGATGCTCTAATTCTGTCGTTGTTCCTTATTCGATAAGTCAACTCGATACGTTTAGCTATGCCCAATCTTGCCTAACGCATAAAGGTTGGCCAGTGATAACCCGTCAAACTGGAGGAGATGTTGTTCCACAGTCACCAGGCTCAATTAACGTCGCATTGGTTTTCAAACTGGATAAAAGCAACGTCAGCATAGCGAAAAGCTACCAAGCACTTTGTGAGCCCATCATTCACGCATTAGAGAAGCTAGGCGTAAGTGCTACATGCTCTGCGCTATCAGGCTCATTCTGTAATGGCGATTACAACATTACGTCAAATGGTCAAAAACTAGTAGGCACTGCCCAGCGTCGAAAAAAGGTGAAAGGTTGCAATGAAATTGCCGTACTTGTACATGCGGTTATTTTATGCACAACAAATACCTATGAACTCTGGTCAATTGCCAATGAGTTTTACAATAAATGCAATATTCAAAAATACATCGAATTCACCAAGCAAACTTCAATATGGGAGTTAACAAGCGACCATGTCGAAAATGAATTTGAACTAATGAAAAACATCACTAGAGACATTTCAGATGAAATAAGAAAAAACATGATAAGCAAAGAGGTATCATATGAAATTCAACTTCAAAAAGAAAAAAGTACACTCTGTCATTCCTATCGGTAATAAGGAACTATCTCGAAGGAACTTCCTCTCCAAAGGCTCCATTGCCATCGCAGGTGCAAGTACATTTGTACTTGGGATAGGAGGTGCAGTAGTTCCAGCTCCTGCATGGGCAAGCAGTGCTATAGGTATGCATACCAGTAGCACTCTGTTAATCATGTCTCGAGATATATACCCTCACGATGATCTTGAAGATAAATATTACACAAGATTATTAATACCGATTGGCGAACAAGCAAAGAAAGATGAATCACTAAGGGGATTGTTGATTAATGGCGTTGAAGAGCTAGATAGGCTTTCCTTTGAAAAATTCAACAAGAAATACATAGACCTTAAAGAAGAGGAAGACAGAGTTAGTATTCTTCGCGACTACGAAAACTCAGCATTCTTTCAGAAAATAAAAGGCACCATGATGATGGGACTATATAACAGCCCTGATTTATGGCCATGGTTTGGTTATGGCGGTTCGTCATGGGAGCAGGGTGGATATATAAATCGCGGGTATCAGGATATTGATTGGATTTAACTAAATTATAAAAGGATGTAGTAATGTCAAATAAATTCAGACTAGATGACGACAGTTTAGTCGTTATCATCGGATCCGGTGCCGGTGGGGGCACACTGGCGAATGAACTTGCGCAGAAAGGTATCCGCTCCGTTGTTTTAGAAGCAGGAAAACGCTTTACACTCGGCGACATCGATAATGATGAGTGGGGAATGTTTGGAAAAATATCTTGGCTTGATAAGCGCATTTCAACTGCACCATCGCGCTTAGCCAAAGATTTTCCTAACCTGCCAGCTTGGATTGTAAAGGGTGTTGGCGGCTCAACTATGCATTGGGCTGGTGTTGCCATGCGATTCCAAGAACACGAATTCAAAATGAAAACAACCAATGGCGACATACCAGGTGCGAATGTTCTTGATTGGCCGATCACGTTGAAAGAACTTGAGCCTTATTACGTCCTAGCAGAAAAGAAAATGGGGGTATGTGGTACAGAATCAACAGGCATGCCTTTCCATGGGAAAAGTAGCCACTACAAAGTCGTCGAAGCTGGGGCCCAAAAGATCGATGCTCACTGCGAACAAGCGACATTAGCCATCAACACTCAACCTCGTGAAGGAAGACCGCCCTGCCAAGTGATGGGCTTTTGCATGCAAGGCTGCAAAATTGGTGCGAAATGGTCAACGATGTACACAGAGATCCCTCAAGCAGAAGCTACTGGGCATTGCGAGGTACGTCCTGAGTCCATGGTTTTAAGAATTGAACACGACAAACAAGGTAAAGTGACTGGTGTTCTCTACGCAGATAAGGAAGGCAATAAGCATTTCCAAAAAGCCCGTGTCATAGCCGTTGCAGCTAACTCTATAGAATCGCCACGCTTATTGCTTAACTCTGCCTCAGATATGTTCCCTGAGGGATTAGCAAACTCATCCGGTCAGGTGGGCAAAAACTATATGACGCATACTACTGGTGGTGTCTATGCAGAATTTGAAAAGCCTGTTCATATGCACAAAAGTACGGTCGTACCTGGCATTGTAAAAGAGTGGCAAGACAACGATCCCAAACGTGGCCACTATGCGGGCTACGAGTTGGAAATCCTGCACCTTGGCCTACCATTCATGTCAGCCTTTTTAAACCCAGGTGTGAGTGGCTGGGGAAGAGAGGTATCTGAATCGCTACGTAACTATGAAAAGATGGCTGGTTTCTGGATTTGTGGTGAAGATATGCCTGTTGAACAAAACAGCATTACGCTTCACGCGACAGAAAAAGACCAACATGGACTGCCTGTGCCTGTTGTGTATAAGGCTGATCATATCAACGATACCCGCATGCGAAATCATGCCTACCAGAAGTCAAAGGAGCTTTTTGAATCCGTGGGTGCCATTAAGGTCAGCAATTTGCCTGCTTATCCTGCTAGCCACAACATGGGCACCAACCGAATGAGCGAGAAACCTCGGGATGGCGTTGTTAACTCATGGGGGCAATCACATGATATTGATAATTTGTTCATCTCCGATGGCAGTCAATTCACGACGAGTGCAACAGAGAACCCTACTCTGACAATCGTAGCACTTGCAATAAGACAAGCCGACTACATTGCGACGTCCATGAAAAATAAAACCATATAAACTCCTAAGAGCCATCTGAGAAATGATGGCTCTTATTTTATCAATATTCATCAATCTTCTCGTGCATTTAAAAGCCACGTCGATAAATAACAACTCTTAAATATCACTTCATTTCTCGCAATAAAATTATAAACCTTAATTAATAGAATGTTAGTACATCTCACTTTATTTAAGATTATCAGAAATAAAGCGCTTTCATATGTGGATTCAGCAACACGCTGTCGCAATTAAGATGAAGCAGTAAAGACATTTTGTTGCACTAATTTAATTGAAACAAATTTCACACGGCTATCGCAAGGTGTTGTTTTTAAAGGTAATAAATTAAAAAATCAATTGGCATCGCCATTGCAAATAAAGGAATGGACAACAAACAAAACATTAACAAGGAGTGTCTTGTGAAAAAGCATAACTACCCCATGGCAATCGCTTTATTAATCTCACCTTATGCAATGGCTGAAATTCCTGTATACGATAAGGATGGCTATTCATTTGGTGTCGATGGTTGGGTTATTCTAAATGCCAGTTCAACAAGAGGAGATGCAGAAGGTAACGACGCCTTTAGAATTACTTCCGGTGATTCACCAAACATGGTTGGCTTTAATTTCGGTGTTCCTGAGTCTCAAGGGATTAAAGCCAATGCCCGATTAGGATTAAGAATTAACCCTCACTCTGGTGAAGGCAACTATAAAAACCTAGGTAATGTCGGTTCGACAGCGTCAAAGTCGCTCGATCCTAGGGAAATTTATGCCACTTTTGATGGTGATTTCGGTCAAATCGTCATAGGTAAGCAATACAGTATTTTTAATGGTCGCCCTGTTCTTGCGGATGCGTCAGTACTGGCGGGCGGATTTTTTGTCTATGACATTGCAAACGACGGTGGTGCTCTCGGTGCGGGCTCATTGCATTCTGGTTACCTGTACGCGAACTTTAATAGCGGTATTCGTTATAACTCGCCCACAGACTCTTCAGTCAAATTCTCTGTTGGCCTGTATGACCCAAGTACCATTCAATCCATACTGCCTAGTGTTAAAAGCGCGCCTGTCGCTTCAAAAACGACCTCTCCGCGATTTGAAGCGGACGTGTCATATGGTCAGGATTTTGATGGTGGCAACTTTCTCCTCTATGCGGATACGATTTACCAATCTGCAGAAAACTGTACGGTCAATGGTGTGACATGCGCTTCTGGGAGCAAAGTCGAAGCAACCGGTTATTCAGCGGGCGCAAGCTTGAACTACGGTATCTTCAGCCTATTTGCTTCTGGCTTTAAAGGTGAGGGATTGGGATCGGCTTTACAACTCGATTTTGACTCACTCGATGATTCAGGCCGCGAGCGCGAAAGTAGTGGCTATTGGCTGCAAACTACCGTCAATGTAACGACAGATACGCTACTACGTTTGAGTTACGGTGAAACAAAGATTGATCAGACCGATGCGACTGCTGGTCACAAAGCCCAGGGCACTGTTTTTGGTATCTATCACAACTATAACGACCATATTGCTCTGTATACCGAAGTTGGTCGCTCAGAATTTGATTTAAATCCAGTGTTTGGACAAGCAACCGAGACTGATTATATCACCGTCGGTACTCGATTAATGTGGTAAAGAAAAAAATGTAACTGCCTTTTTTGCCCGCGAATGAAGCGGGCTTTTTTGTCGCCTTCCATTCAGTAAATCGACAATTAAAAGGGAGATAGCACTTAGCTTGGGTGTATAAAGCCAGCACGAATGTGTTGGCTTTTGCATTTGGCGTATAGTTAGATTTTCATGACCAATTTGCCACGTACACGGCCTTGAGCACTGATATCAAAAGCTGTGGTAACGTCATCAAGGCTGAAGGTTTGTGCAACCGTTACGGCCAATTGACCTGCGTCCACCATCTCGGCAACATGACGCAATTGTTCACCGTTCGCTTGAACAAATACAAACTCCGCCGACACGCCTAACGCTTTAGCTTTCGCTTCAGTTTCTGCAGTCACACCGGTGATCGACACGAGTTTGCCGCCGCGCTTTATTGCCGCTCCTTGCGACAACCAAAGAGGTTAGACGCGGATCATTATCGCGTAAATTCGCAGATCTTTTCGTCAATTATAGATTTCATCAATACGAGGTTCTCTCATATAAACAGTGTGTTACCTTTTTCTTGCAAGTTATTGGACACTCAAAACGTGCCAGTGAAATTTGAACGGTAACACAGGAAGAAAAGATGAAAGTTGGCTTAAAATTGGATGCTAATGTTTCGGTATCAAAACTTCATATCTCTCAAGTCGTCACTTTTGATAATAGCTTCAACATTTATCTATCAAACGGGCACACGCTAACCGTCGTTAGAGAAGTGGATTCGGAACATTTTCAGGATTGTATCGAAGTACCCGTCAATGAATATCATCGTATACAAAGGGAGCTATCTGAGTATCTTGGCATTGAAATCGAAGATGCGAATAACGTGTTAGATCAATGCTGATACGAGTGTGAAAATACATAACAGATAAGCGTTATAGTCAAGCCCATTTAAGTGGGCTTGACCTTGTGTGATGTTATTCATTTACAACTTCATACCAATACCTAGTGCTTTGTTTTTTACCTAAGCTATCTAAAAGTCCTTGTTTCAAAAGGTCACATGTAGACTGAGTTCCATCTCTCAAAATGTTTGTTTTTATCTTTACAGCCGCTACCGTCGTTCCTCTTTGATTTGATGGGACATTACCATACTGTAATCCATCTTTGTCGGATCCAGGCTTGTTGGGTACTTTATTGGACTGAACTTGGATGTTAGTTATGTCTCCAAATATACCTTGATTATCAACCCGCATCCCTCCATCTCCTGTAGAAACAATAGTGTTATTGTCTGCCATATTACTCATAGTCAAACTGTTGATTGCTTCTTTTGCGGAGAGATACTTTTCTGTACTCATATCTGTGGGGGCTTTAGCTACTTTTTGCTGCGGGTTTACCATTTGTAATTTTGGCATTGTATTCCTCTATCTAGACTGTGATTGATATTGTTCCAATCTGTCTATGTTAAAAACATAGTGGGATTGCAACTTGTTGAAAAAATTATTTATTCGTGAATTGATTTTTAATCATGCGGGCTTAACTCGCACTTAATATAAAACGGTAGTCAATTCAGGTTGTGAAGAATTTTTGCGTTTGAAATTACTATTTGGAAAAATGGAAGACTTAGAGGGTTATCTGATAGTGACTCTGAAACAGAGGTGATAGAGGACTAATTATTTATGAGTGAATAAATGACATTTTCAGGATGAGATTCCGTAACACTGCTTTATGGCTCGTCATGCAAATGATACTTTCGCTTTCAATATGTATTGTCGTAAGCGAGAGTCTGCTGTCTTTGCCTAAGTTCGTACAAAATGACTATTTACACGTAAAGCAGAATGGCGGGTTCTGAGTTAAATAAAACCAAAATCCCATCGCCCGCCATTCTCTGGTTAAGCGTTATGAATCATAGGTCCAAACATGGCCTAACTTGTACTTAGGGTTGTTATAGTACAATCCGTGGTCGTAGACTTTTATGGGATACTTAGAAACTTTATTGATATAGCTGCTTGCGTCATGAACGGCACCGTTGATCAATTCATTGATGTACGGTTTGTCGGCAAGGTGAATATTAACGGTAATGAGATCTACAGTGATCAGATCCAATTTAGTTTGAACATACTCCACCTGTTCTTCATCACCCTTACCCACGATGACCCATGAGGTTGTTTCATACAATTTGTCGGGCATGGAAATTTTCAGGTCTTCAATTTCGGCTAAATCTTTACTTGCCGTTTCTTCTGCGCGAACCATTTGGTTGGTAAACGCTTCAATGTGAGCGATAGCAGAATCACTACAGCCACTTTTAATTTCGTCGAAGGATTCAGTGCTTGAGTTGTTCAAAAAATCACAAGGTACATCCGTTTCTCTCAGCGCACCTGCCGCGAATGTTCTTAATTCTTCGCTGACAACGTCACCTTCGACCAACAAGTCAATTTGGTCGACGTAATTGAGGTGTTTGAGGATCTCTGAGTTGTAATAATCAACAGTGTCTTTAAGTGTCGCTTTTCTCTTTGCTGTAAGTTGAGCAAGCACTTGATTGTAGCTGTCTTTTACGCCTGAGATTTCACAGACATTATCAATGACAGTGCGTCCTCGGCTGTCTTCTCGCGTTGACCAGTTCGAGGTTTCGCAAAATGCGCGGGTAGAATAGATTTGGTCGTTGGTATATGACCCTTCAAAAACGAAAATATCATTTTTTACTGTTTCGATAGGATCAGACCCACATCCTGCTAAAAGTAGTGCGGAGATACATCCTGCCAGTCTCAGTTTTCTCACAATAAAACGCCTTAAAATTATGATTATCATTTATATCATGCAGACATTTTCGGAAGAGCGAGGAGTTTTTAGGTAGATAGGGGAATTGCGATCTGGTTAACATTATTCAGGCGGTCCAGTTACTCGTATTAATTAAGATTAATGGATTGGATTTGGCATATTTATTGTCATCTATTCGCTAGAATTTAACTAACGATCTTGAGCATGTAACCCTTCCGACCTTCTCTGTCATTACATGTCGATTACCACGCTTAATGTCATCACATTGATGTATTCAATGTTTGCACTTGTGATGGCACATTTGGATTAATATCATCAATACTCAACAGTTGCACAATGCATGCATTATGTGTTGCCTAGTTTATCGATATATTCATTTGTTTTTTTGTATGAAATTATAGCTTCTTATTTATTCGAGAGAAATCATTAATAGTTTCATAATGAGATTTTAAAAATGTGGCTCATGCCACGGTTAATTTATTTTCAATAAGAATCTCGATGAATATATATCGCAATTATATTCAATATCTATTGATGATATGACGAGGCTCTCATATAGATTGAGGGGAAATTGCATGATTGCAGTCCGAAATGTGAGAATAGTTTTACTAATGAGACATTTTGTTTTTGTAATCACTAGAGTAGAAATATGGATATTGCAACGCCTCAAAAAGCAGTTTTGGCAACTTTGCTTTCTTCCCTTCTTGCTGCACCTGCAGTTAACGCAATCGAAATTTACCAGAATGCGAACGGCGACAAACTAGACCTTTATGGTGAAGTCGGCGTAGGTGGTCACATCGGTGCCAACTACGAGTACGGCGAGTTCTATGATGACCAATATTATGTTGATGATTCTTTTGCCACATTGGGGGTTAAAGGGGTTAAAGACGGCATCATTTACCGCCTAGAACTTGACTACCAACGTGAGAACTGGAAATACGCAGACGGTGAGTTGGCATTAGCGGTGGACAAATTGTTCCTCGGCTATCAAATCAATGATAACCACTATGTTGAAGCGGGCCTGACGGATACGGCATTTGATGACTATGACAAATACGGCGACTTCACGCTTGATACCACAGTAGAAAGTGGCGAGGCTGGCGACCAAGACGCAACAGTCAAGTACGAAGGTCGATTCGGTAAGATCAAGACCGGTATCTCATATACCTACGGTGCGCAATCTAGCTCCGGTTCTGAGTTGGGCGACACAGTGAATGGCTATATCGGCTACTTTGGTGACGTGTTCTCAGTCGTTGGTGGCTTAGAAGGTCGTGGCGGTGCTGCGGGTGAGTCAAAATATGGCGAGCATTCTTTAATGGGGCTTGGCATGCGCTGGGTTGCAACCGATAAGATCACCGTTGGCCTTAATGCCTTCTACGAACGTGAAGACATTGCTCAAGAAAAAACCGCCATTGATATCACTGACCCAAACAACAAAATTTATGCGTACAACAACTACCAGACACTGACTAACAAAGGTGGCCTAGTTTCCGCTAAGTATCAGATTGATGAGAAGTGGAACATCGTTACCTCTATTAACTATGAAGCCTATGAAGAATGGGACGAGAACAGTAAGTACTACGACGAAGAAACCAGCTGGGGCAACAGCCGCACTTGGGGCACCTTGGGTGTGAACTACAAGCCATCTCGATCAACGCTGATCGCGATTGAAGGCAACCTTGGTGAATCTGCACAAAATGCGTACGCCTACGCACGTGTTTACTTCTAATCTCTCCCGAATTTAGCAATAGGTTTTATTATGAATAATAGACGTACGCTGCTTTCAGCAGCGATTGCCATGGCATTGGCTGCACCTGCAATGGCAGGTATTAACGACATCATCATCTCTGAGTATGTTGAAGGTTCATACGACAACAAAGCGGTTGAGATTCGTAACAACGGCACTGCACCTTTCACATTTACCGCTGATCACGCGCTTTACTATGCCAATGAATCGAGCGGCAATATCTACAACAACATCATTGAAAACCCGGCTGGCGGTAATGTCCTCGAAGGCGTTACCATCGCTGCTGGTGACGTCGTGGTTATTGCTCACGGTGATGCAAATGCGGAACTAAAAAGTGCGGTAACGGCAAATGGTTCACGGCTGGTCGAAGCAGCGAACTGGGACCAAGGTAGATACAATTCGATGAATTTCAGCGGTGATGACGCTGTGTTCATCGCCGATGCAAGTGATGCATCTACCGTTTACGACATGATTGGTGTTGCCAAAAAGGGCAACAATTGGGGTAAAGACACCACGCTTCGCCGATTCGAGCACAAAGCCAATGCATCAGCCGTTTATGACCCGACGGCATGGGCGTCTGAAACCAAAGACACATTCAGTGGCTTGGGTGATTCGACACTCCCTGAAAAACCCGCAGACCCTCTTAACTCAACAGTTGGTGAGATTCAGGGCGAAGGTTTCTCTTCTCCATTGTTGGAATCAGGTGAAGAGCAAACGAAAGACACTTACCGTGTTAGCGGTGTTGTAACAGCCGTTGCGACCAATCTCGTTAAAGGCTTTTATATCTACCATGCTGACGGTAACCCGCTGACATCAGACGGTCTGTTTGTTCAAACTAACGTTGACCTGCCTGCTGATTTTATCGCTAAAGACGTGACCGTTATTGGTAAGGTGCGTGAAGCGGATGGAATGACTACGCTTTCTGCGCTGGAATGGACAGTAAACGGTGATGCAGCAGTGCCTGCAGCATTTGACCTGCAAAAAGTAGAGGCTGACGGCGAAGACTTCCAAAAAACCTTAGAACGTTTTGAAGGGATGCTCGTTAACCTGCCGACTGATGTTGACCCTGCGACACCTGACGTTAACGAAGACATGCGCGTGTCGCGTTCGTTCAGCCATGACTTTGATGCCGGACGTAGCAACATGGTGTTGTCTTACAAGCGTCCAAATATGCAGCCTAACCAAGAGCACATCGCGGGTAGCCAGGAGTCGATGGAGCATGCTGAGCAGAACAACAACTACCGCTTGATTGTTGAGTCTGACGAAAAAGCACCAGATGGACAAATCCCTTACTATTCGGGCTTTTCTGCCGATGCGCAAAGCAACTACATTCGCATCAACGACAGTGTTGTTGGGTTAGAAGGTGTGGTCCACTACTTGGATGACAATTTCCGTCTTATCCCAACAAACACGGTGAATGACAGTAACTTCACCCACAATACCGATCGCACTGAAGAGCCGACCTTGGACGAAAGTACGGCGTATGATCAGTTTGCGGTTCGACTCGCGACACTGAACGTACTCAACTACTTCAACTCTCCGTATGGCGGCGAAGCAAACCAGTTCGGTGATAACCGTGGTGCGAGATCTGAAATCGAGTTTGAACGTCAGCAGGCAAAACTTGTAGAAGCCGTTTTTGCCATGGATGCAGACATCGTTGGTTTGATGGAAATCGAAAATAACGGTTTCAGCGACAGAGGCGCAATTACCCAGTTTGTAAATGCCATCAACGCGAATTACTGGAATGAGGATTACTCAGACCGTCACTACTCAAATTCGATTCACAACAAGTATGTGTTTATTGGGTTTGATTCAAACGGCGATACCGTTTTAGATGGCGATGACAGCATAGGTAGTGATGCCATTACCTCTGGTCTGATTTACCGTCCAAGCAAAGTGTCACTTGAGTCTGCACGTATTCTTGCAATGCCGCGTCAGGTCGCACCTGCAATTGTTGACGACAACGGGCAAGCCCTTGTCGACAAAGATGGCGAGATCCGTGAAAACGGTAAAAATTACAACCGTGACACCGTTGCTGCGACGTTCAAAGTCGTGAATACGGGTAAGAAGTTGACGGTTGCGGTTAACCATTTCAAATCTAAAGGCTCAACGTGTTGGGAAGATTGGCAAGGCTGGGAAAACTGGAGCGGCTTTGATTCTAAGTATGACGACGTAAAAGATCCGGACTTCCAAGGTTCGTGTGAAAACTTCCGTGTTGCGGCAGCGGTAGAGCTGGGTGAACAGCTTGCGCGCATCGGTGGTGATCGCGTGATTCTGGGAGACCTGAACTCTTACGGAAACGAAGATCCAATGCTGGTACTGACGGCTATTCCAGAAGGCAAAGCGATTCGTGCCGCACGCGACACCTATGTGGGTAGCAGAAAGCAATTCGGTGCTGATGGTGCAGACATCACCCGTTCATTTGGTTATGTGAACACCGTTCAGATGAAAGATGCTGAGCGCGGCACGTCTAGCTGGAGCTACTCGTACAATGATGAGATCGGTTCACTCGACCATGTGTTAGTAACACCATCATTGAAAGCAAAAGTGTTGGATGCGACCGACTGGCATATTAACGCCGCGGAATCATCATTGTTCGATTACAAGAGCGGTTATAAGTCACCTAACAAAGACAACCCTTTCTATGCCGAGACGCCTTACCGTTCTTCGGATCACGATCCTGCGCTTATCTCTCTAGGTTACGCTTTCGGTGAAACGGCGGGCAACCACGTTGTGTTGAACACGAAGAGCAGCCGAATGGAAGTTGCTTACCCAATCAATTCTGATGCGGTAAAAGCGGGTGACATAGCGACGATCACCTTCGACCCAATGCCGGAGAACATGAATGGTGTTGCGGTTCCGAAGGTTGTGCTGAAGAAAGACGGCAAGCAGACCGTATTCTTTGATGTTCTCGGTATCGACAAGGGTCAATACCGCATCGTCATGCAAACGGAAGGCAAAGCGCGTAGCGTGGTGGCGGGTTCTACTGTCGAGATGCAAGTGAGTGTCGAAGGCCGTGATTCAACGCAACCGGAAATTAATGTACCGGCATACGATGGTTCAGGCGGCTCTGTTGGCTTCTGGAGCTTCCTGTCATTGATTGGTTTAGGTTTTGTACGTCGCTTTCGCAAATAAAGTAACGCACTAAAATCTGAAAGGAAAAGAGGCTGATTTCAGCCTCTTTTTTTTGCATATAAAACCGAGTCTTATACCCAATTATTCTATAACTTTTCTGGTGAACATTGCTTAGAGTTGTTAGCATTTCAATCATAAAATACAGCGTATCTTATGTGTCATTCTGAGTGCAAAGAGATAGAGGTTTTCAGTTACAAAGTTTGGTAAGCAGCGTTGTATCTGCAAACAATCGGTGGTTGAGAGGAGTGAGAATCTATCTATGAAGACAGTTATTGTCATCAAAAATCCGAGTAAGCGAATCGCGTGGATCACGAGAAATCAAAATTGGGATGGCTCGGATAAAGAGATAATGGATTGGATTCTTGAATTGTCTATTCAACGACAAAAAGAGTCAGACAAAAGCCGTGTTGCTGATGATATGTCTTCGTTGTATTACGACTCAGGGACCCAGATTAATCGATATAAAATGAATGTTGAACACCTGACGCCAATAAAAGGATTACTACAGAAAGTACTAAACAATGAAGGGTACAGAGTTATTAAGTGACGTTCAGTTGGGTTGGGGAAATATGGAAGTAGAAGTATTAATTCTTAAAATAAAAGAGAATAAGTTCAGCGAAAAACAGCTAATCAACTTGTACAACAATGCCTGCGCGAGAGAAGGAATTGATGAATCAGACAAGGCGATGTTAACTAGGGCGATAGAGAAGAACACACGGTTACGGTTTCCCAGAGCAGCAAAACGTATTTTTGGCGCAAAGGAATCGCTTGCTAGCCAGAAGCTTGAGTCACTCTGCACTCAATTAGAAATGGAATTCGACTTAACGAATAACACGTTGAAAAATGGTGTGAAAGCGGGTGGGAGAATGATCTCGGGTGAGTACTATATTGACGTTTATGCCTCTTACAAAAACCGAGAAAAACACGGTGCATCTATCGCACTGACGCAGCGTAATATTGATGCAGAGTTAGAAGTAACTGTGAGACGCTACCGTACACATAGTGAGAATTCTGGTGATATGGAACGTCAAATCCATACGATGGACGGTTTCGATTCTTGTGCGACGATCTATAGAGACTACCTCGCTGAAATAATCGCTGATGGTATATGACCTTCTTTCTGTGTTGTGGCCAATAGCAACGTATGGCTGCTAAGGCAGCCATCGAGATTGTGCTCCAACAGTTCCAGCATCATTGCTGGACAATCATGTGTATCTCTTCATTGCCCCATTACCACTTTGCATGAAATAATCCGCCCTTCAGTAAACAAGCAAAAAGACGTTACTTACATGAATAATGAACTCGATATCATCGACAGCCTTGAAGAGCTGGAAGCCTTTCTTATCTCAATCGAAAATGGCGGATTGGGACTAAAAGACGTAGCTGGCGTTGCACTTGCCAGAAACAACACAGACGGTCGTCCATTTGTTGCGGTTCTTGACGACAAGCACCAGCTTATTCTGGCTCGCTGGCTGACGCCGGAAATCGCCGAGACGGGTAAAGACATGATTCAGAATGGCCCTAAAAAGCACTGATTTCTGACAGACATTCGTTCTAGAAAACTTACTGCAAATTAAATGCATGCCGTTTGGTGGCATGCATTCCTTTCTTCCTGTTTTTCTTCTCTAACTTCCACGCTTGTGCTGATATTGGCCCCGATATTCTCTCGGTGTCAGTTGCTTGTATTGCTTAAACTGGCGATTAAAGTTCGACAAATTCCTGTACCCGACATTTTCCGCGATTAACGCGATTGGCTTGGTCGTCATCTGCAGCTCGCTGCACGCATGCCCTAAACGCAGTTTTTTCAAATACGACGAAAAGCTTTCACCAAAGTGATCGGTAAACAGGCGCTGAATGCTACTGCCGCTGGCGTGGAAGACGCGACCAAGATCGGCAAGGGTAATTGGCGCGGCCATATTTTGCGCCAAATAATCACAGATATTCTCTATTTTTGCGCGGTCCGCTTCATCTACTTTGGTTTGACATGATGCCGTGGGTAAAACCGTTTTACTTTGGTTATCTTGCCGAAGAACGGATAACACTTGCAGAAATACCGCTAACTGCTCGATAGGGGTGCGCGTTGTGCAGTCTTTTAGTAACTGAAAAACGTGTTCAGCGGTTTGCTCGGAAAACTCGATGCAGAGCTTGGCGCGTTCGAGTAATGGCGAGAGATCTTTTAATTCCTCACAGCTTGCCATTAGCTGCTTTATCCATGACTCGCGAAACCAAACCACATGGGTCTCACACCATTGACCTTCGCTGTGTTGCGATGTCACTGCGTGAGGGAGGTTAGGACCAATTAGCATCATATGGTTGTGGCTTACCGGAGACTCATGGTAGGCAACTGAAGCGGTTCCGACGAAGTGACGGTGCAGGGCAAGCTCATATTCTTCATGGCAATGCCAAAGCGTTGGTTTTTGCGCTTGCTCTATCTTTCTGTATCGCCATGAATAGCCTTTGCGCCTAGGTGCCTTTTCAAGAGCGGTTTTCTTCTGTCTCACGGTTATCTCTTTACCTGACTACTGCCTCTCATTCTATCAGCCTTTCAGGCCGGAAAAATGAAGTTGAGGCAAAAGTACCAGTACCTGCGGTCATCGTATCAATCTGCTGTTTTCTTCTCGTTATAGTGTTGTTGTTCCCTGCAACGAGGTGATAGTTATGTTTAGAAGTGTCGTTGAATTGATTGAAAATAATAGAGAATCTTGGCTTTCAGAGCTTACAAAATTCTATGGCAAGGAATACGGACATGGTTGGAAAAGCTGTGGTTTTCAAAGCGAAAGCGCACTAGCAAGTGCGTTACAGCAACTGGAAAAACAAGAATCAGACAGCCAGATTCAACGTATCCGATTCAGTGAGAGTTAATCCCATTCTAGAGCTGGCCAGGAATTCCCCCTTTCCTCGGCTGGCTCTGTCTTTTTGTGAAGCTGCTGTATTTCGCCTCCAAAAGGGATCACAAGGTGCCAATCGTATCGAAAAAAAAGCCACCTCTTAGTGAAAGGTGGCTGTGTCAACGTACGCTAGAGTATATCCGGGTAGAGTCTCGTTAATTACATCTTCCTTCGGAGCAGCACAGGAATTCCTGATTGCTGTCCTATCACCCCAACGCAACAACACAAACAATCAAGCCTCTCAGGAGAACGTTTGGCCTGAAAGTGATGGTTCGCGCACTAAATATTCGCCATCAAGAGTAAATAAAAAGGACTCTATACACTGGCACCGAGTTTTATGCCTTTGCTCTTGATGCAAGATCAAGCCTGTTAGGTGCTGAATTGCTTGATGTTAATTATTTGGAATAAGGTGAACGGCTTTATTGATGTGCATCATGTTAGGGGTGTTATAAATTGTAGTGCTGGATGTAAACGCGTCTGAAGTCACGTCATTATGCGTGCAATTGCATTGTGCACTAACGAAATTGCGCAAAGGGTAGTTGGGATTGCAAAGGTAAGATGCTGATGTGTATTTGATGCAGGTTACTGAATCGCCCTCGGTTAAGGGCGATTCGCGAAGCATGATTATTTCGCTTGCTCCAACCAGTTGTTGAAGTCTGATTGTGGCAGCGCACCGTTGATTTGCTGCGCTAACTTCCCGTCTTTAAACACCATGATGGTAGGAATACTGCGAATACGGTATTTCGCGGCCAGTGCTTGCTGGTCTTCAGTATTCACTTTGACAAAAATGGCGTTTTCGTGCTGCGCTGCGGTCGCTTCAAACACTGGGGCGAAACCCTGGCATGGTCCACACCATGGTGCCCAGAAGTCGATAACGACGGGTTTGTCAGAAGCCAATAACGCGTCCATGTTGTTAACCGTCCCTTCGAGCGGTTTACCGGTTAATACGGACGATTTACATGCACCACACTTAGGTTGGTCTGTAATGCGTTCAGCCGGAATGCGGTTGGCAGTATGACAATGCGGGCAACGTAAGGTTAACGTACTCATAAATAGTCCTTTTTTTCATCTTTTTCTCTATTGGGTGTAGATTACGTTTTCCTTGCGCATCACGCCAATTCAAAATGACGATTATTTTAATAGGTATGGCCTATTGATTTGGTGCATATAGCTCGGATACACATAGTTCATAAAAATCATACGCCTGTGGGGAAATATAGCGGTCACTTAAGCGAAAGATGCCAATCTGACGCTCGACGTAAGGATCGGTTAAAGGAATCCAACGTAAATGCTCTGATTCGCTTGGAAAGGCGAGGCGGGGAAGTGTTGTGATGCCAATACCTAACTCCAACACTGAAAAGAGTGACGTGATGTTTTCGACACTGTAGCGCGCATTGTCGGCCAATATATGTGCAGGCGTGGGCTCCAATAACGAGCAGGTTCCATTTCTGATAAACGGAAATTCAACCACATCTTCCCAACTGAGCTGGAAACTTGATGATGCAAGAGGATGATCGTGAAGGCAGACGATGCCGATAGGGTCAGCCAAGAGCGGTGTAAACACAATGCGTTCATCCTGAATATGAAGACAATTTCCAACGGCTAAGTCCACTTCACCCGCCAATAAACGTGCTTCGACACCTGCCGCATTGTCATCGACAAGTGCGAAATCAACGCTCGGGTGTGTGTCGGTGTAGCTGGCTAACACGCGAGGAATCAACTTTGCGGCCACAGAGGGGACGCTGGCAATGCGGACCTGGCCGAGCTGTCCTGCTGCCGCTGCGCGTAAATCAGAGTTTAAGTCTTCGTAGAGCTTTAAGAACTGATTGATTTTGGGCAAACAGAATTCGCCATAGGGTGTGAGTTTGGCTTTGTGACCCGAATCAAACAGTGTCTGTCCCAGTATTCTTTCCAATTCTTTCACTGACGTTGAGAGCGCCGCTTGCGAGCGGTTGGCTTTGGAGGCCGCAGCGCGAAAGCCTCTTTGCTCTGCCACTAAGGAAAAATGCCTAAGTTGCTGAATTTTTATGTCCATTTCTCTTTAGTCCTTCATCAAACACCTTTCTTTAAGTGATAAGTAAAATTGAACAATTGTCAAAAATTAACCGTTCGATTTATCAAATCCATCGGTGCAAACTTTAACCATAATTTAACAAGTGCATCAAGAGATTCGGTAGCCGATGTCAAATCAACAAGGTGTTGAAATTCGAGCAGTACAAACAGAGCTTTTTGCGTCAAAAGCTCCCTTAGAGTGGGCGGTGATCCATAACGGCACACTTCATACCGCGCAGATCCCCATTGATCAAACTGGTCAATTAGTGGAAGGCGGCATCGCGGCGCAAACACGACAGACGCTCGACAACTTAATGCACACACTAGAATCAGCGGGTGTGAAAAGTAACGCGGTTTTGCAAGTGCTGATCTACGTCACCGACCGAAGTTATTTAGCGACAGTGAATCAAATATACGCTGAGTATTTTGATGCCCCGTACCCGAACAGAGCGGCCATGGTGGTCGCAGGATTAGCCAGAGAAGGCATGCTCATCGAATTGGTGGTGTATGCAGCCGTGCCAATGAGCAATAAAGAATGAAGGAGCAACCCATGGATTTGAACGCAGAAAAGAGCCTGTATATCGACGGAAATTGGCAAGAGGGCATGACCACGGTTGCCAATATCAATCCGTCCAATATTTCAGAGTCTTTGGGTAATTTTGCGCAAGCAAGCGGCGCACAGGTCAGGGATGCGATTGCCTCGGCCAAACGTGCACAGCCGTCATGGGAAAAAATGCCCATGGAGCAAAAGCAACGGATTTTGTACACCATCGGCGACGAGCTGATCGCGCGTTGTGATGAACTGGGTCGTCTCCTGTCTTCGGAAGAAGGAAAGCCGTTTGCAGAGGGACGTGGTGAGGTGTATCGCTCTGGGCAGTTTTTCCACTATTACGCGGCAGAAGTCCTTCGCCAAATGGGCGATATCGCGGATTCAGTGCGGCCGAATGTCACCGTGGAAGTGACGCGTGAAGCCGTGGGTGTGGTTGCCATTATCTCTCCGTGGAATTTCCCGACGGCGACGGCGTCATGGAAGATTGCACCTGCGCTCGCATTTGGTAATAGCGTGATCTGGAAGCCCGCTAACCTGACACCGGCAAGTGCCGTTGCATTGGCAGACATTATTCACCGTGCAGGCGTACCTGCAGGCGTATTCAACCTCCTGTTGGGATCCGGTGCGGAAGTGGGCAATGCACTAATAAACAGCCCAGACATTGATGCGGTGAGCTTTACGGGTTCTGTCGAAGTAGGGCGTCAAGTTGCAGCGGCCACTGCGCCAAATTTCGTGCGATGCCAATTAGAAATGGGCAGCAAGAATGCCTTGGTTATTGCTGATGATGCAGACCTGTCTATCGCGGTCGAAGCGACCATTGCGGGGTCATTTTCTGGTGCGGGGCAAAAGTGTACTGCATCGTCTCGCCTGATTGTTCTCGACAGTGTGCATGATGCCTATGTAGATGCCCTCACGAATAGAATTGCCGAGCTCAAAGTCGGACACGCGTTGGAAGACGGCGTGTTTATGGGGCCTGTTGTTGATGAGCGTCAATTGGAATCAAACCTCAAGTGGGTGGAAAGAGCAAAAGATCTCGGAGCCGAATTGGTGACCGGCGGGGAGCGTCTTTCAATGGGCCATGAAGGTTACTACATGGGGCCGACGCTTTTTATCAACACACAGAACAGTTGGGATATCAACCAAGAAGAGCTGTTTGCACCCATGGCGTGTGTTCAGCGCGTTAGCTCGATTGAAGAAGCGATTGAAACCGTCAACGAAACACGCTTTGGCTTAACTGCGGGTATCGTTACCTCAAGCCTTCGCAACAGTACCTTATTCAAACAACAAGCACAGACAGGTTGCGTCATGGTGAATCTGCCAACGGCGGGTACTGACTATCACGTGCCTTTCGGTGGGCGAAAATCGTCAAGCTTTGGGCCGCGAGAGCAAGGGCTCTACGCGCGTGATTTCTACACCGTCGTTAAAACTGCGTACCAACGCGCTTACTAAGCCACTGTGCACAGCTAGGTGCAAGGAGAGGGTATGTATCAAGACGAAATCATCGTTGATGGCTTGCAATATAGCCGCTGGGATCGCGCCTATTTTGAATCACTCAAAGACAGCGGTGTGACGGCTGTCCATGTGACCTTGGTGTATCACGAAACAGCAAGGGAAACGCTGTCTCGCTTTGCTGAATGGAATCTGCATTTTGAGCGTAATAGCGACCTCATTGTCCCCGTGATGACAATGGATGACGTTCGCATTGCAAAACAGCAAGGCAAAGTGGGTATTTTTTTCGGTGCGCAGAATTGCTCGCCGATTGATGACGAAATTGGTTTGGTTGAGGTGATGCGAAAGCTTGGGCTTTTGATCATGCAGCTCACCTACAACAACCAGAGTTTGCTCGCGACAGGCTGCTATGAGCAGGAAGATTCGGGCGTCACGCGATTCGGTAAGCAGGTCATCGAAGAGATGAATCGCGTTGGGATGATCATCGATATGTCTCATAGTGCCGAACGTTCAACGTTAGAAGCGGTCGATCTGTCCTCACGACCAATCTGCATTAGCCATGCAAACCCTACAGTTGCCCATGGCGCGTTGAGAAACAAGTCTGACGAAGTGATCCGTGCACTCACAGGGCGAGGCGGCTTGCTGGGCTTTAGCTTATATCCTTTCCATTTGCCCAATGGCAGTGACTGCACGTTAGAGGCGTTCTGTCAGATGGTAGCAGATGCGGCGAACGCTTATGGCGCGGAGCATTTAGCCATTGGTAGCGATCTTTGCCAAAACCAGCCACAACGCGTGTTGGATTGGATGAGAAACGGACGTTGGTCAAAGAGCCTCGATTATGGAGAAGGCTCGGCCTCAAACGCGGGTTGGCCTGCGGCATTGCCGTGGTTTAGAGATACCCGCGGACTGAAAAACATTTACAAGGGATTGCGCGATATTGGCTTTAGCGACGAAGAAACGGCCGGCATTCTCGGTCGAAATTGGGGTCGCTTTTTGGACGCAGGCTTAGAGCCGAAGAAATAATTCGCAGTGCGGGAGCAATGCCCGCTTACAAGGAGTAGAGCTGGGGGAGCCCTCAGCTCGCAATGATGTGGAGACAGATAATGTCTGGAGTACTCGATTCAGAGAAGGCTAACAATGAGCCCAAAGCACAGAGTGCATGGCAAAAGTTAGGCTTAGATAATCCCGTTTTTTGGTTAAGTGGTGGCTTTCTTACTGCTTTTGTAATCACAGCGTTGGTCAACAATGAACTGCTTTCTAGCATGGTTAACCAAGGTTTTAGTTGGAGTGTGTCGTTCTTTGGCCCTTACTGGCAATTGTTGTTATTGGCGACATTTCTGATTGGTATTGCGTTGGCGTTTAGTCCGGGTACGGGCAAGGTTCGACTCGGAGCCATGGATAAACCTGAAATGGAAGGGTTTAAATGGCTGGCAATTATTCTCTGTACACTACTGGCAGGTGGTGGCGTGTTTTGGGCCGCTGCGGAACCTATTGCTCACTTTGTAAACCCACCGCCACTTTACGGTGTGCCGGAAGGGAATATTCAACGCCAGGCGTTTAACGCACTCGCGCAGTCGTTTATGCACTGGGGCTTTTTAGCTTGGGCAATTCTGGGTACCTTAACGACCATTGTCTTGATGCACTTGCACTACGATAAAGGGTTGCCGCTTAAACCTCGAACACTGCTTTATCCAGTCTTTGGTGACCGCGCAATGACAGGCTGGCTTGGTAACGTGATTGACGCGTGCTGCATCGTTGCGGTCGCGGCCGGTACCATCGGTCCCATTGGATTTCTTGGTCTTCAAATCAGCTATGCGCTGAACTTGCTCTTTGAATTACCTGATGGCTTTACGACGCAATTTATTATCATCCTTTTTGCCATCGCAATTTACACCATTTCTGCGCTCAGTGGCGTTAACCGAGGCATTCAAATCCTTAGCCGTTATAACGTCATTTTGGCTGTCGGCTTGATGATTTACATCCTGTTGGTTGGTCCTACAGATTTCATCATCAACGGTTACGTGCAAGGCGTGGGCACCATGGTAGACAACTTCATTCCTATGGCCACATTCCGCGGTGATATGGGGTGGTTGAGCTGGTGGACGGTCTTCTTCTGGGGATGGTTCCTGGGTTATGGACCCATGATGGCAATCTTCATCGCGCGCATTTCCCGTGGCAGAACGATTCGCCAATTGGTGACAACAATTGCGATTATCGCACCGCTTATCACCTGTTTCTGGTTCACCATTGTAGGCGGATCGGGTCTTGCGTTTGAAATGGCTGAACCGGGCTCAGTGAGCAAGGCATTTGAAGGGTTTAATCTGCCGGCTTCTTTGTTGGCGATTACACAGCAATTGCCTTTCCCGACGCTGATTTCCATCCTGTTCCTGATCCTGACCACGATTTTTATCGTTACTACGGGTGACTCCATGACGTACACCATCAGTGTGGTACTAAGTGGGAGTCTGAATCCGAATGGTCTGATGCGTACCTTCTGGGGCGTGATGATGGGGACAGTGGCAATCATCCTTATATCCCTAGGCTCTGGCGGCGTGTCTGCGCTCCAGTCCTTCATCGTGATAACGGCAGTGCCGGTGTCCTTAATATTACTGCCATCACTGTGGAACGCGCCGAAAATCGCGCTACAGATGGCAAAGGCACAAGGGTTGGATTAAGCAACACCTGACTTATTGAAAGACACAATAACGCGACAGCTTAACGAATAGCTGTCGCCAATAATGAAGGAAAGGTTCAAGGGTAGCCTTGTTGTGAAGGTGAGCGGCATGGAAGTAAATTCAGTAACGGATCAAGCCTTGGAGCTACGCGATCCCGCGATTGTGATGGATCCGTACCGTATCGGTGCGATGCATCAAACACGTATCAGTTTTGTCCGCTCGCTCCTGAGAAAAATGTCTGACGAGAAATGGCAAATTGCCATCAAAACGTGGGCCATCGAAGAGAGCGGATTCGGCACTGCAATATATACATTAACCACCCCAACTCAAGTGTACGATTTGGTGGTATTTTCGGATGCGATTAAAGATGAAGAGCGAAATGATCGCGTTATTGCCGAAAAATGGGATGTCACATTTGCGCTGGTGAATGGGGAAGTCACGGAACAAGAACTCCAGCTTTTGCGCCAGAATGTGCCGTTGCAGGAAGCGGGACGCAATTCGCCGAAAGTGTTGGTACTTTCTCGTGCAAACAAGAGCGTGCGAGTGTTTGAACATATCGTTGATAGCCTTTCTCAGGGCGATCAACCCGATGTACATGCCATCGCGAACGTGGGGTATATCCTGCGAACGACGGCCGTATATGGCAATGGTAAGTTTGGCATTGCTGATTTCGAAACGCTGGAAACCAATGTTGACTTCAGCTTGTCATTTAGCGCGCAGATGTGTGCGGTGTACATACTGCGCCAATTTAGTTTGGACTGGGTGCATTTCCTTGCGAATGCGCGTGGTGGTGAAAAATCGGCACGACTATCGCCACAATTGCAACGTTATATTGGCATTGGAAACGCGACGGGATTAGGGATGGCTCCGTACCTTATCCGTCACCCTCGTGTCGTTGATAACTGGCTTCATCAGCGAGAGTTAGCGTTAGCATCTGTCTCAATGTGTGTGACAGACGATGATGCAAAAGCACGAGTGATTAAGTGGCTGGAGAAGGCGAGAACGCATTTAGATCAAGTAGTCACGATTGATGAGCATCAACAAGGGCTCAACGCACAAAGTGTGCAGGAGCTTCCTCACCTGATCGCTATTGTTCAGGGCTGCGGATCTGAAGACGTATGGAAAGTTGTCATTGAGAAGGCACATTCTTACAGTCTTGAAACGCAAGAGGTACTGATTGCTTCGTTGCTAGAAGCTTATCCAGACCGCGTTGATGTTTACTCGGATAGCATGAACACGGATGAGTCAGTTGCGCTAACACCAGGTGTGAGTGTCGCAGACATGTTGTCGCTTCTTGAATCACGTTATCGCTGGGCATTAGACATCGATTTCCAAGATGCCAATTGTCAGTATTGGTTTTGGTACCGTTCTGTCGACAAAGAAGAACCACGTATGGGGGTTAGAGGGACAGAGCCAGGAGAACATCATGAACTGCCTCTGGATATTGGTCGTCAGGTGTCACGCTTTTATACGGTGTTGAACCAGGCGGACAATGCGGGCTCGTTGGCACAGTTTCTTCTCAAGCACCCTGAGTATCGCCTAATTGCGCGCCGAGTTTGGACGTTAGGCAATTGCCCTATGGGTGACATTCAAATCAATGTGCTTGATAAACATGTTCTCCCCATGCATCTGCTCCGCTGCAAGCTCGCCATGTTCGGTGCGACTAAGTTTGATCCGCGTTCAGACCGCTGGGTTCGTGTCACCCTGTTTCAGGGGGCTCCGTTAGCGTCAGATACGTCGAATGGTGTCGCGACTGATGACTGGTTGTTTCCGCTGTTACCAGTCGAGGAGGCATGAGTCAGATGTATGTATCTCATAATGAACTCGTCACCTTGAGCGCGAAAGCGTTCGACAGTATGCAACGTCGCTGTGGTGAGTCAGATGCCATAGCGAATATGGTCGTCGATTTGGAAATGGCAGGGCTTTATGGCGTGACAAGTTTTGTGTCGGCTCTTCAGTTTCTTGATGGTGACCCTGAGGCGGATACACCAGATATTGAACTTGATGATGACGGCGTTGTGGCCAACTTATACGGAGCAAGCTTGCTGTGTCACTTCCCCGCGTTGTTGGATGTAGCGGTCGAACAACTAATGCAGTCGCCGTCAGCGACCTTGGTCATTCACCAATGTAAAAACCGTTTATTTGCCTTTGGAGAGTTAAACAAATTAGCGGGTAAGGGCATCTCTGTGCGAATGCGTTGGAGCAATGGTCGTGCGCCTGTTGGTATTGAATATATCCATAATGCAGGGAACCGTTATCCAGACATTTATTTCGGCATGAATCGCGGAGTTGATATTCAAGACGTGCACATTGAACTTAGCTTACAGCCTTTTGAGGTTTCTTCAGAGAAGGTGCCTGACATTTCTTCTGAAATGCAAGCGGCCGCGGTTAAGCGAGCATGGGAAAATGGCATTGAAGTCGACGATGCGCATTGGCAACTTCTTAAAGACTATGCATCTCGGTTATTGGTTGAAAACAGTGAACTGTCGGTGCGTGGTGCTGGAGAGTAAGAAAGCAGATAAGCCACTTAAGAAGAAAAGCCCTGAATATTCAGGGCTTTTTAGCATTACTTCGCGTCTACGCGGTTCATGAACTTTTGTTCAGCCGTGTTAACACGAATCTTGTCGCCAGGGGCAACGTATTCTGGCACCTGAACAACCAGACCAGTGGTCAGTGTTGCTGGTTTGGTGCGCGCACTTGCTGATGCACCTTTGATTGATGGAGATGTTTCAACGATCTCTAAATCAACCGCAGAAGGCAGTTCGATGGCAACAGGCTTACCGCTAACGGCCAGAACTTGAATACCTTTGGTGTCTTCGGTGATGAACAGCAGCTCTTCAGCGATGTCTTCTTTGTTGAAGTGGTACGGGGTGTAGTCTTCACAATCCATGAAGATGTACTCGTTACCATCGATGTAAGAGAAATCCGCCGCGTGACGGCTGAAGTCAGCCAGAGTCAGCATGTCGTCTGATTTAAAGCTCTCATCGTGCTTCGCACCTGTCGCTACATCGTACAGACGCATTCTAAACAAGCTGTTACCCGCGCGACCGCTTGGCGTCAGCTTGGAAATGTCTTTCACTGCCAGAATTTTGCCGTTGTGTTCAATCACGGCGTTCTTTTTAATATCACTTGCCTTTGGCATGGTCACTATTCCAGTTGAATAACTGGTGCGAAAAATATCATGAATTGGGATTTTGGCAAGATAGGAGCGGCAGAGATTCTCGATTTCAAGAGATGTCGCATACGCTGAATTGACCTTGATTGGGGCTTTGTACACTACCTTCTGGCATATACTGTACGAAAGTGAAAAAGAAGGAGGCTGTATGAAGACTGCCTTAGTTGTTGTCGACTTCATCAACGACATTGTCCATCCTGATGGAAAGATACCTTCCTGCGCGGAGCAGGTGGCTGAAAATCAGGTCATTGTTAAGGCTAATCAGGCCATTGCTTGGGCGCGGAAACTTGAGCATCTGATTGTGTTTGTCAAAGTGGGGTTTTCAGCCAACTATCATGACCAACCCAAGCAATCCCCGGTCTTCGGACAAGCTGACAAGATAGGTGCTCTAAGTTTAGGGGCATGGGGAACGGAGTTTCACGAATCGCTAAATATTGAGCCTGAAGACCTCGTCATTGTTAAACCCCGAGTCAATCCGTTTTATTGCACGCCGCTTGATGCAGTCTTGCGAGCCAACCAAATCAACAACCTCTACCTGTGCGGAGTGAGCACGTCTTGGGCGATCCAAAGTGCAGTGCGTGATGCGCATGATCGAGACTACACCGTTCATGTGATTTCTGACGCATGTGCCGCACATACTGAAGAGGAACACGCTCAGTCTTTAGCCATGTTAGAAAGAATTGCGACCATAACCCCCAGTCGGTTGCTTTGACTCCTGACATTCAAAAAAATGTGATGTAAGTTAACGAGATAGGGTAATGAGTGAAGATTTAAAATGATCAAAACATTGAGTTCTAAGATTGTATACAAGAACAATTGGATGTCAGTCAGGGAAGACGAAATCGAGAGACCAAGCGGCGCAGTGGGGATTTATGGTGTTGTCGATAAGCCAGATTGTGCAGTCATTATTGCCGTTGATGAAGGGAAAATTCATTTAGTGCAACAATATCGATACACAGTTCAACAGCGTTGTTGGGAGTTACCTCAAGGTGCGTGGGAATCGAATCCTGATGCGGATCATCTTGAATTGGCGAAAGGTGAGCTCAGGGAAGAGACAGGGCTAGATGCGGGTTTGATGACCTATTTAGGTAAGCAGTACATTGCGTACGGCTTTTTGAATCAAACATGCCATATTTATTTGGCCGGCCAACTTTCTTACATTGGGAATTGTTTAGATCTAGAAGAAGAAGATTTAATTACGCAGTCTTTTGAACTTTCAATGTTTGAGCAAATGATAATAAATGGTGAAATTAAAGATAACGTGACAATCGCCGCATATGGATTAGCTAAATTGAAAAACGTTGTTTAATTTACTTGGTGAAATATGTGACGGTTAGTTGACTGTTTCTCTTACTTTTCAACAAACTTCTAGTCGGTTTCTTGGCGCAGCGTGAATTAATTCCCATTGAACTGTAAAATTTTATAATTTGATTGGTAAGGCTATATTTTTTTGGACAATAACTCCCTTATAATCTCGCCAATATCTGGTGCGAAATAATAAGAAGCAGCTCCATAAACTTTCGGTACGCCAGAGAGAGATTTCCTTTGAAAAATGGAAATCTTAACAAATAAATTCTAATAATATGCTCTCGGAAGTACCTATGTTTAGAGCCCGTCTAGCAACAACGGCTGTCAGTCTATTACTGCCGATTCCACTCACTGTCTTCGCGCAGACCGATCTCAGTGAATTACTGGATATGCCTTTAGAAGCACTGTCCGATACAAAAGTTGTGTCCGCGACGAAAACAGCTCTCAGCCTTACTGATATTCCTGCTGCAACCTATGTCATCACGTCGAAAGAAATTAAGCGTTCAGGCGTACGTTCTGTTGCTGATGCACTGACATTGGCTCCAGGTCTGCATGTGGCGAAATTCTCTAACTATGATTGGGGCATTTCCGCTCGAACCACCAACGAAACCATGAGCAACTCAATGTTGGTAATGGTTGATGGACGCAGTGTTTTCAACCCTATGTTTTCCGGCGTCGATTGGGATCTTATCCCTGTAAGCTTGGAGAACATTGACCACATTGAAGTGGTATTGGGGCCAGTCGGTACGATTTGGGGAGGAAATGCGGTTCATGCGGTGATCAACATTATTACCTTGGACGCAGAAGAAGCCCCCAAAAAACATGTGTCTGCGGCGTTAGGAAACTATCACTATCAGGAATATCAGGTTCATCACGCTGGAGAGGTGAGCGATAACCTCTTTATGAGTGGTTATGCCGAGTTTGTCCAGCACATGCCGTGGACAAGCGATCAGGAGATTGTTCAACCTCATCAAGATTTTCGTGTTTATACCGAGCGTTTTGGTTTGCGGGGGGACTATCAGAACCTCGATAAAACGATTTCTTTCCAGCTAGGCGGTATCCGCTCACGTGAAGATTATCAATGGGGGCAATATCAACCGCACTTTCTTAATCCCGGTCAAGACGGTGAGGATTTCATTGCGTACCGCACGGAAATGTTAGCGCAAGAGTACTTTGGCGGGTTGAAGTTCCTGCAAGATCTTGGTGACGACAGGCAGTGGGAACAGCAGTTTTGGATTACCCACAGTAGTAGTGATGGCTCTGACCGCAACGCCTATTTCACACGCTACGATTCTGAAACCAGCTATCAAGATGCCAACGTATTCGGGGGTCATCTAACGGTAGGTTTAAGCTATCGCTATATCGATGAGAACTTCCGTCCATATAGCGAAGAGGAATACTATTCATCGCCTTATGTGCGCGTAGCAGATCAGTCTAGTTTTGATAATCAGAGCGTTGCCGCTTACTTTAACTACTTGTATCCAATAACGGATACGCTGCAGCTAATGGTGGGTAGCCGTTGGCAGTACTTCAATTTAACCCACGACACGTTTGCACAGCCACAAGTGCGTTTGATGCAATCACTGACAGATAACCAACGTGTTTGGGCAGGTTGGGGTAGAGCACTGGTTACGCCAGCACAAGAGGGGCGTACGACAGACTTCCATGACAATTTGTACTTAAGCGACGTTACTTTTTGCTATACAGCGAATCCAACATCCTGTTTTCAGGCAGACTATTTGCGCGTCATTGAATATCAGGGAAGTGAGGACATTGAGGTTCCAACTGTCGACACGTTTGAGCTTGGATATAGGTTTTGGACCGACAATCGCTTCCAGCTAGATATGAACCTTTTCTACAGCGAAGAAAAAAATATTCCTGCATGGGCAAGGGAAAGTGCAACTCAAACCCCGATTTCGGGTAACTCGTCACCCGGAACAATTGGGACAATCGTGGAAGTGCACAAGTTCCGCCAAATCGATCCATTAAGTGCGATTACATATGGGGGAGAGCTCAATTTAAAATGGTTACCGTCAGAAAACTTGCAGATCAACGCAAATTATAGCTACAAACGAATTTCAGCGGATTGTCACGGTACGATTTGTTCAAAGTCGGATACACCAATGCGTTCTTATGAAAACGAACCGCAGCATTTTGCTAGTGCACAAATTATGTGGGATGTGACAGACCGTTTATGGTTGAGCAGTGTGTTCCATTATGCTTCAGGCAGTGAGCCAGATGAAGCTCTTCAAGATGTTGATTACTACGCTTGGCCAGAAGTGATTACTTGGGATTTGTTAATGGGAATTCAACCTTTGTATAAAGGTATAGAAATGACGTTTACGGTCGAAAACCTGTTTAATGACCAAATCAACGAGTTTCCTGAATCATATAGTGCGTTCGATAATGGCACGCAATATTGGTTGGAAGTCGATTGGTATTTACCCTGAGGAAACATGGCAAAGCGTAAGGTAGATTTTAAACGCTTAAAACAACGGATAGTCGCCGCCTGTATTGGGGGGGTACTTCCGTTGTGCCTGTTTTTGGGGCAGTCCGCTTGGGCGAATGACTTCACCGACGACGAGTTGAAAGCGGTCTACCTGTTTCGTTTTGCCTATCTTGTCAACTGGGAAAATGTCACGGTTAAGGACGGTATCTATCACTATTGCGTCGATGGAATGAGTGAAGTTGCTCACCATCTAAAAAGTATCTCCGAACAAAAAAAACAGAAGGCACGCTTTTGGAACTTGGCGGATGAAGATCAATCCGCTCACCAATGCCACATCATATTTACGACAAGCCGAAAAGAAGAACAGATATTGTCATTGAGAACACGCTTTCCTGATTCCTTACTTGTAGGAGACGGGAAAACCTTCGTGGCGAATGGTGGAATGGCCTCATTTATAAAAATGAATAACCGTGTCAGGCCCTACATTGA
Source organism: Enterovibrio qingdaonensis (assembly GCF_028683135.1). Classification (GTDB taxonomy): domain Bacteria; phylum Pseudomonadota; class Gammaproteobacteria; order Enterobacterales; family Vibrionaceae; genus Enterovibrio; species Enterovibrio qingdaonensis. The sequence continues at coordinate 195,717 of NZ_JAJUBB010000002.1, forward strand.
TATGCATAATCTTCTCGGTGTACCTTTTACGCTTCGCTCACAGTTGCTTTCCATCGCTGTGACCAAAGGGGAGGTAAAGGAATGACTCCGCAATTTATAAAAAACTTACCTTTACGTATAAAATTAATTCTACCGATTTGGTTGCTGATGACGGTATTCGTGATTGGCGGCGGCATGGCAACAATGCATGTGGTTAGCTTGAACCTTGAAAAAGGTCTTGCGAGTAGAGCTGATATTCTTGCAAGTGGTGCCGCGAGTAATTTAACCGCAGCCTTGGCGTTTGAAGATGTTGCTTCAGCCAAAGAACAACTGACTGCGTTAAGTTATGACCCTGACTTGGTGTTTGCAAAAGTCACGCGAGATAGCGGAACAGAGTTTGCGTCATTTTCTCGACTTCCCGTCGATTGCGCACCGCACCCGTCAGGATTTTTGTGTAATACGACGTTGTTGGAAAACGTGTCAAAACCGATTGCTTTGGGCTCGGAATCGTTAGGTACACTAAACCTCTATTTCTCCAAAACCTGGCTGATTGAAGAGAAACAACGCTTCACTGGCTATTTAGTCATGGCCACCACAGCGTTGTCTTTGTTCGCCTTGTTCTTCGCAAGAGCCATTCATGGTTTCGTTTCTCAGCCGTTGTCTTCATTGCATCGCTCTATGTCAAACATGATCCGCCTGGGCATCATGAGTCACACTTTGCCGGTGACTCAGCATGATGAACTTGGTCAATTGACCCAGTGTTTCAATGACATGGTGACTAGCCTTTATGAACGAGACAAGCAACTGGTTGCTACGCTGAGGCAACTTGAGGAAAAAAGTGTTTATATCAACCGGGTTCTCGACACTATCGACCATGGCATTATGGTAGTCGCACCGGGTGATTTGGTGACGTATTTTAATCCAGCGGCGGATCTTGAGTTGAAATCACTTGGGTGCTTGCCCACCGATCTCGACCAAATTTTCGCAGATTTTGAACCCGCGAAGATACTGTTGGAAATTTCCAAAGCGATTGATGAACACAGGCCTGTATATGGGGTTGAAATTCATCATCGTGCATCAGGGAAATTGTTCCGAGTGCGTTCAACACCGATGGCATCAGCGCAGCACTCTCTGGTGCAATTTGAAGATATTACTTCTCTTCAGATGGCGGAGCAGAGGCGTAAACTGGCTGAATTGATCTTTGACCAAAGCCAGGATGCAACGCTGGTTCTTTCTCGACGGTTAGCGGTAGAAGCGCAAAACAGAACGTGTTTAAGAACGTTTGGTGCAGTTCAATATTGGCATGAGCTCTTTTCACAGAAAAAAGGTGACTTGAAGACAAAAGAGCTAAAACAACTGCTATTGAAAGGGTCGTACACATGGACGTCGACATTGATTGGGGCGTCAGGGAATATTCTTCCTTGCAGGATTGTTGCGAGAACCGTCACCAATAGAAATGGAAAGGTCGAAGCGTTTGTTATTTCCATCTTTGATTTAACGACGAAGCTAGAACTCAAACGACTAAATCATATGGCTCACCACGATCCTCTTACTCAGTTGGCGAACCGCACGCATGCGATGACGGTACTCACGCAGGCTCACGAGCTTGGACAAGACATGCATGTCCTATTCGTCGATCTTGATGGATTTAAGAATGTGAATGACCAATATGGTCATCATGTGGGCGATGAACTGCTTAAAGTTGTTGCGAAACGCCTTAAAGGGTGTGTTTCTAGCGACGATTTGGTCGCGAGGTTAGCCGGAGATGAGTTTGTTATCGGTATTCGAGGGCGTGCCAAAGTTGACCATATTTTGGAGCGACTGGTTAAGAAACTGAATGAAGTGGTCATGGTAGAAGGTGTGCGCCCAAGGGTGAGTGCGAGTATTGGTATTCGTTATTGGGACCGTGATGATACAACGTCGTTGAAAGATGTCATCGATCAGGCTGACAAAGCAATGTACGAAGCAAAAGCCATGGGTAAAAATCGTTATGCTTTTTCAAGCGAAGGCAAGAGCACTGTACTAAGTTGATATATAAAGAGAACTCGACACCGATAAGAGATAACCAGTGGAACACTTAGATAACTTAGCCTCCAATTGCCTCGCGTTTATTGAAAAAGAAATGACCACGGATACGGCGCATGATACGAGTCATATTCTCCGTGTTGTAAAAACCGCCGAATCGCTTTGTGAGCGTGAAAACGCCAACAAAGCGATTGTGCTTCCTGCTGCTTATTTACATGATTGTTTCACTTTTCCTAAAAACCATCCTGAAAGAAAAGAAAGCTCCAGATATGCCGCAGACAAAGCTATTGCATTTCTGCAATCCATCAATTATCCGGCAGAGTATTTAGAAGCTATCCACCACGCCATTGTGGCGCATAGTTTTAGTGCTAACATTACGCCAGAAACCGTGGAAGCCAAGATAGTGCAAGATGCTGATCGATTGGATGCGCTAGGTGCCGTCGGTGTGGCGCGCTGTTTACTGGTGGGTGCAAGTTTTGACCGTCAATTTTATGCGTTAAACGACCCATTTTGCACTGAAAGAGAGCCGGATGATTACACCTATACGTTAGATCATTTTTATACCAAATTGCTGGGCTTACCTTCGACAATGCAAACCGTCGCCGCGAGGCGTGAAGGAGAGAAGCGTGTTGCTTTTATGAACGCGTTTCTTGAACAATTAAACCACGAAATATAAACACGTTTAACCGCGATAACAGGAGCAAGGATGTCCGATACGCAGTTGGTATTAGCGACGAAAAACGACGCGAGTTTATTGCAAGATTCAGCACTTGCAGCCTTTCAAGAAGACTTCAATTTGTACGGCGGATTTCCGCCTAACATTGAATCATTGACTTGGTTTGATGAATGCATTGAGAACAAGCAGTTTTACAAAATCCTGTATAAAAACGCCTTTGCTGGTGGACTCTGCATTGAAGATGCAGGAGAAGGAGTCATGGACATTCGCTATATCTACGTCTCAGATGCTTTTCAAAACAACGGGGTTGGACAAGCGGTGATGTCGATGGCTGAAACATTGCTGCCTAACATTAAACAGATTTATCTGTTAACGCCTTATAAGGCGTATCGAAATCACTATTTTTACGAAAAGCTGGGTTTCAAAAAAGTGGGTGAATTTCACCCTGATCCTGACGATGAATTTATGGTATTTGAGTACCAGAAATATTTACATGAATGAGACACTCCAGTCTTTTCTCTTTCCTTTCGAAAAAAGCTTTCATGAATTTTTATTCCTTCTGATAATGTGATGTAACCAAGCCAATGGGAAGTAGGTTACTTATTCCCGCTGCCCTTGTGGGGCTTGGCGTCTACGTTGCTAGACGAATGTTGCTACACGAATGTTGTTACACGAAGGAAGTGTTATGTCTGTGGAAGGGGCGATTACGTTTTTTATCGCTATATTTATTTTCGTTATTACACCAGGGCCGGGGATATTCGCCATTCTCGCAAGGGCTATGGTGACAGGATGGCGAGACTGCATAGCCATCTTGTCTGGTATGGTGCTGAGTGACCTCGTTTATCTCACTCTTGCTTGTTTTGGTTTGGCGACCATCGCAGAAAACTATTCAGAACTGTTTACCGTGATCCGCTACGCAGGCGCGGCCTACCTGATTTTCTTGGGCTACAAGATGTTCAAGGCGTTACCTCAGTTAGCTGAGATATCAGCGAAACCGGAGCGCAAGTCTAAAGGTTATGTCGCGGACTTTATGCAGGGATTTTTAATCTCGGCGTCGAATCCAAAGGTCATTATCTTCTACATTGCATTTTTGCCAACCTTTATGGACTTGACCGTATTAAGCATGAGTGATGTTGTGCTGGCTAACGTTCTTGCTGGGATTGCGTTGATGAGCGGTGGCATGTTGATTGCGGTTTGTGCCGACCGCGCAGCAAAACTTTTGAAAACAGAAAAGGCGATTAAACGCATGAACCGTAGCGCAGGTTCTATCATGATCGGTGCAGGGGCGTATTTAGCCATTAGCCGTTAAGCGTGCAGAGAAAATGAAAAAGCCGCCTCAGTTTGGCGGCTTTTTTAGTTTTCGCTGAGTTCCTCGGGCTTTGACCATTTCACAATGGCTCGAATATTCATCAGCAGGAAAATCACGTTGGCAATGATCATCGCGATACTGTCAGTCAAATAGCCCACACCAATCCATGAAGTGTTGCCACATATCATGAGGTAAAACCCCGCCTTATTTTTGTTGCCTATCTGCCAAATAGCCAAAAAGGTCAGCACCATCGCCAGCCAATCAATGCCGTAGTACTGAAGTACGTCCATCTCTTCCCCTAAGCAATATTTGCTGATTGTCTATCGTCATCAACGAACACGTTGGAAATGGTCGAGATAAGCGATGGCGTTATCAATGGGTGATTATGTGTCGCAGCAACAATCACAATGTCGATAGCAGGGAGCGGTGGCAAATTTCCGTTGTCGATAATGTGAAGATCATCCGGCACACTGCTTCGCGCCATGGCTGACATTGCCATGCCTTTTCTGACGACCGCTTTAAGCGTAGAAGCGCTTGTTGTGAAGGTAAGGAGATCAACCTCAATACCGAATTTTCCTAAGCCATCTAAGGCCGTTGAATGGAATTTACAATTTTTGTCAAACAAAGCGAGCGGGAGAGGACGCTGAGAGATTAAACGTTTGTCGCTACCACAGACCCACACACCTTTATCATGCTTTAATAGCCAGCCTTCATCGGAATCTGGTGCTCGGGTAACAACCGCCAAATCCAATTCGCCACTGTCTAAGCGTTGGCGAAGGCGCACACTGGAGGCACAAAGAATATCAAACGTCACATTCTGCTTTAGTTGATAGCGAAGCTGTTCTAGCAATGCTGGGAGAAGACTTTCAGCATAGTCATCAGGGCATCCAATACGAATGGGGCGGGTTGTGTCTTCCCGTTTAAAGGCATCAAGTGCTTCATCGTGAGAGGCGATGAGCCTGCGTGCATGGCTGACAAGCCTTTGGCCAGACAGGCTGAGACTGAGTGGTCGTTTATCTCTGTCAAACAAAGGGCTGCCTAATTCTTCTTCAAGCCTTTTAACTTGCATGCTAATGGCAGATTGTGTGCGGTGGATCTGAGCCGCTGCACGGGTAAAGCTACCCGTATCAACGATGGCTAAAAAGCTCCTGAGTGAGTCGATATCCATGCACCACTTCCTTGTATCAGCAATTCGAATACTAGGTATCAAAACTATGCGTTAGAAACCTATAGAGGGTTTAAGCATACTGCTTGCAAAGGGATGATTGCAAAAAGGAGAGTCTGATGAAACTGATCATTGCGAACAAAAACTATTCTACTTGGTCGCTAAGAGGCTGGCTGGCATTACGTGCTTTCGATGTTGATTTTGATGAGGTTGAATTACCGCTGTTCACAGAAGAGTTTTACGCAGAAATTGCCAAATATTCGGATGCAGCGAAAGTGCCAGTGTTGGTAGATGGGGATATCGCAGTTTGGGACTCTCTGGCGATTTGTGAATACGTAAACGATGCCTATCTGAGCGGGAGAGCTTGGCCAGAAAGTTTAGCGAACCGAGCAAAAGCGCGGGCCATTTCAGCAGAGATGCACTCGGGATTTATGGCGTTGCGAAATGAAATGCCCATGAACATTCGTGGTCGCAGAAAAGTGTCTCTCTCTCAAGACTGTTTGAACGATATTGCGCGAATTGACGACATTTGGGCAAGCCAAATGAAAGAATTTGGTGATAAAGGCGGTTGGTTATTTGGAGACTACTCGATAGCTGATGTGATGTATGCGCCGGTTATACTGCGTTTTATAACCTACGGTGTGACACTGTCAGCGGAAGCTCAACGCTATGCTAACCACGCACTACAAAGTGCTGCATTGCAGCAGTGGATAGAGGAGTCCAAAAAAGACACCAGCATTGTTTCAGAAGATGAAGCTGGCGTTGAAGTGGCATAAGCGTTCCCTCGTGGCTTGCTACTAAAAACAACTTCTTTCCTTAACCTACCTTCAACGGGCGAAAGCCCGTTTTTTTTGACCGATTTTCGGTCGTTTCGGCACTTTCTTTGATGTAGCCCATCACTTTTGCATTGGGCTTGGGTTTAAGGTGTTCATCCATCTTGCAGAAAAGAAGTCGCACACCGATGACAACAATCAATCAAGAAAGACTCGTAGAGCATTTTATCGAACTCGTTAAAATTGACAGTGAATCTGGCAATGAAAAAGCCATGGCCGAAACGGTGGCAGAGCAGCTAGGCAACATGGGCTTTGAAGTGAGCAAACTGCCTGTTCCTGAGCACATTTCTAACGGTTTTAACGTTTACGGCAAATTGAAAGGTGAGCTGGAAGGTAGCATCCTGTTTAGCAGCCACATGGACACGGTTACGCCGGGCAATGGTATCGAGCCAATCATCGAAGATGGCATTATCCGCTCAAAAGGTGACACCATTTTAGGTGGCGATGACAAATCGGGCATCGTTGCAGTGATGGAAGCGGTACGTGCGATTCAAGAAAATGGCGTAGCACACAAAACGATTGAAGTTGCATTCACTGTGTACGAAGAGCTTGGCCTTGAAGGTGCTAAGCATTTCGACATGAGCAAAATTGAATCTCAACAAGCGATCGTGTTGGATTCAGGTGGCCCTATCGGCACCATCATCACAACAGCACCAGGTCAGCAAAGCCTGAAAATTACCATCAAAGGTAAACCAGCGCACGCGGGCCTTGCACCAGAAACAGGTATCAATGCGTTGACCGTTGCCTCTGATGCAATCAGTGTGATGAACTTGAGCCGTATCGATGAAGAAACCACAGCGAACATTGGTGTAGTCCGTGGCGGTCAAGCAACCAACATCGTCATGCCAGAGCTGTACATTGAGGCAGAAGCGCGTTCTCTAGATGACAATAAGCTGGCTGCGCAAGTTGAGCACATGGTGACAACCTTCGAAGCTGCGGCTGAGAAACACGGTGCTGGCATCGAAATCGTTTCAACCCGCTCTTACAATGCATACAAACTTGCAGATGACGACGCGCATGTTGCGTCTATCAAGGCGGCATTTGAATCTATCGGTATCGAGCCAGTGACCAAGCCAACAGGCGGTGGTTCTGATGCGAACGTTTTCAATGAAAAAGGTCTTAAAACGGTTAACCTTTCTACGGGTATGTCAAAAGTACATACCACTGAAGAGTTTATCGCGATTGCAGATATGGTTGCAGTCAGCGATTTCATTCGTGCATACGTGACACGATAATCGCGACCTCATTGTGAAACCAAAGCCGCTCAATTGAGCGGCTTTGTTGTTTATGCAGTGGGTAAACAAAGGTGCTTATGCAAACCAAGTTAAATAGATGTGCTGGTATGCAATGCCGAAGGCCACATATACCAGCAGCAAAGACATCAACACGGTAAAAATGCGAAAATAAATGGGCTTTTCAATTTGTTGACCTACAAATGCCCCAACGATGGAGTAGGAAGCGGGTGCGCCAAACGCGAGTACCGTTAACACTCCAATCCAAAACAAACTGGAGAACCCTGAAATACCCGCCGCGGGAAACTGAATCGTAACGATAGGTAAGGTCGCAATGTAGCCTTTGGGATTGAGTAACTGAAGAAGTAGACCATCGACATATGTCAGGTGGGCAGTATCAGCACTCTCGGTTTTAAAAGACACGTCCGACCGAAACAATTTGATTGCGATATATAAAATGTATGCACAGCCGACAACACTGACATACGGCAGAGTCGATGCTGTAATAAGTGACCCGCCTAACAAGCTCATGACGACGAATAATATAAACATTGCGGAGGAAACTCCCGCAAAGTACCCCAGATTTTGACGCGTTTTACGTTGTACTCCGCCGTGTAACCCCAACAAATTGACAGGGCCGGGCGAGTACATAATGCCAATGGCATATGCCCATAGTTCTAACATATTTATACGTCCTGATTGATTGTATGAATCGGAGAGGTAGAGCTAAGTGGTTTGCAGTTGGTATTGCTTCGGTGTCATGCCGTAGACACGTTTAAATCGTCGGTTGAAGTGGCTGCTGTCAGCGAATCCAAAGCGTTGCGCGACGTCGCTGGAAGGTGAGCCGCACTCCAACGCTTTGCGCGCGGAGTTGATGCGACAATTTAGGATGTACTGGTGCGGTGTAATGCCAAACTGCGCTCTGAATTGACGAATAAAATGGAACTTGGACATATTCGCGGCTTCAGCAATATCGTCAATGCCAATATCTCGGCTGAGGTTGTCTTGAACAAAGTCTTTTGCGCGTAAAAGTAAGGTATCTTTCCGATTTGAAAGCGGTGGTTCGTTTAGCTTGCCAGCTTTAGCAACCATGGCATGAGAAAGCTGAAACAATGCGGCTTCCTGTTCAATACGACGTGATTCGGGGTTCTTGAGAGTGTGTGCAAGCACAAGAGCTTGGCTGCGAAGTGCAGTATCATTGATTAAACATCCTTCCACTCGTAGCTGACGCGGCGAGTTAACGCCCAGCGCAAGAAACTGAGATTCAAGCGTGTTCGGGTGAAGATACAGCATAAGGTATTCGAGATTTTCATCTCCGCCGGAGCTACCATCATGCACATCTTCAGGGTTAAACAGTAACACGCCGCCAGCAGGACTTTTGTGGAAGGCTCCCTGACAGAAAAAGTCTTGGCGACCTTGCAACGTCACGCCGATGGAAAATTCCTCGTGGGCGTGTTTGTCATAGGTAAAATCGCTCATATTGGCATCAAGCACCGACACCCCGTCGAGGTGCTGGCTGTTGATGAATTGAAAGCGATTCTCCGTGTCCACTGTGATTCCCTTATTTCGTGCTGCTGACCATTAAACAGAACTATAGGGTGTGAAGGCGAATAAAACTTGAACAAAATTGCTCAATGTTGGTATCGACGTTGAAATCTTGCTTATTAATTTTCAGGAATCGACATTTGACGGATGTGTTGTCGTAGCTCTTTGGCGTTAATTTCTGTGAGGATCAAGCTGACAAACATATAGGTCCCCAGCGCGAATTCAATGCCAGCCCACGTGAAACTCGCGTTCCCTAATGAAATGAACGAAAGCACAAGAAACAGCATGGCGATGAAAACTTGAATCAATTGAGGATATGAAATATTGAGCGTGTCGTTGGAGAGGTCTTTTGTGATAGTGACAGGCAAGGTTGCGTTGCCGAATGTGACGCGAACCTTGCCGTTTTTCATAACAGCGTTAAAGCCATTATTGTTCAGAATCTCTTGAAGAGATGTGAGCTCCACTAGAAGCCTCCGAATGATTCAGAGTGGCCGTAAGTCGCGCCGCAGCGGTCGCATTGGTGATAAGCACTACCTAGCATCAAATCCATAGAGTTGGAAAGAATAATGGTGGCACGTTGGAACACTGAACTGTCGGGTTGTGCCTTGCGAGGCTCAAGTTCAATACGTGTGTGCGTGGTCATTGTGCCGCACTTTTCACAAAATAGCTTATTATTTAGCTCTGTCATATCGCCTACCTTGGTCCTGTGAACAGAATCCTGTGCTACAGCTGGCATTTGTCCTAATGCTTTGTGCTGTAAAGATATATTTAGCCTACGGATCGAAGATGACATCTCTACTGTATCGACCTGTAAATGTGACGTGGTTCACAGTAAGTGCGCGATATTGTATGGATGTTAGCCAGTTGAGCGTATCTCTCTAAACACCGCGACACGATTACGACCGTCATGTTTAGCTTGGTATAGTGCTTTATCAGCTTCGTCAAAAAATGCCGACTTATTGCTGGTTGTGGCAGTTGAAACATAGGATAGGCCAATGCTTACCGTCACAATGTTTAGCTCGCTTTCAGCATGAGGGATGTTAAGTTGTTCAACACTGTTTCTTAATCGCTCAGCTAAGTGTTGGAGTGAGCTTGGGGTAGTATTAGGGATGATGACAGCAAATTCCTCTCCCCCGAATCGCGCTAGCGTATCTGAGGAGCGAAGCAGGCCGTCAGACAAGGCTTTACAGATGTTCTGAAGGCAGTAATCTCCTAACGTATGGCCATATCGATCGTTATACTTCTTGAAGTTATCGACATCGATCAGCATTAATCCTAGCCCGGTGCCTTCACGCTGGTTTCGTTGCCATTCATTATCATATTCGTTGTCAAACATGCGGCGATTTGCAATCCCAGTGAGCGGATCTAGGTTCGCCATACGAAGTAGGTTTTCCTCTCTGTCTCGGTATTCTTGGTTCACCGCTTCTAACAGATGGTTGTAGGCAATAGAGATGGCTGCGCTTTCTGAACCTCGATCAAAAGAAATCGTTCGCTCAAAATTCTTTTGTTCGCGCATGTCATCAACTTGCTGCATCAATTCGATGAGTTCATCTTTTAAACCGTGCTCGCCGTAGTTCAAGCCGATTGTCTCGGTCTGAGGTGATACCCTTAACGGGTATAGGCGATTGATCAATGTAAGTGCAAGATAACCCAATCCAAATGCCCACACGCCGCACGCAAGAACCCCGACGATTTGTGTGAGCAGTTGTTCACTGCGAGTAGCCCCTTCAAACGCAGACAGTGGTCCTACAATGGCAACGGCGAGCGTTCCCCAAATACCGCCACCGAGATGGACGGGAACGGCATCAACAACATCATCTAATTGCTTTTGAAGGAGTAAATGAGAGATCAGTACGCTAACAATGCCACCGACAAAGCCAACAAGTGCTGCCATGTGAGGCGACAAAATATTTGCACTCGCCGTGATGGAAACCAAACCAGCAAGTAATCCATTTAAGCAATAACGGATCCCCCGCATGGAATGAAGGTGCCATGAGAAAATAAGTGCAGCGACACCGCCAAAGCAGGCGGCAAGTGCAGTATTTGCAAACACAAGCGGGAGTTTCTCATTTGGGGTGATCAAACTACCGCCGTTGAAACCAAACCAACCAAAAAACAGAAGAAAAGTGCCAAGAGCAGATAACGGCAAATTCTGCCCGAATATGTCTTGTACTTTGCCCGCTTCATTAAAACGGCCTAACCGAGGGCCGAGGATAATAATGCCAGCGAGTGCTAACCAACCACCGACTGAATGCACAACGGTTCCGCCAGCAAAGTCGATGAAGCCTATCTCCCTTAGCCACCCGGGATCATTGGTGGAAAAATGCAGTCCACTCCATATCCAATGGCCGGATATAGGGAAAATAACCGAAGCAATGAGCAATGAACAAATCAGATAGCCTGAAAACCGCATTCTCTCCGCAACGGCTCCAGCAACAATGGTCGTTGCAGTTCCACAAAACATTAATTGAAATAAAAAGAAAGAAAGCAGGAAATGTTCACCATTAACTTCGAAGAAGAAGTTATCGAAACCGATGAAACCATTAATTGAAGAGCCATACATCAAGCCAAATCCGACGACCCAGTAACTAACGCCAGCCACGCAGAAATCAGCGACATTTTTTAGCGCAACATTTATGTTGTTTTTACTTCGTACAAGGCCACTCTCAAAGCACGTAAAGCCTGGCTGCATGAGCAATACCAACGCCGTGCATAACATTAGCCAGACTGTGTCTAAGAGCTCACCCTGAAGTTGAATTGATTCCATACTCACCAAAAAATGAAAAAGGCATAAGCCAATCGAAAGCTCATGTGGATACCCATATATGGGTATTCAATAAATGAGGTTTATGTCTGTCACTAGTAACTTACAAATGTTGCGGGTATGTGTTTAATGAAGTAAATGTTTGGTTAAATGACAAGATTGAATGACAAAAACGTGAGGGAGCAATGATCATTTGCAACTTCCATGAAATAACAAAAGCCTGCATAGCAGGCTTTCGGTATTTCAGTATGTGTTCTTTGTTACGTGTTAAAAGTTACTCACAAGTATTTTGTTTTCTTCAAGCATGGTAGAAATTACATCAGTGCTTGATGCGGAAGGCGCGCCGACCAATGCGGCGAGGTCAGCGACGGACGTGTTGCTAAACACAATTTGTTGGTCAACGACATCGCCATCTGTTGCAATAGAGAGTACGGCTTCATTGTCATCATTGTTTTCTAGCGCGACGAGGTAATCACCAATATTCTCTTCTTCCACGCCACCAAGTACATCCGTAAAATCGAGGATATCTATAGTTGGTGAGTAGTCCACAATCGTATCTATGGTTTCAGTATCGGCATCAGATTGCAGGAAAACAAAGGTATCAGACCCTTCGCCACCTTCTAATGTGTCCGAACCTGCTCCGCCTGCGATCAAGTCGTTACCTAGGCCACCGTCTATGTAGTCATTGCCTGCAAACCCTCGAATGTTATTCGCATCACCATCGCCAATGAGCAGGTTGTTACCAGCTGTTCCTTCAATTTCATAATCATCGGTCAGGTCGTGAAGATCGTCATCGGTATTTTCGCCTGCCTTAATATCAAAGACGGCATCGACGGTTTCACCTAAGTCATTTACCAATTTAATATCAAAGTGTTCCAGTTCTTCGTCTTCGAGAGCTTCCGATGTTAATTGATAGGCATATTCACCTTCAGCGTGGCGCACGTCATCTTGTCCGAAAATGGTTAACTCGCCATGTTCGGTTTGAATAACGATGGTTGAGTTAGGCACATCGTAATCGGCACCATCGACAGAAATAGTTTTGATATGCCAAGCGCCGACTGTGTTGTCTTCACCCAGCAAAGAGCCTGTTGCTAAAAAGCTGCCTTCAGACTGGGAAACGACAGCATGCTCTTCAAAGCTGAGGGCACCGTTATTACCGAGTAAGGCATCAAACTCTTCATCGGAGACAAAGGTAAAGTTATCATCCGAAAGGTCTGAAGGATCAAGACCTACTAATGTCAGAGTATTACTACCCACGGTAATGACGGTGTCGCCTTCGAAAACGGAGAGGGCAAGTGCAGAAAGCGAGAGTGCTCCCAATGAGCGAGGAATGGCAATTTTGTCATCGCGGAGACTGAAATCGACAACGATGTCGTTGCCTTTCCCATCATAGGCGACGATGTTATTCCCACTGCCGAGTACCATGGAGTTATTGCCTTCTCCACCGTAAATAACATCGCTACCGCTGCTGCCGTGCATGACATCGTTACCCTTACCCCCAAGGAGGATATCATCACCGCCGCCACCGTTTAGGTCATCATTTCCCAAACCGCCAAGAAGAATATCATTGTCATTTGCCCCTGAGAGAACATCATTGCCTTGGCCGCCAAAGACAATATCGTCCCCTTCGCTTCCCGACAGAACATCATCGCCTAAGCCGCCTTTGACAATGTCGTTACCTAGGCCGCCATAGGCAACATCATTACCTTCGCCGCCAGATAATGTGTCATTGCCCTCAGCACCGTAAAGACGATCATCGCCATGCCCGCCAATTAACGAATCGCTACCTTCACCGCCTTGCAATTCATCATCGCCTTGGCCGCCCAAGAGTAGGTCATTACCGGCATCGCCATGGAGCTCATCGTTGCCCAACCCTCCTTTTAGAGAATCGTTGCCTTCACCGCCATCAATATCATCATTTCCGCGACCGCCAGCCAGCACATCGTTACCCGCATCACCTTCTAAGTCATCGCTTCCTCTGCCGCCAAAGAGTGAATCGGTACCATCACCACCTTTAATCGTGTCGCTGCCACTCCCACCTTTTACAGTGTCATCGCCCGCATCGCCTTTGAGGTAATCGTTGCCACGGCCACCAAAGATAATGTCGTCGTCAGAGCCACCAAATATTCGGTCAGCACCTCTGTTGCCGTGCAAGGTATCTTCGCCAGAGCCGCCATAAATGCTATCAGCTCCTTTTCCACCTCTGGCAAGGTCATCACCAGTCCCACCTTGGATTTCATCTTTGCCTAGGCCGCCATTGAGTACATCGTTTCCAGCGTCGCCGTGAAGTTCATCATTGCCACGGCCGCCATTAAGAACATCATCGCCGTCACCGCCATCTAGATCATCACGACCTCGGCCACCAAATAATATGTCATTACCTGCATCACCTTCGAGGTCATCGTGGCCTTTCCCACCGTAGAGAGAATCGTCGCCATCACCACCTTTGATGATATCCGCGCCTAATCCTCCTTTGACGTTATCGTTGCCTGAATCACCTTTGAGGTAATCACTACCACGTCCCCCAAAGATAATGTCGTCGTCTGAACCGCCAAATATTCGGTCAGCACCTTTGTTGCCATGCAAGGTATCGTCGCCTTCTGCGCCATAAAGCAAATCGGCCCCTAAGCCTCCTCTTAGCGTGTCATCGCCTAAGCCGCCTTGAAGTTCATCGCGTCCTCTGCCACCAAAGAGTTGATCATCACCTTCATCGCCATGCAATACATCGCGACCACGGCCGCCTTTGAGAACATCGTTACCAGTGCCACCACTCAGATCATCATTGCCTTGGTTGCCATGAAGTTCGTCATCACCGGATTCTCCGAAAATTTTGTCCGCGCCACGGCCACCGTAAATGACATCTGCATTACCAGTGAATTCATAGACGACACCATCAACTTCTACGTCGTGATAAACCTCAGTAAGCGATACGTTATCAATGAGGGCTCCAAAGCCGTCAGAGCGACCTTCACCACTAAATGACACGGTGATGCTTTCTGTGCCTTGAGGAACAATGAGGTAGCCTTGATAGTTTTCAAAATGCGTATTGGGTTGCGTGTTATCGAAAAACTGAGAGAACAGTACAATGCCATCTAGGTCAGTAACCTCTACTGAGAACTGACTGGTTTCTGTGTTGCCGCCTTTATAGCGATTGGCATAGTCAAAATCGAGCGACAGGGCAGAGTATGTGTCACCGGTTATGGAAGAGACGTCAATGGTCTGTTGAACAGTCAAATTGGAAGTGGAATCAAGCTCCATGATGGTGTTTGATATGTCATTTGCAGGACCACCACCGAAACCGCCTTGCTGGAACTCAATTTTCACGTCATCCGGCGTACTCCAACCTTCTACTTGGTCGTCATCAAACAAACCCCAACGACGGCGGCTGTCATCCCCCCAAGCTTCTAAATCACCATTGACAGAGAACTCGTTACTGTTAGTTGCGTTGGTGCTGGTATCACCAAATAAAGTATCTGCACCACGTCCACCGTAGATTGTGTCGTCACCTAAGTCACCATAGGCAGTGTCTTGTCCTTTGCCTGCCTTAATCGTGTCATCACCGTCGGAGCCGCGGATATTATCGTTACCTTGATAGCCATAAAGGGTTTCATCTGGGGAATCGCCATTTAAATCATCTTCTGCATTGGTACCTTCTATGACCACGTCTTCCGGAGCATCCTCAACACCTGCGGATAAGGAAGCGGAGGTAGGTTCAGAATCACCGACATCAGTGATTGGGTTATCGTCTTGGTTGTTGTCATTGTTTGCGACATTACGCTGAGAAGATGAGAAACTGTTGTTGGCGAGAAAATTAAATTGGTCGCGAGTGAGGTCTAGGTCAGGATTGAGCTCGACTATTCTTTCAAATAGGGCTTCAAGAATGCGCTGTGTTGAATCGTCACTGTCTTCCTCGGTTTCATTGAATCCCGAAAAAACAGGCGCGGAACCGCTTTGGACAGATTCACCTGCTGCAGTTTCGGCATCTTCAAGTTCGAGTGGGTCATCACCACTTTCAATGGCAGCAATGATGTTCGCAATATCATCAGGAAGTTCGAGAGCTTCTGCGCCATCTTCATCCACAAAGAAGATGTCCCCATTGAGTACCAACGAGTCGTCTTCAGTTTGAACGATTGCCATATCGCCGAAATTTGACGCCAGCAATTGTCCTTGTTTGAGCACAGAACCATTTTCAACGGACATTGGACTGCCGTTTGGGGCCACTGCGACCGCTTTACCTTCGATGTGAGTAACTACAAGCGTGTTATCCATTCCGACCACCTTTATCTATTTGCTTCTCGAATTCGAAAAGTTTCTCAAAATAGTAAATAGGCTTTAGACACGCATGCTTCAAATGCCAATTTAACGCCTTGCGTATGAGGCTCCGCCTTCAAGAAGAACTAAGCGCGTCGTTGTCTATATCTCTTTAAAAACAATAAGAAAGAAATATATCTCCCTCTGATGCCATTTGCCGATCGTTGTACGGTAAACGGGATTTTTGATGTTTTGTTCAATTACCGATTGTTTGGGTAATCTCACTGAATGTGTTAAGCAAGTTTTGTACCTGCTCAAAGGTAGGAGCTAGAAGAGTATGGATAACGCTTTTTTGGCTGATCAAAATAGTACGTCGATCGCATAAAGCTACACATGTCATCGTTATCAAAAGTCAGTGTGCTCAAATGAACTGAAATCAATTTAATAAGGTCACTGTAATGGTGAGAAATGCTGAGTGTGAAGTAACGCTCTATCAAGGTGTCATAGAGCGTATTTCATTTGAAGCACCGTCACTGAAAGATAACCTCGCAAAAGAGGAAGTAGCGCGGCATTTGGTTATCTATCTACCTCAATCCTACTCTGAAGAAAATGATCGTCGATACCCCATTATATATGTGATGCACGGTATGGAAGGCACGCCTCAAGGGTGGTTTAGTGAGAACCCCGCAGAGCCCGGTCTCAACCACATCATGGACAGTTTGGTTGCGAGCACTGGCCTTGAGGAAATGATCCTCGTTTCCGTTGATGGAACATCGTCATTAAAGGGCTGCTGGTTTCTAAATTCCCCCGTTTCTGGCAACTTCTTTGACTATCTCACCAAAGATGTTATCGACGTTGTTGAAAAAAAGTACCGTGTGGCATCGGGTAAGCGAGCGATTTTCGGTCACTCAATGGGGGGCTTTAGTGCGCTTTATGCTGCTATGCACCGTCCGGATTTGTATCAAGCATGCGCAGCACTGAGCCCCGCAGGAATGATGATGCGAAAGCATGATTACCGACAACACGGTGACTTCTTCAAGCAGCAAATTGGGCTACTTACAACTGGACGAGAGTGTGAGTGGTTTATGTATGCGTATGTGGCGATTCTCCGCGCGATAAGTCCTGATGTGAATAACCCGCCTTCTTACATTTCGAATGACATGGATACGGTAATGGCAACATTGGAAGATTTTCATCTTACCTCTATTGCCCAAGAGCGAGTTAGTTCGTTTTTGCCTTACCTTCAAGGCGGAAAAACGATAGAAGAGGAGAGTGACATCGCATCCACGTTAGCACTTTATGCCGAGATTGGCACAGAGGAAGGCGATGCAGTGGGTGACCCCATTTTGGACAGCTTTAATTCGATGATAAAGCACTTTGAAGCACTCGAAATCCCCATCGTTCACCATGTGTTTGAGGGTGGTCACGTCGATAAAATCGAGGAACAAGTTGCGCGTGGCCTGCGATTTATTAGTGATGAATTCAGGATATTACCAAACCCGATGTAAGTGGTGTTTATCTGTTCGTTGATAACCGTTTTTGTGCTTTAGCGAATAAATATACGGCTGTTTTTAGGAGAAAAGGATGAAGTTTGCGAAGTTTTGGGCAAAGGAAGAATTCTCGGTTGAGGAAGACCTCTTTGGCTGTGAGCGTGCATCTGTATGGGGAGCATCAAACGAAAGTGAGGGCGATGCCCGACAAAATGCAGAACTTCGAAAGAAACAGCTGCTGTCATTTGCAGACAACGGATTCACAGACAAAGAAGAATACGAATACTTCAACGGTTACATTCGCGAAGACATTATCGAAGAAATCAGTGCTGCAGATGGCAGTGTTTTAGGTGTTATAACCCGAAATCGCTACGGCGCACTCGTATTGAACACTGAGCGAGCGGTGTTTGGTGATATCGATATTCCACCGGTCAAAGTGAAGCGCGGTTTTCTTAGCTGGTTTGGTAAAAAAGCGGAGCCGAAAGACACTGCCTATTACTTGGCGCGAATCGAGGCCTATCAAAAATCGAATCCTGCAGTTTCATTTCGCGTTTATAAAACTCACTCAGGAATTAGATTTATTCTGACGAATCAGAGTTACTCACCTTCTGACACATCTTTGTTGGATATGTTCAAGGCACTAAATGTAGATCCGCTTTATATCCAACTGTGTAAACGGCAACAGTGCTTTAGAGCACGATTGAGTCCTAAACCTTGGCGTATCGGCTTGCTGCGTCCTGCATCCTACTACCCATTTGAAACCCTCGATGATGAGAGAGCCTCTCGTGACTGGGTAAGAGAATATGATGCGACGTCGAAAGCGTACTCAGTGGTAGAGCATATCGGCTCTTTTGGTGACGCACACGTACTGGAAGAGGTTCAAAAGCTCATTGATATACATGACAAAGCTGCGTTGAAAAAAGACGTAAACTTGGCGTGAAACAACGCTGTAAAATTAGAAAGAAAAAGGCGGAGAATTCCGCCTTTTTCTTTCTCAATGAAATGACCCGGTCGTGTTTTCAATTACGAATCTACTCGAGACGATTTGGACGAAAACCAGATACTCGCCATTGCCAATAGTCCGGATGCTACCATCAACAGCAATGAAACGGCGTTGATCACGGGCGTGGAACCTTCCCGCAAACGATCAAACATGGCTATGGTAAGTGGTGCATCAGACCCTACCAGCATCAGTGTTGTATTGAAGTTTTCGAAGGACATAAGGAACGCGATGATGCCAGCACCGATTAATGCGGGGCGTAAAAAGGGTAGGGTGATGGTGAATACCGCTTCAAGCTGGGTCGCCCCTAAGTTAAGTGCAGCCTCCTCTAAGCTCAAATCAAATTTGCGCAATCTTGCCGCGATTACCAAGGTACAAATTGTCGTTATAAACGCAAACTGACCAAGAACAACCAAGACTAATCCGGGTCGCATCCATTCAATATCCCAGCCGATACTATCTTCGATTCCGTTAGCGATGGTGCTGCTCATGAGCAGAATCGACACGCCTAAAATGACGCCTGGAATAACCAGCGGCAACAGCAAAAGGACATAGCAAAAGCCTTTAAATCGGAATTCGAAACGTTCAAACAGAAAGGCGTTGGTTGTGGCGAGAAGAAGAGCACATATCGTCACGGCGATAGCGACAATGATGCTGACGCCAATCCCATCGGTGAGTTCTCTGTCATTAAACACGCCAATTTCAGGTTCGCTAGTGCCAAAAAACCACGAAAGGGTAAACCCATTCCAAGGTAAGGAAGGGAAGAGGCTGTCGTTGAACGCGAAAACGGCAACAACGACGAGTGGCAACATCAAAAAGACAAAGAAGAGCGTAATGTAACCCTGATAAATACGCGAGAGTGAACGGTTGGTGGGTAATGATGGAATCATGCGTCACCCCATCGTCTTAACAAAGGACTGGCGAGTCAGTTTTAGACCACCCCAAACCATCAATGAAGAGAGGGTCAGCAGTAAGATACCAAATGCGGATCCTTGCTCCCAGTTAAAACGGGTAATGAATTGCGTAAATATCTGCTCGGTGAACCAAAGGCTGTCTTTGCCACCGAGTAGGGTAGGCGTTAGGTAGTTGCCCAAGGTCAGCATGAACACCACGATACAACCTGCGACAATACCACTCATGGCGTGGGGTATCACAACCTCGCGCAGCACGTCCCAACTGCTCCCGCCCAAGTCGTATGCCGCTTCAATCAAGCTATTGTCGAGACTGTCGAGTGTCGTAATCAACGGGACCACCATAAATAACATGGAGGTGTAGACCAGGCCGAGCATAATAGTGGCATCGTTATAAAGCAGCTCTACAGGCTGATCGGCAAGACCCACATATTGCAGAAACCCGCTGACTAATCCTGATTCGCGCAACAAAATCATCCAGCCGTAAGAACGCACAAGTTCACTGACCCAGAAAGGTAAGAGGCATGCGACAAATAACAGGCTTTTGGTTTTACCCTGACAGACTTTTGCAATATAGAACGAAACGGGGAATGCGATAAGCAGCGTCAGTGCGGTTGCAAGCAGTGACATGACGGCGGTGCGAGCGAAGGTTCGCCAATAGAGCGGCTCGGTAAAAAAGGTCGCGTAGTTATCCAAGCTCAGTACCTTTGCGCCACCCACTGCACGATCATGAATCGAAATATTAAACATTTGCGCGTGCGGCAAAATGATCAGCAATGTCAGCCAAAGCAAGAATGGGGTAAGCAGCAGGTACAGGGCAAGACGGTTTCCTCGTTCTATCATCGTCGCCTCCTAGCACTCAGCTGGCATACAGCGAGAAACTGCCGATTGCCAATGAATGAACAGCGGATCGCCCGCTCGAATGCCCCGGAAGCTTTCAGTCTGAGGTAACTGTACTGAGAATGTGCTCTGGAGTTGCGGGCTCTCTGCCACTAACTGACTTCGCGAACCATCAAAAAGAATTTCCTTCACCACCACCTCGAAGCCGTTTTCGGCATGACTCGGTTTTTGGTTGGGCAATGCGATAGCAATGGCTTCTGGACGAACGAAGACATCGACGTTATCGCCAATTTTTGTGTTATGGCTGGTGCTGGCCATCAGCTTCTCGCCCTGTGCGCCGCTAATTGTTGCGATGTGGCCATTGATATCCAGCACTGTTCCATTTCGGTGATTGTTTTCACCGACAAACTTCGCCACAAAGGCGGTATTTGGAGAGTAATAAAGGTCTTGTGGAGTGCCGAGTTGCTCAAAGCGACCGTGGTTCATCACCGCGACCTGATCGGACATCACCAGTGCTTCTGACTGGTCATGTGTGATGTAAACGAAGGTGGTACCAAATTCTTGCTGCAGGTGCTTGAGTTCGACTTTCATCTGTTCACGAAGCTTTAAATCTAAGGCACCAAGTGGTTCGTCAAGCAACAGAACATCTGGATTAAGTACCAAGCAACGAGCAATGGCGATACGCTGCTTTTGACCGCCAGACAATTGAGATATCTGCTTGGCACCACTTCCTGAAAGCCCTACTCGGGCAAGCACTTCATCCACTTTTTTATCGATGTCATGCTTAGGCGTTTTTCTTCTTCGTAAACCGTAGCCAATGTTTTCAGCGACTGTCATGGTGGGAAAGAGTGCCAGATGTTGAAACACCATATTTACGGGGCGGCGGTTTGGGGCGATGTCGTTAACTCTCGCCCCCTTGATCATGATGTCACCTGACGTAGGTTGCTCGAAGCCTGCCAGCATTCGGAGTAATGTTGTTTTCCCGCAGCCTGACGGGCCCAGTATTGAGAAGAAGCTGCCTTTGGGTACAGTGACATTTACGTCATTGACTGCAATAAAGTCACCAAAGGTTTTGTTCAGAGACCGACATTCTAGGTCGGGTGTCGCACTGTCTGACATAGATACAACGCCTGTGAAAAACTGTTGTTTGAAGAGAGTTCACGGCCTGCTTGAAACAGGCCGTGGTGGTTATAACAGCTTGGCTAGTTCGCCGCTTTTACACGATCCAGAACCAGACCTTCCATTTCCTCAAGTCCTGCTGGAACGGTTGGATACCATTTAATGTTGTCGATATCAGCTTGAGGGAAGCTTGCTTGGAACTGCGCTTTCGCCGTGTCATTCACGAAGTTGTCGGCACCTTTTGAAGCGGTAAAGTTACCGGCAGACTCGGTGATTTTCGCTGCGATTTCTGGCTGATTAACAAAGTTAATCCATTGGTATGCGGCATCCACGGCTTTTGATTTACGTGGAATCGCGAAGGTATCAATCCAGCCCAGCGCACCAGACTCGGGTGCCACGAACGTTATGTCTGCATTGTCACGGTTAACTTTCCAGCCGCCAGCGTCCCACGCCATCGCGCCGACGACTTCGCCTGAGCGCACAAGATTCAGCAGTTCATCGCCCCCTGACCAGTAGGCTTTAACGTTCGGCTTACACTCAATGAGTTTTTGCTGCACTTTATCGAGGATTGCTTGGTATTTGGCAGGGTCGTTATAAGCCGCAAACGGGTCTTCACCCATTGCAAACGCAAAGCCAATTAATGTTGGTCGTTTCAGACGGTATGATACTTTGCCTTTATAGGCGGCATCACACAGGTCAGTGTAATCCTTAATGCCCGACGCGGTTTTCGTGTCTACCACGAGACCGCTTGTCCCCCAGATATGGGGTACGCCGTATACGTCACCGTTCAGTTCGGTGTTGTTTCTGGTCGCTTCCAGCATAGAAGGAATCAGCAAGCTGCTATCTATCTTTGAAAGATCAATCGGTTGGTAAATTTTAAAATCACGCTGTGCGCCCGTGATACGGTCCTGACTCGGTTGAACAAGGTCGAAACCCGCACCGCGTGTTGCACGCAGTTTTGAAATCATGTCCTCATTATTTGATTTGGTGACTTTGACATCGATACCCGTTTCTTTTTGAAATTGGTCGATAACTTCTTGCGGTGCATAGCCGCCCCAAGTCAGTAAGCGAAGTGTTTCTGCATGAGCAGTTTGAGCAAGAAGGAGTGTGCTGGCAGCCAAGATAGAGAGTTTCATGCTGTTCATCTTATTTCCTTTCGTCATTTTCCGTATTCATAGTTGGTTGAGTGCTTTCTCAACAAGCGCACTACACGTTTGGCGGGTAGCTTTTTTTCTTCGCATCGAACGGTACGAATGGTTTGTTAAGAATATATTGGAATTTAATGAAATTGATGTGAAGCGCGACTCGGAAACCATAAATTGTTTGTCGGCACCGTGAAGCATGTCTTGTTTTGCTATATGGGCAGTCTAGTTATGCAGACTGATTTTTTATGCGTAATAGCTTTTATACTGCGCAGTGAATATGTTTTTAAATGACAAAAGTTATAGATGAATATGTTGCTCTCGGGTTCTATGTCTCAGTAAAAGTTTGATGAAGTGCAAAAAATAAGGAAATTTGATTATGGCATAAATGGGGTGATTTCTACTCGCTAGTGGCGTTGGTTACGGGAGGAATACACTTGCAGCGATGTTTTCTTGCGAAATGTTCACGTTCAATAAACATAAACTTTATGGCTTGTAGGAGTCGTCCTACAGGCAGAGTAAAAGTGATTTGATAATCTCTTTTGGCATATTTAGTCGTAAAGGAGATATATCTATGAAAGGAAGCGCGCTGTTAGTTGGATTAGTGTCCGCAGTTTCCCTGTTTTCACCTGTTGGTCAGGCAGAAGCATCAGAAAAATTCATTACCATCGGTACGGGCGGTCAGACGGGTGTTTACTACGTTGCTGGCCAGTCAATTTGCCGATTTGTAAACCGTGGTGGCGATGAGCACAGCATCAAATGTAATGCACCAGCAAGTGGCGGCGGCGTTGCAAACGTGAACGGCTTGAAAAGCGGCGAATATAATTTCGGCATCATGCAATCGGACCATCAATACAAAGCACTTGAAGGCGTAGCACCTTTCCAAAATTCCACTCCAATGGAAGATATTCGCGCAGTTTTCTCGCTTCAAAGTGAAGTATTTACGGTTTTGGCACGCAAAGACGCGGGTATTCGCTCTTTCGAAGATCTGAAAGGCAAGCGCGTGAACATCGGCAACCCGGGTTCTGGTCAGCGTGATACGTTCGAACAAATCATGAGCGTCAAAGATTGGCAGCCTTCTGTATTTAAACTGGTCTCTGATCTCAAGCCAGCAGAACAAGCATCTGCGATGAGTGATAACAACATCGATGCGATGAGCTATTTTGTTGGCCACCCAAACGGCGCAATTCAAGAAGCTTCAACCACGACTGACGCGGTACTGGTGCCAGTTACAGGTCCAGAAATCGACAAAATGCTCGCAGAGCGCGCGTACTTTACGAAAGCAACCATCCCGGGTGGCATGTACCGTGGCAACCCTGATCCTACGCCATCAATCGGCGGTAAAGCAGTACTGTCGACCACCGTTGAGACAGATCCTGAGTTGGTCTACCAATTGGTTAAGTCTGTGTTCGACAATTTAGACCGCTTTAAACGTCTACACCCAGCATTCAAAGATCTCGATGAAGCTGAAATGATCAAAGTCGGTTTGTCTGCTCCATTGCACGAAGGTGCGGTTCGTTACTACAAAGAGCGCGGCTGGATTTAATTTCTAACCCTCCTGTTTGTAGCCAAGCTCTATAGCAGCGTTATAGAGCTTATTTCTTCGTTGTAAGTGAGAAAGTTATGGATAACGCAATTTCCACACCTAAAGCTGATCTGTCCGCAGAAGAGCTCATCGCTCAAGATGTCGGTGCCCGTTTACCCACTGGCATCATGGAAAAAGCGATAGCAGGGTTGGCACTATTATGGTCCCTTTTCCAACTTTGGATTGCTTCACCATTGCCATTTATCGTTGGCTTTGGTGTCTTGAATGATACTGAAACACGCGCTATCCATCTTGGGTTTGCATTGCTGCTCGCCTTTCTCGTGTTTCCAGCCCTCAAGCGATCGCCGCGTGATAGAGTGCCAGCATCAGACATCGTGCTGGGCTTGGTCGCTTGTGCGACGTCTTTATATCTGTTTGTCATGTATCAAGCACTGGCACAGCGTCCAGGCAGTTTGACCACAGAAGATTTTACCGTTGCCCTGATTGGCTTACCGCTTTTATTGGAAGCGGCAAGACGCGTGTTAGGCCCGGCACTGCCTGTCATCGCGCTTGTCTTTATCGGCTATAGCCTAGCCGGCCCATGGATGCCGGGATTGCTTTCCCACCGAGGTGTTCAGCTTGATGCACTCGCCAACCACCAGTGGATCACTACAGAAGGTGTGTTTGGTATTGCACTGGGTGTATCAACCAGTTTCGTTTTCCTCTTTGTTTTGTTTGGCGCATTGCTAGAACGCGCTGGCGCAGGGCATTACTTTATTCAACTTGCGTTCAGTATGCTTGGGCACCTTCGAGGTGGTCCAGCGAAAGCGGCCGTGGTTGCATCGGGCCTGACCGGTCTGATTTCAGGCTCCTCAATTGCAAACGTGGTAACCACAGGCACCTTCACGATTCCAATGATGCGCAAAGTCGGCTTCTCACCAGAGAAAGCGGGCGCAGTGGAAGTCGCCTCTTCGGTAAACGGGCAGATTATGCCACCTGTGATGGGCGCTGCAGCGTTCTTGATGGTGGAATACGTCGGCATTCCGTATGTCGAGATCATCAAACATGCCTTTTTACCTGCAGCCATTTCCTACATCGCCCTGTTGTACATTGTGCACTTGGAAGCGTTGAAGCTGGGCATGCAACCTATTGATGCTGCGCGTTCAAAACCTTGGCTGTCGCGCCTGACAGGATTTGCATTCGGTGCCGCATTGGTGTCTGGTCTGTCGATGGCAGTTTACTACGGCCTAGGATGGTTAAAGCCTGCATTGGGAGAGTATGTACTGCCGGGCATGGCAATCATCTTGGCGGTGGTTTACTTCGGACTGCTGAAAGTTGCAGCCAATAACGAACCATTGCCGGAAGAAGATCCGAATGCGCCGCTAGACCAATTGCCAGACACTCGGGCAGTGCTGCTGTCTGGTCTTCACTACCTTTTACCTGTTGTCGTGCTGGTATGGTGTTTGATGGTAGAGCGTCTGTCGCCGGGACTATCAGCATTCTGGGGCAGCATGATCTTGGTGGTTATTGTGTTGACGCAGCGTCCGTTATTGACTTGGATGCGCAAGGACAACAAGCATGCGCACGACCACGGCACGTTTAAAGATGGTGTGATTGATTTGCGCGAAGGCCTGATTGCGGGCGCGCGTAACATGATTGGTATTGGTATCGCTACCGCAACCGCAGGCATCATCGTGGGTGCAGTTTCACAAACGGGTGTGGGTTTGGTGTTGGCAGATCTCGTAGAGATGTTGTCGATGGGCAACTTGTTACTGATGCTTTTGTTGACCGCGCTGCTGAGTTTAATTCTCGGTATGGGCTTACCAACGACGGCAAACTACATCGTGGTATCAAGCCTTTTGGCACCTGTCATAGTCACCTTGGGTCAGCAACACGGCTTGATCGTGCCTTTGATTGCGGTTCACCTTTTCGTGTTCTACTTCGGCATCATGGCGGATGTCACTCCGCCTGTAGGGTTAGCCTCATTTGCTGCGGCTGCGGTATCCAAAGGTGACCCGATTAAAACGGGTGTGACAGCGTTCTACTACAGCCTGAGGACTGCCGCGTTACCTTTCTTATTCATCTTTAACACCGATTTGCTGTTGATAGATGTGAGCGTGGGGCAGGGCATTATCATCTTCATTGTCTCTACGATCGCGATGCTGATATTTGCATCCGCGACACAAGGCTGGTTCCTCACCCGCAACCGTTGGTATGAAAGTGCATTGCTGCTGTTAGTCGCGTTTACACTGTTCCGTCCGGGCTATTGGGTAGATCTTGCTATCGACCCGTATGAGTCAAGTAATCCTGCGCAACTGGTACAAACGCTGGAGCCGCTTGAGGAAGGTTCAATCCTCAGAATGCGTATCTCTGGTGAAGATGCGGTTGGCAAGATGCGTGAGTTCTCTGTGTTGATGGAAGTTCCGGCGGGTGAAACCGGACAAGATAAGCTGGACGCGCTAGGGATTGAAACCTATCAGCAAGATGGACAGACGCTGATCGATATCGTTACGTTTGCGAGCCCTGCAGAAGCGGTTGGCCTGCAGTTTGACCAGCAAATTGTGGATGTTCGCACACCTGCGGAACGCTTCCGCAAAGAGTGGATGTGGATCCCAGCGCTACTGTTGTTCGGTCTGGTGGTTTGGATGCAACGCCGACGCGTTAGTTTGACGGCTGTTGCTGCGTAGCGAGCTACCACGCTATCCCCAACAAAAAGCCCTGTCACTCATAGGAGTACAGGGTTTTTTTATACGTTTCTGTTGGCGTCCACAATTCGAGTTGGGTGACGATAAGGTCAGATGTAGCAAGGTTATAGTACCGGCCGCAGCCTCACTCACTCCTTTCAAAGTGGAATTTGTATTTACTGACACCCTCTATTCGAACGCCTTTCTCTCTCAGCTCAAGGTACTGCTGAATCTTAATGGTTCTGAAATCCATCGCTTTCAGCGCAAGGATTATCCGTAGTTCGTCCATTGAGCGCGACTTGGCTTCAGAACTACACGTATTGCAAACAACATGCGCCTTTTCTTTAAAGCCAACCTTGTTCAGCCAGTTCAGCTCTTTGGTTTCTTTGCGGTTGCCACAGAAGTAACAGAGATTGTCTTGCTTCAATGCAGCTTCTTCTCTTAACGCTTTAGGGCTCGGCGATTTGGCTGGTGTGGTAGTGTTCGTTTTCTTACCACCGTTAAACGCAGAGAACTGGACGACATTAGACATTTGGATTGCTCTTCTTCACAAAGGTCAACAGACCCTAAGGTACACAGCAGATAATTAAGCATTATTTTCATGTGTAATCCATTAGTCAAATGTCTGTTTGATGACTGAGTGTTACGCCGTTACGCGGGTTCTTTCTCCGCCGCTAATTGCAGGGTAATCGCCCTTGGCGAAAATCCACTTAATAGCCGAACGCATTCAATGTCGTTGTGGACGCCAAGTTTCTGGAAAATCCTCGTTTTGTAGGTGCTGACTGTTTTGAAACTGATGTCCAAATCACGGGCAATTTTCTTGCACGCCTCGCCTTGGTAGATCTGGTTTAGGACGATTTTCTCTTGTGAAGAGAGCCGTGAAAGCACACCCAATTCCTTTTCTAAATTCAGGTGGTTTTCAATCAGGCTTTTAATTTTTATCGCACTGAGATGGGAAGCTTCTTTGTAGTAGAGCATGGCGGGATCCCGCGTCTCTACGAAATTTTCGTGAAGCACAAACAGGTGAGCGGGGGTTGGGCTTTCTGTTACCAACTTCTCTAAAGGCTGGCGATGACTTTCATCGCAGATCACAAAGCTAATCAGCTTGTCTGTGAAAAGCTCTTTGGCCTTTATATGGGTTGATGCGGTGAGCACCGTGAGATGAGAACTTTGCAGTTCTAGGGTCTTTTTTAAGCTAGCGAGTCGAGAAATCCTTGAATCAACCAGCAATACGACGGTGCGCTTCTTTACGCGTTTTTTGGGGCGTCTGATCGCGCCAGGGTTTGAGATTAAACGGGTGAGTTTAGTGATGGTTACAGGCTTCGACAGGAATCGACCTTGCCCATAATCGACTTTGTTTTGCTTGAGGTATTCTAAGGTTGCGATGTCTTCAACGCCTTCTGCAACACAACGAAGCCCAAGTGACTGCGCAACGGAAATTGCGTTAAAAACAATTTGCTGACAGCCGTAATGGTTCATCGCTTTTTTCACAAAAGATCTGCTCACCTTCAATTCAGTGACAGGCAAACTTGAAAGCTGCCCGTACGGGTTAACGCCGTTACCAAAATTTTCGATGGAGAAACCCACCCCGAGCAACCTGAGGTTGGTGATGTTAATCAGTGCATCGAGTGAGGCGAGACAATCGGCGTGCTCATTGATTTCGAGCGTCAGCTTTTTGGGGCTAAAACGGAATTCATTCAGTACATCAGCAACAGAAGAATAGAATGCCTTATCACGAAGGGTCGTTGGGGAAACGTTAATTGAGAGATTAATGTCGAGTGACGATAAGGTCATATCTAGCATCGCCATTCTCAGTGAACTGAAAAATAACGTGTGTTCCAATCCATTTCGTTCGATAAACGGTTGGCGTTTGTAGGCATACACCAACACGCCTTCCGTTGTTCTAATCCTCGGCAGTACTTCCACTGCCGCAATGGTATTTTTTCGGATGTTATATTGGGGCTGATAGTAATTCACTAAACCGTGTTTAAACGCCTTTAGAAGCTGTTCGTCTTCACTGTCATCATGGAGGATGCGCGCTTTGGCTTGTGCGAAGCGAAGAGCCTGCTGGATGACGCTTTCCAAGGTTTCAGCATTGAAGGTGTTATGAATGCGCTCAATGCTATCCGCACCAGCCACGCGGCAGATTTGGGCGGTGACGCCAGTAAATCGGTCATCTTGCCGACAGGAAAGTACAACAGCAACACAGTTATTATTTGCTTTGAGTAAAGATATTGACGCACTGATGTTCGCGGCATTGTTTGCGACATACTTGCTGTCGTACAGAATAACAATGTCGCTATCACTTAATGTTCCTAACTCTAAAGGGTGAACAAAGACGCTTTCGTGATAAAAAGATGCGCGTTCTAAATTGTTTTTGATTTTGTTTCGCTTTGCATCTTTCGTGTAAGCCACACACACTTTCATCGAACATCCTTGTTTATCTGGTACTGCTGAATAGCACAACGTCCGTATTGCTAATCATTGATAACGTTGCGAGTTAAGGTAGTGATTACGATGTATGGCGTAAAGCGAGAAAAATTGCGTGTTAATAATCGAGTTTTCGATGATGGATGCAAAAGCAAGAGGTGGGCTTGTTATCTTTTAGGCTGGCATGTCTGGCTGCACGGATGAAGGCTCCAGATTTGTCCGTTTAAAAATATTTAAATTTTTTCACCTTTTCTTCGTCTTTTCGTCGCGCTCTCCGTCTTATAAGCAAAGAATACGTAAAAAACGCTCGCAATCGCTTGAGTGTTTTTGTCAACATAATGAAATAAAAAGAAAAAATGAAAAAAATATCGATGAGCACGTTTGCAGGGACGCTAGGTGGCATTCGCCGCGGAATCGAAAAGGAAACCGTTCGTACTACCCCAAAAGGGGCTATTTCACCATTATCACACCCTAAATCTTTAGGCTCGGCATTGATGCACCCGTTTATCACGACGGATTTTGCTGAGGCGCAACTAGAGCTTATTACGCCGGCATACACGGATAAGAAAGCGGTGTTCTCTCACTTAGGCGCATTGCATCATTTTGTCGCCAATAATTTGCCGAGCAATGAAATGCTCTGGCCAGCAAGTTTGCCGCCAGTATTGCCTGATGAAGCCGCCATCGTGATTGCTCATTATGGCTCTTCTAATGCGGCTGAAATGAAAATGCGCTACCGCCAAGGTTTGGCAAATCGCTACGGCAAGCGCATGCAGACGATTTCTGGCATTCATTATAATTTTTCGCTGCCTGAAAGCTTTTGGGTTGAATTGCACCAGCAAGAAAACAGCGAATTGCCACTGGCGGACTTTATCTCGAAACGTTACTTCCATTTGATACGTAATGCATTGCGTCACGGATGGATTGTGGCGTATTTGTTTGGGGCATCTCCTGCACTGGACAAAAGCTACCTGGAAGGACGTGAGCATGATTTATTGCCAATGGGTGATGAAACCTTTTACCTGCCTTGGGCAACCTCATTACGTCTGAGCAGTATTGGTTATACAAACAGTGAGCAGTCACAGTACCCAATTAGCTACAACGACAAAAACACATATTTAAAAGGTGTGTCGGCTTTGTTATCGAAGCCAAGTGAAAAATACCTCTCAATTGATGAAGGGCAACAGCTAAACAAAGCCATTCTTCAATTGGAAGCCGAGCTTTATGGTGCGATTAGGCCGAAAGTCGTGGCGAAAGACATGCGTCCTCTTGAGGCACTTTGCCGCAAGGGTGTGGAATACGTCGAGCTTCGTACAGTGGACAATAATCCCTATTTGCCTCTGGGTATCAATGAAACGCAAAGTCATTTTCTGGATCTGTTCCTGACCTATTGTGCGTTATCACCAAGTCCTGAGCTTACCGTGGATGAGCAAGCAGTGATCAAAACGCGCATGGAGTCGGTAGCAACAGAGGGTCGTAAACCGAATCTCATGTTACCAACACTCGACGGCGAGCGTGCTCTGACAGAAATGGGCGCAGAATTGCTTGCTGACATGACCGATGTGGCTGCGATGTTCGATCATGCCTTCGAGACTCACGAGTATTCGCAAAGCTTGATGCTAGAAACCCAAAAGCTTGCTGATCAATCTCTGACGCCTTCTGCTCAAATGTTGCAGGACATGCAGCAAGACGGCATCGGTTACACCACCTTGGTTAGCAAGATCTCTCAGGCGCACATGAAATACCACCGTGCGAATGAGATTGCCCCCGATTTTCAGGCTGAACTATCGGCATTGGTGACCACGTCTTTGAACGAGCAAAAAACGTTGGAAGCCGAACAACATCTGCCGTTCGAAGACTTCCTTACCCAGAAAAACGCGATGACCTGCGACTGTTAAACTGAGATATACACTTCATGGAATTAATCTGGAAAATGCGCGGGTATATGCGACTGTGTACCCGACGTTATCTTATTGCCTTTGCTGCGCTTCAAACCGTTGCGCTGCTTAACTTGGCACCACCATGGTTGATAGGGCGCATCGTTGACGCTATCAGTACCGATACATTAACGGCACGTTTTCTTGGCGTCCATTTGGTCGGTATTGTGGTCGCAGCACTAGCAATGTATGGACTTCGCTATGTGTGGAACAGCCAACTGTATGGCGCGGCAATTGAGATCTCGCGTGCCGTACGCACCGATTTGTTTGCGCATCTGACGCGATTGTCGCCGTCGTTCTACCACAAATACAGCACGGGCGATTTAATGGCACATGCCACGAATGACCTCAACGCTGTAGAGCAGGCCGCCGGTGATGGTGTAATGACGCTGGTGGATTCTTTAATCGCTGGATTCACCGTTATATTTGGCATGGTGTTTTTGGTGAGCGGTCAATTAACTGCCGTTGCATTGCTGCCATTTCCATTGTTGGTACTGGTTACTCGTCGATATGGCGCAGGCATGCAGAAACGCTTTGGCCGTGCACAAGGCGCGTTTTCGCACCTAAACGAAGAGGTGAGGGAAACGGTCGCGGGCATCCGTGCGGTGCGCTCTCACGGGATCAATGCGCGTCAGCAAGACCGTTTTGCGGAAAAGCTGGATGAAACATTGGACGCTAACATTGAAGTGGCCAAAGTCGACTCCTTGTTCGGCCCTACGATCCAACTGATCTATGGTTCATCGTTTGTGATCACCTTGGTGTACGGCGCATGGCTTATCAATACTGGCGCATTGACGGTCGGTCTGTTTACCAGCTTTACGCTTTACTTGGCGCAGTTGCTTGGCCCATTCCTACAATTTGGCTGGCAGTTCAACGTGTTTCAACGCGGTAATACTTCCTGGGCACGTTTAGAAAAAGTGTTTAGCCAGAAACCGGATGTCGTCGAAGGGTCAAGGGTATTGGTAAGAGACAGTGCACGTGATCTCTTGGTGGATATTCACACGTTCACTTACCCAGCATCAGAAAGGACGGCATTGGACAATGTCAGTTTCGCTATTAAGCAAGGTGGCTTTATCGGTGTTACAGGCCCAACGGGCGGCGGTAAAAGTACGTTAATCAGCCTTATGCTGCGTCAGTTTAGCCTTAGTGACGGTCAATCGACGATCACCTTGGCAGGTGAAAGCACTGACGCACTGACTTTTGATTCGTTACGCAGCAGCATGGCGTGGGTGCCTCAAAAGCCGTTGCTGTTTTCTGGTTCGATAGCCGACAACATCGCGCTGGGTAAACCCAATGCATCAATACAAGAGATTGAGTTTGTCGCAGAAGTCGCGGGTATCAAAGCGGAAATTAACGCGCTGAAAGCGGGCTTTAACAGCGAACTGACGGAGAATGGTGGCAACCTTTCTGGCGGTCAAAAGCAGCGCATCGCATTAGCGCGTGCCCTGTTGACCGACGCGGACATCCTGCTATTGGATGATCCGTTCAGTGCGCTCGACATGAAAACCGAAGCGTTGGTGCGACAGAACCTCAAAACGCACTTTGGTCATAAAGCCATGCTGCTGGTAACCCAGCGTTTGCCTAACCTACGCCATGCAGATGACATTCTCGTCCTAGAGCAAGGTAAAGTCATTGAGCGTGGTGATCACCAGAGCTTGATGAACCTTGATGGCTGGTACGCGAAAGTGTACGAAAGACAAGCACATCACCCATTACAGGAAAACCTGCCAATACCAACGATGAAAGAACGGGAAGTAAGCCATGTTTAAGCCTATGTTCATACGTTCTGGGCAAGGTAACGCGTTGAAACGCCTGATGGCCTATACCCGACCACATAAACTGCGATTTGCCGTCGCATTTTCTTTCTTGCTCGTGGCGGTATCCGCAGAAATGGCGATCCCATGGCTTGCTAAAATCATCATTGATGACGTCATCGTGCCGCAAACGTTCGATTGGCACCATTTATTGACGTTAAGTGCTGCCGTGCTGGTGTTGTATTTAGTGCAATGCGGATTCCAGTATTTGCAGGCGGTTTCATTCCGCCACAGCGCATTGCTGGTGGTGAATGATGTGCGAAAGCAGTTATTCAACCACGTATTGAAATTGCCGATTTCGGCGTTTGATCGCACGGCAACAGGGCGTATGGTGTCATACGTGACAAACGATACCGAGTCGCTGCGGGATCTGTTTGTCTCAACGCTGCCGACCATTATTCAGGGTAGCCTTCGTATCACAGGTATCTTTGTGGCGATCGCGTTATTGGATTGGCGTCTCATGGTATTGAGTCTGGTGTTGATACCTATTCTACTAATGACGATGCACTGGTATCGAAAACTCTCAACGCCAGTGCTTGATGGTATTCGCGTTCAAGTCAGCCACATCAACAACCGTATCAGCGAATCTCTGCAAGGGATGTCATTGGTACAGGCGTTTGGGCAAGAAAAGGCATTCAGAGAGAAATTCAAGCACGACAACGACGGCTGGTTTGCATTCAGAACCCGATCTATCGCCATTGATAGCTTGATGTTGTTGCCGTTCACACGCTTGGTTGGCGCATTCGCTGCGTTGGCGATTGTCGCGTGGTTTGGGACTGCGTCTTTGCAAACCGTAGTGGAAATCGGCACCTTGTATGCGTTCCTAAACTATATCGAACGTTTCTTTGAACCGTTCCGACAATTGTCGATGGAGCTCAGAAAGATGCAAGTTGCCTTGGTGTCATCGGCGCGTGTGTTTGAGTTGCTGGATGAACCTACCGATGAAGCGCATAAAGAAGACGTCGCCTCAGTTTCCTTAGCCGACAATAAAGACATTGAGTTTCGTCATGTACGCATGGCCTACGAAGAAGGTATCAATGCATTGGACGACGTGAGTTTTGTTGCCAAAAGTGGCCAATTTACGGCTATCGTCGGTCATAGTGGCAGTGGTAAAAGCTCCGTTGTGAACCTGTTGATGCGTTTTTACCAACACCATGAAGGCGAGGTGTTGATTGGTGGCAAGCCAATCCAAACATTGCCGGACTCTCAAGTTCGGCAACTGATAGGGCTGGTCTCACAAGACCCTTACATGTTCTCAGGAAGCATCAAAGAGAACATAGATTTGTCGTTGTCGGCGCAGAGTTCAAACGCTGCAATGCTGGCGGCGCAAGCGGTGAATGCATCCAGCTTTATCGAACGCTTGCCTCAAGGCTACGATCACCAACCGGGTCATGGTGGCGCGTCGCTTTCCGTGGGAGAAAAGCAGCTTGTTGCGCTAGCGCGCGTGTTAGCACATGGGCCTGAAATATACCTTTTGGATGAAGCCACAGCGAACATCGACAGTGAAACCGAAGAAGCTGTAAAACGAGCATTATCGAACATCCAGCAGGGAAGAACCGTAATTGCAGTTGCGCACCGTCTCTCGACGGTCAGAAATGCCGATCAAATACTGGTCATGAGCAAAGGGAAGATTGTTCAACGTGGTACGCATGACGAATTGGTGTCTCAAACAGGTGAGTACCGAGAGCTGTATTTAGCTCAGAAAGAAAAAGAAGAACATGAATCCGAAAATGCCCACCTCGGTCTTGCGACCGCTTAAGGCATTGGGCGAGTAAGGTAGTACGATGAATAACTTGAACACCCCTTTGATTGATACACAAATCACCGATGAAGCCACACAGTGGGCAATCATGCATGGTGTGGCGATTAAAAACGCAGACGGCACGGCGCGTCATTGTCCGTTCAGCATTGCACCAATGACGATGAAACGTCGTGTGTATGAGCATTTATTGAAGGTCACGCCGATACTGACCAAGCTGATCAGCAATGTCTCGGAAGACCATGCGTTCTTGAGTTCCTCGTTGAGCAATATGTCCAAAGCGGATCCTTTCTTTGGTCGTTTATTGTGGATGCATGAGCAAATCCACGGTACGCAAGATGCGCCAAAAACTGCGAAACGTCAGCCTTTGCTGCTAATGCGTACTGATTATATGGATGACCGCCAACAAGGAGCCAAAGTTATCGAGTTCAATGGTATTGCGGCGGGTATGGGACCGTTCGGCCAGCGTGCAAATGAACTGCATGACTTTATGCGTCGTCAGTGGCCTAAGACGTACCAAGATTGGATTGAATCGCCAACGGCAATGCCAGCCCAAAACCAATGCTTAGAGCAATTGGCCCACGCGATCACTACCGCTGGGCAGAAAGTCCGCGATGAATTTGGTGAAGAAGGGAAGCCTACCTTCCTGATGGTCGTACAAAAAGACGAAGACAATGTTTATGACCAGCACTTACTGGAAGTGGCGTTGCAGGCACGCGGGATCCGCACCGTGCGTCGTACCTTCCATCAGCTATCAACGCAGCTTTCATCGGGTGAGAACAAACGCTTGATGTTGGAAAATGTGGGTGCATTGGATGTGGTTTACTTGCGTGCGGGTTACCAGTTCCTTGATTACTTTGCTCCAGAGTTGATGGAGCCAAATTGCTGCGCGACCTTGAGCCAAATTCGTGTGTTTATCGAACAACACAATGTGGCAGTGAATGCGACCGTCAGCCAACAGTTGGCAACCAGCAAAACCATGCAAATGTTGCTGACTATGATGGAAACCCAATCTTTGACGCAATGGGGACTGACCGAGGAAGAGGCGGTGTTAGTAAACAGCGTACTCGCAGACATGTTGCCGATTTCCCAGAAGCGTATTGAATGGTTTGAAAACGACGCCATCAAACAAGATTGGGTGTTGAAAAACCAAGGTGAGGGCGGTGGTCACTGTGTCTTTGGCGAGGATATCAGCGTTACACTGCAATCGCTCAAACCTGAAGACTACGATGCATGGGCATTGATGCAGCGTTTGTACCCGCATGAACGCGAACGTCCAACGGTGGCGGTTCGTAACGGTGAACAAACTCAGGTAGATGACCTAGTTAGTGAAATCGGTTTGTTTACCGCGTTTTTCAATGGTAAGCCGGTTACTGAACTCGACGGTTACGCAGGCTACCTTGTCCGAAGTAAGCCCGCGAAAGAAAACGAAGGCGGCATTCATAGTGGGAAAGGAATCTTGGATTCCATTACGCTGGTTGACTGATATACTTTCACACTATAACCATCAAGGCCGCGGATTTCGCGGCCTTTGCATTCGAGTAAGACGATGACAATAGAAGCTGTTTGGAGCGAATATCAATCTAGCGTAAAAGCCTTTCTTCATGCGAAAGTCTCGAACCCAGATGATGTAGATGACTTACTTCAAGACATCGTTTTGAAAACCTATCTGCATCTTGAAGAAATTCGTGACAACACCAAAGTGAAGTCTTGGCTATTTCAGGTGGCCAACAACGCTATCATCGATTTTTATCGTCAGAAGGGAAAAGGGAAAGAACTTTCTCAAGACGACCTTTGGTTTGAAAACGACAAAGATGAAGTGAGGGAAGAGCTTGCGAGTTGTGTACTGCCTTTCATTCAGGAATTGCCGCAAGATGACGCCGATATGCTGACCGCAATCGAGCTTCACGGTAAATCCCAAAAAGAGTATGCCGACGAACATGGCATCAACTACTCCACACTAAAATCACGCCTTCAGAAAAGCCGTTCACGCGTTAACTCTCTGTTCAACGAATGCTGTGAGCTAAAACTCGATAAAAACGGCAACGTGATTGATTATGAGGCGAGGGGAAATGGGCGTGGTTGTTGATTTTGGGGCTTCATAAAGCCCTTTCCCTTTTTCACTCAACATATACAAACCACGTCAAATTTCTAATACGCTATTTAATACCCGCCGGTGAATGAGGCTCTTCTGCCTCGAAATATCTGTTTATATAAAAATCTGCTGTGTTTGTTGGTAGACAGTTAGACACGCGGAGTGGTGTGCCTGTCTTCATTGTGTTTTTAGAAATGGCAATTGTAAGCCCATATTGGATGGGACTTGGCGGCGATAGGACGTCATGTACACTGTCCAGTGATGACGCCATCTACACCTAAGTGATTAATTTTTAGTAATTTTTATATGTGATATTCAGTCAGGAATACGTTTTTTTAGATGGTGATCACACATTCAATTCCCTAGCATTCGCGCTTTATTTAACCAGAAGAAAAGCGAATGAAAACAAGTGTCTATATAAGAAGGTTGGGCGCAGTTAGCCTGCTTTCACTCCTCGCAGCATGTGGTGGTGGCAGTGGTGATTCTGCACCCGACACATCCCTCCCAAGTAAAGAAATCCAGACAAGGTTAACCCCAGAGTTTGCCGCGGTGTTCTCTCAAAAAGTCGCGGCTCAATCGTCACAACGTCTCGACGTTTCCCGAGATGCTGTGGTTCGACAGGACAAGCAAGATCAACGATTCGTCGGCGAGTTAGAAGTGACCAATGTGAGCACGCAGGCCGTTCAGACATTGGATTGGTCGGTGACGCTAAGGGCAGATGGTACCGTTGACTCACATGGCACCATTACCCTTACACCAGGGGTTTATGACTTTGTATTGATGTTGGCGCGCAATGGCAACCAATACGTTGCTCAGTCATTGGCGCAAGAGGTCACGGCTGATGGCAATTTCAGTATCGACTTGACGCTTCTGCCGAACCTCGGCGACACCATTGTTAACATTGAAGATGTGGATTACCTCTCCACAATGACGTTTGAATACCCATCTTCAGATCTGGCAGCGTTCACCGAGCCAAAGTTTGGCATGTCGCTAAATGCTGGTGACGAGCTAATTTTCGACATCAACAAAGACGTGGGTGTCGCGGAAGTGACTGTGAACGTGGACGCGGGTGAATATCAGCTGGGTCTTAACTTCTATGAGGGCCGCATTCTTGTCGGCCAGAACACCGGTAATACTCAAGTAAACTTGGGTAACAATGAAGATGTGGTTGTGGACATCATACCGCTACAGGCTGACATCGATTTTACCGTTGAGCGTGTCACCATGAACGGTGAATTCGTCTTTAACGTGCCTGCTGTCATTGTTAACGAAGTTGGCGGTGAGGAAAATGTTTCACTGGTCGTGCGCCTGAATGCGGGCAATAACCCTGTGCAGGAAAAAGCCCTTACGGTTGTCGACACTAACGGTGAATATTCTGCATCAGATAACTTCGCCACGCATGGTGAAAGCTCACTGACGGCCTTCCTTGCCTTCTACGATGCGTCTGCTGCATTGAACGCTTACAGTGATGCGCCTTACGCCAGCTGCTCAACCACCATCAGTGTTGAAACACTTCAAGTTCTGGGTTGTAAGCTCGAATTAGCGAGAAACAGCGTGGTGAGTGGTCGTCTGCTAAGCACCTTGATGCTGAATGTGGCAACAGAAGATGGTGCGCCAGCGACAGGTGCAGAAGTCTACCTCAATGACAAGTTGGTTGGCTTAACAGGGGCGAGCTATCAAAGTGGTTCATTAAAAACACACCAAGTGGCGGGAGACTATGCGCTCAAAGTGGAAAAAGCCAACTTTGGCCATACTTCGGCATTAACGTTAGCGCCGTTAAGTGTTGTGAACAAGCGTGTAACCTTGATCGACCAAGGCGCACCAACTGAATTGGCGTTTGTCGATTCGGGACAACAGTTAGTCTCCGTGGATCCAAGAGATACCGTTATCGCCGACATGAACAATGACGGTCATTTGGATGTCATCGAGGTGCAATTCTACAACGACCCTGCAAGTGATACCGAAGGCACGCTTATTTGGATTAACGACGGTACTGGCCAATTTACCACGAACCATGTCGTTTCCTACGGCAGAGAAAACGCCGCTGCGGTGGGCAATATTTTCGGGAGTGGCCATCTCGATCTCGTATTGTCGGCGTGGACAGCTGCCAGAGTTTATCGAAACGATGGGACCGGAAGTTTCCAAGGTAATCCTGAGATTTCTCTGAAGCCAGCGGAGAAATACTGGCCTGTAGATATGGAAATGGCGGACCTGTTTGGCACGGGAAATCTCGATCTTGTGTTCAGTGACGGTACCTCAATGGGGTATTTCGCAAACGAAGGCAATCAAAGCTTTGTTGAAAAAGATATGCCGGGTTGGAGTATGCCGTGCGGACTTAACAAATCTATTAGTGACTTTGCTTTGGCCGATTTAAACAACGATGGAATTCTAGATGTCGCTGTCACGTGTTCGTTTAATGCGAATGAATCAGCCCCTAAACAGGCCGTCCTATTGCTAGATAGCGAGGGTAGTGCCAATGTTGTGGATATCGAAATTCCGACAGGAGAAGGATACATTTACAACTACACGTCGTTAGCGGTAGGCGATCTCAACCACGATGGATTTAAAGACATCGTTTATGGCCGTGCAAATAGACCAAGCCTGATGTACTTCAATAACGGTGATGGCACCTTTAGAAATGGTGGGGAAATTGATACCACTGAAGTAGTGAGTGCATATGCAGTGTCTCTTGTCGATATGAACAATGATGGCAACTTGGACATCATCCTAAGCACGTTGGGTTCAGACCATCAGAATAGGATTTTCTTCACTGACGAGAAGGGGGCAATCTACGCAGAGAAACCTATTCTCACGCAAGGTGGAACACTTCATCCTGGCGACTTCAATGGTGATGGGAAAATCGATTTCTTCCAAAGCAAAAAAAGCGGTGTGAATCCACATGCTTCGATGCATCTCAACGTGACACAGTAATCGATAAGCAATAAGGCATGCCTCTTGATGGATATATCCTTCATAGAGGCATACCTGTAATTAGCTCGGTTATGACCTTATCACCAGACGTGCCACGTTACCGTTACCTAAAAGCAAAATTATTCCAAATACCAGCATAATGACGCCGGAGAATGCAACGGGTGGGTTTCCCATATAGTCACTTTTGAGTGCGACAATGGCAGGTATCACTGACCACAGGCTGTTTATTATCACGTTCAGTGCTAAAAGCGCGATGCCAACGCGTGATAGATCGAACGCGCTGAGACCGATCTTTTCATCGCCAACCTCATTGGGAGTCAGCTTTTTAGCAATCGTTAAAGGAAATTTCCATGTGATAAAGGCGACCAGAACGTAGAGGCCGCTTACGGTCAACAGCTCAACATTTTCTCGCGCAACATCTTTGACGGACAAAAAAGACAGGGTTGTAAATATCGCCTCTAAAAACAACATAAGTGCAAATATACGAAGACCAACTGACAATATGGTTCTAATGTTCATTTCACGTCCTTATTGAATGTACATTCTGGATTTTTGTGGGGAATATCTCTGACTTCAGGCAAGCTTAACACGATGTTTTAACAAGAATATCACTAAGGTTGTGATTGCTGCGAGCGAAGGAATGCCACAACGCAGAGGACTTCTACAGACTTCACGAAATTTCCCGTGGAGATGGGTTTTGAATAGTTGGAAGTGTAGGAAGAGATTGAAGTGTACGAGGTTTACGTTGGGATAATAGCGGCTCAGCGTTTACGCTCAAAGCCGCAAGTCTCGCACTGGTTAGGGTAGGTAAATGGATAAGTGCCTACTGGTCATCCAATGTAGTCATAGTTGCTTGTTATGAGACCTCTATTTTCGTCCCATAATTCGAAGTATTCTCAAAAATAGATTAATAATATCCCTAGTTAGCTTATCGCGTGTTATTGATTGCGCTGGTAGGTGCAAAGCTATTTATTAAATACGCAGCACTTTGATCATTTTCAAAATTAATTAGTCGAGGTTTACATGCTCTAGACCTTGGACCATAGAAAGCGATTGGATCTCTACCATTTTGCGGGTTTGTGATTTTTTCGAGTGTAGTGCTGTATTCTTGAAATAATTCCTGTAAATGGGAATCACTGACTTCTTGGCGTTTACCACTGCAAGTAAAAAGCTTCTCATGGTCGATGCCACGAAGAATTGCTTGGAACTGTAGTGTAGAAGTTAGAGATATGAATTTATCTTTTTCTCGGTAAAATTCTATTTGTGTTTTCTGCTCATTGTTCTTAGCTATTAATTCGGCATTCGCTTGTTTAAGTGGCGTGATTTCAACGTCAAATCGATGTTTTTCCCAGCGAATACCAAAGCTAAATGCCCCTCCGATTAACGAGAAAACTACACCTGTTGTTATAACTAAGTGAGCCGGCTTTATTGCTTTTAATAACTGTGTGACCGTGACATCATCCAAGTCATTTGTCTTGTTATTCACGATTGAACCTCCATAATCCCTAACCTTGCAATGAAGGGGGGTATCAGTTCGCCTAAAACCACGTCAATCCTTTGTATTCGAGCTACTTTTTAAAACTTTCGTGGCGACAAAGCACACCGCATATGGCCTAATTACGTAAACTGTATTCAATCAATTATTTTGTTGTAGATAATAAGGCAACTTCCTTTCGCCATTGCAGTTTCGTAAGCCTCTGCCATAAAGACGTTATTGGTTAGCCACGCAGCAAGCGTAAGGTTCGATCTTCTACAAGTATGGTAAAGGGAGCCGTAACAATAACGTGACGAAAATGAGACAGACTCACTTCGGTCAAATCTGATCTACGGAAATTTCACACGAAGGTTTTGGTTGTCGAGAGGAGAAAATAGGGACGACGGATTGTGCAGTGGGAATATTGGCTTATAGAACCTAAAAACGGTGAGCAAATTGAGCGGGCTCAATTTACTCACGTAGTTCCGGTGTCAGACAAAATCTGATTTAGTCTTGAGGATGTTCCTTTTCACTGATCTCTGCATAGGTGTGCAGAAGTTCTGTCAGCGTCTTAACCCAACCAAATACATCTGAAGGAGGATTGTTAAGTATGGTTTCTACATGCTCGCAGTGGGTTTCAAGCGTAATCGCTTGTTCCAAACGAAACGAGATTGCATAGAAATGCCAAAGGACTAAACGCGTCATCCTTTCGCTGTTTTGTTTTGCATTTTCTGAGTCTTCAAATGCTTGCCCAATTTCACTCAGAGCGATTGCCGTCATGCGTAACATGGCATCAAGACGTGCTGATAGCAGGCGTTCTTCGCTGTCTACTTCTTCTTGCTCGAAGGTGAAAATTTCACTCATTACATCTTCAGGTACCATTCTACTGATCATTCGAGCACTGAACTCTTCCAGTTCATGACGTGGCATGGTTACGAGACATTCAAAGGAGTAATCGCGAATCATAAAGTCACTCTAATTCGTTATAAATTTCAATTCACGCATTCTAATTACTAAGGTGTCATTTACCACTGTTTTCTTTGTGCTTGACGCGCAAGGTGCAAAACGAACACAGCAATAGCGAACAGAGCAAAAACCGCGCTCACCCACAAGATCGTCTAATACAAAGCTGCGGCGGGAAAATCACGCTTTTTATGTTGGCACTATCACCACGCATTCTGGCGAGTACACATTCACCGGCAGCTTCGCCTATTTTGCGCGCCGACACAGAGACAGTGGAGAGGTTAGGGGAGCTGTCACTCGCTTCAGGCACGTCATCGAATCCAATAACAGCGATGTCTTTTCCAACGCGAAGTCCGCGATCTTTAATTGCTCTCATTACGCCAAAAGCCACAATGTCCTGATAGCCAATAATGGCTGTAATTTCAGGGTGCGCGTCTAACAGAGTATGCGTAGCGGAAGCTCCGTCTGCGCGGCTTGCCTTACAGCTCACCATGTAATGTTCATTGGGTGCAATACCGTGTTCTAACAGCTTTGCCATATAGCCGCCAATGCGGTGAGCGCGGGTTTGAGAGCTTAGCGAACCGCCAACGAACGCTATATGACGGTGCCCTTGGCGAATAAGATGCTCAGTTGCCATTTGCACGCCAAGAAAGTTATTCGTGCCGACATAATCTGAAATGGCATCGTCGCATTGGCGCACGACCTGAACGATGGGAATACCTCGGTGCTTCACGGAGCTCAGAAACTGCTTATCGGTATCAGGCGCAGGGCACAGGATTAACCCGCCTGCGTTTTGGCTGATCAGAGATTCGATGAGGCGATTTTGCTTCGCGACATTCTCCTCCGTGTGGGCTAGAAAAAGCAGCACCTCATTTTCTTCCAGATAACCACTAAGACCAGCTATGAGCTCGGCATAGAAAGGGTTGACGATATCGGGAATAAGCAAGCCTACTGAATTACTGCGCTTATGACGAAGGTTAGCGGCGGCTTGATTGTAGATATAGCCCAATTCGCTAACGGCATCTAACACTCTTTTTCGGGTTTTATCAGAGATTCGACCTTTGTTTGTCAGCACCATAGAGACGGTTGCAGTGGATACCTGACAGCGTTTTGCAACGTCATAAATTGTGGTCATTTACGGCTAATTTCTGCGTGATTAATCGATTAACCTTTATTTTCGCTAATTCCTGCCGTCTCGCTGTGATCCAGTAATCACTTCCTCACTAATCCCTGATTACTGTAGGGAAAATGGCGGGTTAACCGAGTTTACCAGTTTGTCGTGACGGACTGTCCTTCATTAGCATGTGGATAAACGCAAATGCTGTATCGAAGGAACCGTTTTGAAGTACCAATCTTTTTCATCAAATTACGATAAATCTCCTCGCGTCACTGTGACTGGGTATGACAATCACGCGTGGCAAGGGTGGTCTGCCATTCTCGACACGGTAAAAACGCGTCTGGATGGAAATAAACATATCGTCGTCATAGATACTTATCACGGTGTCGATCATGAATTATTGAAGCGTGACTTTATCGATAAGCTGGCTCCCGCAGCGACGTTCTTTACACAAGATGCTAAGTTCCCAGAACCACATATCTTCAGCATGCTGGAACGCCATATAACCGACGACCGCGTGTTCGGTATTCTCGCGCCACACAAGATTAACGAATTTTTTGATACGAATGCGATTGCTCGCCTATCGGCAGAAATAGATGCCATAGCGGTTGGGACAATCGTTGTTTACGGCCCCGCGGCAAGCCTGTTTTGCAACGCTGACACCTTGATTTACGCCGATTTAGCCCGTTGGGAAATCCAGCACCGTTTCCGTCATTATCAATTGGATAATTGGGGGGCAGAAAATGCCGACGAGGACATTCTGCGCCGCTATAAACGCGCCTTCTTTATTGAATGGCGTGTGTTCGACCGCCACAAAACCAAGGTGCTGCCGCACGCCGACTTCCTGCTCGATACAAATAATTTAGAACAGCCAAAATTGGTAAGCGGCGAAGCGTTATTGGCTGGGTTAAAACAGACCACACAACAACCGTTCCGATTGGTACCTTTTTTCGACCCCGGCGTTTGGGGTGGGCAGTGGATGAAAGAGGTCTGCGATCTTGATGCCGACAAACCGAATTACGCCTGGTGTTTTGACTGTGTACCGGAAGAGAACAGCCTTGTTCTGAATTATGCAGGTGTCCACGTAGAAATTCCCGCGCAGGATCTTGTGCTGTTGGAACCTAAAGCACTACTTGGGGAACACGTGCATGCACGATTTGGCGCAGAATTCCCAATCCGCTTCGACTTCCTCGATACCATGGAAGGGCAGCATTTGAGCTTGCAAGTTCACCCGTTAACGGAATATATCCAGCAAGAATTCGGCATGCATTATACCCAAGATGAAAGTTACTACATGCTTGATACGGGTGATGATGCG
Organism: Enterovibrio qingdaonensis; assembly: GCF_028683135.1. GTDB lineage: Bacteria > Pseudomonadota > Gammaproteobacteria > Enterobacterales > Vibrionaceae > Enterovibrio > Enterovibrio qingdaonensis. Next base: position 240,042 of record NZ_JAJUBB010000002.1, read on the forward strand.
TGTGTTTATCTCGGCACAAAAACGGGCATTGATCCTGATGAAATGTTGTGTGAACTCGCGCTTGCGCAGCAGACGGGCGAAGCATTTAACGATGAGAAATTCATTAATCGCTTCCCCGCGAAAAAACACGATCACTTCCTGATCCCTGCGGGCACCATTCATTGCTCTGGCAGCAATTCAATGGTGTTGGAGATCAGTGCCACGCCTTACATCTTTACCTTCAAGCTCTGGGATTGGGGACGTTTAGGTATGGACGGTCAACCAAGACCTGTTCACCTCGATCATGGCAAAGAAGTGATCCAATGGGATCGCAATACTGAGTGGGTTGAAAAGAACCTCATTAATGACATCACGCTCATTGAACAGGGTGATGGATGGCGTGAAGAGCGCACCGGTTTGCATGAAAGAGAGTTTATTGAAACGCGTCGTCATTGGTTCAGTAAGCCTGTGGCTCACCAAACCGATGGCAACGTCAACGTTCTCAATTTGATTGAGGGTAGAGAAGCGTTGGTATCAAGTCCGAAGGATGCGTTTGACCCCTTCGTTGTTCACTACGCCGAAACCTTCATCATCCCTGCGAGTGTGGGTGAATACGTTATTCAACCTTATGGAGAAAGCGAAGGGCAAACCATCGCAACGATTAAAGCTTACGTCAGATAGTTGTTTTCCTGCTGAAGTGCATATTAAGTACAAGGAATATGAAATGAATAAGTCTATTTGGGTCTTCTTACAATCTCTCGGCAAGACGTTCATGCTACCGATCGCGCTTCTTGCCTTTTCAGGTATTTTGCTGGGTATCGGGGCAGGTTTCGGTGGTCAGGCCGTCCAAGAAGCATTGCCGTTTTTAGCGGCACCTTGGTTGCAGGCTGTGTTCACCTTTATGGTGAAAATTGGCCTCGTCGCGTTTATTTTTCTCCCAATTCTTTTCGCGATGGCCATTCCTATCGGGTTGGCAAAAGAAGACAAGGGCGTTGCTGCAATGTCGGGTTTTGTTGGCTATGCGGTAATGAACCTTGCTATCAATACCTACCTGACGGTATCTGGCGGTATTGAAGGGGCAACGATCAAAAACATCTTGGGTATTGAAACCATTGATACGGGTGTATTGGGCGGTGTTATCACGGGTATCATCGTTTACAAGTTGCATGAGAAATACCGCGAAGTGCAATTTCCTGATGCCTTCGCCTTTTGGAGCGGTGCGCGATTTATTCCAATCGTGACTACAGCAGTGATGGCGATTGTGGGTTTAGCAGTGCCGTTTATTTGGCCGCCTGTCCAAACAGCAATTAATACCATTGGCGATCTTATTGCGGTGTCAGGCCCATTCGGACCGTTCTTGTTTGGCCTGAGTGAAATGTTGCTGCTGCCGTTTGGTTTGCATCACATCGTCACGTCCATGGTGCGTTTTACTGAAATCGGCGGCACACAGGTTGTTAACGGCGAAGTGGTTCATGGTGCGCTGAGTATTTTCTATGCACAGCTAGGCGCAAACGAAGCGATTTCATCATCAGCCACTGCGTTTCTGTCTGGTGGCAAAATGCCAACGCTGATCTTTGGCCTTCCTGGTGCGGCTGTCGCGATTTATATGTCTGCCAAGCTGAAAAACCGCCCTGCGGTAAAAGGCCTGATTATCTCGGGCATTATCGCGTCTGCAGTTGGCGGTATTACCGAACCGATTCTGTTCTTGTTCCTTTTCATTGCACCTGCGTTGTATGTTGCACATGCGTGTTTCTATGGCTTGGGTTTTATGGTGATGAACTTACTTGACCACACCATCGGTAATACTGACGGTAACGTTATCGACTTCTTTACCTTTGGTATTTTGCAAGGGACACACACGGGTTGGTTGCATCTATTGTGGGTAGGTCCTTTGTTCTTTGCGCTGTATTTCTTCACCTTCAAATGGGCGATTGAGAAATGGAACATCATGACGCCAGGACGTGCAGAAGACGAAGACTGCGCGCAGATGGAGACGATTTCATCTACCAAAGAGGCCGGAGACTTTAAAGCAACCCAATTCATTAATGCTCTAGGCGGGAAAGACAACATCGCTTCTTTAGACAATTGCATCACCCGACTGCGTATGACAGTGCAGGATATGACAAAAGTCTCTGACGATGAGTTGAAAAAGCTCGGTGCGCTTGGTGTGGTGAAGCTCGATGATAAAGCATTGCAGGTCGTGATTGGGCCGCAGGTACATATGCTGAAAAATTCAATGAGCAAGCTGATACGTTAATACAACAATGTGATCAGCCAGTGTTGTACACGCAACACTGGCTGATTGTTTCTTTGTCTCGTGTCTAAATAAATAACCAAGCGTAAGAAGTGTATATAAGCACTTAATCAATACTTAGTGATGTAAATAAAAATTACGTTATAAAAAAAGATGTATTTATATTTTGTTACGTCTTAAGTCTCATAAATTCATTCACCCATTCTCCTCACGAAATTACCGCTCAAACGCCTTTTTATTGCTGGTGGGATAGAGTTAACACAAACATTGAAATATGTGGTGAGAATTCAATATCAGCACATGAATGCCTCTCAAAATGTGTCTGCCATTTTGTACAAAAATGCACTTCGAGATATCACACTACTACTCTATATGTACTTGATGGTTCCTTGGTTTTCTTGGCCTGATGCAGTAAACATATCCGTTTAGAAGGTGAAGCAATATGCTTGTAACAACATTGGTTTTGGTACTAACCGTCCTTGTGCTTTATGTCTTATATGTTGGACGTTTTATGCGTTGGCACTCTATGAACACGCAAGGGAATGCGTACTTCGGTAAAACACTTCAAGAACGACGTGAAATTAAAAATAAAATAATAAAGCACGCACCATTTGTTAGTCCATTTGTGCGTTTTTTGGCTCTGGCAGCGTATAACCCCGAAAAAATGCCTAAAACAACGTATAAGAATGTGACCGGGCCGATGATCACCTCCAGTAATGATTCCTTTAAAGCGGGCTCTGAATATAAGCCAACGGAAGACGACATTATTGTTGCTACGCAAATGCGTTGTGGGACAACGTGGATGCAGCAGATCGTGTTTGAACTCCTCCATAAAGGTGAGGGAGACTTAACCGACACGGGTTACAAACACCTCAACTCCGCCAGCGCGTGGATAGAGTGCAGCCAACATACTGGCGTGCCGTTGGCCGATTCACCCAAACTGGGTGATGCGCAAAAGCGCGTGTTGAAAACCCACTTTCCTACTTCACTTTGTCCATACAACGAAAAAGCCAAATATATCTACGTGGCAAGACACCCCGTCAGTTGTTATGCCTCGGTGCATGATTTTGTCTCTTCGATAGCAGGGCCTTTCGCACCGCCACCTCATCAATTTATCGATTGGTTTTGCAGTGATGGCTTCTTCTGGACGAGTTGGCCACATCACGTGAATGGTTGGTGGGATTGGTCACAAAAACGTGACAATGTCACATTTGTGCATTTCGAAGAATTGAAGGCAAACCCTGAAAATGTGGTCAGACAGATAGCGAGCTTCCTGAATGTGAAAATCACTGATGAAGAGCTTGAAAAAATCCTCGTTAAGATCGACTTTGCCTATATGCGCGAAAGGGAAGAATACTTTGAAATGGTACCGCCTTCTGTAAACACGGTGATGTCTAAAACACACTTTTTTAACGGCGGGAAATCAAACCGTCACCAAGAGGTACAACCGCACGAAAGGACGAAAATTAACACGTTCGTTTCTGACTATCTTTCTGAGAGCGATTACCCCCTCAACACCTACTACCCAGATGTAGTAAAACAAGAGCCTACTATAGAAGCGACTGAAGAATTACGGCCTACTGCATAACCAGTCTGTAGCGAGAAGCGAGCTGTATGGCTCGCTTTTTGTTTGTGAACTGCTCGCACTTTTCTTTTTGTTCTCTGAACAAGGGTTACCATTATCGACAAACACAGCCGTCGCATAATGATGAGAGGAACCCATGTAGGTGTATTTTCACAAGCTGATGTGTGTAACAGCAAAGAAATGTTAGAAAAATCAGTGTATAAACGGATTTTTGAGGTAAAGTGCCCCGTTATTATTGGACACTTTAGGTGTCTAATACACTGTTAGCTGCTCAGAGGAAGTAATGATTCAAGATCAAGCAACATCAAATAAGAACTACGAAAGATTCCTTGCGCGAGTCAGTGAGAGTTTATCCATTTGGGGGCTTCAACATCCCGACGGAGGTTGGGCGATTTGTCGATCCAATCAATATGAAAGCACTTCAGTCTATGTATTTTGGTCTGATGAAGCATATGCAAATCGAGTTGCAGTGGGAGAATGGAGTGACTATCAACCTACAAAAATACATTTAGATTCGTTTATCGGTAACTGGCTTAAGGGGCTCCACTCAGATGGTCATCTAGTAGGTTTAAACTGGGATGCGAATCTATGCGGTCAAGAGAAAGAGCCAATCGATGTCGCGAAAGCTCTAACGAGCAGCTAACAAGGTCTTGAAGGTGGACAAAAACAGTTGCGCAATTTTTGTCTGTTTAAGTTTTGGTGGTTAAGGTGGTAGTTTTGCGGGAAGTTTCTGTTGTTGCCCCTTAAGCCGACGTTAGGCTTCAAGGAAGAATCAGTGGAAATTAATCTAAGAAAAGCAGTAGATACGGACGCTCAGGAAATCGCAAAGATTCACGTGAGCTCGTGGAAATCTGCATTCGATGGGCTTATGCCAGCAGACTACATTAATGGTTTTACTGTTTCATCCCGTTTAGATGAATGGCAGAAAGCAATAAGAAACAATACCGAGACAGTAGTTGTCGCTGAACGAAGCAATAAAGTTGTTGGCTTTATGTCGTATTTTGTTCCAACTGAAAATCCAGACACTATAGAACTAAGCAAACTCTACTTATGTCCTAGTGTCTATGGTCAACGGCTGGGTAGCAGTTTTCTAACTCATTTAGAGCAAGAATCCCAAACTCTACGGACAACAATGATCAAACTTTATGTGCTCGACAATAATGAAGCCGCAATTCAGTTTTACTCTAAAAATGGCTTTGAATTCGCAGATGGTTTTATGTCCGAAGAATTTGAAGGATCAGTTATTATTGATCTATTGATGGTCAAGCGAGTTTAAGCCTAACAAGAATGAACGTGGACGTTTACTCGTGGCGCATTTTTTCATAGAAACCCTGTGATTCAGGTGTTTCTGCAAGTTTGGGTTAGTAAACGCCCGTTATGCTGACGTTAGGTTTTATAGAGGTTGTATGGACATATCGGATTGGTTGAAGATTCCGGCGGCATTATCTGCTTTTGTCGTTTTAAGCAAGTTTCTTTATGACGTGGCGAGTGGCAAACGTTCAAAACTAAGGGAAGAATATAGGTTTTCTAAAGAGCTACTTAGCGACATTAGTACAGGGGTGTTGCACCCTTACGCTAAAGAAAAAGGTTATCAAGCGCTAGTGGGCTCTACAGATATTTCCGTGAAGGAAGTTGAGTATATATTAACCTTAAAACATCCGGTTCAGTGCTTAAAAGACTATGGACTTGCTCGCGCATACTTAGAGAAAGTTGAATCAAGGGGAAACACACAGTTACAGTTTAAAGCTAAATATCAATCGGAAAGGAAAAGGCTTGCTCTAGTCATTTGGTATATATCTTGGTATGTCATATTTTCTCTATTAGTCGGGAGTCCATTAATTTTAAGTTATTGGTATGACTTTACGCCAGTTGACCTTTTAATACTGCTTAGTATTTCTGGTGCCACTTTTGCGTTCCCCGCATGGATAAATTTGCAAAGTGGGGCGCGAATAGTTAGAGGGCAAAACTTGGTGAAAAACCAAAGGGCTCATTCATGGGAACTGGTGACACAAACCTAACACATATAGAAGGTCTCTTACTGCGGCTTCACCGGAGCCTGTCAATCATGTGACGCATGAGCAACTTTGTTGTGAGTTGTGTTAGGCAACGATGGGGGGCGAATCAAAGCAAAAAGGGCTTGGACAACAATCGGCACAGCTGACCATCCGGTTTAGTACCGATTAAACTCAGTCAGCGACGTTCATGAAACACAGTTTTTCTCCGCATGAAGTAAACTCGTCGTCTTTGCTTTTAAACTATCTTCTTGCCCGCAGAATTGAGGATACAGACATAAAGAATACGCGTATGCAGATCCATACCGCAGAAATAGTCATGTTGCGTGTTATAAAGTTTCGTTTGAGTATTCTCCTATATGGTTTCGTCGCTTTTCAGGTTAGCCAGAAGGTTAAGTAGATGGAGAAGGCTCAATGAGTATTAAAATAATAAACGTGGACGTTTACTCGTGGCGTATTTTTCGGAGTATCGCTGTGATTCAGGCGTTTCAATAAGCTTGGGTTAGTAAGCACCCAATATTTCAACGTGATGTGAAAGTGATGAATGGACTCGAATTCTATATAAAATATAAAGCCAAATATGATACGGCTACAGGCTCAGTATCGACGTTCGTATATGGCAAAGAATATGCAAGGCACAGAATGTTTATAAATCTTGTCATTTTGATTGCAGTCATCATTGGTGCAGCTATTTATGGCAAGCATAGTGGTAATTATTATTATTTCAAAATGGTGGCTATTTTAGGTGTGGTTGATATTGCTGTAATCACTTACCGTTGGTTTAAGTTGTAATGCACCTATCAAGCGAATTAACGAGGGACGATCAATCAATTTGAGCTAGTAAATATCGGTTAAGCCGACGTTATATTCTAAGTTTATGGCTAGGGATTAGCATGCGATTCATTGTAAGAGCCGTGATCTTTATTTGTAAAGGATGTTTGAAGGTTGGCATTTTCCAAAAGACCTCACTTCTGTTCATTTCGAGTGCAGATTTAGGAAAAGGATCTAGGTTATACGATTCAGGCAAATTCAGAGAGGCCTTCGAAGTACTGGGGAAGTACGAGTACTTTGAAGCGAGTGATAAACTCATGTCTGCGTTACTTGCTGAGATAAAATATTATCTAGGCGTAATGTACTATTACGGACAAGGCGTACATAAAGATATTGATGCTGCCAATTCTTTGTTTGCAGAATCTGCAAACTTAGGATGTAAAAATGCAATTACTTATATGGCCCCAAAAAACAAAAGAAATAGTACACATCGAAGATAGTAAGTGTTGTTTACTCACGTCGCATCTTTCAAAAGGTGGCGGTTTAGCCATTTCAATCACTCTGGGCGAGTAAGCCCCCTTTATGCTAACGTTGGTCTCCTTGGCACCCACAGAGTTTTTCATTAACTTAGTGTTAAATGAGAGCAGCCACTGAACATTTGAAAAAGGATATTGGAAATGTTTAGCCATATTATGATCGGAACGGATGATATTGAACGTTCCAAGAAATTTTATGACACGGTATTAGCCGTACTGGGCATCAATGAACCCGTGCAGAATGTGAATGACACAGGGCAAAAACGGTTGTTTTACATTCACAATGGGTCAGTGTTTTCTGTTACCGAGCCAATAAATGGTGAACCAACACGGACGGCAAATGGCTCAACGATAGGATTTGCCTGTGACTCGCCTGAGCAAGTGAAAGAGTTTCATTCTGTTGCTATCGCGAACGGGGCTACTAGCATTGAAGGGCCTCCGGGCTTACGTGATAACTCTACCGGCAAAAAGCATCTGTGCTACTTCTTGGATCCTGACGGTCATAAAATCTGTGGGATGTACCGCTGTAATTAAGTCTTTGGGATTTCGAAGACTTCTTTTATTGGGTTACGTGCGGCTTAGCTTGCCGCTATGACTAAAGGAGTCGTCAGTATGCGTAGTATCGTCACCATCTTTCTTGCTCTTGTTCTTCTACAGGGCTGCGACGCTGTAGAGGACATGACGGGCATGTTCGAGCAGCCAGAATTGGCTCAGGCGTTGATTAAATCCAAGCATGGCTGGGATTCTCAGATTGGCTATAGAATTAATAATGGCACCCTCACTCAAGTAACCGTCATGCTGTTCGCAGATCAAGTCCGAGGGGAAACGGTAGAAAACCTAAAAGCAGTCGCGAAAGACGTTGTATCAAGCGTCTTCGATAGCACTCCACAAGTCATTTACATTCAAATAGCCAGCCAACCGGAGCTACAACAAGTTAATTGAACCTGAGCCAGTAATGCGGGGACGGCTCGGCTTCTCCAGCATAGCAGTGGCACTCAGTAGGTTGCTTAATGGGACGTTTTGCATTTAAGAGAGATGTGAGAATTTTTGTGGAAGTGATTTTTCTTATTGCAGCAGTAATATCGGCACTGAATCTCTTACATGCCATTGTGTATAAATCTATTTTCTTCGCCGGCGGTTGGATTGATTACTATGAAAATAGGTCGCATTTCTGGGCTGGCTTTACTGCATTCCTGCTTTTTTTATTCTTTTATGGCGGTTTTTACTTCTTAATCTTCCCAGAGGTATAGTCGTTATTGGTATCAACAGTATATGTGAATGCCAATTTCGCCGTTAAGTCAGTGCCTACGGTAAACACAGGTAGCCCCTTTTATTTGCTCTCACCGTGCCCCGCCAATCGTGTGACAGGGCATAAGACATTGTTCGCTTAACCCACGCAATTATGTGCTTTTGCCCAGTACCGTGACAGCAATCCCAGCCAGTAGCAGTACACAGCCAACGAGCTGTTGCGGGGAGGGGATGATTTTTTGAAAAAATAACGTCAGAACAATACCAAATAAGGTAGAAAACCCAGCAGCCATGAGCACGAGAGATACGTAGGGAAATTTCAGTGCGCCGCTACCGTAATAGACAGAGAAGCCAACACTGCCAACATACATAAACGGAATCGCGACAAGGCAAATCTTCGCTGCCGACATTAATATGTTGGATGTATCAAGGTAGCGGACACTCATCATGTTGACGAGTTGGATACAAAGCGTTGCTACTGCGAGCGTGCCGCTAAGTTTTAGAATGTGCATGAGGATTGCCTGTGTTTGTGTAAACGCAGACAGAAACGGTCTCCTGATGCACTGTCTGAAAGGTTAAGGTAAGTCATGTTACCCAAGGAGCGGGGATTCTATATGAGTGGTTATTTTTTATCCACTCCAATCACGCAAGAAAGTGTGAAATCGAATCGCTTCTGCTTCCTCAAGTCATCAGCCTTCTGTAAACCGCGAATAAAAAAGCGAGCCAATTGGCTCGCTTTTTGTTTTCAGCCCTAAACCACCTACTTCAGTAGGTGGTTATCATTCAGGTAGGCTTTGCCTGACTATCTACCCATGCTAAACGAACTCTCGATTTTTAGCGAAGTCGAAGAGGACATAAAGCATGAGTAGATACAAGCAAGCATCGCATGTGTACTGGCGGTGTCAATATCACATAGTGTGGACGCCAAAGTATAGGTTTCGGATATTAAAGAACAAAGTCGGAAAAGAAGTGTATCGCTGCATTCACGTATACAGTAGTCAACTAGGCTGCGAGGTTGTTGAGTTGAGTGTTCAAGTTGATCATGTTCACTTGGTAATCAAGGTTCCACCGAAGCTATCAATTTCGAAACTGATGGGGGCATTGAAAGGAAAAATAGCTCTTAAGATGTTCAGCAAGTTTCCTTACTTACGCAAGAATAAACTCTGGGGAAGCTACTTTTGGCAAAGGGGCTATTTCGTCGATGCGGTCGGTATCAATGAAGAAATCATTCGCCGATATGTAAGACACCAAGAAAAGGTGGAAAGGCAAAATCAATTGGAGATAGAGCTGGACTAGCCAAAGGCCCCTTTTAGGGGGCTCATTGAAAGCCACCTTCTTTAGAAGGTGGATGTTTACTTGGTGCACTTGGTGATCACAGATAACTAAGATGGAAACTTGCTAGCTTTCTAAATCAATTATCTGGAGTACTCTTTAAAAATAACCAAGTTGGAAACTCCAGTTCTTCATGGTTAATAAAGGCAGTAGGTTTGGTTAACTAAGTTGGAAACTATCACCTCATACAGCTTCTTCTTTAGAGTAATAACTCAGTTCGTAAAACCCGAGCCGTACTTTGCGAACCGCGTTTTACGAACCGCGAATTTGTAATGAACCAGCCGCTTGTTTGTGTAAACAACTCAATATGCTCAGGGCTCACTTACCTCAAGCTTTATCATCTTTGTTCCTAATAAATCCAGGTACTAGGACTCGAATAGAGTCAACATGCTCCAGCTCGTGTCTATTCATCAACTGCAAGTTGAAGGCATGCGGCGGCAAAGAAGCATCAGGCGTGCTGTCTACGTGGAGGTCATTGAGCACGTAGCCAGCTAATGCTTCGTTGGTTGTAATGTTTCGCACATATTGACCTTCCATACCAAGGTCAATAGCTAAGTCATTTCTATTTTCATGCTTAGAGTGCGGTGCAACACTTAGGACAACGTCACGATTCCAAAGAGTATCGTCCTTTATAGTCTTGTCGTATGAGCTGTCAGTTTGTTCAGCCTTAAGAATTCGACTGATTCTAAAGCACAGGAACTTGCGTCTTTTACTGTCCCAAGCACGGATATGCCAAGCCCCAAGCCCTTTAAATAGAGAATGAGGCGTCAGGGTTCTAGTCTCGGTGCTAGTTGAGGAACTATACAGGACAGAAATACAGTGCTTATTCAGGATCGACCTTGTGACTTGAGAGACGATATCAATGGATAGTGAATCCAACACTGTCGCGAAGCTGCTTACACCATAAGTTGTTACTGGAATGGAGTTAAGCTCCTGACCCCATGCTATTAATCTCAGAGCTGCTTCTGGGTCATGCTCAAAAGCTGGACTAAACGATGCAGATCTCATGTATGCTCGCAGGCTTTCGTTGAAAACCGTGTTGTCGGGAAAACGTTCTTTGTAAGCATTAAAAGAACGGCTAGCTGTAGCAACGGCAATATCACCGTGCTGAATAAGGTCGGAGCGATTCACTTTCCCAAAGAAGCAGAGATAGAAATCAATAAGCCTTAGTCGTTTGGTTTGCGGAGATTCGACACAACGCATAATGATTACCCTTATCAAAATGAACTGTACTAATTTACTCTAACGAATCATTTGATTCCAGTATAAAATGAGACCAGTTGATTAAAGCTATGTTGCTCGACGCGTTACTTACGGCGTAAATTTCTGACTTTGAGGATTACAATGAACGTCAATGATTACTTATCGAAGATCGAAGAAGGTTTGCCGATAAACTTGAGGAGGTTTATTGAGAAGCTTGATTTGAAAGACCCTGAACAGTGGATGTCCATTTATGAGGCAAAGTGTGTACGCACAGGACATGTGCTGAAGGTGTTAGATGAAGAACGTCATTCATCGTTCTATACAAAGGATATTTCAAGTCGAATAGATGGCGCGAAACAAGGTAAATCACACGTCATTAGTACAAGTTTTTCCCATATCCTCTTACTTAATACGACTAGTTTTCCAAATACTCCATATGTGATTGTTTCATCAGAAGCTGGGGTAATTAGTTCTTTACCCAAGCTGAGCGATCAAGCCGTTGTCATTGAGAACATAGAGAATTTTTATCGGTACATTTCTTTTATGGAAAGCATAGACCGTGAAGACTTGATTGAGCACACTGACTTTTTGTTTGGTGCAGGGACACAAATTAATAACAGCCTAAATTTGAATTTTCTTGAGAACTATAAACGCATCTACGTAGCGGGAGACTTAGATCTAGGCGGTCTGAAGATTTTTAAAACATTAGCAATGAACGTGTCAGATTGCCATTGGCTTTCCCCTGTTGATTGGGCCAAGTTTGAAGCGTTCTTCAATTTGAAGCCCAAATCTGTTGCGGAATGGCAACAAGCGATTTCTATTGCCAGTGAGTTAAATCTAGAAAAAGAAAAACAATTGTTACATACACATAGAGCATTTTTGGAACAAGAAGCCCTACTACCATAAGGATGGGATGATGGAAGATTTTCGCATAAGTATTTCAAGATTGATTGTCGTCGACTCCGTAGGGGTAGCTATTGCAGAAATTGATCTTAGAAACGGTGGGATCATAATTGCGAAGGGTAATGTTGGTAAAACATCAATACTTAACGCGATTCGGTTGTTTCTACTGCCAGAGACAAACTTCAAGAAGAGCTTTCAGAAGTTTGGATTCATGAATAATAAAGGTGAACCCTATACGGACGATGAGAGTTTTGAACACTATTTCCCGAGTAGATCGAGTTTCTTGATTTTAGAGTGTGAGAATTTTCTTGGTGGCCCAGCTCCGCACTGTCAGATTCTTTATCGAGGTGAATCTAAATCTTACAAAAGAATGTTTACATCTCTTCCGTACCAAAACATAAAAGATCTCTTTTGGGATTCAAGTATTGGAGAAGATGGTATTGGAGGAGCAGTACAAAACCTATCGATTGATTATGTGAAGAAGGCATTAAAAGAAAGAGATCCTAAGTACTTTAAGACTATTGAGCGCCCTCAGGCAATCAAAGAAGCGTTGTATGCAAATGATTTACTTGATGTAAATGCCATGCGTTATTGTTTGTTTCCATTGAGCAAGTTAGATGATGCTAGCATTAACTCCTTTAAAGCATTAGTTAAGCTTCTTTTTGATATGAAGACTGGTTCTGATGCCGTTAGGCTGGCTATTGCCAACATCATTGAGTCCTCTAAGAAAGAACGTAAAGATGAACTAAGCCTTGATATCAATGAGTTTTTGAATAGGAACCAGATGCTTGGCGATAAGGAACTTCATCTTCAAAAAGTAAAAAACCTAAAACCGAAATTTGAAGAGCTTTCTATCGCATACGCCACTTTAAAAGAAAACCAAAGTGCAGAGACTAAAATGCTGCAATTTGCTCATCTGCTTAGAAATGACTTGGAATCTAAAGCTAAAGAAAGCAAGTTGTTTGCAGAGCGAGTGCATTTGGCACTTGAACACAACAATAGTAGAAAAAAGTTACGCGATGACGCGCAACAACACCTCCATGAGTTGAATGGAGTTCTTAAAAAGGAAAGTGCGAAATTAGAGAAACTACAGCCTCAGTTAGATACGGCAAAAAGGGTCATTGATGATTACTTCGGAAAGCCTATCTCTGAAATTGAAGAGATTCTTTCTGATGAGTTGGATAAAGAAACAGCTAATCTAGAGAATTTGAAAGATGCAGCAGCTAGGAGAATGCGTATTGACGAGTTGCAGACGTCAATATTAGTTGAGACCAAATGTGTAACGGCACTCAGGCAAAGTCTAGAGTTAAAAGAGTTTTTCCTATCAAAGCAGTTGGAGGTAGGTGACTATCAAGTATTAGCTTCGATAAATAAAGCCATTTCCAAAGCAAACCCTGGTCGTAGACTTGCAGCAACAGAGTTAGAATGTATTCGAGGCTTTTTAGCTCTTTTTGAAAGAGATAATCAGCAATATCGTTTTTTTGATAGGACTCTAAATATTGCCAGTTTGGTAGAAGAGCACTCAACGGAAGAAGAGCTTGAACAGAGAACTCAGAGCTTAAGTGCTTTGAAGGATGAACTGCAATCCCTAGAAAAGATCAGCAATCAAAGCGAAATCCTTACACAAGCAGAAATAACTAAGTTGCAGCGGAAACTAAACCGATACGATAGCGAACTGAGCATAGTTAAGAGTTATGAGTTCAACCTGAAAACCGCCAATGATACCTCTGAGGAAATACAAGCTTTAACTATACAAGTTGAAGAGGCAGAACAGTCATTAGCTATAGCGCAACGTAGCTTAGACATGTCTCAGAGGGAGTTAGCTGATTCAAAGGAGAGTTTAAGTAGTTTTAATTCAAATTTAGAAAAGCTCAAAGCCCTAAATGTTAGAGTAAAGAATAGTTTAGTACGACATAAATTGGCAGATCTTCCACTGGAAAAGTTAAGCGGTGAAAGAGTTAAAGTGTCAGAACAGTCTTTTGAAAACCTGGAAAGTGCGCTGTTAGAAAAAGTGCAGGCGCGTAGTGGTGTCGTATCCGCCATACATTTTTTGGTAAATGAAGGTGTGATTGACAATGATGACGACTTGTTTACCGCAACTCTTTCTGAGGAGCAAATTCGTCATACGTTTAGACAGATTGAGTCAAAATTTGTACATGTAAATGATGAGATAGCCAACCTGAAAAGGCAGTTCATTGCCCTTAAGAGTGAGATTCATGGAATCATTACTGAACTTGAAAAAAATCGACAGTTAATTGATAGCTTTGAAGGGTTTATTAACCGCGAGTTTCAGAAAGTCACTATTAATGATTTATCGGAAGTAAAAGCCAAAATCGGTGTCAATAGTAGATTTGAGGCACTATTGGCAGAGGTAGCACACATTGATTTATATGCCGATAGCCGACTTTCAAGTGAGTTTGTAGATCGACTTAAGACCTTTAGTAAAGAGTTTTTTGATGAAGGTGTGGTATCAACCTTAACCATGGAAAAGATACTCACAGGAATTAACTACCATGTTAAAAAACAAGGCGCGAAGAGTCTTGAGACAAAATCTCAGTCAACTTCGACAGTAATGCTAATAAACATCAAATTAGTTGAAGTGCTACTAAAATCTGTCCAGCAATCTAGCTGTAAAGTATTTTTCCCATTGATTATAGATGAGGGTGCTTCTGTCGATCTCTCGCAGTTTCAGTGGTTGTTGCCACAACTCAATGAGTCAGGTTTTAGAGTACTAAGTGCATCTACTCATTCAGTATCTAGTGAGTTGATACTACTCTTTGGTTACTACTTCAAAATTGACTCGATAAAAACAAGTCTTCCCTATCATCCTGAGCGTCAGATTGCCTTTACTAGTGAACCTGAGTACATCATTAAACCAAGCGTAGCAAAAGAAGATCAGATGTGTATTTTTGGAGAGACTGATGAATAGCCAAGTTCTAGATACACTTCCGACATTTAAGTTAATGATGGAGTATAAAGTCATCATGCTTGAGTCGATAAGGTCTATGGATGCATATGGTGAATCGTATGTACGTGAATACGATTTTAATACCGCTGTATTTAGGTGTCTCAAAACGTTGGAAGGAGATGCAACTCAGCAAAATGCTGTCAGAGTAGCTTTTTCAAAGGATAGTCTGATTAACTCGCATATTTTGTCTGACTTTGATCATTTCGAAGGTGCTGGGCGGCTGTTTTTCGATAAAGCGGTACTGGACATTTTTAGACTTTTTGATAGAAGCTTAATTCAAGAACTTACTCATATAGAGTTAAACACGAGGCTTGTTGCGTTAAGGGAACTAACTGATGAGTTTGATAGCGGTAGCCTTGACTTTAATCCACAAGACTTAGACTACAGGGAGGCATTGGGGGCGTTGTTTCGATCTCTGGCTGCCCTGCAAAGTCTAATTCGTAGAAACCTTACTCGCATGGAAGATGTGAATAAGGACTTGAGCGAACAGAGTGAGAAAGCCTTGAAGACAACCAATCCTAATGTCGTGCAGGCATTACAAAAAGACAATATTGAACATATATCAAACCTCTTTGTTAGACATATCCTACCTACTAGGGCTTTTCTGGATGAGAAAGTGGTACTTAGGGATGGGTTAAATTTATTGGCATGTCTTGAAAAGCTTAAAAGGTTGTTTGAAGTACATAGTTTAGACAGTGAAGCTTCAACCATGCTTCGATATGCAATTTCATTCAATGCTTATCATAAAGACATAAGTCGTATATCTACATCTATTGATCAGTTTTTAGCTCGCTCAAGGAAAAGGCTTACCCAGTTTAATGCAATCGAAAAGGCATTTTCTGAGTTAGTGGAATATTTAAAAGAAACACAACAGGACTTAAGGCGTAAAAGAATCAGTTCAGACTTTGCTCTAACATCAGGTTTGTTTTGTGGCTTGATGAACCAGCCTCGTCCAAAAGACCTCAGACTGAGTGATTCACAGTCGTACTTTAACAATATAACCACGGATATCACCACGAAGCTTGAAGATTACAAATTAGTCAATCAGCTTGATTTATCTCTTTTACAGAGCTCTAAAGATAATAGTTTAGACATGCGCTTGGAAAGGGTGAAACAGGTTAAGCAGCTAATGTATCTGATGAGATTCGAGCATTGTGATGATTTGATAAAAGTAGTGAACGATAGGCTAGAGGGCTTGTTGAATGACTACCAAATACTTGACCTTCTTGAAGCCCTAATGACCCTTAATTCAGTAGGCCAGCTAAACCTTAACAATCATCTTCCAAGAGTTACGAATATTTTTAATGAGATAACGGTAGGTGATTATGTGTTTAAGTACAGAAAAATAAAATTGGAGCCACGAGAGACTTATGCATACGACTAATACCCTAATCTCTAACACTTTCGACTATGCTGACCTCGAATTCAGTCAGCAAGTCTACGCTCAGTTCTCGTCTGGTAAAGTGATCACTAGGCGTGTATATGAAACATATACTCAGCAGTTTATTGAGAACCCTTTGTATACTGAGCTTTATAAGCATTTGGATAGCCACTATAGCCTCCTTTATAAGCATATCGGATTTGAGCTGGTTTTTAACTCAAGCGGTGAGTTTTTTCACATTCGTAAAGATGATAGTTCAGAAGATGCGGACGAAAACGCCACTAAGGTACAAGCATTGCTGTTAGTGATAGCTAGGTTTTGGACTGATAAGAGTTTCGATCTAGATGATTTAGCTAATGAACATTTTGGCCTTAAAGCTAAACATGTAGATGAGATCAAACGAAATGAGCAGTATGACCGTATTCGAAGGGCACTAATGCCAAAAGATGACTGGGATGCATGCTTGCGCTTTCTCTTGAATCGTAACTTCATGTACCGATGCGGTGAAGGGCATTATGTAGTGAGTTCTGCGGGCATGTTCTTTATTCAACACCATGTAAAAAAATACGAAGAATCGATCGGCTAATCTCTTATTTTTTGAATAAATTAGAGTCTTACCTAGGGTATACAACGGAGCTTTTTTGTTTAGCAATGCTCCGTGGATATACAATTGAGAACACTTGAAGGAAGTTTGATGAAAATTTGGGCGTATGTTACAGATAACAATCAAAAACCTATCCCAGGTAAGCAAGGCCATAGTCAACTCATGATGTATATTTGGGAAGCTCTCAAATTGAAACGGGATCATGGGGCAGAATTTAACAAATATATTCTGTGGAGCACTCACAGAGATCCAAAAGACCGGAAGCCTGTGCATCCAAATAAAAATGGCTTTTTTAGATATAATCCTAAAAACGCAGCTAAAGAAGTACAGGGTGATAGTGATGGAGAGAGTCTATCGCATCAGTTAGCAATAGAAGCACTAACGTCTTTAAGTACGATTCCTTTTAAGATCGGAAACCAAGACCTTCCGCTAAAGTTTGACTACTTTGATAAGGATTATCAATCTACTCGGCTCCAATTTGGCAGCGACAAGTATTTCTATCCTGATGCCATTGGTTATCTGTCTAAAGACTCTCTGATGTACGATGAGTGGGGAGGAAAGGTTGCGTTAGAAATTTTTGTCACTCACTGTTGCGAACCCGATAAGGTGAAGGTATTCGAATCCCACAATATTCCTATCTTGGAAGTAAAGATCAACGATAGCATTAGGTTTCGCAAAGAATTGAACAAACAGCCTTTTACGCCAGAGGACTTAGAGGACTACTTTGAGAAACTACGCGTTAAATTAAGTCAACAAGTCTTTGCGAAGATTTTGAGCAATCCACTTGTGACTCAATACTCAAGAACAATCATCAAGAAACTGAAAGATACTTTAGATAGTTCTAACGACAAAATGAGTCGTGTCACTAGAAATGTTACACTCTTAGAAAGGGAATCGGCTCGCTATAAGCAATACGTGGAGCAGCTAAAGATTTCGCAAAACCAAGAGTTGGAATCCTTCCAAAGTATCTTGCTTGAGAAGCAGGAAAGCTTTGAGCAAAGTAAGTTAGACCTCCATCAGCAATACCAAAGTCAGATCGGGATTTCAAAACTCTACACAGCTATGGGGATTGTGTTTGCAGGAGTGCTAACTACGCTAGTGCTATTATTGTTAGCACTCCCTCATATCAATTACGGACTTGCTGCGAGGCTAGCCGTTGATTACTTTAACTGGGTGAAATCTTTATCTCAGTAAATAATATTTTACATGAAATTTTGATAAACAGTTTTTTTAATTGAATTGGTATAGCCAATTCTGACGCTCACTAAAGCCCCTTGCCTCTATTTCTTCAAAACGTCTTTTAAAAATGGTTTCTCTGATTGCTTTGATCCTCTTAACATGAAGTTCAGTTGAATAGCCACCGACTCATTAGACACTTTTGAGCCTTTCTTCGTACTACTTTTCATACTCTACAGGTGACATCTGATCGTTGGAACCGTGCCGGCGTTTTACGTTGTAGAACATCTCAATATATTCAAAGATATCCATCCGTGCTTCTTCTCTCGTTGAGTAGATTTTTCGTTTGATACGTTCTCGTTTCAATAACTGGAAGAAGGTTTCAGCAACAGCATTGTCATGACAGTTACCTCTGCTGCACATGCTCGACTCCAAGCCATGCTAAGTCAGGAATTTATCCCAATCATGACTGGTGTACTGACTGCCCCGATCAGAATGTACAAGTACTTTCTCTTTCGGGGAACGACGCCAAATCGCCATCAGCAACGCATCCAACACCAACTCTTTGGTTATCCGACTCTTCATCGACCACCCAATCACGCGTCTTGAGAACAAATCGATGACAACAGCCAGATATAACCAGCCTTCATGTGTTTTGATGTAAGTAATGTCTGTTACCCACGATTGATTCGGTGCAGTCGGATTAAACTCCCGTGCCAACTTGTTGGCGGCGACAATATTTTCAGTACCTCCTCGAGGACGAGGCTTTCTATATCCTCGTTAAGACTGCAAACCCTCCCGTTTCATCAAACGATGAACGAGATTAATTCCGCAGGACTCTCCGTCATCTCGCAAGTCACTGCAAATTTTCCGGTAGCCATAGACACCACCAGACTCAAGCCAGAACTGTTTAATACGTCCGATGAGATATTTCCGCCGCTGCTCCTGTTGGCAATCAGGGTTTTGAACCCAGGCGGAATAACCACTGGGATGAATGCCGAGGACTTGACACATCAATCTGATAGGCCAAATCGCTTGGTGAGCGCGGATAAAGGCGTGCCTCAGTCGGACTGGCTTGCGAAGTACACCGCGGCTTTTTTCAATATGTCGCGCTCTTCTGTGACGCGTTTCAGCTCCTTTTTGAGGCGACGAATTTCTTCGCTTTCATCAGACTTGGCTTGATGATGAGAAGCATCAGGGCCGTAGCGTTTTATCCACGCATATAGGCTGTGCGTTGTTGTCCCTAAACGATGGGCAACATCCGCGACACGGTGGCCTTTTTCGGTGACCTGCTTTACCGCTTCAATTTTGAATTCTTCTGGAAATCTCTTACCACTCATAAACACCTCTCTGTTAGTCATCATGTCTAACTCAGGGGTGTCTATCAAGTCAGTGGTCATTCGGATATCTATTAAATATCAATGTCTTGCAGGGTGCATCGCCTTTGAATTGTAAATCTGAGTCCTATGATATGAATAGAAGCAACCCTATAGTGCTCCCTTCTTGAATTGATAAATGTTGAAGGTAATTAAAAAGGCGAACCAAATGGTTCGCCTTTTGTTATTCAAGTTAGTTTCCAGCTTAGTTATCGGTTTCCAACTCGGTTATCACAGTTTCCAACTTGGTTATCTGAGATCACTTGGCTTACTCTTCCATGTAACTCTCTATGCTCGGGCAAGAGCAAATCAAGTTGCGGTCGCCGTAAACGTTGTCGACGCGATTAACCGTTGGCCAGTATTTCGCATCTCTGGCTTGTACACTTGGGAAGCATGCCAGTTCGCGGCTGTATGGGCGTTCCCACTCAACAGACATCAAGTCTGCTTGCGTGTGCGGCGCATTCACCAACGGGTTGTTCTCTAACGGCCATTCGCCATCTTGCACTTTGGCGATTTCTTCGCGAATGGCAATCATGGCATCACAGAAACGGTCGAGTTCAGCCAGATCTTCACTTTCTGTTGGCTCAACCATTAGTGTGCCAGCAACAGGGAACGACATGGTTGGTGCATGGAAACCAAAGTCCATCAGGCGCTTAGCAATGTCTTCTTCAGAGATGCCTGACGCTTCTTTGAGTGGACGAATGTCGATGATGCACTCATGCGCAATACGACCATGTGTGCCACGGTACAGCACAGGGTAGTAGGGGCGCAGACGCTCCATCACGTAGTTTGCACTTAAAATCGCGACCTTGGTGGCTTCTGTCAGGCCTTGCTCGCCCATCATGGCAATGTATGCCCAAGAGATAGGGAGGATAGACGCACTGCCGATTTGTGCAGCAGAAACGGCATAGTTTGAACCGTCAACAACATGGCCTGGTAAGAACGGCGCAAGGTGCGATTTCACACCAATCGGACCCATACCTGGGCCGCCACCGCCATGTGGAATACAGAAGGTTTTGTGTAGGTTCAAGTGAGAAACATCTGAACCGATAAAGCCTGGGCTGGTTAGGCCAACTTGTGCATTCATGTTTGCGCCATCAAGGTAAACCTGACCGCCTGCTTCATGAACCAGTTCACAGACTTCCTGCACTGCTTCTTCGTACACACCGTGCGTTGACGGGTAGGTGATCATGATGCACGACAGATCGTGGCGATGTTTGTCGATTTTCGCCTTGAGATCGGAAACGTCGATATTGCCGTTTTCATCACAGCCAACCACCACAACCTTCATCGATACCATGGCTGCAGACGCAGGGTTAGTGCCGTGCGCAGAGCTAGGGATGAGGCATACATTGCGGTGCGCGTCGCCACGACTCTCGTGGTAACGCTGAATGGCGATCAAGCCTGCGTATTCACCTTGCGCACCGGAGTTTGGCTGTAAAGACATCGCATCGTAGCCCGTGATTTCACACAGCATTTTGCTAAACGAGTCTGCAAGCTCTGCATAGCCTTGCGCTTGTTCAGCTGGCACGAAGGGGTGCAATGCACCGAATTCTGGCCATGTCACGGGGATCATTTCAGCGGCGGCATTGAGTTTCATGGTGCAACTGCCAAGCGGGATCATGCCGTGGGTGAGCGAGAAGTCTTTGTTTTCCAGTTTTTTCATATAACGCATCAATTGGGTTTCGCTTTGGTGCGTGTTGAAAACTGGGTGAGTGAGGTAGTCACTCGTACGACGGCAAGACTCAGGAATCGCGGCGAACTCGTCGGCTTCTATAGAAGACGCGAATTGGCTGACATCCGTTTCGTCGGTCAATGCTGTAATAAGCGCGTTCACTTCTTCGAGTGTGGAGGTTTCATCAAAACTGATACCGAGTTGACCGTCCAACTTACGAAGGTTAAAACCTGCATCATCGGCTTTTTTAAACAAAGCGTCCGTTTTGTCACCTGTGTTCAAGGTGATGGTGTCGAAGAAATCATGGAACGCGAGAGAAATGCCGGCGTGGTTAAACGCAGCAGCAGCCAATGCGGTCAGGTGATGCACGCGACGGCCAATTTTCTTCAAGCCTTCAGGGCCGTGGTAAACCGCGAAGAAGGCGGCCATGTTTGCCAGCAACGCCTGAGCAGTACAAATGTTCGATGTTGCTTTTTCACGGCGAATATGTTGCTCGCGGGTCTGCATTGCCATGCGAAGGGCTTGGTTGCCTTTAGTATCAACAGACACACCAATAACGCGACCCGGCATGGTGCGTTTGAGTTTGTCACGCGTCGCCATAAAGGCAGCGTGTGGGCCACCGTATCCCATTGGGACACCGAAGCGCTGCGCGGAACCAATCACCACGTCAGCACCCATTTCACCCGGTGATTTCAGTAAGGTCAAAGCAAGCAGATCGGACGCAACAGTGACCAGTGTCTTTTTCGCCTGTGCAGCAGCAATCAGGTCTGACAGGTCTCTGACTTGACCCGTTGTTCCCGGATATTGAAGCAATGCGCCAAAGACATCGTGAGAGGTCAGTGTATCCGCAGGGCCAGTTACGACATCAAAACCCATAAATCGAGCGCGTGTGTTGATGACATCCAAGGTTTGCGGGTGAACATCGTCAGCGACGAAGAACGCATTGCTTTTGCTTTTTCCGCCACGCTTACACAGCGTCATTGCCTCTGCCGCTGCCGTTGCTTCGTCAAGCAAAGACGCATTCGCAAGCTCCATGCCGGTCAAGTCCATGACCATTTGCTGGAAGTTAAGAAGCGATTCCAAACGGCCTTGCGAAATTTCAGGTTGGTAAGGGGTATACGCCGTGTACCAACCTGGGTTTTCCAATACATTTCGAAGAATAGGGTGCGGCGTATGGGTGCCGTAGTAGCCTTGGCCGATCAAGCTGCGCTTGATGATATTTTTGCTGGCGATAGCTTTCAACGTCGCGAGCATATCCACTTCGCTTTTCGCACCGTCGAGCTTCATTGGCTCAGGTAAGCGAATTGCCGCAGGGACAGTTTCTTCAATCAGGTGCTCTAGGCTGTTGGCACTAATGGCATCCAGCATTGTTTGTTGTTCGGACTCTCTTGGTCCGTTATGGCGCGTTACAAATTCATTATCGGGGAGCAATTGATCCAGTAAGCGTGATTCTGTCATGACCTTCTTCCTGAATTAGTCTTCAATGGTTTCTTGGTAAGCGTCAGCACTCATTAGGTGATCCAGATTGCTGTCTTCAGCCAGCTTGATTTTTGCGATCCAGCCACCTTCGAATGGCTCTTCGTTAACAAGCTCTGGGCTGTCTTCCAGATCTTCATTTACTTCTACAACTTCGCCGTTAACCGGACCGTAAATATCGGATGCAGCTTTTACAGATTCCACCAAAGAGAATCCTTCACCGACTTCCACTTCGCTTCCTACTTCTGGCAGGTCGACAAACACAACATCACCCAACAGTGATTGTGCATGGTCTGAAATGCCGACTGTGACTGTGCCGTCGCCGTTGTCTTTTACCCATTCGTGACTCTGTGCGAACTTCATGCTTGCATCCATTTTTACTTCTCCGTGTGAAACGTAACAGTTGTTCCCAACCCTTTTGGGCCAGATGAATCCGTTCTCAAAACGCCATAAGGCGTTTTGATTGTGTTCGTTCTAACAAGCCACCACATTGATAGGGATAGCGTTAGTCGCCAATCCACCTTGCGATGTTTCTTTGTACTTGCTCATCATGTCGAGACCTGTCTCGTGCATGGTTTTGATAACGCTGTCGAGCGAAACATGGTGCTCACCGTCGCCGTTAAGGGCGAGGCGTGTTGCGTTTATCGCTTTCACTGCACCCATGGTGTTTCTTTCGATGCAGGGCACTTGAACCAGCCCGTTGATCGGGTCGCAAGTCAGTCCAAGATTGTGTTCCATGCCAATTTCTGCCGCATTTTCTATTTGAGCAGGTGTCGCACCCATCGCGGCGGCAAGTCCCGCTGCGGCCATAGAGCAGGCCACGCCGATCTCACCTTGGCACCCGACCTCTGCGGCGGATATAGATGCATTGGTTTTATACAAAGAGCCAATGGCAGCCGCCGTTGCGAGAAAAATTCGAATGCCATCTGCATTGTTTGGCGCGACAAACTTGTCGTAATACGCCAACACGGCAGGGATGACACCCGCTGCACCGTTAGTGGGAGCGGTAACAACACGGCCTCCCGCGGCGTTTTCCTCGTTGACGGCCATGGCGAACATGTTGACCCAATCGTTTGAATCGACGGGCAATCCATCAGAATCTTTCTTTTTTATGCAATCGTGCAGCTTCTTGGCGCGTCGTTTCAGCTCCAAGCCGCCGGGTAATACACCATCTTGCTCAATGCCACGTTCAATGCATGCCGCCATCACGTGCCAAATAGCATCTACGTTGTCGTCCACCGTTTGCATTGTTGCTTGCTTATCATGGTGTTTTGCGCGGGCTAACTCATTGATAAACATAAGCTCGGCGATAGTCTTGTTTTCGCTCTTACAATGCGAAAGCAGTTCTTGAGCACTATTAAACGGGAATGGCGGCGCAAAATCCGAGGCCAATGCATCGGTTTCGCCTTTTTCCACCACAAAGCCACCACCCACAGAGAAGTAAGTGCGGCTAAGTAGCGTTTCGCCATTTGCTCCGTATGCCGTCAGTGTCATGCCGTTAGGGTGCTCGGGGAGCACTTGATCAAAATGAAAGACAACATCTTTCTCCCAATCGAACGGTATGAACCGATGACCATCTAAGGGAAGCTCTTTGCTTCCTTGAACCATGCTGGACATGGTGGGTATGTCATCGGGATTAATACTGTCAGGCCATTCACCCATCAATCCCATCACACACGCCACATCAGTTGCATGGCCTTTACCTGTTAAAGCGAGTGAACCATAAAGTTCACACTTTGCGCTTTCCACACCGTGGAGTAACGCGTGTTCACGTAATTCAGCAGCAAATCTGGCACTGGCCACCATGGGACCCACAGTATGTGAACTTGATGGACCTACACCAATTTTAAAAAGGTCAAACATGCTATGACTCATTGCACGTCTCCTTGTTTTGTTAAGTTACGCGCTTCAATCCGAAAACGAAGCGGTATGGTTGACGAACGAAGCCTCTCATTAGAAGTATTGGCGTTTTCATAAATTCGTGGTCAACATTTGCGTAACATACAAAACCCATTTGCGACCTGCAAAACAAAATTTCCTATAGGAAACTCACGATGTGACATGGTCGTCATTTCTGGAAATAGAGTCACCTTGCAACCATTGCGTAGGCGCGGTTTTGCGCAAACGATTGCTTTTTTACTTGGTATCAACAAAGATTGCAAATGCGGATTATTCATGATGAATTTAAGTTGTTGTAATTTAATGGTTAAATAAAAATCACGATAGCCGGGAATGTGAGGGTGGTATGCAAGTGGGTTACGACGCCAATTGACGTAACGAAAAAAAGAAGACGCACGAGATTGGAATTTTCGAAAAGTTTCCTATAGGAAACTTTTTGTTAAAAATGTTAACTTGCTCTTATCGAGAGAAGCATTCTTCATGTAAGAATACTTTCCCGTTGAGGGGCCTTTATGTGACCGAGTGGAAGGAACTATGTCGAATTCAGAAGCACAGGATGTGTATCCGTCAGTGACGGTGGAAAGGTCAGGCGCGTCATCGGACGTGCCCATTGCACCGCTGAAACTTGGCGAGCGTCTTAAGGAAATCAGAACCAACAGTGGTTTGACGCTTGAAGAAGCCAGCAAGCTAACTGGCCTTGCGCGTTCAACCTTGTCTAAAATCGAGAATGAGCAAATATCGCCAACGTTTCAGGCGATGCAAAAGCTTGCTGTTGGCTTGAAAATCGATATCCCTCAATTGTTTGCGCCACCTAAATCGCGAAAAGCGACAGGGCGAAGAGACATAACGCGTGTCGATGAAGGTAAAGCTCGGCCAACGGGCACCTACGAACATGAACTGCTGGCCACACAGTTGACCAACAAGAAAATGTTCCCATTTAAATCACGCGTGCGCGCTCGCTCCTTCGAAGAGTACGACGAATGGATCCGCCATGATGGCGAAGAGTTCCTGCTTGTACTTGAAGGGAGCATTGCGTTTTATTCAGAATTCTATGAAGTGATCGAGCTTAACGAGGGTGATAGCGTTTATTACGACGCGGCGATGGGGCATATGCTCACCTCGGTCAGCGAGACAGATGCACTTATTCTTTGGGTAACGGCATCATAATATCCAACATTTCCCCGTCGGATGGCGGAACGTTTGTAACACGGCTTGTGCCGACATCATGGAGTGAAACATGTCACAAGATCTACTGAAAACCCCTCTACACGCGCTGCATGTTGAAATGGGCGCAAAAATGGTGCCGTTTGCGGGCTACGACATGCCAGTTCAATATGCGCTTGGCGTGCGTAAAGAGCATATCCATTGCCGTGAGCAAGCGGGATTGTTTGATGTTTCACACATGGGGCAACTGAAGCTTCACGGCCCGAACGCCGCGAAAGCCATTGAAGCCTTGGTGCCTGTCGATATTGTCGACCTACCTCAAGGCAAGCAACGCTACGCGCTTTTTACCAATGAGCAGGGCGGTTTGATGGACGACCTGATGGTGACAAATTTTGGTGATCACCTTTTTGTCGTGGTCAACGCGGCGTGTAAAGAGCAAGACATTGCGCATCTTAGGGCTAATCTGCCAGAAGATGTAGAACTCGAAGAGATTGAGGATCGTGCATTGCTCGCGTTGCAGGGCCCGAAAGCCGCTGCTGTGTTGTCGACGCTAAACCCAACGGTAGCCGAGATGGTATTTATGGATGCCGCTGTTATCGAATTGGCGGGTATTGAGTGCTTGGTTAGCCGTTCTGGATATACCGGTGAAGATGGCTATGAAATCTCGGTTCCTGCCGAGAAAGCCGAAGAGTTCGCGCGTCGATTACTGCTTAAAGAGGAAGTGGAATGGATTGGCTTAGGTGCTCGTGATTCACTTCGCCTTGAGTGTGGCTTGTGTCTCTATGGTCACGATATCGATACAACGACCACGCCTGTTGAAGCAAGCCTTCTTTGGGCTATCAGTAAACCTCGCCGCGCGGATGGTGAACGTGCAGGCGGTTTCCCTGGTGCCGATATCATTCTTGATCAAATCGCGACGAAAGATGTTTCACGTAAACGCATAGGCTTAATCGGCAGCAGCAAGGCTCCGGTTCGCGAAGGCGCAAAGCTGTTTGATGCGGATGATAACGAAGTCGGTATTGTAACCAGTGGTACATTTGGCCCAACGAAAGGCCAGCCTGTTGCAATGGGCTACGTGAAAACTGAGCTGGCTGTGATAGGCACTGAAGTCTTTGCGGAAGTCCGTGGTAAAAAATTGCCGATGACCGTAGAAAAAATGCCGTTTGTTCCTCAACGATATTATCGCGGTTAAACAACTTGTTATCAGAAGGTGGCCATAAGCGCGATGCAAATGGCTGCCGAAATATCATGCGGTAACGCATCATGGTATGAAGAAAAGAGCTTGTGGTATACCACAAGCTCTTTTTCATTTTTATCATGATGATAGATGCGTAAACACTGCGAGGGTTGGCCAGTATTGCTTCGCGCAATCATAAATTGGCATTGCTTATGCACTCAAAATAATTGAGCGATTTGTCATTAGGTGTGTATTCCGCGCTGGAGGCAGAAAGCTACAGCGTGAATTAGTGCATAAGAATGGAAATTCTCAGGCAGATCACGGAATTATGGATTAATGTCTTATATGTACGACATGGGGTCGATAGGAGAAATGGTTGTATGCTAGCAGAACAACACGATGAGATTGATAACCCTCTGATCTGGCCGATATTAAGCGTATTGGAAGCGTCGACTCAAAGTTGGAAAGTACACTACTTGATGGCTGAGCTTCAGAAGAAAACCATCATGGACCACCTTGATGATGATCCTCAACTCGATTTGTTCAAACGCAATTTTCTCATTATGAATGCGTTATATCAACTTCAGGAAATGCTATTGCCTCAACAATGGCTTCAAGTTGAGTCGATGGACATTAAGTTAATGCTTCGCGGATTCGGCTCCGGTTTTGTTCAACATGAAGTTAATCGTGACGACCCTTTGCGAGAGTACTACATGGATTGGAAAAACTATGACGCTCAGATTGACGATGTCAGAGAGCTACTCTCCTCATTTTGGAAACGCTATCAAAGTCACGTTGGACATTGCAGCGAAACAACGGTTGAGCGAAGAAACGCCTTGGCTGCGCTGGGGCTTTCCGAAAAAGCGTCCGACAATGAGATTCGTCGACAATGGCGGAAAATGGCGTTGAAATGGCACCCAGATCGTCCCGAAGGTGATGCGGCAAAATTCAGAACAATGTGTGAGGCTTGGCAAAGCCTGAGACTGTGAGGGTTAAGCCTTAATCAACGTTTTGAGCCCGGCAATTAGCTGGGCTTTTTATTGAGTTTCTTTTTGCTTTGAGCGGCCGACAAGGTGAAGAGTAATAGTGTAGCTAGAATAATCCCCCCACCGATAAGCACATTTTGGCTCGGCACTTCTCCAAGCGCAGCCCAGACAAACAAAGGCCCCAAGATAGCTTCCAATAACATGAATAAGTTGGCATGTGCTGCAGGTAAGTAGCGAGGGCCGGAAGAAATGAGCAGAAAAGAGATGGGAACGACCCCAACACAGAGGATTAGCGTATAAATCCATTCTTGCGAGGTCAGCTCAAAGGGTGCTGCGCCTGCCAGAAAAGAAATGATTGCCGTACTTATTCCCCCTAGAACTAAATACATGGGCGCATTTTCGCTTTGGCTTTTCCTCAGTACAACAAAGTAAGTGGCGAGCATAAATGCGGTAATAAGGGCCATCAGGTTTCCAAAAGAGGCAGATGGCATGGTTTTACCTGCAAAAACAAACATGACACCGGAGACCGCTGCAAGGATGGCGATGAGTGTTCGGGTTTCCAACTTTTCTTTTAAAAAAACAAATGCAAGAGCTGCACAAATAAGTGGGCTGATATTAATGATGATTAAGGTACTTGCCACTTGCGTATGGTCTATCGAGAGAACAAAGCAGATTGTCGATATCGAAAATGCCAGTGAGCCTAGCAAGAGGAGAGGTGTAGGTGAGACCAAGGAGCGATATGTTTCTTTTGGTTTTCTGATAAACATGATCAGCAGAATAACCAATGCGGAGAATAGCCCGCGCCAAAAAAGCAGCGTCCAGCCTGACGCTTCAACAAGGCGGATCAAAAGGCCATCGACACTGAGTATCGACACACCAATGATCATGGTGATTGTTCCTTTGTAAATCGGCGACATCCCTATCTCCCTGTAAGGATTTTGTTTTTTTAAGAAGTGTTCGTTTTGTCTGACTTTCCATTGTCAAATGTGCGCCGTCGGAACTTTCCGAGTATGCGAGTCAAAAAAATAATAGGGTGGTGTAGGCCTTGATGGCAATGGAAACTGAGCTAAGTGTAATCAGGCTTTTGCTTTTTCTCACTTTATCAACGAGAAGTAGCGGTCTACGCTTAACTGATATGAGTGTCACCATATTGGGATCGTGGAGACAAAATGAGATCTATTCGCCATGTCTTTTTTGCATTAATGGGGCTAATCCTCGTCCTCGGCGTTTCAATTATTTTTGCTAATTTGCGTTCCGGCGTCTTGAGCGAAGATATTAATCGTCTGCATGAACAACGTCATGAGCAATACATTTTGGCTGTTGAGTTGAAAACGAGCTCTGATCTTTTAACACGCTTTGCACGAAACTACGCCATAACATCAAATAAAAAGTGGCGGTATCTCTATGACAGGGTTGCCGCAATCCGTGAAGGCTTGTTACCAATGCCCAATGGTTACAATTTAGATTATTGGTACGAAGTGTCTGATCCCAACTTTGTGGTGCAAGAACCAGATATACCCGTTAGGCCGGAATATTTATCCATTCTTAGCCGTATGAGAGAGGCTGGAACATCCGAAACGCAAATCGCTTTCCTCGATACCGCAATGAGTCGCTCCCAAGAGCTCGCTAAATTCGAGCGAGACGCCATGGATATTATTCAGGGCAAAAAGCGCACGGCCAGAGGAATTGAAAGGATTATCCCAGATCCCTTATTGGCGCAGGAGATGCTGTTTGGGCCTGAATACATCCACGAGCGAAACCGGATAATGGGGCCGATAGGTGCATTTTACGAAGCGAATCGGTTAGATACCTTCTTAAAACTCGAATCGTTAATTCAAGAAAAGAGGAACATGGATGGCATTGCCATATTTATGGCATTTGCATTAATCATTACGGTCGTCACCACGACTATCTTGCTCTGGTATCGCTTCCTGAAACCACTCGATAACATTCGCAGCAATATTGTTAGTAAGGTCAAAGACAAAGAGTTCGAGTTTAAACTTGATGTTGAGAGTCAGGGGGAATTGAAAGATTTGGCTGCAGCACAAAATGAAGTGTTAGCGGAAATCGCCGAGCGTTTTGAATTTAGCCGTCAAATTAAAGCCTTCTCCGACTTAATTCGAGGCTGTGTGGATACAAAAGATCTTGGCGAACAAGTGGCGAACTTCTTTTCCCAACAATTAGAACTCCCTTACGTTGCGATCTATGTAAATAGAAATGAAAAACTCACGCTTGTAGGCGGTGTTGGTATTGATGAACAAAGCAAAGAGATGGAAGCCTCGACGGTCTCCTTCCATCGCACCATTATGTTGACGAAAGAATTCCTGCGTATTCGAAATGAAGATGAGAAGTTCACGTTAGCATTGCCTTTCGGCAATCTCTTAC
This sequence comes from Enterovibrio qingdaonensis, assembly GCF_028683135.1. GTDB lineage: Bacteria > Pseudomonadota > Gammaproteobacteria > Enterobacterales > Vibrionaceae > Enterovibrio > Enterovibrio qingdaonensis. The sequence continues at coordinate 270,132 of NZ_JAJUBB010000002.1, forward strand.
TGGGAGAAATGTACTTCATTCCGCTTATGGTCAATAGTGACATGGTGGGCGTTCTTGAATTGGGTTCAGTGCGAACACTGTCAGATAAGGAAATTGATTGGCTGACAGAAATTCGTGAAGATTTGGCTGTCGGTATTCAATTAACCATCAATGCTGAGCTGCAATTGGAAGCGGAACATCGTGTTTCTGAACAGCTCAAATTAAATCAACAAATTATCAATGCCATTCCTAACCCTACCTATTTCCGTGACACTGAAGGCACGTATATTGGGGTCAATGATGCCTTCACAGACTTCCTTGGTTTGTTCTATGTGGATGTGGTCGACAAAACTCCGGTGGAGTTATTTCCAGAAGATGTCGCCACCATGTTTACTCATAAAGAGCAGGCATTGTTGGATAACCCTGGCTCTCAGGTCTACGACATTGAGCTTAAAAATGCCAATGCAGATGTGCGTAACATCACCGTTTATGAAGCAACTTACTACGGTGGTGGGGGCGAGCCACTTGGTATTGTTGGTTTGTTTGTAGACGTAACGACACAAAAACGACTGGAAACAGATCTTATTTCGGCGAAAGACCAAGCGACTGAGGCAAGTAAAGCGAAAGGCGAATTCTTGGCAAACATGAGCCATGAAATTCGCACACCAATGAATGCGATTTTGGGGATGTCTCACCTTGCGTTGTTAACGGATTTGAACGACAAGCAACGAAACTATATAGCAAACATCGAGAAAGCAGGTAAGTCTCTCCTTGGCATTATCAATGACATCTTGGACTTCTCGAAAATTGAAGCGGGTAAGCTGACTGTTGAGCACATTGAATTCAAGTTCAGTGAAGTGCTGGATAACATCAGCAACATCATTTCTGTTAAAGCGAAAGAAAAAGAGCTGGAACTGATCTTTGATATTGACCCGGATTTACCTGATGATTTGGTCGGTGATCCGCTTCGTCTTGGGCAAATTATTATCAACTTAACCGGTAATTCGGTGAAGTTTACTGACAGTGGTGAAATCATCATTCGCGCAAGAAAAGTGACGGATGGAAACGACATAGTCGAAATTCAGTTCGACATCCAAGACTCTGGTATAGGGATGTCGGAAGAACAACTAGGACGCTTGTTCCAGTCGTTCTCGCAAGCGGATGGCTCGATAACGCGTAAGTATGGCGGTACCGGTTTAGGTTTGACCATTTCTAAGAGCTTTGTCGAGCTCATGGGTGGGCGGATCTGGGTAGAGAGTGAGCCAGGTAAAGGGTCTACCTTCTCGTTTACTATTCGCTGCGGACGCAGTGAATCAAGTATCAAAGAACAAGTTGCCAAGTCCACTGTACTTAACGATAAGCGCGTGCTGGTGGTTGATGACAATCAGGCATCACGTGACATTATGTATGCGCTGCTGGATAACTTGGATCTGCGCGTTGCCGCCGTATCAAACGGCGAGGAGGCAGTATACGAAGTAGAAAGCGCAGATAAGAGTAATGATGGTTTTGATGTCGTCGTAATGGATTGGAAAATGCCAGGTATCAATGGTGACGAAGCGACGATGAAAATCCAAGCTCTGTCGTTAAACAAGATGCCGATGGTGATCCTTGCCAGTGCATATGGCGAAGATGCGGGGTTAATAAACGACGATATTCAAAACCTGTTCGATGCTGCACTTGTTAAGCCCATTAACCCTTCTTCATTGTTTGATGCGTTGATGGAGGCCTTTGGCCAAGAAGAATTGAAACTGCTTAATCAAAGAGACAACGAAGCAGATAACCAGGAAGAAAATCATGATTTCACTGGACTGAATATCCTTTTGGTCGAGGATAATATGATTAACCAAGAGGTAGCAAAAGGCATTCTGGAGCAGTTCAATCCAACCATTGAAGTGGCTGACAATGGCCAAATCGCGCTGGATATGGTTCAAGAGAAAGCATTCGATATTGTCCTGATGGATATGCAAATGCCCGTCATGGACGGCGTAACCGCAACGAAGAAAATCCGTGAAATCGAATCGTTAGCGGGAATGCCCATTGTTGCGATGACGGCAAACGCAATGGAGCGCGATGTTAAACAGTGTAAAGAAGCGGGCATGAATGACCACGTTTCTAAGCCTATCGATGTAGACGAGCTTATTTCGGCGATATCTCGTTGGACGAATGCGTCAAAAGAAACAGTGAAATCCTCCGTTGTCCTTAATGGTCAAAAAGCGGCGGAATCTAAGGCACTGAACATCGTTGATATAGATCCGTTAGTGTTGGATGCCAATGAAGGCATTGGGCGCATTGGCGGAAATTCAGAGGCTTACTGGAAAGTCATTACTGCATTTACAGAAACCAAACTGTCTATGATTGATAAGATGAAAGCGGCGTTGGCAAACGATGAGCGAGATGATGTTGAATTGTTTGCACACTCTCTGAAAGGTGCTGCAGCGAATGTGTCAGCGAAAGGACTTGCGGTGCTTGCGGGTAACTTGGAAGACCAAGCGGGCAGTTGTGACATGAAAATGGAAGCGAGCCTGCTAGATAAAATTAAAGAAAGCCTAGAAGAAATCCAACGTTATATTCCAACAAAAGAACCGGAAGACGAAGAACCAAAAGTGGAGCAGGGATTTGCAGGTTACACACCGAGAGAGTTTAGAATTGAACTCGAGCAACTAAAAATCTTGTTGAGTAACTTTGATACGCAAGCCGTGGACTTTATCACTGGAATAAAAGAAAGCTCGAAGAGCATGGATGTGGACTTGTCAGATGTGGAAGATGCCATTCGAAAATTTGAATATGAAATTGCTGGCAAGAAACTCGAGGTCGTGTTGGAGTCGCTAGGAGTAGATGAGGAAGAAAATACGCCCACATTATTCTGATTTTTGAGCATACGATATTACAGTAAAAAGGCCGCTAAGCGGCCTTTTTCAATTACTTAGCCAGTGAACGGCTACGTAATTCGAAAATTAATTTCTCAGCACTGCATTCGAATTTCAGTCGTACAGTCAGTGGGTCTGATGAAAGTTCTGCACTTTCATTTAGGTCATGCACAACGTTTTCGTTAACTTCTTTTGCCAATGCAAGGTAGCTTTTGAACTCTGCAATAGCGGCATCTTTATCAGCGGCGAAAATGCTTACTTCCGCGACGTCATCGCCTTCACCAATCACAAAGCCCATTTCAGCGGTCACACCGCAAGCATCACAAACTTGATATTCTTCTTGGCTCATAACTTACTCTCTTAATCACCAGCCTTGAATTGGAATGCAGGCCGGATTTGTAGGAATTTTTGTAATATTACTACAAATAATGGTGCAAAAAGTAGGGCTACTTGGCAAGTTGAAAATGACTTATTCGCAAGTTTTGTCTGTTCCACTGAAATACCGACAATAAAAAAGCGGACATGATGTCCGCTTTTGCTCAATGAAGCACGGCTAGTCTTCCCATTGAACGAGAGTGCCTGACGGCCAGTTTGCACCAATATCATGGTACTTCTTCTCGATCAGGTGGCGACGTATTTTCAATGTGGGTGTAAGCAACCCATTCTCAATACTCCAAGGCTCTTTAATCATGTATACACCCTTGATCTTGGCGTGAGATTCCAATTCGCCATTGATGGTGTCGATAACATGTTTGACTCTGCGCTCGTATCGCGTGCGGTCAAAATTAGGGAAATGGTGTGGTAAGGCGATTAAGATCGGCCCTGGCAATCCCGAGCCAACCAAACACATCATTTCAATATTGCTCAGTTCGAAAAGACGCTTTTCAATCGGTACCGGACTAACAAATTTTCCTTTGGCCGTTTTGAACGTGTCGTTTTTTCTACCTTGTATTGTCAGGTAGCCTTCGCTGTCTAGGGCACCAATATCCCCGGTGTGTAACCAACCGTCGATCACGGTTTCTTCCGAGGCTTCTGGATTTTTGTAGTAGCCGCTAAATAGGCCTCTACTATTGACCAAGATCTCACCATCCGCTGCGATCTTGATTTCAATACCTGGGCCTGCGTTGCCGACTGAGCCAATCTTATCACTGCGGAATGGGTAGTTTAGTGTGGTGTAGGCGTAAGCTTCTGTCATTCCCCATGCTTCGGTGATGTTCAATCCTAAGCGCTCATACCAGCGGAGCAATGCCGCAGAAACAGGTGCGGAGCCACAACCTAATACTCGTGCTTGATCCAACCCAAGATTTACCGCGACTTTCTTTTTGATCACGCCAGACAGGAACGGAATTTTCAACAGGATGTTGAGCTTTCTGTCTGGCAGCTTTTCTTGAATACGTTGCTGGAACAATGTCCAGAGTCGAGGCACTGAAATGAACAGCGTAGGGCGTTGCATTTTCACATCATCAATGAAGGTTTCCAGAGATTCAGGAAAGGCGGTACAAATCCCGGCCATCATCGCCGAGCCTTGGATGTAAACGCGTTCGGTAATGTGCGCCAATGGCAAGTAAGAAAATAAACGCTCGCCGTCTTTCATGCCGATATGGTCGATCAGTCGCTGTGCAGACCACGCATACGCACCATGGCTTAACATCGCCCCTTTAGGTAAACCTGATGTGCCGGACGTATAAACGATCGACATTAAGTCATCGTCTTGGTGTTCGGGGGCAACGTCAGCGCGAGAGTTTTGATTAACCAAGTCTGCCCAATCGTAGCCACAGTTAATGGTTGGATAAGGGAATGCGATTGATGGAATTTTATCGCGGCTATCCAACACGGCTTTCAATGCTTTGGTGTCGTCCAATTTGCCGACGAAGATGGCTTTTGCTTCACTATGATCGAGGACATGACCGATGGTGTCGTCACCCGCTGTTGGGAATATAGGCACACTGACATAGCTACCTAACATCATCGCAAGGTCTGCAATAAACCATTCGGCACAGTTTTTAGAAATAAGCGCGACCTTATCGCCAGGTTGCAGTCCCATACCCCTTAAACCTGTCACAATCCTGAGGGCTTGATCCATGACATCGGAGTAAGTTAAGTCCTGAAATTTTCGGTTGATGATTTGTCTGAGGAAGATTTCGTTAGGACGCTCTTCGGCCCAGCGAATCATTTGTTGGTATGGTTTTGGTTGAGCCATGTAGGACCCCGTAATAGCTGTAGGGAAAAGGACGATAAATTTGCGAATGTTATTAAAGTGTTAAATTAGGTGTTGAATAGGGCTTGGGTCAAGATAAATATTCAAACACTTGTTCAAATTTTGATGTCGGTAACGACATTTAGGTTTTATAACCTATCAAAAAATACAGGATAACATCCTGTATTCATTACATTACTGCGCAAGGTAACAAAGTTTTTTTAACAAACCGAATCCCGTTCACGGTTCTTACAAATTTGCGCAATAGCTGCTCGAAAAGTGTGCACTTGTACTATCTTTAAGATTGCTGAATTAAGGGAGAGGTGGTCGGTAAAACCCGTGTTTTTATCAGCACCGAGATTCGCTGCATCTGAAGTAAAAAAACGAGTGCGAAAACTCCATAAAAGATCAGCGAAATTTAATCACTAAACTTGCAGTTGCAGGTTAAGGAAGCCAGGAACCAGGGACATTGTTATGCCAAAGAGAAGCAAAGAAGATACAGAAGTTACAATTCGGTTGATTCTTGACGCTGTGGTCGATCAATTAGTGACGCTGGGTTATGACAGAATGTCGTATACCACGCTGAGCCAACAGACAGGGATATCACGCACTGGCATTAGCCACCATTTCCCGAAAAAAACGGACTTTATAACCCGTTTGGATGATCGTTTGCTGGGAATTTTAATTGAGAAGCTCGATCTGGAAGGGGACAAGCGCATGTTCATCGAAAGTTGGCTGACAGCACTGCGCTCTGACAATCGATTCACAGCTGTTTTACGGCTATTTTTCTTACACACAGTATCATCAGAGAACGCTGCAGATTTCACCAGCCATGCGAGCCGTAAATTGCATGATGTGTGCTGTGATAGATACGGTGAAGAATTTGAGAAAGACCTTGAGTGGCTAGTAGGAAAATCCCTGCTCACAATGGCATAAAGACGTGCTACAATCCCCCTCAGAAAAAGCGCCTATTTGGCGCTTTTTGCCGCTTTAGCGCAGTGACTTCATTTTTCAGTTTGTCCCACACCTAACTCGTTTTTGATCTGAAACAGTAAAACGACAAAAACTGTTTAATCTTTCAATTAATTGTTGAATTATTCAAAAATAATTTAATAATGAGTATCTGAACTCTGGTCATACAATTTACCCCTTTGCCAACGAGATTTTTCATGAGCAATTCACTAGTACTTGTCCTTAACGCGGGCAGTTCCTCTCTTAAATTCGCATTGATGGATGCACAAACGGGCGAAGCCATTCTTTCTGGTCTTGGCGAGTGCTTCGGTCTTGAAGATGCGCGCATTAGTTGGAAACGCGACGGCGAGAAACAAGAGCTGATGCTGGAAGAAGGTGGCAACCACCACGAGAAAGCAGTCGGCATCATCGTTGAGCTGGTTGAAAGCATGAACGTTGGCGAACGCCTAGTTGCTATCGGTCACCGTGTTGTTCATGGTGGCGAGAAGTTTAACGATGCGACCTTGCTAAACAACGCTGTTATCGAAGAAATCGAAGCTCTGAGTGACTTGGCTCCTCTGCACAACCCAGCAAACGTAATGGGTATCCGTGCCGCTATGAACGCTTTCCCAAGTCTTCCTCAAGTTGCTGTTTTCGACACTGCATTCCACCAAAGCATGCCTCAAAAAGCGTTCACTGGCGCAATTGCTCGTGAGCTATACACTGACTACGGCATTCGTCGCTACGGTTTCCACGGAACCAGCCACTACTTCGTAACACGTGAAGCGGCTCAGCAACTGAACAAGAATATCGACGAAGCAAACTTCATTTCAGTTCACCTAGGTAATGGTGCGTCTGTATGTGCTGTTCGTAACGGTCAATCTGTTGATACCTCAATGGGCTTCACCCCACTGTCAGGTCTGATGATGGGCACACGTTGTGGTGACCTTGACCCAGGTATCATTGAGTTCCTGCTGAAAAAAGGCTGGAGCCAAGAGCAAGTATTTGAAGCTCTGAACAAGAAATCAGGTTTCTTGGGCGTATCTAGCCTGACTTCTGATGCGCGTGGCATTCTAGAAGCAATGGAAAATGGTCACGAAGGCGCGAAATTGGCGTTTGAAGTATTTACCTACCGCGTAGCGAAATACATCGGTTCTTACCTGATCCCGCTAGATAGCCTTGATGCAATCATCTTCACGGGTGGCATCGGTGAAAACTCACTGCCAATCCGCCGTGAAATCCTGAAGAACCTGAAACTGTTGGGCTTTGTTGAAGATGAAGCGGGCAACGAAGCAGCACGTTTCGGTAACGGCGGCATTATCGCGAAATCAGAAATGATGGATGCAGTGGCTATCGTCGTACCAACCAACGAAGAATTCGTTATTGCGTCACAAGCTGCTGAGTTTGCGAAGTAAGCAACAAACGCTGAACTGAATTGAAAAAGCCGCTGATGAGAGTCAGCGGCTTTTTCTGTGCTTTCCGAACGTTATTCATCTTGGAAAGACAACGTTGGGAAAGTAACGTTGGGAAAGTAACGTTGAATAGCCAATGACGTGATAGATACAATTGAGTTAGACAATATTCGCCTATCCGTGGACTGCCATCGCTAATGTGCTCAGTTCAGACCTGATGTCGATGTAATACATAACAAACGCTTATTGGGCAACAAGTGTAATGATTTGATTCTCTGTCATGGTGAACTGGCATTCAAATGTCGAGTACTGAGGTAGTTGCTTTCCAATTCTCTCATCTAATGCTAATTCAATATGATTCTCGCTAATTCCAATTACCTTTGACGTTTCAAAACCAATAACATCTTTGATATAGGGGTAAATAGCTTTATAGACGCTTTCTTTGGCCGAAAATACGAGAGTCGCAAACTGCCTAAAAGACAGCTTACACTCGTCAAGAAACTTCACTTCTCTTGTATTCATGATGTGGCGGGAGAGGTTGTCTGCTGTTTTGTGGCATAAGAGATCTTCGATATCTACGCCCAGGAAGTTGATAGCATTATTACTTGTTACTGCACACAATGCTTGATCACGAGTGTGTGAAATCGAACCAGAAATGCCTTTAGGGAATCCTGGTGACCTGTCCACGTTTCGTATGACCTCAGTAGAATTTGAACCTATAGAGGCTAAGGCTTGTCGCGCAAGAACTCGCCCGGCCATATATTCTGCTTGCCGTTTTGGCACTGATCGGCGTATGTCATCAGGTATATCTATATTCAGTGAGCAACCCAGATTTTGGGTTAGATGATGGCTGTTAAATCGACACCACCATACTTCAACTCCAATATCTCGATGCTCCTGAAAAAGACCTATTTCTTCAATTAGACGCTCACTCATTTTTGATTGTTCTCTTCCTGTTTCCTTCTTGAAGACTATCTTCATGTGCGTTCTAAAATGAACGATGAACTCACACAGCACTTTCCTCGACAAAATGGTCGACATTGTTGGCTTTGCTTTCCTGATCAAAAACGTTAGCAGCATTTAATATGGCCGTAACGACTCTGTCGATGTCCTCGGTAGTGGTTAGTGGATTAGATATGACGACCCTGAAAACAGTAATTGGCTCTTTCGAAATATTATGCTCAGTGAGCGAAGTTTTTGATACAAAACAGCCATTCAAATTAAATAGCCTCTCCTGTATCTTCTCATTAATTTTGTTGATTTCAGCATTGTCAGTTTCTGAAAGGCAAGTGTTTTGTAATCTGGATGGTATATACCTAAAATTTACGATATTTAAATCACATGATTTTAATAATTGGAAAGATACTTCTGATTTTATCGTGTTTTTTAAGTGTTCGGTATTCTGCATCGACTTTTCTATGAGATAAGAGTAGCCTTCTTTGCCGACAATCCTAAGTAGAGCGTGAATAAGAAGTGAATTAGCTGCGCGCGATCCTTCTAAAGAAAATTGACCTAGATCTAAGCTTCCAGGTTGTGACTGATAGCTTGCAGTAGTTGAATAACAGTCTGCATCATTCATGTTTCTGAATAAGCACATACTTGCTCCTTGAGCTGAATATAACAGTTTATGTGCGCAAAAAGTGATGGAGTCTGATGAGTGAATGCCTGAGAACTTATGTTTGTACTTGTCAGAAAATATAAATCCGCCACCCCAGGCTGCATCAACATGGAAGTGAATACCATATGAGTTTGAAATTTCACGAAGAGAATGAAGAGGGTCAATTGCGCCAGTCTCTGTCGCACCTGCTATCCCGACCAACGATATCACGAAGACATTCTCTTTTTTACATGTCTCGAGTTTTGACTTTAAATCCTCAACACACATACGATTATTGTCGTCTGTGTCTACATACAGTATTCCATCCTCGCCAATGCCTAGTATATTGGCGGATTTCTTGAATGAGTAGTGCATTAGCCGAGTTCCAACAATAACGGCTTCCTTAAACCCTAGTAATTGAAGACACTTATGAAATCCCTTTTTCTTTAATTCGGGTTTTGTTATGCCTAACTCAATGAGCTTTCTGTTTCTTGCATAAAGCATTGCGGTCATATTAGCAATGCTACCACTGCTGGTGATCGTTCCATAGACTGAAGCTTCATCATGAATATTGCTTGGGTAACAAGATGAATGTAAATCAAAAAACAGTTTGTGAAATGTGTACAGCACCTGTCTTTCTAACTTTGTCAGAATGTTTGATGTTTCGACTTTCACCACATTTTGGTTCATTCTAGTGATAATTTTGGCTATCTCAGGAATAAAGTTGGGAAGTCTGGATGTCATGTGGCCAATATATCGTGGTGACGACACATCGATAGTAAAAGGTATCACGTTATTATCTAGAAATTGGAAGTAGTCCTCTACACCAATTTGAGCTTGGTCAAGTAAACTTTTTTCAAGATGAGCGAAATCTTGGATTAACTGAGTTGATGGGTCATCTTTGTTTTTTATTCTATCTAAGTTTGTTTTAGGCTCAAATAATTGGGTGTACTTATTGTTCATGTCGATCCTAAATGGCTAATTTAATGCAATGGATTTTTATTTGATTTGTGGGTTTTTATGTGTTTATCAGTTTTGTTCAAAAATGGACTTTTTTTAAAATTTCACTAACGAGATTTGTAACGTTTTTATAATCCGAATTAATGAAGAAATGCCCGCCATCAAAGTATGCGTAATTAAAATCACGTGTCGTTAGGTCTGACCAAGAAATCAATTGTTCCTTGGTAACTTGCGTATCAGAGTCACCTGAAAATGCAGTGATAGAGCAGGGTAAAGCTTCTTTGGCAGCGATGTAGTTATCCGCAATGGTAAAATCGGCTTTTAACATTGGCAGCAGTAATGACATCAATTCTTTGTTTTGCATGACTTCTACTGGTGTGCCGTTCATTGCCTCTATTTTCTCAAGAAATACGTCATCAGGCAGGTCGCAAATCCGCTCGCTGAGTTTTGGGGTATGAGGCGCACGGCTTCCGGAGGCAATAAAATGCAGAGGAGGCATTCCCCCTCTTTGAATGACTTCGATTGCAAACTGGAACGCTATTCGACTCCCTAAACTGTGCCCAAGCAAGACGTAAGGCTTCTCGGTAAGTTCGCGTTCAAATGGCAGTAGTGCTTTCATCATTTCAGGCATTGTTGAAATGGCTGGCTCCAACAATCTTGATGCTCTCCCTGGAGGTTGCACAATGACGAGCTCTACGAATTCGGGGAGTCGTTTAACCCAGCTTTGATAGTTAGCTGCGCTTCCCCCCGCATAAGGGAAGCAAACCAATCTCATTGTCGCGTTGGCATTTGGTGATGGAATAACAAACCAATCACTGTTCGTTAGCGTCCCTGCGTTGACTGATTTCAAGCGATTCTCCTTCTTTATCACTTATGGCTGCCATCTAGCAGCGTTCTTGCGAGTTTTCTAATTTGTTGAATATGTAGTGAAGAGAACAAGCGAATGTCCTCTCTGGAATACATGGCAGGGCTGTATCCCCACACTAAGGTTAACTTGCCATTTTCCGAGCTCAGTTTTCCAAACGGCGCGAATGTCGGTGGATGCAGACCTTCTTCCTTACCTTTATTTTCAGGTGCCAGCGTATCTTGGGCATCTTCTACCGAATTTGCTTTTGGCACATAGTTAAATTCAATATTGTGTTCGGGAATGGGTGCAATCATCTTTGCTAAGTGTGGGTCTTTAAATCTTGCGTATTGCAGAGCCTGACTTGGTTTTTCAGCCTGCGAAATCTGCTTCGATACGACGCTCAGGTAGCTTTCTATGCAATGAGACTGCGGTTGGTCAAGGTAGACGAAATCATATCGGGAGATCCAACCTACGGTGCGACTTAAATTGAAACCTTCGTGCGCTCTGTTGTTACGTGTAATACAGAGGAAGGCTTTGTTTCCCTTTGTCCAAGTCTGATAGGCAAGAGAGAGGGCACTTATTACCAGAGATTCTATATCGAAACGGTTTTTTTTGATGACTTTCTCAAGCAGGTCCGAGAGTTCGTCATCAAATTGCGTAGTAATCAACTCGGGCTCTACAAGGCTATGTTCGTTCGCATTGCGAAGCGACACGTCATCGATGTTCGCGCACGTCGTCCAATCTTTACTCAACCAGTTCTCGATATACTCAGGAGCTGATGCTTTCGCTCGTGCTAACTGGTGTTCTATAAACTGATTTAATTGTGTTTGTGTGCGCGGGAGTAAAACGGGTTGCCTCGCTGTCAGTTGACCATAGGCCAGCATAAGATCTTCTTTGAGAACACCTAGTGAATAGCCATCAACAACTAGGTGATGAAAAACGAGAAATATCCTGCCAGGGGTTTCATTGCCTAGTTTAAATCTAACGACGTAAAACAGCTGTTTTTCAATGTCTAATTGCTTTTGCAATGCTGTACAGACTTGTTCCAATTCAACCGTTTGGGAAATGCAGTCCAGATGTGAAAAGTCGTATTCAAGCCACCAGTCTTTCATGTCCTCCAAAGATTGATAGTGCTGGTGCCAAGTTCCGTCTTCGTATCGCCATACGCGTCGCAGACCCTCATGATGTTGAAGGATGGCAACGATGGCCTTTTTGGCATTGGTTGGGTCAAAGTCTTCGCGCACGACAAAAAGCTCAGACACGTTCCAATGGTTCCTCTGTGGCCGCCTAAATAGCCAGTGATCATTAAAGCCGATATCGTAGGCAATATTGTTCGTGGCCGACGGTAGAGCGTTCTGATTTGACTCGTCTTTAATACTTACCGCCAGAGATGCTAAATCGTGTTCGCCGAACAAGAGAGGTAACGCGAAGCTTATGCCTTTTTTGGTAAGGATGGATTGAAATTGCACGGCTTGAATTGAATTTCCCCCCAAAGAGAAGAAGTTATCCTTTAGCCCTACTTTTGGTATTTGCAGCAACGCCGCGATTTCGTCGCACAGTAATTTTTGGATTTCTGTCGTTGGCGCAACATACGTTTTAGATGTCCCCAACGCTGATGCGCGAGTTCCGCTTGCTTCAACAATTTTAGCCATGTCGAAATGAAGGGCACTTGCAGACCAAGAAGAGAGGGGGAGTTTTAGTTCTTTTACGTTTTGGTTTTCGTTAGTGCCTTTAGCCGTCGTTGAAGCGTCGCTCGATGCTTTGGTTGCATCGAACTCAATTTGTGCGAGGGTGTCTCCGCTGATCCCTGTTGATTCGGGATAAACGCCGATGTGTGAAAGGAAGTTTCGTGCTGGCGTATTTCGCTCTCCAACGGCGACGGGAATAGTGCATGTGTGGTGGCCGGCGATGGCACCAAAGTACGCCATCATTTTGTGCTCGACGCCACGGCCCATAGCACGACAACTGAGCAGGAAGCTGTCGAGGCAAAACTGGGTGTCTTGTTTCTCCCAAAGAACTGCACCAACAATGCCAAGATCGCCAAATATGTCGGAGACTCTGACAACAAACCCTTTTAGCTGATTGCTGTTGAAGCGTTTTGCCAATGTTGCTTCGTCATATCGTCGTAAGCTGGTGTTAAACTGGTTCGTTCTCAGACTCAACTCCGACACGCGTGGCAAATTACCTTCTTCGATTGGCGAGAAAGTGATAACAGTGTTCAGTGACGCGAGATATTCCGCGAAGGTTTTTGCCGCTGCTTTATATTTGTTTCGTTTCTGGTTTTGTTTGTATTGTGTGGTGCGATCAGACGCGAGTTCATCAGCCAATGCGGCATCAAATACCCATAAATGGGCGAGCCACGTTGAAATGGTGTCCAGCTTGGGTCTTTGCAAAACGAGGACTTCTGGGCAGTTTGCGGTGACTTCAGCACACTGCACTGGGTCGTCATCAATAAATACAAAACTGTCTAAACCAAGGTTGAGTTCAGCCGCGATAGCGCGGATGTTTTCGGACTTAGATGCCCAGTTAATTCGGGTAGTGGTAATGTCCTCTTTGACCAGAAGCATGTCGGGTGTGTGGTCAAAGGCATTCCACACGTCCATTTCTTCGTTCTTGCTGCATAAAGCGAGAAGAACACCTTTCTTTTTCAGCGATAATGCCAGTGTTTGAATCGCTTTAAACGGTTCGGTGACCGCAAGTTTTTCTGCGCCAATCTCTCCTACAACACCTTGCCAGAGAGTATTGTCACAATCTAAAACCAGAACTTTGGTTTGTTCCTTTTTCGGACGGTACAAGGTTCGAATGATAGTCGTTGAAAGTGCGGCATAGCCTTCGGGTGTGTAGGCGATGTTGGCGGACTTGAAGCTGTCTTCATCAAACGCATTACTGACAGGATATAACGCTGATAACGTTGAATTTGGGGTGACCGAAATGTGACTAATGTTTGCCAATTGGCTGACGAACTCGTTTTCGAGCTCAGCAATCTGCTGACTGTATGCCTCAGCCACTTTTGATGACAGTGGGCCAAATACAATATGACAAGGCTTTAAGTGCTTTTCCTGCTGGGTGATGATTTGGAGAAGCTGCCTGCTCTGTGTTTGAGCAAACTCTAGCGGTTGGCCGCCCACGAGCCAACTCTCCCAATTAAGTAAAATGGCACTGTTTGCCGTAAAGTCTGAGTACAACGCGCTATTTAGGTTTAGCAACTCTTGTTGTATCTGGTTGAAAGGTCCAAATTTCCATTGATGCACAAAATCGAGTTTATCGTGCCAAAACGCGAGTGAAGGTTGCATCGGTTCAACGGAAAAATTACCCAGAAGATAGGTTGATGGCTCTGAGTAGGCCAGTAATTTATTGCTTAGCGCGAGGTTACTGATTGTCGTGTTGTCGCTATCGACGAAAGTGAGAATGATCTTCCAGTAGTCCTCAAGGAGAGCCTTCGCCAACGTTGGCTCAAACATCGCTGTGTTGTAGTCCAAACACAACGCGGTACTCTCGCCAATATCAATAAACGAAAACATTAGGTCGAGTTGAGCGTTAACGGCATCCGGCAAAAGATCGTCCAGTGCGGTATCGCCATTGATGGATGAAGTGTCCAGCAACTGGATGTTTTGATAACGAAGAGAAACGTTATAGAGCGGACTTTTGCCGCCTCGTGCTGGGTTGATTTCATTAACAATAAAATCAAAGGGACACGTTTGATACTTTCGTATTTTACTAAACGTAGTTTGTACATTTTTAAGCAGTGAAGCGAGAGTGTCATCGTTTTGGTATTGCGTGCGTATGGCCAGAAAGTTGATAAAGCAGCCAATCATATTGATCACTTCTTGCTGCTCTCTTCCTGCTTCGACAGAGCCAATGACAACATCGTGCGTGTTTGCCCACTTAAACATCAGTGCACTGAGTGATGCCAGCATTAACTCAAACATGCTGACACCGTTTTGCTTTGCGTAATTACGCACTTTGAGACTTAACGCGTCGGGAACGGTGAGGGTCGCTCTTTCACCCTGATAGGATTGATAATTGTCTGTTTGTTCATCTACGGGGAACCGTATCGCGCGCGGCGCATCTGCCAGCTCATGTCGCCAAAAATTAAGATGCTCTTGAAGCCTTTTTGAGGGCTTTCCATTGTCAAAAAACGTTTTGTGTTGCCAGCGCGCGTAGTCGGCATATGTATGCTTAATCTCAGGCAGGGCAGGAGGACGGTTGTTCTCCAATGCTTGGTAGGCTGCCAAAAACTCTTTGCCGAGGATTGCCGTTGACCAGTCATCCCCGATGGCATGATGCATGACTACCGAGAGTAGGATTCGACCTTCGTCAGATTTAAACAATGCCAAGTTGATGAGCGGAGCCTGACATAAGTCAAACGTGGTTTGATGGTGAGCATTCACGGCTGAAAAAAGCGCAGTGTCATTACTCACGGTTCTGATGGTTAGCCCTGGGACACAATGATCATCAATCTTTTGGAACAGCGTATCCTCCTCGGCGTAGAAATATGTCCGAAGGCTGGCGTGTCGCGAGACCAAAATGCTTATCGCCTCTTTAACCAAGGGCAGTTGTGTATCGCTGGCCAGTGGGAGTGTAAACGCCATATTGTGGTGAGGGCTACCCCCTGTAATTTGATGGAGCAACCAGAAACGTTGCTGTGCAAAAGATGCGACGGCATGCAGCTCATCTGAAGCGTCAAAAGACAGCAACTTCTCCGTATCAAGTTGTTCTAAAAACAGAATGATGGCGTCTTTATTCGCCTTTATGTGTTGCGAAATGTCTGGCGTCATGGCACCCGGTTTAGACCGAGCACCCAATTTTCCATCCTTGACGAATAGCACTATCCCTGCTTTTCGCCATTGTTCAATGTGTTGCGCAATATTCATAACTATCCTTTAAACCTGCGGTTAGAAGAAATCTTCTTCCGTGAAGACGTCTTGATCGTCTAGATCGCGCTCTAACGCATTTGCCAGTTGTAGCTCATCGACCCGTTTAGCAACGTCCTGCAAGGTTTGACGTTCAATGAACTCTCTAACCGATAGGCTAAGCGACAGTTCATTGTTGATTTCATTGACCAATTGAACAGCAAGGAGTGAATGTCCGCCAAGTTCAAAGAAGTTGCTTTCAATGCAGACTTCCTCCAATTTCAATAACGTCTGCCAAATAGGCGCGATGTTTTTCTCGGTTTCTGTAACTGGGTGCACCAGGCCTCGGGATTGGATTCTTGAAGGCTGAGGTAAAGCCGTCTTGTTTAACTTCCCGTTAGCCGTTTTTGGCAGGTTATCCATAAACACGAAGGATGTTGGAACCATATATTCTGGGAGCGCATCGCGAAGCACCTGTTTTAGGCGATCTTCCGATAAACCTATTTCTGGCGATTTGACGATATATGCCGCGAGATGGCTGGCTGGGTTGCCAATAGGCATTACAACGGCATCTTCGACCTCTTTAAGAGCAAGTATGTGAGCAGAAATCTCAGCAGGTTCTACCCGATAACCACGCAGTTTTACCTGCTCATCAACACGACCGAGATAACGCAGCGATCCATCCTTGTTCCAAGAAACCTCATCACCTGTTTTGTAGAGCTTGACCATGCCGCCATCCTTACCAACAGGATGCATTGAGAAGCTTTTCTCTGTCAGCGTCTTCTGGTTCAAGTAGCCTCGGGTGACAGATGCTCCGCCGATATAGAGTTCGCCCCTTGCACCGACTGGCAAAGGCATGCCTGATGGAGAGAGGTTATGCAGACTGACATTCGGATACGCAAACCCGATGCCTTTATCTTTTTTCGGATGGACCTGAGAAATCATCGCGCCAACGGTTGTCTCTGTTGGTCCATACTCATCGAGAATTAGCTTAGCTGTCGCTGATAAGCTCTCCAGCGTCGAGGTTTCAAGTGCTTCACCACCGAGCATGAGAACGGAAAGAGGCTGTCCGTCATACTCATTTAGCAAGGCTTTTGCCAGACTTGGCGTGGTCTTTACCATCTCAATCCGGTTGGCCATCAAATGGTGTTGGTAAGCCTTGGTGTCCAATATATCGCCTGTGTAGACACAAACTGATTTGCCGCTCAGAAGAGGGATGAGTGTTGTCGTCACCGTTAAGTCGAAGCAGTAGTTGGTAGAGAAATCTACATTGTTCACGGTGCTCATCCATGGAGAGACAGCCTGACGGTAGTTCTCAACATTGCGGTGCTCGACCATAACGCCTTTAGGTTTCCCAGTGGTACCTGAGGTGTAAATGACATAAGCGAGATCATCGCTTTGCAGGCTGCAATCAGGGTTTACCTTAGAGGCAGTGTCTCGACGATGGTCGTCCATCAAGATTGTTGTGAGCGTCGTGGAATCTGACACTGACGCCAACAGCGTTTCAAATGATGACTCAGTGACGATGGTTCTTGCGCCCGTATCCGCCAAAATGAATGCGATTCGCTCTTTCGGATAATCGGGAGAGACGGGCACATAGGCACAACCTGCTTTCAACACGCCAATGATGCTGATGAGGACATCTGCGCCTGGTGAAAGCATAAGAGGAACCAATCTCGACGCTTGCTTCTCAGATGCCATTGCCTCAATCAACGTATGCGCCAACTGATTGGCTTTCTCGTTCAATTGTCCGTATGACAAGGTTCCTTCGGAGGTAACCACTGCAGGGGCGTCAGGGTTTTCCGCGACCATTTCTTCGAATCTTGCTTTCAACGAAGAAGAGTACTCAGTTTTAGCGGAAGCGTTCTGATATTGGAAAACGATCTCTTTGTCAGAGCCCGTTAAAACAGCCTGCTGAGACAAACTTGAGTCAGGGCTGTGAACGAGGGTTTTTAGCGATTCAACGAACAGCTGTGCGAAGTGTTCAACCGTCGAGCGGCGGAAAAGCGATTCGGCAAAGTTAAACCGTCCTTGAATGGCTGATTCGCTGTCATCCATGAACAGGCTTAGATCGTATCTGGCGACCGATTCAGTCGATGAACCCGTTGGAATGATTTGTCCAAACTGACTGTCGCCATGATTTCCTGAATGACGGCCAAACGACTGCAAACTGAACATTGTTTGGAACAACGGATGTCTGGATGTGTCCCGAGGCACATTTAACGCGCTTACCAATTTTTCAAACGGCAGTGCTTGATGTGATTTGGCTTCACCTAACGTATGGTGGAGTGCACCGATGAGCGCACGTGCTGAAGTTTCTTCCGCAACAGAGATGCGAAGTGGCAACGTATTTACGAAGAAACCGATCAGGTTGTGCAACTGCGGGTGATCGCGATTGTCTGAAGGTGTGCCTACAACAAAGTCGGACTGGCCAGACAACGTTTTGAGCATGTTAGCAAAGCCCGCAAGCAATACAGTGTAAAGCGTTGTTTCATTATCTACCGCCAGTTTTCTCAATGACGCAGAGAGGGCTTCGTCCAAATTAAAAAGAATGTTATCGCCACGGTAATCGACATGGCTAGGACGATGGTGATCAGTCAGCAATGCTAACGTATCAATACCTTCAACCTGACCTTTCCAGTACGAGACTTGTTCGTCAATGGCAGACGCATCCATCGTGCTCCTTTGCCATGCTGCATAGTCAGCATACTGAATATCAAGTGAAGGTAACGTCGGAAACTCACCAATTAACAACGCGTCATAGGCTGACGAAATCTCCGACATAAAGATATCGGTCGACCAACCATCTACAGCGATGTGGTGGAAAACAAACAGCACATAATTTTGGTTTGCCTGACGGACAAATGCGATTCGAAGTGGACACTCGTGCTCGAAATCAAACGGCTTTTCAATAAACGTTGCCACCAATTCTTGAATATCTTCGTCATCTCTCGCGTTTATCTCTGTCATTAAAGAAGGTTTAGAGATACTGCGCTGATAGTCCTTTCCTGCGGCATCCGTGGAAATGACAGTTCGAAGGATCTGATGCCTTTCAACCACATGAGTGATGGCATCGCTGAGAACAGAAACATCAACGGATGGCGCCAAGGCCAGTAAGGTGGGCAGGTGATATGCATCCGTGCCTTGTTCAAGGCGCTCAATAAATAGCAGTCTTTCTTGAGCAAATGAAAGTGGCGCGTGCTCGGTATCAATAACCGGAATCGCTTGTGTTCTGTTCTCTGAAACTGACGCTGCTATGCCTTTGATCGTCGGGTTAGTAAACAGCGCTTGCAAGCTCACCGTCATCCCAAGGTTTTGCTCAATCATCGCGACGAGCTTGACCGCTGAAATCGAGTTCCCGCCGGCTGCAAAAAAGCTCTGATTAATACAGACCTCTTCAGTGGCAAACATGTCTTTCCAGATGGACGCTATTTTATGTTCAACATCCGTACGCGGTGCCTCTGCTTGTTGACTTATCACAGAAGAGCGAGTGCTCGGGAGAGGGAGAGCGGTTCGATCAATTTTTCCGTTTGGAGTCAGTGGCATTGCATCCAAGATTTCGATGAAGTTCGGAACCATGTAGTCAGGCAGTCGTGCACGTAACAGTGTGTCGATGTCTGTGGGTGTGACATCGCTGCCTGACGTTGGCACGATGTAAGCGACTAAGGACGTGTCTCCTCCAATGTCTACGCTGGTTACAATGCTTCGTGCAATCCCGTCAATAGCAAGGAGGTTGGATTCAACATCGGCGATATCAATTCGGTGACCGCGAATTTTTATCTGGAAGTCGGTCCGGCCTACAAACTCCAAAGAACCATGGATATTCCACTTAACGAGATCGCCTGTTTTAAACAAACGATCTTGGTGACAATCCAGAGTCACGAAGCGCTCATCCGTAGCAGCTAACTGGGTGTAGCCTTGCGCAAGGCAAGAGCCAGCGATGTAGAGTTCTCCAACGGTACCGACAGGAGAAGGGGTTCCTTGGGAATCTGCGACAATTAGTGAAACATTGGTAATCGGCTTACCAATTGGCACCGCGGTTACTCGTCCATCAAACCCTTTTAATTCACGGGTATCGAAACAGGTTACATCCGCAGCCACTTCAGAAGATCCATAGATATTGAGAAGCGTAGACACGGGGTAACGTTGATAGAAGGCATTCACTGTCTTTGCCTGCAATACTTCGCCGCTGCTAGTCCAGCTCTGAATGCTGTTAAAGTCAGCACTTCTGTGTTCCGGTAAGCTGAGTATTGCATCGAGTAACGAGGGCACCACGACAAGTCTTGTCACCTTGTGTTGGGCAATTTTTGTTGCCGTCGTCAATAAATCCTTGCTGTCCCGGCCGTGTATGATGAGTGTTGGTACTCCTTTCAACAGGGCACCAAAAAGCTCCCACGCGTGGTCAACAAAGTTGAGTGATGTTTTATGGCAATTGACTTCATTCTCTGCAAATGGGTACTGCTCCCACATCCAGTAAAGTCGATTTATCAATCCCTGTTGTGTTCCGATTACCCCTTTGGGCTTGCCTGTTGAGCCTGATGTGTAAAGCACATAGAGGGGAGTCGAATAGTCGCTTAAGTCGACCGAGTGGGTTGGCAGAGTGCGAAAATCAATGCGATCAATACTGATGTGTGTGACGTTTTCGTTTGCAGTTAAACGAGGCAGAGAAGACGCTACGAACATCGCTGAAACTTGCGCATCGTCGACCATGAAAGCGAGTCGACTCTCAGGATAGCTAGGATCCAGTGGAACATAGGTTGCGCCGGATTTAAGCGTTGCAAGTATTGCGGCGGTGCTCACCACACTCCGAGAGAGGTAGATGCCCACCCGATCGCCAGGTGCGATGCCATTCTGAACCAATAAGTGACTCAGCTGATTAACACGAACATTGAGATCACGATATGTCACGTGCTGGTTATCTTCATACAAAGCCACAGCATCTGGTGTGAGAAGGCATTGCTTCTCAAACAAGCTAATTAGTGTCTCTGTGTTGTCTCGAGAAGTGGCTGCCCCCGTTGCTTTTGATGATAGCCATTGATGATCTTCTTTCGTCAGAGAGCCAATTTCCGCGATCGTTTGCTGTGGTGCGGCTATGCAATGTGTCAGTACATGGCGATACATGTGCACGATTCGCGTCAAGGTTGCTTTCGAAAAGAGTGCGGATGCGCCCACCAACTCGCCACTCAGCGCACTAGCACTGTCATCGATGAACACGTTCAAATCAAACTTCGCGCGTTGCGGGAAAAGAGAGCCTATCTCATTTGCTGGGGCTTCAAACGGAAGATCTTCTCGTGCCTGCTCATTCCCGGCAAATGACTGGACGCTGAACATTACTTGGAATATCGGGTGTCTTGATGTGTCTCTGGTGACATCCAAGCATTGGGTAAGTGCTTCAAATGGCATGTCTTGATGGGTTTTCGCATCAAGCATCGTGGCGTTTGTTTGATTGAATAGTGAGGCCAAAGTCATGGCTTCGTTTGCATTGAACCTTATAGGTAATGCATTGATAAACAGACCAATAATCTCTTGAGTGTCGCTATGATTCCTATTGTCAGATGGCGTACCAATCACTATGTCATGTTGTCCGGATAGCTTCGCAAGTGCGACATAGAAGGCCGAGATCATGATTGTGTTGAGGGTTACGCTGTGCGCTTCTGCAAGTTGGCGAAGCGCAACTGAGTCTTTTTCGCTCAGTGCGAAAGTTGACTCGTTGCCGTGATACTCAAAAACGGTAGGGCGAGCATAGTCAGTGCTGAGTTCTAGATTCTGGTATCCCGCCAGCTGTGGAATCCAATAATCTTCCAATGCCTGCATTCTGCCATTTTCGAGTACCGCTTTATTCCACGCGGCATAGTCCGCAAAGCTTGCTTGCAGTTGCGGTAGTGCCGAGTCATGACCATCTTTTAGCTTGGTGTAAGCTGTAGCCAAATCTTTAAGGAAGATATCTGCTGACCAACCGTCAAAGGCAATGTGGTGAAATACCATCAGCAGGTAAGAGTCATCGTTGTCTTTGACAAGGGCTAATCTCACAGGGTTTTCTTCTGTGAGGTCAAAGTCAGCTTCTGTCAGTTGATGAATCAACTGAGACAAGGTGTGAGCCTCATCAGTATGGTGAACAGTAAGTGCAGGGACCGAGTCAGTAATTCTCTGCACGGGCTCTTGGGTTTCGCTCAACGTGAAGCGTGTTCGAAGGATTGCATGTCTCTCGACTACGCGTTCCAACGCGCGCTGAAGCATGTTGATATTGGCAGAAGGTGTAAGTTTTACCAGCGTAGGAATATGGTAAGCCGATGAACCTTTCTCAAATTGGTCAATGAAAAACAGACCAGCTTGTGCGGGTGTCAGAGGAGCGTGAGTACGTGCAGGATCGCCAATTAACGCGAGCGTATCAGCTTGTTCTGGTGCTTCTGACAGTTCGCTCAGCATGGAACCCATTGCTTTGATTGAGCGATGTTCGAAGATAGCGCGAAGTGGCACTGTCACGCCTAAATTCTTTTGAATGGCTCCAATGAGTCTCACCGCACTGATACTGTTGCCACCAATGTGGAAGAAGTCGTCGGTGGTACTGATGTTAGAACGACTAAACTCTGCCTGCCATAGTGCCAACAACGCTGATTCGTGAGCTGTTTCAGGCAACACGATATCTGCGACTTCGTCACGACTAGACTGTGGTTCTGGTAACGCAGATCTGTCGAGTTTGCCGTTAGATGTGACAGGGAATGCTTCCATTTCCACATAGTGGGTAGGAATCATGTATTCGGGTAAGTGCTCAGCTAAGAAGTAGCGTAGTGTGTCCGAGGAGGCGGATGTATGATCTGCGCAAATATAGTAAGCGACGAGGCAATCAGACGCTTCATTGCCTTCAGGGTCTCGATGAAGGTGGACAAACACTTCCTCAATGGCATCGTTGGCGAGCAGTTTTGCTTCAACTTCACCCAATTCGATACGGAAACCTCTCAGTTTGACCTGAAAATCCTGACGGCCAAGAAACTCAAGGACGCCGGATTCTGAACGCATCCAGCGTGCGCGATCCCCCGTATGATAAAGGCGAGTGCTAGGCGTTTCTGGAAGAGGGTTTCGAATGAACTTCTTCTCGGTCATTTCTTGATCACCGTAGTAGCCCTTCGCCAGACAATCACCCGCGATATATAGGTCACCGGGCACCCCGACTGGGCACGGTGACAGTGTGCTATCAAGGACATAATACTGTGCGTTTGAAATAGGTCTTCCGTAGGGAATACTTGTCCAAGAAGCCTGTATTTGATCGATTGGATAGAAGTTTGACCATATGGCTGCTTCGGTCGCCCCACCCAGACCGAGCACTTTGGCATTCGGGAAATACTGCTTCACGTGTTGAGGCAGGGCCAAGCCAATCCAGTCTCCACTGAAGAAAACTTTGCGTAGCTTTGTATTGTCGGTGTTTGGCTGGCTAAGCAGCCCTTCCATCAACGGCATGAGTTGTTTCATATATGCTGGTGAGGAATCCCAGAATGTGATGGGTTCGTGCAGCAGAATGTTCGCCAGTTGCTCCGGATCTTTGCACTCATCATTGGAGGCGATCCGGACGCTCCCCCCAGCACCCAACACGCCGAAGATATCGTAAACGGAGAGATCAAAAGACAGTGATGTCACAAACAGAAGTCGGTCACTTGGGCCTACGTTCTGTGTTTTGTTAACCCAGTTCAGGGTGTTGAAAACAGCTTGATGCTGCATCTCTACGCCTTTTGGCGTGCCCGTCGTCCCTGATGTAAAAATGATATAAGACGAGTCGCTCGGCAGCACTGTCACATCAAGATTGTCTGTGGGTTGTTGCTGTTGATGCCACTTCGTTGTTACCAGCGGGGTGTCTGTCGCTGTTTCCACGCCTTTTTGTATCACCACGTCGAAGCGGTATTGCAGTTCGTCATCGAAGTCGTTTTCTCTGGAGGTGAAAACAGGCTGAGAGAGGGACCCAATTGTCGCTGTAAGTTCTTCAAAAAATGCTCGGTGAAAGTAGAGCGGTTTTTCTAAATCTTGTTGCCAGGCGGCGTTTGTGTTTTCCGGATCTGTGGCATGGTGAGTGACAAGCGATGCTTCCAGTGCGTCTTTTTGTCCCAAATCAGGCAGATCACAGAAAACAATCTTTCCTGAAGGTTTGAGGAGCGTGACGAGACTAGCTATC
Organism: Enterovibrio qingdaonensis; assembly: GCF_028683135.1. Lineage (GTDB taxonomy): Bacteria > Pseudomonadota > Gammaproteobacteria > Enterobacterales > Vibrionaceae > Enterovibrio > Enterovibrio qingdaonensis. The sequence continues at coordinate 293,956 of NZ_JAJUBB010000002.1, forward strand.
ACAGACTCTGTGTAGCAATACCCTGGGAAGAATTGCGCGGTACTCGCCAACAAAATGAGATCGAGACTTTCCGGTGGGATATCTAGCTCTTCATGAGCAAACCCTTGCTGGAACGAAAGACCAGGCAGCGTATCTGATTGTTTAACCCGATTCGCTTCCAGCGTCACTTCTGACGGGTCGATAGCGTAGTAACGTTCAACAAGAGGGGCAATTTCAAACGCGATTAAACCTGAGCCGCAACCCAATTCGAGCACATGTGCTTCTTTATTCAAAGAGGGGGCGCACAGGCCAACTACATGATCACGATATCGGTCGACTTGGTGTTGCTTGAAACAACGGCCTGTGTAGATACTTCTGAAGCCGCCTGCAGTGATCTCATCAGTCGCACTTTCCGCAATATGATCGAACATTGCTTGCGTTTCGGTAAAGTTATCTGTCTCTGCAGGTAAACGGCGACTGAGGGCATCCATTACGATAAAACGGTCTATGTTTCCGTCTAACCACTTCGCATGCCTAAAGCTATTAAGCTGGGATTGGCAAGTAACCATCGACGTTTGGCGATTGGCTTTGTCGACCTGCGCGAGTATGTTTCTTACTCGTGACGCTGGGGAACCAATCTCAATCGGCACATAGGTTGCACCTGCTTTTACTATCCCCATGACAGCAGCAACCATGTCTGCACTTCGTTCTAAGCAAACTGGCACCAGTGAGCCTCGGGTGATACCGTTTTCACGCAATTGATGTGCTAACTGGTTTGCAGCCTCATTGAGTGCCTTGTAACTGACTTCTCGTCCTCCATGTTCAACCAACGCGGTTGCTTCAGGACGAAGCGCAACTTGGGTCTCGAAGTAGCCATGCAACGTCATGTTGCGATCGTAGTCTTCAGAGGTTTGGTTCCAGTCATGCACCAAGTGCTGCCATTCTTGTTTTGTCAGCCACGACAACTCACTGATCACGCTAGCTGGATTTGATACTACCGACTCAAGCAATATTTCGAAGTGGCTTGCCATTTCTTCGATACTTTCACGAGTGAACAAGCTGGTGTTGTATTCCCAAACAGCCGTTAAGGCTTGATCTTGGTCCGATAACCATAAGGTCAGGTCAAATTTCGTCACGCTGGCGTCAATTTCAATCGGAGAAAGCGAAAGATTAGGAAGCGCAAGGTGATTGAGCGAAAGACTGTTGGAAACCGCGTTTTGCAGTGCCATCGACACCTGTGCCAAAGGCTGGTGGCTGGTATTTCTTTCTGGTTGTAGAACTTCGACCAAATGCTCAAAGGGAACGCTTTGATGGGTTTGGGCATCAGCCGCTGTGTGACTGACGTGTTTTAGAAAGTCATTGAATGTCAGCGATGCATCCACGTTAGAGCGAAGGATGAGAGTATTGATGAAAAAGCCAAGCATTGACTCGACATCGTGATGTGTGCGTCCCGCACTCGGTGAAGCGACGGCAATGTCATCACTACCAGCATATCGTGAAAGCAGGATCTGATAGGTGGCAAGCAGCAGATTAAACAGCGTGGTTTCTTGGCTTTCACAGAGTGCTTTTACTTTTTCAGTTAACGTCGGCGAGAGACGGACGGTTATCTTTTCACCGTCAAATTGTTGCACGACAGGTCTTGGGTGATCCGTAGGCAACTCGAGCAACGGTGGCAGTGCTTCCAACTGATGCTGCCAGTAGCGAACTTCACGGCTAAACGTATCTGAAGAAACATGTTCATGCTGCCACACGGCATAGTCAGCGTATTGGAGAGCCGGAGGGGAGAGGTCCGCAGTTTCTCCCGCAAGTTCGGTTCTATATGCATTGATGATTTCTTCCATCAATAAGCCAACAGACCACAAATCAGTAATGATGTGGTGCATGTTGATCCAAAGAACATGGTGGTCATCGGCAAGTTTAAATAAACGTATCCGGAATAGTGGTCCATTCTCCAGATTAAACGGTGCTAGAGCATCCTTTTCGAGCAGCGCGTTGAGCGTCTCGTCGCTACATTCTTCTGAAGGGAGGTCAAAGCCACGGACCTCATCAATGACAAGATATGGCTGACCATCTTGGGTTGGGAATCGGCTTCTGAACACTTCATGTTTGGCAATGACGCCAGAGATGACCTTTTTCAGTAAGGTTTCATTTAGTGAGCCCGCCAATCGGTACCCATCATATACGTTGTAACCTGCCGAGCGGTCGCCAATTTGCTCGATGAGCCACAGTCTTTGTTGGGTGAGAGAGAGTGGTAATTTTTTGTCTCGTGCTACTGCTGTAATGCGTGTTTCTGTATCACCTTGCAGCCTAGAGGAGGTCTCGATAGCGTCAGCAAGTTGCGCGAGCGTAGGGTGAGTAAAAAGCGTTTTCAGAGGGGTAGAAACGCCTAATTCGTCGGTAATACGCGATATGACTTTGGCGGCGAGAAGAGAATGACCACCTATCGCAAAGAAGTTGTCTGAAAGGCCTATGTCTTGAACATCCAAAACACTTAACCAAATTGCTTTTAGTTTGGTTTCAACATCACTTAGTGGTCGCTTGGTCATCACCTTTTCGATTAAGTCTAGAGGGTGATTTCGATGAAGTTCTAGCTCCGTCGGTTCAACACAATAAATATGGTGAGGGAAGGCTTGTCGACTGACCGAGTTAAAGAGATATGTTTTGAGTTCATCGATAGACAGGTGTCCGTCGGAGCCTGCAACAAAAGCGATGATTTGATTCTGGCCATTGACGCAAACCAGTGCTGACGTGATGTCTTCTTTTTGCTCGAGGATCGCTTTGGTTTGGTCGAGTTGCTTTTGGAATGAGGGTGCGTAAGGCTGCGAGTATACAGGGCGATTATCGCATCCTTTCACTAAGACAACGTTTTTTGATTGCGATCCCACAAGAATGCGATTCACACCTTGGGGTGACCTGTTGACCTGTTGGGTCATCAGAGATTGCCCAAGAGGCATGTGAGGCCACGCCAGATCAGCTTCATTCAATCTGTAGATGCCACCACTAAACGTCCCCGCTAAAGTACTATTAAGCAGGACGGCAGTGTCACGCAAGGGAAGATTGCAGACGGAGTCGGACTGTATGAGTCCACCTGTGACCAAGAAAGACGCATCATGGTTTTGGTTTACGTCAATGTTTTGAGCTTGGTTATCACTAAGATGAATCCAACCGTTTTCTGAATCAGAAACCGCCTTTTGAAGAGGAAGGGCATCATCGCGTTCACCTGCTGATACGATGTAAGCAACCAAAACGTTGTTACGTGCGATAACAACCGCATCGTCGACGTTATCGTGTCCTTTAATGTGACTAGCGATTTCGCCTAACTCTATGCGGTGCCCTCGCAATTTTACTTGGTCATCAATGCGGCCTTTGTATGAGATGGTGTCATCTTGATTCAATAGGGCGAGATCGCCTGTGCGGTAGACAAAGCCTGCTTCCGTATTGACGAACTGCTTGGCGGTGAGCTCCTCTTGCTGAAAGTAACCTTCAGCCAGACTCGCACCGCCAATACACAGTTCACCCACCGCGCCCTTAGGCAGCATTTGTCCTGCTGAGGAAAGCACAAAATGCTGATAACCCGGTAAGTTTCTTCCTAGGGTGACATCTTCTTCAAGTTCGCATTTTGAAAGGAGTGACCATACCGTGGCTTCGGTAGGGCCATAACAATTCCATAGTGCCTGCACTTGCGGGATGAGGCGAGACTTGGTGTCATTAGGCAGTGCTTCGCCACCACAGAGCGCGAGCAGGCTACTTTGTCCTTCAAAGCCATTATCAAGAAGAAGCTTCCACCTCGAAGGTGTTGTTTGAATAAGGCCAATGTCTTCGTCCTTGATCAGCGCGTTTAAGCGCTGGGTATCTGCGATCACCTCGCTGCTCGGAATCACACAGCAATGACCAAGACTTAAGCATCCCAGCCATTCATACAAGGCGATATCAAAGCTGACGGTGGTCACCCATAGCCAGTTGTTGCGCTGTGAAACGGGCAACTGTTGATGCATCCCTTTAATGAAGTTAAAGGCAGCACCATGGCTGATCATTACCCCTTTAGGTTTACCCGTAGAACCTGATGTGTAAATAACATAGGCGAGGTCTTCGTGAGATACGGTTGGCAAGGTCGTTGATTCATCAACGGCTGGAAGAGAATCAATACAAACAGTGAGCGTTTTAGAAGCGGATAACGCTTCTTGCAAAGCGGTATTTGTGAGTGTCCATTTGCATGAAGCATCGTCCAGAATTAAGGCATTTCGACTAACGGGATGCGACGGGTCTAGAGGAACATACGCAGCTCCCGCTTTTAAGACGCCGAGAAGGGCAATGATCAACTGTTCTGAATGGGACAAATACAGACCAACGAGGTCCCCTTTTTTAACGCCCGATTCAATCAAACATTTGGCAACAGTCGTCGAACGCATGTCGAGGTCTGAATAACTAAGCTCACTCGCCTGTCCGTGTTCAGAGATAAAGCGAGATGCTGTATTTCCACCAAATTGATGCAAAGAACGGTTAAACAGAGAAAGTAAATCTCCGCCGATAGATGCAGCAGGTGTTTGTGCATTCCACGCCTTAACCGCTTCCAAGCCATGAGGGTCAATAAGCGTGAATGCGGTGGTTGGCAGCGCGGGCTTTAACAGCAATTGGGATGCAAGTTGGACAAACGTTGAATCCAAATCGTTAACAGACGGTGCGTCTAAAATCGCGTGGTTAAAGAGCCACGTGACCTCATCGTCTGATGATACTAGCGTCAGATCGAGTGTTTGACGGCTTTTCTGATCGCCAAATCCGATTTGATAGACAGGATGGTGTGCTTTATTACCAAGAGATAATTCTTCACAGTATTGTTCGCTGTCCCATTCTGGAAGTGCATGCCATGTCGTTGCCAGTTCAGTGGCCAACTCAATAAGCGAGCACTTAGGCTCAACGATGAAAGCCAGCGGCTTGCTTTCGCCATCCTTGGTCGCTTCAATCACCAAGGAGGTTTCATAGCCGCGATATGCAATGGTTGCTGCCTGTATTGCCAGCAAAAGCCAGTTCATATCTACGTCATGGCTATTGGCCAGTTTGTGCAGTTGTTCGATGCTGTCTTTTGACAGCTTTGAGGGCAGTCGCGATGGGACGTAACTGTTACTGCTTCGTGTAGCACTTAGCGGCAAGCTGTGCAGCATAGGTGCGTGTTGCAGCAATTCATGCCAACGCGCTACAGAGGGCGAAAGCGACAAAGACATGTTGGTTTTTTTCGTCGCCTCGCGCATGTCGGGCAGTGCTTTTCTATCTATCTTTCCGTTTGGCGTGGTAGGCAGCGAATCAAGTACGACAAGATCCGTCGGTACCATGTACGCAGGAAGCTTTGAGGCCAACGCTCCTTTAATTGCATCCGTTAATGCCAAAGGAGGCAAAGAGGTTGGTGTGTCTGAAAAAACGACAGTTGCCCCCTGCGAAACGGGATAAAGCCCATCCAGAATAAGCTGATCAAGGTTGTCGTGTTTTGCGGCGATCCATGGCTGTCCGGTCAAAACCGTGGCCGAGGATTCTAGTTGTCCAAGCCAGTGACTGAATGCTTGCTGGTTGACCGTTTGGATCTCACCAGCACGACTGTCCCAAAGGCTGATTTCAAAGGTGAGTGCTTTTCTATTGGTCAGAATCTCAACGTCGGCACCTTCCCCTGAATACAGCGCGTGTGATGGTAATTGCTCGAACAGGCTTAACGAGGTATTTGACAGGACAGCCGTTGCGCCAGATGTCTTGAGAAGATTGCGCAAATAAGTTGTTGACTCTTTGCCATCTAAAGCCAGCATGCTGCCGCCGGCGATGCTAATTGCCAGCGCGCCAGTCGCCAAATCCTCAGGCGTTTTGCCGATGACGGCCGTCAAAGATACATCGGTGTTTTCTCTTTGCAAGTCATGCGCGACACGAGAAGCTTGCTCAACAAACTCTTGATACGTCACTGTGCGGTCAGCGTATTCAAAGGCGATTGCATCTGGATTGTCGGCAAAGGCTTTCAGTACGGCTGTGCTCCAGCTTTCTGGTTTAGCACCTGTTAGTTTCGTGCTTTCAGACTTCCGTTCACCGTCTTTCCACCCGAGCAGGCTTTCGATGGTCGAGTCAGTCTGTTCAACCATTTGGCTGACAATGTCGACATATAATGTTGATAATGCAGCGATAGAGGCTTCATCGAACAGATCACTGCAGTATTCAAATGCACCAGAAATGGTATCGCCTGATTCAAACAAATTCAGCGTAAGATCATACTGACTCGTTTGCTTTAAAGGCGGTAAAGCACGCATCGTCAAGTTGTCAATGTGAACGGCATCCACTGGTGAGTTTTGAAGCGCGAACATGACTTGAAATAAAGGACTTGAAGAAAGATCTCGCTCCGGTTGCAACAACTCCACGAGACGGTCAAATGGCATTGTCTGATTCGCAAAACTGCTCACGCATTGCCGCTTAACTTCCGAGAGGAAAGTCGAAAGGTTTTTTTCAGGTGATACTTGGCTTCGAAGGACAATATTGTTGATGAAAAGCCCTACCGTGTGGCGCCAATCTTGACCGTTTTTGCTTTCTCGACCTGAAACAGGGGTTCCGACGATGATATCCGTATGGCCACTGTATGCGGACAGCGAAATATCAAATGCCGCTTTCAATGCCATATATAGGGTCAATCCCTGGCTCTTACTCCAGTTTTTCACCTTTTCTGAAAGTGCTTCATCCAACATCATTTCAAGTGAGGCACCAGCATGGCTTTGTTTTTTCGGTCGTGGAAAATCCGTTGGAAGCCAAGGTTTACGTGGTAAGTCTTTTAGGTTTTGAGACCAAAAATCGTCTTCATTTTTTGTGGAAGTCAGCGTTTGTTGCTGGAGAGCATAATCGGAAAAAGCAGAGCTGTGGGTTTGCTGCGGAGAGATCCCTTGCGTAAGGCTGGCATAGTGCTTACCAAGCTCTTGAATGATCAGCCCGATAGACCACCCGTCAACAATGATATGGTGACAGTTGATAAACAAGACATGGTGTGTTTCTTCAACACGCAATAGCGACGTTGAAAAGAGACTGCCTTCCTCCAGTTCGAAACGCTTGTTTGCCAAACGCTCCAACGTAATGTCGAGCTCATTGGGATTGACATCTAGACGCTCGAATGGAGTGCCAGATGCATCAAACGTTTGATAAACCGAGTTGTCTTCCGATACGACGCGAGCACGTAAAACAGGGTGGCTATCAACAATGATTTCAATGGATTTTTTCAGCGCATCGACGTCCAATACCCCTTTTAGTTCAAGGGCAGTTGGAAGGTTTAAAGAAGAGCCTAAGTCTTCTAATTGTTCCAAAAACCACAAACGTTTTTGCGCAAATGACAGCGGAACATTCTGGTGTGAGTCCGTTGGGTCGACACTGTGTTCTAACGTGTCGGCATCTTCGTCAATTCTGGACTCAACGAGTGCAGAAAATGCTTCAAACACGGCATGGTCCAGTAACTCGTGGAGCTCAATACTGACACCCAGTTCGCTCTTTACCAACTGCTGAACGTCTAGTGCGAAGATTGAGTCTCCGCCTAGTGCATAATAGTCATCGTCAAGTGAGAGTGAATCGATGTCTAACGTGTGCCCCCAAATATTAGCCACCACTTGAGATGTGGTGGAAACGTCGCCGCTTTCAACATCAACGTCTGGCAGGACAATGGCTGGCTTTTTGCTCTCAGTCATTGTCACTGTTGGCTCTGCGCTTACCGCGGTTTCTGGTACTGTGGTCCAGCAACGTTGTGGCTCAAATGCATACCCCGGCATGGAAATGCAGCGGCCTGATAGAGAGTACTCTGCGGTGCTGAATGGCGTGTTTCCTGCATAGAAGTGCGCTAACGCTCTCGTTATTGTGTCGTCATTATCGGCGTTGATTGATCGGTCATATTCTTGTGTATTTTGCTGTTCCTCCAGTGCCTGAACAAGCGATTGCACTGTCGAGAAAGTGACAGCAAATCGGTGTTCATGATGCGCGCGCGCAAACATGCTTGTGTAGCTTAAGTCTTGAGGTCGAGTTTCTGGATGTGTTTTTAGCCAAGCCGCCGTTTTGCCAATAAGTAGTGATAGAGACGCTTCAGTTTTTGCAGATAAGAAAAACGGGTATGTCGTTAAATCAAGGTGCTTAGAAATGTCCTGAGCGGGTGGTGCTTGAAGCACGATATGGCAGTTCGTACCACTTAAGCCAAATGCACTCACGCCTGCAAAGCGTTGTTCGCCTGCCCAGTGTTGGTTTTTCGTTGCAACTGAAACTGCGCCATCAAACTGGATTGAAGGATTGGGTGCGCTGTAAAAGAGAGAGGGGACGATTTGTTCGTGCTTGAGGCACAGCAAGACTTTGACTAAGCCTGCCAGACCCGCAGCAGAGTCCAGATGGCCAAGGTTGGTTTTCACAGAACCAATTTGGCAAAAATCTGTTTCTGGGGTGAATTGCTTGAAAGCGCCGTTTATTGCTGCCACTTCAATGGGATCACCCAGTTTAGTGCCTGTGCCGTGAGCTTCGATATAGCTGAGTTCACGAGGATCGATTCCGGCGTCTCGCCAGGCTTTGACGAGCACTTTTTGCTGAGCATCGCCGTTAGGTGCTGAGATACCTGCAGAGCGACCATCTTGATTGATCGCACTGCCTTTAATTACACCCCAAATAGGGTCTTGGTCTTCAACTGCCTTGGCGAGGGGTTTCAGCATTATTGCGACAACACCTTCCCCAAGCCCCGTGCCTGTGCTGCCTTCAGAGAATGCGCGGGTAAAGCCGTCGTCAGACTCAATACCAATTTTGTCACCTGTCTCAATGGGCATAAGCATCAGATTGACGGCACCAACGACTGCAGTATCACAGTCGCCATTCCTTAACCCCTGACACGCAAGGTGCAACGCTGTAAGGGACGAGGAGCAGGCAGTATCCACGACCATTGACGGCCCTTGAAGGTTCAAGGTGTAAGCCAATCGGCTTGCCGTCAATGAGGCGAGGTTACCCAAAGTAGATAATGCTTTTTCTTGTGGCGCAACGTCATCAATGTAGTGCCTGTACATCGCATCATGCGCGTAGCCAAGATAGATGCCGGTCTCTGAGTTGCGGATCTTCCCTGCATAGCCAGCATCTTCAATGGCGTGATAGGCCGTTTGTAGGAAGAGTCGCTGATGCGGGTCCATCAGCGCAGCTTCTTTAGGTGACATACCGAAGAACGCGGGGTCGAACCTGTCAACGTTCTTTAGATATCCTCCAGTCCGATAAGTTGGAGTCAGTTGAGGAAATTTGAATTTAAAATAGGCGTCAGTATCGACACGCCGAGATGACGGGAAATCTGATACTCCATGTTGCCCCGATGCCAGCAAAGACCAGTAATCATACTTATTTTCACAATGTGGAAGAACGACCTCAAGGCCGATAACTGCGATATCCTTATTGTTTACTTCTTCGATATGATTGGTAGCTTCATCCGAAAAGCCTAATTGGTCGATGATATTTAAATCCATTTCTTTAACCTTCAGTTACAACTTGTCCTTGGGGAATATTTCAATCTTCAATGCTTATCATTAGGCGTAATGGCGCTTGTAGTGCCTCCAGAGCAGAAAGTAGCTACCAAGCATCAAGGTAAATGCGGCTGCTGCGACCAGATACATCGTCTGATCACCCCAGGCGATCAGTTGGTCTTTCAACCCAAATCGGCGCCAACTGATCACACAAACAAGGCTGGCAGCTTGTATAAGAATGGAAGCCCATAGGGAGCGGAACCAGATATAGACCATGATGTAAAACACCGAGGAAACGAACGAGTAGATACCAACCACCAATTCGAATTGCATGACTGCATAAACCAAGGCTTGGATAAAAATGGCTACAGTAATGTTGCTGTAATCCTTCACATCGTTGTAAACAGCACCACGGAATACAATTTCTTCAACGAAAGGAACAATTATTGCGAGTGCGAACAGCAAAAATAAAGGCGCGGCTTCTTTGTCCATTATCCACGCCATGTAGTTATCAAGCTCTGGCAGTGATGCTTTTACACTACTCAGGTTAACAACTGTGACGGTGAAAATTGACATACAAACGGCCACGAATATTGTTAGAAACGTTGTCGTCATATCCAACTTTCTAAATTGACAGGCCTTATATAAACTTTTTCCACGTACTCTGAAGAAAATATCAGAAAGAATGACGCATATAGTGAAATAGAGCAGTGCCGTTAATAACGGAAGGTTGTAGAAAGCATCTTGTAAGGGCTTTACATCTAGCAATACGGTGAATAGCAAATAGATAAGTGCATAACCAAGCCCAACATATACAGAAAGGTAACCCAAGGTTAAAGCAATAACTTTTCCCCATGAGGTCTTACCGCCTTTTTCTAACTGCCGTGAATTTAGCGTTGTATCCATACTCATAATAAAATTCCTTTAATTTCCTGCGTATTTCTTGAAATCACTGTGCTGATGCACGGTAGATCTTTTGGATAGGGAGTAAACCTTGTAAAGAGAGAAGGCAATGACACCAAATGTGATAAGTAGCAGTGCATTGTGGTATGTGTGGTTGTACTGCTCGATCATGGCAGTGTGGCGAAGAACATAAATTCCACCGGTCGAGAGGAACTGCATGATCACGGCTGCATACATTGAACGTGTCCAAAGATAAAGGGTGGTGAACAGGCAGGTACCTATTGCTGCATAGATCATGAGTGGGATGTCACGCATCAACTCAAAGTAGTAGGTATAAATTACGCACAGCAGCGCGTAGCAAATGCCAATGTGTAAGCCTCTTCGCATTTCATTAAATAGCAAACCACGGAAGAATATTTCTTTGTAAAACGATCCAATAATAAGGAATAGTACAAATGACCATGTGCTTGGTGTATCCACTAAGAAGGCCATGACAGATTCATAACCCCCGAAGTTGTTTTTTAAATAAGGTAGCGCGAACAGCGTATGTGTAAATATCGCCGCAGAAATGCTTAATGCGATGATATAAAGAGCCGTTGTCTTGCTAAATGAAACGAAGTTGCATCGCTTAAATAAGTTCTCTTTCTTAATGAATTTGATAAACAAGTAAAAGACAGAGATCTGAATAATGTCATTGACGACAATCATAACTACGCCGTTATGGTTGAACCACTCACCATATACTTCGTGCTTACCCATCACTTGGTACCATAGAATAATTAGCGGTACCAGAATTCCGAAATAGATTGCAGAATGGGCAATCGTCCAGCTAATAGAACGGCCGATATTCTTTATTGCAGAGGGTGCACGTTTGGGTGCATCTTCAATGTGGCTACTCATAGTATTCCCTTAGTTTTATTTTAGTGTTCAGGTGTTGTCGCATACTCTTTTGTCGCGGGGCTTTCGTCGTTAACAAACGCATGAAAGCCTTTGTTTCTATTCCCGAAAATGCCCAATAGCACCATAAGAGCTGCACTAAAAACGATGACCTGATGCCAGTTCCCTGCGGTTAACAAGCTGCCCACCAACCAAATACCAGCGGGTACCGCGAGGTTAAGTAGCGCGAAGAAAAGACCAAACAATCGGCCAAGCATGTGCTGAGGGACAGTGCGTTGAAATTGTGAAAGCACGGGAATGTTCTGTACGGTGTTTAAGCAAGCCAACACGACAAACGTTGCGGCAAAAAAGCTCGTAATCAGCATGGCATTCGCTTGCTGGGGAAATGGAAATAGCCATACAAGTATGAGAAGGGCTTGAGGAATGAGCAGTAAACAGAAATACCGTATCGCTGTTTTTTGAACGGCTTTTTTACTCGCGATCAATGCCCCAATAATGGTTCCAACAGCCATGGCTGCTTCAACAAGTGATAGCTGGACAGGACTGACCCCCAAAATCTGATAAATGATAAAAGGCATGGCGACCAGCACCAATGGCAGGTAGAGACCATTGAGTAAAATTTCGAAGACGAGGAAAAAACGAATAGAGGGTTGCTGCTTAACGTAGTCGAACGCTTCGCGTTGGGCACTGATGTAATCTTTGTTAATCGTCGATTTTTCGCTCTCTTTCTCGGTAAAGCGGAGGTTTAATTGAGCGACAGCGGAAACAAAATATATCGCGCCGGAAATTATGAATATGAGATTCAGCGAAATGTTTGCATACAAAAGCGCACCTGATATGGGTGCTACGATCCGCGTGACAGCTGAGACGGATTGTACAAGGCCGTTAGCTGATGGTAACGCGTCGGCAGGGAACAACTCGGGCAATGCACTGTTGAATGCGAGTGTGAGTAACGCCTGCACACTCGCAACGCATACGATGTAGAACAGCAATGTATTTAAGTTATCGGCGTAGTTGACGGTTAACACGAAAGCGAGAGCGATAAGGCCAGTACAAAAATCGCAAAGGCAAACGACCCGCTTTTTGTTCCACTTGTCTACCCAAACACCACTTAGCAAACTAATGACGACCGAGGGGACAAAGGACGCCCCGACAGCCATAGAGAACAATAAAGCTGATTGTGTTGCATCCAGCAGGTACAGGCTTATCGCGAAGGACAGGCTGCCTGTAGCAAACTGGGAGCTAAAAAGGCCACCGGCAACGATAAATCGATTACTTAACATTGCCTGCTCCTGCTAACTGCTTTGTGCTGTACACAAACAGCTTTAAGTACGTACTTAAGACGTTATTCAACTGCTCTTTTTGTAGTCGTCCTGCATCGAAGCTCAATGACAAAGAGGTGTTATCTGAATCCTCTGGAAGTGTCAGTACTAAATCAAACTCTTGTAAGACATCGGAAGACACGTCAGCGTGTTCACCTTTAAGCAAGATGTGCGCTTGAGAGGGTTCGGGCAGTGCCGTGTCAAAAACCACTTGTGTCGCTGCCAATTCAACCAGTTTCTTGTTTGTTTCCTCAACCATGTCACCAATGGAGTTCGAATTTGCTAAATCGACGGAAAAAGGCACCAACTGCGTACTATTGAGCGCGTAAGTGAAATTGACATTATGTTGCTTATTTAATTGCGCCAGAAGGTAAGCAAAAATGCTCGCTTGACCCGCCAATAAAGACGCTGGGCTATTGGATATGGCATTGGAAAATACCGCCACTGCGTCTTTTGGATAATTGGCTTTGAGTGTGGTGATCGATCGGCCTGCACTGCGGTGGAACATTGAGTGGGGCAAGGTAGTCGCGGGTAAAGTGACTTTGTTGTTTTGGCCATCAATGAAGTCGCCCAACGCGCGAATTGACGTATGGCTAAATAGGTCGGTGACGCGAACAATATCTGGGAAGTCTGAATCAATGCGACTATGCGCCTGAACGATAAGTAAAGAGTTCGCACCAAGGTCGAAGAAGTTCTCAGTCACACTGACGTCTTTAGCGTCTAACAAGCTCTGCCATATCTCGACAAGTTTTCGCTCGGTCTCAGTTTCGGCATGGATAACGTTTATGCCTGAGGTGACCGAGGATTTCATCGCAAGTAGCTTGTTCTTGTCGGCCTTCCCATTAATGGTGAGTGGAATGCTCTCTAGCTCGGTAAAAGACGCTGGCAGCATATAGGTAGGTAAATGCTGTTCAAGCGCATTTTTATACTCAGAACGCGTTCGTGGTTCTGACGAAACAACGAAGGCACTGATGGAGTTCTCTTCTGCGACAACCACTGCTTCAGAAACACCGTCAATGGCAAGCAATTGATGTTCAATCTCACCAAGCTCAATGCGAAATCCACGAATTTTCACTTGCTGGTCGCATCGACCTAGATATTCCAATTCACCACTTGCAAGTTGGCGTGCGCGATCTCCTGTTCGGTACAAGATTTTATCAGGGCTGTAAGGGTCTTGTATGAATCGAGACTGATTTAACTCAGGTCTGTTTAAGTAGCCCCTGGAAATTCCAGCACCGCCCACGTACATTTCTCCGGGTACGCCAGTAGGCTGCAACGCCTGACCTTCACCAAGAATATAAATATACAAATCACTGATTGGACTGCCAATCAAGCTCTGCTTTGCATGGTTAATATCGTTTTCAGTCAGTGATTTATAGGTAACATGCACGGTTGTTTCTGTAATTCCGTACATGTTAATCAGCGCAGTATCTTTGAGAGGATATTTTTCAATCCAAGGTTTTAGCGCGCCTAAGGTCAGGGCTTCACCACCAAAAATGACAAAACGAAGTGAAAGAGGTTGTTCGACCTTTTTGTCTGCTTCGATGAGCTGATTAAAAGCACTTGGCGTTTGGTTGAGAACCGTGACATTTTCTGAGCTGAGAATTTGTCGGAAATCGCTTGGAGAGCGCGTCACCATTGAAGGGACGATAACCAGCTTCCCACCATTTAGAAGCGCGCCCCATATCTCCCAAACGGAGAAGTCAAATGCAAAGCTGTGGAACAGGGTCCAAACGTCATGCTCGTTGAAGTCAAATTCCGTTGATGTACTGTCAAATAGACGAATCACGTTCTCGTGCGTTACTTGAACACCTTTTGGTAAGCCGGTTGAGCCAGAGGTATAAATGACGTAGGCAATCTGGTCCTTCGCGACACAAGATTGGAAGTGCGTAGGAAGATTTTGCAATCTTGCATGAGTGTCTTCCGCCCTCAACGCCAATGTCGGAACGGATGTTGTCGGTGTATCGAGTTCAGTTGCTTTTAGTACAAGCGAGGCATCGCAGTCCGACAAAATATGCTGAATACGCTGCTCTGGGGAATGAGGGTCTACCGGGACGTATGCAGCGCCAGATTTCAATATGGCCAGAATAGAAATGATCATGTCGAAGCCCGGCTCAGCAATCAACGCAACTTTCTTGTCTATCGAGACACCTTGTTCGACCAAAAGATGTGCAAGCTGACTGGCGGATGCATCCAATGCTTCGTAGCTGATTGTCTGATTGTCGAATGAAACAGCAATATGTTTAGGGAAGCGTCGAACCGTGTCTTCAAAGCGCTGAACGATGGCGTCTTGGCTTCCTACCTCCAACGAGCAGGCTTTTCGCAGAGCATCAGATGAGCGTGTTTGCTCTTCTTGAGTTAAAAGGCTGAATGTTGATTGACGTGCATTTGGCTGCTCCAAAACACTGAACAACAATTGTTCAAAGTGCGTTGCCATTTGTTTGATTGTATCTTGGGTAAATAAATCGGCAGCGTAATCCCAATGGAATCTTAATGAGTTATCCGTTTCTGCTACGTCTAATAGCAGATCGAACTTCGCCACGGATGACGGAACATCATCAGCGGTGATCGTAAGATTATCGATAGTCGGAAACGAAATATCCTGATTCTGCATCACCATCATAATTTGGAACAAAGGATGATGGCTGAGACTTCGTGAAGGCGACAGTTCATCAACAAGCTGTTCAAATGGGTATTGCTGATTGGCGTATGCGTTTAAAAGTACCTGTTTGTTCTTTTTCAACTGCTCAGAAAAAGTGCGGGAAGCGTCGATATCAGAACGGAGAACAAGGGTGTTGACGAAAAAACCGATAAGCTCTTCGACACCGGTTTGTTCGCGGTTTGCGATGGGTGTACCCATCACAATGTCCGATTCATTTGAGTACTTGCTAATAAGTAAGCTGAATACGGTTTGAAGTACCATAAAGGCGGTAGAACCTGATTCCTTTGCGTAGGAATACACCGCATCAGTTAAGGACGAAGGTAGTGACGTTGTGTATCGATCTCCACGATATGTCTGCACTGCAGGTCTCGCCGAATCCAGCGTCAGCGCGTGACATTCGGGTAAGCCATCGAGTGACGTCAGCCAATGGTCCTTTTGACGGGCAAATGCATCACTGTTTTCAAATTCTCGCTGCCAGTTTGCATAGTCTGAATATTGGATCTCAAGCGGTTCTAGAGAGGTAGAATGGCCACTTGTGATGTCTCGATAGTGCGCACCAATTTCTTTAGTCAACACACCCAAAGACCATCCATCAGACGCGATGTGATGCATGGTGAGTAGCAGCGTGTGATTGTCATCAGCGACGTTGACAAGCTGGGCTCTCAGAGGTGTTTCTGTCGCCAAGTCAAAGGCGTAAGTGCTCTCAACTTCCGATAGTGCATTTAGCGCAGCCTGATGTGCTTCGTTATTTAACGTGCTGTGGTTCGTGATGGTGAGTTCAAAACCAAGGTTATTGTGAATAACTGGCGCGACAATGCCATCATTTGCGGTATAAACAGTTCGCAGTACATCATGGCGCGCTAAGGTGCGTTGAATCGCTTTTTCTAACGCCATAACATCAAGAACGCCATTGAGCTGGAGTCTGGTATGGATGTTGTAGCGTCCTTTTGTGTGGTCGATCTTGTCTACTAACCACATACGTTGTTGGCCAAAAGAAAGCACCTTTTTTTCTTCAATTGGCTGTTTTGCAATTACCGCGACATCAGTCGGGGAGGCTTGTTCTATCTGTGTTGCCAGTGCCTTGACAACTGGGTACGCAAAGATGTCGCTCAATGGTATGGCGATATCCCACTCTTCTCGAATTTTTGCCATGAGTCGGGTGGCAGATAGCGAATGCCCGCCAATTAAAAAGAAATCATCCTCCCGACCCACTTTTTCCCGCTTGAGGATGTGCTCGACGATGTTTGCCAACGTCGCCTCCGTCTGATTGACGGGGGCCACGAAGGTACTGCTGAGCTGAGGAACGGGGAGTGCTTTTCGGTCGAGCTTTCCGTTTCCGGTCAAAGGCATGTTGTCTAACGGTACAAAAGCCGATGGCACCATGTATGAAGGCAATTGAGTCAACAGATAGTTTCTTAACTCTTGGTTTGAAAGGCTGCGAGAGGGCACCGGTACATACCAAGCAGCGAGCTGAAGTTCGTTGTTCCCGTCTGAATAGGTGCCTACGTGACACGCATTCGTTATTTGTGAGAGAACGGATTCAATTTCCCCCGTTTCAATGCGCTGGCCACGAATTTTCACCTGATGGTCCAGTCGACCCAAATATTCGATGTTGCCACATGCTTTCCAGCGCGCCTTGTCTCCGGTTTTGTATAAACGTCCGTCTCCGAACGGGTTACTAATAAACCGTTCTGCAGTAAGGCGTGGTTTGTTGAGGTAACCGCGTGCAAGGTTGTCACCGCCAATATAGAGCTCACCAGCGACACCTATCGGGCAAAGTTGCAGATGCTGATCGAGAACGAGTAGCGTGGTGTTGTCGATAGGCTTCCCGATTGGAATAGCATTCGGGAGTTCGGTAGAGACGCAATCGAAATAGGAAACATCAATCGTTGCTTCTGTTGGACCATAAAGATTGTGCAACGTCGCACCAGTCGGTTCATGGACGCGTTTTTGGAAATCGGACGCCTGGGTATAAGTGAGTGCTTCGCCACTGGTAAATACTTGCTTGAGTGAATGAAGCGTCTTTGCGCTAGGCTCTGATCGCGTAGAGAGAAACTCACTTAACATCGATGGCACGAAGTGCATACACGTAATGCCTTGTTCGTCGATCGCTTTGCTTATCAACTGGGGATCTTTTTCTTCGTCTTGTCCGAGGAGGAATAGACGAGCACCGGTAAACGACCACCACACAAGCTCCCAGACTGAAACGTCAAACGTGTAAGGTGTTTTCTGCAAAACGGTGTCGAAATTTGAAATTGGGTAGCGAGATTGCATCCAATCGAGGCGATTTACCAATGCATCATGTTCAATGAGCACACCCTTGGGTTCACCGGTTGAGCCAGATGTATAGATAACGTAAGCAAGGTTTGCAGGCGAATGAAGCCTTTCTGGGTTGGTTTCGCTAAAACCTGACGTATCTAGGGTGTGTAAGTCGATGGAACGACAAGGGGATGCCGACAGAGGGGATGCCCAATGCAAATGCAAAATGGCGTCACTGTCATCAAGAATGTATTGCGTGCGTTGTTCTGGGTTATCAAGGTGAATCGGTAGCCAAGCACCACCTGCTTTTGTGATGGCGAAAAGTGCGACCATCATGTCCAAACTGCGGGGTACTTGAACGGCAACAATTGACTCTGGCCCAACGCCCTCCTCTCGCAAATAGTGCGCGAGTCTATTTACCTTTCTGTTGAACGCCGACCAAGTAAGGACGCCATCTTTCGAGGATATTGCAATTGCCCCAGGCTGCTCCAGAACCCGTTGCTCAAACCTTTCGATTAGCGGTAACGAGAGTTGTCGATCTACGTAGGTGTCATTAAAGGTTTCTAAGAGTTGCTGCTTCTCGTTTTCTTCGACAAGCATGATGTCTCTTACAAGGGTGTTAGCATCAGAGATAATCTGTCTGATAACAAACTGAAATTGCTGAGCGAGAGATGTAATCGTTTCACGCTTAAATAGCTCTGTGCTGAACTCAATCGTGGCGGTATAGCCATGTGCACTAGAAGGATAGATGTCGAGTTTTAGATCAAGTTTGGCAAAGTGTGATGGCGTGTCGAGCTTCTCAAGTAAGAAGGCGTTTGTCTTCAGTGCCTCAGCCGTTGAAAGTTGGTTGTGAAAAACGAACATGGTATCGAAA
Source organism: Enterovibrio qingdaonensis (assembly GCF_028683135.1). Lineage (GTDB taxonomy): Bacteria > Pseudomonadota > Gammaproteobacteria > Enterobacterales > Vibrionaceae > Enterovibrio > Enterovibrio qingdaonensis. The sequence goes on from NZ_JAJUBB010000002.1 coordinate 312,325, forward strand.
TAGGGATTTCTGCCAGGCTCGGGTTGAGACCAATGGGACACCATATCGTGATAAGGGAAATCTTGGTTTTGTAACGCTTCAAGAAGTCGTTCTTGTTGACCCTCGAGGAGCTCTTGTACGCTTTGATTGGCCTCACAGCTGAAAGGAATAGGGAGGAAGTTGTTGAACATTCCGACCATTTCCTGCGTTTGGTGATGCGTTCGTCCTGTGCTTAGAATGGATGAGCAGAAATCTGCTTGTTGGCTGTATTTGGCCAAGACAAGATGAAATGCAGTGAAAAACAGGGTGTTGACGCTTACCTTTGCGTTAGAGGTGGTGCGAATTTCCTCTGACACTGCAGCATCAAAATCGAACGTGAACTGCTCTCCCTTAAATGTTCTTTTGTCTGGGTGCGGGAAGTCAGTAATCAAGTCAAGACGCGGTGGGATATCAACAAGCGTGTTTTGCCAGAAGTCTTTTTGGTGTTTGATGCGGCTTTGATTTGTGTCGCTTGCTTGCCAAACAGCATAATCGCCAAAGCGTACTTCTGGTTCTACAACTGCATTAGTATTGCCTTCCAATTGATCAAGGAATTGGTTGATCAGTACAAGGATGGACACACCATCGGCGACGATATGGTGGATATCAATAAATATTCGATGCTTATTCTCCAATGCTTGTAAGCCCAATCTCACCAGCTTGCCATCAGTGAGATCAAACGGCTGAACAAAGTCTTTCCAACAATCTTCAAAAGGCATTTCGGCGGCATATTGGCGAGCAGAAAGAGGGGTAACCTTGGCGGTTTGGTGTAACTGGTCAGCATCGTAATGGAAGCGAGAGAAGAGTACAGGATGACGCTGACAAACGCGTTCGAAAGCAACAGAGATTTGCTCTGTTGTTGTTTCGCCCAGCAAGGAGAAAGCGATGGGCATGTTGTACGCTGTGCTGCCAGGTTGCATTTGAGCTTGGGTATACAGACCCGCTTGGATAGAGGTGGCGGGGATGGCGTTGAGCGACGCATTGCGTTCTATATTCCCCAGCGTGTTTTCCTTGCGTTGCGTATCAAGCAAATGGCTCTGCTCTCTAACGGTAGTGCTCGAAAACAAGGTTTTTATGTCGAGTTGTTTACCGAAGTGCTTCTGCATTTGAGCCGATACACGGCTGAAAGCGATAGAATTTGCACCAAAATTAAATACGTCATCGGTCACCGAAAGCGTGGGTTGAACCAACACTTTCTGCCAAATCGCAAGCAGGTTAACTTCGGTCTCCGTTTTTGGCTGCACTGGTTCACCAGACCTTTCTGTTTCCGGCGTCGGGAGCGCGTTAAGATCGACTTTGTTGTTCGCAGTTAGAGGAAGCCTATCGAGACGAATATAGTGTTGAGGCAGCATGTATCGGGGTAAAAATTCAGCCAGCTCAGCAGTGATCTTTTCCTTGTTTGGCATCTCGTTTTGGCACAGGTAGGCGATGATATAGCCGTTGCCTGAATCATTGCCTTGAACCGCCACATAGACATCAGATGCGCCTGTGACATCAATAAGTTGTGATGCTATTTCGCCGAGTTCAATGCGAAGCCCCCGAATCTTCACTTGGGAGTCTAAGCGCGAGTTGAAAATGAGCACGCCATTTTTTGTTTCTACAACTTCATCGCCTGTACGATATGACCAGTCTTGGGTATGGGGTACGTTTGTGAAACGTTCTTGCGTCAAGTCGGGACGATTTAAATACCCCTTTGCCAGTGCTGGGCCACCGATATAAAGCTCTCCCGGTACACCCGGAAGACAGGGTAGCTGGTCAACGTCAAGGACATGGAAAGTAGAATCATTGATGGCCGAGCCAATTGGGATCGTTCCATGGACCAATTGCGTTGACTGGATAGGATACGCGGCAGCAAAAACAGTGGTCTCTGTCGGGCCATACACATGAACAAGTTTATTTGGCCCCAGCTTTCTAAACGCCTTTTTCACATGTGGAACCGAGACTTTTTCCCCACCGAACAGAATCCGATTTACTTGCTCTAAGGCAGAGAGATTGGTGTCAACCAGTGCATTAAACAACGCTGTAGTGACAAAGAAGATGGAAATATTTTGGTCCGAAATGTAATCGGTCAGCGCATTGAGATCTGACAGTAACGCATCATCTAAAAGAACGAGCTCGGCACCGTTGCATAAGGTTGTGAAAATATCGAACACCGAGCCGTCAAAACCGTAGGAAGAGAGCTGCAATACGCGATCATTTTCCGATATCTCTACGTAGGTGGGAGACGCGGCGAAACCTGCAACGGCACCGTGCGGTGTGAGAATGCCTTTAGGCTGTCCTGTTGAGCCTGAGCTGTAGATGATGTAAGCGGTGTCACTGCTGTTAATGCACACAGATGGTGCGTCACCTTCTGTGCCCAGAAGGTCGTTGACGTCTGCTACCGAATGAGTGCTCGCAAGTGGTGATTGCCCCGAGACGATACAAAGCTTGGCTCCCGTGTCCTCCATCATGAAAGCAGAACGTTTCTTCGGCAGGTCAGGAAGAATAGGCAGGTAAGCGGCACCGGCTTTTAGTACACCCCAAATCGCCAACACCATCTCGGTGCCTCTGGGTAAGCTGATTCCGACAACATCCCCTTTTCGAATTCCCATACTGGCGAGACCGGCGGCGACCTTATTGCTTAATTTATCGAGCTCCTGATAAGTGATGGACTGTTCAGGGTTTGACAGGGCTGCGCGCTCTCCAAAATTATCAACGGCGAGTTTGAGTTGCGTGACCAAGTCGCTGTTGTATTCAGGGCGCGCTATTGTCGAATCAGTTGTGCGTCTTTCAACGGGAGATAAGCTTTTGAGCTGGCGCGAAGGCTCGGACACTGCATTGTCAAGCAGGGTAGAAAAGTGTGCTAAAAAGGCGTGGCCAAAGCTTGGGTCGAATTTGCCAGATTGAGTAATCAGATTACATTCGTATCCGTTCATCTGGGTGATGGCGAGCGTAAGGTCGAAATCAGTTTCTTCTGTTGTTTCCACCGACTGAATACTGAACCCTGTTCCGTCCGCTATTGTGGTGTCGAGAGGGTAATTTTCAACGACCAACAAACTGTCAAACAGTCTGGCATTTTGAGGGATTGCAGTAAGGGTATGAACGTCCTTTAACGCGACAGTACTGTGTTCATTAATGCCCGCCAATTGCAGCTGAACTTTTTTAACCCAATCAGAAAATGGCATGGTCATTTCCAATTCGGCACAAAAGGGCAGGGTATTGATAAATAACCCTGCCGTATCAGCAATATTGAGCACGGGGAGATTTCTCCCCGACACCGTCGTTGCAAATGTTAGGTTTTTTTGATTCTGGTAGTAGCGCAGGCATAACGAGAACACTGCGTGAAATATTGCTGCCGGAGTAACGCCTTCTTTTTCAGTGAGGGCCTCTATTCGTGCCTGTATTGGGCTCGAAATTGGGAGCACAATTTTATTGTCTGAAACTGCACGGCTTTTGACATCCAATACCTCCAGCGTACGTTTTGGTAACGGTCGATTCACTTCGGCATTTGATGTTGACGTTTTCCACCAATTGAGGGCTTTATTGGTATCGGCTTTCTTCCACGCCTCGTGTATATCTTTGGTCGACGCGGTCTTCTCCAACGTTAACGCTGTGTTCTTGTAGAGGCCCAGCAAGGATTTCAGAATCAGCGCACTGCTCCAGCCATCAAGAAGAATGTGGTGAAAGCTCAGGACAAGGGTAAAAACATTGGCGTCTTTTTCGATAACACTCAAACGAATAGGATGAGATTGCAAATCCAAAAGTGAAGGACTTCTCAGCGTTGAAAGGGTGTTGTCATTCGCTTGTTGGCGCGATATCTGCTCGATATCGAGCGATCGTTCTTTTAGCACAATTTGAACGGGCTTATCTATCCCTTGCCAACGAAAAACGGTGCGAAGTGCATCGTTGTTTTCTACAACGCGGTTCCACGCAAATTGAAGGCGGTCTATGTCAATGTCGCCACTCACATTTAATCTAAGCTGCTCAAAGTAAACAGGGCTGTCAGGCTCGGAAATATGATGAAAAAGTAAGCCTTCCTGCAAGGGCAAAAGAGGGAGGATGGCTGAGACGTTACTTTTGTCAATTCCTGACATGTTGCTGTTCCTTGTCTTTCTCGAAGTTCGATATCGCGTATAACTGATCTGGCTTTTGTCGTTAAAACAATGCGTCCAAGTCTTCCTGACTTAACTCGGCATCGCCAAAATCAGAAGGCGTGAAATGGATGTCACTTGCTTGTTTTAAGTGCGTGATTAGCAGATCAAGTTCGTGTGCCCATCGTTTTAGAAGTGCTTCGCCGTGAGGCGAAGGATTAGAAAAGGCAGTTTTGACCTGTAATACCAAGCCGCCGTCCTCAATCCAGCAATCACATTCGAATAGTGCCGTTGTTCCGTTTTGTTCATCGCTATCAACACCCGTCGGGGCGAAGTTCAACGAAACGTTTTCAGATTCTGCACTGATGTTTAACGTGCCCAAGTAGTTAAACCTGCAAGCAGGAATTCCTGAGGATTGTTGTTGGACCTCGCGGGCTAAGTAAGTTAGGCCGGAGTGGGGTGCGTTTCTTGTGCCTTCTTTGGCATCACGGATAACGGCATTTGCATCATCAATGGTGCTGAACAGAACGGGGTAGATTGCAGTGAACCAACCGACAGAGCGAGACAAATCAATCCCTTCCAACTCTCTACCGTGTGATTCAACCTCGATGCTAAAACGTCTCTGTGAGGTAAGTGGCTTCAACGCCATCGCAAGAGAAGCAAGGAGAAGGTCCTGCTTTTGTGTGTTGAAAACGCCGTGAATATCTCCATCCAACTCTTTTAATGTGTCGGACGGAATAGTCAGTTTTTGGGTCTGTGTAGCGGGTTTATCGCTAATGGGCGGATTTTCTATGTTTAATGGGTAAGCCGTCGCGGCTTCCCAATATTGCTTGTCAGTTTCAGAAGTGGCTTTTAGCGAAGCCGCTAGCAGTGCTTGGTAGTCATGCAGGCTCGCGGACTTCAACGGCAAGGATATGTCTGCTTGGTTCAGCAAACTATTTACCGCGAGCGACAAGTCTTCAAGCACGATTCGCCAAGAAACACCGTCAATAATGAGGTGATGTGCGATCAGCAAAAGCTTGGGTTGTGAACTTTTAACGTAAACCGCTTTGAATAGCCAATCATCATCAAACGAAAAGTCACGTTTCGCGGTTTCGCCAATTGTAACCAGTGTATTTTGGGCTGATTCACTAGCAACAGAGAGGTGAAACTTATCAATCGTCTCTGGGTGCTGATACTGCGCTGAACCCCTATCAAATCGCAATCTGAGCGCATCGTGGTGGAGGAGTATATGCTTGAGTGCTTTCTCTAAAAGATCGGGAGTAAGAGAGATAGGCACATCTAACAACACGGATTGGTGATAGTGTTCTGGTTTCACAAATTGTTGGTTAAAGAACCACTGCATCGCTGGTGTAAGTGCGACATCACCGTTGAGAGTTTCTTGCGAGTAGTGTCGCTCTGACGCCAGTACTTTCAGTTTTGCCGCCATGGACTGAAAAGTGGGGTTAACGAGTATTTCTCTGGTATCCAGCTCCCACCCGGCACTGCGCAGGTGCGCTACAATTTGCAGTGCTTTGATGGAGTCACCACCCGCACGGAAAAAGTCACTGTTTAATGAAATAGCATTGTGGCTAAGTACCTGCTCCCATGCGTGTTTTAGCGCAGTTTCCTTTTCGTCAAAAGCTGTTTCGTCGATGGAAGTCAGGTGACTCTCATTGTATTGCTGTGCGATAAGCTCTAGTGCGTTGTTGTCGATTTTGCCATTGGCAGTCAGCGGCATGTGCTCAACACGGATAGCGCACTGAGGCACCATGTAATCAGGTAACTCGTCATACAAGGGCGTGAGAAGACTATTTAAATCTTGGTCGGCGGTGTAGAAAGCGACCAATTGTGGTGTTTCAGCCAAGTTGCAAACGCGCACACAGGTGGTGATAACGTCTTTAGTTTGCAAAAGTAACGATTCTACTTCTTCCGTTTCAATTCGATACCCGCGCAGTTGGACTTGGTTTCCTTCTCTACCGACATACACCAGCTCATTCCGCGAATTTTGGTAAGCGATATCGCCAGTTCTGTAGAGTTTTCTTTGGCATGTAAATTGGGGCTGTATAAATGCTGAAGCAGTTTTCTGTGTGTCATTAAAGTAACCTGGCGAAACACCATCACCGCCAATCCAGATCTCACCCGACTTTCCGTTTTCGACTTGATTTCCAGCCTTGTCTAACAGGTAAATAGAAACGTTGTCAGCCGCTTCACCAATTGGCACAGCATGATAGCTGTTGTCTATTGCGTGGTAAGTGTGCGTTATACAGCCAACGACTGTTTCGGTTGGTCCATATTCATTTATGATTTTTGCGTTTTTAAATATGGCTTGAGCACGCTGTGCAAGCGGCGTACTGAGTTGCTCACCCCCAACAATGAAACACGTCAGATGTTCGGTCGGCGTCGCTGCTTGCTCCGCGAGTGTGGTGAGCACATCAAGGTGGGCGGGAGTAAGCTTTAACGTATTGATCGTGCTATCTGAAAGAACGGCAGCGAGTTGGTCGTATAACGAATCTGAAGCGGATAGCACTAATTGTCCGGCGGTACAAAGTGGCGCAAAAAGAGTCGTTACCGTAAGGTCGAAAGAAATGCTCGTGAACAGTGCCATATTCATCGGCATTGCGCTGTTATATCTCTTTGCAAACTGAAGGTAGTTTGCCAGCCCTTGGTTCGTCACCGTGACGCCTTTAGGTTCTCCCGTCGAGCCAGATGTAAAAATGATATAGGCCAAATCATCAGGCATCGCCTGAGACTCAACGTGTGCTGATGTTGATGCGCTAACGTCGGCAACAAGCTCGGAAGTCGTGCAGTGTTGGAACTGCTCAAGCAAGTTGTCATAGAGATTCTCGTTTGGGGGCGTATCAGTAACAACGATCGAAGGGCTGGCTGCCTCGAGGATCTTTTCCTTTCTTCGTAAAGGTAAACTGTCGTCAATGGGCACATAACAGGCCCCCAATCTGTTTATTCCTGTTAGTAGCGGTAACAGTTGGGCAGAGCGCGAACCAATGACAGCAACGATTTGCCCCTTTTTTACGCCCTTTGCGGAGAGTGAATTTGAGATTTGGTGGCTTGTTTCATACACATCCTCATATGTCCAGAAACTCCCGCCATTGACCAAGGCGATGGTGCCAGGATAGGCATTGGCACAATCATCGAGTAATGAACTGATGGTTTGAGATTTGTCATAATCTCGTGTGTTTTCGCTTACGGGGGCGATATTAAGGCTGTCAAAGAGCACCGCATTTAATTCGCGACCAGATTGATCCGCCAGAAGATTTAAAGTGGCGACAAAGTCATTAAGCATCACCGACAATGCGTCGTGAGAGAAGAGTGAGCGAGAGCCTTCCAGCATGAGTTGGAGCCCTTTGCCAGCCTGATGCTGAACAAAAAGTGTTACGTCGACTTTTGCCCCTCCATTATGAAGCGGAATATGTTCATACCCTTTGTCGATGAACTGTTTTGGAATGGGTTGATATACGAACATCACGTCAAACAACGCGTTCCTGCTCTGTGATGTTGGGCTTTCAGACAGACTGACTACTTCGGAGAACGGGATGAGGTTGTCATGTCGCGCCTTAATATGAAGCTCAAGAGCCCTCAAGTTTTCTTCAGCAGACAGCGAGTAATCCACGTGAGCGTCAACGAGCAGAGAGTCAACAAACATGCCCGGCAATAAAATGGATGAAGGCGTGCGTTGAGTAACGGGGATGCCGAGAGAAAACTGTGTTTGTCCGCAGTGTTTTGACACCCAGATTTGAAACATATTCTGCAGCAGGTTTTGCAGGCTGGTGCCACTTTTTGCTCCCAGCTTTTCAAATTTTTTGGTGTCGGCTTTATTGAACGACGCGAGTGCTGCGTACCCTTGAAAGTCTTGTTTGGCAGGCCTTTTGGATTGAAGCGGCCAAACAAGGTCTTCTGGTCGTACTTTTGTGGAGGCTTTCCAATAGTTCAGTTTGTTTGGATTGGTTTCTGATTGATAGCGAGCATAGTGAACAAACGCATTCGTGGTTTGAGAATTGGGTTTGGTTTGGCCACATATCGTCGATACCCATTCATCAAACAGGTTCGGAAGTGAGAGTCCATCGCAAAGCAGGTGATGGCAATCAATGATTAAAACTGTCTTTCCGAGATGGTAGCCAAAATAGAGGCGTACAAGGCGTTCATCTAATATCGAAAACGGTTTTGCAACGTTTTCTAATTGTGCCTCAAGAGGAGTATCTTCTCTAAACTCAATCTCTTGACCAATCGCGTGTAGGGTGTTTTTAACGCCGCAAACCCATTGAGGCTGGCCATCTAAAACCTCAATTTTGGCTCCCAACACTTGGTGATGATTGCTGAAAACGGATTCGGCACTCGCGGTTATGACAGAGCGGTTGACAATAGACTCAATGGACACTGCCGCAGTGATGTTGTACGCCGTATGTGTGTCTCGTTGGCATAGGGCAAACATCGCCAACTGGGCTTTTGTTAAAGCGTACGCGCCTTGTGTTTCCTGTACGAAGAGGGGAGCCGCGGCGTCTTTTTGTAAAGCGGTGTCATCAATGGCTTTCGCCATGGTTTCAAGCGTTAAATAGGAATGAAGGTCTGATTGAGGCACTTCTATTCCGAATGTATGAGAAATTCGCTGAAGCAGAAACACTGCATCCAAAGAATTTCCGCCCTTGGCGAAAAAATTGTCGGATTTGCTAACCGAGGCGCAACGAAGTACTTCTTGCCACAAATCTGAAAGTCGTTTTTCTGTATCTGTTAGCGGAGAATCATTGCGTTTCTCACTGACTAAATTCTGAATGTTTGAGGTTATCTGTTCGAATTCGCCTTTTTCGGCGCGTTGTTTTAGTTGAAAACGTTGCAGCTTGCCGCTGGTGGTTTTCGGAATTAACTTAATCGGAATGACCAGATCGGGGAAAATGCCATGTTCAGCTGAAAGCGTTGACTCAATGTGCGTTTTTACCGTTAGAAACGCTTCCAAAGATCCGCGATACTGAACGAAGACAGCCAACTTTGGCATAGCTGTTTCTTCTGAAGGGGTGATTGATACCACCGCGACCGAGCCCAACGGTGTCAACTCGCTAATGGCTAGCGACTGCTCGAGGTCATGAGGGTAGATATTCTGACCGTTTATGATAATAAGATCTTTGCTTCGACCCGTTACATAGAGCTCACCATCTTTTAGAAATCCGAGATCTCCGGTTGCCAGCCAGCCATCTTCAGAAATGGTCTCGGCCGTTTTTTCTGGCGCGTTAAAATATCCACGTGTAACGCTATCACCTTTAATGTGAATGTCACCAACGGTGAGTTCTCCGCATTCCTCGTTCCCTTTTACGATTCTGATTTCCATGCCAGGGATAGGCGAGCCCAGAGCAACAAAGGAAGCCCCGTTATTGCCTTCTTGAGCTTTTGTGCCCATATGAAGTGTTGCTCTGTCGAGTGTGATACTTCGCAAGGTTTTTCCCGCTTTGGGAAATGTTACCCCCAGTGTGGCTTCGGCCAGTCCGTATACGGGAAACATCACGTTATTTTTAAGGTTAAAAGCACTCAATTTGTCTAAGAATGCATTGCACAAATCGACATTGATGGGCTCAGCACCATTAAAAATCAGCCTGACATTATTCAGTTTCCAGTTAGGTTTTTTCTTACTGTTTTCAAGCCGCTTTAGTAGGTAGTGGTAACCGAAATTAGGGGAGGAGAGCACGGTCGCTTTAGCGTCACTGACATTCCGAATCCAACTTAAAGGGTCACGAATAAAGCTGGCTGTTGGCATGATGTATTGATCACAACCCACCATCATGGGATTGATGTGAAAACCAATTAGACCCATGTCGTGTGTTAATGGCATCCAACTGAACGTCGTATCAGCTTGCGTTGTCTCTGTCGCTTCAATCGTGGCGATGTTGTTTGTAATGATGTTTCTGTGGCTCAACATAACGCCTTTGGGGAGACCAGTAGAACCGGAAGAGAACTGAATAAACGCCAAATCATCTGATGCTATGTTGGATGTATGGATTTTTGGCAAAATATTGTCAAAGCCAATATCGACAGAAAGGAGTTTGGATTGCGGATTTTTAACCAAAAAAGGCGTTTTTGAAACGGAGTCTGTGACTGTCCAACTTTCTTTTAGAACGGAAAATATGGCATCAAGTTTTTTGAAATGGGCATCAGTGTTGCCATACGCAACAGGGACAGGGATGAAGCCTCCAATGATTGAAGCCCAAAAAGCAGTGACGAAATTTTTGTTGTCTTCTAGCTGAAAAACAATTTTCTGTTTCGGCTTTACGCCCAGATTGCGCCACGTGCAGGCGAGTTGATTCGCATCGTGCCACAACTGAGTGTAACTCAGAAAAATTGCGCTATCTCTGTGATGCGAAAAGTAGATACCCTTTCCTTCAATCTTGCTAGCCGTTGCAAGTACATCTCCAAGCGTATCTATATTTGAGTACATCACTTCTTTTTCCCTGAACCACATTGACTACTGATTACCACCTTAATAGTGGGAGGGGATTCAAACGTTATGATGCCTAATTTTCCAAACATTCCTTCCATGAACTGGATGAGGTTCTCGATATAAAATTTATTGTTGCAAATGTTGCAAGATAAGAATTAATGTTAATGGGTGAGTGCAAGTTCTTCATTTTCATGCTTTTGCAATACACTCTGCTGTTTCTCGACGTGAACCATGTTTACCCTTTTTTTGCGGCGAACCCACTGAGAGGAGGGATTTTCAAGATAATGGGCACAACGCCAAATGAATATAATGTCAGTAAGTCAGCATGTTATTCTTGAGGTGCATCTCTGAGGTGACTGCATTTTTTGCACTGCATGGTCATTTTTATTGACAGGCTAAAATTGGGGCGTTTGAAGTTGGTCTCTCGAATATCTGCAATACCAGCAGAACACACATCAGTGTGTGCGTACCGTCTAAATATAGGCGGCCATTTTCAAGCGTTATGCGCACAGATACTAGGTGCAAATGGAGCCAAGATAGAGGTTTGAAGGTAAGAACGACGTTCCCGGCTCAATGGCGGCTTTTTACTTAATTAGTCTGTCTTAAGCTCTAATCTATTGATGCTAATGCGCATTTCCAAATCATTGACGACAGTTGATAAATCAAGAGTGCAGTAGTACCCTTCATTTAGGTTAGTTGGAAACCTGCCTCGCAAAAGCAATCGTGCCAACGTATAGACAAGACTTAGCAAGCATTCCACTTGCATATCATCCCACAACCCATAGCGAGTAGGTTGTATACAAGGAGGACGATATGCGTCATCAAGACAATCCCGATATTCAGCTGTGGCTTCGCGAAGCCAAGTTTCTACAAAAAGCGGCACAATCTGATTCACTGTCACAATCTCTGCCTGTGCTTAGGCGTTTGCTTGAATCTAAGGTATTAACCAATATCACCTTGCCAGAGCTCAAGCGTCAATCAGCGATGATTCAGCGTAAACACCTACTTCATATGTTGGCTGCCGAGAATGGAGAAAGGTGTTGGGCGGACTTAAAAAAAATCGTTTCAGCAGCTCCGCAAGGTACCATCCTTCCCTATAGCATCGAACAGCTTGATGCGGGGTATTTGGTCCACTGGTTTTCGTCTATTTCGGAAGCGCAAGGTTACACCGAGCAACATGGCGGAAAAGTGGTTAAGGTGGGGAGTCAGGCGGCCGTATTGCCAGAATAATTGTGGCTGAATAGATAAAAGTCGCGTAAACGGAGGGTATCCTCCGTTTTTTTGTCACCTTCACCGATTACCAGCTCAATACTTCTCTCGCCGGAGCTAGGTTGTTCTTTGCTTCTCTCTGTCGGTTTCCTTTTGGATTTGTCGCTAATTTTTCTTCACATAAACAATGAGTTACCGATGGTCCTTGTGCGTACTTGAGCTTTGCTGTGCCCCGCGTTGTTCAGGTCAAAATTGTCATAATGTGTTCCTCGATGTCGCGATATCGATATACAAGGTGTGCAGTGCGACACGGTGCTGGTTTTTGTCCTTGGTCAGGCCTACCATCCAGTAGATCAACACGTGCGATTCTTCATGACATTGGCAAGGGAGTGGAGTGAAATGGCGATAGATAACCTTACTATTTACCTCGGCACGGTCAGTGTGGTCGGCATTGTTGTTATTTGGTGGGCGGCATCCGCATTATTAAAGTCTAAATCGAACCGCGAAAAACGACTCCGACGTTTGAAGAACTTCAACAGTATTCAGACCTCCATACCTAAAGCCGAAGGTCAGGTCGGGGAAATTGATGCGGCGGTAGAAAAAATTGAAAATCGCTTTTCGATTATCCGGAAAATCACCTTTTTTTTCATTTTCATCGTATTGGGTCTCGCGCTGTCGCTGCCTTTTCTGAACGCAATGCCTGCCGCGATGGTTTCACTTGTGGTTGCGGTATCCACCACTGTGCTTGGTTTTGCCGCAAAGCCTGTTATCGAAAATATCATAGCAGGCGTGGTACTTTCTCTTTCTAAAGCGATACGTGTCGGTGATACCGTCGTGGTTGAGAACCAATATGGGACGGTTGAAGACATTAGCTTGAATCATACGATCATCAAGCTCTGGAACTGGAAGCGATTGATCATTCCGAGTAGCAAAATGCTGTCGTTGGAGCTAGAAAGCTTGACCTATAACGACTCCTATATCTGGGTGCATGTTGAGTTTTATACCTCCTACGACAGTGACTTAGAGGTAGTCAGGGAATTGGCTATCGAATCTGTGCAGAACAGTAAGCACTTTATCTCTCAAGATGCGCCAGATTTTTGGGTGATGGATCTTAACAAAGATGCCTACCAATGTTGGGTCGCTGGCTGGACAAATTCCCCTTCTAGGGCTTGGAATCTTGCCAGTGATATCCGAACAGGAATTGCGATGCGCTTTCAGGCGGCAGGGATTAAAACCCATCATTTCCGGGTTCATATGGAGCCGCATCAAGCTGGCTCTGAGCAGGCAGCCAGTGTGCATGCATTTAGCGGAACAGCGCAAGGTTGATAGCAAAGTGGCATGTAGAAACCCACGTGTTTGCGCATGCAGATCGCTAATGTTTGCGTTGCCTAAAGTCTCTGGGCGAACAACCAAATTGATCTCGGAAGGTACGAGAGAAGTGCTGAAGGTTGTTCTGCCCCCATTTAAATGCGATTTCGCTAATACCCGTTTTGCAGAATCGCTCATCGACGAGGTCGCTGGCGATTTTCTGCATTCTGCTTTCACGGATAAAACCACACACTGTTTCACCATTTCTTGCGAACACTTCGCTCAGACGACGCACCGACAACCCAAGGCTTTTCGCAATGTCTTCACGGTTAAGACTGGCATCTTGCAGATTAGCGAGAATAAAGGTCTTAGCCCGAATCAGCAGTTGTTGCTCAGGCTGGGAAAGTTCAATGCGTGACCCTCGAAGCGGTGCCAACGAAGTTGCAATCAAGTCTATCAAGGTCTCTTGCAGCAGGAGCTTGCAGTCGGTGGTTTGGCTGTCGATAAGCGATGAAATATTCAATGCGGTATTTGCCACCAAATTGCCCAACTGAGATGCTCCGTTAACGGGGATTGCGGTTAGCATGTTGGCGTCGGGAAGCCGACTGAGTAAAGCACTCTTCGGAAACTTGATGACCAGTTGTTTGAAGTCTTCTTCAAGGTCAATCGAGTAGGCTTCTGTGCTGCTATATAGCGTGAAATCATAACGGGAAAGCGGGGCGGCTCGCCCGCATTGTTCGATCACAGAACGGTTGTTGAGTTGGATGCTCAACAGGAATTCGGCATCGGTCGCACGGGCAATGTCTTCCGCGCGTCTGATGACTTTGTGCTTCGAGCCAGACACAAAAGAAAGGTCAATAACATCGTGGCGAGAAAGCTCAATTTTCCCATGAAAGTCTTTTCGAGATAGGGCTTCGCAGCCTAAATTGACATAAGCATCACACACCGACTCTCGCCAAAAGGCGAACTTTTCACTTTGATGACAGAGACTTGTGTCATACGTGGACCTCTTGACGGTACTACTCATCCATCTTCTCTCTTTTTATCCCTACCTTTACGTTGTAACACCAAATCCAAATCTGACACTGTCTCAAACTTGAGCCGCTTAACTCGCTGCCCTTTACGACAAAAAACGCCGCCTTCTTGCGCAAGCACGTTTTCTATCCGCCTCGTAGTGTTTTAACAGCCCCACCGTAAGGTTTTGGTCATTACTACCTACGGGACATTCCTTACGACTGCGATGGCTAACACACATAACTAGACGCGAAGAAGGAGAGTACGCGATGTCGGAAGTATGTAAAGTCGCTGCGGTACAGGCAGCCCCGTCTTTTTTAAATCTCGCAGAAGGGATACAGCGAGCTGAAGCGTTTATCGAAGAAGCTGCCTCAAAGGGATGCAAACTGGTTGTATTCCCTGAAACCTGGCTTCCCGGTTACCCCAACCATATCTGGCTTGGTCCTGTTGCTTGGCAAATGCAGTTTGTTGGGCGTTATTTTGACAGCAGTATTGAAGCAGGCAGTGATGAAGACAAAGCAATCGCTGAAGCGGCGCGACGAAACAATATTCAGGTTTCAATTGGCGTGAGTGAGCGTGACGGTGGAAGCCTGTACATTTCGCAATGGCATTACGGCGAAGACGGCGACATCATCAGCCGCCGAAGAAAGCTAAAACCTACCCATGTTGAACGCACGGTGTTCGGTGAAGGTGATGGCAGCGATCTCGCTGTAAAGGAAACCTCGATTGGCAGGGTTGGACAACTTTCCTGTTGGGAACACCTTCAGCCACTCTCTAAGTATGCAATGTACGCACAGAATGAACAGATCCATTGCGCAGCATGGCCGAATTTCTCTCTCTACCGTGGCATGGCGTATGCCCTTGGTGACGTGGTGAACAATGCCGCCAGCATGATGTATGCCGTTGAAGGGGGCTGTTACGTCATCGCGCCGTGCGCCACGGTGAGCAAAGCGCAGCAGGACATGCTTTGTCAGGGTGATCCTGAGAAAGAAGGCATGTGTCAGGTCGGTGGTGGTTACACCAAAATCTATGCGCCGGACGGACAGTCGATAGGTTCTGAAATTGGTGAAACGGAAGAAGGTCTGGTGGTGGCGGATATCGACCTCAGCATGATTCCATACGCCAAAGCCGTCGCTGACCCTGCGGGCCATTATGCGAAAAAAGATGCTACACGTTTACTGATAGATCGTGAAAAACGACGTGCAGTTGTGGAAGTAAAAGACCTTGATGCGTCAAAAACGGCAATGTCAGAGTTGGCAACAACGGGGCAGGAGGAAGCGGTTGAAGTCGCTAGTGAGCGTTCTTCACTGTTGCACCGACTTAAACCTTGGTAAGGCCTAGACAACCGATGTCACCAATTTGAAGCCATAAGCACAAGGAGTACTCACCATGGCGAATAATACAACCAACAGAAAGCTGCCTCTGAAGATGCCACCGGATTGGGAGCCACCCGTACCGGCATGGAGTTCGGTATTTGCTGAAAACCAACAAGACGTCAGCATGTGCATTATTGGATGTCAGCATAAATCTGATGCTTACATCAGCGAGTTTGTAGGCGCACTAAACGGCCTAGCTAAAAACGCGGATGTATGTGATTTCGCAACCTGTGAAGATAAAGATGGGTTCAGCCAGACCATTGCGATTGTTTATTGGATGGACGCGCAAGCCTGCGCAGATTGGCTGAATAGCGATGGCTTTGCCTTGTTCTGGGAACTCTACTCGGACGAAAAATGGGATTTTGGCATTTTCAGAGAGGTGTTCAATGTGCCTTTTGAGCGTCTTGAAACCCTGTTCTCTGGCCCCGTGCACAACCATGGTATGAGCCAAGTCCGTGAAGGCATTGAAGGTCCCATTGAACACCATGGGTATTGGGGAGGCATGCGTGACCGTATTCCGCTCTCGGCTGAAAACCCTTTTGAAGCGCATCAGACTTTGGAAGTGATTGAGCAGCAGGGAAATCGTGTTGTGGTTCGGGCACATGAGAACCTTTGTATTATCCGTTCAGGTCAGGATTGGAGCTACACCACAGGAACCCAAAGGGAAGAGTACCTAAATCAAATTGAACCAGTGCTTAAAGCGGGTATGAATTTCCTTCGGGATCAGGGTGATGAGGTGAATTGCTACAGCTGTCGCTACATGACGCAGTTTGTCCCCTTTAAAGGTAAGCAAGAGTGCACATTCGGTCTTGCCTTCTTCCGCACCATGTCAGATTTAGAGGCGTGGTCTGAAAGCCATCCTACTCATGTGGCGATTTTTAATACCTTTTTGGAAATTGCCCCCAAATACGGCCCTGACCTCCAGCTACAACTTTGGCACGAAGTGTCGGTATTACCAGCGGGTTCCCAGTATGGGGAATATATTAATTGCTCAAAAGGAATTGGTTTATTAGCAGGCATTAAAATATAGCGAAGTATAACTTGGGCAATTCTCCTTAATTTTGAGGATTGTCCAATTCGGCTCCAGTGTCCACTCTGTTTAAATAATAAAAACACTAAATTTTTGAATCTCCGTTTTTACGGGGAACAGTGTCGGATATTTATTCGTTAAGTTGGCGAGTAGACGAATTTAAACATTAAGGAAACTTACAACCGCTTGATGTGATAATTAAACCCTCAAAGGAAAGCAGTATGAGATTAAAAAGGAATATATTGGGACTTTCAGTCTCTATGGCATTAATGTTACCGACGGTAGGAATGGCGAATGCTGAACCTGCGGGTGGTTCACTATTTCGTGCGGCGACAAACAACGCATTAGATGAACATGAAATCACCGTCGCGGGTTGGGCGGAAGCAACGGCACTACATGCTTCAGACACGATTGGCGATGGCAATATCAGCAACGGGGCCTTTCTGAACCAGAAAGACGGTGTTGGCCTCAACCAAATCGGCTTGATGCTGTGTAAAGGCATGGGGTGTTTGCCTACCGGTGCGTTTGCGCCAGCTCAAAACGTTTTGAGTCGCGTCGGACCGTTCCCAGGGCCAGTTGGTGAGGCGCGTGTCGATTTCAACGTGACAGCCATGTACGGTCAGGATATTCAGTTCTTCCGCGTTGCAGGTATTGACGACTACACCTTTGACGATGATGACGATAACAAGTTCGCCATTCCACAGTTTTACATTGATGCCTATCTCCCTGTATTTGATGGTATGACATTGATGGTTGGTAGCTTTTTCACTTTTATCGGTAATGAAATCGGTGCACCTTTTACGCCGCCTAACTGGTTTGTCACGCACACTTATGCCACTCAACATGGCCCTTCAAAACACGTTGGCGCACTTGCCAGTATTAAAGTACCCACAGAGGAACACTTTGGCCTTTTGAGCTTTGATGCTGGTCTGGTTGCTGGCTGGAACAACTGGGATGAAAAGCGTCCAACCTTTATCGGTGCTGTTCGTTGGCGCAGCCCAGATTTAGCAACTTGGCTCGATTTTGAGTTCATCTATGGTGATGGCGAGGGCGATGCATTCGGGGCTGCCAAAGGCGGTTCACCTTACATAGCTGTTAGCTCTACTGATGAAAAGCTTGAACGTTTCCATTCCTCCACCACGTTAACCCAAACCATTAATCCAGACCTGCAATTGGCTGCTGAGTTTGTCTATGGGTTTCAAGAAGGTGGTGATGTGTCTGCCGCACCTGTCTTTATCACCAAAGACAGTGACTGGAGGGGCTTGAACCTAGGCGCAAGATACAAGCTGGATGATAACCTTTTCTTCGCCGCTCGCGTCGAGTGGTTTGATGATGAGAATTCAGCAAACGTGCTTTGGAGCTCAGTCGGTGCAACTGGCGGTGACGTATACTCCGTGACGACAAATCTCGACTGGAGTCTGAACCAACACTTCAAGATCCGTCCTGAACTTCGCTATGACACCTACAAAGGTAGTGGCGCAGGGTTGTTTTCTGGTGGCACATCAGACGATCAATTTATCGCATTGCTAAATGCGGTTGCTTATTTCTAAGCCTGTATTTCAAAAATATAGGAAAGCTTTTACTGATTAATCCTTAGCACTTGGCACTTATTAGTGTTTGGTATATTAATACACTCCTAGTGTTTTGACCTTAACGATTGTTAAGGTCTTTTTTTAAGCGTAAAAAAGCCCGCAAATTAATGCGGGAAGAATGGAGTTGTTAATGCGTAAGATGAAGTTAGATGGTTTCTAATTTCTCGGAAGGTAGCCACCAGTTTTTATTTGTTTCACGGTAAAGGTACTTAATGCCCTCAATGGTGTTATTTATTCCGGATGCTTTGGCATAATACATAGGGCCACCGCGAAAACGAGGAAAGCCATATCCATTTAGCCAAATGGTATCTATATCTTCACTATTTCTGGCTATCCCTTTTTCTAATAAGTTGGCCCCTTCGTTGACCAACGCAAGCACGAGCCTGTTCTGAATTTGTTCATCACTGACTTTTCTTGCTTCAATGCCTAAACGTTCAGCTTCAATGGCAATCAATGCCATCGCCGTTGGGTCGTTGGTTTTCTTCCCGTTTTCATATCGATAAAAGCCCACGCCAGTTTTTCGTCCCAACCGCCCATGTTCGACCATGGTGTCCGCAGCGAGAAAATAGGCAGGGTCATCATAAATCGGCGGGTACTCGCGACGTGCTTTATAAGCGATATCAATTCCGGACATGTCGTTCACCGCCAATGGTCCCATCGCCATGCCCCAGGATTCCATCGCCGAATCTATCTGCTCTGGACTCGCGCCCTCAAGCAGCAACATATTGGCTTCCCGGCCATAGGCGGCATACATACGGTTGCCGACAAACCCAAAGCCGACCCCCACACAAACCGGCACTTTGCCCATTCGCTTGGCAGTTTGCATGACGGCACTGACAGCTTGCTCGGATGTTGAACGGGCTTTGACTACCTCAACCAGTTTCATCACATTCGCGGGGCTGAAAAAGTGCATGCCGATGACTTGCTCGGGGCGGGTGGTAGAGGTGGCGATCTCATCAATGTCCAGATAGGAGGTATTGGTCGCGAAGATTGCAGACGGTTTACACACTGCATCTAAGGAAGAGAAGATCATCTTCTTCACGGACATTTTTTCGAACGCCGCTTCGACAACTAAATCAATATCGGCAAGGTTGCCATAATCACTGGTACCAGAAATCAGCGAGAGGGCTTGATCTTTTTGGGCTTCGGACATCCGGCCTTGATCATGCATTTTCTGATATTGGTGACGAATGCGTTCTAAACCTGATACGCACATCTCTTCACTGTTCTCCACTAAAGTGACGCTGTAACCACTATTTGCAAACGCGATGGCAATGCCGGTGCCCATCGTACCCGCGCCGATGACAGCGACTGAGCGAATATGAACATCGCAAGTCGATTTGGCGTAACCGGAAGCCGCGTGTTTTTCAGCGAAGAAGGCGTAGCGCATTGCTCGGGATTGTTCGGAGTCCCGACACGCCACAAATAGGGTTCTTTCCAACGCCAATGCTTCATTAAAGGGAAGCTGAGTGGCAGCTTCGATAGCATCAATCGCGCTTTGGGGGGCGAGTTGACCTTTGGCCTTTTTGGCGAGTTTCTTACGCCAGCTGTCAAAGGTATCTTCGTCAAATGAACCGGAGATATCGCGTTTGTCCGGTGGAACAAAGGCATCGTTAGCCGTTCTTTTGGCAAAGATAATGGATGCGTGATTAACCAAGTGTTCGTGTTCAGGGAACGGCGAATTATTTTGTCCCGCTCTGTCGTCATCGACCTGCATATCGATGAGATCCGGTAAGGATGCCGTAGACACCATTTTGCCCGACGTGATCATGGAAAGGGCCGTTTCTACGCCCACATAGCGGGGCAATAGCTGGGTACCGCTGGCACCCGGAATAAGCCCCAGTTTTACTTCGGGCAAACCGACTTTCGTGCCAGTAATGGCAACACGGTAGTGACATGACAAAGCTAGCTCAAAGCCCCCGCCAAGCACGGTGCCATGAAGTGCAGCCGTCACGGGTTTCGCACTGTTTCGAATCGCATGCAACACATCGGGCAGGTGAGGCTCTTTTGGGGCTTCGCCAAACTCTTTGATATCAGCACCAGCAATAAAGGTGTTGCCGTCACAGCCAATCACAATAGCGGAAATGTCTGAATTGGTGTTGGCCTGTTCCAGTCCTGCCAGAATGCCTGCTCTAACAGAATGAGAGAGGGCGTTAACGGGTGGGTTGTTTACCCAGATTACGCCAACCCCATTTTCAATGACGAGGTTAACGGTGTCAGAAAGAAGCATAATGTTTCCTATCCTTGGTCGAAATCATCGCTGATCGAAATCAACGGTAACGTCATCAGTAAGAGGGTGCGCCTGACACGTCAGGATATAGCCCGCATCGATTTCGTGTTGCTCTAGGCCGTGGCTGATATCCATCTCGACCTTTCCTTTCACCAGCTTGGCTTTACAGGTGGAACAAACACCGCCTTTGCACGAATAGGGGAGCGACATGCCGTTGTCGATACCCGCATCGAGAATGTTTTCCCCCACAGTCGCCAGCTTGAAAGAGATAGAACGACCATCAGCGGTGACGGTCACTTTGCTCATTTTTTCCTCGCCATAATGGGCAACACGCTGTTTGGCTTTCTCCAGCGCAACTTGCGCATCTTCAGACGATGAAGAGAAAAGTTCATAGTGGATTTGGTCATCAGAAAGTCCTTCGATTCGAAACCCTCTGGAGACTTCCGCCATCATGGATTCTGGGCCACAGATAAAGGCATGGTCGGTGCTGTTGATATCAATAAGACGATGTTTCTGCAGTGCGGCACCTTTCTTCACGTCAATGTGGCCGGATAATAGGTCTGAACCCTGATCTTCCTGACTCATGATGTTTATCCAACTGAACCGGGTCATGTAGCGGTTTTTTAGATAACCCAGGGTGTCAGCGAACATCATGGTGTTGCTCTGACGATTGCCGTAAATCAGAGTGATACGGCTATTGGGCTCCTGAGAGAGTACGGTTTTGATGATGGACAAAATCGGTGTAATCCCGCTACCAACCGCAATGCACATATAGTGATGCTGGTTAGACGCGTCGAGTTCTGTGTAGAAGCTACCTTGTGGCGGCATAACATCGACGGTAAGACCTGCCTCAAACGTGTCATTGGCGAAGTTCGAAAACTTACCGCCATCCACACGTTTGATCGCGACTTGCAGCAAGTCTTCATCGGCACCGGAACAAATCGAGTAGGCACGTCGAACTTCTTCCCCATCTATGTCGGCGCGCAATGTTAGAAACTGCCCTTGAACAAAGCTAAACGTCTCTTTAAGCGTGTCGGGAATGTCGAATGTCACGCACAAGGCGGAGTCAGTCTGGGGCTGTGTCTGTTTTATTTTTAATGAATAGAAATTGGTTTCACTCATGGTCAATTCCCTTTACTACAAGCATTTAAAGAAATCGAAAGACTCATGGCAGCTCTCGCAACGGAACAGTGCCTTACAGGCCGTGGAGCCGAACTCACTGATCCTTGTCGTATTTGAAGAGCCGCAGTGCGGGCAGCGAACACCTTGTTTGGGCGTCATTCGAAAGCAGCTATCCGGTGCGTCTGAGGGGGGAGCGATGCCATACTCTCTCAGCTTTTTTTGTCCCGCTTCAGACATGTCATCGGTCGACCAAGGCGGGAAAAGCACGGTTTTGACTTCTACGCTGCTGTAACCCGCTTCAGACAGGAGAGCCAGAATATCTTCCTTAATGGTCTCTACCGCCGGACAGCCGGAATACGTAGGGGTGATAGCGACGAGGATTGTTCCGTTCTTCTCGCTGACATTGCGGAGGATCCCAATATCCCAAATCGAAAGCACCGGGATTTCAGGGTCGACGACATTGTCCAGCAATTGCCAGATGTCGGTCATCGTGGACTCTGCCCGAGTCTTTGTCCGCTCAAATCGGGCGTGCGGTGTCACAGGAATGGTTTCCATACCTCACCACTCGCAGCCGGGGTAAGCACGGTGCACACTTTGCATCACGCCGAGCAAATGACCGAGATGTTCCGTGTGATAGCCTTTCCGGCCACCGCGTACTGCCCATTCATCAGCGGGAACGCTAAGCGTGGCATCTTTTAAAACGCGACTTAATTGGTCGTAAAAACTGGCTTTGAGTGCGGAGGTATCCACGGCTACGCCAGCGGCAATCAACCGTTGCTCTGTGTCATCCGGTTCGAATAACTCAGGGATATAACCCCACAAATCATTGAAGGCCGTTTGCATGCGCTGGTGGCTTTCTTCAGTGCCGTCCCCCAGTTTGACGACCCAATCTTTGCTGCGCATCAGGTGATAACGGGTTTCTTTGATCGACTTATGGGCAATGGCTGATAACAAAGAGTCGTTGGATTCCAGCAACTGGGTCATAAACAATTGGCTGTAGATATCGACAATAAGTTGCCTTGCCATGGTGAACGCAAAGTCACCGCGGGGAAGCTCATTAATGAGGTGATTGATGTAATCCCGCTCTCCCCGCAGAAAGGCAAAATCATCTTCGCTTTTCTCGCCATTGGTCAGTTCTGAGGCGTAGCCATAAAGCATGCGAGCACGGCCAATGTAATCCAGTGCGACATTGCCCAGCGCGATGTCTTCTTCCAGAAAAGGGCCATTGCTTGCCCATTCGGACACGCGGTGTCCCAGCGTTAATGCGTCATCACCCAAGCTCATCACATAGCGGAGCAAATCCTTTTGTTGTTCCATTTCCATGCCTCCTTACATGTTGCCGACTTCTTTCGGAAGTGGGTAATAGGTGGCATGGCGGTAGGGTTTGTCGTCCGACGGGTCGAAGAAAGCTTCGTTGTCATCTTCCTGCGAGGCAGAAATATCGGCAGATCGAACCACCCAAATGCTCACGCCTTCACTTCGGCGCGTGTAGCAGTCACGCGCGTATTGCAATGCATGTGCGGCATCTTCCGCGTGAAGACTGCCAACGTGTTTATGGTCAAGTCCGCGCTTGCCACGAACAAAGACTTCAAACAGTTCGAGATTTTCCAGAGTCATCGCGCTTCTCCTTAAGCCACTGCATGTTGTTGACGTTGTTTGACTTTCTCTGCGTGCGCATTTTGTGCGTCACGCACCCAAGCACCTTCTTCGTGAGCGTTCACGTGATGCTGAATACGCTGGCGGTTACAGTGTCCGTTACCATTAATGACGTTGTAGAACTCTTCCCAGTCGATTTCGCCGCTGTCGTAATGGCCGCGTTCGTCATTCCATTTAATGGCTTTGTCTGGGTGTTCCAGACCCAAAAACTCGATTTGTTGAACGGTCTGATCGATGAACTTTTGACGAAGACTGTCATTGGTTTCGCGTTTGATTTTCCACTGCATAGAACGTGCTGAGTGCGCGGATTCTGCATCGTGCGGGCCGAACATCATCAGTGATGGCCAGTAAAAACGGTTGAGTGAATCTTGTGCCATCTGGCGTTGCGCTTCGCTGCCGTTGGCGAGTGCCAGCATGATTTGATAGCCCTGACGCTGGTGGAAACTCTCTTCCTTACAGATGCGGATCATGGCGCGGGAATACGGGCCATATGAGGTGCGCTGTAGCGAAACCTGATTGCAAATAGCCGCGCCATCAACCAGCCAGCCAATTGCGCCAATATCGCCCCAGGTCTGGGTGGGATAATTGAAGATAGAGGCGTATTTCGCTTTGCCAGTTTGCAGAGCTTCGATCATTTCTGCGCGGCTTATTCCGAGCGTTTCGGCAGAGCTGTAAAGATACAATCCGTGGCCCGCTTCATCCTGTACTTTGGCGAGCAGCACGGCTTTGCGACGCAGCGACGGCGCGCGGGTGATCCAGTTGCCTTCTGGCTGTTCACCAATCACCTCAGAATGTGCGTGTTGGGAAATCTGACGGATCAGGTTTTGGCGATAGGCCTCTGGCATCCAATCCTTCGGTTCGATCTTTTCTTCACGATCAATCTTCTGCTGGAAGGTCTCCAACAGGGCTTTTTCTTGGGCTTCCTGTCTTAGTTTTTTCATTATCATTGCTCCGTTTTCAGGTGCAGAAAATCAAACACGTTCAATCACGAGGGCGATACCCTGACCCACACCAATACACATGGTGCAAAGGGCGTATCTGCCTTGCGTGCGCTCAAGTTGGTTCAGTGCGGTAAGCACAAGGCGCGCGCCACTGGCACCCAAAGGATGACCCAGCGCGATAGCTCCGCCATTGGGGTTCACTTTGGGTGAGTCGTCCGGCAGGCCAAGGTCGCGGGTTACTGCTAATGCCTGCGCGGCAAATGCTTCGTTAAGCTCGATGGTGTCCATGTCGTCGAGGGTCAGGCCCGCCAGTTTCAGCACTTTCTTGGCGGCTGGAGAGGGGCCAAAGCCCATGATGCGTGGTGGTACGCCAGCGGTTGCCATAGCAAGAATGCGGGCGCGGGGTTTGAGACCATGCCTCTCAATGGCACTTTCGGATGCGAGTAACAGCGCAACCGCACCATCGTTCACGCCGGACGCATTGCCTGCAGTGACACTGCCAAACTCGCGGAAAGGTGTCGCGAGTCCAGCCAATGCGTCAGCGGTTGTGGCGCGAAGGTGCTCGTCTTTCTCAAAAAGCAGGGGTTCTTGCTTGCGGCGCGGGATCATCACCGGTGTGATTTCAGCGTCGAATACACCCGTTTCCTGTGCGTTGGCAGCACGTTGTTGACTACGGAGTGCAAAAGCATCTTGATCCTGACGGCTGATGTTAAAGTCTTCCGCGACGTTTTCTGCCGTTTCAGGCATGGAATCGACGCCGAACTGTTTCTTCATTTTGTCGTTGATAAAACGCCAGCCAATGGTGGTATCGAAGATTTCCGCCTGACGGGAAAAAGCCGTTTGCGCTTTACCCATTACAAAGGGCGCGCGGGACATGGACTCCACGCCGCCAGCAATCGCCAGTTCAATCTCACCACAGTCTATGGCGCGGGCTGCTGTGCCGATGGCATCCATCCCTGAACCGCACAAACGGTTAATAGTGGTGGCGGGAACAGAATCTGGCATACCTGCCAAAAGGGCACTCATGCGGCCCACATTTCGGTTATCTTCGCCAGCCTGATTGGCACAGCCATAGAAGACTTCTTCAATTTGGGACCAATCAAGCTGCGGGTTGCGCTCCATCAAGGCGCGAATAGGTACTGCGCCCAGGTCGTCGGCTCTTACTGCCGAAAGCGTGCCGCCATAGCGGCCAAAAGCGGTGCGAATGCCATCGCAGATATAAGCATGCTTCATGAATCACTCCTTTGATCCTGTGGGAGTACGGCTTGGTTCAGGCGTGCTGAGTTGCCCTTGAAAATGGCGACAAGCTCCTGGTTTTGGTTTGTAATATTGACGATATAGATGCCGGATCTTCTGCCTTGGTGCATGACGTGTGCTCGTGCAGTCAGTAGATCGTTTTCTTTGGCGGGGCGCAGAAAGTCGATAGAGCAGGCAGAGGCCACAGCGGATTCATTTTCTGAATTGCAGGCAAACGCGAATGCTGAATCCGCCAGACTGAAAATCTGGCCGCCATGGCAGGTTTGGTGACCGTTCAGCATCTCTGCCGTCACACGCATGGTGACTTCACTCTGCCGACAGGCCATGTGCACGATTTCCATGCCCATGGTGCGGGAGACCGTGTCATGGGTGAACATATGCTGCGCGCAGGCTTGCGCCAATTGGTCTGCATCCATGCTCATTCCCCCTTAAACTGCGGTGCACGCTTTTCAAGAAACGCAGCCACGCCTTCGGCGTAATCCTTTGAATAGCCGAGGTTTCGCATGGTCTCTTTTTCCAGCTCAAGCTGGTGGTCGAGCGTGTTGGAAAATGATGCGTTTAACAGACGCTTGATATTGGCGAGGGCGAGGGTCGGCTGGCTGGCGAGTTTTTCTGCTACTGCATTGGCTTCTTCCATCAAGGCTTCATCGTCTACACAGCGCCAAATCATGCCCCATGCCTCGGCTTGCTCTGCCGGAAGCTTTTCACCCAGCAATGCCAAGGCTTTTGCTCTGGGCAGGCCGAGTGCGCGGGTAAGGTTCCAGGTGCCGCCGGAGTCCGGGATCAGACCGATTTTGGCGAAAGACTGAATAAAGCTCGCGGAGCGGGCAGCGAACACAATGTCACACGCCATGGCGATATTGGCGCCTGCGCCAGCGGCGACGCCGTTAACGGCGCAGATTACGGGAACATTGAGCGTGCTGATGGCGCGAATCAATGGGTTGTAATTACGCTCAATGGATTCGCCCAAATCAACGCGCGCACTGGCGTCGTTCACGGCGCGATCATTCAGATCTTGTCCGGCACAAAAGCCTCGGCCATTACTTGTAATAAGCAAACAGCGGATCTCGCTGTTTTCCCGCACTTCACGGATCGCGGCTTTCACTTCTTCATGCATTTGGGCATTGAAGCTGTTGAGAGAGTCCGGTCGGTTCAGCACCAAGGTCGCGACGCCATTGTCGACGGTGAAAAGCACGGTGATGAAGTTCATTGGCTGATTCATGACTCAGTCCTCCTGACGCTCGACCAAGGTCATGATGTCGTACACCGCGACGGTCTCGTCGTTCTGGTTGCGTACCAGCACGTCCCACACCACCACACCGGTTGCGCGCTCCTCATCCGGTCGGCGGGTTTTCTTGATCTTCTGCTTCACGGTAATGTCCGCCTGAATGGTGTCGCCAATCGCAACGGGTGCAATAAAGCGCAGATTTTCTAGCCCGTAGTTGGCAAGTACCGGGCCTGGCGCGGGGTCGACAAATAAGCCTGCGGCTGCTGAAAGCACGAAGTAACCGTGAGCCACGCGCTGACCAAACAAGGAGTCTTTAGCGGCGACTTCATCAAAATGGGCGTAGAAATGATCGCCAGACAAACAACCAAAATTCACGATATCGGCTTCAGTAACCGTGCGTCTGTGCGTGGTCAGGCTTTCGCCAATTTGCAGTTCATCAAAGTACTTTCGGAAAGGATGGACTGGCGTGCGGATCTTCTCCGCACCTGCTGTGTACTCGCGGGTAATCGCGGTCAGCATGGAGGGTGAACCCTGCAAAGCAGTGCGCTGCATATAGTGCTTGATAGCACGGACGCCACCTAATTCCTCACCGCCGCCAGCGCGTCCGGGCCCACCATGAACAAGCGGTGCGAGAGGCGAACCGTGTCCGGTTGAGGATTTGGCATTGTCACGGTTCAGGATCAGCATACGGCCATGGTAGGCGGCCGCTTTCAGCACAAGCTCGGAGGCTTCTGACGCATCATTGGTCACGACAGACCCAACCAGACTGCCTTTACCTAGAGCTGCGATTGCAACCGCTTGGGACACGTCGTCATATGGCAACAGTGTACAAACTGGACCAAATGCTTCGACGCTATGGACGTAACCTTCTTCGGTTGGTGCTTTGGAGAGCAGCACGGTCGGCGGATAAAAAGCGTCTTGAGAACAGTGGTCACCGACAAGTTCCAACACCGCGTCGTTCCCGCCCAACAGCACATCGCTTTGCTCGCAAAGCTTGCTGACCTGAGAAGCCACATCGTCCCGCTGGCTTTTCCCAATCAATGGCCCCATTTTGACGCCTTCTATGGAAGGATCGCCCATTGCCACGCGGGAAAGGCGCGCTTTTAGCGCATCACTTACCGCGTTGGTCATGGCGCGTGGTACCAGTGCCCGACGGATAGCCGTACATTTTTGGCCTGCTTTGACCATCATTTCCCTTGTGACTTCTTTGATGAAGAGATCGAATTCAGGATCATCTTCACTCACCGTTTCACCAAGAATGCTGCAGTTCAGCGAGTCTGCTTCCATGTTGAATGGAATGCTGTGCGCCACGATATTCGGGTGCACTTTAAGCATCTGGCCGATAGAAGCGGAGCCTGTGAAAGTCACGCTGTCCTGTTCGCTCAATTGATCCAACAGATCGCCCACGCTTCCGCAAATAAGCTGAAGAGAACCGTCAGGAAGAAGGCCGCTTTCCACCATATCTTCGACCATGGCTTGCGTCAGGTAGGCCGATTGCGTGGCGGGTTTAACAATCACAGGCACGCCCGCGATCAAGCTCGGCGCAATTTTTTCCAGCATGCCCCAGCAAGGGAAGTTAAAGGCATTGATGTGCACCGAAACGCCGGGCTTTGGCGTGAGAATGTGTCGGCCGACGAAAGAGCCGTCTGCAGAAAGTGGCTGGGCTTTGTCTTCAACAATAAAAGGTTCATTGCCCAGTTCGCGGCGGGCAATACTTGAGTAGCTCAGCATGGTACCGAGGCCACCTTCAATATCTACCCAGCTGTCTACCTTGGTCGCGCCCGTCCATTGAGAAATATCGAAAAAGCGTTTCTTGTTATCCAGCAGTTTCAAACCGAGAGCCTTTAACATTTCTGCGCGTTCATGAATGGTCATCGCGCGCAGGGCTGGACCGCCCACGTCACGACCAAATCGCACTACTTCCGCAAAATCGATACCGTCAGAGCTGACAGAACAAATGGGTTCTCCCGTGATGGCATTCGCGACGGAAACCCCTTCGGCTGTTCCCTCATGCCATGCACCGTAAACAAAACTTCTTGCCTTCATGTCACGTGTCCTTCTGCGTGTTCGCATTTCCGTTCGACCCAAATCAATCCCTGCGAAAGCGGCCATTTGTTGTCGGCGTTTAATAAAAATGTTTATGAATGGTTAATTTTTATGATACACAATAAATGGAGATGATCAATAATGTGTAACACGAATAAATAGTCGAATTGGCGACTACGCTTTAAGAGGGGAACCTTGAGAAGCGATGGAGTTGGAAGTAAAGCCTTGAAAGGAGAGAGCAAGATGAGCAGTAAGGTAGGGATGCACGCGATTGAAAATGCCAGCATTGATGAGTTACGCGGACTTCAACTATCACGTCTTAAAAAAACGTTGAACCATGTCTATGAAAACTCGCCGGTCTATCGTGAGAAGTTCAAGGCGCACGGCGTCCACCCCGATGATCTAAAAACATTGTCAGACTTGAGCAAGTTTCCCATGACGACCAAAGCAGACCTTCGAGACAACTATCCGTTTGGTATGTTCTGTACGCCCATGGAGCAAGTGGTGCGCGTTCATGCATCAAGCGGCACGACGGGTCAGCCAACTGTTGTGGGTTACACGCAGAATGATGTCGATATGTGGGCAGACGTGGTCGCCCGTTCAATTTACGCAGCAGGTGGCAGACCGAAAGATAAAGTGCATATCTCTTATGGTTATGGCCTTTTTACCGGCGGCCTCGGTGCCCACTATGGCGCGGAAAGGTTGGGCTGTACCGTGATCCCAATGAGTGGTGGCCAGACCCAGAAGCAAGTTCAGTTGATTCGGGATTTTGACCCAGACATCATCATGGTGACGCCGTCGTACATGCTTAACATTGCCGATGAAATGGCGAGACAAGGTATAGACCCAGAAAGGTTAGCCTTGCGCGTCGGTATTTTTGGTGCGGAACCGTGGACAGAAGCCATGCGCGCAGAGATGCAACGTCGCCTCTTGATGGATGCGGTGGACATTTATGGCTTGTCTGAAGTGATTGGCCCTGGGGTGGCACAAGAATGTGTGGAATCCAAAGATGGCCCGACGATTTGGGAAGACCATTTCTATCCGGAAGTTATCGACCCACTAACGGGAGAAGTATTGCCAGATGGTGAAGAAGGGGAATTGGTATTCACCAGCCTCACCAAAGAAGCGATGCCAATCATTCGCTATCGAACCCGCGATTTGACCCGCCTGCTACCGGGTACATCACGCACCATGCGTCGAATGGGCAAAATCACGGGTCGCAGTGACGACATGCTGATTGTGCGTGGCGTGAATGTTTTCCCTACCCAGATAGAAGAACAAATTTGCAATACCCGTGGATTGGCGCCGCATTACCTGATTGAGCTGTTTAAGCAGGGCAACATGGACTGCGTCACCATCAGGGTAGAGCAGCAGCCTGAAGTTCATGGCTCGCAACTTAACGGACTCGCGAATGAATTGGCAGGGAAGATTAAAACCTTCATCGGCATTTCATCCAAAGTGGAAGTAGTACCAGCCGGCGTGTTGCCGCGTTCAGAAGGTAAAGCCAAGCGAGTGCTCGATAAACGGTAAAAGCGATAGAAGAGAATCGATGCAAGAACGCGACAGACCCTCATTATCAGATTCATATTTTTGCTGTTTTGTTGTGATTGTGTAACATAAGGCTAGCTGCACCACAAAGCAAAAATAACAAAGCACTACGTTTACGGATAAAAATGTATGAATCAAAAATTAGGGAAGCTGCTTTCTGACATCCTCGCCGCTGACTCGGTTAGCGGCACCTCACTCATCATGACAGTGTTCGGTGACATTCTTTCCCGTCGCGGAGGTTCAATCAGCCTTTCCAGCCTGATTGAGCTTCTGAGTGTATTCAATGTGTCTGACCGTTTTGTCAGAACCTCGGTGTTTCGTTTAGTGAAAGATGGTTGGCTGACCGCCGAACGCAGTGGTCGCTACAGCTTCTATCACGTGACTGAAGAAGCCATGGACCGATTCACCGCCGCAGAAGAGCGAATTTATAGCGCGCACGATGCCGAGTGGAACCGGAAGTGGCAGATGATCGCCTTGCCCTCACTCAGTGGCAGTGAGTTGATGGACGCCAGAAAACAGTTAGAAGCGGCGGGATACGCGATTCTTTCTACCTCCGTCATGTTGTATCCACGGGCAGACAAAGATGCCACGCGACAGTTATTGAGCAAACATGACCTAAACGATAAGGCCCTCGTGTTTGAGGCATCATCTTGTGATCTTGCAGAAGGTAACGAAGCAAACCTGAAATCGCTGGTGGCAAAACTGTGGCAACTGGAGGAAGTGGAGGAGAGATTTCATACCTTCCTCAGCCAATTCCGCCCAATCCTCGCATTGCTAGAAAGTGGGGAGCAACTGGACCCTTCGCAGGCCTTTCAGGTGCGCACATTGCTGATCCACATTTATCGTCGCGCCTTGTTGAAGTATCCGCCGTTACCCGAAGAGTTGTTACCGAGTAATTGGCCGGGTAAAGCGGCACGAACATTGACGCACAATATCTACAATCTGGTGGCCTACGCCGCCGAGCGACATGTCGACGCCATAGCTCGCGCTGCCGATGGTGCGCTGCCAAAAGCAGACAAGCAGTTCAATGAGCGTTTTGGAGGCATCACGCTGAACTGACACTAAACAGACTAAGGAGTAGTCATGCCCTATTATGCATTGGACGGTATTTCGCCCGTGGTTGAAGAGGGTGCGTATGTTCACCCGGAAGCGGTATTAATTGGTGATGTCATTGTAGAGCAGGGCAGCTATATCGCGCCTTTTGCCAGTTTGCGGGGCGATTTTGGCCGAATACACATCAAAGCCAACGCCAACGTGCAGGACAACTGCGTGATTCACGCCTTCCCCGGCATCGATGTGGTGGTTCATGAACGCGGACATATCGGACACAGTGCCATATTACACGGCTGCATTATCGAAGAAGGCGCATTAATTGGCATGAATACCGTGGTGATGGACGGTGCAGTGGTTGGTGCGCATAGCATCGTCGCCGCTCACTCCCTTGTGGCTTCCCAACAACACATCCCCTCAAAAATGCTCGCCCTTGGCAGCCCTGCCAAAGTCATTCGCGAACTTAGTGAAAAAGAAGTGGCTTGGAAGAGTCTAGGCACCGATGGCTATATCGAACTCACCGAACGCTGCCTTGCAACCATGAAGCAGGTAGAGCCGCTAAAAACAATTGAAGTAGACCGAAAACGAATGGTGATTGATGAAAGCATCAAGCCGAAGTTTGCGGATTAGATTTTCTATGACTGGAAACGAATCGTTTTCACTATCCTGAAGGGGTAATAAGCGGGTAATTATCAAAATTGACACTGCTTTCGCACACAGTGTGGAGTGGTGTTGACCATAATACCGAAGTACCCCTGTTTTGGGATGTTTAGATACACCTCTTTGGTGTCCAAAACGCTGTTATAAGTCTATGGTGGTTATGCATAAGTTGATGTTTTTGTTAAGTTTGCTAATGCTC
This sequence comes from Enterovibrio qingdaonensis, assembly GCF_028683135.1. Lineage (GTDB taxonomy): Bacteria > Pseudomonadota > Gammaproteobacteria > Enterobacterales > Vibrionaceae > Enterovibrio > Enterovibrio qingdaonensis. The sequence goes on from NZ_JAJUBB010000002.1 coordinate 344,300, forward strand.
GCATCCTGTGAGCCCTCATACGATGAATCTGTTTCAATTACTGGTGCCAGCAGGGACGAATTGCTTTCGAGACTCGATTCTCTCGGTGTTGAGTACAAAGTAGATGCTCAAAAAGTTTGGTACTCATCTAAAGATGGTGAATTAGTATCCGACTTTGCCTTGGATGTTTTTGAAGTCCCGAGTCAGCCAGATATAGGATTCACATTTAACAACCATAAGCACCTAAATGAATTTAGGGCATTTATCGAAGCCGAGAAACTGAAACCAGTCTTTTCAATTGAAGGTTTATCGGTTAACTGGACCAAAGAAAATGAAAAAGTAGGACGCGGTGCACTATACAAATTTTTGCTTGAACAGCAGTAGTTGTTTAGGAGAAGTTTGAAGCCCAATTCAGGTAGGTACATCCTTCTTACAACAAGGCCATCGACGGGACGCTTTGTTACTGCGATAACTTTACAAAGTGTTTTTAATACAAAGGATTAAAGCAGTTTTGGGTGATTTTATAAGTGCCCGTTATGGCGACGTTATAGGCTTAATGCTAGGGAAGGTTTATGTTCAAGTTCTTCTGGGCTCTTTTGCTAGTGATTATTACATCGAACCCATCTTATGCTAGCACAATTGAAGTAGAGCAGGCGGAATTACGCGAGCGACTGGGCTGTAAGGCTAGTGGATTGAAATTATGCTTTGTAAACTCGCTGTATAACGCGAATAGCAAATTACACGTGCTGAATTTCAACGCAAACATCGAAGAACTAAATCCCGATGTTTCAATGCCTGATGATTTCTTACGAGAGTTAGCGATTCAATTGCTGGTGAAATTCAATCCAGATGCCGCCAGTTTCTATGGAGTTGAACCAACACTCAGACATATCATCGATGAAAGTACATACGCTGCTGATAAAATTGCGATTGGAATTTCGGGATCCTACAAAGGAAAATCTTTAGTTGGCTATGCAAAGCACGGAAGTGATGAAGTCATAAGTTCTTTTATCTCTTCCAAGGTAGAGTATGACTCAATTACTCCTCTTGAATTGTTGTTGGCACCATGTAAGAAAATAGAATCATTGGAAAATACTGGTGAGATAAGCAAGTTATCTCCAGAGCAATATAAAGAAGTTTGTGGTTTTGAGCGAGAAAGAGAAGGGCCATAACACATATGAGCCCTTCTCCGGTCAATAGGCAATAGCATTCATTTGGTTGCGCCAGCAGCCAATCCTCTCTAACAAAGTCGTCTAGTTCGTTTTGTCATTTACGCCATTAAGTCGTTGCTTACGGCAAACACATATAGACGGTCTCTTACTGCGGTCTTGCCGCTGCCTGCCAATCGTCGACTTACTCGGGTGAGAACCGACGTTCATTAAACACAGTTTTGTTCCTCAACTTAAAGTAAACGCATAGCTCAAGCTTGATGAACGCTCTGGCTCAATAATGCGAGCCGAAAACGCATCTATGCCTATGCACATAGATGGCATATTTGCTAATTTAGTCAGCAATTTAGCGCGCGAGACCGATTTGTGAAGAATGACCTTGCCTCGGTCATCAACAGCGTGCAGAGAAAAGTGGTGTTTGGCGAGGTCAACGCCGCAAAAGAATGGAAAAGACATGGTTACATTCGGTATTAGAGCAACACCTAAGTCTGGCAAATCCTCGTGAGGGGAATCCATGTCATTCATTAAAGCTTGGAAGGAGTCATCAGGTGAAGTTGGCTAAATCGAACGAAAATGAAGTAGATGAATTCGTTTTGATGGAGAGCTCTCCAGACGCGTCGAAGTACGTGACTTCATACTCACGTGAAAAGCATTTGTCAGAGATGATGAGCGAAAATGTCACTTACTTGTCAATATATGACAACGACGAACTGTGCGGCTTTGTCATATTGGCTATTGAAGCGAGTGGTATTGAACTTAGAAGAATAGTCGTGTCATCCAAGGGGAAAGGCTTAGGCCAAAAAGCGATGCGAGGGATAGATGAGTATTGCTCACAAAAAATGGGTGCCTCTCGGATATGGCTAGATGTATTTGAAGATAATATGCGCGGAATACACATTTATAAGAAATGTGGTTATCAGCAATTCAACACTTTGGATCTCGATGGCAGGTTGTTGCTGTTGTTTGAAAAAACGCTCTAACTAGCAAATAATCATGAACATTTACTCGTTCGCATCTCCTATAGAAATGCTGTAATTCAGGCTTTTAGAGCACTTTTGGTTAGTAAATTCTCGTTATTCAGCCAACAAATACTTAGGAGGCAAGATGCCAAAAACGTATTCCGGTTCATGTCATTGCGGTCTCATTAAATTCGAAGTGTTGGCGGATATTGACCATCTTCGTGAGTGCAATTGTTCCATCTGTGTTCGCAGAGGGGCACTCAACTTTAGAGTGCCAGCAGAGAATTTGACGGTTCTAACGCCGCTGGAAAATGCAGTGTTATACCAATGGGGCAGTGAAACCGCAGAAGACTACTTTTGTCCAAAATGCGGCATTCTTCCTTTTCGTAAACCGAGTAAACTAACCAAAGCGGAAATAGCGGCAGGGAAAGTCCCATTTACCGGTTGGGCTGTGAATGCTCGTTGTCTCAATGGGCTGAATATCAACGAATTACCGATTGTGAAAATTGATGGTGCATCCCTTTGACGCTGAACATGAAATACATGAACCCTTGACCCACTAAGTAGCCAATCCTCTCTAACAACAACACATCCCCTCAACAATGCTCGCCCTTGGCAGCCCCGCCAAAGTCATTCATGAATTTAGTGAAAAAGAAGTCTCTTGGAAGAGTTTAGGTACCGATGGCTATATCGAACTCACCGAACGCGTCTTGCGACCATGCAGCAGGTAGAGCCGTTGAAAGCAATTGAAGCAGACCGAAAGCGTATGGTGATTGATGAAAGCATCAAGCCAAAGTTTGCGGATTAGGCACCGTTTAAGCGAGAAAAAGCGGAATAGTTGTAGCTATAAATAGCATCGATCTAACTTCATTAACTCTCCGGCCTGATAATGCGCTCCAGAACACGCTTAAATGTCTATACGCATGACTGGCATATTTGCTAATTTAGTCAGTGAGTTAGAGTGTGAGACAGATTTGTGAAGTATGGCTTTACCTCGGTCATCGGCAGCGTGCAGAGAAAAGTGGTGTTTGGCGAGGTCAAAGCCGCAAGAGAATTTAGAAGACATAGTTACCTCCGGTATTTAACGCGACACCTAAGTGTGGCAAATCCCCGTGAGGGAGTACCATGTTATTCGTTAGGAAACTTAGTTGCGACATAATCCCAGTAAGATACAATATATAAGTTAAGTAATTGAAAAAATGTAGAGTTACTTTTGAGTAAATGGGAGCTTTCGAGTGTTTGATAAACTGGTCTTAGATAGCTTTGGTGCGTTTCAGTATGCAGAACTTCAATTTTCTAAAGGTCTAAACGTATTTATTGGTGAAAATGGAACGGGAAAGACTCATTTGATGAAGCTTATGTACTGTATGCAGCAGCAAAGAGAATCCGATGAACTTAAGAAAAAGTTAGTAAATGTCTTTCGTCCAAGTCAAGGCCAAGTTTCTCGTTTAGTTTATCGCAAGAAGGGTTCAACTAGTGCAAAAGTGAAACTAGTTGATGTGGATGGCAACTCTAAGAAACTTGAGTTCAATAATACTAAACACAAGAACTTTGAGCTAAAAGGAAAATTAAATGGCTCTTCAGAGCCTGTGTTTATTCCAGTGAAAGAAGTACTTTCTTTCGCTCCGGGTTTTATATCGCTGTATGACAAGTATGAGCTTTCTTTTGAAGAAGTGTATTATGACATAATCAAGCAAGCATACTTGCCAGCTAGAAAAGGAATGCCTCTTCGAGATGAAAAACCAATACTTGAGCTTATCCGAAAGACTGTTGGTGGGAAAGTTAGCATTTCGGGAGAGGAGTTTCAGTTAACATCAGGGAATTCTAAGCTTGAAATATCGTTAGTTGCAGAGGGGCATAGAAAATTGGCTCTAATATGGCAACTTATACACAATGGTGCAATGTTTAGTAATAACACCTTATTCTGGGATGAGCCTGAAGCAAACCTAAACCCATCTTTAATGCAAAATGTGGCGAAAATTTTAGTTATGTTAGCGGAACGCGGAGTGCAAATATTTATAGCGACTCATAACTATGCATTTTTGAAAGAGCTCGACTTCGCTTCAACCGACGGAGCTCGTTACTTTGCTCTAGAGAAAACTAAAGATGGTGTTACTCCGCACACTTTCACTAACTATGAGAGTGTCACACCGAATAAAATTGCAGATGAATACCTCAGATTATACGATCTGGAAATTAGTAACTCATTGGGAGGTGTTAAGTGATCCCTTGGGATGAAAACCGTCAGTGGGTTGAGGGAGACTTGTACTTTGACTTTTCAAAAGCACAGTCCGCGTACAAGCTCGACCAAGATGGTGCTGAGGGACATGGGTTATCTCAATATTTTAAGTCTGTAGATTTCGTTGTTGAATGGACCAATCAATTTTGGCTAGTAGAAGTCAAAGATCCTGAAAATGGCAAAATTCCGCAACAGCACCGTGCTAAACAGTTAGCCACTTTTGAGAAAAACTTAAAAAGCGGTAATTTGATTGAGGAGCATCTTTTTCCCAAGCTTAGGGATAGCTTAATTTATCTTGGTTTAGATAAAGGCGTTCCCAAGTTACCTATGAAATATATTAGTTTAATAGGTCTGGAGTCACTTCAATCAGCAGAACTATCTGGGCTTAAATCTGCCCTTTGGAATAAAGATTGGATTAAGGGGCCTGCTAGGGGGTGGAGTAAAGGTTTTGAAGTTCATTGTATGAATATCACTCAATGGAATCGGAATCTCAAAATTTGTCCGATAACAAGGATTAGCCAATCAGAGTAACTAGAGGATAGTTTCCTAACACATCTGAGCCCTTCTCCGGTCAATAGGCAATAGCATTCTTTTGGCTGCGCTAGCAGCCAATGCATTCGAAAAACAATGTCATCTACTTCGTTCTGTCATTTCCGCCATTAAGTCGTTACTTATGGCAAACACATATAGAAGGTCTTTTACTGCGTGCCGTTGCCTCCCAACCATGAAAGAACTCGGTTGCGTTTTCAAAAGCAGACATGATTTCTCCTTCAGTTAAATACCACCTGAATATCGGTGTATTCCGCTAATCCTTCTTCGCCAAACTCTACACCCAGACCTGAGCTTTTGACCCCGCCAAACGGCGCATTGGGCTGGATCATGCCGTGTCGGTTGATCCAGACTGAGCCGCATTCAAGGCGTTTCGCGACATCTGCGGCGGCTTGTGTGTCTGACGACCAAACAGAACCGCCAAGGCCTGCGCTGCTGTCATTGGCTGCCTGAATGGCGTCATCGAGGTTGGTGTAACGGATAATGGGGAGTGCGGGCCCAAATTGCTCTTCATCGACCAGTGAATCGCCATTTTTTAACCCAGAGATAATAGTGGGTGGGAAAAACTGACCGTTTGCAGCTTTGCCTCCGAGATGCACTGTCCCTTTGATTGCCGCTTCCGAGACTAGGCGGCTGACTTTTTCAAACTGAAAAGGGGTGCACAGTGGGCCAAGAATTGAACCTTCATCCATGCCATCGCCATACGGAATCTGCTTGGCGAATTCCACCAAGGCGTCGCAAACCTCGTCATGGATGCTGTCATGCACGTAAAGGCGCTTAAGCGCGGCGCAGGTTTGCCCGTTGTTGATAAAGGCTCCCCAGAAAAGCCCTTCAGCGATGGCGTTTGGATCGGCATCAGGCAGGACGATGCCCGCGTCGTTTCCGCCCAGTTCGAGGGTGAGCCTTTTCATGGAGTCTGCTGCGGTGCGCATGATGGATTTGCCCGTTGCGGTTGAACCGGTAAACACCACCTTACGAACGTCAGGGTGTGATGACAGCATTTGTCCCACGCTGTTTTCTTGGTTGTCTTCGCCTGCGACGGCATTCACCACGCCAGGTGGCAATACCTGATTCATCAGCTCAACGAGTTTTAAGGTTGAAAGCGGGGTATAGGGAGAGGGCTTAATGACGACAGTATTGCCAGTAACAAGCGCGGGCATGATGTGCCAAATCGCGATCAGAACCGGGAAATTCCAAGGCGTGATGGAAGCGACAACCCCCAAAGGCTTACGGTGCAATTCAAGTCGGCCTTCTTCGTTATCTTGTAGCACTTTGACACCGAGATTCAGGCTGGCAGTGTATTCCGCCCACGCGCAAGCCCCGGCTATTTCCCAGCGAGAGCCTAGGCCATTCAGCGGTTTGCCTTGTTCTTGGGTGATCAGTGTGGCTAACGCTTCACTGTTGTTTTTCATTAAGGTGACGATTTGTTGGCAAAGCGCGACTCGCTCTTCGTGTGGTGTTGATGACCACGCAGGGAAGGCGGCTTGGGCGGCTGCAACTGCCGCGTCTACATCGTGTTGGTTTGCTTGTGGAGCCAATCCAACGGTGTCCTGTGAAGAAGGGTTTAGCACCTTAAAGTAAGTGTCTGCACTTCTGCACTGCCCATTCACGGTCATTAAATATCGCGTTGCGGTGTCTTGTGTTTCCGTACTCATATTTCCAATCCTCGTTGATGCGTATTCTCTCTCCACCATAGGATGAGTAAACCTGAGCGACTTGGAACAAACCGCCAAACCCGTTGGCTATTGGCGACAGTTCACCATCGCACCCGGTGCCATATCAAAACGCTTATGAAACTCTTTATAGAAATAGGAGAGGTCGCTGAAGCCACAGTGATAGGCCACCTTGGTCACGGAACGGTGAGCGTCACGTTGGGACATGCCCATCAACAGTGCTTTGGCGTTATCGAGTCGGGTATTGATGAGTTTTCGTGTCGGCGATTCCCCAAGAGATTGAAACTGACGTTGGAGCGTGCGACTGGATACACCCAGTTTGACGGCAAGTTGCCCAGCATCGAAGGTTGGGTCGTTAAAGTTCCGGTCGATCAGAGAAAGTGCTCGCCCAAGTACGCCTTGTTTCTCGCGCTCGCTTTGGCTTTTCTGTTTTTCTCGGCCATCGATGTAAATCCCTAAAAGGTCAAACGTCGAATCCATTAAGCGGGCACAGGAGTCCGGCATGCCTTCCTCCATTGATTTTGCTACCACGGCTATCAGTGCGGTGCGCAGTGGATCATCATGCTCCACCATGACACCTCCGGTAATGGCTTTTCCATACCGGTGGAGCATCTCTTCTCGCGGGAGGTGAATGGAAACTTGCCTTGATGCATTGCCATTAAGGATAAAGCGACTCGGCTGTGTTGAGTCGACGACAAAAATATCGCCGGGAAACAAGGTGTGTTGCTTGTCATTTTGCTCAATGACACAGCGGCCTTCATCTTGAACCAGCATATACAGATGATCACCGGGGTCTTGTCTGATCATGCGCTCTGACCGTGTCACCTGACCCACATTCATGCACACACTGATGGCCTCATAGCGAGATAGCATAAAAGGCTCAATGGCACCTTGAAGTGATGGGTTGTCGGTGTGTTTGGGTTCAAGTGAATACTGGCCACATGACGCGGTTATCTGGGTCTGCAACTCGTCGAGATGCACGAGGCTTGGCTCAGTTTGGCTCAATCTAAGATGGGATAACACGACAGCCCTCCTTGTTAACGCGCTTGCTCAGATTTTCCTGATTTGAACTGGTTCGAAATTTCCGCTTCGCGAAAAATTTCGAGTCATAAAAGCTTGATCAAAGAAAGAGGCAACTTCGCTCTCTCTTACCGATGATGACAAAAAGTTTACCTCTTATCGCCAATCTGGCTGTTTCAGAGCTGTGCTTATCTATACCTATTCAGCCACATACGCACCTTGCGCCGATGCATTTTATTTCTAACCTTCTGTTTTTATGAGCCTTGAGTACAGGCTTGTTTCAAGAAAGAGAATCAACACATTTATCTGAATGTTAGTTTGTTGTTATTACATGTTACGTTATATGTTAAATATTGTCATTATGTGTATCGTAACGGATTGTGAGGTTGTAATGAAACGAGTGTTCTGGCGAGTTGCATTGGGTTTGCTTGTCCTGCCAACAAGTGTGATGGCAGAGGTTGAACTTAAAATTGCCACATGGCTGTCCCCTGCGGCAGCGATGAATAAGACGGTGTTGCCAACATGGGGACAATGGATTGAAGAAGCAACAGACGGACGGGTAAAGATCGCTTTAGTGTATGACCTTGGGAGTCCAAACAGCCTGATTGATTTGGTAGAAGACGGCGCGGTTGATGGTGCTTGGACCTACCACGGTTATTTCCCGGGTCAATTCAAGCTCACGAGTCTCGCGGAATTGCCTAACCACAACGCCGGTTCAGAAGCGGTATCGGTGGCGCATTGGCAGATTCATGAGGAGTATCTTGCTAAAGCGGGAGAGCATGACGGCGTTGAACTTGTCGGTGTATTTACCCATGGCCCCGGCCAGATTCACATGCGTGAACCCTTGGATAGCCTTGAAGATATCAAAGGCAAAAAAATCCGTGTTGGCGGCGGTATTCAGTCTGCGATTGGTGAGCGCCTTGGTGTCACCGGCGTGGCAGCTCCGGCGAATAAAATCTATGAAATGCTGACGCAAGGCGTCGTAGACGGTGTGTTTAACCCCATGTCGACCAAAACGACGCTGAAACTCCATGAAGTTGCACCCTATACCCTGAAATTGCCGCACGGCATGTACTTGGGCAGTTTTGGTATTTTCCTCAGCGAAGATGCGTTGGACGAACTGTCTGATAAAGACCGAGACGCCATTATGGCGGTGTCCGGTGAGAGGCTGTCTGCAATGGCGGCAAAAGCGTGGGCAGATGCGGATGACTATGCGGAAGGTATTGCACGAGAAAAAGGAAACCAAATCGTTGATGCATCGAGTCAGGATTTGGCGTATTTCGCTGCGGTAACGGGTGACTTGGATCAGGCGTGGGTTGAGTCAGTGAACGATCGCGATGTAGATGCCAATGCGGCGTTAAACGCTTTTCGTGATGCGGCTCAGGCCTATGAGGTGAGCAATGGTCAACAATAAAACAGGCATTGGCCAGCATTATTGGTCATTGTTCCAACACGGATGTTGCTACCTGTTTCCCTTGATGAAGTGGACAAGTGCTGTCGCACTGATTGGCATGATGGTTTTAACCGTATTGGATGTGTTGGGCAGGTACCTTCTCGGCACGCCCATTTTGGGTGGCAGCGAGTTGACCGGTTTTATGTTGTTAGTCTTGGTCATGCTGATGCTACCGCTACTTGTGTTTAAAGATGACCAGATCCGCGTGGATTTATTCACGGATGCCATTCGTCCGGCATTTGCCAAAGGGGTTGAGCGGGTTTACTCCCTTGCCCTTAGTGCAGGGTGCATTTTTTTGGCGATGAGTGTGTATAAATTGGCAGCGCGCGCTGACAGAAAACGACTGGTGACAGAATACCTTGAAATTCCTGCGTCCTGGGCAATGTATGCGATTGCGTTTTGTTTGCTGCTCAGTGCCTTTGCGTTTTTGTTCCGAGCAATCTGCTCAACGGCCACGTTAGAAAACCACGTCGAGTCCATGGAGGGGGAGCGTGATGATTAGTGCCCTGATCGGACTTACGATTGTCCTGTTGCTGTGTGTCTTGCGCATGCCATTGGCTTACGCCATGACGCTGGTGGGTGTGGTGGGCTATGCCTCCTTGCTGGATTTCAATTTCACCGCCGCCTTGACTATCAGTGCCCGCCGAATTGTTGATACCTTGCAAGACCCGGCGTTGAGCGTGATTCCCTTGTTTATTCTGATGGGGAATTTGATCAGTCGCTCGGGAATGTCCGTCGAATTGTTCCGTGCTTCTAATGCCTTAGTGGGACATCACCGTGGCGGTATGGCGATGGCAACCATCACCGCATGTGGCGGTTTTTCTGCGATTTGTGGCTCCAGTCTGGCAACGGCAGCGACTATGGGGCAGGTGGCTATCCCTTCTATGCGTCGGTTTGGTTATGCCGACAGCTTGGCATCAGCCTGTATTGCCGCAGGCGGAACGCTTGGCATTCTGATACCACCCAGCGTTGCTTTGATCATTTATGGCATTTTGACCGAACAGAGCATTCGAGAACTGTTTGCTGCGGGCTTTGTGCCGGGTGTATTGGGTATTCTGATGTATCTGGCGGCTGTGAAATACGTGGTCTGGCGTTCACCAGAGGCTGGCCCTCGCGGGCATGAAATGACGACACAGCAAAAGTGCGAGGCTTATAAAGGCATCGCAGGTATCGCGTCTTTGTTTACCGTGATCATGGGCGGGATTTATCTGGGTGTTTTTACGCCAACAGAAGCAGCAGGTATCGGCAGTTTTGGCGCATTGGTGATTGTCTATTTGCGTGATTTGCTCACTAAAAAACTGCTGAAAGAAGTGCTTTTTGAAACGGCGGTGATGAGCGCGAAGATCTTCTTTGTTGTACTCGGCGCGTTGATTTTTTCCAACTTCATTAACCGTGCAGGGTTACCCGAAGGCTTGGTGCATTTTCTGACCACGCAAGACTTTCAACCCATGCTCGTGTTTTTGATGATCATCGTGATTTACCTGATGCTCGGCACTGTACTTGAAAGCATGTCGATGATGCTATTAACCGTGCCAGTGTTTTACCCAGTCGTTCAGAGCATGGGCTTTGATCTGATTTGGTTTGGCATTGTGGTCGTGGTGGTCACGGAAATCAGCCTAATTACGCCGCCGGTTGGCATGAATGTGTTTGTGCTGAGCGGTATGTTCAAGGACCTAGATAATCGCACGGTATTTCGCGGTGTGATGCCATTTTGGGTAGCAGATATGGTGCGGCTTTTCGCCATTATCTTTATCCCTGCTTTGGCACTGGGTTTACCTAACTTTCTCTATGGATAAATTTGTGTAACAGGGGGACGTTGTGAACCTGTCTATGCGAGAAACGCATGCAGTATTCCAAATTGCAGAGTGTTTGAATGCGGGCATGGAATGCTCGGAAATGCGCCAGCAAGTCGGTAAATGCCTGCTGGATCTCCTTGATGCTGATTACTTTGCTTCCTATGTATGGGACGGGCCGCGATGCGGCTTCTCCCATCGTGTAGCGATAAATATGTCTGACGACAATCTCACGCACTACGAAAGCTATTTTCAGTATCACGATCCCATTACGCCTAAGTTGCAGCAACGTAAGCAGGCGACGGCAGTGAGTCAAATCATGCCGCACCATTCGTTGAAGCAGACAGAGTTCTTTAATGATTTTCTGTCTATCGATGGGCTGACGTATGGATTGAATTTCCATGCTCATGATGGTCGCCAGAATATAGGCGATCTGAGGGTATGGCGAAGTCGCAGACGCAATGATTTCACCAAAAGAGATGTGGAAATTGTCAATGCGATGGGGACGGCTTTCACTAATGCCATGAAACAGGCTCGGCCCAATACCTTTGTGACAGAAGAAGCCAGGCCCGAGGTTATCCCGGATATTCATACCCCTTCTGCGATAGATGAAGACTTTCTGGTCGATGAGTATCACCTGACATCAAGGGAGGTGGATGTATGTATGGCGGTGATACAAGGTCTCTCCGACAAAGAAATTGCCCGACGATACAATGTTTCTTTCACCACGGTTCGCACACACATCAAGCACCTTTTCGAGAAGCTAAATGTGAGAGGAAGAACACAGCTGATCCATAAAGTGCTGACCCATTAAGGTGAGTTCGTGAGATGAGACGGCGGCTATTGTGTCGCCGCTGCTATGGCTTCTTCCAAAATGGCTTGATCGCCAATGTGGTTGGCGAGTAACAACACCAACTTGGCGTTTACGGTCATCACGTCTTCTGGCGGTAAAGCGTTATAGATGTTGGCGAGTGATGCGTAGAAAGCATCGCCATCGGTAAAGTTGGGCTCAGTATTTAATTTCATTGTGCTTCCTCCAACTGATGTCCCAGTGCGCGCTGCATGGCGTTGGTTACGTCGTTAAAGGTGGGCTGTCGCCAGCGAGCGGTGATCACCTGATCAGGACGAAAGAGATACGCCGCGCCTTCAGACAAGTCGTATCTTTGGTGGAGCAAACCCTTCATGTCTGCCAGTTGATTGATGGTCGTCAGTTGGTTTATGCCTTGGTGGCTTGCGGGTTGTAGATCGCGACTGATAAGCAGCACTTCCAAATCGTCAATGTTCGATAGTTCAGACAGAAGTTCATCCTGCTCGTCACCGCCTTCTGCCACCATGAGTACGAACTGATTCCCCACCCAATCTAACAACCAGGAATCATGAGCGTGATGTTGCACTTGCGCGTCTAAAACCGGGCTGCCTAGGGGCGGCGCATTTTCGAACGTATCCCTGTCGGGCGTGTTTAACGCCGAATGCTGATAAGTGCAGGGGGTGGATAATCTGCCGCTGTTAATCAATGGACGAGCAAAAGGGTAGATTTTTGCGAGGTTAAGCGTCGCATTCCTCAGCACTTTGCTCATGTCACTTTTCGGGGTAATAAAGTCGGTGGCGCGGGTCGAATTCAGAATGTTTTCTTTGGCTGCATACTGGCGTTCTTCATTGTAGGTACGAAGCAATTTGGGCGGTGCGGTGTGGTTCAGCACGCGGCAAAGTTTCCACGCTAAATTTTCTACAGACTGAATGGCACCGTTTGCGCCACGTGCGCCGAATGGACTGACTTGGTGCGCTGCGTCACCAACAAAAAATACCCGCTTATGAATAAAGTCATCCATCTTTCGGCATTGGAAGGTATACACACTCGCCCATTCAAGGTCGAAGTGTTTGTCTTGTCCTAGCATGGCTTCGATACGCGGGCGAATGTTCTCTTCCCGTTTTTCCCATTCGGGGTCTGCATCCCACCCGAGTTGCAAGTCGATACGCCACACATTGTCAGCCTGACGATGCAACAGCGCCGATTGCTCTGGGTGAAAGGGCGGTTCGAACCAAAACCAGCGTTCGGTGGGAAAGTCGGCTTTCATGACAACATCGGCAATCAGGAACCGGTCTTGAAACACTTGCCCCTTACTCTCTAAGCCGAGTCGGTTGCGAATCGGGCTGTTTGCACCATCCGCAACGATAAGGTAATCACATGAAATCTGATAAATGCCGTCGGGCGTGTCGATGGTCAGAAGGTTGATATCAGTTCGTGCATCGACTGTCTGCACCCTGTTTTTCCAGCGAAGATCAACCTCAGGTAAGGTCTCGATCACATCGACCAAATATTCTTCGAAGTAGTACTGTTGAAGGTTAATAAAAGCAGGGAGTTTGTGGTGTTCTTCGGGTAACAAATCGAATTCGTAAACCTTTTCCGCCCCAAAGAAAACCTTGCCCCGTTTCCATGTAATGCCTTTTGACACCATACGTTCCGCGCAGCCATAGCGATTCATGATTTCCAGTGTTCGCTTAGCAAAGCAAATAGCACGTGAACCGACACTGACGGTGTTGCTGTCATCAAGTACGACGGACTCAACGCCCTGCTTCGCGAGGTCTATGGACATGGACAAGCCAGCAGGTCCGCCACCGACAATCACTACCTTGTGATGCGAAGGGCGCTCTGAATCTTGGTCTTCATTTCTTGAATAGGGATAAACCGGATTGGTATACGTCGATAACATAAATATCCATTCAATATGCTCTCATATGAGACTAAATGTAAGGCGTGATTTGATGAGGGATCAAGCAAGTCGGTGTGTCGAATATGAGAGAAATTGGCGGTTTGTCGTTAAGTGGTGTTGTGGTTATGCTTCTATAATAATGAATATAAAAAGTATTTTGTAATTAGTCTCGAATGCTGATTTGTCGGCCGTGTCCCCTAGAGTCCTATTTGTAAGATAGCGGGGTATTATATAAATTCTCGTATGAGATTATTTGCTATGTTGGTTTTAGGAAGTTAATTACGTTCAAGGAACCCACCATGGCAATAAAACCATTCGCGTCATCTGCAGACTTAGGTGACAAACAGGAAACGCTCGAGATATTGGCTGACGGTGTGTATGCATTAACGGCAGAGGGTGATCCCAATGTGGGGGCGATAGAGGCGGAAGACTTTATTATCGCCTTTGAAGCGAGGGCGACTCCCAAAGCGGCGCAGGATTGGCTAGCTCTGCTTCGAGAGCACACGAACAAACCGGTAAAGTATCTCGTTCTGTCCCATTACCATGCTGTCAGGGGGTTGGGTGCGTCGGCGTTTGATGCGGAAACCATCATTGCGCACGAGAACACGAAAATGCTGATTGAAGAGCGTGGGCAGCAGGATTGGGAAAGTGAATTTGGGCGTATGCCGCGCTTGTTCAGAGAACCTGAAGGCATTCCGGGGCTAACGCACCCAGACGTGGTATTTGATAGTCGTATTGAAATCCCGCTTGGTGGTGATCGCGGAAGCCTGATCCTTGAGCATTGTGGGCGTGGACACACCGCCGGAGACATTGTTGCCTGGTTGCCTAAGCATAAAATCCTGTTTGCGGGGGATTTGGTTGAGGCTCAGGCTGCACTCTATACCGGAGATGCTTTCCACTTTGACTGGTCATCTCAAACTCTGGATAAAGTAAAGTCATATCAAGCTGATATATTAGTCGGTGGCCGTGGGGCGGTTGCGCGGGGTAACGACGCAGTCAATGCTGCGATTGAGCAAACTCGTGGCTTCTTAACCGGCATGTTGGAGACTGTTGGCGCAGTGCATAAACGGGGTGGAACCCTGAAAGAGGCGTTCGAGGAAACCCATAAGTTGCTTGCCCCTAAGTTTGGTCAATGGCCGATATTTGAGCATTGCTTACCGTTTGACGTAAAACGTTTATGGGATGAATTTGAAGGTAAAGACTGGCCCGAAATCTGGACGGCAGAGAAAGATCGGGAAGTTTGGGACGCCTTACAGGATTAAGAATGACACAGAAAAAACATCGCACACTAATGCTTAACCAGTTTCTTCCGTATCGGATGGTGAACTTGGCGGATGGGATCAGCAATGCCTGCTCGAAAATCTATCGGGAAGAGTTTGATGTTTCTATTCCCGAATGGCGTGTTCTTGCGCGGCTGGCTGAACACGAAAAGCTGAATGCAAAAGACATTGGCGATATCACGTTTATGGATAAATCCCGAGTCTCTCGTGCGGTTAAGTTGCTGGAAGACAAGGGGCTCTTGCAGAAGGTGAAAGACAGCACCGACCAACGCGCCTCCTTTTTATCGCTTAGCGACGCAGGGCATGAACTGTACGCGAAAATTGCGCCCAAAGCACTGGATTGGGAAGCCGAACTGATTGGTGTGCTTGATACCGTGGAATATCGCGACTTCCTCCGCGTGCTTGAAAAGTTAGATGCCAAACTGGAGAAAATGAAAGACTAGCCTTCTGCTTTTAGCGTTTCGTCAAATGACCAAGCCTAATTGGATATCTACATAGTCGGCGATTTGGATATAAGCTTTTATGGCAGGTTTGGTAGCCATGGAGTAGCGGCTGATGAAGGGCAAAAGCGTCTCAACAACCGAAGAAATATTGCAGTTTGTGACTCTGCTCTATCAGGCTTCTCGCCATATGCAGCCCGACGATTTTAAGCAGTGGACCATCACTCAGCTTCGCCAACTTATTCACTTCGACAGTGCATGGTGGGGACGGGCACTTTTCCCCGAGCACTCTGACACGCCGGAAGTGCATGGTAATTCACTGTTCCAACTTCCAGATAACTACTTTGAGCAATGGCAGAAAATCGCCGATTGCGACACCATCGCTGAAAATCTCTATAACAATGCGTCAGAGCCTTTTATGGCAGAGGTTCACGTCGAATCGATGAGCGGCGCATTGTGTGATTTCCTCTGGCATCATGACATTTATCATGTGCTCTCATTCATGAAGGTAGACCCCGAACTGTTGCTGGATGCAAAAGGAAACATGGGTGACAGTATGCTGGTGGATTTTCTTTCGCTATACCGAAATAGGAAAGCGGTCGCGTTCCAACCGGAAGACCAAGACTGCCTTCGCCTTGTCATGCCTCATATCGCACTTAGCCTCAATCATTGCCTCGAATTTTCTGTGTTAACGAGCCAAAACACGCCAACGAACAACGCTGTCGAAGTCGCGATGTTTGACAGCGGGTTCATGTTGAATACGCCTTCTCTCGGTTTCACAGCGTTAATCAAACGTGATTACCCAGATTGGGATGGGTGTGTTCTACCGGAAGAGATCCAACAAAGTGCGCAGTGCAAAACTACCTCATGGAAAGGGCGACACTTCACGTTGACGTTTGAATCAATGGATAGTTATTGGTGTTCGCGGGCTTACCCATCGTCATTACTTTCAGAATTGACGGAGCGGGAAGCACAGGTGGCAGAGCTGTTTGCACAGGGGAAAACCTACATGGAAATTGCGGAAGAGATCCATCGCGCGCCAGCAACAGTGCGCAATCACTTGCAATCAATCTACCTGAAACTCGGGATCAGAAACAAAGTCGAGTTGGTGGAAAAATACCGTTCCCTAATGTGATACACCATCAGAGAAAACGCGCGAAAAAATGCAGAACAATGCATTTGCATCATTCACGGATCAGCACCTGCCTCCTAGGTTGTTTGGTATGCCAAATGACTAATCACGTTTCCAAGGAGGTACACGATGAGAAAAATAGGATTGGTGACACATGAACTCTATTTCTGGCACAACACCGGCGAGGCTGCGGCGTTCCTTCCCCCAGGTTTGACCATTCAACCCGACAAGCATGCAGAAAATGCAGAAACCAAGCGACGTTTGCTGAACTTGTTAAGTGTCGCAGGCCTTTCTGATTCGCTAACTACGATTACCCCCCGTCTTGCTACCACAGAAGATCTTCTTACCTTTCACTCTGAGGCTTACATCAATCGTATCCGCGAAATGAGTGATGCTAATGGTGGTGATGCCGGGGAGCTGACTCCCTTTGGTCCGGGAAGCTATGAAATCGCCTTGATGAGCTTGGGCGGCTGTCTGGAAGCCATGGACCGGATGATGGAAGGACACGTCGACAATGCATATTGCTTGGTAAGGCCGCCGGGTCATCATGCGGAGGCGGAGATGGGACGTGGGTTCTGTATCTTTGGCAATGGTGTTATTGCAGCCAATCACGCCAGAAATATGCACGGTATGGCGCGGGTGGCTATTGTTGATTGGGATGTTCACCACGGCAACAGCCAGCAAGGTGCTTTCTATAACGATGCGGGTGTTCTGACCATTTCCATTCATCAAGATAACTTTTACCCACCCCTGTCAGGTGCGCTGGATGAGCGTGGTGAGGGCAGTGGTGAAGGCTACAACATTAACGTTCCTCTGCCTCCAGGCTCTGGTGACGGGGCATACCGACAAGCGTTTGAAGAGGTCGTGCTTCCCGCACTTGAAGCGTATAAACCCGAGATCATCATTGTGTCATCCGGCTTTGATGGCAGCGCGATTGACCCCCTTGGTCGCAACATGGCGACGAGTGAAACCTACCGATATATGACGGAAGCCTTGGTTACTGCAGCAGAAAAACTCTGCAACGGTCATTTGCTGTGTATCCACGAGGGCGGCTATTCCACCGCCTATGTGCCGTATTGCGGGTTGGCGGTGATGGAGGCGTTAAGCGGCGTGAAAACGGAGCTTGTAGACCCATTCTTGCCCATTGTTGGAGGAATGGGGGGACAGGAATGCCAACCCCATCAGGCAGCGTTGATTGCGTCGGTAACCGACTCAGCACCGTTACTGAAAAAGTAAGTTCCTAATAGCGGATTGCAGGCAATCCGCTTTTTTCTGTCGTTGACCTCCAATGGGTTTGACGTCCAATGCCAAGAACAGAAACCCTTCAATGGGTAAGGTAAAGGGAAGTAAAAAATGAAAAGGATGAAAGGAGATAAGTGATGGCACTTAAAAGGACTATTTTTCTACCTCTTGCCTTGTTGGCATTGCTATCAACAGCCTTGAGTGCGCATCCGCTGGATGGCTTAACGGCGGAAGAATATAAAACGATACAAGGTACTCTGCGTGACGCTGAATTGGTGGATGAGAATACGCTTTTTCCTTTGATCGATTTAAAAGAGCCGCCCAAAAAGGCCGTGCTGGCATGGAAAGAAGGCCAACCATTGGATAGGCGAGCAACGGTTGTAATGACGGGGCCAGACGGTTTTTACGAAGCTGTCGTGAACATTACCCAACAGAAGGTGGAGTCCAATGCGTTAATCAAAGGCAGTGGGCAGCCTATGATCTTGTTTGAGGAGTTTATCGGTGCGTTGACTGGTGCAACCTCTCATCCGGACATGGAAAAAAGCTTAGCCAAACGCGGTTTAAAACCTGATGACATATTTTGCCTTCCTCTAACCGCAGGCAATTTCTTCACCGAGGCATTTGAAAACTCACGCCTGATGAAAGTGCCGTGTTATGTCCTTCCTACAGGCTCAAACTACTATGCAAAACCCATAGAAGGCCTGTTTGCGACTTATGATATTGGTAAAAAAGAAGTCGTAGAAATCATTGATACTGGTGCCGTTCCGCTTCCAACCGATGACTGGGGATATACAGAGGAAGAAGTGGCCAAACGCGTGCCATTGAGACCGAAAACGAATCCGGCGGTGGTGACGCAGATTGGTGAGCCGAATTACACCATTGAGGGTAGTCACCTTGAATGGGATATCTGGCGTTTGAATTTCCGTACCGAGAAACGCGCGGGTCTCGTGGTGTCGAATATCGACGTGAACGACCAAGGCACATGGCGTCCGATTATCTATCAAGCACATTTGTCAGAAGTCTTCGTTCCCTATATGGATCCGACCGAAGGCTGGTACTGGCGCACCTACATGGACAGCGGTGAGTACGGCTTTGGTCTTTTCATGACGCCACTTGAGGCAGGTATTGATTGCCCGGTTTACGCGACGTTTTTACCTGCAATGATTGCAGATGACCAAGGCAATCCACTTGAAATTCCCAACGCAATTTGTATTTTCGAGCGCAATATTGGCGACCCAGCATGGCGTCATTACGAAGTCTTTGAGCAAGGGCCTGACAAGTTTGTCCCCGCAGAAGGGCGTCCTGAAACAGAATTGGTTATCCGTACCGCGTCTGAAGTGGGTAACTATGATTACCTGATTGACTATCGCCTTAAGCAAGACGGCCAACTCTATGTCAAAGTAGGGGCATCAGGCCTCGATGCGGTGAAAGGCGTGGCGTCGGTGAACACCGACAGCGAAAGCTACAAGGAAGATACCCGTTATGGCACCTTGATCGCGCCGAATTTGGTAGCGGCGAATCATGACCACTATTTCAATTTCCGGATTGATTTTGATATCGACCAACCCGTGAATCATGCGGCGACCATGGACATCGTTCCTGCTACCGTTGACCCTTCTGTCCCACGCCGCTCAATGTGGGAAGTGAAACACACCATGCTCGATTCTGAACTGGATGCGAGATACAAAACATCGACCGCCAAACCGAGGTATTTGCACATCAGCAACGCGCAGCGTGACGGGTATTTGGGGCATCATCCCGGCTACATGTTACATCATGGCTCAGTGGCGTATGGTCCGTTCGACTTTGAAAACGACCCGCCGATGAAGCGTAATGCTTACATTCAATATGCGGTTTGGAACACAGTCTACGATCCAGAACAACGTTATGCAGGCGGAAAATATGCCGTGCAAAATGATGGCTCTGACACGCTGGCTGAGTGGGTGAAAGTAGATCGCTCTCTGATGAATGCAGATATCGTCACTTGGTTTACGGCGGGCTTTCACCACATCCCGAGAATGGAAGATTGGCCTGTGATGTCGACGGAGTGGAAGACGGTTCACATCATGCCGCACAACTTCTTTGCTCATAATCCAGCACTGACAATCCGGAATACGGAAACGCCTGCTGAGAAGTAATTCTGTTCTCATTCCCACCGCTATCCTCATTGTTGAGGATGGCGGTTTTTTCTTGCTCGTCTCATGCTGAAAAGGAAAGGAAGAACAATTCTCAGGAGCAAGAGATGACGGAAAGGAAAGATGTACCGTTTACGTTAGAAGCACTGCAGTCAGCATTTAAATCGGGCGAATTAACCTGCGAATCTTATATCGACGCCGTTATCGAACGTGCGGAAAGCCTGACACACCTTAATGCCTTTATCACGGTTGATTGGGAATTGCTACGCAAGCCAGCGAGAGACGTTGATCAGCGTGGTAACGCCGGTGATGGGCTCAATGGCATTCCGCTTTGCTTCAAAGACAATATCCCTACGGGTGTATTGCCTGCATCGGCCGCGACAAAAGCGTTAGCGGGGAATGTCGGTGGAGCTTCCCTTGTTGCTGAGCGACTGTTAAACAATGGTGCGCTGGTCGGGGGGATGGGCAATATGCACGAACTGGCATTTGGTATCACGACCAACAATGCCTATAGCGGCGCAGCGAAAAATCCGTGGAATACAACGCGGATCCCCGGTGGTTCCAGTGGCGGCGTCGCTGTGGCGATTGCTGCGGGCATTATGCCAGCAGGTATAGGGACAGACACTGGAGGGTCCGTGAGACTGCCTTCTGCACTGTGTGGCATTGTTGGGTTCAGACCTTCCATAAACCGCTATCCTTCAGAAGGTTTGGTTCCCGTTAGTCATACCCGTGATACCACAGGCCCGATGGCGAATACTGTTAAAGATTGCCGCATTTTGGATGCCGTCATGGCGGGCAAAGAGGAGGCCGCAATCAATGAGGTCGCCAGCCTTTCTTCAATCAAGCTGGGTGTTCCCCGTGGCTATTTCTTTGAGAATCTAGACCCTGAAGTCGCCAGATTGACTGAAGAAGCGTTGCAGAAACTCTCAGATGCGGGCGTGACCTTGGTCGAGGCAGATATTCCCAATGTTGGCGAGCTTAATGAAGCGTGCAGTTTCCCGATTGCGCTTTATGAATTTATGCAGGATTTACCGGCTTTTCTCGCCACTTATGTGCCACATATCAGTATTCAGGATGTCGCCGATAATGCCTTAAGCCCTGACGTTAGCGGATTGATGGCGTCACTTCTGACGGATGGTGCGATGCCTGAGTCTGTTTATCGGGAGGCCATCGACGTGGTTCGCCCGAAACTGCAACGAGCCTACGCGGATTACTTTTCAAATCAGGGTGTGGATGCCGTTATTTTTCCAACTACTGTGTTGCCTGCCGCGCCCATTGGTGATGACGAAACGGTCGACCTTAATGGCGAACGCTTACCTACCTTTCCAACCTTCATTCACAACACGGATCCGGGCAGCAATGCAGGGATTCCGGGTATCAGTCTCCCCATTGGCCTAACCCGAGATGGCCTGCCTGTCGGCATTGAGATAGATGGACCTTTCAATAGCGATGAGCGGTTGTTAGCGATCGCCGACGCCTTGGAGTCGGTCTTCAACTTTACGCAACGCCCCTGAACCACCCTTCATAGATGTAAGGAACACAACAATGAAAAGACGCGAATTTTTAACGTCGTCGATGAGTGCTGCGCTGCTTGCAGCACTGGCTCCGACATTCGTTTCATCTCCCGCTTTGGCTGCGGACACGATAAAGCTGGGTGTGATGATCCCCATGTCCGGCCCTGCAGGTTTGTTTGGCCCTTCCAGCAAAAATTGCACAGAAATGGCGGTTGAGGAAATAAACAAATCCGGCGGTATTTTGGGCAAGCAAATCGAGGTGTTTTATGCCGATGCGGGTGGCTCTCCGTCAGATGCACTTAAGAATGCCGTGCGCCTCTTTAAAGGCGAGAAAGTGGATGCGTTTATTGGCATGCATGACAGTGCTGTACGCGGTGCACTCACCAATTTGTTTAAAGGCAAGGTGCCTTATATCTATACGCCGATTTATGAAGGTGGCGAGTGCGCAGAGGGAACTTATGTACTCGGTGAGACCCCTGCGCAGCAATTGGCACCGGTCATTCCTTGGTTAGCAAAAAACAACAATGCCAGCAAATGGTATTTGATTGGCAATGACTACAACTGGCCACGCGATTCGAATGCAGCGGCAAAAGACTACATCACGGCATCAGGGGGTGAAGTGGTGGGTGAGGAGTATCTGCCGTTTTCGGCGGATAATTTCGATTCCAGCTTGGCAAAAATCAAAGCCAGTGGTGCCGATGCTGTGCTGATCACTTTAGTGGGTGGGGCTTCTGTTAGTTTTAACCGCGCTTTTGCAAACTTCGGTTTGGACAAACAGGCACTGCGGTTGGGCACCTTAATTGAAGAAAATACCTTAGCGGGTATCGGGGCAGAAAATTCATCAAGGCTTTATTCTTCATCAGGTTACTTCCAGAATATTAATTCCCCACAAGCTAACTCTTTCTCGAAACGCTACTACGACAAGTTTGGCAGTGACGCGCCTGCACTTAATGCATTGGGCGAGTCATGCTATGACGGTGTCTATCTCTTTAATGCTTTGGCAAACAAAGCAAAAGGCGTCTCGGCAGAAAAGATTGCGAACGCGTCAGAAGGCGCATCATTGTCTTCTCCTCGCGGAGAGATGACCTTAACGCAAGGACATGTTGATAAAGATATCTACCTTGCCGAAGCGGTGGATGGTGCATTCCGTGTTGTAGAAACCTTTGAAAACGTGCCTAGCGGCAGTACTTGCGGTTAAAGGAGTGAGTGACGCACATGGATGTGTTGACCCTTTACGTTTTGAACGTCATTTACAGCCTTTCAGTGCTCGCCCTCGTTGCAACGGGGCTTGCTGCTGTGTTCGGGTTGTTGGGCGTTATGAACATGGCGCACGGCGAATTTGTCATGTTGGGTGCTTATAGCGCGCTACTCGCAAGCCAATGGTCATTACCTTGGCCTGGGGGGCTTTTTCTGGCTGTCGTTATCTGTGCATTTGTCGGCGCGTTAATGGAGAAAGGGCTGATTAAGCACCTTTATCAGCGTCCATTTGACACCCTGTTAGCAACATGGGGTGTCGCGATGCTCATTCGAAAAGGCATTGAGGCGCTGTTCGGCAGAGAATACCAAAATGTTCCTCAATATCTGCCCGGAACCCTTGACCTTGTGGGTGTTGATTACCCCCTCTATCGACTGGTTTTAGTGGTGTTGATAGCCACTTTGATGGTCGGTCTCTATCTGTGGTTTCGAAAAAGCCCGGCCAGCCTGAAAATCCGCGCCATGGTAGACAACCCTGCACTTGCGCGGGCTGTCGGTATCAATACGGAACGCGTTGCCTTTTGTACGTTTGTTTTTGGTGTAAGTACCGCAGGGCTTGCAGGTGCATTGATTGCACCTCTGGTGAGGGTTGACCCCTACATGGGGCTTGATTACTTACTCTCATCATTTTTTGCCCTTGTGATTGGCGGTCTCGGCAGTGTGGAAGGCGTGATTTTGGGAAGCAGCATGATTGGCGGGGTAGATCAGTCACTCTCCAACCTGTTCGACAAGGTCGTCGGCTACACAGGCGTGCTTCTGCTGTCGATTTTCTTTTTATGGTGGAAACCCAATGGCATCATTTCACAACGTTAATCTGTACGCGCTGGCGTTTATTTTCGCACTCCCACTGTTTATCGATAGCTATACCGCTTATGAGGTTGGGCTTTATTTGATTTTTGGATTGGCAGCATTGAGCGTGGCGTCTTGCTGGGGACAGGCGGGCTTCTTGCCGCTTGGACAGGCCGTGTTTTTTGGATTGGGTGCGTACCTTTATGGCTATGTGAACATTGAGCAGTCATCGGTGCTTTCTGTTTCGGCAGGATTGTTTTTGGCACTTCTGGTGCCTGCACTGTTTGCCTATGCCTTGGGAAAAATAGTGTTTTCACGTACCTCAAGTTCTGGACCCTATTTTTCTTTGATCACGTTGGCCATTGCCATGTTGGCAACGCAATTGGCATTGGTCTTTGATGGGGTAACGGGCGGGTTTAACGGCTTAAATGGTATTTACGACATTCCAGGGACAGACCGTTACGAAACTCTGTACTGGGTGATAGTGCTTGCTGTAGCCGTTGTGCTGTTGTTTCTTCAGTACCTCGAAAATACACCGTTTGGCCTTTTGCTCAATGGCATCCGTGACAACGAACAGCGGGTAGACTTGCTGGGGTACAAAAGCGACCAGCTGAAAAGTGTCATCTTTGCTGTTAGTGCAGCAGTATCTGGTCTCGCTGGGGCGTTATACAGTGTCCATCAGGGAATCGTTACGCCGCAGGCTCTCGGCTTTTTTCTCTCGGCAGAGTTCGTTATATGGGCTGCAGTCGGAGGACGCTTTACCTTAATTGGGCCTATCGCAGGCGCCTTGGCGATGGGAATGGTATCCAGTGAGCTGAAAGAAACCTTTCCTTATTGGGAGGTGATTGTCGCGACCATTTTCATCCTTGTGGTGCTTTTTTTACCCAAGGGCTTGCTAGGTTGGTTGCCCGCTACGAAAACGCGGATTGAGGATGATAAGTTAGAAGTAACGGATTCTTGCCCGTCCGAGAAGCGGGTAACGCTTGCCATCAACGATGTCTCTGTATCCGTTGGTGCAGTCAATATACTTTCGTCATTGGATATGCATTTAGGTGGGAAAGGCATTCAATGCTTGATTGGCCCGAATGGCGCAGGAAAAACCTCAGCTTTTAACACCATGACAGGTGTGCTTCCGCTTTCATCAGGAAATCTCGTGTGGAATGGCGAGCGTTTCCGTCCCCGCCAACCCTATGACGCTGCACGTCAGGGGATTGGTCGGAAATTACAAATTCCCTGTGTATTCCCCTCGTTGAGTGTTGAAGAAAATATTCATTTAGCCATATGGGCAAGCCATTCTAATCAGGCGTTTTTGTTCCAGAGGGCGAAATACGGCATTCGCTCTACATCATTAAATGCGTTTTATACGACGATGCCGTTTCTTAAACAGGGCAAAGTACTGGCAGGTTCGCTATCAGTTGGGCAGCGACAGATGTTGGATTTAGCAATGACTTGCCTCGCTGATCCTGACTTGTTATTGCTGGATGAGCCGTGCGCCGGACTTTCCCCGATCGAAACCAACACGCTTATTCAAATCATAAAAAACTATATCGACAGGGAACAAAAGGCCTGCGTGATTATCGAGCATGACATGCAAGTCGTGGAAAAATTGGCTGACGAAGTATTGGTCATGCATCAAGGCTCTATGCTTTGTTCCGGCAGTTTTGAATTTGTTCGTGAGAATGAAGACGTCCGGAGAGTTTATGCGGGAGGAACGAAGTAATGACAGTGAAAGTCCTCGATGTAAAAGACCTTTCTGGTGGGTATGGTGATATTTCAGTCGTCAGGGATATTAGTTTGTCTGTGGGCAAAGGCGAGGTCATGTGTCTTGCTGGTCGCAATGGAGTGGGGAAGACCACCTTGATGAAGCTACTGTCCGGCGCATTACCACTTACTAAGGGACAAATAGCCCTCAATGGTGCAGATATATCGACGTTCAATGCTTTTGAGCGTCAGCAAAAGAGAATCAGTCACGGATTGCAGGAGCAGTCCGTGTTTGGTGGATTGACTGTGCGCGATAACCTTTCACTGACGGGTAAGTTGGGGGACAACGCGCTCACTCATCTCCTGATTGAAACCTTTCCGATCATCAAGAAGCGCTATGACGTACAGGCGGGCAAGCTCTCAGGCGGTGAAAGGAAGTTGGTGTCTTTTTGTCGTGCGATATCGGAAGACGGATTGATAACCTTGCTTGATGAGCCCACTGAAGGTGTGCAACCTGAAAACATTGAGCGAATGGGTAATGTGATCCTCGAACAAGCCCAGCGAGGGCGAAGCTTCATTGTGGCTGAGCAAAACCTCACATTGATAGAACAAATAGCCGATACGTGCGGCGTGATGGATCATGGGGCGTTGGTATCGCTTTATCAGGCTTCTTCTTCTCTCAGGGAAAGTGTGCTGCAAGAGCTACTTCTTTAGAAGGGGAGTTCGAATGGTGGAAGTTAAAAAAGATAAAGGTTATTTCCGCTATACAAAGAGTCACCATTTAGAGATGAGTTCGATATCCGGTTACACCTTTCAGAAAGCACTACGCAATAAGTCATACCACCATAATAAAAAGCTGTGAATGGGAGTTCGCGGCTTTTTTTGGATTAAAGAATAGCCTCATCTAATTGCCACAAGAAAGTGTCTCATTATGAGATTAATTAAGGGTTATTAAGTCGAAAAATTCTATTTTAGGTTAGGCAATTTTGAACATGATCACAGTGAGTTTTCTAGGGGGATTTATTTATTGAGGATAAATGACAAGTATATTAAATTCTGCAACGCTCAAAAAATTATATAACCTCCGTCAAGATAATTGAGTTGCAAGGAACACTATTTTGAATCAAGACCACACTGTCGAACAGGCCAACGCTCAACTCGACGCTTTGGTAGAGTCAGTTCTATCTCTAAACGCAGACCTTTCAAATGTTGAAGAAATGAGCAAAGGCGTTACTCAGCATAAAAAATCACTACAAAATTGTAAGAGTGATGCTGACGCCATCTGCAAAGCAGTCATTAATAATACGATGCCGCTAGCAACTCAAAACAGCATGTTGGGTGTGGAAAGCTTGCTACGAAACAGCGACTCCTTAGCGTTGGGAGAACTACAAGAACAATACGAATTAGAAAGAAATAAATTTATTCAGTGTGCGGAAAATCTAAAAGATAAACATCGTGCTGCGTTGGAATCGAAAAAGCGAGTAAACGAGACCAGAGACGCGATTCGTCGAAAAACCAAAGAACTGGAAGATGCTGCTGAACAAAAAGAGAACGAACGGATTAAATTAGCAGCACAACGTAAGAAAGCATTTAGAAATAAAATGTTCTTTACACTGTTGTTTATTTCAGCAGTGGCGGCATTTATTGGTTGGCAAATGAGATAATGCAAATGATTGATCAAAAATATGTAGAACAAGAGCTAGCAAAATGCTCGCCATTTGACCAAACCTACGTCACTTTGGAAGAAAGAGAAAAACAGCAAGTCATTGCTGAAAATGCGTATGAAGAAGAACGTGTACGTTGTGAACGTGCTTACGCGAACTTGGTTGATAGTGTCGATGAATGTTCGAAAATGCTCCCGACGCTTCTTCAGCCATATCGTGATGATGCTGAGCTTAAGAAAACCAAGCTGAGCGAAGAAATACGCCATGCATTGTCAAACCTTCATGTCGCGCTGCGCCATAACCTAAACATGGTTGATTGGCGTGATTACAACTTTGAAGAACAGTTGATTCCTGACCAAATCACGACAGGTTTCCAAGTGATGACGCTGCCTGATGGTCAAGAGTCGCGCATGCCGACGTTTATGCCATTTATGTCGTCTTCTAACTGCTTTATTATCAAGCAAATAGAAGGTGTTGACCCAATGTGTGAGGTGCACAACGTAGTTCTGAGACTGAACGCCCACCTCCCATATACCAGTCAGTATTGTTTGCTTGACCCTGCAAATAGCGGTCGCTCTTTCCTCTATCAGAAAAATATTCCTCACAAGCGTATGATCGAGAAAGACATCTCTCGTGTGCTTGAAGAGATTGAAGATGATTCACTGCGTATTCGTCAAACCTATCTGGATCAGTCGACAAAACGCCTGCAAGACGTCGACGAAAACATTCGCAGTAACGAACGTTTTGAGTTTATCTTCGCGGCTAACTTCCCAAGCGGCTATGACCGACGCGCAATTGAGCTGTTAGCATCAATCGCGAATAACGCGACAGATACCGGCAAGTACGTATTCCTGCATTTGGATACTGAACAAAATTATCCGAATGGTACCTCGCTGGACATGTTCAAATCGAAAGTGAACTTTGTGTCCAGACGCAATACTGAGGCGTTTGAAAAAGGACTTTTCTGTCCGGCGACGCTTTCAGATGAGACGATCGAGGCTTTCTTCGAGAGTTTATCTAACGCTAAACCACAAGAGCGCAAGCTAGCGTTCAACGATGTTGTTGATACCCAAAACCTGTGGCTTGGTGACGCGTCGAGAGAACTTCGTTCATCGATTGGCGGTTCGGGCTCTAAACGCAATGATCTGGAAATCTGGTTCGGTGAGAGCAAGGACGGACGTAACTCGGCGCACGGTATGTTGGGCGCAACAACGGGTGCGGGTAAGTCTTACTTGTACCATGCATTTATCATGGGCTTGGCATGCAGTTACTCGCCGGAAGAACTTCAGTTCTATCTGATCGACGGCAAGCAGGGTGTTGAATTCCAATCGTACCCGAAACTGCCTCACGCCAAAGTGGTGTCTTTGAAAACCTCGCCACAGCTTGCACGAAGTGTTGTCGCTGAGCTGGTGGAAGAAATGGAACGTCGCAATGAAATGTTCCAATCTTTGGGTGTAACTAACTTCACTGGCTATCGTGATGCAGGCTCACCAAACGGTAAGTTGCCTCGTATCATGCTTATCGTGGATGAGTATCAGGTCCTGTTTGAAGACGATCGCGATGGCGTTGGCTCAGAACTGATGTACAAATTAGCCGCTCAGGCGCGAAGTGCCGGTATTCACATGTTTGTGGGTTCTCAGCGCTTTGGTGTGCCTGGCATGCAAAAGCAACAGCACATCTTCGGTAACATCCACCTACGTGTGGGTATGAAAATGACAGCGGCAGACGTTACTGCACTTCAAGAATTTGGCCACAACGGCAAACGTCTTCTTCGTGCATGTAAAGAGCCGGGTCAGGCTGTGGTGAATGACGGTGCTGGTGATGATGAACGTAACGTAGCGGGTCGCGTCGCCTTCCTAGATAACGATACTCGAGTAGGGTTAATTGATTACCTGTCAGAGCAATGGCAAGAAGCTGCATCCTTGTCTGCACCAAAACGCGCTATCTTGCTTGATGGCTCGGGCCAGCCTGAAATTATGGCTAACCCTCAGCTCAACGCGCTAATCGGAAAAACAGCACGTCCAAGCCAATCTGAATGGCTGGAATTCGCGTCTAGAGAAGCGTATCAGCAAGGCTTGGGCGAGAAAGAGTGGTACCCAATCGAGTCGCCATCGGTATTTTGGTTGGGTCAGGAACTCAACATTCACGGCCATGCGCGCACTATTTTGCGTCGTCGACCGCATGAGCATTTGCTGATTGTGGGTGATAGTAACGAAGCCCGTTTGGGTATGTTGGGCTATTTTGTCGCGCAGCTTCCACTTAACTTCCGCAATGAAAATATGCACGCCGTGGTGTACGACCGCAGCGTGAAAGGTTCACCTTGGCATGGGGTGATGGCGGCGAGTGCAATGCCAAACTCGAATGTAGAAATCATCGAAAAAGGCAGTGAGTTTGATGAAGCACTTGAACAGCTTGTTGTTGAACTTGAGCGACGTCGTCAATTGGATGAAGACGATGTCGCAGAGCAGCCTTCGCTCTTTGTTGTGCTAAATGAAGTCCAACGTGCAACAGAGCTTCAAATGCAAGCAGGCCGATTTGGTGTCAGTGAGCCAGCGGCTGCGACAGCAAAACTCATCACACTTCTAGAAAGTGGGTCTGAATTGGGCATCCACGTGATTGTGGCAGCAGACAGCATGCGTGCATTGCAGAAAGTCTTTGGTCGTAACGACATTGAAAGCTTCCGCCATAAAGTGGCGTTGCAGATGTCGGAAGATGACAGCTTTGCCTTGCTGAAAATGCGCCATGCTGCACAGCTGCAACTGGAAGGTAAAGAGCCAATTAACGCGCTGTATATCGACCAGATGCAAAGCCGTCCGCTGCACTTCAAACCATACTGCTACCGCGACATGGATAAGTATCAGGCAGATATTGCTGTCCTGAGCGAACGCTATGCAATGTGGGGTTAATTCACAATGTCTTTAGATGATGTTGAAGTGCAGATGAAGCACTACATCGACAGTTTGGAAGAATTCAGAGAAGCACTGTTTAAGCGACAGCTTCAATGGTTCGAACTTGTCGAAAAACAGCTCGATCTAATGACTCCTGAAAAACGGCGCGAAATCGCGCCGTATATTAGTGAGTTCAACGAAGATTTAGCGCAACTCAACACCTTGGTTCCAAATATCTCTGAACCGCTTAATCACCGTTTGGTGTTATTAAGGAGATACCTCAATGACGACTAAACATGTTGGTGATAAGCAGCTAATGGACGAAATGTTGGCTGAGTTAAATGTGTTGGAAAAAACACTTCAGGACAGCTTTGTTGATGTGCAGAGCCGCTGGAATACGCTAAGAGAGTGTTATTTAGGCTACGGTGCAGATGAAGCGGAAGCACAATACTTGCAGCTTACTGCCTGGAAAAGCACGCTTGAAGATAGCATTGATTTGTTACGAAACTCGCACCTGCGTGACGATGAACAAGCTTCCTCTTCAGCCGATAAGCAAGCAGCAGAAGAGGTAAACGTATGATCCCCGTTTTGCTGATTAGTCAGTTCCAAGAGCTTAACTATCACACCGAGCAGTGCCTTTACTTTTTCCAGCAGTACATCGATGGCATCCATCACCTGCATTATGTTGCGGCAGAACACACAGAACGTGCAGCCGTTGACTTAAGTGCCAACGAAGAACGCCTTCGTGAACGCGAAAAGCTAAGCCGCCAGTTGCGTGAAACGTTACTGAAAACACAACGCGCCAATCAGGTGAAGTGTGAAAACGGTGAAAACCGTCTGAGTTACTCGCATGACTTGGAAGGTACTGCTGCTGACAAACTCGAAAAATGGGAAGACCAGAAGCAAAAGGCACTTGCTTGGCAGGACTCAGCGCAAAGACAGTTTGATGCAGCGTTGATTGCGTTGGAGCGAGCAGAAAGTGCATTGAGGTCGGCTGAAGCTGAGCTTTCATCGGCAAATGCAGCCCTCGCAGCTAAACGCGCACAGCGAAGAACTGTTACGTATACCGACAGTAAAGGCAACACGCAAACCTATGAGGAAATTCCTGACACCACGCTGGAAGAAGCTCGTGTTGCACGCGCTGAGAGAGACGTTCGACATTGTATCGCGATTGTTGGTCAGGCGCGGCAGGCCGTTGCTGTTGCTCGTGAGAATTTACAGAATGCGATTGCGCAAGTTGCAGGTTGTAATAATGCAGTAAGCAATGCAAAGGAAGCCGTCGAGTTAACGTATCAGCAAAGTGATCGTGCGCAAGGTGCGCTTAATCGATTCAACGAAGAGCGTGATGCACTAAGTACCATGTCTGAAATCCTCGATGAAATGGATAAAACGCTAGAAGAATGGTCACTCCTTGTGGATTCGTTGTCGCAATCACTTTCTACGCTTAATCACTGCAACGACGCAGAGAGAGACCATATCCGTCGAATCGATTTCCAGCGCGATGACGTGGAATCCCACGGTTATCTGCTTCGTGGAAGCCTAGAGCGTAAAACAGAACTGCTGCAGGCCTTTGACATGCCATTGGCGCAGAAGTAAGGAAGAGCATGCCAAGTTTTGACCCACCGTATTACCAGAAACTCAGAGATGACCAACAAGACGACCTAGATGGATTAGGTCGTCATCTCGCCAACTATGAAGATTCGCTAGCGAACATACACAGTATTTGGCGTGATCAGGCGGCGCAACGTGTAAGCCAACGGTATATCCGTGAGTTGCAAAATAGCCAAGAAAGTCTGCACACCGATTTAACGAAGCACCTTGAAAGTACCGAGGAACAACAAGGTTTGTTCAATAGCTTGATGTCACAGCTATTGCAAAGCTATGAGTGCCAAGACAGGTACGACGAATTGCACGACACGCTTCAACAGACGGATACGGAAAGAGACAAGGCTGAAAGAAAAGGTTTGGTGATGGAAACGGAGTACAACGATCACCAGCCGAATACTGAGCATTGTCTTAGCACCATTGATAACCACATTAAACCTATTTAAGACACCATGTTAATAAGACGAATAATTTACGTCGCCCTGATGGGCGCGACGCTAGCGGGCTGCGCCGGAGGCAGTAGCGTCACGTTAGCAAACGATCCAGTTGGGGCTTTGAGCCATTTTCCGAACGATGCCGAAGGCAAGCTAGGGCGTAACCTTGAGTACAGCGAAAATGAGCTGATTGATATTCAGCATGCGTTGGCAGACAGGAATCTGTATCTGACATTGGGTGGTGATATTGGCTTCTTCGATCAGAATTGTCCCGTCAATGTTTCGGCCCACCGTGGAGACTTTCGCCAGACAGAAAACTCGGTTGCCTCGCTGGAAGGGGCCATTTTGAATGGCTATGAAGAAGCGGAACTGGATGTCCAAGCAAACCGTGACGGCAGTTGGGTTGCGTATCATGATGCGTATACGGGCAAAGCAGTCGGTCGGTGGGATGGCAAACGCTATCGCATTTCAACCATGTCTAACTCTGATTGGATCAAAAATCGTGTGCGGGATACCGAAGGAAACCTTACCGAGGAATCTCCGATTTTTGCATCAGGCATGATTAACACATGGAGTAATGCGATACCCGGTCAGACGTTAAACATCGAGATCAAGGGTGACCCAAGTCATGATGACCTGAGATACCTGAACAACATCGCAAGATGGCAGTTGGAAGAAGGTAGCTACTATTTCAGCTCCATGGAGATAGAACATCTTGAGTACCTGCGCAAACTCAACCCAAATGCCATGATGGCGTATCTTTGGGATCCCGATCCTCAATCAATTGAAATTGCAAAACGTGATTTACGACGCGCAGTAAAAAGCGATGTTTTGTATCAGCGAAATCGCCGTTATATCGATTTAGCGGACGATTACTCCCGTCGCCGCTATAAAAATGACGCAAAGCTTTCTGCGGCTGAAGTGCGACAGAAACTTGGCCCAAACAGTGGGCTATATGTCGACATTCGTAGCTTTGAGCGTCATCCCACCATCGAAAAACGTGCTCGTGAGCAGGGCCTAAAACTGGCGACGTACACCATCAACAGTGATGAATACCACCGTGAGCGTTTGGCATACCTTGCAAAATCGGGACGTGCTTTGCCTGACACGGTGATCGTCGATAGCACCAAGTTTGCTACCTGCATTGGTTTGGAGCCAGAGTTGGTGGCGAAAAAAGGCGAGTACCGTGCAAATACTGAGCTTGGTCAAATGATTTCAAAGCTGCCAAACGATGCCGACTTCTCTCAGTTAGAGCTGCAAAAAAGCTATATGGCAGACGACCACTATTTGTCATACACGCAGCAAGTTCGTTCGATTTATGCGACAGAAAAAGTCGCGCCTCGTGCCAAATCCAAACATCAGGGGTACACAGAAGTGATCATCAAAGATGTTGAAATGGATGTGCTCGTTGAACCCATTATTATCAATTTGCCTGATTAGGAAATAAGTCAGTATGAACCAACCTAAACCGCGCTGGTTAGCGGTATTGCTTTTTGCCTGTTCACTAATCTACTTAGTTCCTGAGGTGATATTCAACGCTAGACTCGTAGAAGTAGCTGGTGGTGCGGGTCTTTCGCCAGAAACACTCCACCTGGCGGAGCTTTTTGGTAGAACCATTTCCGGTATTGGTGTGACTTTGCTTCTCATCGATTTACTGGTTGTGAAGGGTGTTGCGAAACGCGCTGCCACCGCGATTCCTTCGATTATCCTGATCGCCGTTATTGCTTGGCCTACCGTCTTCTTTGGTCAAAAGTGGTTAGTTGATCGCTTTATTGTTGAGCCTTCGTCGGCTGAGCAGCGCAAAGATGCATTCTTTTCGACAGTGCTTCGTTCAAGTTTGGCGCATAACGCGCTTCAAATTGAAGGCATTCCTTACGAAGCGGACCATGCGACAACACCTTCTGAAATGACATTTTTGGCGTTGATGGGCGGCCTGATTTACAGCAACGACGCGTTTCTCGACAGTGTTGATAAGCAAAAAGGGACGATTGTTGAGCGTTATCTGATTAACCGTGCAGGCAGTGAGTTTGATGGCCACTATGCACAGTACCAAGAAATGCGAACCCAAGTTAACGGCGCATGGAAGGAATACGAAAAAGCGAACAACAAATACTACAGTGCCGTAAATGGTCGCACTAAAGAAGCCAACAAGGCATGGGGTGAAGTTGAAACCCAAGTCTTGAAAGGCTGGAATGACTATCAGAAAGCCGAGAAGGCTTACTTGGCTCGCGCGGAGGCGAGAGCACAGGAACTTGCTCCGAAGATCTACGCGAATTTTGAAGAGCGAAATCGATGCATTGATCGTTATAACCAGTCAGAAAGCCGTTTTACTCGCTGTATTGATAACAATGAAGCGAACTACAAGAAAAATCTCAAAAAGTATGGCTTGCCTTACCGTGAGATGGATTTCTGGTTAGTAAAAGAAAGCCGTGAAAAGGGAACGACAACGGTCAAAGAAAGCATCATGACCTTGGGCATTTCGGCACTACTGGCAGGCATTGAAATTGCTGCAGGGGATGGTGGCGAAGTCGAAGAGCAAATGGTGTTCTCGAAGCGTGTGAGCAATTATACGCCAAAAATTTTGGGACTGATGCAGTCGCAATTTGAGCGCGAAACGGGTTACCCAATGGGTATTGCAACGCTCACTGAGTTTCGTCATAACAAAGTCACCGCACAAAAAGTAAGAGCGCGTGTGGCGAAAGAAGGGCTGACGCTTCCGAAAACGTGGACCTTAAAGCAAATTACCGTCTTTAAAAATGCCGTTAAAACCCAAATTCTTGACGAAGCGAATCGTCGTTGGAAGGCAGAGATGGATAAGCGTGACATGGCCATGAAGCCGGGACTTAGCTTCTCGAGTTTCCAGCGTCACAGTGACATTCAAGATGAAATCAAAGCGCAGATGGGTGAACGCTTCTACGTGGAGCCGATGCTGACAACATGGAACAACAAAGCGTTCTATAACAATGTCATCATGGTTAACGTAAACCGCGAACGTGATTACTGGCTGAACTATATGGAGTCAGCAGTCAGTCAGTTTGAAGATGGCGCACCGATGGCTGAAGACGGTAAGAATGCACTGCGTTCTATCATTGTACCGCCAATTTCGATGTCTATTTCTTTGTTACTTGTTCTGGTGACCTTCCTGAAATTGCCGTTTAAGTTCTGGAAGTTGCTCAGCTACAACGATGACAAGCTGGGTGAGATTACCGCAAGCGAAAAACGCAAAGCAAAGTGGATCGAGCAGGGTATTGGCTTGCTGATCATCGCGGCGATCTTTGTTGTTCCTGTTGTCTTGGGTAAGTCCAAATTTACCGACGAAAACACAACCACGGGCTATTTCTTGTCAGAAATCGATAAGATGGTATCGCCAGTTGGTTCAACAGTTTTGACGTGGGTATTGCACACTCAACCCGTGATCCAGCCAGTGGGTAACGCGTTTGAGCGTAACTTTGGTTTGTTCTCACTGTTTGAAAAGACGGTAATGGAGCCAATCAACAAGCTGGATAAGCAGGTTTACGCCATGATTTCGCCAAGTGCTGCTGGTGCTAAGGGCACGCTCGACGCCACAGCACTTAACGAACAACGCGAAGCGGTGAAGAAACGTGGTCAGTTGGCGGAAATGCCTTTTACGGTAAAAACGAATGTGAGTAACGCCACTATCCGTGTATTGAACATCAAGCCTAAGTATCAGCCGGGTATGAAACTGGCATTGGGCAACTACCATGTAGAAGTGTCTGCGCCGGGTTACAAAACCGCGAAGAGCTGGGTCTCTCACAGCCAAAACCGTAATGAGCACGAGTTTGTTCTTGAGAAGTAACCCTCTACATCAACCGATGTCGCATCGTTTGCTTAGCATGGCACGACGCTAGAACTGGGAACCAAAAAGCCGCTGATGAGAGTCAGCGGCTTTTTTATTTTTGATTCCTTCGCTAGGCAGTGTGTTTAGTTCGGATGTTTGTCGCGAATATGCGCGCCTAATGAATGAGTGGATAACTGCCGACTTGATATACATGCGACAGTTAGACATTATCTCAAAGAAAGAGATACTTACGAGTGCTGAGTGAGGCCTAGTAGGTTCAAACCCTAGGCAGTAAATAGCAGGAAGCTATAAGTTTTGGCGAGTCAAAAATCGTCAACTGCCGGGAAAGCAAAATGGAATGCTGAGGCCATGATGAAATACGGAAGTTTAATTAAGGGCGCAACCATTATTGATGGCCAGAATCAGCCTCCATTTGTGGCGGATGTGGCCATTGTTGATGAAAACATCGTGGCAATTGGTCAGTTGGATCCGTCCAATGCCGATAGCATTATTGATGCGAATGGCCTTGTGTTGAGCCCAGGCTTCATTGACGTACATACGCATGATGATACCAACGTAATAAGAATGCCTGAGTGTGTGCCTAAGATATCTCAGGGTGTAACAACCACCATTGTTGGTAATTGTGGGATCAGCGCATCCCCTGCGGTGTTAACGGTTGCGCCGCCTGATCCCATGAACTTATTGGGTGAGCAGCAAGACTTCAAATATCCCAACTTTGCCAGCTATGTCGATGCAGTCAATCAAGCACAGCCAGCCGTAAATGTTGCCGCATTGGTCGGGCATACGACGTTAAGAAATAACGTCATGGACGATCTTTATCGTACTGCGACACCTGAAGAAATTCGAGAGATGAAGGTGCAACTAAGGCAAGCACTGAGCGAAGGTGCGCTGGGGTTGAGCACAGGTTTGGCATACGCCAGTGCAAAGAGCTGTGATGAACACGAAGTGCTGGCGTTGACGCAAGAACTGACGCGAGCGAATGCCATCTACACCACACACTTGCGGACAGAGTTTGAAGGCATTTTGGATGCCATGGATGAAGCGTTTCGCGTAGGAATGGCAGCGAAAGTCCCGGTTGTTATCTCTCACCTCAAATGTGCAGGAGCAGGAAACTGGGGGAGAACAACCGACGTCTTGAAGAAGATAGATCACGCTCGTCAGTCTCTGGACGTGGGTTGTGATTGTTACCCCTATACCGCGAGCTCTTCGACGCTAGATCTCAACCAAGTTACTGACGAATACCCGATATTTATCACTTGGTCTGTTCCTCATCCTGAATTGGCGGGGCAGTTGCTGTCTGACATTGCATGCGATTTGGGTTTGAACTTGCTTGACGCCGCGAAAGTGCTTAAACCTGCGGGTGCGGTTTATCACAATATGGATGCGCAGGATGTAGAGCGGGTACTTAAGTATCCACTGACCATGATTGGCTCTGACGGTTTACCAAATGACCCACACCCACACCCGCGCTTATGGGGTGCTTTTCCGCGCGTGTTGGGCTATTACTGCCGTGAGCGCAAACTGTTTCCTCTCACCACCGCCATTCACAAGATGACAGGCTTGTCTGCACAGCGCTTTGCTCTCGTTAAGCGCGGTGAAATTAAAATCGGTAACTTTGCTGATCTCGTGTTGTTCGACCCAGACGAAATCATTGATACCGCCAGTTTTCGCGAACCGAAACAGGCAGCGAAAGGAATTCACACCGTCTGGGTCAACGGAAAAATCAGCTATCAACAATCAACAGGCGTTCAGGGACGACACGGCCGTTTTCTACGGCGTAAAAATACTGAACTTGCTAGCAGTAAATTAATGGAGATAAATTCATGACAATTAAACGATATGGCAGCGAAGGTGGCACCGGTACCGGTGGGCAGCATTTGCCTTTTTCTCGAGCGACGGAGGCCGGCGGCTTTTTGTATGTGTCTGGCCAAACGCCAATGATTGATGGAGAAGTGGTAGAAGGCGGTATTGTCGATCAATCCCGTCTCGCGATTCAAAACTGTGTCGACATCATGGAAGAGGCGGGTTACACCTTGGCGGATGTTGTGCACGTCAAAGTGGTGTTAACTGACTCGCGCTATTTCCAATCCTTCAACAAGGTGTTTCAAGAGTTCTTTGGTGCGCATCCGCCAGCCAGAATTTGCATGGTTTGTGATTTGGTTGTTGATGTGAAAGTGGAAGTAGACGTGACGTGTTACCGCGCGGATCGCGTTTAATCCTATAAAGCCCTACACCAAAGAGCCCTTAGCCGCGGATGAGAGTCAGCGGCTTTGTGCAAAAAAGAGGGGCAGTGAACAATTTTGGTGATGGTGACGAGTTTATGCACTGCGGGCCAAGTCTTCTCTCAAGGGAACAGGGGGCGAAATATAGCCAAAATACCCATCAATTTGGGTGTCAGAAAATAGCGCGAGTTGCTGTTTATACTCTACCGCAGAGATAATGACCTCAATACCTAGACTTGATGCCATTTTTATCATTGGCTTAAGCAGAAGATGGTTGTTGTCGTCTTCACAGTGCTCTAAGAACGAGTGATCGAGTTTTATAAAGTCAGGCTTCAAGGATTTCAGGTAAGTGATTGAGGATAAGTGCTGTCCGAACCTATCTATACCGAAGCGGATACCTTCATGCTTCAACATTGCGCAGGCTTTTTCACAATCATTAAGATGCAGACAAACTAGCACCTCGGCAAACTCGAAGTAGATTCGATCCTTCAATTTATTCTTCCTAACTTTATCCACCAACCACGTTATAAATCGAAAGTCTTTGACACTGCTGGGCGTCAAATTGATAGACAGTGGCGGAATGGTTGGGTCATTCCTCAATATATCCATGGTGTGTGATATGACGCATTGGTCGAACTTTGTAGACAATGAAAATCGTGAAAGGTCTGAAATGAGATTGGATGCAGGGATAGATTTATTACCGAGTAGGATATGGGCGTACACTTCGTAATGTTGGGTAGTATGAGCCGAATTGGAAAAAATGGGCTGAACCATCAAATTGAACGCATTGTTACAAACGGCATCCTCAAGTTGTGACCTCAATGTCGTCTGTGAATACTCATAGAGTGTTTCGGAAAAATGAAAAACGGATTGCGTGTCTTCTGCATGCTGTAACGCGTCATTCGTACGTGACAGTAAGGAGGAGACTGTGTCGCCGCTCTGTTTTTCGGCAATGCCAATGGTGTATGCATTTGCTGCAGGCAAACCATTGTTTAGCACTTCATTGTTAAAGGCTCGGATGAGCTTACTCAGGATCGTTCTCGCTTCTTTTTCATGAACGCTGGGGATGAGAATGGCAAGCTCAGCTTTGCCAAGCCTAGCGGCAAAGGCATCGTGAGAGCGTGGAATTACGTTTTGAAGTGCGATGTTCAAAGAGCGCATGCAATCATTTAAACTCTTCGCGCCCTCATTGTGTTGGTCTGATTCCAGCCACCTAAGGTTGATGAGCATGACGACACCACAGTCCCCGTCTGAGAGCCAGCTTTCCAATTGCCTCATAAAAAAGCTTCTGTTTGGGAACCCTGAAGCTTGGTCGAACAAGTATTTCTGCCTGAGTGCGTTTATCTCTTCATTGAGTGTTTCAAACAGGCTGTGTAACTGAGATGACATCTCGTTGAATGCGTTCGTAAGCTCAGAAAGGTCGCTGGCTTTTGGGTCAGGTAATCTTGCTGAGAAGTCGAGTTTTGCAATGCGTTTGGCTTCTTTAGTTATGCTAAGTACGGGTGAAAGGGCCCGTTTTAGCGTAAATCGAACAAGCAGGGTGGCAATAACAATGATGGATAAGGCAAAGAGTGTAAAAGGACCGGAAAGCTCCCAAAGTGCTAAATAGGCATAATCTGACGTGACGGTAATCGATAATGTGGCAAGATCAGTCCAACCATTGTTGATGGTGGTTGTCATCCAAATTGGCTCTACGAAGCCCAAAGAGATAAACCACTCAGGTACCGTTTGAATTACATCGCTTTGATATGTCCAATTCTGCAAATCACCATCGAACATCCACTGCAGTGTGACGTTTTGCAGCATGGTGCCTTCAGACATAACGGTTGAGAAGAAAATATCGCTTTTCTCTCGGTCACCCGTTTCTAATATCGGGATCAAAGCAACACTCATGTTTTGCAATGCACTGTTAGCATGAAGCTGCATTTCTTGTTTGAGAAAGGCGAGGTTAATTGCAAACTCGGCCACCGCTAAAACCGAGCAAAGGAGCAAGAGTATTCCAACCACAACAAGCGTAATTTTATTCGTTATCGTCATGCTTAGTTCCATTTGTGGGGTTCTGGACGCATCAGTCACAAAACGTTTTAGGATTTAGTCTTCTAATTCTGTGTATATGGTCCATTTCAACGGCGTAGTCTTGCTGCTCCCTTGAATGTTAGCGACGACGCGCCGATTACGTTCATGAGCCTCAGGTGTATCTGCCGTATCCAGTAATTGTTCTTCGCCATAGCCAACTGCTCGTATTCGGCTGTGGTTAATCCCGTGCTCGAACGAGAGCAGAAATGCGACGGCTTTTGCGCGCTTCAACGAAATCCATTTGTTGATATTGGCTTTTCCTCGCGCACTTGCATGACCTTCAATGGTGACGCGGGTGTAGGGATATTTCTTCAGGAGGTCTGCAACGCGTTTTATTTCTGGTAAGTGATCGGGTGTTATTGATGATGAACCGTTCGTAAATTGGATTTTTAGCGTGATTTGCTTGTTAATCGTTTTGGCACCTGCGCACCCATGATTGTCGACGATTGCACCTTGTAACGTGTTGCCACATGCATCTCGTTCTTGTATGACACCATCGAAATCAAGATCGCGAAGATCGCTAGGTTGTGCGAAGTCTTCAGGAAACGGCATGACCTTGTTTCCGCTGCATCCAGACAGAAGAATGAAAAGTAGGGTTACGAATATGACTCTCATTTTTGGTCTCCTCTTTTCTCTGGCACTTTTGGCGCAGAATTCACGGGAGGCTGAACCCGAAGAGATGAAAGCAAGTTTCCAGTAGCATTAAGTATCCGGTAATCCGCGACGAGGAGGTCATATTCCGCGGCGATATAGTCTTTTTTGGATTCAAAGACCTCATTCTCAGAGTCCAGTAAATCGATAAGTGTGCGTTGTCCAAGGCTAAATTGAAGTGTGTAAGCACTTTGTGTTTGTCTCGCAGAGATAACATGTTCTTTTAGGTACCCTAGCTGCTCAACAAGGTTGATCCGTGCGTTCCACGCCAATGTGGCTCCTTCAATAACATCCCTTACTGCCGTTTGGTTTACGTCTCTTGACTCCCCAATGCGATAGGCCATCTCCTTTTCAAATGCCGTATCCCTTCCGCCATTGTAAAGGTTGTAACGCACGCGAAGCATGGCTTGAATGTCGTTATCGTGGCCTAGTGTTCCGCCAATATCGTTATCCCAGCCACCGTTGATTTCCAAGCTGACCTCGGGGGAGTAAGCTGATTTTGCGGCATCATGTTGATACTGCGCAGCAAGGATGTCTGAATTGGAAATTTTGAGGGTAGGGTGCGCTTTTTGCGCTGCAGACAGCGTTTGCTGTAGCGTCGGGGGAATAAAATCGGCATCAGGAACGGGAGGGATAAGGTTTTCAGGAGAAAGATTGACGACACGTACAAAGTTACTCTTTGCATCCATCAAATTGTTCTTTGCAACGATCACGTTTGATTTCGCTCGCGCAAGTCTGCCAGTGATCTGGTAAAGGTCCGCAGCGGAACCTAATCCTGAGTCCGTTTTTTCTTTGATTTGACCATAGATGGTTTTGTGGCTCTTTAAGTTTTCTTCAGAGAGTGATACCACTTCCTTCGCTTGAATATACTTGATATAGACTTTTACTGTTTTCAGAGCTTGCTCTTCAGAGACGGAGATAAGACGCCAATATGCTGAGGTTTCTTCTGCTTTTGAACGCTCGACCTCGTTCTGAGTTTGAAAGCCACTAAACAGTACTTGTCGAATACTAATCCCTGCTTCGCCTGGATTAAGACTGTCATTTTCTCTGCCGCCAGCGCGAGTGGAAGGGCTGTCGGTCTGCTCCCAGCCATAGGCGGCGGTGATATCAACCGTGGGCAAGAACCCGGAGAATGCCTGTCCTATTTGTTCTTGTTGCGCTTTGTAAGCATTGAATGTTCTTCGAACTTCAGGGCTCGATGTCAGCGCATTGGCAACTGCTTGCTCTAACGATTGAGAGAAGCTCACGGCCGGTATGGCCAATGCCACGGGCAAAGACCATACAATGCGCCTAGTTAAACGTGTGATGCTTAAAGTGTTATGCATAGATACAAACTCCAGAGCACTGTTTATTTATCGTTCTCGAAGTGCTGATTCTCGTGCGCGCAAAATAGGATTTAGTATGTAATCAAGTACGGTGCGTTTTCCTGTAACAATATCCACACTGGTGAGCATGCCAGGAATGATGGGCAAGTCGCCCCCGTCGCTATCAGCAAGGTTCGAGACATCGGTTCTCACTCTAACGAGATAGAAGCTATTACCTTTTTCATC
Source organism: Enterovibrio qingdaonensis (assembly GCF_028683135.1). GTDB lineage: Bacteria > Pseudomonadota > Gammaproteobacteria > Enterobacterales > Vibrionaceae > Enterovibrio > Enterovibrio qingdaonensis. The sequence goes on from NZ_JAJUBB010000002.1 coordinate 386,242, forward strand.
TTGTGTTGTGTCGGCACTAATGTGCTCAAGTTTGCCTTTTAACCCGCCATAACGTGTGAAGTCATAGGCAGTGACCTTAACGACGGCGGGTAAACCGGAATGAAGGAATGCAATATCTTTAGGCTGGATCTTTGCTTCGATGAGCAGTTGATCTTCGGTAGGCACGATTTCTAGTATGTTGTCGCCGGGCTTTATGACACCACCTAATGTATTGATATGAATAGTTTTTATGGTGCCATTGACGGGGGAGGTGATGATGGCTTTGTCTACTTTGTCTTGTGCTCCAACTTTAGCTTGTTGGAGGCGAGAGAGCTTGGCTTCTAGCTCGCTTATTTGGGTTCGGTTTTCATTCTCAAAGGACAGGACGGCTTCACGTCGTTTTAATATGGCCTCATCCTGCTGGGCTTTGAGCTTAGGCTGAAGTTGATAGAGAGCAGCAATTTCACCACGTATATCGTTAACTTTCCGTTGGAGTTTAAGCAGTTCAATTTCTGGGACAATTTTTTTCTTGGCGAGTGGCTTTGTTAGTTCATACTCTCTTGCTACCAGTTTTGCACTGCTTTCTAATGTTTTGATTTTGGTTCTTAGTTCTTTTATTTCTTGTTGTTTTTGAAGGACTTGTCGAGATTGGATGTCAATGTGGTTCCTCAGGCTATCAAGGTGGCCAAGATATTCAAGTTGTTGACGTTTTAATAACTCGGGAGCTTGATTTTTTAATTCATCAGGGAACACCAGTGGGGTAGGGTCAATCTGGATTTGATCTTGCCAACCGACTTCTAGACCTTGCAGTTGAACGCTGTTTAATTCCTCTTGTAATCGGATAATGTTTGCGTTGAGGCTTGCATCCTCTTCTTCCTGTTGGGCGACATCTGAACGAAATCGTGTGTCGTCAATGTGAACAAGCGGCATTCCTTTTTCAACTACCATGCCTTCTTTGACGAACATCTCCTGTAATATTCCCCCATCAAGGCTCTGAATGAGTTGAACTTGAGAGGAAGGAATAACTTTACCTTCGCCCCGTGTTACTTGATCAAGCGATGACATCGCTGCCCAGGTGATAAACGCTGCAACCATCACAATAATTAACCAGACAACCACGCGATATCTGCGGGGGACATCCATCATCATGGCCCCATAAACGTCGTCTGCCATGTCGAGGTGTTCTTGTTCTTTTGCCTTACTCATTGTTTGCACTCCGCCTCGGTTCGTTGTCAGACCCTTGACCTTGAGAAAGTTTCTTAAGCACAACATCCCTTGGCCCATCCAGAAAAATGCGCCCTTTTTCTAGCACCACAACACGGTCGACAATGTCTAAGAGCGACATCTTATGAGTAACGAGCAATAGTGTTCTTTCTTTGCTCACCTGATGCATGGCACGAATAAATTGTTTTTCAGCAAAGGCATCCATAGAGGATGTAGGTTCGTCCATCAGCAAAATTGAAGGGTCATTCAAAATGGAGCGAGCTAAAGCAACGGCTTGACGTTGCCCTCGTGAGAGAGATTCACCTCGTTCACCGACTTGTTTATCAAGCCCCTGAGAGTCCAAAGATGTAAATTGGCTGACGCCTGAGAGTTGAACGGCGCGAATGAGTTGATGTTCTGTGACTTGGCGTGTGCCAAAGAGGATGTTGTCGCGAATTGTGCCGTGAAAGAGTGTGATATCTTGAGGCATGTAGCCTACATTGCGACGGAGGTCGGCAGGGTGGATCTGCTTAGAGTCGATACCGTCAAACCTCAAACTGCCTTGCGTTGGATGATAAAGTCCGGCGCACATTTTAAGCAACGTGGTTTTCCCAGAACCATTTTTCCCAATGATGGCGACACTCTCACCTTCCGTAATTTTGAGCGAGCAAGGGTAGAGGACAGGTTCTTCGGTTTCTTGAAAGGTAAAACTGACGCCGGACGCTTCAATTTGGCCTTTGAGTTTTTGTCGGCTAATCAAATGCCCTTTATCTTCAAACTCATCGTTTTGTTCCATTAGCGCATCGAGTTGGCGAAGAGAGCTGGCCGTCTGATTTGATCGCGTAAGCAAGTTGGCTAACTGTGCCATCGGGGAGACGACTCGACCGGAGAGCATGACAGCAGCGATAATCCCACCCATAGAAATATCCCCTTTCGAGACGAGGTATACCCCTAAGATCACCACCACGACTGAGGTCATCTGCGTAATAAACGTGGCGAGGTAGGACACGGATTGAGATATCTTTTTGACCTTTAATCCCCATGTCGCTGAATGCGCGATCATTTGCTGCCATGTTTTTTGAACGATGCCTTCTGCGAGGTTCGCTTTGATGGCTTCCATGGCAGAGAGACTTTCAATTAAGTGTCCGTTTTTTAGTCCAGCGAATTTGTTGCTTTCTTCAATAGCGTCTCGAAGCTTGGGTTGAATCGCAAAGGCATAGCCAATAATGATGATGCCTGAAGCCAAAGGAACGACGGCCAAATCTCCCGCGAAAATATAGATGATAAATAGAAAGAAGATAGCGAAGGGAAGGTCTACCAACGCAGTGACAGTGGTTGAGGTCAGCATTTCCCTCACGCTGTCAAATTCGCTGATTTGTTTTGCCATTCCCCCTACGCTGGGGCCACGTTTTTCAAGCGGTATACCAATGGATTTTGCAAACAAACGAGATGAAATGACGATATCGATTTTCTTCCCCGCGTTGTCTATCAACATGCTTCTCACGTAGCGTAGGACGTAATCAAACGCAAAAACCAATGCGGCTCCGCTAGCGAGAACCCATAAGGACTCAAAGGCTTGGTTAGGCAGGATCTTGTCGTATACGTTCATCATGAACAGCGGTGAGACTAACGCAAAAATGTTGACGATGACTGAAGCGAGAAGGGCTTCGCGGTAAATAGGGGCGGCTTCCCAAAGCATCGAATACAGCCAGTGACCTTTTTTTGTATGTTGGTGAATATCGACACTTCGATCGCCCCGATACTGCTTTTTGATCAATATGGCATAGCCGACGTACTGTGCTTCGAGATCTTCCAAACTCAGTGTGGTTTCTCCACCTGTGTCCGGCAATTGAATAACCGCTTGTTCGTTTTCATTGTCCAAAGAGCGCAAAATACAGGCTTTATGATCGGCTAATAGCAATACGCAAGGTGTGAGCATGTCGCCTATCGTATTGAGTGGTTTTCTTGCTATTTTGGAAACCAACCCAGCTCGGGATGCGGCTTGTGAAAAAAACTCTGGTGTGAGGCGTGCGTCTCTCATCGGTAAACTGGCGACTAACGCCTCGGCTGAGCATGGGGACCCGTAGTACTCAGTGAGTATCACCAAGCAATCCAGCAATGGATCCTCTGTGGTTTGGACTGAACTCGGAATGCTCCACTGAGGTTTTACATTATCGGCTAATCGCACTATAAATGGCCCTTAATTAGTGATGATCGACAGTAGGGTCGTCTAAGAGTGTTGGTGAATTCTCTACGACGTCTGTCGCAGCCGCTTTCTGGAAAAGCTCTTTTGTACTGTCATCACCAAAAACGCCGTTTTTAATCATTCCGTTCTCATCGACAATGTCTTGCAATGACACATCCTGAAGGATGATTTCTTGGTTCCACTCATGGTCACCATCCGTGTCCACTCGAAGCACTAATGAACCGTCTTGTTCGAATAAGTCGACATCGGCCTCGCTAAGCAGGTTGTCTTGTTGGTCTGTGACTAAGTCAGATAGGTCAAGATGGGATTCGCCCACCGTGAAGTCAGTTACCGTGTCAGACCAAGGTTGGTCATTAACGTTGTCGCTGTGCCAGATGAGCTCACTGTTGTCTAATCCATTGATACTGTGCTCCTCGACTAAACCAGCAAGATTCGTTTCGTCCTCTCCAGTTTGTTGGGTTGCGAACCAAACGTCCGCGGCGGCACGTTCTTCACCGTCTAGCGTCGTATAGGTAGATGTTTTACCGAGGAGGTTGTTGTTTTGGGTGTCGTCGCTGGTTTGCGCAGCCAAACTGATTGAAGCTACGCCAGCGTCTTCGAGGCTAAGGAGTTCTCCCTCGTCGGTTTTGCCATCCATGTCTTTATCAACCCAAACACCGAGCTCGGAGTAGATAGCATCGTTTTGGTCGATAACGCCATCAGCATTCGTGTCATGCTGAGCCAAGGCTTCGTAACCGTCGGCTGCATTGGTGCCGTCTTTGAGCTCGGTGTTTGAGCCAAAGAGTTCCGAGCCGTCGTTGATTTCACCGTCTTTGTTGATGTCATGGACAAGTAAACCATCGCCTCCCGAAACCCAACCAGTGTTGACGGCAGTTCCGTCACCGTTATAGTCGAAGGCGACAGGATTCTCGGTGACATCGCTGGTTTCAATGCCATCGCCGTCGAGGTCAAGCACGATAGGGGTGATGCTGGGTGTAATAAAACGCGTTGCATCACCGGAACTTTCGCCACTGGCGGTGAGCGTCCCTGCTGCGGTAAAAAGATCAGCCTGCTCAAGATGAAAATTACCCACGCTATCTGCATAGACGATGTGCTCTGAGCCATCCGGACCGGAAAGGGTGACTTTTTCGTTAGGATGCCATCCATTGCCGTTCACATGTTGGACGCCGTCTCCATCAATATGCCAATGCAAATAACCAGACGCATTCCCACTTGTATCGTAAACCCCGTGATCAGTTATCAGGACGGAATCTTGTGCAGTTCCTGAGCTAATGTTTGTTTCTGAGGTGGCAGGTTCTACCGTAATGGTTAGGGTTTCGCTCGCTTCAGTGGTGTTGTCGTTTATAGGCTGAATGCGAATTTTGATTTCAGTTTGAAATGCATCAAGAGTGAGTTGGCTACCACTTTTAAAATGGGCCCATGTTGAGCCTGTCCAGTATTGATAGCTTCCCAAATCTTGGTCGGTAATGCCTGAGCCGTTGTCAGTGAGTACGTTGACTTCTACCTTTGTCGCTATAGCAACCGGGTCGCTGAGTGAAATGGTAAATTGAGCCCATTGTGATTCTTCCATTTCATTGTTGGTGTTTGTATTGCTAATAGACAAGGTAGGCTTGTCTGCATCACCAGCAATGCTGACCGTCGCTGTGTCAGAGTCGCCATTGTCACTTTGAATCTGATAGTCAAACGCTATCTGTCCGTAAAAGTTGCTATCAGGAACAAAGCTCATACTGCCATCGCTGGCGATGAGGACATCGCCATTGTCAACAGCAATACTCTGCGCACTACCAGTCAATGCAACACCATTTATCTCTGTGATTTCGAGGCCGCTATCTGTCGTCGTATCATTGGCGAGTAGGTCGAGGGCAACAGGTCCTCCATTCGATAGAGTGTATTCGTCATTCACGGCATCGAGGGCGTCAGGCGTGACGTTCAGATAGACGGTCGCAGTGTCGGTTCCACCTTGCCCGTCACTGATGGTGTAGGTAAAGCTGGCAGAACCGTTGTAGTCAGCAGTGGGTGTAAAGGTAATGGTGCCGTCGCCGTTTAGAACAACGGTACCGTTTTGGGGGCTTTGAACCGACGTTATGGTAAGCGAGTTGCCTTCGGTATCGGTGTCATTTGCCAGTAAATCTGACGCATTGATAGTGACGGCGGTGTCTTCAGTGGTGGTGATTTGCTCATGCGCTGTCACGACGAGATCATAATCAGCACCTGTGGCCCCCACTAACTTTACATCCACCCATTCGCTGGCGGGAACTTGACTACCAGTGGGGTAAGCTGTGCCGTTGGCGTAGAGCGTTCCTGTGCTATAGGTAACGCTGTAATAGCCAGAGGAAAGAACAACTTCGGTAGTAATAGAAAAGTCGCCGGTGCTTCCGCTCGGATAGGCGACGACTTTGTTTCCGTTTGCATCAACGCTGGCAATGTAAATACTGTAGTCGCCGCCGTTAGCACTGGAGTCGGTACCAAGAAATGAAATTGTATAGGCACCTTCATCGCCGACAGCGACAATATCGAAATTCAGGTCATTTTGGTTTTCCTGCTGACCGGTAAAGGTCAGTTGGTCGCCATCTTTCGTGCCGTCTGCGTTATATTTTTGGGTGTGAACATCATAATCGCCATTCGCATTTATCGCCGACCACACAATGACATAATCGCCATCATCACCAACACCAACTACTTTTGCTGGGCCATGGCCGCCAGGTGCTTCAAGTTTACTCACTGGTTGATCTTTGGAACCGTCGGCATCGAAATGTTGTATGTAGGTTTGCCATTGTCCATTTTCGATGCCGCGCCAAACGACAACAAAATCCCCATCAGGTCCAACGTTTGTAATTGATGGCATGTCATTGCTGGTTGTGCCAGCTAAGTTCAATGTCTGGGTTGAGCCAGCAATGGGGGCGTTGGTTGTTGCATCCACGAGGGTAAGCGTGACAGTCCCCCCGCTAGACCCAACAATCGCGTATTTGTCACCACTTATACTAACGACATTGGTCTCTTTATCTGCGTTACCATCTGTACCACCAATATTAAGCGTTTGCGTGCTCCCAATTTTGCTGCCAGTTGAAGAATACATAACGGTGTTGGTTGCCGTTGCCGTCGAACCTTGGCTCCAAGAAACAACATAGTTCCCGTTGTCGAGTACTGTAATTTCAGGATTAGATACAATGGGGTATCCATTGCTATTGGCGGAAACGGAGCCGACGACTTGCGCTGAGCCAACTTTGTCGCCGGAACTGTCTAGCACTTGCATGTACAAGGTAAAGTTATCTACCCAGACAAGCATACTGTTATCTTCTGAATGCTCTGAGGTGACACTTCTTAGTGCCGATGTACCCAAATCCATTTCTGGACCCGTGGTGGCGCCGCCATGATCATCAGGGTTTGCATATACGACTTGAGCATATGAGTGGGTGTTGAGGGTCGTGCTGTTGTTATAGCCAGTCCAAGTGACTAACAAGTCACCATCGTCGTTGAGTTGTGTTACCTGAGGCGATTCAATTTTATCTCTGGAACCCAGTGTGAGTTTATCGCCTTTTAATGATCCGTCTGCGTTGAAACTCTGTAACACGACTTTATTGTTGCCGTGATAATTGGTATCCCACGCCCTGAATACCACAGTGTAACTGCCATCTGCGTGGGTGGTTGTCATGTAAGCTGAATCATCAACTTTTCCTGTGCCATAACCCTCGATAATTTGGGTGTCGATTGCATTACCGGTATAGCCAGAAGCGATAGCACCTGCATCTGTCATCGTTAATGTGTCATCAATAGCATCAGGATTATCGTTAACACTGTTTACGGTAATATTGATTGTCGCCGTATCGGTGTCACCATCACTATCTTTGACCTGATAATTAAAACTCACTGAACCAAAATAATTTGCGTCCGCTTTAAAGCTCATACTGCCGTCGTTGGCAATCAGGACGTTGCCATTGTCAACAGCAATGGTTTGGGTGCCGCCGACGAGGGCGACGCCGTTGATATGAGTGACTTCAAGGCCTCCGTCGGGCGCGTTGTCGTTGCTGAGAAGGTCGAGAGAAAGGGTGCTGTCTTCGTCCACAGAATAAGTGTCGTTAACTGCATCAACGGCTTCGTCTACGGACGTGACTGAAATAGCGACTGTCGCGGTGTCACCAGAATTGGTCGTGTAGGTCACGTCCGGCACAAGACCATTCCAATTTGCTTCAGGGGTAAAGGTGTAGCTTCCGTTGGTATTTAATACGAACGAACCGATACCTGTAATAACGGCGGTTTGACCTGCTGTATAAACAGTTGAAGAGCCAGCTACCGAGTATTGGGTAACACTGGTATTGCCTGCATCATTGGTCAGTACATTGCCATTTAGAGCGACGTCTTCTAGCGTGGAGGCGGACTCGTTACTCGCTTGAGTCGCAATGGCAGAGTCAGAGGCAGAGTTTGAGAGGTTTCCTGCTGAATCTGTTTGAGTAGCACTGACGGAGATACTGTCTCCAGCAGCGACCACCTCGTTCCACGAAATTGTCCCATTGTTGTAGCTGTAACTTGAAGCAGTCGAGCCATTTTCATAGTGTAAGGTACCGCTGACGAGCTTAAGATTCTCTGTTCGAGATGTGCCGTCGTTGTTAATCACAATCGTCACTACGCCGCCAGCCGTAAAATCGTCATGGTCGACGGAGACGGTCATTTGTACATCGTCGCTTCCATGCTCTTGGCTGTTTATCAAACCATCGTTATTTGTGTCATCGGCAAGGGTGACTGTGGGTGTCGATGAAGCGGTGGTATCAATGGTGAAGTCAGAATCTGTGCTTGACGTGGATGTATTGCCAGCAGAGTCGGTGACGGTGGCTGTGATAGTGTAATTACCTTCATCAGGCAGTTGGCCACTACTCGCGCCTAAATCTTCCGGAGACACGGTGACAGAGACACTAGTCCCGCCAGTCCAGCCATTCGGGACGGTGGCAATGACTTGAGTAATATCCCCATCGGGTTGTGTCACCGTAACAGTGATCGTATCGCCGGGTTCGGTCCCTGTTGGTGGCGTGACTTGTACCTCAATACCACCAGAGACCTCGTTTTCGCCAACGCCGCCGGTGGCTTCAGGGATCGTAACAAGCGGTAACTCGTCGGTACCGCCGGGGCCCGTTCCTTCGCCGGGCGCGGTGGTATCAATGGTAAAGTCAGAATCTGCGCTAGATGCGGATGTATTCCCTGCGGAGTCAGTGATGGTCGCCGTGATGGTGTAATCGCCTTCATCAGGCAGTTGACCACTGCTCGCGCCTAACTCTTCCGGAGATACCGTGACAGAGACGCTGCTCCCGTCAGTCCAGCCATTTGGCACGCTTGCAATGACTTGAGTGATATCCCCGTCGGGTTGTGTAACCGTGACCGTGATCGTATCACCCGGTTCGGTTCCAGTTGGCGGCGTGATTTGTACCTCAATGCCATCAGAGACCTCGTTCTCACCGACGCCGCCGGTGGCTTCAGGGATCGCAACGAGAGGTAACTCGTCGCTACCGCCAGGGCCCGTTCCTTCGCCGGGTGCGGTGGTATCAATGGTAAAGTCAGAATCTGTGCTTGATACCGATGTATTCCCGGCAGAGTCAGTGATGGTCGCCGTGATGGTGTAATCGCCTTCTTCTGGCAGTTGGCCGCTGCTTGCGCCTAAGTCTTCGGGAGACACAGTAACAGAGATGCTGCTGCCGCCAGTCCAGCCATTCGGGACGGTTGCAATGACTTCAGTAATATCCCCGTCTGGTTGTGTCACCGTGACAGTAATCGTATCACCCGATTCTGTCCCTGTTGGTGGTGTGACTTGGACTTCAATGCCGTTAGAGACCTCGTTCTCGCCGACGCCACCCGTGGCTTCAGGGATCGTAACGAGCGGTAACTCGTCGGTACCACCTGGGCCAGTTCCTTCGCCGGGGGCGGTGGTATCAATGGTGAAGTCAGAATCTGTGCTTGTCGCGGATGTATTCCCTGCGGAGTCAGTGATGGTCGCTGTAATGGTGTAATCGCCTTCATCTGGCAGTTGGCCGGTGCTCGCGCCTAAATCTTCCGGAGACACGGTGACAGAGACACTAGTCCCGCCAGTCCAGCCGTTTGGGACGGTGGCAATGACTTGAGTAATATCCCCATCGGGTTGTGTCACCGTGACAGTGATCGTATCGCCAAGTTCGGTACCTGTTGGTGGCGTGACTTGTACCTCAATGCCATCTGAGACCTCGTTCTCGCCGACGCCACCCGTGGCTTCAGGGATCGTAACGAGCGGTAACTCGTCGGTACCACCTGGGCCAGTTCCTTCGCCGGGGGCGGTGGTATCAATGGTGAAGTCTGCGTCTGCGCTTGATGCGGATGTATTCCCTGCGGAGTCAGTGATGCTCGCTGTGATGGTGTAATCGCCTTCATCAGGCAGTTGACCACTGCTCGCGCCTAAATCTTCCGGAGAAACCGTGACAGAGACGCTGCTCCCGCCAGTCCAACCGTTTGGAACCGTTGTGATTACTTGGCTGATATCCCCGTCGGGTTGTGTCACCGTGACAGTGATCGTATCACCCGATTCTGTCCCTGTTGGTGGCGTGACTTGTACCTCAATGCCATCAGAGACCTCGCTCTCGCCGACGCCGCCTGTGGCTTCAGGGATATCAACAAGCGGTAACTCGTCGGTACCGCCGGGGCCAGTTCCTTCGCCAGGTGCGGTGGTATCAATGGTTCCAGTGACTGTTGCGGACGCGCTTTGACCTTGATTATTAACAATTGTTGCGACGACCGAAAATTGCCCGTCGGACAAGCTTTGCGGTACAACGATTGAAAAACTGCCATCTGCTTGGACGACGGCTGAGAGAGAGAGCACATTTCCAGTTGCATCAGAAATGGTCAGCTTAACGCTGGACCCTGCTAACAAGTTGGTCGTTCCTGTTATCGTCGGGGTGTTGTCATTTGTTAAAGTGTCGACAAAAACATCAACAGTAGGGGCTTTAAAAAAACTCGATTCATCTAAGCTGCGTGTGCTTGCTATACCATTGTTGTTTGCATACGCCTCGGTATCAAAGCCAGCAGTTGCAATAGTTTCACTTGCGTTGCGATCGAGAGTGAAGAAACCATGGGTCCCAGAGCTTGTAGGGGCAGAGCCCGACGCCGTGGCATTTTCTTCGTCAACAGTCGGGTCTTTATTGAGCTGGATGAACTCAACGATTTTAACGATTTCTTGGTCGCTAAAAAATTCGGAGGAATCCACCCTAAGGAAACTATCAAACGCGTTTATGTTTGCAGTGTTGTAGAGGAAGAATTCACCGCCATCACTTTGAAAAGCAATGAGAGAGTTGTCGGCCACATCCAATATCTGGTCTTGTTGTAGATGTTCACCAACCTGGATTTCATGCGTCTGTGATGAATTGCGCAAAGCAGCCTTTCCACTGATAAACACAACATTTGCGCCAACTGGAATTCTTACATCACTCATTTACTGTCTAACCCTCAAGTACCGCCAATAAGAATTAAGTCTCTAAAAAATAATCATGTATTAACTAAGAGATATATTAATAAGGGTAGTGCATGTGCTGCGACTTTAATGAAAAAGTACGTCGTGTTTTATTTTCCCCAAGGGGTAAGCGGGAAAATCTGTAAGTTCTGGTTATAACTCAATGATTATATGGGGAAAAGTTAGTGCCTATTTATAGGTGCAAATATTCAGGGTAAAGGCATTACATTTGGACTTGAATGTAAACAAAATCTTGAGGGTAGGTTGATTGGAATGTTGCCTAGTGGCCGAATCGTAACGATGAACTAAATGAGCGCGTATTTTATTCCCATATTTTCAGAGACATAACGAATCAATTCCGCTTTATTTATAGGGCAAATCTGCATATCCCAAGTCTACGTCCGTTTTTGATTGTTTCGACTGAGATTTCGATATTGCTTTGGTGTCACACCAAGATAGGTTTGAAACGTTTGATAAAATCGACTCGAAGAGTTAAACCCTACCGTTAAAGAAATATCCAAGATCGTGCGCTCGGTATCACTTAGCAAAGCGCGTGCGTGGTTAACCCGCATTGCCGTAATGTACTGTTTGATTGTCATCTGCATCACACGCTGAAACAATCCCATTGCGTAGTTCGCGTGCAAGCCGACATGTGAGGCAATTTGATTGACCGTGAGCGGGGTATCGTGGTGGGAAGCTATGTATTCCAGCATTTGGCTGACATAAAACTGTGAGTGTTTTGAGACCCCATTCTGATTGGCTTTTTCAGTGTGACTGCTCAACAAAGACGACCACCCATCGAGGCAGATCCGTTTAAGCATCAAACAAATTTCATCATTGGAAAGTTGTCTTCTACTGGCATCGGGGTGCTTTGTTTCTCCTTCCCAGCGTTGAATCTCAAATTCGCTGACAAGACTGGCTGAGTCAGATTGCAACACAACACCGTGCGTTACTTGGTTAATCAACTCACGGCTGAGAGGCCAAGACAAAAATATGTGTATGGGAATGTTGATGATTCCCATGTTGTGGCTCGTGCCAGGATTGGTGAGTCGATGGGGAACAGATGCCCAAAACAGCCCGACATGTCCGTTCTGAATAGTGACGGCTTCACCGTTAATGATGTAATCAATATCATCGCCAAAGGGAATGTTCATCTCTATCTGACCGTGCCAATGTGACACTGGCATGCTATGCGGTGCGCGCAATTCGATATCGATTTGTTCATAGGATGAATAAAGAGAGAGCGGACTAACTGATACGCTTTCGTCCGTATAGTGCATCTGAGGAGGCGCGCCTATTCCTAACTCTTTCTCCATTACCATATTAATTCCTTAGGAAACAGCATACTTCAGCCAAGATTTACCGAGTATTTATTATCAGTGAAACAAATTTATATCCTTGAGCAATGTCATATTCCCAATTTTACCTTCTGATATTTAGGTCATTAATGAGATGGCGGTATGTTTTTGATTGTTCAGGCAGTCTAGTACATTGAAATGTCAGGAAAATCGTCAAATAAGTTCTATTTGCTAAGAAATTCCAACCTAGCACAGGAAATCTGAGGAAATGGGAATGTGATTATAGGAAGCGTGAAGATTCGGCGGGGCGTTTGAGGTTACTGTTTTTAGCAGATAAGACATCTGTTAATAGGAACAATGAAGAATGAAAAACCCTAAAATAACGTTTATCGGTGCCGGCTCTACGATCTTTGTTAAAAACATTCTTGGTGATGTTTTTCACAAACCTGATTTAAAAAATGCAGATATCGCGTTAATGGATATCGATGCTACGCGCCTTGAAGAGTCTCAAATTGTCGTCAGCAAGTTAATGCAGTCAGCAAATGCAAACGGTTCAATCACTTGCCATATGAATCAGAAAGAGGCGTTGGCGGGTGCAGATTTTGTGGTTGTCGCGTTTCAAATTGGCGGTTATGAGCCATGTACGGTGACGGATTTTGAGGTGTGCAAGCGTCACGGTTTAGAACAGACAATCGCAGATACCTTGGGCCCTGGCGGCATTATGCGTTCACTTCGCACCATTCCGCACCTATGGCAAATCTGTGAAGACATGACCGAAATCTGTCCGAATGCCACCATGTTGAACTACGTCAACCCAATGGCGATGAACACATGGGCAATGTATGAAAAGTTCCCGCACATCAAACAAGTCGGTCTTTGCCACTCTGTTCAAGGGACCGCAGAAGAGTTGGCGAGGGATCTCGACATAGATTATGCCGACCTTCGCTATACCTGTGCGGGTATCAACCACATGGCGTATTACCTGACCTTTGAAAGGAAAAATGCATCGGGCGAATATCAAGACGCTTATCCTGATCTTCTTGCCGCATTTGAAAGTGGTAAAGCACCAAAACCTTCTGAACATCACGCTGGACGCTGCCAAAATCTCGTTCGCTATGAAATGTTCAAAAAGTTGGGCTACTTCGTAACTGAATCTTCAGAGCATTTTTCTGAATATACCCCTTATTTCATCAAGCCTAACCGCCCAGATTTGATTGAGCGTTATAAAGTGCCTTTGGATGAATATCCGAAGCGTTGTGTAGAGCAAATTGCGTCGTGGAAGCAAGATCTGGAAGACTTTAAAAACGCCGATCGGATTGATGTAAAAGACTCGCATGAATACGCCAGTACCATCATGAACTCAATCTGGACAGGTAATCCGAGCGTGATTTACGGCAACGTAAAAAACAACGGGTTGATCGACAACTTGCCACAAGGATGCTGTGTCGAGGTCGCGTGTCTGGTTGATGCCAACGGCGTGCAACCGATCAAAGCCGGTAAGCTGCCAAGCCACCTTGCCGCACTCATGCAAACCAATGTGAACGTTCAAACGCTGTTGACCGAAGCAATTCTGACGGAAAACCGAGATCGCATTTACCACGCCGCAATGATGGATCCACATACTGCAGCTGTACTGGGTATTGAAGAAATTTATGCGCTGGTGGATGACCTTATCCAATCTCACGGCGACTGGTTGCCAGCGTGGGTACATCAGTAATCATTTGATGCCCCTATAAACACAGAATAAATAACAAAGATAAATACCAATAACGAATGCCCGAGGTGACGGTTGCGTTGCGTTGAAAAGACGCAACGGCACTGAGGGCAACCCTACGATCTATATTATTCCGCCCTCACATGAATGGGGGCAAAGGAGTCCAAATGAGCGTGTCAATGAACACCAAACTAAGCTACGGCTTTGGTGCTTTCGGGAAAGATTTTGCCATTGTGATCGTCTACATGTACCTGATGTATTACTACACGGACGTCATCGGTATTTCGGCCGGCGTCGTCGGTACTATATTCCTTATCGCACGGATTTGGGATGCGGTAAACGACCCTATTATGGGATGGATAGTTAACAATACCCGTTCACGTTGGGGGAAATTCAAGCCGTGGATTCTGATCGGAACCATCGCGAATTCCGTGGTGCTCTTCATGTTATTCAGTGCGCACCATTTTGAAGGGACTGCATTGATCGCCTACATCGCCGTGACATACATTCTTTGGGGTATGACGTATACCCTTATGGATATTCCTTTTTGGTCACTGGTTCCGACGCTAACACTAGATAAACGCGAACGAGAAGAGCTTGTTCCTTATCCTCGCTTTTTTGCCAGCCTTGCGGGGTTTGTGACAGGCGCTATTACACTGCCTTTCGTCGATAAGATAGGTGGTGGAGACAAGGGCTTCGGTTTTCAGATGCTGACACTTGTACTGATAGCGTTTTTTGTCGCCTCTACGTTGATTACGTTGCGTAACGTCAAAGAACGTTATTCTTCAAGTTCTTCGGAGAATATAGCGCATGAAGAAAAAGTCTCATTCAAAGAGATGGTTGCTTTAATCTATAAGAACTCCCAACTCTCGTGCCTGCTGGGTATGGCTCTGTCTTACAACTTGGCAACGAACATCATCACTGCATTTGCGATTTATTACTTCACCTACGTCATCGGGGATGCTGATTTATTCCCTTACTATATGGCCTATGCGGGTATCGCTAACCTGATTACCTTGGTGTTGTTCCCTAAATTAGCGAAGCTCTTTTCCCGCCGTATTCTGTGGGCTTGTGCATCGAGTTTTCCAATATTGGGCAGTGCGGTTCTGATTTACATTGGGGTGACTGGGCAACCTAGTGTGTTCCTGATTTCTGCTGCGGGTGTACTGCTTCAAATTGGTACCGCGTTATTCTGGGTACTGAATGTCATCATGGTTGCAGATACCGTTGACTACGGGGAGTACAAGCTGGGTGTACGCTGTGAGAGTATTGCCTATGCAGTGCAAACCATGGTGGTAAAAGCGGGATCTGCGTTTGCGGCATTCTTCATCGGTATCGCGTTGACAATGGTGGAATATGTGCCGAACGTGGAACAAAGTGCCGACACGATATTTGGTATGCAATGTGTGATGATTGGTTTGCCAAGCTTCTTCTTCGCCATCGCATTGGCTATCTACTTCCGCTACTACAAGCTAAATGGTGCGTATCATCAGAAGATTCAGGATCACCTGACAGCCAAATACCGTCATGTTGAGGAAGAGGTAACGACTGAGGCTGATGAGGACATCGTTAAACCTGCTCCAGCTGTGTAAATAAAATGATTACCCCCTGTGGCAATTCCGAGTCGGTTTCGTGGAATTGCTCAGGGGGTTATTTCTAAGCCTTGGGTTTTAAACGCGTTGGCGTGGGGAAATAAGAGCGAATAGGGCGATATTTTCCGTTTGTATTGCAAACTCAACGAATAGGCATACCGTACGGGGCTAGAAATCTATACATAATAATTAAATGCATTGTCGTAAAAAGGAGGACGAATAAATAGGCATTTATTACGTAATGTTTATTAATGGTATCCTTTCTTAAATGGCAGATAAAAAAGTATGAAAATTTTTTCTGAAAATTGTAAGCGCAATCAAAATGCGTAATCTATTGAAAAACAATATTTAAAACAATCGTGCTTTTTGTTTACCTCTCCTTTGTACCCACCTAATATCTTGTTTTTGCGACATGTCATTGGACGAAAGTTAGCCATCATCAGTTGTGTATTGCAGCACTAATATACATGTCTGTCGTGTCATATATCCTCGCCTAGGGTTTTAGCCAGATAGTTTGTGCTGCTTTTTGACGCCAATCATAAACGATTCGATTCATTGTCATGGTAGAGGAGGTTGCTCATGCCCGTAGCACTGACATACCCCGGCGTTTACATTCAGGAAATTCCAAGCGGTAGCCGCTCAATCAGTGGCGTCGCAACATCCATCGCTGCATTTGTTGGCGGGTTTTCTCGAGGCCCATTAAATACGCCGGTTCGTATGTTTCATGTTGGGGATTTTGACGCTCATATGGGAGGCGTGAATACCAACAGTGAAACCAGTTATGCCGTATCACAATTCTACGCAAATAGCGGCGGAGAGGCGATTGCGGTTCGCGTCGGTGGTGGCACAAATGGATCTATGACAGCCCAGAGTTGGGGAGGAGGCAGTACGCTGAGGTTTGATGCGGGGCGCCAGTTTCAGGGGCAACCAGTTCAAGATCCCGGAACGTGGAATAATCATATACGTATCGATATCGACTATTTGACCTCCGATCCGACTTCTCTGTTCAATCTCACTGTGACGGAAATCAGGCATGTTGATGGCATAGAGTTGCCCGTGCGAAATGAAACGTATCGCAACGTGTCTATGGTCGCGACGCACCCACGTTTTGTGTCACACGTGGTGAATGATGATTCCATGATGGTGCAGCTTACCGAGGGAGGAAATACCGACCGACCTGCACCTACTGGCTATTACT
This sequence comes from Enterovibrio qingdaonensis, assembly GCF_028683135.1. GTDB lineage: Bacteria > Pseudomonadota > Gammaproteobacteria > Enterobacterales > Vibrionaceae > Enterovibrio > Enterovibrio qingdaonensis. Next base: position 402,891 of record NZ_JAJUBB010000002.1, read on the forward strand.
CAGATGTTCAGGATACAACGCAGTATGTTGGAATTGCTGCCGCTAACACGCTTCAGGTCAACCTTGGAACAGGGTCACATGATGTAACCGTTGATGTCACCATACCACCGACCACCATGGCAGAAGCCGCATTGATGATCCAAAACACGATACGTGATACTCGTCCGGAAGATCCGCTGTGGGCGCAATGTCAGGTGGTTGTGCGTGGCGATCGTCTCGCAATATTTACTGGACGAAACAGCCCTGAATACCGTGCAGGACACGAGGTTGTGGTGGCGGAGTCTGTCGGTAATATTGGGACGGTGCTGGGGTTAGTGGCCAGTACAGAAGCAAACGTTCAGCAATACGCGATGAATACGGCCGCTCCTGCAGGTCAACAAACAACGGCCGCTCCCGGAGTGGATGGTGGTGTACCTACCGCAGCTCAACTTCGCGGGAATCGCAATCTTCGTACGGGGATTTACGCACTCGAAGATGTGGATCTGTTTAACATTTTGCTGATCCCTGAAGCCTCTGATTTAAACAACGGCAACGTGGCCGATATGTCTACCGTGATGAGTCCGGCCATTGCGTATTGTGAAGAGCAACGCGCCTTCTTGCTGATTGATCCTCCTGAAAATGTGAATAGCGCGGAAGAGGCCATTGAATGGCTTGATGAGGTGGCAGCTGCGGGGCTTAGACATCGCAACGTGGCCGCCTACTACCCGCGTGTTCAGATTCCTGATCCAAACAACGAAAACCGACTTCGAACCATTGCGCCAAGCGGAACCGTAGCCGGTGTCTATGCCCGCAGGGATAGCGAAGCAGGTATTTGGACCGCGGCGGCAGGCATTACAGCGAACCTTCGCAATGTCATCAGCTTTAATCACAACATGACCAATAACGAGATTGGTCAGCTCAATCCTATTGGTCTCAACTGTCTGAGAAATGGCGGTATCAGCGGCAACATTGTTTGGGGAGCACGTACCCTACGCGGTGCAAATGAATTGGCGTCTGAATGGCAGTATGTGCCTGTTCGAAGGACAGCGTTGTTTATCGAAGAAACGCTCTTCCGCGGGCTTCAGTGGTCTTTGTTTATGCCAAATGATGAGCCGTTATGGTCAGAAATACGCATTGCCGTGACTAACTTCATGCAAGGGCTTTATCGTCAGGGGGCGTTCCAAGGCAGTGCGCCAGAGCAGGCATTCAGGGTGAAGTGTGACGCTGAAACGACAACGCAAGCGAATATCGATGAAGGTGTTGTCAATTTGCTTGTGGGTTTTGCGCCTAAAAAACCGGCTGAATTTGTGGTCGTCAGCCTACAACTGATGAACAACAGCGGCAGCTAAAATCAAGCACCGCTGATGATGTTGGCGGTGCAGGTTCTTTGAATTCTATTGGAATGCTAGGGAGGAGGCAGCATGTCTCAGCTCAACGTTAATGGTCAGCGAGTTGTACCATACCCCGGATACAAATTCATTGTGAAAGAGGCCGGTGGTGACGTGTTGGCAGCAATACAGAAAGTCTCTGGGCTTAGCCGCACTGTCGAAGTGATGGAGTACCGCGCGGGGGGGGACCCATCTCATACCCGTAAATCGCCAGGTCAGGCGAAATTTGAAGCGATAACACTCGAACGTGGTGTGACAGAAAATCTTCAGTTTGAGCAGTGGGCAAACAAAGTGTGGCGTATAGGTACGGATCTGGGGGGTGAAGTGTCGCTTCAGGATTTTCGGAAAACCATCATCATTGACGTGTTAAATGAGGCTGGTCAGAAGGTGCTTAGCTATACGGTATACAAATGCTGGGTCTCGGAATACAAAGCGATCCCTGCGCTTGATGCGTCAAGCTCTGCGTTTATGATCCAGTCAATCAAATTGGAAAACGAAGGGTGGGAGAGTAACGCAGTAACCGCCCCACAAGAACCCAGTTTTGTGCATCCTGAACAATGAGTAGCGATGCATGAGTATGCTGCTGAAGCCCTTAAATGATAACCAACAGGTAGAGATCTGGGAGTTTGCTTCGTCGGTGAATGCCCAAGAACGGGCAATAGCATTGGCTGAAGCCTTTGTGTCAATTACCGTTGTTTCAAAGTTACCTGAATGGACGGTAGCTGGCAGGGATCATCTGTTACTGCTGGCTTATCAGCTCCAATTTGGCGATGCCATCAGCGTAGAGGGACGTTGCGCCGAGTGTGACGCTAAAAACCAGCTTGGCTTTTCCGCATCTCAAATATTGGGGTTAGCTTCCACTGAACTCTACAACGCGTGGAATGCGCAGACAGGAACGATTGATACCGACGTTTATCTTCCGCGATATGGTGAGATAACCGTAAGGGGGCTGCAATGCCGATTCCGTCTGCCGTGTATGGGTGATTTGCGGGCCTTGGAATACGCGGATGACCCTTTACTTCTCTTTGCACAGCGGGTGATCAACCCTGTTGATTTTGCAGCGATAAAGGAAGTCTTCTCTGCAATGGAAGACAGCAAAACCGCGTGGGAGCAACTTTTCACCGACCTTGAAGACGCCATGTTGGCTCTCGAACCATTATCCATTGTTACGCTAAATGCCTCTTGTCCTGAATGTGGTGCCGAGACGGCGCACCAGTTTGATATTGCACATCAGTTTTGGGCACAGCTTTCAGCTAACGTCGAAAAGCAGTTATGGGATGTCCATTTGCTGGCTTCTGCTTACGGTTGGTCGAGTCAGGACATTCTGGGGATGAGCCCAGCGCGACGTCGTCGTCATATCGCCATGATCATTGAGTGAGGAAGTGACAGTATGAGTCGAGTTCTCAGTCGGTTTATTCATCGTAATATCACAGGGCAGCAGTCCTTAAAACCGATTGTGCGCTCGTACTATTCTGATGTTTCTGCAAGGGGAATAAGTGGTAGTGATGCCATTTCGCGTGACAGTGTCACATCAAGTCAGGGGAATGTTGAGCACGAAGACCGAGGATTCACACCTTTAGGCGCGCAAGATAGCAAGGGGCATACAGAAGCGACGGCAACCCGCTCCTATGCATCACCAACGTCAGATACGCGTGTCGAAGAGGGTAATTCACTAGAACGAACAGAGACGACGATAGACTCAGAGGTCATGCATGAGGATAGTCGTGGTACTCAGGCATTTCCTTTTCCCCAAAACCGCACACTTTCCACCAGTGATACGCCCTCTGTTTTAAATAACGCAAATGATGATGCAACAAGACGAAACGACTTTTTGACAGCCGCTCAAACTGCCAGTGTTGATGGCCCCAACGCGCCGAATGAAACGCACGACGAGCAACCGAGATCGGTTTCCTCTTTGGTGGTAAACAAGGATGCGCAGACATTTGGCAATGGTCTAACGACATCCGCATATGTGGATAAACAAGCAACTCAGGATCTAAATTCTCCCCAACGAAGCATCGAAGACGAATCAATGGGCTTCAATTCGAACACGAATGCTTCTATTCGCTCAAGGCGTCGTGATTTCACTCAGCAGGTTGCCGCTGCCATTCTGGGTAATGATTCATCGCTGGCTAGCGTTTCCTCAAGCAGAGAATCCGCATCGCCGTTGAACAATGAAAGTGTCACGCCATATCAAACGCCGGACGCTACCCCTGAACCGCTAGAGGTATCCGTCACTATCAACCAAGTGTCCATTGTGTCATCGCATCAAGCGCCAACAGCAAGGACGCCGAGTTGGCAGCCTCCCATTAGTCTCGGTGACTATTTGCGCGAGCGTAAGGAAGGTAAACGATGAGTAGTGCACTGGCTATTGCAGGTATCACTCAGTTGCTTCGGGATCTGCTCAATGATGGATTGGTGGATAACGATGTGGCGACCATCGTGAATACCAATGTCCCAGTACATGCGCTGCCGCCAGATCAAATGCTCGCTCAGGAAGAAGATAACGCGCCTGCACTGAACATTTTTCTTTATCACACCGAAGTAAACGCGGCGTGGGCGAATCAATGTGTGCCTACGCGCAACAGTGATGGCGACCGCATCAACAATACGCCCTTGCCGCTGGATTTGTTTTACATTGTGAGTGCCTATGGCACAGCGGATTTGCACAATGACGTACTGTTGGGTTACGCCATGCAGATTTTGCATGAACATCCGGGCTTTACGCGTGCTGAAATTCAAACGGCATTGAACCCGTCGCCAGCCATTGCGGCTGGATTGCCCCCCTTGCTGCAAGCGTTGGCAGATACCGGATTGGCCGATCAGGCAGAAGCGATTCGTATTGCGCCGCACATGATGCCAGTGTCCGAGAAATCAGCGTTGTGGAGTGCGCTTCAAAGTCAGTATCGCCAGTCAGCCACTTACCGAGTCTCCACGGTGTTGATGCAAGCCGATTATCCGACACGAAATGCGCTCCCTGTGTTAACCATTGGTGTCGACAACACGGGGCCTGATGTGCACCCGACACTGACGCCCGCCTTGCCACAACTCAACCGGATTATCGCACCGGCACTTCAATCAAGTGCACGACTTGGCGATACCTTGGATGTTGAAGGGTTTGCCCTTGATGGCACGAATCCAAGATTTACCTTTTCTCATGTTTCTCAGGAGGTAGCACATACGATAAATGCAGCGGTGGGTGGAACTGCACGCACGCAATCGGTGACATTACCTAACGCTGCTGCCAGTTGGGCGGCGGGCATGTATTCGCTTTTATTTTCTGCAGACAACGGCGGGAACACGCAACAATCTAATCTGCTTTCCGCTCAAATTTCGCCGGTGATGACCTTTCCGCCAACCAGTGTCGTCAGAAACGGAACGTCTGTTGTCGTGACACTTCGTGTGACGCCACACTTTTTCCCAGGTCAACAAGCCATGTTATGGCTGGGTTCGGACGGCGCAACTGCAGAAACAGTGAGCATTGCAACCGACACCATGGTGTTTGTGTTTGGGGCGATTCCGGCAGGCACATACACCGCAAGGCTGCGGGTTGATGGGGTCGATAGCTGGTTCATCATTAAAGACCGTCCACCCATTGCACCGGATTTTGCCCCCCGCGCACCAATCTACGACCCTACTCAAGTGATAACGGTGCCGTGATGACTGCGTCTATTCAGTTTCCACTCCCCCAAAGTAACGCCGAATCTGCGTTTGAAAAATGGCAGGCGAACAACGATGCTCATCTGAATGCGACCATCGATTGGGTGATGCATTCGCTGAACAGCAACAGTGCAGCGCGGCGAAGTGAAGAGCGAAATAGTACAGAGCCAAGCAGTGATTGGCCGAAGAATGACGATGTTGTCCCATCTCTTGTGGAATCTATCGTCGAACTCAATGCTCGCTATCGCGGCGATGGTGAGCACGATGCACCTTCTGCCATTAATGTCTTGGTTGAACAGTTTGGTCTGAATACCAGTGATCAGGCAGTGTTGGCTCTGCTTCTTGCCGCATCCTTAGAGCCTGCTGTTGCTGAGCGATGCATGACGCTTTCGGGTTCGGTAACCCAACGAAATCCGACGGCAACGTTAGCCGTTTCCCTTTTAGATGACGCCGATTGGTCGAGTTTTCCGCCGCATGCGCCACTTCGCTATTGGTTGTTGATTGAATGGCAACCTGCAGAAGCGGGTAATGCATTTCTGATTCTTGACGAACGCGTAATGAATTTTGTTCGTGGGCTCAATTACGTCGATGAACGTTTGAGCGTCTTGCTTGAACCTATAGGGGGAGCGTTACCTTCTCCCTTGATGCCGTCGCAGTGTGTACAACTTGAAACGATGCTTACTTTTCTCGAACAGAATCGCACTTATCGCTCCAACACAGGACCAACGGTGGTCGAGTTGTTTGGGGATGATGTTACAGCGAAATTGTCGATGGCGCATGCAGTGGCAACGCAGCTTGGGGTTAATCTCCAGAGACTGAATGTTTCCAGTTTACCGACGAATGCGATTGATGTAGACGCGCTGGCACGGCTCTGGCTTCGTGACGCGGGCCTACTGCCCATGCTGCTATTTATCGAAGGGGCTGATGATCCTTCGTTTCATCGGTCATTGGTGCAATTTGTTGGCCGTTTGGGGGGCTTGGTTCTGATTAATGCAGGGCATTCACCCATCAGCCTTGTGCCACGAAGCCTGCCGTTAGAAGTGAAGCGTCCGACAGTGAAAGAGCAGGAGTCGCTGTGGCTGCAAACGCTTAATGAAACCGATGAGACCTTGCCCGCGAGATTGGCCGAGCAGTTCTCCATGAGCGAGCAAGAGATTCACCGCTCAGCGTCTGTCGCTTTTGCCGAGTCCAACAATGGTGATGCACATGCATTTGAACGTGCGCTGTGGCGCGTGTGTCAGCGTGGTGCGTCTTCCGGGCTCTCTAAGCTCGCGCAACGCATCGAGTGCAAAGCGAGATGGGACACACTGATACTGCCTGAGGCGCAAACACGGATGCTAAAACAGCTGAGCGCGCAGGTAGCACTTAGGAGTTGCGTTTATCAGCAGTGGGGATTTCGTGACAAGATGAGTCGCGGCATGGGGATCAGTGCCATGTTTAGTGGCGAAAGCGGTACGGGTAAAACCATGGCTGCGGAGGTGTTGGCCAACGCACTTAATCTGGACCTATATCGCATCGACCTTGCCAGTGTGATCAGCAAATATATCGGCGAGACAGAAAAGCAAATGCGTTCGCTGTTTCAGGCCGCTGAACGCTGTGGTGCCATTCTTTTCTTTGATGAAGCCGATGCGCTATTTGGAAAGCGCGGTGAAACAAAAAACAGCAATGATCGCTTTTCCAATATTGGCATTGATGATCTTCTGCAACGAATAGAAATGTACAACGGGTTGGCTATTCTGGCGACCAATCTGAAGAGTGGCGTTGATAAAGCCTTCTTGCGTCGTCTCCGATTTGTGGTCGACTTTCCTTTCCCAGGCCCCACAGAACGTGAGCGCATTTGGCGTTCGGTATTTCCTCCTCAAACCCCAATGGCGGATGACTTTAATCCCGCCCGTTTGGCGCGGCTAAATCTAACTGGGGGAAACATTCACAACGTTGCATTGAACGGTGCTTTTCTATCAGCACAGCATAACGAGCCTGTTTCCATGCGCTGGTTGATGGAAGCTGCCGCTGGCGAGTTACAAAAACTTGAACGCCCGATTAAAGCGGGAGATTTGGATTATGGCTGAGTTCATGGCTTTGTGCCCTGAAAGATGCAACGCCATTTCGGTCAAGGATTCCAGCAAAATTAGCCATTCCGCAGGAGAGCGTATGAAAGTGAATATTCGTTTCGACCATATCCAAATAGCGGACAATGCCAGCTATCGCGAGGTCTATCGCGCGGTGTCTGACGCGGTAAGGCAACACTGGCCGAACATGCCCAATGTCACGCCAGAAAGGCAGCAGCAGGCACAACAGCGCGCGTCTTCTCAGACGGCAAGACAGTTAGTAAGAACACTTTCAGCAGGGAGGGCGCGCTAGATGTTGTCATCACAACCGAATTTTCTGAAAGCAGGGATCGTGCTACTTGATCAACAAAGCGGTGAGCCAATCAGCGCGATTCCTTTGCTGGTTAATCCAGAATCGCTTAGCACGCAATTTGAAGTGAAATCCCCGACGACATCGGATACACGGAACGAACAGCTTCGTCTCAACGGGCCGCCCAAAGAAACGATCAGTTTTGACGCAATACTTGATGCGACCGATGCATTAGAACGTGGCGATAAAGATGCGATGAAGTACGGGGTCGGCCCCTACATTGCGGCATTACGAAGCCTGATCTCACCGACCAAACGCCAACTTTTGGACAACGACGCGCGTGCCAGAGAAGGTCGATTAACCATCATTCCTATGACACAGCCACTGCCCATTTTTAGTTGGGGATTGCAACGAAGGATGCCTGTGAAGGTTGGCAGTATCTCCCTCTCCGAAGAGTTTTTCAGTGCCAAGCTCAACCCGTTGCGCGCCAAAGTGAGTTTGTCATTGCAAGTCTTGTCGGTGGATGACTTGGGCTTTGATCATCCAGCGTCATCGTTGTTCTTACATTATCTCGACGGAATAGAAAAGCAGGCAGCAAAAGTCATCAAGCCAGTGGTTACTTAACAAGACTGAGATTCACCGCCTTTGGTTGAAGAAAGGAGCGTAATTGGTCATGACAGATTTAACCCAGTATTTGCTCAGCAATACCGATGAAACGGCTGATTTCACGTCAACCAGCCGCTATGCTGGCGCGCCGTTGAAAGTGATGACAGATAGCAGCGGCCGTGAACGGGTGTTTGTTAGTCGCCGATTTGTTCCGCAACCTGCAGAGAACGGTGCGGGACCGATGTTGTTAGTGCGAGAAGGGGATCGTCTTGATTTGCTCGGTGCGGCCTATTACGCCGATGCCTCAGCATGGTGGCACATTGTTGATGCCAACCTGATTGACTACCCGCAAGACTTGGTGGCAACACCCGGACGAAAAATAGCCCTTTCAACAGGCAATGGGGAGGGGTGATGTCTGACGTCGTCATGAGTCTCTACATTGGACCTGTTGCACCCGTTCCCGTTTCTAAAGCGGTGATCAATGCGTTTGTGTCGTGCGAAGTAAAAAACAATACGCAAGGGCCTTCGGTCTTTCAGTTGGTCTTTGAGATAGACAATAACTCACCGTTGCATACCGTTTTTCTGTTATCGGCAGGTAATGCCATTCCAATGGTTCGCGCTGTGATAGCGGTGGAAATGTTTGGCAAAACCTCGGTGCTGATTGATGGCGTGATCACTGATCACAGCGTTAATGCTGGCAGCGGCCCGGGCGTATCGAGACTAACGATAACGGGGGAAGATCTGACGCGTGTGCTCGATTATATCGATTTCTCCTTTATGCGTTATCCCGCGATGCCGGACTTTGCCCGTATCAATTTGGTGTTGGCGAAATACGCTTTTCTCGGTGTGATTCCAAAGGTAATCCCTTCTGTGTTGATAGATGTTCCCGTGCCGACACAGCGCATTCCTACACATAAGGGAACAGATTTAGAGTACATCCAATCACTCGCGGAGCGCGTTGGGTATGTGTTTTACATGGACCCAACTGACGTGGTGGGTGTATCCGTTGCGTATTGGGGCCCCGATGTGCGCATTGGCAAGGTGCAGCGACCGCTCAATGACGATCTGGATGCGCACAGAAACGTGGTGTCATTGACAGGCAGTGTGGATACCCAAAATGGAAAAATCCCCATTGTCACCATCATGAATCCGCAGACCAAAGTGCCGATCAGCATTCCGGTGCCAGATGTTAACCCGCTTAATCCACCGTTAGCACTTGTACGGCCAATCCCTCTGGACAATAGACCCATAACAGGGACGGCGAAATATTCTCCGGTTCAAGCGGCGTTGATCGGTCTTGCTAAAGCGGCAAAGACAGCAGTACGCGCGGTAAAAATGAACGGTTCTTTGGACGTACTGGCTTATGGGTCTCTGCTTCAGGCGAGAAGGCTGGTGTCGGTTCGCGGAGCAGGTCATGCCTTTAACGGATTGCACTACGTGGAGTCGGTGACCACCACGTTAAGTGAAGGGGAGCTCAAGCAGAGTTTTGAGCTTAGCAGGGACGGATTACTTCCACTTGGAAACAGGGTACCGGCATGAGTGAAAAGTTTTACGGCAAATTCCGTGGCACTGTCATCAACAATATCGACCCAATGCAACAAGGGCGAATTCTTGCGACTGTGCCGGATGTGTCCGGCATGGTGCCTGGAAGTTGGTGTATGCCATGCCTACCCGTGCTGGGTATGAATTCCGGCATATTTGCGGTGCCGCCGATTGGTGCGGGCGTGTGGATTGAGTTTGAACAAGGCGATATCGATTACCCCATATGGACGGGTTGCTATGCAGGTGGACCGTCAGATATTCCGGTACTGTCGCGCACGGCAGTTCCACCTATTTCAGCTATGACGCTTCAGACCATGGCCAGAAACGGCATTGTGATTAGTGATATCGGCGGGCCTATGGGAATGGGAGGCGTCACGCTGACAACCGCAACGGGTGCGACGCTTTCAGTGACCGATGCGGGCATTTTCATTAACAACGGAAAAGGGGCGCAGATAGCCATGGTGGGCCCAACCGTGGATATCAACAACGGTGCGCTCACCATTACCTGATTGGGAGGATGAAGACAGATGCCAGGTGCAATCGTACATGTTGGAGCCACTGTTATGTGTATGCATGGCGGGCAGGCTACGCCCACCGTGCCGAATCCTAGAGTCATGGTGTCAGGTCAGCCAACGGTGTTGCAAACGTCGCCCTATGTGGTGGCAGGTTGCGCCATGCCGCCGCCCAATGCGGGCAATGGACCTTGTGTGAGCGGGCAATGGCTAAGCGGTTCAGTGCGGGTTGTTTCTCTTGGTCAACCGTTTGTGATTCAGACTGGGCAGTCTGTTTGTGCGCCTACAGGCACGCCTTTAATGCCTGCTGTGGTTCAGCCGCGTGTGTTGGCAACATAAAAGGAGCATGAAACGATGGCATATCCTGACTCGACTCATCGTCCCGATTTTCCCTATCACATAGATACGCAAGGGCGGACCGCGACGACCACCCACCTTGACGTGATTCGTGATCGCATTGAACAGGTGCTTTTCACGGAGCCGGGTGAGCGGGTGATGATGCCGACGTTTGGCTGTGGTCTTGGTCGTCTACTTTTTGCGGGAATAAGCGATGCAGTGGTGGAAAACACCCGAAGTTTAGTCGCGACATCATTACAGACCTGGATGCAGGACGATATCGAGCTCACCGAAGTTGACGTGAGATTCGAAAACGGAGCCTTGTACATTGATGTGTCGTATGTGGTGTTGCCGTCGGGTGAAACACAGCAGGCCATATTTGAGCGCGAGGTAGCGACATGATTTATTTTTGCTGCGACCAGCGGCGTCGCGAAGCGGTGAGGCAGTCAGACTTCAACGGGATTGATTTTATTGAGGTTATAGACCAAGAAGCTTTGGTTGAGGCCGACAGACAACGCTTCCTGCATCTCTACTTAGTGAATGACCCAGGTGTATTCGTATACAGCGAGGACAACCTTCGCATTGAAGGCCCGAACGCGATTGAGATAGTCAGTGCCACTATGGGGTTAGGTGGGCAGACGAATGTCATTGTCATTGAAGTGGCCCAACCCGGCGACTATTCGGCCTACTCCGTGAATTTAGTAACAAGCCCACTGAATCCGTTGCCGCCGCCTGAAATTGATCCTGCTCTTGCCTCGGTGACATTCTCGTTCAAAGTGGAATGCGCGACCCCTTTTGACTGTCAATCTCGTTGCGACTGTCCTGAGCCGGAAAACATCGACACCGACATCGACTATACCGCACGGGATTTCTACTCATTCCGCCGAATGATGCTAGATAGATTGTCCGTCACAGCCCCTGCAGCAGCGAGTGGTCATCCTGCAGATTTGTCGACGGCTCTGGTCGATGTTCTTGCATATACCGCTGACCAATTGGCATATCAGCAGGATGCTGCAACCACGGAAGCCTATTTAAACAAGGCACGTTCACGCATCTCACTTAAACGCATGACCCGTTTGGTCGATTACGCCATTGATGAAGGCTGCAACGCACGCTGTTTTTGTCATCTGGCGGTTTCAGCCGATGTTTTGCCTATGGCTCCCGCGACGGTGGTGATTCCCTCGGGCAGCGCGGTTTGTACACAACTCAGTGAGCAGCCTAGAACCTTCACTCGGGATGATGCCTTGCTGGCGCGAAGTGGGGCGGTGTACGAAACCTGCTTTGATATTTCAGCTCTGTTTGCGCAGCACAATGAGATGCAGTTTTACACGTGGAGTAATGGACGCTGTCATCTGCCGAAAGGCGCTACACAGGCGACATTGGCAGGCCATTTCCCTGAATTATCTGCAGGCATGTATCTCGCGTTCGAGGAAATCATTGGAGCCAGAAGTGGTAACCGTGCTGACAGGATGCTTGAGCGACGACAAGTGGTGTTACTGGCCCAAGTACAATTTCTAAATGTGGATGGTGAGCCTTTGCTCGATCCTGTCACGGAACAGGAGATAACCGAGATCAGTTGGCATGGGTCTGATGCTCTGCGTTTTCCACTTTGTCTGTCATCGGAAACCTCTATTGAAGAAGGTCGCGAGTACATCGAGCCTGTTTCGGTCGCGCGAGGAAACATGGTGCTGGTGGATCATGGTCAGACGTTATCTGGTGAGCAACTACCTGATGTACCACTACCAACGTTAAGCTGGGCTCCGGGTAAGGGATTTGGCGACCAAAGCACGTCAGGGAAAGGATTGAGCTGTGCAGATACGAAATGTGAGCAAGACCAAGCTGAAACCATCGTACCGCGATATCGTCCAACACTCGCCAATAAACCCCTGACGTTTTCTCCCGAATATGGCGTTGGTGCACCGGCTTCCGAACTGCTGAAAACACCAGAACCTGATACTACGTATGCCAGCGTCTCACTGTCTGCTGATGACGGGGTAGAAGTGCGCCCGTTTAGTGTGGTGCGAGATTTGTTGGCGGTGGACGAATCGGCGTCCGTATTCACGACAGAAATTGAGCGTGATGGCACCGTTTATCTCCGTTTTGGTGATAACACCTTTGGCAGACGTCCCTTGCCGGAAACCCAGTTTACAGCAACCTACCGGGTAGGCGTAGGAAGCGTAGGACATATCGGTGCAGACAAGCTTTATCATCTTGCTCTACCTATCCCTGAAGTGATTGAAGTTCGCAACATTACACCGGGTATTGGCGGCCGGAACCCTGAAACAAACGCGGAGATCCGCAAGCGCGCTCCGTATTTGTTTAAAACGCAGGAGCGAGCTGTAACGCGAGAAGATTATCAAACGTTGGGACGACGTGTCGCCGGTGTGCAGGATGTCAGTTGTGCGTATATCCACACAGGCAGTTGGATTACCACGTTTGCATTGCCTGACCCAGAAGACAGGGTAGAGGTCTCTGAGTCACTTCGTACAACGCTTCGCAATCACTATGAGGCATTCAGATTGGCAGGGCACGATGTGGAAGTATCGACTCCCGTTTATGTGCCGCTGGAAGTGACGCTGCATGTTTGTGTTACGCCAAATGCTTCGAAATCTCACGTACGACAGCGACTGCTAACGCTGTTTTCGTCTCAACGTTTGCCTGATGGAACATTGGGTCTTTTGCATCCTGACCGTTTTCGAGCAGGGGAGACGCTGCATCTCTCGCCTTGGCTTGCAGCGGCGCAAAATATCGAAGGGGTCATCGCGGCGAAAGCCTTGCTATTTCGCCGATTTGGCGACCCAAGAACCAGCGGTTTGGTCGACAGAGAATTGGTCTTCAGCCGCACTGAAATTGCGCGGATTGATAATGATGTAAGCCATCCGGGTAACGGCGTGTTCTTGTTCGATTTTGAAGGAGGGCGTTGATATGGCAAGCCATGAATCCCATTGCGGCGCATGTGACGGCACAGAAGTGTTGACACCGAAAGCTCCAACTAATACCGCTGGGCTTGGACGTATCACCTATCGCAGTGGCGAGTATCAAGACTTCTTCGATAGCATGTCGGCACGACTGTCTTCTGCAAAATACGGTGCGCTCGGCACGTTAACATCTCGTGATAGTAGTGACTTTACGCTGGCATTAATTGATGCGTGGTCGGCAAGTTGTGATGTGCTCACCTTCTATAACGAGATGTGGCTTAATGAAGCGTTTGTGAATACGGCGATGGAAACAGCATCGCTTCATGAATTGGCAACCTTAATAGATTATGCGCCGCATCCTGGGGCTGCCGCGACAGCAGATCTCGCGTTTACCATTGCTGCGGGAGAAGGCATTCCCGAGGTGATTACTGTGCCGGCAGGAACCAAAGTCCAGAGTACGCCGGGACAGGATGAAAAACCGGTCATTTACGAAACCCTAGAAGACCTTACGACACGCGCAGCGTGGAACGCTATTCGTCCGAAATTGACAGCTCCACACCCCTTGGCATCAACCACGACGCGCATTCCTCTTCCTGGCTCCAACTTGAATCTTAAACCCGGTGATGCCGTGTTCTTTGTCGCCGATAATGGCGATCAGGTTTTTGCCACTATCAGTGCGGTCACCCCAGTGTTAGCTGACATTGCTAACGATCCGGATGCAAAAGATCTCACTTGGCTTGATGTGTCGACGGTCTCGACGGAACCGCTTGTGGCGACACATTCTGGTGCGACGGGCAGTATTACAACGGTGTTTGCCGCCACGCTGGGTGAGTACAAAGACAAAACTGTTGGCGCGAGTGAATTGAAAGGGGTATTGATTGGGGAGGAAATCAAAGAAAAAGCTTTCTTTTCGCCAATATTAAAAAGCGCGGATGAAACTCGTCAAATACAGGTTTTTCGCGCGAAGGCTGCTATTTTTGGTCACGCGGCTCCTCCTCTGAGTACCTTGCACTATTCCCTAACAGGTACCTCTCCCATATTCACCAAAAACAGCAGCGGCGTGGTAGTAGAAGACGTTTCTGAAGGGCCTTATGCCGACAGAACTGCATCGACGTGGGCAGATGCAGGATCATTAAACCTCATGGATGAAGGGAATCTAAACCATGTTTTCCTTGAGCGCACCGTGTCTGACATCGCTAAACACAGCACGGTTGTGTTGAAAGACGGTGACAACTGGTCTCGGTACAACGTGACTGATGCTGTTGAAACCACGGCAGCTTTCTTTTCTGTGACGGGAAAAAGCTCGCGCTTAACACTGAATACACAGTCGCATTTTGGCACGCTGTCGATTCGTGGCACCACGGTTTATGGCGCAAGTGAATGGATAACCATCGCCAAGCCACCTATCACGACACCCTTAGACGAAGACAGCATTTCCGTGGCTCTTAATGGGTGGTACCCGGGTTTGGAAGAGGGGCGGAAAGTCATTCTACGTGGTGTCGCATCTGATCAAGGGGATGAACCCGTCGTGACGACTCGAGTTATTCAATCTGTTTCGCATGCTCTGACAGAAGAAGGCGGTACTACCCTGACATTTACTGAAACCTTAGGTGCGCCATATCTGCCACAAAGCCTGCGTATAGCAGCCAATGTTGCAGACGCGACACAAGGTGAATCTGTTGTGGAAGTGATGGGGGATGGCAGCGCGACACCCCATTTGGCGTTTATGTCTAAACAGGCTCCGCAGACCTTTGTTCCTGCCGCGACGGCGACAGGGGTTAAGCCGACGATGGATATTCGGGTCAACAAGATCCTGTGGAAACAGGTGCCCAACTTCTTAAATACACATCCAACTGACCGCGTTTACACCCTTCGCATCGATGAAAGCGGATATAGCCATGTCACTTTCGGCGAAGGTTTCTTGGGGGCAATGCCGGGTAAAGGTCAGCAAAACATTCGAGCCAGTTACCGCAAAACGTTGGGCTTAGAAGGTCGTGTGAAAGCGGGGCAACTGAATCTTCTTATGTCTCAGCCCTTGGGCGTTGAAGCGGTGAAAAACCTGTTGGATGCCGATGGTGGGGCAGATCCTGAAAGCGGTAGTGAAATACAAATCAGTGCGCCGCTTTCTTGCAGAACGCTTGGGCGTGTCGTCTCACTGACGGATTACGCGGATTTTTCCCGTGCATATGGTGGGATCGCGAAAGCAACCTCGCAATGGCTACATCTGAATAATGGGCCACAAGTCGTGGTGACAGTAGCGGCCGAAAACGGTGCGCAGGTGCCAATAGGCAGTGACTTACATGACACATTAACCGATGCATTAGTCGCAGCAGGCGATCCGTTTGCGCATTTTATTCTTCGAAGTTTCCGTCAAACCTATTTTCATCTTGGTGTAAGACTGAAAGTGCATGCCGACTACTTGAGTGACGATGTGATAACTCGTGCAGAAGCCATGTTACGAGCGCGGCTTTCATTTGATGCACGACGCTTTGGTCAGCCTGTGTTTGCCAGTGAAGTGATAGGCATGCTGCATGACGTAGAGGGTGTCGAAGCGGTGGTGATAGATCGCCTCTATACAGGCGAAACACCCAAGCGACATGATGGTATTGCTGCGCCACTGGCCGAAAAGATGGGTGATGATGTGGTGGGCGCGTCAATTTTAAGCCTGCATCCCGGAGCGTTGGATTATCTGGAGGCCAGCTTATGAGTAGTTTGTCACCCGAGTCACTTTATCAACTTCTGCCGGAAATCTATCGACGTCGTGATGAAGAGCAAGGGTTTCCGCTTAAAGCGTTAATGGAAATTCTGGCTGAGCAAGCGGGTATTGTTAAACATGATATCGACAGGCTTTACGACAATCAGTTTATTGAAACCTGTGACGAGTGGGCAGCGCCCTACTTGGGCGAGTTAGTCGGCTATCGACATGGCCCTGAAATCCCAGGCGTCAGTCAGCGCGCGGCTGCGGCAAATCAGATCCGGCTGACGCGCAAACGCGGCGTGGCATTAGCGTTGGAGCAACTGGCGACTGACACGACTCGCTGGCCTGCCAGAGTGGTTGAGTTTTTCCAATTACTCGCACGACCAGAGCACTTAGCGGCCATTCGCCCTGAGAATCATTACACCCTCGATGTGCGCGACAGTACCAAATGCGATGCGATAGGTTCGGCGTTTGATTCAGCAAGCTATTCCATGGCAACAGGCAGGATCAGTCAGGGGGAAGGGCGTCATCACTTCCGTCATGTTGGTATTTTCCTGTGGCGTTTAGGGCAGTACCGTCAATCCATATTGCCTGCCTACCGGTTCGCTGCTCGCCGTTATCTTTTTAATCCACTTGGCTGCAATACGCCCTTGTTTAACCAGCCAATTCCCGAGCCAAATATCAACCACCTCGCCAACGAAGAAAACCTTCCTGTAGCGTTAAAGCGCAACGCCATTGCGGGCGATAGGCTCAGTGTCTTCTATCCACACGCGTTTACTTTGGTCATTGATGGCATATTGCTGACGGATGATCAGATCCAAATTTGTAACCTTAGTGATGCGGGAGCCGATTGGGCGCATTCACCGGTGAGCTTGGTCTCTGTCGACCCAGAACTGGGAAGGATTTCTTTACCTGCCAGCTTACCTGAGCCTGAGTCATTGGAAGTGACTTACCATTATGGTGCCTGTGCAGATATTGGCGGCGGTGCGTACTCGCGAAGTGAAGGTTTTATCGTTTCACATGTTGCAGTTCAGTCGATTGGTGACGGTGACTCGATTCAGGTTGCACTCGATTTACTTGTGACGGGCGGCATTGCTGAAATTGGCGTTTCTCACCGTTTTGCAGAAAGCCCAAATGTAGCGGTTGATACCGACCAAACCTTGTCACTCCGTGCAGCTGATGGCCATCGCGCTTTTATCGATCTCGAAGGCGATGAAATGATCTTAGAGGGTGGCCCAGAGTCTGAAATTGTGCTGGATGGACTGGTGATCACCAACGGGCGCGTGATTGTTCCAGATAATGGTGACAATACCCTGCGACGTTTGGTGCTTCGCAATGTCACTATGGTGCCTGGGTTGTCACTTGATATACACGGTGAGCCCGTCTCTCCAAATTCACCGTCGCTGGTGGTTGAAATTCCGAATGTGACGGTCGAAATCGAACAGTCGATACTCGGTTCCATTCGCACCGTGGAAGGTGCCTCTGTGACGGTAAAAGACAGCATCATAGATGCGACATCGAAGACGGGAACGGCGTTTTCTTCACTGGATGGGATGAGTCATGGTGGCATGCTGACACTGTGTGAATCGACGGTGATTGGCAAAGTTGCTGCACGTTCTTTTCCGTTGATTTCAAATTCCATTCTCGATGCTTCACTTGATGATGCGGATGCGTGGACCGCGCCTGTTTGGGCCTTGCAGCGTCAAACCGGGTGCGCACGTTTCTCCTACATTCCACCAGAGTCGCGTGTGCCTAGACAGCATCGTTGTCAGCCTCAGTTTGCCGTGTCCAAAGCCATAGAAGCAGCGCAGTTACGAAATCCGTCGCTCACAGAATTAGCGGAAAGCCACATCGCGCGTGGCGTTCGCGCCCGTGTAGTTCCTGCATTTACGTCCACTCGCTATAACGCTCCCGCGTATGGACAGCTATTACTCTCTGCGCCAGAAGAGTTACGGCGTGGCGCGGACAGCGGCAGTGAAATGGGCGTTTATCACCATCTTTATCACCCGCAGCGGCATGATGCTTTGCTGTTTCGACTCAATGAATTTTTACCCATCGGCCTTGATGCGGGCTTGATCTATGTGACCTGAGGAGGGACTCATGGCTATAGATATTTCCGGAAAAACGTTTGATTCGCGCCATAACTACTCCGAACTGATTTCAATGCAGGGAAGGGTAGTTTCAGACACGCCACTCAATGAAGGGGCAGCGATTGTTGATCGTCGGTTCCGTGCTGAATCTATCGATTTGGCGGGATTTAGTGGTTATCCCGCACACCTCCCTGACAGTTTCCGAATCGACGTTTCTGGCGGGGAATTGCGCATTCATCCCGGCCGTTACTATGTTGATGGCCTGATGGCGGAAAACTTTGGACATGGTGATCACGAGTTCTATCTCCCTTTAGAAGAGTTACGTAGTGACGAACCCGTACCGTTTCAGTTTCAGCCTTATTTGCCAATTTTGGAGCCTCTTGATCTAGAAGACGGCCGCTACCTTGCGTTTCTGGATGTGTGGAAGCGTCCGGTTACTTTCCTTGAAGACCCCGATTTGATCGATCCTGCTATTGGTGTCGATACCAGTGCGCGGATGCAAACCGTTTGGCAAGTCAAACTCTTCGCAGTAGACGACGGCGTTACCTGTAATACGGACGATGATGCCATTGAAGGATGGGAAGCATTTACTGAAGCGTCTGGAGCACGTCTGACGACGCGCGCGAATGCAGCTTCAGCGGTGAACGATCCCTGCCGATTGCCGCCAGAAGGCGGTTATCGGGGATTGGAAAATCGAACCTACATGGTTGCCGTCCATGACGTGAATGAAGATGGCCTAGCATTGCTGAAATGGTCGCAGGTTAACGCCGCATTTGCAGGAAAAATCCTCGCCCAACCAGCGAATAACACTTTGACGCTGGAGCAAGTGGCTAAAGACGATTACTTGAGGTTTAGTGCAGGTGATTGGGCGGAAATCACCGACGATGTGCGCGTGTTGGAGGGGAATCCCGGCTCTATGGTGCGGATTCTCTCGGTGAATGATGCAACCAACACCATTGTGCTGGAAAACCCATTGGCCGTCGGTGAAATCATGTTGGTGCCAGCATCAACGGCGGCCAATCAATCGATCCATCCGATCCTTCGTCGTTGGGATCAATCTGGCGTGGTACTGGATTCGGATGGCAATGAAATCGTGAACCTTGATGCGCCAGACAGCGAAGGGTTAATTCCTGCACCCGAAGGCGTCTTCATTGCCTTAGAAGATGGGGTTGAAGCCGCGATTGACCTCGACGCGGCAGGTGGTGACTATCATGTTGGTGACAACTGGAGTTTCGTGACCCGTTATGCTGACAGTTCCGTCGAAGTGCTCACTGATGCGCCTCCGCAAGCATTCCATCATCACTATTGCCGCCTCGCTGTCGTCGATGTCAGTGAGGGTGAGTTTGTCGACCCAGTATTTCAGGATTGTCGCGATCCCATTGGTACGGCAGGGTGCTGCACCGTTGTTGTTCGTCCTGGCGAAGACATTCAGGCCGCATTGGACAGTCTCTCTCCTGAATTTGGCGGATGTGTGTGCTTAAAAGTGGGTGTACACACTATTCACAGACCATTGGTTATCCGTTATTCCAATGTGACCTTGCATGGCGAAAGCCACGGGGCGCAAATTCTAAATCTGAGCAACGACTCAGCAATTTTGGTGCGCTCTGATGATGACTCACGATTGTCTGGCATTCATCTTTCTATGTTTTCGGTAGTAAACCGAGGGGGAACAGAGATGCCGCAAGGCATTGTCTCTTTCCGAAGTGTGGACGACAGCGTAATGGAAGATTGCCGTGTGTTTTCTTTGGACGGTATTACGTCAGGTTTTGGTAATCCCGCCATTGCCCTGTTTGATTGCGAACGTGTGCGGGTCACGCATTGCACACTTGAAGGTGCACCGATTGGTGTCTGGATGGATGACGATGGTCAGGATTTGGTGGTGCAAGGCAATGTGATTTCCTATTCCGATGAGCAACTAAGCGGGCTCATTGGTGTAGCTATTGCGCGTCTTACGGGCCGGGTGCGCGTGTTGGACAACGATATCGACGGTTTTGTCCGCGGTGTAGTTGTAAACAATGACCCTGTCGGTGCACCTTTCTCCACTGCTGCGCACAGCGAAGTGAAAGGTAACCGAATTACGCTTGGCAGAATGGCGGGTGAGTTGGACGCCGTGGCGGTGGAATGTAACTGCGCGAACGGGACAGTGTCTGAAAACCAGATCACATTGTTAGCCGAAGACAGTATCGGTGTGATGGTGCGCGGCGTGGGAACGCTGGTAGAGCGCAATCGCATCGAGACGGAAGAACAGATTGAGCTTCAAGTGGCAATCTTAGTCGGCAGTGATAGCGATCTTTTCTCTGGCGGGATCACCGTGGCGCAAAACTGGATCCGAGGTTGTAACGGGGGTGTGGTTGCCGAGCGTGTTGCGGGGCTCCGCGTCGATAACAATGATATCTCTGGCGATGGTGGTACGGAATTAGCCGTGTCAGTAACCGAATGCGATTTAGCCAGCGTAGAGAACAACGCCTTTGTAAATGTCACCGTATCAGTCTTTGCCAGCCAGTGTGAAGACATTCAGATCATCAGCAATCAGATTCTTGAAGGTGGTATCGCCATTACCTGTGAACGCTGTACTCGTGTGGATATTAGCAATAACCAGATTTCCAACTGTACTCACGGCGGTATTGTTTTGTTGCTGTGTATTGCGCGGGCAGGGGTTATTGCTAATCGTCTTAACTACGTAGGCTCCGCTGCACAAGGTATTTTCGTTTCTTCGATTATGGCGCTATTCCAGCTCGGTGAATGCCATGTTGAATCGAATGAAGTGCTTAATACCGGTGTGGGTGAAGATGAGGTTGTAAATTCGCAGGCTGCTGTAGGTATTGGTGCCTTGTTTGTGCTGGAAGCCAGAATTGAAAGCAATCTGGTGTCGTATTCTGATTTACTTACTCGCCAAAGCGTGTTGGAAAACCGGGCACTGTTGATGCAAGGCTTGTTTGAACTCTCGTTCCCTATCAGTGACAGACGCTTTGTGCTTCTTGGCTATGCGGCACAAGTTGCCAATAACAAGTTTCTGGGTTCAAGTGCTGACACCATGGTGCAAATTCGCTCTAGCAGCCTGACTGACAATATCCGTTTTCGTTTTGAGCGGGTCCTTTTCAATAACAATTTTATTGAGCATGTCGGCAACAATGACGACAACATCGCCTCCGGAGCCACGGTGATCCTCAATGGTCATCACGCTTCGGTGATGGGTAATCACGTTAAATCCGGCACCTTCTTCCTTCCATCGTTCGATTTCAACAATATGCCGGGGCCATATATCGGCAACGTGGTGCGAGGAACTGTTATCAATCATCCTGAGTTCCCGTCCCCAGAATCGAGCTTCAACACACAGGCTTAATTAAGGAGTGAATCATGGCAAAGGCAAGCACCGTTTTGAAAAAGCACGTTTCGCTCGTCGCCGAAATGCAGAAAGCCGCGAAACCAAATAGTGTGAAAAACCCCTTGATTAAAACGCGGGAAGCGGCGACCGCACAAAAATCACGGGTAGAAAGTCGGATCACTGAGTTGGAACAACAACGTGCGGCCTTCAACAAGAAAATTGATGAAGCGATTGAACGAGAGAAAAAACAGCTCAGCGAAATTGGGCGTTTTGAAGACATGGTGAAAGAGAAAGACTCTCCAACAACAGATGTGAAACCCGAACCAACACCAAAACCACGGCCAAAGCCAAAACCGAAACCTCGGACTCCGCGAGTGCTTAACGTCGATACCGATGCGATCGAGAAAGCGACAGCCAAGAGGAAGGTGACGACACCGACAACCAAAAGACGCACGACAAAGAAATAGCCGAATTGATGCAGTGCGATGAGGTAATCAACCATGTCATACATTACACAGCCGACGTTGTCTCAAGGAAAAAGCCAAACTGAAACGCATCAAGTGTTGGTGCGTCAGGTCAGTAATGTTCTGTCTATGCCACAGAGTGTGTTTAGCCGCAGACGAAATCCTTTTGTCCAAACCAAACTCAGTATCAGCGAACCGGGTGATATGTATGAACGTGAAGCGGATAGTGTTGCAGACGCTGTCATGGATGATAGATCGCCAATGCAAAGAGGTGTTCATTCCGCTACCGAGCCTGCAGTTCAACGAAAGTGTGCGGCGTGTGAAGAAGAAGACGGCATGGTGATGCGTGACAGTGAAACACCGAACGCTCCGACACAGTATTCCGCTCAGACAGCAGATGCGCTCAATCAAGTTTCTGGTGGGCATATGCTTTCTGCTGAATCGAAGTCCTTTTTCGAGTCACGTTTTGGTGCGGATTTTAGTCGCGTTCGTGTTCATACTGATTCCACTGCGGATACTGCTGCGCGCGCCGTTAATGCCAGAGCGTATACTCGGGGCAGTGATATTGTGTTCCGAAAAGGTGAATTTAACCCCAGCTCGTTTGAAGGAAGACACCTTCTGGCACATGAACTAACACACGTTATTCAACAAGGTGGCGCAAGACAGACGATTCAGCGGTCAGTTGCACCAGAAATCACCACTCGAACAAACCGCACGTTTATTGCTAGAGCCTGCCCGCCTGGGCCTGGGCCGTTTCCTGGCGATGGGCTTGCACCACCTGGCGATTGTAGCTGGGCTACCTATGTTCCCTTGCGTGCGGCAGTGGTTGCGGCCAAGCAAATAACTAACCCTTTGGGACGGTGTACAGGGACGGACAGTTGTGTTTTGCTGGCAATAAAAATCGCAGCCATGGCGACAGAAATGACGTCAAGAATCTCGTTAGATGCAACATGTTTTAGGGGCGGTAATCGAGGGCACCGAGAGCGTGTGTGTAACCTTATTAATTCAATCATGCGTTGTCAGCGATTTTTTGCGGGCTCTAACTGTTCGCCTGAATTATTGGAGGCAATGGAAGCAGTTGTTGCGTCCTCTCACGCCGCGATTATGGCAGGCATGGCAATGGCGGCTCTTGCTGCTATCGTCGCCTTGATTGCGGCGATCATTGTGTTAATTAAGGCCATTTTGGCAGCGCTGGCAGCAGCAGCTATAACAGCAAGCGAGGCCGCAGCGATAACGGCGACTGCAACGGCATTGATTGCATTACTGACATCATTGCAAGAAGCCATTTCACCAAGCGAAGACGACGGAGCGTAAATGCAGTCAAAAGAACAAATAATTGAGCAATTGAAAGCAGCCTTCAGCCAAAGAAAAAAGCCTGACAATCAACATTTGCTTGTCACTGACGCGCTCGACCCTGAAAGAGAGCCCTTAGAGGCTTTATTAATTCAAAAAGAACCTTGGGATTTAACGCCAGATGATATTCGCGATGTGGTGAGTAGTAACTTATGGATGTTCACACCCGTGGCGTTTCATTATTACCTTCCGGCATTTCTTGCTGCGATGCTGAAAGATAAAGGAAATATGGGTCTGTTCTCAGATGAGATGCTGGACAGTTTGATGCGCCCGCGTGTAGGTGATGCTGATAGGAAACTCGAACGCTTCGAGGGAAAGAGCGAATCCCAGTTTATTGCTCAACTAGGGGGGATTTTTCACGAGTGGTATTCATCAGGTTGGCCGGATACCTTGTTTTTACATCGTTATGGAACACTGAGTGAGCCTGAGAAGCAAGCCGTATTGGCTGTGCTGACATGGCTACAAACCTACGCAAAAAATGAATATGACGAAGATGAGATAAAGGAGGTGATCGAGCGTCACTGGAATGTGTCCTAGATAGGACAAACGTTAGGGACTTAATTTTTAGCATTTCGTTGAAGGATCAACAACGTGTGATTTGGGAGGATTTATGTCCCGAAAGTTAAGTGATTTGACCTCGGAATTTGCACAGCAAGCGAAAGACTTAATTAATGAATGTAATTCGTTGGGTGTGGAGATGCGCCCTTATTTCACCCTGAGAACGCCACAAGAACAAGCCGCCTTGTGGCGACAATCTCGTTCAACAGAACAAATTCAATCAAAACTGGCCGCGTTGCGAGACGGTGGCGCAGATTATTTGGCCTCTTGCATAGAGCAAGTTGGTCCTCAACACGGCAGGCATGTGACCAACGCAATTCCCGGTTACTCTTGGCACCAGTGGGGAGAGGCGATGGATTGTTTTTGGCTGGTAAATGGCAAAGCTGAATGGTCTGACCGTACAAAAGTGAACGATGTAAATGGTTACAGACTTTATGCGGAAACCGCAAATCGATTAGGGATTACAGCGGGTGGGCTTTGGCGATCGTTTAAAGACTGGCCGCACGTGCAATCCAGAGCGGAGTCGCATCCGGGGAAAATTTATACGCTAAGTGATATCGATGCCGCAATGAGGGAGCGATTTGGTTAATCGTTGCTTATGAGCATGGTTCCCAGAATCTCCGCGATACTTGTCATCAGTTGGTAGGGTGACTGACATTTCACTCTACCAGCTTAGTTTGTCGCTGCTTAGTTTATTCCTGTTTAGATTAAGCGTGGTGGCTGATCGTTAACATTATGCCGTTCCCACTCGGCTTACTTCAAAAGGTTCCCAGTTTTGAAGTGCTTCTGTGTCGGTTTCATAGATGTGAACAGTCAACGGGTAACACTGTGCATCATCGCTTGAATGCGTACTACTACAATCACCACCTGGGCATGCCGAGAGCGCACAAAGCAGGTCTGTTTCTGCGAAAAACTCGATGTAATCACCTTTCCGTGCCGGGCTTGCTTTCATGAAGTACTGATGTGTGTCTTTGGTAAAACCCGTACACATGAATACGTTCAATACATCATGCACATGAAATTCTGCCTGACTAAATGGGATCCCGAGGTGTTTTGCGAGTGCATTGCTTAGATTTGAATGACAGCAATAGTGGTAGATATCACCATGTAAACGTTCATGCGTGTAAGGGTCACATCGGGTGCCAATGACATCGTGCACACCGCCTCCATCCTCATCCCAGCCATACCATTCTAAGGAATCAGCAGTAATGGTCGCGAGGGGCCTTAAGTAAGGCATGCTGCTCCATAAGCGATCGCCCCTTGTAAGGTGCGTTGCGTGAAGTTGACGTGTTTTGCCACTAAAAAAGCGTTCGGCCAAATTGTCCTTTTGCCATAGGTTGAGATCACCTACTTGAGAGCCATAGAGGCACGATATACGAAAGAAACTCCCGGCAGGGACTTCGAAACACTCTCCTGTTCGTGGCATGATTTCTAGAGATTGTCTTAACGTGGCTGACTGTCGAGCAGAGCGGTAGAAAGCATCATCAAAAGGCCACAAATCGCCTGAATAACAGATAACGGGTTTAGCGGATTCGCGACTTATGGCATCTATAGGGACAGTGGTATTTTTCTCAGAAGATTGTTTACTCGTCATTATGATCACAGGAACCAGAGTAGTTGGTATAGCTAATCATAGACGCTGTATGCTGTTGCACTATTGAAATAGCGCGGTTTAGCTATCCTCAAGAATAGAACGCAGCTGTAGGAAAAAGTGGGCATGAGATGGTTGTATTGCATATATTACAACGTATCTTTAAACGATGATTGGGTTTGATGTATCGTTCCATTTTAAATAGTGTTATAAGAATTAAAATCTTGCTGCTGGCTTAAATACGTTATTGATTAATAACATAGGAGAGGATGTGAGTCACTTGCCTATAGATGTTATGGATGACATCGAATGTTTAAAAGAACAACTATATAAAACAATACCAAATATGACTCTTTGGTATGACGTGCTTAGAAGTATTGTATTGATATCTGGCGCGGAAAAAGCGATTCTGACGTTGAGAGACAAAAAGGATGCTGATCTGTACTTTCCAAAGGATGTTAGAGTTGAGCTTCAAAGCCCAATGTTTTTTGGTTTCTCAGGGAAAGAAATTGACGAATACATTCATCACTACCAAGACATCGATCCTTGGACTGAGGTAGAAGCAAATAATCCTCCGATATTTCCTTATGCACTATCTACATTCGTTGATAGAGAAGAATTAATAAAAACGGGGTTTATAGAGTGGCTTGAACCTCAAGGTATTAATGATTGTGCAGTCCTTTCTGTGCATACATCAAGAGACCATTGGGTAGCACTTAATGTTTTCTATGATATTGAAAAACCAGACATCAAACGAAGAGTGCTTGATTTGTTATCTGCGTTTCAGCCGCTAATGGCTGGTGTTTGGGAAGCCGGCCAGCAGTTTAGAGCGAAGTGTGCTACTCCAGACAGCTTGAAATACTTTATTGAGCAACTGTGCCATCCCGCACTGATCGTTAACCGCCATTCAGAAGTTATCGATAGAAACCGCGAAGCGGAAAGTCTGTTAGGTTCGAGTGAAGAGCTGATAAGCACACAAAACAATAAGTTTTGGTTAACAAATAGTACGCTTAGAGGTTTGCTTTATCGTGCGAATGAAAACATAGGCAGCAGAGAATTCTTACCTTCTAGTCCACCAAAGGAAGTGATCTATCACGACAAGAAGCGATATACGATAACCCTTCTTGAAAGTGGAGAGGATATTCTAGGAGAGGATAAAGCACTTCGTTTGATTTCGATAGAAAATGACACATGCTTAAGTCCGATGTATTTATGAGCATCTAGGGAAAGGGTGTTTGAAAAATAAAGCCATTGCAGCGCGATGGCTTTATTTTTTGAATGAAGGTTTGGAACGCTAAGGGCGCTCACCTTCATTTATACGACGCTCAATATCGCGTATTACCTCGGGTAAGTCAGTGATAGTATCAATCAGATAGTGAGGCGCACATTTGATCAGTTTCGCGTGTGCTTTTTCGCGTGCTGCTTCTAATGTGGCTTCGTCAGCCGCTTGGTACTCTTCAAACGTCAAGCCTGCTTCATTACCGGAAAGCAATAAGCCCACTGTCCACATGCCCGCGTTATGACCTTCTTCGATACCTGGAGCTGAATCATCTACTTTTACACATGCACCCACATTGGTTGCACCCAATTCGATGACGTTTTTTAATGCCATAAACGGCGCAGGGCGGCCGCCTTGTGGTAAGTCGTCGGTGGCGACAATGTAATCTGGTTTATAACCATAGTCAGCGGCGACAGGGATTAGCACATCCATGACTTGGCGAGGGTAACCTGAGCATGACCCAATTTTAATGCCTTTGGCTTTCAAGCTATTTACCACCTCAACAGCATTGAGGATAGGCTCTGCATGGTCTGCCACTTTGGCTTTTTGCAATGGCATGAAAGCGGCATAGATGGTGTCGATATCATCGTTCGTCATGGAACGACCGAATTTTTCAATCCATCGCTTATCTACTTCCGGCATACGGCCGACCGCTTGAATATGATCCCATTTACCAATACCCATGGGGCCTCGGGCCTCTTCTAGAGAAAGATCAAAATCAAAACCTTGTTTGAACGCTTCGACAAAAATGCTTGTAGGAGCGAAGGAGCCAAAATCGACAATGGTACCCGCCCAATCGAAAATAACCGCTTGAATAGATGATGTAGTGTTAGACATGTTTTTGTTCCTACTAAAGTTCAAGATACTGGAATTCGCGGCAAACTTTATCGATAGCGCCTTCGAAAATATCGAGGGCGCGAGCAAGCTTTTCGCGTGAAATAATGAGTGGTGGACTAAGTTGAATGACATTTCCTTGAGAAACTTTGAAACTCAGCCCTTGGTTTAAGCATTCATAAAGCACGGCTTCTGCTTCTTCATAGGCACGCACTTTTGATGCTCTGTCAGTGACAAGCTCTACGCCCCAAAGAAGCCCAATACCACGAACATCGCCAATAATGGGGTAGGTGGCTTTCATCCTTTCCAATTGTTCACGGACAAATGCACTGTCTGCTTTTACTTTGGTAAGGAGATCTTCGTTTTCTATGGCCTCAATGGTGCCGAGAGCTGCCGCACATCCTAGAGGGCTTTTTTCATGGGTGTAGTGCCCTAGAGAAACGTCAGCGGCGGTGTTGTATTTGTCTTTGGTGATCAAGGCGGCAATAGGCATGATGCCGCCGCCGAGTCCTTTTCCAATGCAGAGAATATCGGGCTCAATGCCGTAGGCTTGGTGGGTAAACCATTCACCGCTTCGGCCCATGCCATTTGGAATGTCATCGATGATCAGCAGCACGTTGTGCTTGTCGCAGATCTCTCGAACACGCTTCCAATAGGCGTTGCTGGGTATTTGAACATCGGTGTTGCGCACGGCTTCCGCAATAAAGGCACCAATGCCGCCTTCTTTTTCGATGACATATTCAAGATAGTCGGCGTAATGCACATCACTGCCATCTCTTGATGGAAATGCGCCGCGATAAGTAGTGGCAGGGGGAATGCGTTCAACGCCGGCCATTAATGGTCCCATGCCTTGTCGAAAACAGGCTTCGCCACCGACAGAAATGGCATCAAGTGACGCGCCGTGAAAGGAGTCCCAAAGCGACACCACTTTGAAATTTCCCGTGACGTGACGCGCCAACTTTAACGCTATACCGACGACGGATGTACCGCCGGGCGCAAACAAGACGCGGTTGAGGTCACCGCCACATATCTCTGTGAGCTTCTCAGCACAAGTGATGGCAATTGGGTTGGTAAAGCGTCGAGGTGAGAACGGCAATATTGCCAGTTGTTCAGTCACTCGCTGTACAACATGAGGGTGCCCGTAACCTAACTGATGAACATTATTGCCATGAAAATCGATGTATCGCTTACCAGTACAGTCGGTAAGATAAATACCTTCGGCCGCATTTAATGCGTCCAAGCATGGCGTTGACATGGCTTGATGTAAAAACACCTTACTGTCGCGTTCAAGTAATGATTGCGTGCAACTGTCCGAGAGAGATGCGTGCCATTGCTGGCGAGCCTGCGTCGTGTTGATATCGCCTTCGCTGCGGAGGTGCGTGGCGTGTTCTTTGCCAGTCATTACGGGCCTCATGTTTACTTTACGTCCCAGTACATGGCGTGTTGAATGGCCCCGATCAAACGCTCAATGTCACTTGGGTACACGTCGCCAATGTTGCCGATTCGGAAGCAATCCGCATTGGACACTTTGCCCGGATAAATCACGAACCCTTGTTCCTTTAGGCCATCGTAAAACGCTTTAAACTGGTAATCGCTGTGGGTAGGCGAATAGAACGATGTGATGATGGGAGAGTGAAGGGCTTCATTCAGCAATGGCGTGAAACCAAGGCTTTTTAAACCTGCGACCAGTGTTTTCTGGTTGGTTTGGTAACGCGTGTGGCGTGCATCAATACCGCCTTCTTGTTCGAGCTCAAGCAACGCCTGATAGAACGCACGAACGGTATGTGTAGGGGAGGTGAAACGCCATTTTCCGTGGTTGGTTTCCATGCAATGCCACTGGTCGAACAGATCCAAACTCAGAGAGCGCGCCTGACCTTTACATTTTTCTAGCTCGCTTTGCTTTGCGATGACGAAACCAAAGCCTGGTACACCTTGAATACACTTATTGGCAGAGCTGATCATGAAGTCGATACCCAGCTCTCCGATATCCATAGGGATACCGCCAAAGCTCGACATGGCATCAAGAATAACCACTTTATCGTGCTTCTTGGCCAGTGTTGCGACCGCTTCAATTGGATTGAGCATGCCAGTTGTGGTTTCGCAATGCACGATGGCCACGTGGGTGATTGCTGTGTCACTTAGCAGTGCATTTTCGATGTCACAAAGCTGAGGTTGCGCGGTCTCTCCTGGCGAAATTACTGCGCACGGAATATTCAAGTAATCTGCAATCTGGGCGATGCGCGCACCGTAGGCTCCGTTATCCACGACAAGTAGCTTGCCGTTTTTACTGATTGCGCTGCCAATGGTTGCTTCTACCGATGCGGTGCCACTGCCTTGCATCAAGACGCTGGTATAACCCTGATAAGACGTCGCTAGCCTCACCAGCTTGGAGCGAATAACCTCGACAATGTCTTTGTTGTAATCGTCGTCCCACGTACACCAATCTTTCAGCATGGCGTTACGAACCGTTTCTGTTGTAGACAGCGGGCCCGGGGTGAGTAGCAGGTATTCATTTTTCATTTACGTATTCATCCTTCAAACTGGAATATACCAAAATACGCAATTACTCTATCAGTGGGTGTTTGACGGGGTAAATAGGGCGAGATTCAATTTCATAAAACTTTCACATCCAACGTTAAACCGATCGTTTCAGCACATCTATCCGGTTTATTTCTTCAAAATGCCAAATTCCGGTCATATAAACGTCATCTGTAGAAATTAGGGTATTTCACAAATTGGTACACACCAAATTGGCTGCACAACACTGGCGTCGAGAAAGTTGGCGGCTTATAGGGAGAGGAAAACAATGAAGACACAGATGATGAAAGCGTCGGTAACTGCACTTTTTACACTCATGTCCGCTCAGGCTTTCGCTGCGCAGGAAGTCACGGTATACACCGCATTCGAAACGGATTTGCTCGCTAAATTCAAAACGGCATTTGAAAAGGATAACCCAGATATCAATATCAACTGGGTACGAGATTCCACCGGAATCATGACGGCTAAGCTGCTCGCAGAAAAATCAAACCCACGCGCAGAAGTCGTATGGGGGCTGGCAGGTTCATCATTGGCATTATTGAAGGAAGAAGGGATTATTAAGCCATATTCACCCAAAGGTGTTGAACAGTTGCGAGAGCAACTCATTGATGGCGAGCATGATCCAGCTTGGTTCGGAAACTTGGCGGTTTTCAATGCGATTTGTTACAACGAAATCGTCGGGAAACAGTTGAATCTTCCTAAGCCGACCTCATGGGAAGATCTTACCGATCCGGTTTATAAAGGCCATATTGCGATGCCAAATCCTGCTTCCTCCGGTACGGGCTATATGCAAGTTTCCGGTTGGATAAGCAGTTTTGGTGAAGCAGGCGCGTGGTCTTACATGGACAAGCTAAACAGCAATATCGCGCACTATACGCATTCGGGATCTAAGCCGTGTGTACAGGCTGCCATGGGTGAAGTTGCCATTGGCATTTCAATGGCAACGCGAGCTGCCAAACTTAAAAACCAAGGCGCACCGTTGGATATCATTGTACCGAAAGGCATTGGTTGGGATGTGGATGCAGTCGGTTTGGTAAAAGCAAGTGAAGCAAGTCAACGCATTGTGGACTGGGCGGTATCAAAATCTGCGAATGAACTCTATGTGCAAGCATATCCTGTTGTAGGCCATAAAGATGTTAAGGCGAAAGTACCAAACTACCCAGAAGTAGAGAAATCGATGGCGAAAATGGACTTCACGAAGATGGGCATTGAGAGAGTCAGCGTGCTGGCAGCATGGTCTGAGAAATTCGATTCGAAATCAGAACCTAAATCATAAAAATCTGTTCTGGTTCAAGCACAGTAAAGAGAGCGTTCTGCTCTCTTTTTTCATTTTCACTGGCGTATTTGGCGACAGGTTTAATGATGATTTTTGGGTATTCGAAGACGTGTCATCAAACTACTACAAACCTGTCATGTCGATGCAATATAGCTCCTTTAGATTCTGGTATATACCATTAGGAGTGTGTATATGACTAACCACCAACCTTACCTTCAAATTGATAACGTCGCTAAGCAATTCGGTGCTTTCACGGCATTAAAACAGATTTCACTTAGTATCGAAAAAGGTGAGTTTGTATGCTTCCTCGGCCCTTCTGGCTGCGGTAAAACCACATTACTTCGCGCCATTGCAGGCCTTGACTTGCCAAGTTCTGGTGCGATCTACCAAGCGAATAAAGACACCACTTTTCTCCCTCCAGAAAAGCGTGACTTTGGCATTGTCTTTCAATCTTACGCGCTGTTCCCGAACCTGACGGTGAAAGAAAACATAGCACTTGGACTGATTAACCAAGGAACACCGAAAAAAGCCGCTTACGCGAAAGTGGAAGAGTGGTTGGAGACCATTGGGTTACCGACATCGGGAGAGAAATTTCCTAATCAACTTTCTGGTGGTCAGCAACAGCGAGTTGCTCTAGCGCGTGCGCTCGCGTTATCTCCGGGCTTGCTGCTTCTGGATGAGCCGCTATCTGCTTTAGATGCAAAAGTTCGCGTCCACCTTCGTGAAGAAATATGCCGCTTGCAACGCAAGCTGGGTATTACCACGATCATGGTGACGCATGATCAAGACGAAGCGCTATCAATGGCGGATCGTATTGTGGTGATGAATCACGGCGTCATTGAGCAAGTCGGGACACCTCAGGAAATTTATCAACAACCCGCCACACGTTTCGTTGCGAATTTCGTCGGGACGATGAATTTTATTCCTATGTCTGTGGCGAGCGATACGCAGGTGCGTATCGCTGAGTCATTAATTGCAACGCCGACAGTGGATAATCACGCGTTAAAACGCGGGGATGCTTGTGATCTTGCCGTTCGCCCTGAACAAATTCGCTTTGTGGACTCCCCAAAAAATACGCTTCCTGTAAAGATTGTGGCGACCGAGTTTCTTGGTGCGTTTTATCGCGTCGATTGCCGATTGCTGCATGACAGTAAATCCAATCTGATCATGGTCGATGTGTCGGTAGAGCAGGCGATGCAGCTAGGACTGAAGCGTGGGGAAGTGCGTTATATACAACTGGCCGAAACGGGTCTTCGTGCTTATGCCAAAGAAGCTTGCCACAAATCTTGCGACAAAGCCTTGTCTAACGCAGCCTAACGAGTACATCACATGGAAGCTAAAACAATGACGATGAACGCACTGATATTACCGAGTAAGCCAACGTCACTTTTTCATCGGGTCAGCAAAGACAATCTGGTACTGATTTTGGTTCTCTCACTGGTTATGTCGCTGTTCGCGTTCTTTCTGCTGTTTCCTCTGTGGAGCATGCTACAAAAAAGCGTTCAGAATGCTGACGGACAGTTTGTTGGCCTCACAAACTTTGCCGAGTACCTTTCTTCCGCCAGTGTGTGGGCGTCGGTATCTAACACCCTAACATTAGGCATCACTGTCACTATGGTTGTGACATTGGCAGCCTTTGGGTATGCCTATGCGCTGACCCGCTCTTGTATGCCCTTAAAAACCGTATTCAAAGCACTGGGAACCGCACCGATTCTGGCTCCGTCGCTATTACCGGCGATCAGCCTTGTTTTTCTGTTTGGTAATCAAGGAATTGCGAAATCTTTGCTCGGTGGACAGTCCGTTTATGGCTTGGTGGGGATCTCATTGGGATTGATATTCTGGACATTTCCTCATGCATTGATGATTTTGACGACCTCCATGCGAACGTCAGACGCGAGGCTCTATGAGGCCGCAAAAGCACTAAATACGTCGCCTTTAAAAACCTTTTTGATTGTTACCTTGCCAGGCGCAAAGTTCGGCCTTATTAGCACGCTGATTGTCGTCTTCACGCTGGTTATCACTGATTTTGGTGTGGCGAAGGTCATTGGTGGCAGTGACAACGTGTTGGCGACAGACATCTTCAAGCAAGTCGTGGGTCAGCAAAACTTTGCTATGGGTGCCGTGACGTCTATCCTTTTGCTCTTTCCTGCCATTCTTGCTTTTAGTGCAGATCGTTGGGTGAAGAAAAAACAAAAGAGCCTGATTGATACGCGGTCTGTTGTGTATCAACCTTCACCCAATAAAGCCCGAGACACCTTGTGTTTTATTTACTGCAGTTTCATCTCCATCATGGTGCTGGTGGTTCTGGGAATGGCGGTTTACGGATCGCTGGTGACTTTCTGGCCTTGGAATCAAACGCTGACACTGAACAATTACAATTTCACTGAAATCAGTACGTATGGTTGGAGTCCGTTCTTCAACTCTTTGGAAATGGCATTTTGGACAGCGGTATTCGGTACGTCACTGATTTTCATTGCGGCCTATGCAGTCGAGAAAGGAAGGGCGTTTGCGCCGATTCGTCAGGCATTGCAAATGATTAGCATCATCCCGATGGCGGTGCCGGGAATGGTATTGGGTTTGGGATACATTTTCTACTTCAATAATGGTGATAATTTATTAAACCCACTATATGGCACCATGGCTCTGTTGGTTATCAGTACGGTGGTGCACTATTACACGGTAGGGCATATGACATCGCTGGCAGCCCTCAAGCAACTGCCTGCGGAAATTGAAGCGACGGCTGCGTCGATAAAAATGCCGCAGTTCAAACTGTTTTACAAAGTCACGCTACCGGTTTGTATGCCAGCGTTATTTGATATCGGTATGTACCTGTTTGTTAATGCACTTACCACGACTTCTGCGGTAGTATTCTTATATTCCACAGATACCATTCCTGCATCCGTTTCAGTTCTGAATATGGATGATGCAGGCCAAACTGGCGCAGCAGCGGCAATGGCTGTGATGATTATGCTCTCAGCGGTGTGCGCCAAGCTTATTCAATGGCCTGTGGCCAAATGGCTAGAAAGCCGAACCCAAGCATGGCGGAAACGATAAGGACACCATGTGCAATACGTCAAAATTAAAGATGCAATCGTAGAACAGATTGATGCGGGGATGCTCTCTCCACGAGAGAAGTTGCCTGCTGAACGAAAACTGGCTGAAACCTTTGACACAACGCGTGTCACGCTGCGTGAAGCTTTGTCATTGTTGGAGTCAGAAGGGCGAATTTATCGAGAAGATCGCCGTGGGTGGTTTATTTCTCCCGAGCCATTGCGTTACGACCCGACACAAACACTGAACTTCACCAATATGGCATTGGAGCAAGGACGCAAGCCCAAAACAGAGCTTGTTAGCGCAAAGAGTATTCTTGCCAATAAACAGGCGGCGAATTTACTGGAGCTAAAGCCGTTTTCGGATGTTTATCAGGTGAATCGTGTACGTTATTTGGATGAGCGTCCCGTGGTGTATGTGACCAACTACATCCGTCCTGATATTTTCCCAAAACTGTTAGATCACGATCTGGCTAACTCGTTGACTGATATCTACCGTGAGCACTATGGCATGGTTTATCAGTCCATCCGATACCGTATAAGCACGAGCTCGTTGATTGGCCTTCAGGCGCAGGCACTTCGTGCAACATCAGGCACGCCTGCGATGGTGGTGGAGCGCGTCAACTATAACCAGCATGGTTTGTTGATAGATTGCGATATTGAGTACTGGCGACATGATGCGATAAGCATAGAGTCAGTGGCTAACCTCACGCGCTAACCTGCTGTGTCACCAAGCAGTATCTCTGAAAAATGATTGGCGTCTGCAGACGCCAATCATGCACTTCAATACGGCCATTTTAACTATCACGGCCGACTCAATGATCAATGAATACGTAAGTAATGGCGAGTGACAGAAACAAAATGATCGGCCAATACCATTGCTTAAGTTTCAACCCTTGCTCATGCTCTAGCACTGGAATTTTTATCTCCGTGGTGTAAGCCAGCGCGCCAATGGCGGTAAAGATAATTTGCAGATAGGCGAGAAAGTAAAAGTACTCGATGAAAATAACCCCCTGTGCATTCAATTCCTCGCGTAATGCCACGTGTGCAATCACCAAGATGAAGAACAGTGACGCGCAATACTGCAATACCGTTGCAGTGCTAAAGCCCCATAACGCCTGTTGCTTTTCATCTTTCGTCCAAAGCAAAAGCATAAAATAGGTAAGAAAACTCACGACCAAAAGCGGCATGATGTGAGAAATCAATGGGCCAGTGATGTTTCGTTGTATCACGATGTTGTACTTAAGATTCGTGAGCACGTCTTGTGCGTTGATGGGTTCGTTTAAGTAGCTAAAGTAGCTTTGAAGGATCTTCCAGTTTCCGAATTTTTGCTCTGACATCGCAATGCCGGGATGGGATTCAGGTCGCATGGAGGAGTACGAGGAGAAAGACGGGACCAATATCTCTTTTTGTGTGTCCGGAGCTGGAATCATCGAAAGCTCAATCACTTCTCGGTCAAAGGGAAAAGAACCGTAGTCGAAAGGCTGCTTAACAACCGCGACGAACTGCCAAACCTGACTGTCTGGATGGTTTCTCATCAAGGTCCACTCACTTTCCGTTGCGTTGTTGATTAGCAACGGTGGGGTATCAGTGTTGGTATTGTCGGTGACGATTTTACCGACGATGTTAACCTTATCTGCATCTTCAAGGCTGATGGCATGAACGGTCAGCTTCAGTTCTAAGCTTTTCTTATCACTGACGTCTTCCGGAGATTGTGTTTTTTCCATTACCGCGAGCGTGGCACTCTCATGATCAATCAATAATGTCTCGTCTTTACTCAGTGGCTTCGGTGCCAGAGCTTGAAACCAGAGCAACAGCAAGTAAGAGAAAAGGCACAAAGACAGCGCAGTGAAAAGGCGACTTGCTTTAGTTTTATTGTCAGTGGGAAAGTGAATGGCTGCCAACAAAGAAATAAGGCCCGCGAGTACCATAAACCAAACCAGATCCCAATATTCATAGGTTGGTGAAAGGCTATGTCTGAGTTCATCTGCCTCAATAACCAGGCCCAACTTCGCATCAATATGGTTAATCTGATCCAATACTATCCAATGTTCCCTTCCGGTTACTGGGTGTTTAAAACTCCCAAGTTTGCCCAAGTGGAGTTGAGAGGCCAGAGAAGAAAGCAAGGGTTCATCGGTCGCATCGAAAGCGGAAATATTAAGACCCAATACCGCGTTTTTCGGGTAAGCAAGAATTTGCCCGGTATTGGAAATTAAAAATGCGAACCCTTTCGTGCCTAGTTTAAAGCTCAACATTTGCTGACTTAAACTTTCTAGAGAGAAGTTAAGGTAAGCAACGCCCTTGTTCGCCGTCGCTGTGCTTAAGGCTTGTTGGGTGTTAAAAGGTAAAACGTATTCAGAAAACCATGCTTTTGCGGTTTTATCGTAATACGGTGGCAGCCATGTCGCGGTAGTAACTCTGTTGGCGTGTAAACGTGTCCGAGAACTATTGTCTGAAGGGCCTACCAACGCGTCGTTAGAAAAAAATATCTGTTGTTGCTTGGAGCCAGTTTCTGAAAAGGCGACACCTCCATTTACTGCGCCTGGCGTGTTGAGCACGGTTTGTTTAATAACATGCCTTAATCTGTCGTGATTGTCGCTGCTGTGTGTTGCCAGTTGACCAATCGCAGTGACACTTTCGGTGAGTTTATTGAGGTTTTTATTCACAAGATGGGATGCAGAAATGGTTTCATTGACAATATAGCGGCGGATTTTAGTGTCTACCTCTTCTTGCCAACTGAGTTTGATATAGGCTGCCACGCAAAATAGCAGCCAAATAACAGATGAAAACCAAATCAAGTTTTGACCGCGAAGCCTGTCAAGTCGAGTCTGCACTTTCATTAAATATGCACTCCCTGAAAAGGTGTCATAGCTGACTTACTATGACCAAAACGACGCTCAACAAACAAAGCCAATGTGCTAAACAGTAACCCCGTGAGCATAAAAATCGCGGCGACCACTGCATAGACTTTGAGCATGACGGTGGAATCACCCGTGGATGCAATGTAAGCATTGGCAGTCGCTAACACTTCCGTTACCTCAATGGCGGAAGCCGTTGTTGAAGCCATTAAAATGACTAAGAAAAACTGATTAAGCGCGCGAAAAGATACATTTTTGCCCTCTCTACGCTTTTGTAGAGAAAGATCGCAGCTATAACTGATAACAGGTAACGACAGGGCTAACACGGCATTGAAAATCGGAGGTAGCGTGTAAGCGATCCCCCAAATAGACCCACTCATCGGGATGACAATGGTGAAATAATACAGCATGACAAAGCTAGGAATATTGCCGATAAGAGAGCGAAACCCTTGCGCTATATATTTCAGAGATGAAATGCGTGTTGTGAGTGCCTTGAATAGCAAAAAACCCAAAGGAAATCCCACCCCCATGGCGGCGACAGAGATGAACAAATTAACCATGAACGCCGCAATAAACGAATAAATCACATTCAGTTCAAACATCTAGTTTAAGCCTCCTGCTTATCTAGTTGAGTGTCAGTTTCACTAATCTTTCTTTGGTCAGGGATAATCGACAGAAAATGCTTAATGAAGTGAGCAAATACAAGCACTTCAATGTAATAAAAAAGGGCCAGTGCGCTCATAAGAAGGAATGGATACTCTGAATTTGAAGAGACGGAGTTGAAGATAAGGACCGCATTGGGCGAGGCTATGACACTTGCCATACCGGCTGCTTTTGCCAGATTCACCAAATTGCTTTTAACCCCAAGCCGATGCGCGGCATAGCGGCTTGTCATCGATATATTCTTATGGCGATCTGCTGTGATGAGATTGTTAATTCCTGATGCCGTATAAAGTGACAAGATGAGCCAAGCAATTGTTGCGCCGCTGGTATACCAAGATTGGGCATGCTCTTGGAATCCTGCCAAAGCACCAAAATAGGTGAAATACAGCATTAAAATTGGTGGGATGGCACTTTGTATATTGGTCAGAGATAAAACAGTAGATCCTATCCAATGTGGTGATTTGAGGGTTAAAAACCCCAAAAAAACAGAGAGCGATATAGCGGAAATAATAACAATAGCCGTAAACAACGCTGTATGAAGCAATGACTGCACAATCATCTTTACATCAAAATTGTCGATAAGGGGGCCATCACTTTGAGCAGATTTTGACAAATCGGTCACAGCATCAAAGCAAAACGTATTGGCTTGGTCATGTCTGTCTTTAATGTTGCAAAGAGGGCGAGATTCGGCATCAATTTGATTCCAATTGCTGTGCTGTTGAGTGAGGTAATCTTGCTCAGGTAGTGCCCACTTTTTAGCAAGATTTTTAATGTATCCGTCTCGGATCCTGCTGGATAGAAACCGTGATAACCAAGTATCTAGCGACTTAGAGTTCGCATCATTTCGTGTCACAAATGACCAATGTGTGGGCATGATGGTTTCGAGCGCTATTTCATATTCGCTCCAAGCCGGCTGATTGCTTAGGGTATATAAGATGCCGCTGTCATAAGCCCACGCCTGACATTTGTTGGTAAGCAAGGCGATTTTTAGGTCGCGGTTATTGCTTAGAATCACTGGCTCAATACGGTAGTTTCGAATCAAGGATTTATTAAAGTAAGCCCCGGCTGTCAGGCACACAGGCTTGCCGATCAGATCTTCCCAGCCATCAATACCGTAAGACTTTCTCGATATTGCGGTTACCCCACTGCGAAAATAGTGGGGTAGAACCATGTTTACTTTTTTGCGACGTTCAATCGTATCGCCCACTGTTGCAATCAAGATATCTACTTGGCCGTAATTCAGTTTTTGAAAACGATTCGCAGTAGAAACGGCTTTGAAATGAACATCAACGCCAAGGCTTTTTCCAATGGCGTTAGCCAGATCAACTTCAAAACCACCGTTGCGGCCATCAGCGTCAAGGTGACCCCATGGTGGGTAATCAACTTTCACACCCACGACCAGAGTGCCTTTTTGTCTTACTGTTTCTAGCAAATCTTGTGCGAAGACATGACTTGAAATGAAAAGTAACAGACACAGGAGTGTTGATTGAAATCGCGTCACTTTATTCTCCTAGCAATCGCAAGCAGGCCATAACCCCACGATGCTGGCAGCATGCGGCAAAGCAGTTGGTCTAGCTTTGATAGATGTTGCGAGCGATTTACCCAGCTCTCAGGCAGCATGCTTTCGGCAAGGATTTTTTCCACTTCAAAACCCGATGCTTCAAGGTGCGTTCTTAGCGTCTTGGTGGTGAATAGGTGATAGAAAAGCGGGATCGTTTTTCCGGCGCCCGTTCTTTCATATTGAATATCCGATGAAGGTGTTGCCTGTGAAAACTGGTGGAGGAAAAAACGTCGATGACGGTTAGGCACTGAAATCACCAGTTTGCCTTCATCCAACATATTGCGATGCAGCCACTGAAGCAGCGCGATGCGTTGCTGCTTACCTTTCACATGTGCGAGTACACCAAACAAGAGGAGCGTTAGGTGAGGTGCACCGTTTTCCATAATGTAATGGTGCAGATCGTCATGTTTGCTAAATAGAGCCAATCGGTCTGGGTATAAACGCTGAATAGAGGACGTCTGCTCAAGTGCCACTTTACTGATGTCAAAGCCCATTACTTGGGCATCAGTCTGCTGCAAAATTGGATCGATATACCGTCCTCGGCCGCAGCCAAAATCTAGAATTGGGGCGGTGTGGTTTTCTTTTCTAACGAGAGAAAGGATGAGAGAAAGGACGCGAGGGTTCGCACAGGGGTAGCGAGATTTATATAAACCTATCTCGTAATAGTCATCGTATGATTGAGCGATTAACTTCGTTTGAGGGTCTCTCACTAGTGACTTCCTTCTTTGGCCTAAAAAGTGGGTTCAGGTAGACGGTTTCTATTTTTCTTTTCGCGACAACGTGTTATCGAGCCGCAAAAATCACCTGTTCAAGACGAGGGGGGAGAGACATTTGTGAAACTGTGTTCGGAGATATGGGTTGAATAAGATTGATGAACGATCAAAAATTCCCGCCGAAGGACTTTCTCAGCAATGCAAATAACTGAGACACAGGCGCAAAGGAGGGCTCCTATAATCCTTACTGACGGAATCGTTTACCTCATTGCTGGACGCATGGAGCAAGCGATAAACATGATGTAAGAAGGCAGATAAACATGATCAGAGCGTGGACGTTGTCAGGTGTGGCAGCATTACTTTCAAGTGCTATCTTTGTGTCGCCAGTTCAGGCCGAAGAAAGCAAATTCTCCGCCCACAAAGACAATTATTTTCTCCCATTTTATAAAGAATCCCATGTCAACCAAGCGCGCTTTGCGCCTTTGAACCCAAATGGACACGCAGCCAAAGACACGTTCATCCAATTTCAGCTGAGCATTAAGTACAAACTCATTTCGTTTGATGAAGATGGACTGTACGTCGCCTATACACAACGCTCCAATTGGGAAGCGTATGACAGTTCAGCTTACTTCCGAGACGATCAATATAACCCTGAAATATTCTACCGTTTGCAATACGACCCTTGGCAATTCTCGCTCGGCTTTGAGCACCAATCTAATGGGGCGGGTGGCGATGTAGAAGTGAGTTGGGATCGTGTTTACGTTGATATACAGCGTGATTTCGAAAAGGGCTATGTGCGCTTTAAGCCATGGATTCGTGTCGGACCTGTGAATTACAACCCCAATATTTCCGATTATTTAGGTTATGGCGAAGTAGAGTTAGGTTGGCTCCCTTACAGCTCCCACGAAATTAAGCTTCAGCTGGCAAATATGTTCACGAAGGATTGGAATAACGGCTTCTATCGCTTGTCGTGGAATTTCCCGTTATACCAAGGCTTGCGAGGGTATATGAAAGCCGAAACAGGCTACGGATTAACCATTTCAAACTATAACTTTGATGAAACCGCGTATGGGGTAGGGTTCGCGTTTAGTTTTTAGTGATTGGACAAAAAAACGAAACCTACGTTTTGCCGATGGTGCTTTCCTCAAAAGCACCATTGAGCGTGCAGTGTGAATACTCAGTTGAGTGTGCAGAGTAAAAAGCTGTGCCTTTCTAGATCAGGACGCCCATTTTCTACACCTTAAATCACATAGGTGTATGTTAACATGCTGAAAATTTGGTATTCATTAATCACTTTCGGCATAGAGTTTCGAAACAAGATGTTAAATACTGACATGCGTTGTGCAAAAATTAAACGCGCCATCAAAGAATCTATCAACGTGCTTGTTATCGTCTCCGCTTACATGTCGTCTTTGTGCTTTGCTGACGAAACTGGCAAGCAGTTAAAAGAGACATGCTCTCCTATCGAATATGTTGAAAACCTCGAGATAGGGAGTTGGTATTATCAAGGTGGATTTTGTAACGGTTTACCACATGGTATCGGCACCCAGTCAAAGGCCTATGTTTCTCTTAATGGCTTATATATCAAAGGTACACTAGTCGGTCGAGTTATCGAGCAAAGAAGAGATGGCAGTCGATTGGTTGGTCCCTATGTTGATGGCAGGAGGCACGGTAAATTTCACCTTTATGAATCCACTGAAATAACATTAGTCCAATTTTACAATCATGGCTTACTTGTAAGTAGGCGGGAACCGATTGATATGGCGCAATCATATGTGGGTGAATATGATGATATCGGTCAGCGTTCAGGAAAGGGAGAGTTTATACATCCGAACTCTGGTATCCGCTATTCAGGTGATTGGTCTAGTGATATGTTGAACGGACAAGGGGAGATTACTTTCCCTGATGGTTCTACATATAAAGGCGGTTTTAAAGATAATCGTCGCAGTGGTTTTGGCATCGAAACGCTTGTCGATAGACACAGCTACAAAGGTATGTGGGAAAATGGTCGAATGCATGGTCATGGCCAGATAACATATACAAATGGATGCAAGTACACCGGACATTTTGCTAATGGCCGCCGTCTTGATGAGTTAATTTGCCAGGATTAAATGATTAACAGATGTATGGCAACTTTATAGAAAATAACACAGCATTAAATTCATTCAATTACTTGGCCTTATTGCTGGGTTCCAAACTTCTTCATGTCTCTTTTTATATATCGTGTATTCACACCTTTATTTTTATGGGCCGACGATTAAGGAATGCCGCCCATTGGTAAATCATTCCTTTTGAGTAATATATTGCCTGTATGGGCGAATTTTTGCCCAAGGAGGTTTGAGTTGCTTATTTTCAACCTAACTATTGAAAGATGAATTTAATTACCCTCTAATTGTTATTTGTTTTTCTGATTTAAATAAGAGGGTGATATGGGTAATGCTGTTGTATTGGGCGATATCGGTACGGGGCATGATGGGTTTCATCCATCACCTGTTACGTCAGCGTCGCCGAACGTAAATGTTGATGGCACACCGCTTGCGCGGCAAGGGGATTCTGTCGCAGCACATGATAAGCCTAAAAGCCCGCCTCATGGTCGTGCAATTTCCGGCGGTTCTTCAACAGTTTTTGCAAATGGTAAACCTGTTGCAAGAAGCGGTGATGCGGTTGGATGTGGAGGCGTTGTGGTGGGTGGTGGAACTGTCAACGTTGGTTAAGAAAAAAGACAGACGAAATAAATTTTCAAAACAATGAGTAAATTTGGCTATTTGTTTCAAAGTGTTTCAATTTTCAACGATAAAGTAATCTAACGACAATCTTATCTTTAGATTACTTTATTTATAATTAACACTAACTATAGTCATCTCTATCTTTTATTTTCCTCTGTTCAATTTCGATCTAAATCAATAAAATTTGAATGCATGTTGAATTTGCATGCAATTGTTTTTGTTGTTAGTCGTGAAGGTTGTTTTCTACATAATTATTAATAGTCATAATCTTGTTACTGTCCTCTCGCCGAATATCTAATCGATAAAAATACGCTCGGAATACATCTTTTCGTGTAAGTTGGCTAACTTTTAGTTGTCGTAAGACAGAGGGCTTGTAATGGCAAAAGAAGGAAGTGTCGCTCCTAAAGAGCGAATTAATATTAAGTACGTTCCCGCTAATGGTGATACTCAGGCTGAAGTCGAGTTGCCGCTTCGAATGGTCGTTTTGGGTGATTTTAAAGGCCACCCAGAAGAAACCCAAATTGAAGATCGTGAAGCGGTGTCTGTAGATAAAAATAATTTTACCGCAGTTATGAAAGAGAGTGACCTTTCTATTTCTACTACGGTCGCTAATGTCCTCGCTGAGGAGGACGGACAAGAATTACCAATCGAATTAAAGATCTCTTCGCTTGCTGATTTCTCCCCTGATGAAGTTGCTAAACAAGTTCCAGAGCTGAATCAACTGGTTGAGCTTCGTGACGCATTGGTCGCATTGAAAGGCCCGCTTGGCAACATTCCGGCTTTTCGCAGTAAGTTGCAGGAGCTTTTATCTTCCGAAGAGTCGAGAGAGAAACTTCTGGCTGAATTGGAGCTTGCTGCTTCACCTGCGCCATCCGTCGATGAATGACAGAACTACGTTGAAAAGGACTTCTTAAATGTCATTGCAAGAAAAACAGCTTGAAGTAGCTACGAAAGAGTCAGGAAGTTTACTTGACGATATTATGGCTAAAACGCGCCTCGTTCCCTCTGAGGATGGCTATGGAATCGCAAAGCGCGGAGTCGCTGCGTTTATCGAAAATCTTTTAAGCACCAATCAAGACCAAGCTCCGGTTAACAAAGCGCTGGTCGACCAAATGGTTGTGGAGCTGGATAAGAAGATAAGTGCACAAATGGACAAAATCCTTCATTGTCCTGAAGTGCAGGAAATGGAGTCGTCGTGGCGCGGCTTGAAGGTTCTTGTTGATAGAACAGACTTTCGTGAAAACATCAAAATCGATATTTTGCATGCGACAAAGCAAGAGTTGCTTGATGACTTTGAATTCGCGCCTGAGAACAACCAATCGGGTTTGTACAAACATATCTATGCATCAGGCTATGGACAGTTCGGTGGAGAGCCAGTTGGGGCAATCATTGGTAACTACGCCTTTACGCCGTCAACGCCTGACATGAAGTTGTTGCAATATGTTGGTTCTGTCGGAGCCATGGCACATGCACCCTTTATTTCCTCTGTTGGCCCAACGTTCTTCGGTATCGATTCTTTCGAAGAGTTGCCGTCTCTCAAAGAACTCTCTGCAACGTTCGAAAGCCCAAGATATGCCAAGTGGCAGGCGATTCGTGAGTCAGAAGATGGGAGATATATCGGCCTTACTGCACCAAGATTCTTGTTAAGAACTCCTTATGATCCGATTGAAAACCCGGTCAGATCGTTCAATTATCGTGAGGATGTAAGCAACAGCCATGAAGATTATCTTTGGGGCAATACAGCGTTTGCATTCGCATCAAGATTGACTGACAGCTTTGCAAAATACAGATGGTGTCCAAACATTATTGGTCCTCAAAGCGGTGGGGCGGTT
This sequence comes from Enterovibrio qingdaonensis, assembly GCF_028683135.1. GTDB lineage: Bacteria > Pseudomonadota > Gammaproteobacteria > Enterobacterales > Vibrionaceae > Enterovibrio > Enterovibrio qingdaonensis. Next base: position 447,599 of record NZ_JAJUBB010000002.1, read on the forward strand.
GATGATTTGCCCGTCCATTTATTTGAGTCGTTAGGTGCGCTTCAAGCCAAGATCCCAACCGAAGTGTTGATCACTGATCGAAAAGAATTTGAGTTGGCAGAAGAAGGCTTTATTTCTCTGACAATGAGAAAAGGCAGTGATAACGCGGCATTCTTCTCAGCAAATTCCATTCAAAAAGCCAAACAATTCCCGAATACCAAAGAAGGTAAAGAAGCGGAAACCAATTACAAGTTAGGTACGCAGCTTCCTTACATGATGGTCATCAACCGTTTGGCTCACTACATCAAAGTGCTTCAGCGTGAGCAAATTGGTTCATGGAAAGAACGTCAGGATCTTGAGCGTGAGCTGAATACTTGGATTCGCCAATTTGTGGCTGATCAGGAAAACCCGCCAGCAGAAGTCAGAAGCCGCAGGCCGCTGCGTGCTGCGAAAATCGAAGTGAATGATGTAGAAGGCGAGCCAGGTTGGTATTCCGTTTCGCTTGCTGTACGTCCGCATTTCAAATACATGGGAGCGAGCTTTGAGCTGTCTCTTGTTGGGCGACTGGATCAGGCGTAATTCATGGCTATCCCTGATGCGGATGATACAGCATTTGGTGTCAGCTTGTTTCAGCGTATGGACACTGGGTTTCAACACAGCTCTTACATACAAGGTCCGGCGACCGAAGATGTGTTGGCGTCGTTAAAGCTCAGTGTTTCCAATTTGCTGAACGCGAGAGTCGGAGAGGCTCTCAGCGCACCGGAGTTGGGGTTGATCGACTTCAACGATGCATCCCTGAGCTCTCACGATTTGGCTATCCAGATTAAGCGCGCAATCACTCGTTGTATTCGGCTTTACGAGCCACGGATACAAGACATGGAAATCTTGGTCTTGCCGGATGAAAGCTCGCCGCTAAACCTTCGCTTTCAAATTGCTGCCTCCGTGAACGTTGGTGCCATGCACCGAAATGTTCGTATCGACTTGCTGTTAGACAGTAACCGAAAATATAGAGTGACTTAAACTGTGGGCCAAAATCGTTATTTCAGGGAAGAACTCACGTTCCTAAAAGAACAAGGCGTTGAGTTTTCAAAGGTGTACCCACAGCTGTCGCGCTTTCTCAACAGTCGAAGTACCGATCCCGATGTGGAACGCTTACTGGAAGGTTTTGCTTTTTTGACTGGTCGACTTCGGGAAAAAATCGATGACGAATTTCCCGAGCTCACGCACTCGATCATCAACATGCTTTGGCCGAATTATTTACGTCAAGTACCGAGCATTTGCATTTTAAAGTTCAATCCGGTGGCTAAGTCCATCACGGAAAAACAGACGGTAAAACAATCGACGGAAGTTGAATCTACACCTGTTTATGGAACGGCTTGTCGTTATACCAGTTGTCGAGACGTTGATGTTTACCCGATTGACAGGACAACGACGAAGACTGTCCACTCACGTGATAGCTCAATCGTTGATGTTGGTCTGCAAATTCAAAATGGACTGAAGTTAGATCAAATTGGGTTAACCAAACTGCGGTTTTTCCTCGGTGGCGACAACTACAGTTCTGAAACGCTCTATCTTTGGTTAAATCACCACTTGTCCAAGATTGAGATCGTCACAAACAAAGAGACGGTCAGCATTCCGAAATCCTGCTTATCCATGGTGGGATTTGACGCGGAAGACGGCATTCTTCCTTATCCGCAAAATGTGTATGAAGGCTACAGAGTGCTTCAGGAATATCTGTCATTTCCTGTGGTATTTAAGTTCTTCGATATTTCGGACTTAAACGATTTTCTGTTTGGGGATGTGGAAGGTGACATTACGCTCAGGTTTGTTTTTTCAAAAGCACTGCCTTCAGATGTGCGCGTCACGGACAATCAATTTTCACTCTACTGCACACCTGCTATTAACCTTTTTCAGCACGACGCCGAACCCATTGATCTTAATGGTAAGCGCACAGAATACAAAATAAGCCCTTCCAACCGTTCGCCAAGCCACTTTGAAGTGTTCAGTGTTGAAGGGGTGAGAGGTTGGATTGATGCTGCACAAGGTAAATTCCGTGGGCATTTTCGTGAATATCAACCGTTTGAAAGCTTTAGTCACGAGATAGAGCGCGCAAAAAACCGGGTAGCGTTGTATTACAGGGTGCGAGTGAAAGAGGGGATGACCCTAGCTGGGCTCGAGCACTACATCTCTTTTATTCGGGGAGATGAAACGGCGTGTGTGGGTGACAGTGAAGCCATCTCCTTGTCGTTGACCTGCTCTAATCGTCAGTTGCCTTTAGAACTTGGCGTCGGGGACATTCATGTCGCGACGGATAGCTCACCGACCTTTGCGACGTTCGAAAACATCACGGAACCGACAGCACCCATTCGTCCAGCACTTGATGGTTCCTTACTCTGGACGCTTATTTCGAATCTCTCGCTGAACTACTTATCCATTTTATCAAAAGAAGCTTTGTCGTCAGTGATTAAGGCTTATGACTTTCGGGCATTGGTCGATAGACAAGCCGAGCGTATTTCGAAGCTTCGCAATGAGAGCATTGTGGACATAAAGACTTCGCCGGTCGAAAAGCTTATTAAGGGGTTACCGGTTCGAGGGTTGAAATCAGAAATTACGCTCGATCAAAGTGCGTTTGGCTCAGAAGGTGAGCTCTATTTGTTTGGCTCTATACTCAGTCGTTTTTTTTCGCTTTACGCGAGCATTAACTCTTTTCACGAACTGGTAGTGATAAACGCCAACAACAAGGAACGCTACTCATGGGGCATCCAGAGCGGGGAGTACCCGCTTATATAGCTGAGCCCCACACCGAAGAGAAGGGGTCTCCGGCACAAAAAAGCGGTCTACTCGATGATGTAAAACAGTACAACTTTTATCAGTTATTAGAGTTGTTGTGCGACCTATACGAGTCAGAGCCAGAGTCGCTTTCCTGGCCATCGGAACAGTTTCATTTTAGCTCGAGTTCAAGCTTAGGGTTTGCGGCTAGCGATGTGTCAGGCATGAAGTATTTGTCTGAAGAAATTTTAAATGTAGAGACCACGTTTTTTGGCATGAGTGGCGCGCAATCACCTCTGCCAGGGTTCTTTCTGGAAGACATCGTTACTGAAGATGCTGAAACCGGCATGCGCAAGATATTCATGGATTTCTTCAATCATCGTTTGCTTGCGTTGCTATTTCAGGCGTGGAGGAAATATCGCTATTACGTGCGATACCGTGAAGATGCATCAGACAGATTCTCAACGCAACTGTTTGCCTTGGTGGGGCTGGCGGATGAAAACCTACGAGGAAAAACACCACTTAACTGGTGCAAGATGCTGTCTTACTCGGGGTTGTTGGCGGGCAGAACACGGTCTCCTCAGATCGTGTCAGGGATTATCCAACACTATTTTGACTTGGACTGTGTCGAAATACGGCAATGGTGCTTAAGGCACGTAGAGATACCCGAGGAGCAAAAGTGCTGCCTTGGCGTAAGTAATGGCGCATTGGGCGTGGATACATCGATTGGGGACCGTATTGCCGACCGAAGTGGCAAGTTCACTATCTGTATAAAAACGCTGTCGATAGAACGCTTTAATGAATTTTTACCCTCTGGGACAGAGTTTCTTTCATTGATCACGCTCGTAGAGTTCATTTTGCGTGAGCAGATGGCGTTTGATCTAGAGCTCGAACTGGTTGAAGGGGATGTTCCCGCGTTTCAACTCGGTCGAGATAGTTCGCAATCCCTCGGATGGTCATCATTTTTAGGGGGAGCAACAGGTCCTCGTAATGTAACGATTCAAGCACGGCAATAGGTACTGACGTAAAGGAAAATTCTCGGATGACGGATTCAACACAAACTGAATTGCAACTCGTTCTGGTGGTCGCAAATACGCAATCTCTCTCGCCAGGCTTATCTGCTTCGCATGTCTTTACTACGGATGGTGGAACGATTGGGTCAAGCTCGTCTGCCGATTGGATTTTGGACAACAGAACAAGCGATGTTGCGCCATATCATGCAGAACTGGTGCATATCGACCATGAAATGTGCCTGATTGACCTGCATAACGCCTGCTTTATTAATGGCTCTACCATCCCTGTTGGCTTAGGAAAAGCCGTTGCGCTTAAAGATAAAGATGTGATTCAGATTGGCGGCTACCAGATCCGAGCGAGTTTGAAAACGACATCCGGATTTGATGCATGGAGCGAAGGATCATTAGGGTCTGTATTCGGTTTGGATGACGACATTTTTGCTGAAGAAAATAACGAACTTGCTGAGAAAGCGGATTCGAACCTCGAAGCCGCCATCGACGACCCGTTGGAAGCACTCGAAGCGTTAGCGCAGGCCTCCTTGCAAGAAGCGGATTTAGCAGCGGAATTGATTGAGGATGCGGATCGTAGCACTGCGTCCCGCGTTTCATACAACTTAACGGATAACCCATCGTACGACAGTGATGCGGGATTTTACGAGGACATGGGCAGCGAGCTTTCATCTGCCGTGACGACTACGCAATACACACCTAAGGAGAGAGAGTTGATGGATTTCAAAAGCATAGAGCGTTTAGAGCGGGATGTTGAAAATGACTTGCTAGATAAAAAGCCATCAGACGGTTTCACTAGGCAAGACTATCTCTCCGCTGATCCGCATCGAGAAGGCTATCCAGTGTCTGGTGTCTCAAATCATGTTATCAGTGGCCCGCTGATGCGAGGGTTAGAGACGGCGGTAGGTCAAACCGACGATATGGCAGAGATGCAGGCTCTTTCTGAGGAGATCGGCGCGTCGATGAAATCCGCCATTGACGGTTTGTTGAACCTGCATCATCAAGTCGCACAAAGCCGCTATGGTGTGATGAATAAAAATTTCCAACCCATCGAAGATAACCCACTGAGATTGGGCTTGTCTTACGAAGAAACCATGAAAATTATGTTCGATGGCAAAAGAAGTGCTGTTCATCTCTCTGCACCGTCAGCCATCAGCGAAAGTCTGGCCAATATTCGTTACCACAACGACGCTGTGCAAGCAGCAACCACAGAGGCGTTAGCACAAGTTCTAATGGCATTCTCACCAGCAGTGTTAATGCGCAGATTTAAAGCGTATAGCCGTGTGGAAAACCCAACCAATGAGCAAGCCAGTGCTTGGGCATGGGAGATGTACAACAGCTACTACAACGAGCTCATCTCACCGCGTCAACGTGGGTTTGAAAAGCTATTCTGGGAAATCTTCGATCAAGCTTATGACCGAAACCTTCGCGATAAACTCAGGGAGGCGCAGGAATGTTCCGTCTGATATTTGCTTTAGCATTGCTGCAAATTGCAGGGTGTAGCTCCAGCACTGAGCCGTTGAGCGAGCCGACAACCGTTACTTACAGTATGTTAGCCACGCAACTCGTTAACCCGAACTTAAACGGCGATGGTACGCCCATTGAAGTGCAAGTGTTCGAGTTAGAAGATGATTCAATGTTCCTTTCTTCGGATTACGAGCATCTTGCCAGAAATGCGAAAACGGCACTCAAGAGTAATTATGTCGACCATAAAGACTTCGTGCTTATTCCAGGCCAGTTTAAGTTTATTAATTCATTTGAGTTAGAGCACGATACGAGATATATCGCGATCATGGGGCGCTTTGCTGATCCTGATCGAAGTGAGTGGAAGAAGGTAATAAAAGTGCTTCCACAAGATCACGAGTATCACTTGCTTATGTATATAAACGAAAACGAAATCATTCTCGATAAAGTGGAATAAAAATGACAGTCAGAAATCGAGTGATTTGGAATGAAGGGCTATTTATTAAGCCTCAGCATTTTCAGCAAATGCAACGAAACTTTGAATATCAACTTGAAGAACGGGTCGCGACGTTAAATCAGCACCTTTATGGTATTACTGACCTTGCATTTAATGCGGAATATTTAAGCTTTGGTCGAGTTGCGCTGGAAAGAGTGGGAGGTGTAATGCCAGATGGCACGGTATTTAACGTTCCAAATGAAGACACTTTGCCTACGGCATTGGAAATAAGCAGTAATGACGTGGCAAATCAGATTGTCTATTTATCGATTCCATTAAGAAGTGATACTACGACGGAAATAAACTGGCCAGACAGTGAAATAAATGCCCGTTTTAATTCAAAAAGGCAAAACGTTAGAGATACGCATAGCCAGAATGGGGATGGTGTTGTTATTGATGTGAGTCCAGTCTGCCCGAAAATCATGCTGGAAAGTCACGATCGCAGTGCCTACGCGTCGATTGCGATTGGGCGAATCCTCGAAAAACGCCCGGATGGCAGTGTATTGCTGGATGAAACGTTCATTCCTTGTCATTTGAAAATCTCTGCGGTCCCACGACTCTATCGATTTGTCGGAGAAATGGCAGGACTGATGCACGAACGGGCGAAAAACATTGCTTATCGGTTAGGAACGCCGTCTCAAGGTGGTGTGGCTGAGGTGACGGATTTCATGTTGTTGCAGGCACTTAACCGTCTTCAGCCAATGCTTCAGCATCTGTCCAAATTACCCACGTTGCACCCCGAACGTCTTTATGCCGAACTAAGTGCGATTTGCGGAGAGCTTTCTACATTCACCGATGAAAGCCGTTTGGCCCCGGACTTCAAAGCGTATCGACACGATCTTCCAACGGAAGCACTAAACGAATTACTGATGAAGCTGAGGCAGTCGTTAAGCATTGTATTGGAGCCTAAAGCCGTCTCTATACAGCTTCACCAACGTAAATATGGATTGATGGTCGCGCCAATACACGATCCTGGGTTATTGGATGATGCTGAGTTTATCGTTGCAGTGAGGGCAAAACTGCCTCAGGAAGAGCTACGTAAGCTGTTTACTCAACAGACCAAAGTGGCTTCTGTTGAGAAAATTCGTGAGCTTATTTCTCTGCAGCTTCCTGGGGTTCCTTTGTCTCCGTTACCTATTGCGCCGCGACAGTTGCCGTACCACGCGGGCTACATCTATTACCAATTGGATAAATCTAGTCAGGCCTGGAGCATGCTTATTAACGGCAGTGGTTTTGCGTTCCACGTAGCAGGGCATATTCCGGATGTTGAACTTCAGTTTTGGGCGATTAGGAGCTAGATGGTGCAGGACATCTATCAAGAAAAAACCAAACAGCGTCATCATCTGGATGACTTACTTTTTGATGACGTCTCGAATATCGATGCGGATCAAGATTACTGGTTCAAACTCCGTTGTAGTGAGTCAAACCGACTGATTTGTGCTGCAACACCGCTCATTGGATTAAGTTTACGCATTCGAAAATTGATGCTTTGCCACAATATCGAAGAGTTGTACAACCAAGCGGTAGAAGAAATAAAGAATATCGAAGTTGAATTGGCTGAAAATCAATATGACCATGCCATTATTTTGGCTTACCGATACATTTTATGCACCGTTGTCGATGAAGCGGTAATGAGCACGCCTTGGGGCTCAGAGAGTTATTGGGCTGAAAACTCGTTGCTGACCTATTTTCATAATGAAACATGGGGTGGTGAGAAAGTATTCTCAATATTAACGCGATTAAAAGGCGACCCAGAAAGATATCGTCAGTTGTTAGAGTTCATTTTTATTTGTATGACGTTGGGCTTTGAAGGTCGTTATAAAGTAATGGACAAGGGAAAGGATGAGCACAGAAAAGTGCTATTGGAATTACATGCATTACTTTCTGACAATGACGAAGAAACACACTCTAACCGTAAACCTGCCACTCATAATGTGATGCCGAAAAATTACAAGGTGAACAACAGAGTGACACCTATTGGTGTTGTTATCGGTTTTTCTTTTATGCTCCTTGCAGTATATGGCTTCTATCAAATGTCGATTAATAAAAATATCGATAGCGTATTACTGCAACTTAGCACCTTATTGTAATAAGGCACTAGTAACAAATAGAAAGCGGCTTACGAGCAATCTCTGAACTTGAATTTGCATGACTGAACACGGAGAAAGGAATGGATAAGTGGATATCTTTTGCTGCAAAAATGACCACTTTAAGAGATGTAGATGATCTCTCCAATACGTTTTGTGAATTTGGAGATTCTCTTGGTGGTATTTCTAATTGTTGGGTGCTGTACCCGTGTTCACAGGGGAGAGAGTTGCGCATTAATGCGGATGGGCTAAATCTCGCATGGAAAGTTGATGACTTTAGCCACCCGTTTTCACACGTGTTGCAGTCGGCTTCTAGCATGTTGCTTGACCCTGAAAAATTGAACTATTGGATGGGTAACGACGTTTTCAAAACGCTGGCTGTCTGTCGCCAGTTAAAAGACAGTCTATTGATAACGCCTTTTGTGGGAAATGACGGCGTCATTCGCGCTATCTCAGTGATGACAGGCACTTACACTAGCCTTAGCGAAGTGCTGGCGTGTGAGCATTGGAAGCACATTGCCCAAATTTACAGTAACCAGTGCGCGATGATTACGCAGCTTGGCCAAGATTCATGGCAGAAGAATGCTTTGGTCTCATCGATTGCGGAGATCCGCGAGAATGAGCATAAGCGCGAGCAAGCGTTTGAACTGAAAAAGGTGCTTATTGGTTCTAGCAAGAAAATGTCAGACATGCGCGACAAAGTCGTTAAGTCTGCTCAATCTTCGCTCAATGTGATGATTTGCGGCGAAACGGGAACAGGAAAAGAATTGGTTGCTAAAGCAGTTCATGAGCTGTCGGTCCGTAAAGGAAAACCGTTCATTGCTATCAACTGTGCAGCTATCCCCGAGAATCTCTTAGAAAGTGAATTGTTTGGTCACGTCAAAGGTGCGTTTTCGGGCGCAGAACGGGCAAAGTCAGGACTCCTTGCAGAATCTGATGGCGGAACCCTTTTCCTCGATGAAATTGGTGATATGCCAATTAGCCTTCAAGCGAAGCTTCTGCGTGTTTTGGAGACAAAGGTCTATCGCCCTGTCGGTGGTTCAAAAGAAATCGAAGTGGACTTTAGGTTGGTGTCGGCTACCCATGTTCAGCTGGAGAAAAAAACGGAATGTGGCGAGTTTCGCCGAGACCTGTATTACCGACTGAATCAGTTTCCTATCCAGGTCCCTGCACTAAGAGAGCGACGCGAAGATATTCCTCAGTTGTGTAACAAATTCATCGAAAGCTACCGCGCTAATCAGCATGTGAATGTTGATCGCATCAGCTATACCGCGCTTGATTTACTGAGTCGTCATCCCTTTCCGGGCAACGTGAGGGAATTAAAGAATCTGATTGAGTACGCCTGCACTTTGTCAGGTAACAGCACAGAAATCAGCCCTTGCAGTATTAGCGAGCGTCTCTTTGAACAGCGAGTGCCGTTTACAGCAAGTAATGATGAATCCGCTCCCGATAATTATCTGGGTGTGGACATTGCAAACATAAACAATCTGAAGGCTGCCGTTCAGAACTTTGAGATCAACGTTATACGCTCGCGTCTGACAAGTTTTGGTGGTGACCGATCTAAAGCGGCTGAAAGCCTTGGTTTGCCAAAAAGAACGCTCGCGCACAAGTGCCTGAAGATGGAGATAGATTGAGGCATGCACAGATTTCGTAGTAACGCGATGTGGAAGTTGGCTGGTGTTCTTGCGTTATTTCAGACTAGTCCTGCATTGTCGAATGCAGTGGCTGATAATCAAGTTTCTGCCGCTGAGACTTGCACCTTGATTCCATCCCGATTGGAGCGATTAGCGTGTTTTGACAAGGTATTTGATACCCCAGTTTCTCATGAGCTGGCTCTTAGTACTGCGCCGAGAAAGCCCGCTTTGTGGGTTAAGGCGGCGGAAAGTGAAAAGCGAAGACAGCCATTGCAAACCGGCTTTATTGTTAACGTTTCAGACGAGATGGAATCGATGCCCGGTGCGTGGGTGACAAGTCCTGCCGTCGTGGAAACCGACCAAGCTCCAGCCATTTTGATGTTCGGTTGTATTGACGACATTAGCCGTGTTGAGTTGGTTCTCCCAAACATGGTTAATTCGGGGCGAGTACCCATCACAACCTATGCGAAGAACAAAGACACAAGAGCATGGATGAGCGATGACTCGGGATATGTATTAAGTGCAGGACGTGGAATGCCGGCAATTGTTCTCATGAAGTCCATGCTATCGCAGTCGTCAGTTTCACTGCGTTCAAATTCTGCCATTGTTGGTGATGTACGTTTTGACATCAGCAACATTAACGAGGCGGTTAAACCTCTCAGAAAAATGTGTGGGTGGTAGAGGTGGATACGGAACATTACCGGAAACGACTTATTGCGCCAATCACCTCTGATAATCCAGTAGGCGACAGAATAGAAGACGATCCTGCATTGGATTTTGTTGACGCGCAGATGATGAAGATAGGCTCGCTGTCTCACAGTGAGGTGAAGTGGGATGAAGCTGAAAATCACGCGATTACGCTGCTCGAAACCAAGTCAAAAGACATAAAGCTATTGGCGCATTTACTACGTTGTCTTCAACACAAAGCCGATGTCGAGCGATTTGTCCTATCAATCTATTTGTTGACGGATTTTATCAATGCTTTTTGGCAAACCTGCCTTCCTGCCCCCGGGGCGAAGGGGGAGCCAGTACGGAAGCGATTTTATGGGCAAATTCTTCAGAGGACGGAAAGTAGCGCAGAAAGTTTCGACGTTTCACGTATAAGTGAAACGCAATTATCGGAGCTAAATAGCGCACTAGATGCCCTTAGTTTGGCAGCGAGTACCCATCAATTATCGAATGACAGTATTGGTACGATTACAGCAGTAATCGGTAAGCGAGTAAAAGCCACACCAGCCACTTCAGCCTCAGGTGGGACGGAAAAAAATGAAGTCTCCGAGCAAAAAAGTGATGAGAAGGGGGCTGCCAGTGACGGCCCGTTGTCATTTGACATCAGTTCGGAGAGAGCAACAAAGCTCACCTTACTGAAAGTGGCGGACTTTATGAACGAAATGGAAGGCGGACGCTCTACGTCGTTGAGATTACGACGCTTCGCTATCTGGTTTTCGATAAGTTCCCCTCCCGAACATGATGCTGATTTTGAAACACCTTTGATGCCTGTTTCTGCAGAGCGTATCTCTGAATACGAGGATTTGTTGAATCTGAAAGCAGACCATTCTCTTTGGCGAAAAGTGGAACAGAGTTTAACAGTATCGCCGTACTGGATAGACGGGCACTACTTGAGTTACCGCATTGCCATGAAGCTTGGACTTTCCGATGCCGCTAATGCGATTGCTTCTGAAGTAAAAAGTTTTGTGCTTCGCATGCCTGTGTTGTTTGAACTGAAGTTTAAAGGGGGAATGCCTTTTATTTCGGCGTCGACCCAACAATGGCTGAGAGAAGGCGATAAAAACCCACTGAGCGCCAGTGGAGAAACAAGCTGGGACAGCAAACGAAAAGAAGCCTTTTCCCTTGCGGAAGAGAAGGGGTTGTCTGATGCGCTCACCATGTTAAACGGTGGGCTGTCAAAAGCGGAAGAACCCAGAGATCGCTTCTACTGGCGATTACTATCAGCAGATCTTTTGGAGCACCATCAACTCACGGCAATGGCGGAACAAGAGTACGGCACCTTGCTACGCCAGATTTCATCGATGTCACTGATCGATTGGGAGCCTTCTCTAATCAAACACCTAGAAACCATCACCGACGCAAGATAGAGGTCAGGGAACGATTACTATGTTCAGTAAGCTAAGAATACTTTTTTCCGCCATGTTACCGTCAATCAGATCGTCATTGCCTGTTCTGATGGTATTGGTGCTTATCATGTTAAACGTTGCGATTTGGTGGGCTGGCCCTTGGCTAACGATTCGTGATACCCAGCCGTTGCACTCGGTTTGGGCGCGAGCACTGGCAAGCTCTATCGTCATCCTTTTTTGGCTTGGGATATGGGGGATCAATCAATGGCGGAAGCTTTCTGTTTATCAAGATAGAGCGAGAAGAGAGGTTGAGCAGCAAGAAGACCCAATCAAACGATTTGAAGAGCAACAGGACATAGAACTTAATCGAATTGTTAAGTCGCTCAAAGACAGTTTGGGGAAGAAAGACCACCTCTACGCGCTGCCGTGGTACCTATTATTAGGTGAAGAAAATGCCGGTAAAACCAGCTTAATTAATCGGTCAGGCCAAGACTTTGGGTTTTCCTCTGCATTGCGTGCAAACCAAGAAACCAAAAGTAAAAATCCTTTTTCATTTGACTGGTGGGTTGGCGAAGATGCGGTATTAATAGACCCCGCAGGTGAGCTGATTACTCAGCGGATCACTGATGCAGATGGGCATGGTGAGATGGAGCAAAGGCTCTGGACGCATTTCTTAAACTGGTTAAACAAAACACGTAATCGCAGACCGCTAAATGGCATTGTTGTGACCGTTGATATTGCTAAATTAGCCAGTGCTAGCGTGAGTGAGCGAAAGGCCCATGCCGCCATTCTTCGTACGCGTCTAAACGAGTTGATGAACACGCTTTCCAATCGTCCACCTGTGTACGTATCTTTAACTAAGCTCGATTTGCTCTATGGGTTTGCCCCGTTTTTTAGTGGACTCAAACAAAAAGAACGGGAAGAAGCACTGGGCTTTACCTTCTCATTTAATGACAAAGATACTGACAATCAGTGGCTAGAAGAGTTTGACCGCAGCTATAGTGCATTGGTGCAGGATTTTGAGCACTTGTTGCCGACCGCCTTTATTCAGTCTGCGGACGCGGAGCAAAGAACGGCCATTTATAGCTTCTACCGTCAGATGGCAGGACTTCAAGATGTGCTGGCTCAGTTCTTAAAATCGACGTTCAGTGCGGACCAATTTTCAACACCGCCGGTACTTCGAGGGCTGTATTTCACCTCGGTTTATCAACAAGGGGTGCCCGTCAATGCGTTTGTTGACTCGGCAGCGCGTCGATATCAGCTATCTCAAGTGGTGAATAGTGCGCAGAATGCGACGAATTCGACCACGTATTTCACTAAACGGCTTTTTAATGACGTTTTCTATCCTGAAGCGGGCCTTGCGTTAGACAGCAATACATCGCAAAAATCCTATCGTCGCTCGCTCGGGCTCACGGTGTTTGCCTGTTCGATTTTCTCTGTATTGTTGATAAGTTCCTGGCACAAGTACTACGAGTCCAACGTTAAGCATTCGGCCATTGCTCTGGCGAAGGTACAAGAGTTTGACAGAGTGACGAAAGCATCGGGCTATCCTGCAACAGGAGAGGGCCTTTTAGCGCAATTGAACCTTGTCAGAGAAGCGCAAGCTCTGATGGATGAGACCGATAACAGGAAAGTGCTGTTGTCTGGATTCGGACTTCATCAAGGTAACAAAATTGGTGTAGAGCTTGATAAAACTTATCAAGATCTGGTCGAAACGCGCTATCTGCCGGCGTTGTTACGTGTGCTCGCGTTCGATATCGCGGATGCCTCGACAGATGAAAAAACACTAACCGCCCTCAGGGTTTTCCGCATGCTGACCGATGGTTCAGGTCGCCATGGTGATGTTGTAAAAACGTACTTTGCAACAATGTGGCAAGAAAAATACGAAGGTGAGAGAGAAACACAAGATAGCCTGATGAACCACTTACAATACGCACTCGTGAAAACCGACTTGAGCGCGAAACGTTTAGCAGGCAACACAAGGGCAAAACGCAGCCTCGCTCCTTATGATGATCTCGTTAAATCGACACAGCAGTACTTACTGAACATTCCTTTGGAACAACGGGTCTATATGGGTCTTAAGAAAGAGGCTGCGCTGGTGTTGGGTTCGCCCATTAATCTCTCTTCGGCTATCGGCCCAGTGTTTGATGTTGTATTTACACTGAAAAACCCGAACAGAGAAGGCGTAGATATACCGAAGTTCCTGTCTCATGATGGTTTTGAGCAGTTCTTTATGCCTAAGTTAGAAACGTTGACGGATATGGCGTTGGTCGATACTTGGGTGCTCGGTCTCGCCAAAAGTACGGATTTTTCAGAGCAAGATAGACGCGCACTTCAAGAAAAAATCAGAAACCAATACGTTGCCGATTACTCGAACAGTTGGCGTAAAGCAATAAGTAACCTGGACGTCAGGTATTTCGAAGATATCTACGATGCGGTATGGGTGCTCGAAAGTGTGGTTGGCAACCATCAGCCTTTACACCGTTTGTTGGAAGAAGTGACCGAAAACACGGATCTTTTCCCGGAGCTTCCTGAAAACGATGACGCGAGAGACGAGCTACTCAAATCCTCTGAATACCGTGTCGCTGCGATGGTTGATGGTCAGTTTACAAGGTTGAATGACCTTGCTTCTGTGCAACAAGGCGACCCCATTTATTTCAACGAATCTGTTGAAGCGGTCTCTCAGTTGCTGGCTTACATGAGAAGGCTGACCGATGCGCAGCATGTGGGTAAAGCCGCGTTGGAAGCGACTAAATCCCGTTTGATGCTTAACGATACGGACCCGATCTATGTGCTCCAGCAAGTCTCTGATGGTTTACCGCCGCCATACAACACAATGCTACATACCTTGGCGCAGGAAAGCTGGTTAGTCATTCAGAAAGAAGCGTTGACCTACTTGGAAGAGAAATGGGATGAGGAAGTGTATGAAGAGTTCGCTTCAAAGCTCGCGTCTCGTTATCCGTTTAATCAGCGTTCCAAAAAAGACGTGGCACTGGAAGATTTCGAGTCTTTCTTTGCGCCAGATGGCACCTTGTCACAGTTTTACAATAACGATTTATCCCCCCTTATTAATAACGCCAGCAGCTTAGATATTCAGTCGGATGACGGCGTGATTGGAAAGGCTTTCGTAAAGCAATTTGAGTCGGCGAAGACCATTCAACGAGCCTTTTTTAACAGAAAAGGGGTGTTAGACGTGGCGTTTTCTATTGAACCTGTTGAATTGAGCCCTAATCAGCGTCGCTCGGTGATCAACGTTGATGGTCAGTATGTGGAATATAGCCATGGACCAAGGAAGAATATTGAGCTGATATGGCCCAACACATTGCGAAGTGAAGCGGTGAGCCGAGTGACTTTGGTGCCAATATCAATTAACCAGTCACCCAGAAGCGTTTCGGTTAAGGGACCGTGGTCATTCTTCCGGTTGTTGGACAGTGCCGAAGTGGTGAGTTCCAGTGCCACCAGTGTGGATTATGTATTTAATATCGATAATGGGAACGTAAAGTATCGACTCCATTCTGAAGAAGACAGTAATCCGTTTACCATGGCGATGTTTAAAAACTTTAAACTTTCAAAGGCGGTGTATTAACGGACTCTACTGAGTTATACAGAGAGCAAAAACACGTTCGGGTGTTCAACCATTAGATGCTTGGTCACTCGAACGTTTATTTGCGGTGTCTCATGGCCATAGCGAATGCATAAATTCAAATACGTCTTAGTGGTATGGGCGCAGTAACGTGTACAATCGCGGCCTAACCTATGTTTGACATCAGCTATGAAGATCGCCCATACCCCTGTTACTGCTCACTCTTATAGCAGCCATTCGTTTTACCTCAAACGAGACGATATGCTTCACCCTTATTTCTCAGGAAATAAAGCGCGTAAGCTCATGAGTTTACTGACATATGAAGATCCGTCAGTCACCCACCTTATCGGTTATGGGTCACCACAGGCGAACTCTTTACTGTCTCTTGCTGCTCTCGCAAACATCAAGGGCTGGCAGTTAGAGTTTTATGTCGATCGTATACCTGCGTGGCTTCAGCAGCACCCAATCGGAAACTATCGTTTGGCGTTAGAACTGGGTGCTCGGGTCATCCCCGTTTCAACGGTCTGTGAACACAATCTGCATCCTGAAAGTTATATCCAAACTCACCGATTAGACGACCATTGCCTGTATGTGCCAGAAGGGGGACGTTCACTGATCGCCGAAGAAGGCGTGGCAAAGCTTGCAGATGAAATTGCTGATTGGGCACAAGAACAAGCGATTGAACACTTGGTGGTTGCGTTGCCTTCAGGTACCGGAACGACAGCGTTGTTTTTGCATAAGCATTTACAGCCAAAAGGCATAGAAGTCATCACTTGTGCATGTGTTGGCGGCAAAGATTACTTGATTAAGCAGTTTGAAATGTTGGGGGAGCAGTGCTTTCCGACGATTTTGGATCCAAACAGGAATCACCATTTCGGAAAGCTATATCAAGATGATTACGAAATTTGGCAAGCTCTCAAAGAGAAAACAGGTGTAGAGTTTGACTTGTTGTACGATCCGCTGATGTGGCATTGCTTATTGGATTGGCTACCGCAACATCCGGATAAGTCGCTTCTCTATGTTCATCAGGGTGGGTTGGTTGGTAACGAAAGTATGTTGCCAAGGTATAGGCGGAAGTTTGATGTCTGAACATTAGGGAAGAAAAACTCGCCGATGTCTCCCATGATACTGATATTTAATGTGAATATTCAGGCAAATTCAGTACTATCACTGGCGTAATCATTTTTAAACAGGTTTAAGGATCCCGTTCCGTGTTTGTTCAAACGCTTAAACAGGCAATGCAACGTACTTGGCAAGCTAAAACCGATCTTGCTAAAGCTATCGCAATTCCAGTTGTATTGTCCTATGTGCTAGATGTCGCCACCTATGAAATTGGCAACAGTGATTTTGCTATTCTGAGTAGCTTATTAGTGTTTATGTTGGCGGTGATGCTGGCAATCAATGTGCACCGTGTACTTCTATTGGGTAGCACCTCCGTGCCGCACTGGGGGCGCATCGCGTTTGGGGCGATTGAGCGTAAGTTCATTGTATACACATTGGGCTATACGTTTTTTATGATTGGCATGGGCGTGCTGGTATATGCATTTAACATGTTGGTTGAACCGTTTGGGTTATTGCTTTCTCTGGTTGTGGCTATTGGTTTTGCCTTGATTGCCTGCCGCTTGTCTATCATCTTTCCTGCCATTGCAGTAGGCAATGATGTATCGGTCAACTGGGTCTGGAAAAAGACGGAAGGGAAAACAGGCGTGCTGTTTTTGCTGCTAGGCATTTTCCCTGTCTTTGTCGGAGCACTAACCCAACTGCTTTCACTCGCGGGCCTGTACATGCTGGATCTTCTTCTGGGGTACATCGCCATGGTGTATTTCATCGCTATATTGTCTATCGCGTATGAAAATTTGACCGAGGGTGATAACGAGACCCGCAGCGATGATCAGGATATGACTATCGAACTTTAATTGAATCTGAAAAGCCGAGACTGTCTCGGCTTTTTGCTAAATACTGCATCGCATTCCTCGCTTTTCTATTTCTTTCTGTCGCATTGGCATTTCATCAATCACGTTAACCAATTCGTTGATATCAACGTCGCGCTCCCACCGATACTTCTCAGTACCGTCTTTTCCTATTAACACGGCGATATGTTCATGGTTAGCGATCTGAAAGCGTACCAAAAGATTATTGATCTCTTTTGATGAAAAGAGGCCACGAGAGTCGGTCATTGTACCCATATCCAGAACGAGGGAATGCAGGTCGCGCTCGTCCATTTGGCACCCATGAATCAACATCAATTGCTGGAACGTTTTTGATTTGTCATCTTCAGTGGGGGTGAAATACATCAAGGTACGATGCGGATGGTAGAACCCGTAATGCGGGTAAGAAATAGCGGAGATAGGCAAACCCAACAGGATTAGTACGCAGATGCGAGTAAACCAATGCATCGTGATCTCTCCTCGGACTGTTAGACATGTTGCCATTACGAAAGCCTAGCCTTTTCCGATTTGTTCCGCTCTCTTATACCCGATAACACACGGTATATTCGAGCTGTCTAATGTAGTGCGCGGGTTGTAAGCACTGCACCATTTTAGACATGGTGACGTTCATACCTTTTCTTCCTCATACATAATTTCCCTCCTAATTTTCTTTTGATTACATGCAAATGCACAAAATATGCGATGGGTCTCTCTCATGTGGCAGGGCTTTTGCTTTGACGATTCGCAGATACCTATAAGGAGCAGTAATGATGAATGGAAAGAAGGTTGCAGCAAATTGGGTCAGTGCAATTGCACTTGCGGGACTGTCTTATCAAGTCGTCGCTGACGAAGATACGATTAAAGTCGGTGTATTGCATTCGCTGTCGGGCACCATGGCGATCAGTGAAACCACGCTGAAAGATACCGTGTTGATGATGGTAGATGAACAGAATAAGCAAGGCGGGTTGCTTGGCAAAAAGTTGGAAGCCGTGGTTGTTGACCCTGCATCGAACTGGCCACTGTTTGCAGAAAAAGCCCGCGAACTTATCGAGAAAGAAGACGTAGATGTTGTGTTTGGGTGTTGGACATCGGTCTCTCGTAAGTCCGTATTACCCGTGTTTGAAGAGCTTAATAGTCTTCTTTTCTACCCGGTCCAGTATGAGGGTGAAGAGTCCTCGAAAAACGTTTTTTACACAGGTGCTGCACCAAATCAACAAGCGATTCCAGCCGTTGATTACTTAATGGATGATTTGGATATCGAGCGTTGGGTGCTTGCAGGGACTGATTACGTTTATCCACGCACCACCAACAAAATCCTCGAAGCGTACTTGCTTGATAACGGCGTTAAACCAGAAGACATCATGATCAACTACACGCCGTTTGGTCATTCAGACTGGCAGTCCATCGTTGCTGATATCAAGAAATTCGGTGCAGAAGGCAAGAAAACCGCGGTGGTATCCACCATCAACGGTGATGCAAATGTCCCTTTCTATAAAGAGCTTGCTGCACAAGGGGTAGAAGCGGAAGACATTCCGGTTGTTGCTTTCTCCGTCGGTGAGGAAGAACTGTCTGGTATGGATACATCTAACTTGGTCGGTCATTTGGCTGCATGGAACTATTTCATGAGCGTTGAGACTGACCAGAATGATGAATTTGTCGAGAAGTGGCATGCCTACATTAATGATGATGAGCGCGTGACGAATGACCCAATGGAAGCGACTTACCTCGGATTCAATATGTGGGCGAAAGCCGTTGAAAAAGCGGGCACGACAGATTCAGATGCGGTTCAAGAAGCGATCATTGGTGTGACGGTACCTAATCTCACTGGGGGCTACGCAACCATGATGCCAAATCACCATATCACCAAGCCAGTGCTTATTGGCGAAATTCAGGACGATGGTCAGTTTGTGACGGTATGGGAAACACCGGATGTGGTGGCAGGTGATGCTTGGTCTGATTTCTTGAGTGGGTCGAAAGACTTGTTTGCGAGTTGGTTAAAGCCAATGTCTTGCGGCAGCTTCAATGTCACCACAGGGCAGTGCTCGGGCGTAAGTGAGTAAGGATTCTCTCTGTAACTTTTAACTCCTTGCCTGCCATGCGGAGATGTCTCTACCATACGACCGACATGGCGGGCCTTTTTCAAGGGATTGAATGATGGCGAAAAAGCCCGTTCGACACACAGCATTGAAGGAGAATGTCACTCGGTTGATGATTTCACTGATCGTCACCCTGATGTTTGCAACATCATTTGACGTGTTTGCTAAGACGCATGCTCTTGCGGACATTCAGCCCCTTCTTACCAGTAAGTCTTTCAGTGAAAAACAAAAAGCCATAGCACTTATCGCGCAGTCCGACGTCGAGAATAAAGACGCTTTGCTGAACGGCTTGCTGGATAAACGTGTGGTTTATGGAAAGAAAGATAAGTCACTTTGGTACGTTATCAGTGCCCCGTTGAAGAAGGGCAGTGAGATAGAAAACCTCGTTACAGGAAAGAAAATAACAGTCATAAAGAAGCGCGACTATCGACAAGTCACGCTCAATAACAACATGCGTGCTCAGATAAAAACAGTGCTAGCGACCTTGGCGTTACGTGGCGATGATTTGGCCCAAAAACGAGCAGGTGCACAGCGACTTATTGGGCAAGTTGATCAACCTCTTGCACATGCAATCCGTGATTTGCTAGACACAGAAAGTGACGCTGTCACATATGTGTATATCAATGTCGCGATGGCTGTCTATACAATGACTGGGCAGGGAACGGATGCTGAAAAAATCCAGTCGATTAAAGTATTGTCTTCTTCAGGATTGCCAGAAGCTTTTGAGGCTCTTCAAGCGGCTCGTGCGGGATTAAGTGATGACAATTCACCGGTATCTCGGGCAATGAATGCAGCCATTGCTGACTATAAACAAACGCAAAAAGTCGTTAACGTCGCGCAGACGTTGTACTTTGGATTGAGTTTGGGGTCGGTATTGGTTTTAGCGGGTATCGGCCTTGCTATTACATTTGGCGTCATGGGCGTGATCAACATGGCGCACGGTGAGCTAATCATGCTGGGTGCGTACACCACTTACGTTATTCAGCAGTTGTTGCCAAGCCATACAGGCGTGGCACTTATTCTCTCAATTCCTTGTGCATTTGTGGTTTCTGGTTTTGTTGGGGTGCTGCTCGAGCGCAGCGTTATTCGGCATCTTTACGGTCGTCCGCTAGAAACACTTCTCGCGACATTTGGGATCAGTTTAATCCTCCAACAAGCAGTTCGGTCCATCTTTTCTCCTCTGAATCGTTCTGTAAGTACCCCTGAATTTATGAGCGGAATGATAGATGTCACCCCCATGCTGCAATTAACGGCCAGTCGGATGTACATCATTGTTTTTTGCCTCATGGTCTTTTTTGCTTTGTTGTTTGTTTTGCAGCGCACCCCTTTGGGTCTTCAAGTTCGCGCCGTGTCCCAAAATCGTTCAATGGCACGCGCCATGGGAGTGCGCTCGGAATGGGTTGATATGGCGACGTTCGGTTTAGGCTCGGGGATTGCTGGTGTTGCTGGCGTTGCCTTGTCTCAGCTAACCAACGTTGGCCCCAACATGGGGCAGGCTTACATCATTGACTCGTTTATGGTCGTGGTCTTTGGGGGCGTTGGTAACTTATGGGGCACCTTAGCAGCTGGACTCAGTCTCGGCGTTTTCAATAAATTTCTGGAGCCATGGACGGGAGCTGTTTTGGCAAAAATCTTGGTTTTGGTCTTCATCATTCTCTTTATTCAAAAAAGACCTAAAGGGCTTTTCCCTCAACGCGGGCGTATGGCGGAGGACTCATAAACCATGGACTTTCATTCGTTAAACAAACCGATCTTTGATAGAGCAACGACATTGTTGATAGGCGTGTTAGGCCTTGCTGTCGTTGCTGTCCCTATGTTGAATTTGTGGGTGTCTCCTACCAGTGTCTTTCATCTTGAAACCTACACAGTATCGCTGCTTGGTAAATATTTAAGCTACGCGATTCTGGCACTTTCTGTTGACTTGGTTTGGGGCTATTTGGGCATTTTAAGCTTGGGACACGGGGCATTTTTTGCCCTTGGCGGGTATGCGATGGGCATGTATCTCATGCGACAGATTGGTGATCGTGGCGTATACGGAAACCCTGAACTACCTGACTTTATGGTGTTTCTCAATTGGCAGGAGCTTCCTTGGTTCTGGCAAGGCTTCGACATGTTCTGGTTTGCCTGTTTGATGGCCATTGCCATTCCCGGCGCGCTTGCATTTGTATTTGGTTGGCTGGCGTTTCGCTCCCGAGTGTCCGGTGTTTATCTGTCTATCATGACGCAGGCGATGACGTTTGCGTTAATGCTTGCTTTTTTCCGCAACGAAATGGGGTTTGGTGGCAACAACGGCCTCACAGACTTTAAAGATTTACTGGGGTTCAGTCTTCAAAGTGATGAGGTGCGTGTTGGGCTTTTTGTCGCCACAGTTATTGCGCTTGGGATGTGTTTTGTGATTTGCAGGGCAATCGTTACCAGCAGACTTGGTTCTCTCACTATCGCGATCCGCGACGCCGAATCACGCGCTCGTTTTGTTGGCTATGCCGTTGAGAAGAGTAAGTTGTGGATCTTTGTGCTTTCAGCTGCGATTGCTGGCATTGCAGGTGCATTGTATGTCCCTCAAGTTGGGATCATCAACCCAGGGGAGTTCTCACCGTTGAACTCAATTGAGATTGTTGTTTGGGTTGCTCTTGGCGGCAGGGCGACCTTGTATGGAGCCATTGTCGGTGCATTTTTGGTGAACTATGCCAAGAGTTGGTTCACGGTTGAGTTTCCGGAAGTGTGGTTGTTTGCGTTGGGGGCCTTATTTGTGTTGGCCACGCTCTATCTACCAAAAGGCGTGTGCGGTTTGCTTCAAAAAAGGGAGGCCACGGCATGATGTCGAAAACACTATGGCTGGAAAGTATGAAGTACCAAAAAGCCCAACATCCAGAAACGACAAGCAGTGGTGGGGATTTCCTCCATGAACTTACCCGTCGCGATCAGGTTTTTAGCTTTCTCAAACCACCTTACAACCCAAAAGTGGATGTAAAGAACGGCATGTTGCTATACGTCGAAGGCGTGTCCGTGTCTTTCGATGGATTTAAAGCCATTAACGATTTGAACTTGTACATCAAGGAAGGTGAGCTTCGCTGCATCATTGGGCCAAACGGGGCGGGTAAAACCACCATGATGGACATCATCACGGGAAAAACACGGCCAGATGAAGGGGAAGTGTGGCTGGGTCAGCAACTCGACCTTTTGAAAATGGACGAAGCGCAAATCGCCAATGCTGGTATAGGGCGTAAGTTTCAAAAGCCTACAGTATTTGAAGCAATCACGGTCTGGGAAAACCTTGAACTTGCCATGGCCGGGAGTAAAACCACGTGGCACCTGTTTAGAGCAAGGCTGACAGGTGAGCAAAAATGCGACATTGAAAAAGTACTGGCTCTAATAGGATTAGAAACACAATACGCAATGCTGGCTGGCAAGCTCTCACATGGCCAAAAGCAATGGCTGGAAATCGGGATGTTGTTAATGCAAAAGCCGAAATTGCTTTTGGTGGATGAGCCTGTAGCGGGGATGACTCATCAGGAAATGGACAGAACGGCGGAACTATTGCGCTCCCTTGCAGGTGACCATTCGATTGTGGTCGTGGAGCACGATATGGAGTTTGTCCGAAGTATTGCGTCGACAGTGACTGTGCTGCATCAGGGACATGTGCTTGCAGAAGGCAGCATGAAAGATGTGCAGGAGAATCCAAAAGTCAGGGAAGTGTATCTAGGGCAATAACGATACCTAAGATTCATTGAACGTTCCGGATATACCAGTCAGGGAGAGACGTATTTTGTTGAAAGTGAGCGGATTAAATCAACGATATGGAGAAAGCCAGACGCTTTGGGATTTGTCCTTTGATGCCCCCAAAGGGCAGTGCACAGTCGTTATGGGGAGAAACGGTGTTGGGAAAACAACACTGCTGCAAAGCATTATGGGTTTGTTGGCCATCGACAGTGGACAAATATCAGTAGCAGGCACTGATTTAGCCACACTTCGGGCAGAAGCACGGCCCCGACATGGTGTGGGTTACGTACCTCAAGGACGACAAATATTCCCACGTTTGACGGTTGAAGAAAACCTAGAGATTGGGTTACCCATTCGTCCAAAAGGAGACAGGAAAATCCCGTCGTTCATCTATGAGCTTTTCCCGGTCCTCGCTGAAATGAAAAACCGCTACGGTGGTGATCTCTCAGGCGGCCAACAACAGCAACTGGCTATTGGGCGGGCATTGGTGATTGACCCAAAACTACTGCTTTTGGATGAACCTACAGAGGGTATACAGCCCAATATTGTGCAAGAGATCGGCGACATTATTCGCCGCCTAAATGACGAGCTAGGCTTAACGGTGGTGCTGGTGGAACAAAAGCTGCCATTTGCACGAAAAGTCGGTGATCGCTTTTGCATTCTTGAGCGGGGCAGAAATGTGGCTAGTGGTGATATCGCCGAACTCAATGACATGCTCATTAAACATTACTTGACGGTCTAAGGGAATACAGTTGGTGCAGACGCGGGTTGCTATTGATAACGTCATTCCAGAGAGAGAGCCCAGCCACGGAAGCTGGGAGGCAGAGCTGTCGTTGGGCTTTGTCAGACAAGGCGAACGAACGGTTTTAAAGCACCGGACACACCGAGGTCCCTTAGCCGTTCAGCGATCACTTTACCCAGAAGGTGGTACCTGCCACAGCCACATTCTCCATCCTCCCGGCGGTATTGTGGGTGGTGACGCACTCCATGTTTCTATTTCGGTCGACAAATTGTCTCAAGCGGTGGTGACTACCCCCGGTGCCACCCGTTTCTATCGTTCAGAAGGGCGAGTGGCAAATGTCAGTCAATCGTTCACTGTCGGCCCTGATGCGAGGTTGGAGTTTGTTCCATTGGAGAACATTGCGTTCCCTAATGCCTTTTTGCGAACACGAACCGATGTTCACCTTTCTTCTCGCTCTCAGTTTGTGGGGTTAGATATATGGACATTGGGTCAACCCGCTTCTAAGGCACATTTTGATCAAGGCGAGATAGATGGTTTGACGAAAGTGTTTGTTGATGAGCGATTAGTGATCTGTGAACGCTTGAGAGTAAACCCTAGAGTTTGGCAGCAAGATGCAGCTTCCCTTCGCGGCAAGTCAGTCTCTGGAACACTCATCGCCTATGGCAGTGAAGAGGACTTTGGCTCTGTTTGTGCGTGGTGGAAAACACAAGAGGTTGCGACAGACATGATGGTCGGTTTGACGGTCATCGACGGCTTTCTCGTCATGCGAGGGTTATCTGACAGTACCGAGCAACTTTTTATGTTGATGGCGAATTGCTGGCAGCAAATCAGATTGCATTGGACGGGTGAGTTACCTGAATTGCCGCGTATTTGGCGAACTTAACGATATTCATGAGGAGTAAGCACTATGGAGCTAACCCCCAGAGAAAAAGACAAACTGCTCATCTTTACCGCTGCCTTATTGGCGGAGCGGCGAAAGGAGCGCGGGTTAAAACTGAATTACCCGGAAGCGGTGGCCTTAATTAGTGCCGCAATTATGGAAGGGGCGAGAGATGGAAAGACTGTCGCTGAGCTGATGGATTACGGTCGCACCATTCTCTCGATAGATGATGTGATGGAAGGCGTTTCTAGCATGATCCATGACGTGCAGGTCGAAGTGACGTTTCCTGATGGCACCAAGCTCGTTACCGTACACGATCCCATCGTGTAATAAGGAGATAACTCATGTCTCAATCACCAAGCTATTCAAGGTTTGTCCCCGGGGAATTGCATGCTAAAGCCGGTGAAATTGAACTAAATGTTGGTCGTCAAACCCTCACGCTAGATATCGCCAACACGGGAGACAGGCCGGTTCAGGTGGGCTCACATTATCATTTCTTCGAAGTTAACGATGCATTGGCATTCGATCGCGACGCAGCCAAGGGATTCAGACTGAACATTCCTTCGGGAACTGCCGTCAGGTTTGAGCCCGGACAAAGCCGACGCGTTGAGTTGGTGGCCTATGCTGGAACGCGGACCGTTTATGGCTTTCAAGGTCGTGTGATGGGGGACTTATCCGACGACTCACTAGACGATAAGGGTGATTGATATGGCGAAGATATCCCGACAAGCGTATGCGGAAATGTTTGGGCCCACAACGGGAGACTGTCTGCGTTTGGCTGATACAGAGTTATGGCTTGAAGTAGAAAAAGACTTCACGATTTATGGTGATGAGGTAAAGTTTGGCGGCGGAAAAACCATTCGAGATGGGATGGGACAAAGTCAACGACCAAGCAGCGAAACCCCTGATATGGTCATCACGAATGTTGTCGTGTTGGATTACTGGGGCATTGTCAAAGCGGATGTCGCGGTAAAAGGTGGCCGAATAAGTGGCATTGGAAAAGCCGGTAACCCAGATATTCAAGATGGTGTTGATATTATTATTGGACCGGGAACAGAAGTGGTCGCTGGGGAAGGTCAAATTCTTACCGCTGGAGGAATTGATTCGCACATTCATTTCATCTGCCCACAGCAAATTGATGAAGCTCTGACGTCAGGTGTGACGACATTTGTAGGCGGTGGAACTGGGCCAGCAACAGGAACAAACGCAACGACGTGTACGCCTGGCCCATGGAACATTCACCGAATGCTCGAAGCGTTAGATGCGTTTCCCATGAATTTTGGCTTGTTAGGTAAGGGTAACGCTAGTCTACCTGACGCATTGGAAGAGCAAGTTGCAGCTGGAGCTTGCGGTCTTAAATTGCACGAGGATTGGGGCTCGACACCTGCGGCAATCGACTGTTGTTTATCGGTAGCAGATGCATTAGATGTTCAAGTGGCGATCCATACTGACACGCTGAACGAGTGTGGTTTTGTTGAAGCAACATTGAATGCGATTGGGGATCGTGTCATCCATACCTACCATACCGAAGGGGCGGGTGGTGGCCATGCACCTGACATTATTAAAGCGGCAGGGCTGGCTAATGTTTTACCGTCTTCGACCAACCCTACACGTCCGTATACCGTTAATACAGTGGATGAGCATCTGGACATGCTCATGGTCTGCCATCATCTGTCGCCTTCTATTGCGGAAGACATTGCGTTTGCTGAATCACGCATTCGTCGCGAAACAATTGCAGCAGAAGATATGCTTCACGACATGGGCGCGTTTTCTATGATTTCATCCGACTCCCAAGCCATGGGGAGGGTCGGTGAAGTGGTGATTCGAACGTGGCAAACCGCGCATAAAATGAAAGTTCAATTCGGTGCGATGCAAGGTGACTCTGAACACTGCGATAACAACCGCATCAAACGCTACGTCGCGAAATACACGATTAACCCTGCCATCGCACATGGAATGTCTCACGAAATCGGCTCTATCGAGGTGGGGAAACTGGCCGATCTTATCCTTTGGAAGCCCGCGTTCTTTGGTGTTAAGCCGTCGTTAGTTATCAAAGGTGGCCTCATCGTGACAGCACCTATGGGGGATCCCAATGGGTCAATTCCGACACCACAGCCCGTGCATTATCGCCCAATGTTTGGGGCATTTGGAGGCGGGCCTGCCCAAAGTTCACTACTCTTTATGTCACAAATTGCCATTGATAATGGTGTGCCGGAGATGCTGACGCTGAAGAGTGGGATTAGCGCGGTCAAAGGGTGTAGGAGCATTCGTAAAAAAGACATGAAGCTGAACGATTGGCAGCCCAACATTGAGGTCGATCCCGAAACATACGAAGTGCGTGCTGATGGTCAACTATTGGTTTGCCAGCCAGCAGATGTGCTGCCGATGGCCCAACGTTATTTTCTATTTTAAGGAGCGTCATGCTGGAATTTACAAGGATTGAAACCGGTGTTGATAACAGAGATGACCTGCCCACGGTTCATTTAGGCATTGATGCGCGAATAAAAAGCAGACTCAAGGTGACGCTGGATGATGGGCAAGACGCGGGACTATTTCTTCCTCGGGGGCATACCGTACGCGGAGGAGATGTTTTGGTCGCCGAAACCGGTGAGAAAGTGCGAGTTATAGCCGCTGCAGAAAAAGTCTCCACTGCATATGCAAATAGTGCCCACCTGCTGGCTAGATTGAGTTATCACCTTGGCAATCGACACGTGCCCTTGCAAGTTGGAGAGGGGTGGGTGCGTTATCACCATGATCATGTTTTGGATGAAATGGTCAGATTGCTAGGTGGAGATGTTGTGGTCGAAAGTGCCCCTTTTGAGCCCGAAAATGGTGCGTATGGAGGGCATTCATCAGGGCACCATCATTCACATTAAGGATTTTTTAGCTTAAGGAGAGAGATATGAATGTAAGGCATCTTTTAGCGGGATTGGCTTTCATCTTCGCGTTACCTGTTGCTGCACATACGTTAGAACCGTCAGTGAGCAGTCTGAGTCCGCACCAGTATATCGATGGCTTTATTCATCCGTTTACCAGCATTTTACACGTAGTGACTTGGGTGGCGATGGGGGTACTCATTTCGCAATTTTCTAGCCTTAAATCGAAAGCATTGGTTATTGCAGGGCTGCTAAGTTTTGTATTTTTTGCCATTCAAAGTTCCTTCATTTCCAATGAAGTGTCCCCCATGTTCCCTATGTTAGTGGGCGCATTGTTCTTAGCCGCGATGTCTGTTGCCATGAGAAGTGCAGGTTTTGGCACATTTTCACAGATATCTGCGGCTCTCGCATTTCTTGTGATTGGAGCATCCAGCTTTATGCATGGCGCGCATGTCACTTCGGACGCATTCGCCGCCGGATTTCTCGTCGCCGCCGTTGTTATGCTGCTGGCTGGAGAGAGGCTTGGGTCAATATTCAGTCAGGAAAAACTGTCTATTGCAATGGGGCTAAGTGGTGTGCTGTTTGTTCTTATCGCATAGAGGTTTTCGTTGTGAATAGCGGCAGAACAATGGGTGATTATCGACTTTTTCAGCTAATCAGTCCCTCTCTGCCCGTAGGCGCATTCAGCTATTCTCAAGGGCTTGAATGGGCAATAGATGCGGGTTGGATACAAGACGAAAAGGGGTTTGTAGATTGGCTCGACAGTATCGCGTCGGACAGTTTAGCGCACCTTGAACTCCCCATACTTAGGAGGATTCATTGTGCCTATGCAAAACGAGATGACAAGGACGTTAGGTATTGGAGTGATTGGCTATATGCAAGCCGAGAAACGTTAGAGTTACGACAGGAAGAGCAACAGCGCGGGCGCACCATGTCGAAGCTGTTGTTGCAGCTCGGCATTCTTGAAGAAGGGTCGGTGGAACTTGAGTTGGTTTCACACAATCAGCTATCAGGTTTTGCATTTGCATGCTTTAAGTGGGGGATTTCTGAGGACGCAATGTGCCGGGGATACGCGTGGAGTTGGTTAGAAAATACGGTAATGGCGGGTGTAAAGCTCGTTCCATTAGGGCAAACGTCCGGTCAACGCATTCTGATAAACCTTTCCCATACTCTGGAGAATGCCGTTACTCACTCCAAAAACATGAAAAACGATGACATAGGAAACTTCGCCCCGGCTCAAGCTATCGCGTCGAGTTGTCATGAAAATCAATATTCACGGTTATTCCGGTCATAAGGAGATGAATTGATGAACGAAAAACAGCCCTTACGTGTTGGTGTCGGTGGGCCAGTTGGGTCAGGAAAAACAGCCCTACTTGAGGTGCTTTGTAAGGCTATGCGAGATGACTACTCCGTGGCTGTAGTAACCAATGATATTTATACGCGGGAAGATCAGCGAATATTGACGGAAGCGGGTGCATTGAGTGCAGATCGGATCGTCGGCGTTGAAACAGGCGGTTGTCCTCACACGGCGATTCGTGAAGATGCGTCAATGAATTTAGAAGCAGTCGAAGGGCTGGCGAAGCTTCATCAAGACTTAGATTTGGTTTTTATTGAAAGTGGGGGCGACAATCTCAGCGCAACGTTTAGCCCGGAATTGGCGGATTTAACCATTTACGTGATTGATGTGGCAGAAGGTGAAAAAATCCCTCGAAAAGGTGGCCCAGGAATAACCCGATCAGATTTACTCATTATCAACAAAATCGACTTGGCTCCATACGTCGGTGCAGATCTGGATGTGATGGATTCTGACACCGCAAGAATGCGACCGAGTAAGCCTTATGTTTTCACGAATCTCAAAGAGCAAAAAGGCTTGAGTGAAATTATTCACTTTTTAGAGACTGAAGGAATGTTGAAAAAAGCGGGCTGATTAGCCCGCTGTTACGTGCTGCGATTAGGCGTTCAATGCATTTACTGTATTTTTCAATGCACTGACCAATTCTGGGTTACTCAGTTGTTGAGTTTCCATGTCAAAGTTATCGTAGAAACTTGGCACAGACATAGAGCCTTTTAGATCAACGCCAAAGTAAGGTGCGCTGGTCGAGGCTGAACCCAACACGGTTTGTGCTCCGCCAGGACCAGGCGATGTCGCCAGATAAACAACAGGCTTGCCTTGATACACTTTCTGATTGATGCGTGAGGTCCAATCAAACAAGTTTTTGTAGGCCGCGGTGTAAGAACCATTGTGCTCCGCGAATGACACGATGATTGCATCGGCCTCACCAATTTTTTTGAAGAATGCTTGTGCTTGTTCTGGTTGACCTAAGTCCGCTTCGCGGTCAGAGCTGAAAATTGGCATTTCGTAGTCATTGATGTCGAGAATTTCCACGTCGGCACCTTCCACTAAGCCTGCAGCATAGGTGACCAGTGCTTTGTTGATGGATTGAGAGCTGCTAGATGCTGCAAATGCTAATAGTTTCATAGTTGAGTCCTCAGAATTCTGTTCAAAGTTGGCTTGTGCCGTTGTATTCAATAAATTCAATCACGTTCCGGTCTGGATCTCGGATGAAGATTGATGCCCCAGTCGGGTGCGTCATCGGCCCTCCCGAGAGCGGAATATTCAAGTTAGTCAGGTTTTCTATCACTGAGTGTAAATTTGAAACCTCAAGTGCAACGTGAGTGTAACCCGTCATTTTCTCATCAATATCCATCAAGACATTTACGCCGTCACTTTTCGAGGCGTTTAGAATAAAATTGATATTGATGCCGCAAGGATGCTCAACAATTGCGACGGGTTCTGGGCCAATTGGGCCGGCAATGTACTCAAACCCTAATTTTTTATAAAAAGCGGTCGATTGTTCAAAGTCACTGACACGCAGCCCAATGTGATTCACTCTTGTTAGTTCTTTCATGAGGTTGCCTACTTTCTTCCCTTAACGTGTTGTCTACTTTAATTGTTTATCACTTAGTGATTAATAGCCTTTATGTGGAAGGATTGTTTCCATATGGCTTCTAATCTCGTTATGCTTATTTAAAAGAACGCGTCTGGAAACGGGAATGAACACGCAACTGTTTGATGGAATGATCATTTTTACGGAAGTGGTTAAATATGGCAGTTTTACAAAGGCGGCTGATAAAACGGGTCACTCGACCTCTTATATCAGTAAAGAAATTAACAAATTAGAAGAACGCTTGGGGGTGCGGCTTCTGCACCGAACAACACGATCTTTGAATCTTACGCCCGAAGGTGAGTTGTACGTTGAGCAGTGCCGACAAATTGTACAAGACGCCGCACAACTAGAAAGCGCGATGCTCGGTCATCAAAGCACGCCGAAAGGTCATCTAAAAATCAGCTGTCCAACAAGCTTTGGCTTGATTACGCTGGCTCCGCTCATCAGCCGTTTTAGCGATAAATACCCTAACGTAACGCTCGATGTTGAATTGAATGACAGAAAAGTCGATTTAGTGGCAGAAGGCATTGATATCGCGATTCGCGCGACACAGTCCTTAGAAGATTCAAGTTTGATTTGCCGGAAGTTCATGACATCAGAAGGTGTAACGGTGGCATCGCCTGCGTATTTAACAACTCACGGTTCGCCGTCTCACCCTAGTGAACTCACAAAACACCGTGTGATCAGTTATAGCAATTTACCGAACTTTAACACGTGGCGATACGCAGAGAAGAGCGGGGAGCCTATCGACGTTGACGTTGAGAGTTTTATGACCTCAAACAGTTCCCAGTTGATATTGTCCTTATGTCTTGAGGGGCGTGGGATTATTCGAACTCCTCGTTTTAACATGCGAGATGAACTGGCGTCAGGCAAGCTGGTGGAGCTTTTTACCGATTATCCCAAAATGCCCATTGAGATTTTTTTGGTCTACCCAAGCCGAAAGCACATGTCTTCGAAAGTGCGTAGTTTTATCGACGTGGTGATTGAAGAACTAGGTGAAAAGTAAAAAGCCCCGAAAGGGGCTTTTTATCGACCGAATCCATAGTGTCGGATGTAGCCAAAACTCACCCAAGTCACCAACAGTGTCGCGATCACCAACTCAAACAGCCCCAGTCTTTCTAGCCATGACCAATGAGGAAAATCAGTCCCAAGCCACAGTGTTAAACGTTCCATGGCAACGGCACTGATGACTGACGGAAACGTCAATGCAGCGATTGTCGGCTGAAACGGCTCTTTCAAGAGGTCGAAATAACACAGGTAGACGAACAGCGTCATCATAATACCGACGCCCGCTAACGCCCCCGCAAGCACTGGATCAGGAGAAGGCAGGTTAACCAAGTAGGCTGTCAGAGCCAGATTCACCGGTGCCGCCATGATGGCAAGAACAGGACGTGAGTTTCTCGGCAAGGTTTCTAAGAAACAGAGACGGTAAAGCACAAAGGGAAGCATGCAGAAATACGCACCGATACAGACATGGGCGAGCAGGGCAGATTCATGATCAAAACCAAGCTTAGGGCCGGCGAGTGTGCTGCTAATCAATCCAACGGGATAGAGGAACCAACTGGGGTAGATATTACACTTTTCGAAGGACTTCGCTTGATGAAAGAAAAAGTAACTCGCCATGAAGACATGCATTGTCATGGCGGGGTACCAAACAATGGCTGCAGCCTCCACATGTATCTCTGCGAGGAAATCAGCCATCAACAATAGCGACATTGTCATGGGGGCCATTAAGCTCCCGTAGAGCGGATCACGCAGGTCTTGAAAGAAACGTTTCGGTTCAAATAGGTATTTCAACCAAACGGGGGCAATAAGTAAAATGCCAATTCCTGACAAAAGAGGGCGTGACAAAGACCCCGTTATGGGGTGGTAAAGTGCCCACGCAGTACCTAATCCAAAAAATGCCATTGCAAGTGATGCTTGGGCGGTAGGTATAAAACGGAATGGTGAGTGGAAAACTGTCAAGCTAACATCCATGAACAAAAACAAGGGCACAAGATCCGGTCATCATTATACGCACAACAACGAAAATTTTGTGTACCTAATCTGATTTTCTTTTGTGTTTTAGTAGCCTGCGTAAACCCCCGTTTTAAGCCGCGTGCATCGTGGTTTGGAGAAGCATAAACCTTGCCTAAAATTGCACTAAAGAGAAGGCAAAATTTATATTCGGAAAGCCCGTCACAATCGTAATAATGAGACGTAGCGGCCCAGATTGGTTGCCCTATAATCAAATTGCACTCAGGCAATTTAGACGAATAGGACGAGCATTCTGCTCGCTTCCGCCAGAAAGTGAGACTGGCCGCTTGGGTGACATAACAATTTGGAATGTTACATCAGCGTAGGAATACGCCACTTTAAGTGAAAGACCTCGCTAGTCCAATAGAGCCCATGTGTATCTGACCATGAGGCTAGGTAGCTCAACATACTGAGCACGCGAGCAAAAGTAAGTTATAGCAACACCACAGTATTCTATTTTTCAACTTAAAGAGATGAATCAAAAAGCCACCGGAAAGGTGGCTTTTTTTTGTCTGTTCTTTTTCGATTCTGTGATTTTGATAAGAAAAAGCCCCTATGTAAGGGGCTTGAATAGACACGCTAGATTAGTGAGCAACAGGATACGGTGCTGATGCTGTCACTGTTTTGATGCCAATAGGATCTTTTTGTGGCAGTGGAAGGTTGAGTGCCTTCACCGCTTTTCGACCTTGGTCTGAGATGCCACCCACGTACTGCGGTTCGGAAACACCCGGCAGAATAGTTGCCACTGTACCCGGGTTCCACGCCTCGAAGAACGCCGTGAGATCGGTTTGTG
The DNA here is from genome assembly GCF_028683135.1 of Enterovibrio qingdaonensis. Taxonomy (GTDB): domain Bacteria; phylum Pseudomonadota; class Gammaproteobacteria; order Enterobacterales; family Vibrionaceae; genus Enterovibrio; species Enterovibrio qingdaonensis. The sequence continues at coordinate 480,707 of NZ_JAJUBB010000002.1, forward strand.
CCGCGTAAGAGGCGCAAAGCATCAATGCATCACTCGCTCCTAGCCCTGAGTTGTAACACTGGTTTTGGCCGTAGTGTGAAATCGCAGGATCGTTCGCGTTACGGCTTAATCGATGCATTAACTTGAAGAAGTTAAAGCCGTTCATGCCTGTATCAGTGTTGTAGTAAGCTGGGATTTCATTCGTGTACCAGTGTGTGATATCGAATTCTGTTTCTGCCCACTCTTTCATTTGCGCGAACATCAGCAAGCGTTCACCCGGACCACCTGCACCCCACGCATGGCCCATTTCGGCATTAACGTAATCTGGCGCGATGCGGATATCGGTTGCCACGCGTGGCATAGAACCCAAATATTTCTGCTGCATGTAGAGAGCGACAACATTGTTGGCGACCTCAGTGGCTCCTTCCACGTTGAGCGGAGCCTGTGCGGCATTGTGTCCAACCTCATGCCATAACAACCAACTGTTGAGTGGGTCGGTATTGATATCATGGCTATTCGGATTAAAGCTGCTGTTCATTACCGGATAACCCGAGTGCGCGGCACCAATACTGATAGCTACGTCATTCACAAAAGCATGGCGATTGTTTGGAATGCTTGGGTGTGTTGCCGCACGGTTATGTGTACCGTCAACGCCTTCATCTTTCGCGTAGAAGTCATTCAGATCATTGGCAAACATATCCAGTTCATCGGCAAACTGCGTTACACCACCGCTAACGTTGGCTGCCGTCATATTGGCCTTTGGTGCAGTGAAGATAAAGCTGTCAGAGACCACATCACCAATAGGAGCAGGCGAGCTCAGGTCATTGACCCAACCATTCTTCGACGAATCAAACAAAGGTGCATTGACGGTGCCATTAATATTGATGGTGACCTCGCTGCTGTTTCCACCTTGCACATATATCAAGCCGCCATAAGGGACTTCAAACACGGTTGAAGTGCCCACCTCGAAAGACTTTTGCATGCGTGGTGGACGCATCATTGCCAGTTCGTGTTTCTCGCGACCTGTCAGATCATCATGCAAGGCAACAGTCACTTTAACAGGCGTTGTATTGCCAGAGACCGAAACAGTGAACGGCTGATGAGCGACTGCCCATTGGCCCGTTGCTTGACGATTACCCGCGTAGTAAGCCGCTGTATTATTACTCATATCAAGCGTGATTGAGGTACCACCTGTGGTACCGCTTGGTTCGCCTGGGAATGGACGAACATCTACAACAACGTCGTGATCCCAAAACGAACGACCCAGCATTAAACGCGTTAATGGTTTTTCCATGTAGTTTAGCGGGTAGCTTGGGTTCATTTGACCTGCGTACTCGCCAGCATCTGCACCATACACCATGTTCATGCTGACAAGCTTGTCACCGAGATCCGCTGGACACTGAGTGTTACCATCTGCCATGTTTGCGGTGTAGCAATTGAGGAACTGTGTAAATCGCTCAAAGCCTAATTCATCGCCATGAGCTTCTTCATAGCGATAATCCAAGTTATTCCACAGCCAAACGGTCATGTTGTTGTAAATACGGTTCAGATCGGTGCTGCTTAAACGCTCGCCTTCATTGCTTTTCGAACGGAAGTAAAGCTCATGTTGGTACAAACGCTCGATATTGGTGCCAAGATCGGCGGCCTTAATCATGGCCTTCGCTTGTTCACTGCCTAAATCCAACTTGGTATAAATTGGACGCTCCATGCCACCCGTTAGTGGAATGCCATTGCCGGGACGACGTTCTAGACAGTTGATCTCGTAATGATAGTCACTGAGCGTGCACTCTTGGTAAGTGCGTTGGCCGTTAACGAGGAACTGGTCAAGCAGCTTATTCTTCGCCAATTGCAGTGATGCTTCATCAAGAACGGGTTTGCCATTAGCACCAATAATCCATTTCCCTTTCTCATCTTTAGAAAAATGGTCTTCTTCACGAATGAAGGCTTTTAACGTTTTAAGTTCGCCATCGATTTCCGCTTGATAGAAGGCGGTTTCTAAGTCGAGCTTCTCTCCCACTTCAATATCCCAAATGACTTCACCAGTAATTGGGTCGATGGAGTAGGGAAGTGTTGGTGCCTGATCTTCACCTTCAGATTTCGCCGCATAGCGTTCGATGATCCAAAGTGCATGTTCGCGGTTTGCACGCGGGCGATCAGCATAGCCGTCGTTAGGGCCATTACCATTACGAACAACAGAATCACCCATGCCAAATGCGATACCAGCTGCATCAAGGAAGCGTCCTGTTTCACCAGTATTGTTTTCTTGAATGATGGTTTCCATCATCAACACACTACCGCCTTTGTTGACGTATTCGATCAAGGCTGTCACGTCATCTTGGGTCAGTTTCGGCTTGGTTACGTCCGCTGAATGAGGCGGGATGTAGTGGTTGCCGTTAGGATTTTTGTACTCAAAGCCGTTGATGATCAGAAGTGGCATTTCAATTGGGTTGATGCCATCGAAGCTACTTAGTTGCTCCGTATCGACATTGAATTCCGGAGAAATGATGTAATCCGCCTTGATACCCAAGACTTGGCCATGACGAGCAAAGTAAACATGAGGAATGTTTGTGCCGACGGTGATTTTTTCGTCTGATGCGCGGTTGGTCAGGTAGCGAATAGCGTTACTGAAGAAGTTCTTCATGTCATCGCTGTCTTTCGCTACAGAACCTTCACCACATTGTCCATTGCTTGCCCAAGAGTAGTCATTTGGACAAACAAGGATGGAGTTATAGCGGCCATTACCGACAACCATGACCTTGCCTTTGCCCATTTCTCCAATGGTGACAAACGGAAGATTGAAGGTGGCAGTGTTCTTACCGACTACGTCAATTTTCTGTTTAGACGGTGCTTCGGTGATGTAAGCAAGGTTGCGCTCGTCAAACGCTTTTTTGTCACCAAAAGACAGCCAGTAGTTGTTGTCGTTCCTCGCCATCATGACAGGGAAGGCCTGATTTGAGATATTGACGGCTGCTTGTCCGCGCGCCAAACCAGTACTGCCATAGAAATTTGTCGCATCGGTAAAAACGTGGAACTTTTTAACAGGCTTCCAACCGTCAGTGAGTGCATCATTGATGCCCCAAAGTTTGTTGATGTCAGCTTGGATGTTAGCAAGATCGTCAGTGGCGGTATGAACGGCAGGTTCGCTGAAAAATGAAAAGGCAGACGTACCACAGGTGCTACCGCAAATCGCCTCATCGACTAGGCTTGCAATGCCATTTTTAAACTGTTTTTCGAATTCCGCGGCAACCGTCTGTGTCAGACCACCACCTACTTCTAGTACGGTATCTTTGTCGTTTAGAGACAGCGAAATGGCTTCGTTGATCACGTTAGGGTACATCGCAAAAACGTCAGTGACTTTTTCGCTGACTACACGGTTAGTTAGCGTGTTATCGGCATAACGTTTTACCAAAGCCTCAGCGTTTCGGCCACGCTGGTCAGTACCGAGATCCGTCAATTTGAATTGGGTTTTGTTCCCGCGTACACCACCCAGCTCGAAGGTGTCGATGCCAAAGGAAATGGACTCACCCCAAGCAAAATCAAACTCACCAGCAGCATTGGTTTTACCACGTGAAGAATGGCTAAAGTAAGACAACCCTTCAATTGGCGTGCCGTTGCTGTCAGTGATCACGGCTTTTGAAAGAATGACTTCTGTTGGCTTGTACTGATATGCCTCTTCAGCGTTCGCTGAAACGAAAGCGGCGTTTAGATCGGTGGATGTTCCTGGCGTGACCTCCGGCTCGATCTCTGGAACGTGCGCGCTCGGGTTCTTGTCTGCCAGATTTTCTTCCGCAGGCTTTTCTGCGATGATTTTGTCGAACTCTTCCGGAGGAAGTGCCAAGTCATGATTGTAGATATTGCTGAACGCTAATTTATCGTGCGTTGCAGTCAGCTCAATATCAATTTGATTTCCGTGGGAAGGAGAGACGGTAGTCAGTAATGCATGTGCATTGTGCGCTTTATTTGGTGAGTCTACAAACTCATCAGCATCATGCAGATTTAAACGATGGCGTGTAATCGCTTGGCCAGACTTAGCGAGGTTCTCGATGCTCACATTGCTAAATGTTGCCAGAACAGTTCCTTCGTAACTACAGGTGACTGTCTCTTTCTCTTCAAATTCGAATGCATTAGCAGGCTCACCGTTACAGTTGACTGATGAACCATAAACCTTGTTGCCATCTAGCGAAAACTCACCCGCAATAATCGATGGCTGTGGCGTGCCAGTGTCGGGATTTCCGGTATCAGGCGTGCCAGTATCCGGGATGGATGGAATACCACCCCCTGTTGAGACTTGATTGTCATCATCACAGCCAGCAAGCGCTGCCACAATGAGAATGGGCAGAATCTTTTTTTTGTACATTTTTATTATTCCTAAAAAGGCCTGAATGGGTTTAACGATTGCCAAAAGCGCCTTATATACGTGCGACAGGTATTGCGGGAAAAATAAGCAGTTGAGTTTTTTAAGTTATGAATTGGAACCAAGTGCAATATTTCGTTGAGAGTTGGTGGCCACGACTATTTGTGTTGAGCAAAAGGGCGCATGTTTTACAACAAATTCAATGACTAATTCAAATAAAATAATTCATTCCTGAACGAAGGTACGTAACTGGTTTTAAGGTGAGAGTAATTGGGTTGAATTTAGAACGACCACGATGCATTTTGCGAGTCACAAATAGTGGCGAGAGAATCGAGAACGCCAACAATAAGATTGTGTATCGCCGCTGAGAAAACGGTGTTTTATATTCTGACAGAGGTGGAGATAGTGGCGCGTTAGTCGTTAAGCTACTTATGCAGCAAAATGCATCATGCAGGGTTGTTTGGGAGTGCTATGAAGCCATCGAAATACATCCAAGTCGTCGAGACTAAGTTGGTCAACGGCGTTTATGTCATTGAGCGGCGAGCGTTGCGCGAAAGAAGAGCGGGTAAACCCTGCTACAGAGGTTATGAGCGCAGAGCAAGGGCGGATAGGCGAGACGCAAGGAAAGTAGACGCGTACGTATAGCGGGTAATTTTATTGCTCTTATGGAAGCCAGCAGTGCGCAATGGCATTGGTCAACTGAAACGGCGTGGATGCTGGCTTAAATGTATCAAAACTTCCTCACCCAATTTTATTCTTAACTGCTAGGCTCTTTGAACTGAACCTAGGAGAGTAACGCGCATGGATCATGGTGTACGAAAGTATGTGACGGATAAGCTCGCGTCAATAGGCGTGAATAGTGACCCATATGGGCTGGAGCCTACATTAGTTTTCCTTCTCGCCTCGGTAGGTGTCGCTGTTATTTGTTATCTTTTAATCCACCGTGTGATAGTTAAATCTGTCAATGTCATCATCAGTAAAAACAAAGAGTCTTGGGGAAAAAGTCTTACAAACCATGAAGTGTTGGAGAAAATTGCAGCGACTGTCCCTGTAATGATTCTCGATGTGCTGGTCCCACCTATATTGACTCACCATCCTTTATTGTCCACCACAACCGACCGACTCTTGGGTGTTGGTGTACTGATTATGTTTGTGTGGGTCTTGTTTTCATTGCTAGATGCGCTGGATGAAATCGCCCATAAAAAAGGTGTCACGAAACGACTGCCCATCAAGAGTTTTATACAGCTCATCAAATTGTTTACGTTCATCGTTGCTATTGTCCTGTCCGTATCCATTCTGGCGGATGAATCGCCCGTAATTTTCCTGAGTGGCTTAGGGGTTGCAACAGGTCTTGTCATGCTGGTATTCAGAGACACGATTCTTGGCTTTGTTGCCGGAATTCAGTTATCAGCAAACAGAATGGTCAACCTTAACGACTGGATTGAGATGGAGAGCTATGGTGCAAACGGCTCAGTTGAAGAAATCTCGTTAACCACCGTCAAAGTAAGGAATTTCGATAATACCGTGACCATGCTACCGGCGTATGCTCTGGTGCAGGGTGCGTTTATTAATTGGCGTTGTATGTCGGAGTCCGGTGGGCGGCGAATATATCGCTCAGTCTTCATTGATGTTACGTCTATTCGATTTATGACAGAAGAAGAAATAGAAGAATTGAAACAGGTTCGAATTCTTCGGGAGTTTCTTTTTGAGCGAGATAAAGAAATCAGAGACTTCAATGAAACGTTTGAAGATGTTCACCATGCTGCGAACCTAAGGCATATGACTAATATTGGTATTTTTAGGGCGTATCTTTCGACTTACCTGCGAGCGCATAAGGATATACATAGCTACATGCTTTCTATGGTTCGGCAATTACAGCCAACTCCAGAAGGCTTACCCTTACAAATTTATGCGTTTACGAACAATACCGATTGGGTGTTTTACGAAGGTGTACAAGCGGACATTTTTGACCACATTTACGCCATCATGCCGTACTTCGGCCTTCGCCCATTTCAAGCATTTGGCGGAAATGATGCGAAGAATATTGGGTGTTTTCCCAAGTCAGAATAACGTTAGTTAAGGTGCTGCTGAGTTGGAGTTAGCGACTCTCCGGTGTGGGAGTACACACCCTCAGCAGCGTTTGTACTATTTGAATGATTTGGTCACGAAATGGTGGCTGGAAATACGAAACTTTTCGCGTTGATAGAAACGGTGTGCTTTATAGCGTTGTACGCCTGAATCAAGGTGAAGTTGGTTAAAGCCTTCTGATTTGCAGCGCTTTTTAAACCAATTGATAAGCAGTGTTCCTACACCTTGGCCTCTCGTCGATTCATCAACAACCAAATCATCGACGTAGATGTATTTTCCCCAAGCCAGCTTTTCACCTTCAACGAAACCAGCAACCCCTAAAACGGTGCCTTCTGATTCAACATATACAAGCTGGTAGCCTGACTCGCGTTGCTTGATTACTTGTTCTAAAAGTGACGCTTGCGTGAATTGTGGTCGCAATTGGATGAGCAAATCCAACACTTTTGGAAGGTCTGCGTCTTGGTCGAGAAACGTAACGTTCACGGTTTCCTCTATAAAGGCATTAATTAAAAGCGAAGGGGAAGCTGCCGGGTATAGGTGTAAAATTCACCTTCGTAGGGTACACCCGGCAGCGTGTTCGATAGCGACAAGATAGCACCTAAACTTATGAATAACTTCGACTAACGGCAACAAACTCGATCAAAAAGTGAAGTTTATGCGGGGGCTAACCATTCAGAGAACAGGATATTGACTCCAAACTCAATATGGTGTTGTTTTATCTCAAAATTTACGTGATGGATGTCAATAATTTCAATGGGTTAACTGTTATGAATGTTATGGAAATATAACGTTTTTATGAATCGGAGTTACCCTATTTAAAAATGGGATTGGCGGTATAGACAAATATGCCGTGCAGAAAGGCACCTCATTGTAGTGCAGCCTTTGCACCTACATTGGTCACTCGTTCCATATTCCTGTCTGCCAATGTCTACATATCTCTTTTACTTCAAAGACTTGAACTTATGGCATCTTGATTGCAGATATGTCTTTGATGTTGCCTATTGCTCCATAAGGATACGGACAATGGCAGTATCAATAACTACGTTACTCCTTGTTGTCGTTGTGTGTTTCTCCGACGTTTGTCGGAGAAACACTTTTTTTTCGAACAGACTCTAATACAGGTGGTTAAAAACAATTTTTTGGGTTTGTGACTCTATATGTTCAAAGGCGACATCGCTCATTGCAGGAGGCCCATTAACGATAGGCAGATTTGAAAAACCAAAGCCTTCCTGCGGAACGCTGTTTTCTACAGTGAGATAGTGGTTCCCATCAATATCCTGGAACGCAAGTATGACGTACTTACCCTGCGCGACGTTTTCAAATACGACACCTGATTCGGCTTGTTCAGGACTGACAGTCAGAGCCCCTGCGCTGGGGGAACCCATCAGATCATCCGTGTCTTTAAAGAGCAAAATCTGGATCGGCGCGTTTTCATTGCCGATGTTTGAAACTTGCACTTGTATGGAGTTTGGTGCCAACGCTTTAAGCGAAGCAACGTCGGACTGTTCTGTTTCTAGTGCTGGATTGAGAAGGTTTACACTGAGTACTGCAACTAAAAGTGTGGGTAGCATGGTGACGGTTGCCCACCATTTCGTTTCCAATGTAGGGGATTGTTTTTCTTTAATCCAAGCAGGGATCCAGAGGGTTGCAACCAGTGCGAAGACAACAATGAGGTAATAGTTTTCAAATCTTATATCGAACAGTGCTAAACCCACGATGTAAGACAGAACGACATGCCAGCTAAATACATGCAGAGAATGTCTGCCAATGTAGCTCAGAGCCTTAAATTCCAACAAGGTAGGACGATGGCGAATAATGGCTGCAACCAAGTAAACCCATACCAAAATGTTGAGTAATCTCAGCCAGCCAATTTCAGGCTTATCTGCCATCTGATAAAGCGCGTCTGGCGTAAAGCCAAATCCTAAGAACGAACCGCGATGCAATACAAAAAGTGTGAGAGCGATTAGAGCCGCGATGATGGTTCGTGCAGGTGTTATCCAATTGACTGAACCATTTTGCGCTAAGTAACCGAGTGCGGCACCGCTGGTAAAGAGGATTTGCCATGCAAACGGGTCGAAGTAGCCGGGTTGAACGTTGGCATTAGGAAAGACGAAAGAAACAACCGCGGTTAATTGTGAGGTCTCAGTGAAACCGCTACATAGCCAAACAGCAATACTGAGGGCCATTACCCAGAGTAAATAGCCTTTTCGAAATGCTGCGATAAGAAACGGCAGACCAACCATGAAAAAAATGTAAAGAGGCAAAATATCGAGGTAGTTGGGCTTGGATAGCAGAGTGATTGATAGGATTAATGCCCCGATAGGGTCAGAGATAATTCCTGGAAAACTAAATTGGTATAATGGAATGCCTGATGGAATAGCGAATTTTACAAAAAAGTACCAGCCTGATATCGCAAGAATACAAATGAGGTGGTAGCGATAGATGGTAATCGCCCGCTTAAATGCCTTCTTTCTTACTTCGGTATTAGATAGTGCTGGTCGGCTGTATATGGCACCGGCTAACAAAGCAGAAAGAAAGACGAACGCTTCGGCGGCACCAAATTGTCCAAGTGGCTGAAGTGTGAACAATTGTAGGCTGGTCACACCGCCACTTACCCAGATCAAGTGATTGAACGTCATGATAACTAATAACAAGCCCCGAAGGCTGTCTAACGCCGGTATCCTTTTCACGCAAGTCTCCTAAAGTGTGACATTTTGTTCAAGCCATACTAGGGCAAGGGCTATAAAAACGACCTGTCATAACTTGCTGTTTTATTGCTAAATTTTGCCCATTTATGGGATGGCTCGACGAATTACTTGAAGTGGGAATACGGTTTCACTTGATTTTGCGAGTCTGAAGGATACACTTCGCGCCGATTTTATTTATGTTGAGATACGTAGTTAATGAAAAAAGCCTTATTTTGCCTTGCTGCGTCAGCATCCTTGTTGTCAGGCTGTGTGACCTTTCCAACGCAGGAGTCAAACCAAGTTGATGTGATCTGGGATGATGTTGCCGCGATTCAAGATTGCGAATTAATGGGAACGGTAATCGGTTCTGAAGGTCATTTTTACGACTATTGGTTGCACGCAGACAAAGACATGGTTTGGGGAACCTTGAACCAAATGCGTCAGAAAGCGCATGATCTTGATGCTAATGTGTTGTACCTGTACCAGCCACTAGGCTTCTCGAGCTCAGTTACCATGTTTGGTAATGCCTACTCGTGTGGTGATACCACGAAAAACGCTGCTCCGTCTGTTGCCGTTGACGGCACCGAAACCTCACTTTAACAGCATCGTTTTATCGAAAAGGCCTGACAGCTAAAGTCAGGCCTTTTTTATGCTTG